>NZ_AP024525.1:2942377-4413566 GCF_020886775.1 Sinomonas cyclohexanicum
GACCGGGAAGGCGTCGGGCGGTGGGGCCGGCGGAGCGTGGATCGGCTCGACTCAGGACTCGGACGGACTCCTCGTGGTGGGGGCGTCGCCCGAGCAGGCCCTGCGGATCGCGGGGGCGTCGACGCGCGGCAAGGTGTTCTTCATGCTCGTCGAGACGGGGCCCCGATGAGGCGGTACCCACTAGCCCCAGTGCGGCGGCTTCTGCTCCTTGAGCCAGCGGTCGCGCTCCCGTTCCCCCGCATTCGTCGGTCCGGGCTCCTCGGTGGGCGCCGGCACCGGAGCCTCGGGCCCGTCGGCGGAGGCCGGCCCCGTGCCGGGCACGGTCACGCGGCGTCCTCCGCGCGGGCGGCGGAGTTCCGCAGCGGCGTGGGAGCCGTGGTCGGGTGCGTCCATTCTGGGTGCGTGGCCCGGGTCGTCCGGCTCGCGCGCTGCCGCCTCGCCTTCCCGCACGTCCTGATCGCTTCCCTCGGAGCCCTGCTGCCCGCCGTGTGCGGTCGGACCCGTGGCAGGCCGGGCTCCCTGGGCCGGCTCGTCACTGCCCTGCTCGGTGGCCATGGCCCCGCCCTCCTTCTTCGTGCCGATCGTGCCGCCGGCAGGGGCGTCCGCCCTCGGGGCCGTGCGCATCGCGGGACCGAGCGACCCGCCCGCGTGCCTGCCGCCGTCCGCGCGGGCCCCGGCGCGCTCGCCGGTCGCGGGCGGCACGGGCCCTCCCGTGAGGAAACCCGCCGATCCGTGCTCGTCGGCGTGCGTGTCGAGGCCCAGTTCCGTCGCGATCATCTCGGCGCAGCTGCTTGGATCCGTGAAGACCTCGATCGTCCACAGCGTGAAGTGCTTCCAGCCAAGGCGTTGGAGTCGCTCCGGGTGCTGCCGCGTGCGCTCGCGAACGCTGAGGCGGCGGTAGCGCTCGGTGCCGTCCGACTCGACCGCGACGGGCGCGCTCGTCTCGTGCTCCTCGAGGCCGATCGTCAGCAGGGGGTCGATGGCCGCGGCCATGTCCACCGCGCCGTCGTAGTGATGCCAGACGCGGGCGCCCCGGGAGGCAAGGCGGTCCCCGAGGTCGGTGACGAGCGGGTCGGCGCCCAGCGCCTCGGCACTCGCGGCGGCGCGCGTCGCCGGCGTGCCCAGGTGCGTGTTGCCGTCCAGCTCCCGGTCGAGCAGCTCGTAGAAGTCCGAGGCGCCCTCGCTCAAGCGCGTGACATCCAGCTCGGAGGGCCTGAAGCAGCTCAGCACGTGCATGCTGTGGCGTGCGCGGCTCATCGCCAGCGCAAACCTCCGCCGCCCGCCGGGCTCACTGAGCGGCCCGAAGTGGTGCATCGCGCGGCCGTGGGGGGTGCGGCCGAATCCGAGCGAGAAGATCACGTGATCGCGGACCAGGCCGCCGGCCCTGTCGATGTGGACCACCCGGAACGGTTCCTCGCCCCCGCTGAAGAAGTCGACGATGTCCGGGTGGTTGGCCATCTGCAGGCGGATGGCCTCGCCGACCCGGGCCGCGTGGTGCGCGCTGGCGGTGATCACCGCGAGGGACACGGCCGGGCGGTGCCGCGCGTGATCGAACACGAGGTCGACCACGCGGTTCACTTCCGCAGCCACAGACTCGACGCCGCCGTCCTCTCCACTCGGCAGGCCCATTCCCTCGGCGAGGTACTCGAGGAGGAACGGCCTGTCGAGGCCCGTGACGCTCGGACCGTCCGGCAGCCGCCGCAGGCTCCCGGAGTAGAAGCGGCGGCTCAGCTGGAGGTCGAGGTCCTCGTCCACCGACCGGTACACAGTGCGAAGCCGAACCGACGGCAGGACGCGGGAGAGTGCAGTGAGGGCGCTCTCGACCGTGGGAACAAGCGGCTGGCCGGGCTGCTGCTCGACGCTCACCGAGAAGGGCCTCGGGTTGGCGACCTGGGGATCGCCCAGGGCGATGACCCTCTCGGCACGCGCGATCGCCGGGAGAGCGGCGCGCAGCGGCATGGAGTCCGCGTCGAGGAGGATCACGGCGTCGAACCTGTGGCCCGGCGTCAGGGCGGGATTGAGGGCGTATGGGCTGCAAGTCCAGACGGGCACGAGCGGCCGAATGAGGCGCGGGGACTGCCGCTCGAGGGCGGCGAGGCTGATCCGGCCGTCCTTGAGCAGGGCGCGGAGTGCCTCCGCCTCCCGGGAGTGCCGCACGATCGCGTCGGACCATTCACGCGCCAGCCGCCACCTCAGCCGCGCTGCGCCGCTGGCGATGTGGGCGCGGTCTGCCCGGGCGAACTCGGACTCGGCGCGGCGCAGCTGGTCGCCGTCGGACATCGCGAGGTAGTCGTCCCCGCTGATCATCGCTTCCAGGACCGACTGCCACCACGCGAGCTCGAGCTCGGACGCGACGACGCCGGCCGGTGCTTCGCGCTCGGTGAGGTCGCTCAGGAGGTCTCCCAGCCCGTGCTCGCGGAGCTCGTCCTCAAGCAGCGTCCGCTCTGGCAGCGAGCGGAGCAGGGGCGAGTCCTCCGCGAGGGCGGCAAGCCGTGCCGCAAGGCTGTCCACCTTGGCCTCGAGGAGCTTCCCGCCCTGCGCGGTGGGTGCGAGGATCGCGCCGAGGCGCATCAGGCCCCGTTCGGCGGCGAGATACGCCTCCCTGAGTTCCGCGAGCCCCGAGGGGACCGAGGGGTGCCGTTGGGACGTCGCGCACAGGGCCCAGGCCTCGCGCTGCGACTGGACGAGGGACAGGGAGCTGTGGAGGTCGGACAGGTGAACCCCGGGCCGCACGTATTCCTTGGCCACCCTGCGGAGCCGCGAACGCTGCAGCGCCGTCACCTCGATGCCGCGTTCCCTGCGCCACGCGGCGGGGGCAGTGGCCGCGATCAGGTCCGTGACGGGCCGGTCGAAGATGTCCGGGGTGAACTTGTCCAGGCTCTCGCGCACCGAGACGAGGAGCTCGAGCTGTCGCCCCCATCCCGCCACCGTCGGCTCGAGCCGGATCGCGGCGTGCTCGGCCACGGCGGCCATGCGTTCCTTGAGCGCGGGAACCTCGGTCGAAAGGCGTGCGGCGAGCTCGCGCGCATCGTCCGTCTCTCGGCGCGTCACGAGGCGCGCGCCGTGCCACGGGCTCTCCGCGACGGCACGGCTGAAGCTCCCGAGATCGGCCGCCCGTCGAAGCCGCTCGCTGAGGCCGGCGCGGTCCTTGATGCTGTCCAGGACGCTCCGCTTGAGCCGCACCGTGGTTGCGGGGGCCGGGTGCAGCGACGTGAGGGCCGCGAGGGACTGCATCGCCTCGTACGGCGAGCATCCCCAGCGTTCGCGGACGTTGTGCAGCGAGGCGACGTGGTCCATGAGCTGGTGGCGGCGGTCCCGCAGGACCCGGTAGACACCTTCGAGCTGGGGCTCGTGAGACTTCTCATTGCGCACGATCGCGCGGACGATCTGCGAGCGCAGCTGGCCCGGACCAACGGTTGCCCCGAGCTGCAGGACGAGCGAGCCCAGGCCGAGGGCGTCGCACTCGCGGTGAAGCTCAGCAAGGCTTGCCCGGCGCTCCGCGACGACGAGCACGGAGCGCCCCGACTCGACGAGGGCCGCGAGGGCGTTCACCGCCGTCTGGGTCTGCCCGGTGCCGGGGGGCGCCTCGACCACGAGCGAGTCCCCCGCCCGGACCGCGTCAATGACGAGCTGCTGGTCGGCGTCGGCATCGAGGACGAGGAACTCGTCCTCGGGGTCGCGCTCATCGAGGGCGGGGAAGCGAGACTCGTCCAGTGGCTCGGGGGCGGGGTGGACCGAGCCGGATGTCGAGGCCATCGCCGCGAGGATCGGGTGCGCGGCGGTGATCGCAGGGTCCTCGAGCGACTCCTCGAGGTCCGCGAAGGTGGAGACGGTCAGGCGGGACTCGACCTGGGCCCCGGCGATGGGCGCCACGAGGGCCCTGACTCTTTCCAGCACCGGGTGCGGGTCGAGCCGCGCGGTGCTGTACGCCATCCGCTCGATCGCCGCGGCATCGATGTCGATCCGGTGCACGGCGCGCAGATGCCGCACGAGGGCGGGGTTGATCCTGGCCTGCTCGGTGAGCTTGAGCTCGAAGTCGTCCTGCTCCGGGCGGACGGTGAGCTCGACCGCGGCGAGCAGAACGGGCGCGCTCACGCGGCGCGGCCTGCCGCCCACGGCAGACGTCCAGGTCGCGAGCCCGGCAGCGAGGTGGCCGGCGTCGACCCCGCGCTCGTTCGCGAGTTCATGCGACTTGGCGCGGAGGTTCCGGGCGGCGCGGGCCGCACGGGTGTAGTCATGGCGGTCACGCAGGAGGGTCGAGAGCCGTGTCCGGCGGCCGGCGAGCAGCTGGGCGAGGCCGGAGGCATGCGCATGGGTGAGGTCGATACTGCCGTCAGGTCCGGGGAAGAACGCGAGCATCGTGTCCGGTCCCGTCACCCCGGGCAGGGCCGAGAGCCACGCCTCAAGGCGGGCCTCCTCCTCGGGGGTCGTCGTCTCGGGCACGTCGTCGCTCTCCTGAAGAGCTGCAAGTGCGCTGGCTTGTTTGCCTGTGGACCATCTCGGCATAGCTCCGAGGTTAGCCTGTCATGTCGCATTCCCCGGGCGTGCAACGCTGCGGGCGGCGAAATCAGCGACGCCAGGGTAGCCGACGGCCCGAACGGCGACGGCCGGCGTCCCGCAGGGGGCGCCGGCCGTCTCACGTCAAGGGCAGCCCGATGGCTACTCCCACTCGATGGTTCCCGGCGGCTTGCTCGTGACGTCGAGGACCACGCGGTTCACACCGTCAACCTCGTTGGTGATCCGGTTGGAGATCTTCGCGAGGAGGTCGAACGGGAGGCGGGACCAGTCGGCGGTCATGGCGTCCTCGCTCGAGACGGGGCGCAGCACGATCGGGTGACCGTACGTGCGGCCGTCGCCCTGGACGCCCACGCTGCGGACGTCGGCGAGGAGCACCACGGGCATCTGCCACACCTCGTTGTCGAGGCCCGCGGCGGTGAGCTCGGCGCGGCCGATCGCGTCAGCCTTGCGGAGCAGCTCGAGCCGTTCCGCCGTGACCTCGCCGATGATCCGGATGCCGAGGCCCGGACCGGGGAACGGCTGGCGGGCGACGATGACCTCAGGGAGCCCCAGCTGCCGACCGACGGCGCGCACCTCGTCCTTGAAGAGTGCCCGGAGCGGTTCGACGAGCTCGAACCGGAGGTCCTCGGGGAGGCCTCCAACGTTGTGGTGGCTCTTGATGTTGGCCGCGCCTTCGCCGCCGCCGGACTCGACCACGTCCGGGTACAGGGTGCCCTGGACGAGGAACTTGATCTGCTCCCCGGCGGCATTGGCCTCATCGACGATGGCACGCTCGGCCTCCTCGAACGCGCGGATGAACTCGCGCCCGATGATCTTGCGCTTCTCCTCCGGGTCCGTGACTCCCGCGAGCGCGCCGAGGAAGCGCTCCTGCTCGTTGGCCACATGGAGCTTGACGCCGGTCGCCGCGACGAAGTCGCGCTCGACCTGCTCGGCCTCGCCTTCTCGCAGGAGGCCGTGGTCGACGAAGACGCACGTGAGCTGGTCGCCGACCGCGCGCTGGACGAGTGCCGCGGCGACGGCGGAGTCGACGCCGCCCGAGAGCCCGCAGATCACGCGGGCGTCTCCGACCTGGGCACGGATCCGCTCGACCTGCTCCTCGACGATGTTGCCCGTGGTCCAGTTGGGCTCGAGCCCGGCGACCTCGAACAGGAAGTTCTCGAGCACCCTCTGGCCGAAGTCGGAGTGCTTGACCTCGGGGTGCCACTGGACCCCGCCGAGGGCCTTGGCCTCGTTGACGAACGCCGCGACGGGCGCACCCGCCGTGGTCGCGAGCACCTCGAACCCGGCCGGCGCCGTCTGCACGGAGTCGCCGTGGCTCATCCACGTGCTCTGGGCGGCCGGGATCCCGGCGAGCAGGGAATGCGGCTCGCCGACGGCGGTCGCAACCGTGGCACCGTACTCGCGCAGCCCCGTGCGCGCCACCGTGCCGCCGAGTGCGTTGGCCATCGCCTGGAAGCCGTAGCAGATGCCGAACACGGGCACGCCGGCCTCGAACAGGTCGGGCCCAACGCTCGGCGCGCCCTCGGCGTACACGCTCGAGGGCCCTCCGGAGAGGATGATGGCGGCGGGGCTCTTGGCGAGGATCTGCTCGGTGGTCAGGGTGTGCGGGACGATCTCCGAGTACACGTTGGCCTCGCGCACGCGGCGTGCGATGAGCTGCGCATACTGGGCGCCGTAGTCCACCACGAGCACCGGCCGCTGGGCAGTCTGCACTGTGGGCGACTGGGCCGAGTCTTGGGAAGCTGTAGTCACTCCATCAAGGGTACCGGACCAGTCAGTACCGCTGGCCTGCCTCGGGGTGAGACTCGAGTTCGCGCTCCGCCTCGGCATGCATCCGGCGCTCGACGAAGAAGCTCAGGAACGGCACGACGCCACCCAGCGCCATGAGGATGAACCGCATGAAGGGCCAGCGCATGAGCGACCACACGCGGAAGTTGGAGATGAGGTAGATCACGTACATCCAGCCGTGGACGATGAGGATCGTGATGGAGACGTTCACCCCGCCGACGACGCCCGCAGGCTCCGCGTCCGCCAGGCCGAACCCGAAGGGCCTGCCGGTGAACGCGTCGCTGCCGCCGGCGAACAGGAACTGGCCGAACGCGTACCGGGCGATCATCTCGGCGCACAGCAGCAGGAGCATCGTGCCCGTCACGTAGGCCGCGACGCGGTAGAACTTCAGCGCGGAGCGGATCTGGGCGACGGTGCCGCCGAAGCGGCGCTGGCCGGTGGTTCGGCCCACGGCGGGCTTGGGGTCGATCACGGTGTTCCTCCGGTTTCGCTGGGCGCTGTGTGGGCGTCCGTGGTGGTTTGGTCCGATGGCTCGTTGGCGGCGTGGTCAGCGGCCTCGGCGGCCGCCGCGTCAGCAATCGCGTCCTGGGTGCGCTCATAGTCGTCGCGGACAAGACGCCACCACAGGAAGATCGCGAAACCGGCGAACACGACCCATTCGACGGCGTAGAAGATGTTCAGCCAATTGACCGGCTGCTCGAGCGGCTGCGGTGCGACGCTCAGGGGCTCGAGCCCGGCGGAAGCCGGCACGGGCGTGCCAGAGGCGGTGGTCGCGGCCGTCGCGCTCACGAACCCCGGGTAGCTCGGCACATCCCAGACGTTGATGAGCTGGGCGACGGAGAGCGTCGCGACCTGGCCGGCCGCGAGGTCCTGCTTCGCCTGCGGCGCTTCCGACGGCAGGAGCCGGCCGGTGAGGGTGATCACGCCCGAAGGCGGCGGGCCGGCCTGCCCGGGCGAGGCGATCCATCCGCGGGCCACTGGGACCACGGTGCCGCGTTCGCCGCCCACTGCGGGCGCGCCGTCGACCGTGAATGCGGTGACCACCCACCAGCCGGTGCGGCCGTCCTGCAGGCGGTCCGCCACGAGCACCTGCCGCTTCGGGTCGTAGCTGCCGGTGAAGGTGACCATCTGGTCCGCGGCGGTACCGGGGAAGGCCTCGCCGGGGCGCACGACGTCGGTGAGCGGCTTGACCTGCTCGGTCGTCCTGACGGGAGGCGTCGCCTCGGAGACGGAGCGGGAGAACTGCCACTGGCTCAGAAGCACGAACACCCAGGACACGACGAGCGCTCCCACGAGCGCCGCGATCCACTGGGGCTTCAGGGCAGTTCGGAGCACCCGTTAACGGTACTCCGACAAGCTGTAGAAAACGTAAACGGCCCAGAACAGGCAACCAGGCAGCAACAAGGCAGCCCCAGGCCGGGCCAGGGGCGTCAGTCGGAGAACAGGAGCGTGGAGTTGACGAGTTCGGAGATGATGTCCGGATCATTCGCACGCCGGAGCGAGTTGCGGAAGCCCTCCTTCGAGAGCGAGCGGGCCATAGTGGCGAGCACCTCCAGATGCTCGGAGAAGGACGCCGCGGGCGTCGCGATCAGCAGCACCACGTGGGCGGGGCCGTCGGCGGCCCCGAAGTCGAGCGCGTGGCCGTACTTGGCCACCCCCACCGCGATCGATGCCTCGAGGACGTGCTCGCTGCGGGCGTGGGGCAGCCCGATCCCGCCGGGCAGGCCGGTGGCCATCTGGTGCTCCCGCGCTGCGACGTCCGCGAGGAAGGCGTCGAGGTCGTCGATCCGATCCTCGGCCTTGAGCCTGGCAGCGAGCTGGCGTGTGGCGTCGGCGCGGTCCTCGGCCACCATCTCGAGGATCACGAGCCCTGGGGTCGTCAGCTGGGCATCGTAGCGGTCGAAGGGGCCGGTCTGGGGCATGCGCCTACTTTACCGGGACGATATCCGCCACGCCCATCCGCGCGGCCCCTGCCGACTCGTCATCGGGCTGCTGCTGGCTGAGCCGCTCGGCCTCGACGCGGGCGAGGTAGTGCGCGACCTCGTTGTCGCGCTGGGTCTGGCTCCAGCCGAGCAGCGGCGCCATCAGGTCGGCGACCACCGGCGCGGCGGTGACGCCGCGGTCCCATGCCTCGATCGAGATGCGCGTGCGGCGGGTCAGGACGTCCTCGATGTGGCGGGCGCCCTCGTGGGTCGTCGCGTAGACCGCCTCAGCGCGCAGGTAGTCGTCGGCACCCGGGAGCGGCTCCGCGAGCTCAGGGTGGGCCGCGAGCAGGTCGAGCACCTCGTTGGCCACCGAGCCGAAGCGGTTCAGGAGGTGCTCCACGCGGGCCACGTGCACCCCGGCCCGGTCCGCGAGACGGTGCCGGCGGTTCCAGACGGCGCGGAAGCCGTCGGCGCCGATGAGCGGCACCCGGTCCGTGCACGAGGCGGGGACCCTCTCGTCCATGGCACGCGTGGCCTCGTCGACAGCGTCCTTGGCCATGACGCGGTACGTGGTGAACTTGCCCCCGGCGACCATGACGAGCCCCGGGACGGGATGCGCGACGACGTGTTCCCGGCTGAGCTTTGCGGTCGAGTCATTCTCCCCTGCGAGGAGGGGCCGCAGTCCCGCGTAGACGCCCTCGACGTCCTCCCGGGTCAAGGGCCGCTTGAGCACCCTGTTGACGTGCTCGAGCAGGTAGTCGATGTCCGTGCTCGACGCGGCCGGGTGCGCCTTGTCCAGATTCCAGTCCGTGTCGGTGGTGCCGATGATCCAGTGCCGGCCCCACGGGATCACGAACAGGACCGACTTCTCAGTGCGGAGGATGAGGCCCACGGTCGACTGGAAGCGGTCGCGCGGGACCACGAGGTGGATGCCCTTCGAGGCGCGGACGTGGAGCTGGCCGCGCTCGGTGACCATGTCCTGGGTCTCGTCGGTCCACACCCCGGTGGCATTGATGACCTGCTTGGCGCGCACCTCGAACTCGGTGCCGGTCTCCTGGTCCTTCATGCGCGCCCCCACCACGCGCTCGCCCTCGCGGAGGAAGTCGACGACGGCGACCCGGTTGGCCGCGTGGGCCCCGTACTGCGCCGCGGTGCGCACCACGGTGGCGACCATGCGGGCGTCGTCGATCTGGGCGTCGTAGTAGCGGATCGAGCCGATCATGGCGTCCTCGCGCAGGCTCGGGGCAGCACGCAGGGTCCCCCGCCGGAAGAGGTGCTTGTGGATGGGGACCCCGTTGCTGTGCCCGCTCGTGAGCCCGAGCGTGTCGTACAGGATGAGGCCCATGCCCACGTAGACCCGCTCCCAGAAGCGGTGCTGCAGCGGGTAGAGGAACGGCACCGGCCGCGCGAGGTGCGGGGCGATGCGCTGGAGCAGGAGGCCCCGCTCCTGCAGGGCCTCCTGGACGAGCCGGAAGTCGAGCATCTCGAGGTACCGCAGGCCGCCGTGCAGGAGCTTCGACGAGCGCGACGACGTGCCCGAGGCCCAGTCCCTCGCCTCGACGATGCCGACCTCGAGCCCGCGGGTGACCGCGTCGAGTGCCGAGCCGGCGCCCACGATCCCTCCGCCGACGATCAGGACATCGAGCTCGCGTCCGGCCTGCGACGTCTCCTTGAACCGCGTCAGGGAGGCCTCGCGGTACTCCGGGCTGAGCTGTGCTGTCATGGCTCCGAGTCTAGGCGGGGCGGTCAAGCACGGGAGTCTGTTCGGGCGAGGTGCGCCTCACCTCTGGTAGGGCGAGACGACCACGTCGACCCGCTGGAACTCCTTGAGGTCCGAGTAGCCGGAGGTCGCCATGGACCGGCGGAGCATCCCGATGAGGTTGCTCGTGCCGTCCGCGTGGTGGCCGGGGCCGAAGAGGACCTCCTCCATGGGCCCCACGGTCCCGACGTTGACGCGTTCCCCGCGGGGCGTGTCGCCGTGGTGCGCCTCGGCGCCCCAGTGCCAGCCGCGTCCCGGGGCCTCCTCGGCGCGGGCAAGGGCGGATCCAAGCATGACCGCGTCGGCGCCCATCGCGATGGCCTTGACGATGTCCCCCGAGGTGCCCATCCCGCCGTCGGCGATGACGTGCACGTACCGGCCGCCGGACTCGTCCATGTAATCGCGGCGGGCGGCGGCCACGTCGCTGATCGCCGAGGCGAGCGGCGAGTGGATGCCCAGCGCGCGGCGGGTGGTCGTCGTCGCTCCACCGCCGAAGCCCACGAGCACGCCGGCGGCCCCCGTGCGCATGAGGTGCAGCGCGGGCGTGTACCCGGCGGCACCGCCGACGATGACGGGGACGTCGAGCTCGTAGATGAACTTCTTGAGGTTCAGGGGCTCCTGGTTCTTCGAGACGTGCTCGGCCGAGACCGTGGTCCCGCGGATCACGAACAGGTCCACGCCGGCCGCGAGCACCGTCTTGTAGTGCGTCAGGGTGCCCGAGGGCGTGAGCGCCCCGGCAACGGTGACGCCGGAGGCCCTGATCTCGGCGAGGCGCGCGGAGATGAGCTCGGGCTCCACGGGCGCGGCGTAGAGCTCCTGCAGGCGGCGGGTGACGGCACTGCTGGTGGGCTCCCCCGCGAGGGCGGCGATCTCCTCCAGGACGGGCTCGGGGTCCTCGTAGCGCGTCCAGAGGCCCTCGAGGTCCAGGACGCCAAGGCCGCCGAGCCTGCCGAGCGTGATGGCCGCGGACGGGGACATGACCGAGTCCATCGGGGCGGCAATGACCGGCATATCGAAGCGGTAGGCGTCGATCTGCCACGAGACCGAGACGTCCTCGGGATCACGCGTGCGGCGGATCGGCACGATCGCGATGTCGTCGAGGGAGTATGCGCGGCGGCCGCGCTTGCCGCGGCCGATTTCGATCTCGTAAGTCACGGCTCCTAGCTTACGGGAGCCCCAGCGCACGACGGCGCCCGCTCACCACGGGAGGTGAGCGGGCGCCGTCGTGCGTGCCGGGGGCGGAGGCGTGCTACTTGCGGTAGTTGGGCGCCTCGACGGTCATCATGATGTCGTGCGGGTGGCTCTCCTTGAGTCCGGCCGCGGTGATGCGGACGAACCTGCCCTTGGTCTTGAGCTCCTCGATCGTGTGCGCGCCGACGTAGAACATGGTCTGTCGCAGGCCGCCGATGAGCTGGTGGGCCACCGCGGAGAGCGGGCCGCGGTACGGGACCTGGCCCTCGATGCCCTCGGGGATGAGCTTCTCGTCGGAGGGCACGTCCGCCTGGAAGTAGCGGTCCTTCGAGTAGGAGGTGTTCTTCCCGCGGGTCTGCATCGCGCCGAGCGAGCCCATGCCGCGGTAGGACTTGAACTGCTTGCCGTTCATGAACACGAGGTCGCCCGGCGCCTCCGCCGTGCCCGCGAGCAGCGAGCCGAGCATGACGGAGTCGGCGCCGGCCACGATGGCCTTGCCGATGTCGCCCGAGTACTGCAGGCCGCCGTCGGCGATGAGCGGCACACCCGCGGGGATGGCGGCCTTGGAGGACTCGTAGATCGCAGTGATCTGGGGGACGCCCACGCCGGCCACGACGCGCGTCGTGCAGATCGAGCCCGGGCCCACCCCGACCTTGATCGCGTCCGCGCCCGCGTCGATGAGCGCCTGGGCGCCCTCGCGCGTGGCGGCCTGGCCGCCGATGACGTCCACGTGCGCCGCCGCCGGGTCCTTCTTGAGGCGGCCGATCATGTCCAGCACGCCCTGCGAGTGCCCGTTGGCCGTGTCGACAACGAGGACGTCCACGCCGGCCTCGACGAGGCTCATCGCACGCTCGTAGCCGTCGCCGAAGAAGCCGACGGCCGCGCCGACGCGGAGGCGCCCGGCGTCGTCCTTCGTCGCGTTCGGGTACTGGTCCGCCTTCTCGAAGTCCTTGACCGTGATGAGGCCCTGGAGGATGCCCATCTCGTCCACGAGGGGCAGCTTCTCGATGCGGTGCTTCCCCAGGAGGCCGATGACCTCGTCACGGCCCACCCCGACCTTCGCGGTCACGAGCGGCATCGGGGTCATGACCTCGTGGACCTTGCGGGTCGCGAACTGGTCCCCGGGGATGAAGCGCGTGTCGCGGTTCGTGATGATCCCGAGGAGCTTGCGGTTCCCGTCCACGACCGGAAGGCCGGAGACGCGGTAGTGGGCGCAGAGGTCGTCGAGCTCCTTGAGCGTCGCGTCGGGGCCCACGGTCACGGGCTTGGTGATCATCCCGGACTCGCTGCGCTTGACCTGGTCGACCTGGTCGGCCTGGTCCTGGATCGAGAGGTTGCGGTGGAGGATGCCGATGCCGCCCTGCCGGGCCAGGCTGATGGCCATGCGGGCCTCGGTCACGGTGTCCATCGCGGCGGAGAGGATCGGCATGCCGAGCCGGATGCGGCGGGACAGCCGGGTCGAGGTGTCCGCCTCGGACGGGATGACGTCCGTGGGTCCGGGGAGGAGGAGGACGTCGTCGTAGGTCAGTCCGAGGAGCGCGAACGGGTCGCGTGCGAACGCGTCGTGCTCGGGGGCCGGAGTGGGCAGGGTCATGAGTGCTCCTTGGCCGTGTGCCGGGTAGGCATGGGAAGTGGATGCGCTGATGACCAGCCAGTTCTTACGGGACTGGTCCGCCGCGGTGGCTTCTATCCTAAACTTCCGGCGGGCCGGCCGGTATTCCGCGGGCGGGCCCGCGTGACGAATCGCACACCCGTTCCCAGCCCGCGCCCTACCAGCCGGTGGACGTTCCCGATCGCGATGACGCCGCGTCCGGGCGTGCGGACGTCATGGCGGGGGCCTCCTCGGGCTGGGCGAAATGACCAGTCTAGTCGACCGCCTGACCCCTCACGTCAGCAGGCCGGTGGCCGCGATCCGCTCCCCGAGGGCCGCGGACATCGACGCCGCATACGTGCGGGTCAGATGGTTGTCGTCGAGGAAGACGAACGTGTTGCCGATGACGCCGCGGCACACCCCGTCCGGGCACAGGAGGTCGGTCATGTCGATCTGGGCGAAGTGCGTGCCATAGTGCGCTTGGTGCTGCGTCGCGAAGGCCTCGAGCGGGTCCTCTGCGGCGAGCACTGAGGACTGTGCAGGACTGCACTGCGACGCGGCGGCTCCGTTGCGCGCCACGCAGTCGGCCATGTTGAACGTGAACCGCGGGTTGTCGCGGACCGCGACGACGTTGGTCCCCTTCGCGGTCAGCGAGTCCACCGTCGCCTCGAGGCCCGGCGTGAGCGTCTCGGCGGACGACGACGGGACCGCCACCGTGCCGACCATGAACACTGTGCCCGGCGGGTTCGCCGCAAGGTAGGCGGCCGTCGCCCTGTTGAACGCGTCGCAGGTCGCGTTGCCCGACGAGACGGTGGGCGCGTACACGCAGCCGCCGACCAGGAGCGAGACCACGCGGTAGCCCTTGGCGCTGGCCACCGGCTCGAGGGCGGACATCCACTGCTCGGCGTGGGAATCGCCCACCACGACGATCGTCTTGGACGCGTCCGCGGAGACCGTGTTCATGGCGCAGATCGACGTCAGCGACGCAGGGACCTTGAGGTCCGCCGAGCACTTGCCCGGCAGGGCGTACCAGTCGTTGGGCACATTCTGGGCCACGGGCAGGAGGCTCGCCGTGGGCGAGGCCTGGCCCGCGTAGCCGGGGTCGAGCGCCTCGGCCCCGGGATTGTCGATCCCGGCCCGCGCCTCGGCCTGGGTGGCCTTCGTGGTGACGGCCCCCTGGACCGCGGCGATCGGCACGAGGCCCACGAGGACGCACGCGGCGACTCCGGCGAAACCGTTCCGAAGCCGCAGCTCGGGCCACCGCCACGCCCGCCAGGGCGCGTCGACGAGCCTCGTGGTCGCCCACGCCAGCGCGAGCGCCACCACGATCACCGCGGTGCCGAGGAGCCAGCCGGCCTGGTCGCGGTTGCGCCACGTGAGGGCGATGACCAGCACCGGCCAGTGCCACAGGTAGAGCCCGTAGGAGATGTCGCCCAGCTTGCGCAGCGGTGTCGACGCGAGGAGGCGGTGCACGCCGAACCGGCCGCCGTGCTGGGCGGCGAGGATCACGGCGGCGGCCGCGAGCGTGGGCCACAGCGCGATCGCGCCCGGGAAGACGCCCTCGACATTGAGCAGGAGCCCGCACGCGACGATCGCCGCGATGCCGCCCCACCCGAGGAGCAGCGCGGCGCGCTCTCCGACCCGGACCCGATCGACCACGAGGGCGAGGAGGCTGCCGAGCGCGAACTCCCAGATGCGGGCCGGCAGCGAGAAGTAGGCCTGTTCCTGGTCCACGGCCGTGTACCAGACCGAGAACGCGAACGAGGCGGCGAACACCACGCCGAAGCCCACGGCGAGGATGGCCCCGTACTCGAGCGGGCGGCCGCGCCGCCGTGCGAGCGCCCCGAGCGCCACGAACAGCACCGGGAACAGGATGAAGATCTGCCCCTGGATCGAAAGGGACCAGAAGTGCTCGAACGGGCTCGCGGCCGAGTGGTCCGAGGCGTAGTAGTCCACGGCGTCGCGCTGCAGGATCCAGTTCTCGGCGTACGCCAGGGAGGCGGCGCCCTGCTCGAGGACCGTGGCCCAGCGGGTGGCCGGAAGGAACACGACAGCGGCGACCACGGTCCCCGCGACCGTCACCGCCGCGGCCGGCAGGAGCCGGCGGAACACGTGCAGCCAGTGCCTGACGAGGTAGGTCGGCTCTCCACGGCGGTGCCGGGCCACGAACTGCCCGGTCATGAGGAACGCGGACACCATGAGGAACACGTCCACGCCGCCCGAGACCCGCCCGAGCCACACGTGGTACAGCACCACGAGCGCCACGGCGACCGCCCTGAGCCCCTGGATCTCCGGCCGGAAGACGCGGCCCCCCGCCATTGTCCTGTGCCCCAAGGCCACCACGCGCCCACTCTCCCTCACTCCGCTGCCTGTTCCGCCCTCCATTCCCCCGCGGCAGTCTGTGCGGATCTTGTGAGGGACGTTGCCCCGTGATGTGAAAGAGCGCGCCGCGCACCCGCGCGCTCGGACGCACGACGGCGGCCGCCCACCTCTCGTGCGTGAGGTGGGCGGCCGCCGTCGTACTCTTCTCTGCCTGCCGGCTCTGTGCCGTGCTGGTTCTGTGCCTGCCGGTGAGCTTAGTGGCTGTGCCCGGCGTGGGCGTCGGCGTCCTCGGCAGGCTTCTCGGCGACCAGAGTCTCCGTGGTCAGGACGAGGGCCGCGATCGAGGCCGCGTTGCGCAGCGCCGAGCGGGTCACCTTGACCGGGTCGATGACTCCGGCTGCGATGAGGTCCTCGTACTCGCCGGTCTTGGCGTTGAAGCCGTGGTTGACCTCGGCGTCGGCAACCTTGCTGACGACGACGTAGCCGTCGTGGCCCGCGTTCTGGGCGATCCAGCGCAGGGGCTGGACGAGCGCGCGGCGCACGATGCCCACGCCCGCCGCGGCGTCGCCGGCGAGGGCCTTGACCGAGGCGTCCTCGTCGAGGGCGCGCACGGCGTGGACGAGGGCGGAGCCGCCGCCGGCCACGATGCCCTCCTCGAGGGCCGCGCGGGTCGCCGAGACGGCGTCCTCGATGCGGTGCTTCTTCTCCTTGAGCTCCACCTCGGTGGCCGCGCCGACCTTGATGACGCCGATGCCGCCCGCGAGCTTCGCGAGGCGCTCTTGGAGCTTCTCGCGGTCCCAGTCGGAATCGGTGCGGGTCAGCTCGGCGCGCAGCTGCGCGACCCGGGCCTGGACGTCCTCGTGCGAGCCGGCGCCGTCCACGATGGTCGTGTTGTCCTTCGTGACCGTGATGCGGCGGGCGGTGCCGAGCTGCTCGAGGCCCACCTGGTCCAGGCTCAGGCCGACCTCCGGGGAGACGACCTGCGCGCCCGTGAGGGTCGCAATGTCCTGGAGCATGGCCTTGCGGCGGTCGCCGAAGCCCGGGGCCTTGACCGCCACGACGCTCAGCGTGCCGCGGATGCGGTTGACGATGAGGGTCGAGAGGGCCTCGCCCTCCACGTCCTCCGCGATGACGAAGAGGGGCTTCGAGGCCGCGAGGACCTTCTCCAGCAGCGGCAGGAAGTCCGTCAGCGAGGAGATCTTGCCCTGGTGGATGAGGATGAGCGCGTCCTCGAGGACCGCCTCCTGGCGCTCCGCGTCCGTGACGAAGTACGGGCTCAGGTAGCCCTTGTCGAACTGCATGCCCTCGGTGAGGACGAGCTCGGTCTGCGTGGTCGAGGACTCCTCGATCGTGATGACGCCGTCCTGGCCCACCTTGTCGAAGGCCTCGGCGAGCAGGTCGCCGATCTCCTCGGACTGCGCCGAGATCGCGGCCACGTTGGCCACGTGGCGGCCGGAGACCTCGCGAGCGTTGTCCGCGAGGCGGCTCGCGACGGCCTCGACGGCCGCCTCGATGCCGCGCTTGATCTCGCCCGGGGCCGCGCCGGCGGCCACGTTGCGCAGACCCTCCTTGACGAGGGCCTGGGCGAGGACGGTCGCCGTCGTCGTGCCGTCGCCGGCCACGTCGTTGGTCTTGGTCGCGACCTCCTTGGCGAGCTGGGCGCCGAGGTTCTCGTACGGGTCCTCGAGCTCGACCTCGCGGGCGATCGTGACGCCGTCGTTCGTGATGGTGGGCGCGCCCCACTTCTTGTCGAGGACCACGTTGCGGCCGCGGGGGCCGAGGGTGACCTTGACGGTGTCGGCGAGCTTGTCGACACCGGCCTCGAGGGCCTTGCGGGCGGCGTCGTTGAATGCGAGCTGCTTAGCCATTCGCTACTCCTAGGGGTGAATCACGCACAACACCCCGGCCGCGGATGGGCGGCCGGGGTGCGGTGCACGGCGTTACTTGACGACGATCGCGAGGACGTCGCGGGCCGAGAGCACGAGGTACTCGGCGCCGCCGGTCTTGACCTCGGTGCCACCGTACTTGGAGTAGAGGACCACGTCGCCGACGGTGACGTCGATCGGCACGCGGTTGCCGTTGTCATCGACGCGGCCGGGGCCCACGGCCACGACCTCGCCCTCCTGCGGCTTCTCCTTCGCGGTGTCCGGGATCACGAGGCCGGACGCGGTGGTCTGCTCGGCCTCGAGCGGCTTGACGACAATGCGATCCTCGAGGGGCTTGATGGAGACCGACACGGATCTCTCCTTTTCATGAACGGGTCACGGGTGGGGAGCCGGGCAAGCAACCGTCGTCGCGGGTGCCGGGAGCGTGCCTGACAGTTAGCACTCAGCGCTGCCGAGTGCTACTGGTGACTCTAGTGAGCCCGTTGGCACTCGGTCAAGGCGAGTGCCAACACGGTGGCGGCAGCGCGCCGTCGTGCGCTACTCCCCGGCGAGTTCGTCGTAGCCGAGGTCGTCGCCGTCCTGCTCCGCCACGAGGCCCCGGGTCACGTACAGGGCAGCGGTCGAGGCCACGATGGCCACCCCGCCCACGATCAGGCCGACGAGGCCCGTGACCTTGGCCACCAGGAACTGGTCCCTCAAGGACTGGGCCTCGGCCGTGGCGTCGCCGACGCTCTTGCCGTCCACGGAGTAGACCGTCGCGTTGAACGCGTCCAGGCCCATCACCACGAGCAGCAGCACGACGCCGACCACCACCAGGACAATCCCCCCGATGAGGACGGGGCGGGCGTACTGGCGCAGGCGGGCACCCCCGCCGGCCGGCTCCTTGCGTGCAGGGACAGGGTCGACGCTGGGGCTTGTCTCCATGCGCTCCACCCTAGCGAATCCGGCACCGCATGGGGCGGACCGCCCGGGACACTACGCTGGATGGCATGGCCCATGACAACCACGCCCCTGAGCAGCTGGCGCCGCTGCTGACGCCGGAGGGCTGGGCCCTCGTGAACTCGCTGGGACCGTACCGCGAGGAGGACGCCCTCGCCCTGAGCACGCGGATGCGCAAGGCCGGGCACTCCCCCGAGCTCGTGGCCGCCGTCCTCTCCCAGGCCCGCCTGCGCGTCCGCGCCGAGGCGAAATTCGGCGAGTTCGCCTCGCGCATGCTGTTCACCCGCGCGGGCCTCGAACAGGCCACCCGGCTCTCGATCGCCGCACGCCACGCGCGGCGCTTCGTCGACGCGGGTGTCCGCCACGTGGCGGACCTCGGCTGCGGGCTCGGCGCCGACGCGATGGCCATGTCCTCCCTCGACCTCGAGGTGACCGCCGTGGAGCTCGACGAGACGACGGCTGCCTGCGCGACGATGAACCTCATGCCGTTCCCGCACGCGCGGGTCGTCCACGCGGACGCCGAGTCCGTGGCGCTCGACGGCGTGGACGGCGTCTGGCTCGACCCGGCCCGCCGCGAGACCTCGACCTCGGGCACCACTAGGCTGTGGGACCCCGAAGAATTCTCGCCGCCCCTGAGCTTCGTCGAGGAGCTCGCGGCCCGGGGCCTGCCCGTCGGCGTCAAGCTCGGGCCCGGCATGCCGCACGCCTCCATTCCCGCCGGCTGCGAGGCGCAGTGGGTGTCCGTGAACGGGGACGTCGCCGAGGTCGCCCTGTACTTCAACGCCCTCCGCCGGCCCAGCGTGCGGCGCGCGGCACTCCTCCTCGGGCAGGACGGCGCCGCCGAGCTCGTCGCCGAGACTGACTTCGGCGAGGGCGCGCAGCCCCAGATCGGCCCGCTCGAGGGGTTCCTGTACGAGCCCGACGGCGCCGTGATCCGCGCGGGGCTCGTCGCCGAGCTCGCGGACCGTCTGGGCGGTCACCTCGTGGACCCGCACATCGCGTACATCTGCTCCGCCGAGCCCGTGGACACGCCGTTCGCGAAGGCCTACCGGGTGCTCGAGGTGCGGCCGTACAACGTCAAGGCGCTGCGGGCGTGGGTCCGGGAGGAGGGCATCGGGGTGCTGGACATCAAGAAGCGCGGCGCCGCCGTCACCCCGGAGGAGCTGCGCAGGCTCCTGCTCTCCGGGCAGCGCAAGGGCGCCACCAAGCGCGCCACCCTCGTGCTCACCCGGATCGGCGACGACCGAGTGGCCGCCGTCGTCGAGCCCCTCTGAGGTTGCGGGGTCCCTGGCGCCCCGTTGCGGGGTCCACGTCCTCGCGTTGGCCCGTGGGACATCAGCGCAGGGAAATGACCCCCCAACTCACTGGGCGCGCATGAACTCCTCCGCGGCGCGCACCTGCTCGTCGCTCGGACGCATGCCCGTGTAGAGGACGAACTGCTCGAGCGCCTGGATCGTCATGACCTCCGCCCCCGAGATGACGGGCTTCCCGGCGGCCCTCGCGGCCCTGATGAGCGGCGTCTCCGCCGGAAGGGCCACGACGTCGAACACCAGCCGCGCGGCGTCGACCGCCGCCTGCGGGAACGAGAGGGAGTCTGCGTCCGGCCCACCGGCCATCCCGATCGGGGTCACGTTGACCAGGACATCGGCGGTGTCGTCGCCGAGCTCGGCCTGCCACGCGAACCCGTACAGGTCTGCGAGGGCGCGGCCCGCGGCCTCGTTGCGGGCCACGATCGTCACGTTGCGGAAGCCGGCATCGCGGAAGGCCGCGGCAGTCGCCTTCGCCATGCCGCCCGATCCGCGGAGGAGGACGGACCACTCGGGCGAGAGGGCGCCGTCGTGCCCGCCCTGCCGTGCGCGGGTGATGAGCTGTGCGATCGCGGTGTAGTCCGTGTTGTAGGCGGTGAGCACGCCGGAGTCATTGACGATCGTGTTGACCGAGTCGATCGCGGCCGCTGAGCCGTCCATGCGGTCCACGAGGGCGATCACCTCCTCCTTGTACGGCATCGACACGGCAGCGCCGCGGATGCCGAGGCCCCGCACCCCCGCGATCGCCTGGGCGAGGTCCGTGGGCGCGAAGGCCTTGTAGATCCAGTTCAGGCCGAGGGCCTCGTACAGGTAGTTGTGGAAGCGCGTCCCGTTGTTGCTCGGCCGGGCCGAGAGGGAGATGCACAGGGTCATGTCTTTGTTGAGGATCGGCACGGCACCAAGGCTAGTGCCGCGCCGGTCCCCACGCCGACCCTGTGGCCTCCGGGTCAGCCCTGACGCGCCTTCATACGGGGGTTCTTCTTGTTGATGACGAACGTCCTGCCGCGGCGGCGGACGATCTGTGCCCCCGGCGCGTTCTTGAGCGCACGCAGGGAATTGCGGACCTTCATGGTGCTCCTTTCCTCGATTCGATGAGAACCATTTTCGATAACAAGGGGTAGCCGCGTCTCATTCCCGCGGTGTCCAATGGGATCATGCTGAACCAGGCTCCCCCACGAGTGGACGTCGACGAGTTCTCCACGAACGCCGCCCTCATCGACGGGATCCGGCGCCACGGCGCCAGCTGGGCCTCGGGCGAGCTTGCCGCGGTCGGCCGCCTCGTCGGCTCGGCCGAGTTCGCCGCCAACGCGCGCCTGGCCAACGAGCACCCGCCCGCGCTCCACGTCCTCGACCGCTACGGCGAGCGGCTCGACGAGGTCGAGTACCACCCGGCCTACCACCACGTCGTCGCGGACGCGGTGGCGCACGGGGCCCACACGTCGGCGTGGGCGGACCCCCGCCCGGGCGCGCACGTCGCGAGGGCGGCCGCGTTCATGCTGTTCGCGCAGGTCGAGCCCGGGCACGCGTGTCCGGTCTCGATGACCCACGCCGCGGTGCCCGCCCTGTCGCGGCAGCCCGACGTCGCCCGCGTCTGGCTCCCCCGCCTCTACGGCGACGGGTACGAGCCGCGGCTCGTACCCGCGGGCCGCAAGCCCGGCGCCCTGGTGGGGATGGCGATGACCGAGCGGCAGGGCGGCTCCGACGTCCGGGCCAACACGACGGCAGCACGGGACCTCGGCGACGGGACCGCCCTGATCACGGGCGCCAAGTGGTTCTGCTCGGCGCCCATGAGCGACGCGTTCCTGGTCCTTGCCCGGGAGCCCGAAGGGCTCTCGTGCTTCCTGGTCCCGCGCGTTCTGGAGGACGGGACGAGGAACCAGTTCCGGCTCGTGCGGCTCAAGTCGAAGCTCGGGAACCGGGCCAACGCCTCGGCCGAGGTCGAGTTCGAGGACACGCTCGGGTGGCGGCTCGGCGACGCCGGACGCGGCGTCCGCACCATCATCGAGATGGTCCACGAGACCCGCCTCGACTGCATCCTCGGCACGGCGGCCGGCATGCGCCAGGCCGTCGCGGAGGCCGTCTGGCACGCGCGGCACCGGCGCGCGTTCGGGCGCCTGCTCGTGGACCAGCCCGCGATGGCCGCCGTCCTGGCGGACCTCGCGCTCGAGTACGAGGCGGCGGCGGCGCTCGGGCTGCGGCTCGCGGCCGCGGACGACGCCGTCTGGCTGGCGGGCGTGGTCCGCGCACCCGATGCCTCGCGCGAGCAGGCGTTCGCGCGGATCGCCACGGCCGTGGGCAAGTACTGGGTGTGCAAGCGAGGACCCGGGCACGCCGCGGAGGCGCTCGAGTGCCTCGGCGGCAACGGCTACACCGAGGACTTCCCGCTGGCCATGCGCTACCGCGAGCAGCCCGTCATGGCGATCTGGGAGGGCTCGGGCAACGTGGTGGCGCTCGACGTCCTGCGTGCACTGACCCGCGAGCCCGAGGCCACCGAGGCGCTCGGCGAGGAGCTCGAGCGGCACCGCGGCGCCGACGCCGCGCTCGACGCGCACCTCGAGCAGGCCCTCGCGCTCATGGCCGACGCCGCACGCGAGCCCGACGAGGCGCAGGCGTGGGCGCGGCGGCTCGCCGAGACCCTCGCGCTCGCGCTCCAGGCCACACTCCTGCTAGACGGGGAGCCGGCCGTCGCGGAGGCGTTCATCGCCGCCCGGCTCGGCCCGGGCCGCAGCCTGGGCTACGGATGCCTGCCGGACTCGGCGCGGATCGGCGCCATCCTCAACAGGGCGTGACCCGGCGCGTTGTGCTCCCGGCGCCGCGTGAGCCTTCTCTCGGCGCAACACCGGGTGCCGCGGGGACGGCTGGCCGTAAACTGTGAGCGCTCGTGCACGCAGCCGGCCACGGCCGGCCCGATCCGGGGGTCACACACTGGAGATCGACTTCGCACCATCCCAGCAGTCCACCATCGGGCTCGAATGGGAGCTGGCCCTCGTGGACAAGCACGGCGGCGAGCTCGTCTCGCTCGCGCCGCAAGTGCTCGAGCGCCTCGGCGCCGAGCACCCCGAGCTGTTCGGCGAGACGCCCCGGATCCATCAGGAGCTCCTCCTGAACACCGTGGAGCTCGTGAGCGGGGTGCACAACACGGTGGGCGGCGCCACGGCGGACCTTGCCGAGTCGCTGGCAGCCGTCCGGACGGTCACAGACCGGATTGGCGTGGAGCTGTTCTGCGCCGGAAGCCACCCATTCAGCCAGCCGCGCCTCCAGCCCGTCACGGACAAGGAGAGGTACGCGAAGCTGATCGACCGCACCCAGTGGTGGGGGCGGCAGATGGTGATCTACGGCGTGCACGTGCACATCGGGCTCGACCGGCGGGACAAGGCCATGCCGGTGCTCGACGCCCTCGTGAACTACTTCCCGCACTTCCAGGCGCTCTCGGCGTCCAGCCCGTTCTGGAGCGGCGAGGACACGGGCTACGCGTCCCAGCGCGCGCTCATGTTCCAGCAGCTGCCCACGGCCGGGCTGCCGTTCCAGTTCGAGGACTGGGCGGGGTTCGAGCACTACGTCGATGACATGCTCAAGACCGGCGTGATCGACCTCATCAACGAGATCCGCTGGGACATCCGGCCCGTGCCGCGACTCGGGACCATCGAGATGCGCGTGTGCGACGGCCTCTCCACCCTCGAGGAGATCGGCGCGATCGGCGCCCTCACCCAATGCCTCGTCGAGGAGGCGTCCCGGGCCCTCGACGCCGGCGAGAAGATCCCCACCATGCCGCCGTGGCACGTGCAGGAGAACAAGTGGCGCTCCGCGCGGTACGGGCTCGACGCCATCATCATCCTCGACGCCGAGGGCAACGAGAAGCTCGTCACCGAGCACCTCGCGGAGACCCTGGACCGGCTGGCACCGATCGCCGCGGACCTCGGCTGCTCGTCGGAGCTGCGTGACATCGAGGGCATCATGCGGCGCGGCGCCGGGTACCAGCGCCAGCGACGGGTGGCCGAGGCCAACGGCGGCGACCTGCGCGCGGTCGTGCTCGAGGAGGCGCGGCTCATGCGCGAGGGCTACGCCGCGCTCGGGCGGTGACTGTGCCCGAGCGTCAGGACGCCCGGCGCACGCGGCGCTCCCCCGCGCGGATCATCCTCGTCCTGGTGATCGTCGCCGTGGTCCTCGCCGTGACCCACCATGGGCAGGCGGCCCTGTGGGTCGGTGCCGCCGCGGCGGTCTACGCGGGGGTCGAGTGGTTCCTCACCTGGCGCGCACGACGGTAATCGCCATAACGTCCCGCCAGGCACAATTCACGCGCTCAGGGGCAGGGATGCCTGCCGCTTCAGGCCCGAGTTGCGCCTGGCGGGACCGCGATCCACGTCCGCGACAACCTCGCTGATCCACCGTCTCTCGTACATCACGTGTTCCCAGCTGAATCGGAGCACGATGCAGTCGGATCGCACGAGTTCGTTGTAGCGCGTGCAGTCCCGGTGGAGGGCGTCGCGGCCCCCGTGCCACTCGAAGCTGTCCGCCTCGGTGATCAGATACCTCATCCCCTGCATGGTGGGGATGGTTTTCGCGAGGTCCACCCGATGATCCCCGCCCGAGGTGCGGATCACGACCTGCGGCTCCATGAACACCCCGCCTTCGATGCAGGCGGCCCGGAGTCCCGATTCAAAGGCATTCGCGGCACGCCCATCCATGTGCTGGAGCACTCGCTGCTGGGCTCGCCGGTTGCGGCCCACCCAAGCGTTCGCCGCGACGTGCAGCTCGTTGCGGGTCACCAGCCTGCTCCGCAGCGCCGAGTCTGCAATCGCGAGCCCCTCTGCGAACGGCAGTGCAGCCGCACAGTCCAGAACGGTGCGGACCACCGACGTTGCCCGCATCTCGCCCTGATGAACCAGGTCCTCGGGCGGGAGGAGCCGTCGGACCGCCACAACGCCGGCCACCTTCGGCGTTCGGCGCTCGCGGGCAATCGCGAGTTCGACCGCAGGCGGACGGTGAAGGACGCCAAGGCCATGCGCCTGCGCAGCCGATCGCAGATAGAGCACGGCACTCAGCTCGAGCGCTCTGCGCTCCGCGCCGTCATGCCCAGGAAGGGCGTACACGCCGCGGACAGACCGCACGATGTCACCGCTGGCCACTGCCTGTGAGAGTTCGCGCTTGGTGAAGTGTTGGCGCAGCTTGTGCGTGCGCGCGCTTCCGCCGACGGCGGCAACGAAATCTGCAACGAGGCCCATGATGGCATGGTTCCCCAGATCGGTCCGTCGCCGGGGCGGTCTCGGGGTCATGTGGATAACTCTCGGCCTCGGAATCCGGCGCAGGCCGTCCCGTCAGGCACAACCCGCGCCGGCTACTCCAGCATGGAGCGCCCCACGGCTGCCGAATTGTGTCTGGCGGGCCCTACACGCTCACCGTGGTCACGGGGAGCGAGGACTCGGGGGCGAACTCGAGGCCGCTCGGCTCGCGCCCGTCCATGATCACCCGGGCCGCGAGCGCGGCCACCATGGCACCGTTGTCCGTGCACAGCGAGAACTCCGGCACCTCAAGGGAGATCCCTGCCGCGTCGCACCGCTGCCGGGTCAGCTCGCGCAGGCGCGAATTGGCCGCCACCCCGCCTCCGAGGAGGAGGTTCCTGATCCCCTGCTCCCGGCACGCGAGGACCGCCTTGGACGTGATGACGTCCACGACGGCCTCTTGGAACGAGGCCGCGATATCGGCCACGGGCACGGGCTCGCCGGCCGCTTCGAACTGCTCGACGCACCGCGCCACTGCCGTCTTGAGGCCCGAGAAGGACCAGTCATACCGGTGTGGGCCCGGATCCTCGGGTGTGCCCATGTACTTTGGCTGCGTGAGGCCCCGCGGGAAGCGGACCGCCTTCGGGTTCCCCTCGCGCGCGAGCCGGTCGATGGCGGGCCCGCCCGGGTACCCGAGCCCGAGCAGCCGGGCCACCTTGTCGTAGGCCTCGCCGGCGGCGTCGTCGATCGTCGAACCGAGGAGCTCCACGTCGCCGGCGATGTTGCGCACGCGCAGGATCTCGGTGTGGCCGCCCGAGACCAGCAGGGCGCCCAGATCAGGCGGCAGGTCGCCGTCATACGCGCCGCCGCCCAGCAGCCCGACGCCCACGTGGGCCACAAGGTGGTTGATGGCGTAGAGCGGCTTCCCGGTCGCGACGGCCAGCGCCTTCGCCCCGCACACGCCGACCATGAGGGCGCCCGCGAGCCCCGGCCCGGAGGTCACGGCGAGCGCGTCGATCTCGTCGAGCGTCACGCCGGCGGTGTCGAGGGCTTCGCGGAGGGTCGGCACGAGCGCGTCGAGGTGCGCGCGGGAGGCGATCTCGGGGATCACCCCGCCGAACCGCACGTGCTCGTCCATCGAGGAGGAGACGGTGTTGGCCAGCAGGATCGTGCCGCGCACGATACCCACACCGGTCTCGTCGCACGAGGACTCGATCCCGAGGACCAGCGGCTCCTGGCGGTTCACTGTGCCTCCCCTTCCGCTCCGGCGGCCGCGAGCGGCAGCTGCATGATGAGCGCGTCGACGCCGTCGCGGTAGTAGCGGCGACGCGTGTGGATGTGGGTGAAGCCGAACCGCCGGTACAGCTCCTGGGCTCGCGGATTGTCCGCGCGGACCTCGAGCAGCACGTCGGCCGCGCGGCGCCGGCGCGCCTCGGCGATGAGCTCCGTCAGCACCGCCGAGCCGATGCCGCGCCCCTCGCGCTCTGGCACGACCGCGATCGTCTGCACGTCCGCGATGGGCTCGACGCACATGAGCCCCGCGTACGCGATGATCCGGCGCCCCTGCGGCCCAGCCTCCTCCGCGACGTAGTAGCGGCGCGTCTCGGGCTGGGAGAGCTCGTCGCGGAACATCTGCTCGGGCCACGCGTCGATCGGGAACAGCGCCCGCTCGAGCGCGTGCACGGCGGGTACGTCCGCCTCTGTCATGTCGCGAAGCACGACGCCGGGCGGCAGCGCACGCCGCGGTCCTCCGGAGGCCGGGGTCTCGGCGGGCTCGCCCGCTCGGCTGCTCACAGGGCCCGCTTCCGCGGGCCGGGAACCTGGGCGTCCGACTCGCGCAGGTAGAGCGGAGTGGTGTCCAGCAGCGGGCCGCCGGCGGCGAGTCGTGCCGCGGCGGAGAGCCCGAGCGAGGAGGCGGTCGGCTGGGCGGCCTCGAAGCCCTCGGCGACGGTGGCGCCGGCGTCGTCGAGCTGCGCCGGGTACAGGCCGGCCCCGGCACCATAGACGCGCAGGTCGGGGAGCTCGTCCGGGGCCGTGACGTGGGGACCGTCGAGGAGCGTGCCGTCGGCGGCGTACCGGGCCCAGTAGAGCTCCCTGCGGCGGGCGTCGATCGCGGCGACAAACTCCGAGCCCGGCTGCGCGTCCGAGACGACGTCCCACGCGAGCGCGTCGAGGCTCATGACGCCGTCGAGCGGAACGTTCCACGCGAAGGCCAGGGCCCGGGCGGTCGCGATGCCGGACCGCAGGCCCGTGAACGGTCCGGGCCCCACGCCCACGAGGATCCGCGCGATCTCCCGGCCCGCGATCCCCTGCTCGGCGAGGAGCGTCTGGATCCCGGGGGCGAGCACCTCGGCGTGAGAGCGGGTGTCCTCGGTGGCGAAGGACGCCAGCACCGCTGCCCCGCCGGCGCCGGAACCGGAAGACTCGTGGAAGCGGATGAGCGCGGCGGAGGCGATGGCCGAGGTATCGATGGCGAGCAGGATCACTCGGCCACCCCCTCGTCTGACGACCCGACCTCGGCGGGGTCGACCCGCTCGACGGCCGGCCACTGGACGCTGGGCCGCCCGGCCCAGCGCGGGCCGAAGGCACGGATCAGCACGACGCGGGGCTCGTCGTCGTCCTCGGTGTCGAAGTCCAGCGTGAGGCCCACGGTCGCCGGGGGCGCCGCGGGGCGGCGCAGCTCGATGTCGAGCCGGCTGTCGGAGAGCTCCTCGATGAGCCCGCGGCCCCACTCCACGACGGTCACGGCCGTGTCGGCCCAGTTCTCGAGGTCGAGGTCGGCGATCTCGCCGTGGCCGCTGAGCCGGTAGGCGTCGACGTGGACGAGGTCTGGGCCGCCGGGACGCGGCCCGTGGACGAGGTTGGGGTGGATCCTCACGAGCACGAACGTGGGCGAGATGATGCCCGGCCGCACGCCGAGCCCCTCGCCGAGGCCCTGCGTGAAGGTGGTCTTGCCGGCCCCGAGCTCGCCCGTGAGCACCACGAGGTCACCCGCGTCGAGCTCGCGGCCGAGGGCGGCGCCGATCGACTGGGTCTCTTCGGCCGTGGCGGGAGCGAACGCGATCTCCCACTCACGCGCGGGCGCGGGCGCGGCGCCCGGGCCGTCGGACGGGCTCACTCGCCGTCCCCCAGGTACACGCGGGGGACGCGGCCGCTGATGCGCGTGACGATCTCGTAGTTGATCGTCCCGGTGGCGCGGGCCCAGTCGTCGGCCGTGGGGCCGCCCTCGTCGCCGGCGCCGAAGAGCACGGCCTCGGCGCCCAGGAACGAGTCGGTGTCTGCGTCGGGGCCGAGGTCCACCACGATCTGGTCCATCGCGACCCGGCCCGCGACCGTGTAGGTGCGCCCTGCGATCCGCACCGGACCCCGCTCGGAGGTCCTGGGCACGCCGTCGGCGTATCCGAGGGGCACGAGCCCGAGCGCACCGGCCGAGGGCGTCCGGTACGTGAGCCCGTAGCTCACGCCCTGGTCCGCGGGCACGCGCTTGGCCTGGGAGAGCGTGGCCCGGAGCGTCATCGCGGGGCGCAGCCCCAGGTCCGCGGAGGCCTGGTCCGCGAACGGGGAGAGGCCGTAGATCGCGATGCCCGCGCGGACCAGGTCGAAGTGTGCGTCCGGGCGGGAGAAGATCGCCGGCGAATTGGCGATGTGGCGCACCGCGAGGTCGCAGCCGGCGTCCTCGGCGAGCGCGATCGCCTCGCGGAACGCGTCGAGCTGGGCGTCGGTCTCGGGGCGCGTCGGCTCGTCCGCGACGGCCAGGTGGCTGAACACGCCGACCACGCGCAGGAGCCCCTCGTCCTGGTACTCGACCGCCTCGCCCACCACGGACTCCCAGCGGTCCGCGGTGACGCCGTTGCGGCCGAGCCCCGTGTCGATCTTGAGGTGGATCCTGGCCGGCCGCTCCTGCTCGCGCGCCGCCGCGACGATCGCCTCGAGCTCCCAGCCCGAGCAGCCCAGGTCGATGCCGGCCGCCACCGCCGCGGAGAAGTTCGAGTCAGGGGTGTGGAGCCATGCGAGGATCGGCGCGTCGATGCCGGCCGCGCGCAGCGCGAGCGCCTCGCTGATGTGCGCCACCCCGAGCCAGGACGCGCCCGCCTCGAGCGCGGCCCTAGCCACTTGGGTGGCGCCGTGGCCGTAGCCGTCGGCCTTCACCACGGCCATCACCCGGGCGGGCGCGGCAACCCTGCGGACCAGCTCCACGTTGTGCCGGATCGCGTCCAGGTCCACCACGGCGGCACGCTCGGGAAGACGGGTGGTGGGCATGCTGGAAGCGTCAAGGGTCGGCTCGGAAGTCACGCACCGAGTCTACTCGTGGCGCACCGCACCCTTGCGGCGCACGACGCCGCCGCCTCGCCTCGAGTGCGCCGGCGGCCCCCGCCGTCGTGCGCCGCTGCAGCCGACGCGGAACGGATGGGCGCGCGGGCGGGGCGGGCACGTAGCCTAGGGAGCGTGCAGCACCGTGACCGCGTGGCGATGATCTCCCTCCACACGTCCCCGCTTGAGCAGCCGGGCGCGGGGGACGCGGGCGGGATGAACGTCTACGTGTCCCAGCTGGGGCGGGCGCTCGCGGCCGGCGGGCTGGGGGTCGACATCTACACTCGGGCGACCTCGCCGGACCAGCCGGACACGGTCACGCTCGCGGACGGCGTGCTCGTGCACCATGTGGAGGCGGGCCCGCGGCGGCGGCTCGCGAAGGAGCAGATGCCCCCGCTGGTCGCGGAGTTCGCGGCCCGCGTGCTCGCCCGCATCGACGACGGAGAGTCGTGCGCGGTTCCCCGCGTTGTCCACAGCCACTACTGGGTGTCCGGCCTGGCGGGGCTCGAGGTGGCGCGCGAGCTGGGCGTCCCGCTCGTGCACACGATGCACACGATGGCGCGCGTCAAGAACCTCCACCTGGCCGCCGGCGACGTCCCGGAGCCGTCCAACCGCGAGCGCGGCGAGCAGCGCCTCGCCGAGGAGGCCACCCGATTCACGGCGAACACGCCGGCCGAGCGGGACGAGCTCGTGCGGCACTACGGCGTGGACGACGACCGCATCGACGTGGTCTCCCCCGGCGTGGACCTCGGCGTGTTCCGGCCCGCGTTCCGTGCGCGGTCACGCGCGGGCCAGGGCGTGAGGCCGGGCGAGTTCCACGTCCTGTTCGCCGGCCGGATCCAGCGGCTCAAGGGCCCGCAGGTGCTCGTGGCCGCGGCGGGCGAGCTGCGTCGGCGCCGTCCCGACATCCCGCTGCGGGTGACGATCGTGGGGGCGCCGAGCGGCTCGGCCGGGCTCGATCTGGACCTGCTCACGCAGGCGGAGGGGCTCGACGGCGTGGTGCGCCGCCTGCCGCCCGTCCCCGCCGCGGGGCTCGCCGAGTGGTACCGGTCTGCGGACGTGGTGGCGATGCCGAGCTTCTCGGAGTCGTTCGGGCTCGTGGCGCTCGAGGCCCAGGCGTGCGGGACGCCGGTGGTGGCCGCTCGGGTGGGCGGGCTGACGCGGGCCGTGTGCGACGGCCGCACCGGCTTCCTCGTGGACGGGCACGAGCCGGCCGTGTGGGCCGCGGTCCTCGAGCAGTTGCACGACGACCCCGAGACGCGGCACGACCTCGGCCGTGCCGCGTCGATCTACGCCGAGCGGTTCGGCTGGGAGCAGACCGCCGAGGGCACCCGCGCGGCCTATCGGACGGCCATCCGCGAGCAGGCCCCGGCGACCCTGGGCTGACCTCCCCCCGAGATCGGGTCCCGACGCCGACCTCGGCGGCACCCGGCCGCCCGATCTCGGCGACGTCCGCGCGCCGCAGGGTAGGGGTAGGGTGGCGCCATGACCGCCTCGGCATCGACGCCCAGCGCACCGCGTCCGGGCACGCCCCTGCCCAATGACCTCGAGATCGCCCGCGCGGCGACCCTGCGCCCCATCGTGCAGATCGCCGAGGAGGCGGGCATCCCGGAGGAGGCGCTCGAGCTGTACGGGCGGTACAAGGCGAAGATCGACGTGGGCCGCCTGTCTGAGGCCGGGAATGACAGCAGGCGCGGCCACGTCGTGCTCGTCACGGCCATCTCGCCCACCCCGGCCGGCGAGGGCAAGTCCACGCTCACCGTCGGCCTCGCCGACGCCCTCGCGCGCGCAGGCAAGCGCACCATGATCGCGATCCGCGAGCCCAGCCTCGGCCCGATCCTGGGCATGAAGGGCGGCGCGACGGGCGGCGGCCAGTCCCAGGTGCTGCCGATGGAGGACATCAACCTCCACTTCACCGGCGACTTCCACGCCATCACGAGTGCGAACAACGCCCTGTGCGCGCTGATCGACAACCACATCTTCCAGGGCAATGCCCTGGCCATCGACCCGCGCCGCGTCACGTTCAAGCGGGTCATGGACATGAACGACCGCTCCCTCCGCCAGATCGTGATCGGCCTCGGCGGGCCCGCCCAGGGCGTCCCGCGGGAGGCGGGCTTCGACATTACCGTCGCGTCCGAGGTCATGGCGGTCTTCTGCCTCGCGTCCTCGGTCGCCGACCTCAAGGAGCGTCTGGGCCGCATCACGTTCGGCTACACCTACGACCGCAAGCCCCTCACGGTCTCGGACCTGGGGGCGGCCGGCGTGATGGCGATGCTCCTCAAGGACGCGATCAAGCCGAACCTCGTCCAGACGATCGCCGGCACCCCCGCCCTCGTCCACGGCGGCCCGTTCGCGAACATCGCCCACGGGTGCAACTCCGCCCTCGCGACGACGACGGCGCGCCGCCTCGCCGACGTCGTGGTCACCGAGGCCGGCTTCGGGGCGGACCTCGGAGCCGAGAAGTTCATCGACATCAAGTCACGCGCGGCGGACGTTGCGCCCTCGGCGGTGGTGATCGTCGCGACGGTGCGCGCGCTGAAGATGCACGGCGGCGTCCCGAAGGACGAGCTCAAGGTCCCGGATGCGGACGCGGTCGTGCGTGGGTTCGCCAACCTCGCCCGGCACGTGGAGAACGTGCGGAAGTTCGGGCTCGAGCCAGTTGTGGCGGTCAACGAGTTTGTGAGCGACACGCCCGAGGAGCTCGACGCCGTCGTGCGCCTGTGCCGCGAGGCGGGCGTCCGCGTCGCCGTCGCGGACGTGTGGGGCCGCGGCGGCGGGGGCGACGGCGGCGATGAACTCGCGCGCGAGGTGCTCGCCGCGCTCGAGGAGCCCGGAACAGCCCGCCAGCTGTATCCGCTCGAGATGAGCATCGAGGACAAGATCGCCACGGTCGTCCGGGAGGTCTACCGGGGCGCGGGGGTCGAGTTCTCCGACGCGGCGAAGAAGACGCTCAGGCAGATCCACGAGAACGGCTGGGACGGCCTGCCGGTGTGCATGGCCAAGACGCAGTACTCGTTCTCCGACGATGCCTCGCTTCTCGGTGCGCCTGAGGGCTTCACGGTGCACGTGCGGGAGCTGTGGCCGCGCACCGGGGCGGGGTTCGTGGTCGCGGTCACGGGCTCGCTCATGACCATGCCGGGGCTACCCAAGGAGCCCGCGGCGATGCGCATGGACCTGGACGACGACGGCCGGGTCGAGGGCCTTTTCTGACGGACTCGGCCGAGGGGCCGGCCGCTTCTTGACCGGCGGCGATCGGCGCTGCCGAGGGTCCGCCCCCCATGATTCACGCAACGCACCCTCAGTCGGCGCCCGCCACCGCCCACAGTAGTGGAGCGGTCCACGTGCAGCCAAGCCCGGCCCCTTCACCGCGCGTGAGCACAGCCCCCCAAGAACCACTGGACACTGTGACAGCCGTCTCATAGAATTGTCTCGAGATCGTAGAAAAATTCAACGATCGAAATAATCAACTAACGCCGCGGTGCTTCCTGGCGAGGATCGCCCCCACCCCCACCCACCCCGTTCCATCCGAGTGACATGGAGGTCACCGTGACGAGTTCCACCACAGCCGGGCTCAAGGGCCTGAGCGTCGAGTCCGCCCGGCGCGAATCACGCCGGGTGATCGCGTCGAGCTACCTCGGCAGCACCATCGAGTTCTACGACTTCCTCCTCTACGCGACGGCGTCCGCGCTCGTCTTCCCGAAGGTCTTTTTCACCGGTCTCGACCCGCTCTCGGCCACCATCGCGGCCTACGGGACGTTCGCGGCCGGGTACGTGGCCAGGCCCCTCGGCGGCGCGATCTTCGGGCACTTCGGCGACCGGCTCGGGCGCAAGAAGGTCCTCATCCTCTCGATGCTGATCATGGGCCTGGCCTCGACCCTGATCGGCCTCGTGCCCTCCGCATCCGTCATCGGCTCGTGGGGGGCGATCCTCCTCGTCACCCTGAGGTTCCTGCAGGGCATCGCGATCGGCGGCGAATGGGGCGGCGCGGCGCTCATGGCGCTTGAGCACTCCGACCCCAAGCGGCGCGGCTTCGCGGCCTCGTTCGTCAACGCGGGCGGCCCGAGCGGCGCCGCGCTGGGCACGTTCGTGATGGGCCTCTTCGCGGCCCTGCCGCAGGAGGCCTTCCTCTCATGGGGCTGGCGCGTTCCGTTCCTGCTCTCCGCCGCGCTGCTCGTGGTGGGCCTCGTGATCCGCACGAGGATCTCCGAGAGCCCGATCTTCAAGGCCGCAATCGAGCAGGACCGCCTCACCGAGGCCCAGCCCAAGGTGCCGCTGCTGAGCGTGCTGCGCCGGCCGAAGAACCTCATCCTCGTCACCCTCGGCGGTGCGGCAGGCTTCGCGCTCCAGGTGGTGCTCGCCTCGTTCGCCGTGACCTACGCGGTGGACCACGGCGCGCCGCGCCAGCCCGTTCTCTACGCGTTCGCCGTGGCGTCCGTGCTGACCATGACGATGGTCCTGTTCATGGGCAGGCTCTCGGACCGGGTCGGCCGCCGCCCGCTGCTCGTGGCCGGGATGGTGCTCTTCATGGCGTTCCTGTACCCGATGTTCGGCTGGTTCTCCTCCGGCAACGTGCTGCTGGTGTTCCTCGGATTCGTGGTGGGCCTCGCGTGCCACGGCCTCATCTACGGCCCGCTGGCCGCGTTCGTCTCCGAGCAGTTCGGCACGCGCGCCCGGTACACGGGGGCCTCGCTCGGCTACCAGCTGGCCACGCTGATCGGCGCGGGCTTCACCCCCGGGATCGTCGCGGGCCTGTACGGCGCCGGCCCGGACATCGCGCCCGTGGTCATCTTCCTCGGCGTGCTCACGGCCGTGAGCGTCGTCGCGGTCCTGCTCACGCGCGAGTCAAAGGATCTCGACCTCGCCACCGTGGAGCACTGAGCCGGCCCCACCCGCAAGCGAGCGCACGACGGCGGGCCCCCACCCGCCGTCGTGCGCTCGCTTCTGCGCTCCCGCGGCGGACCGGGCCTACCCGGCGCGGCTGCGTTCAGCGCGAAGGTCCGCGAGTTCCCGTCGCAGCCGGGCATTCTCGTCTTCGAGCTCGAGGACGATCCGGATGCCCTCGATCGTGAGGCCGGCCTCGACGAGCACGGCGATGCGCGCGAGCCGCTCGACGTCGTCCTCGCTGTAGCGCCTCGTGCCCCCGTCGGTGCGTGAGGGCGTGAGGAGTCCCTTGCGCTCGTAGAGCCGAAGGCTCGAGAGGGCCATCCCGGAGAGCTCGGCAGCGACCGAGATCGCGTACACCCCCTCCGAGGAGCGCCGCCGCTGCGCCATCCGGCCTCCTTCCACAAAGGTCTTGATCTGTTTCACCAAATCTACTATATCTATGCGTGCAGACGTAGATCCGAGAGGTGGACCCCAGCGCAGGTTCGCAGACTCCACGTCGATGAGGAGGAGGCTCCATGAGCCCGGAGCGAAGCGGCTGGCGCCGCTACGACACCACGCTGTTCCCGGTGTTCCATGAGCGGTTCGAGGAGAAATGGGGCGAGGGCACGGCGCCGTTCCTGGATCCCAGCGTCTTCGAGCGCGACCAGCCCCGGCCGCGGGCACAGTGGATCAACGTCGACACGGGCGCGGCGGTCGCCGTCGTGCCCGTGTGGGAGGACGATCCGACGGCCCGCTCGTTTGCCGTGTTCTACCTTCCGCCGGCCGGCGGGATCTGGGTGCTGCGGCCGCCGGGGCTCTCGACCTACGTCGAGGCGGTCGTCAACGGGTCCGCCGCGAGCTCTGACTCGGCGGCCCTCCGCAACGACTCGTTCCGCAAGGCGGTGGAGCACGCCGAGGCCTTCATCTACGGCACCTAGCTGCCGGCGGAGGACCCGAACGCACGACGGCGGGCGCGCACCCGCCGTCGTGCGCTCGCGTCAGGCGGGCGTGGCCTCCGGCTCCACCGCGGCGGCACCCTCCGCCGCGCGCACGGGCCTGATGTTCTGGTTCACGTGGAAGAAGTTGTCCGGGTCGTACTGGGCCTTGACCTCGGCGAGGCGCGCATAGTTCGCGCCATAGTTGGCCTCGATCCGTGGCTGGTCGTCGGCGTCCTGGAAGTTGATGTACCCGCCGGGTTCGGTGAACTCGTGCAGGGCACGCCAGTAGCTGCGCACCCACGCGATGTTCGCCTCGTTGTCCGCGGGGCTCTCCCACTGGCCGGCGATGACGGGCGCGAAGTTCGCCGAGCGGTTCGGGAAGGCCGTCGCGTCCGCCGCGACGCGATGGACCGCCCCGTCGATCGGGTAGAAGTGGTTGGCGGTGGGCAGGCTGGGAACCGTCGAGCCGTACTCCTGCGCCACGCGGAGGATGTCGTCGGAGAGCCCGCGGGCGAAGTCCGCCTTCCAGTACCCCTGGAGCCCGGGAGGGTTGCCCTCGTCGAAGGCGCCGTTGAGGAACGGGTACGGCATGGGCGCGACGAGCGAGCCCACCACCGGGGCCGCCGAGAGCACCGGCTGCCAGCGCGACTCGCCCTCTGACGGATCACCCGTCCACATGCCCACGATCAGGCACACCTGGCGCGTGTGCCACTCCTCGGGGATGAACGGCACGGGCGGCGCCTGATGGTAGGCGAAGAACGCGCCCATCTCCTCGGGCTGGCCGGCGATCCAGTCGCGGTAGAACTGGCCCACGGCCACGCCCTCGGCGGCGGGGAACGCCACGATCCCCACGTGCACCATGTCGATGTCGTGCAGCTCGAACTCGAAGGACGTCACGACGCCGAAGTTGCCGCCGCCTCCGCGCAGGGCCCACAGGAGGTCGGGATTCTGCTCGGCGCTGGCCCGGGCGAACGTGCCGTCCGCGAGGACCACGTCGGCGGAGACGAGGTTGTCGCACGCGAGCCCGTGCTTGCGTGCGAGGTATCCGATGCCGCCGCCGAGGGTCAGGCCGGCCACTCCCGTGGAGCCGACAATCCCGCCCGTGCTCGCGAGGCCGAAGGCGTGCGTCGCGTGGTTGTAGTCTGCCCAGGTCGCGCCCGGCTCGACTCGCGCCCGCTTGGCCTCCGGGTCGACCCACACCCCACGGCGGGGCGAGAAGTCAAGGACGAGAGCGCCGTCCGCCGTCCCGTAGCCGGGGGCGCTGTGGCCGCCGCCACGGATCGCGACGGGCAGCCCGGCGTCCCGCGCGAACCGCACCGCGGCGATGACGTCCGCCGTCTGGGACACGCGCAGCACGGCGGCGGGGTGTCTGTCATGCATGCCGTTGAAGACGCGGCGGGCGGCGTCGTAGTCCGGATCGTCCGGCTCGATCACTGTCCCGCGCACGTTCTCGCGGAGCAGGTTGAAGGCGGTGGTGGACATGGATCTCTCCCTCGAGATCGGGTCCGAGACCATATTCCGGCGTCGGCGCCCTCCGCGCCCTCACCCGGCCGCCGCTGACACGTCCGGTCTACGCCGCCGCCGGTCGATCGTCAAGGCACGCACGACGGCGGGCCGGTCACCGTGTGAGGGTGACCGGCCCGCCGTCGTGCGCGCCCCAGACGAGGTGAGGGACTACCGCTCGAGCTCGCCCCGGATGTACGCCTCGAGGTCGGCGCGGGCTACGTCGTCGGCCTTCTGCACCGGCGGGGACTTCATGAAGTACGCGCTCGGGGACGTCAGCGGCCCGCCGATGCCCCGGTCGAGGGCGATCTTGGCCGCGCGCACGGCGTCGATGATCACGCCGGCCGAGTTGGGCGAGTCCCACACCTCGAGCTTGTACTCGAGCGAGACGGGGGCGTCGCCGAAGTTGCGGCCCTCGAGGCGCACGAACGCCCACTTGCGGTCGTCGAGCCAGGCGACGTAGTCGGACGGGCCGATGTGCACGTCGCGCTCCGCTAGCTCGGCCTCGACGTTGGAGGTCACGGCCTGGGTCTTGGAGATCTTCTTGGACTGCAGGCGCTCGCGCTCGAGCATGTTCTTGAAGTCCATGTTGCCGCCCACGTTCAGCTGGTACGTGCGGTCCACGGTCACGCCGCGGTCCTCGAACAGCTTCGCGAGCACGCGGTGGGTGATGGTGGCGCCGATCTGGCTCTTGATGTCGTCGCCCACGATCGGCACGCCTGCCTCGGTGAACTTCGCGGCCCACTCGGGGGTCCCGGCGATGAACACCGGCAGGGCGTTGACGAACGCCACGCCGGCGTCGATCGCGCACTGCGCGTAGAACTTCGCTGCCTTCTCCGACCCGACGGGAAGGTAGCAGACCATGACGTCGACCTTGGCCTCGCGCAGGGCGGCGACCACGTCCACGGCCTCCTCGTGGGACTCCTCGATGGTCTCGCGGTAGTACTTGCCGAGCCCGTCGAGGGTGTGTCCGCGCTGGACGGTCACACCGGTCGGGGGAACCTCGGCGATCTTGATGGTGTTGTTCTCGCTCGCGCCGATCGCGTCGGCAAGGTCGAACCCGACCTTCTTACCGTCCACGTCGAACGCGGCCACGAACTCGAGCGAGCCCACGTGGTACTCGCCGAACTGCACGTGCATGAGCCCGGGGACCGTGTCGCTCGGGTCGGCGTCGCGGTAGTAGTGCACCCCCTGCACGAGGGAGGCGGCGCAGTTGCCCACGCCCACAATGGCTACACGGATCTTCTTCTCGGACACGGCACTCCTCATCACGTCGTCCCGCGGCGCCTCGCTGACGTGCGTCCTTGTGCGCCGCGGCACTCCATCTTATCGAAGGGCCTCCCCCAACCCGAGGCTGCTCCATAGACTGGCCGCATGGGACGAAACACAGCGAAGAAGAAGAAGTGGGCCGAGCTCAGCGGCGGACAGCGCGCCGGGATCGTGCTCGGCGCGGCCATCCAGTTCACACTGCAGGGGCTCGCGCTGCGAGACCTCGCCAAACGGCCCGCGGACCAGGTCAACGGCCCCAAGCTCGCGTGGGCCGGCGCGACGTTCATCAACACCATCGGGCCGATCGCGTACTTCCTGCTCGGCCGCAAGGCCGCGCCGGCAGCCGTCCGGAAGGGCAGCGGCACGGACGCATCGACTGCTGGGATGCAGACGGCCATGGGCGTCTCGATCGGCAAGAAGCTCGGCTGACGCCCGCGCGGACGCGCGACGGCGCCCACGCGCCGTCGTGCGTCAGGGGCGCCAGTGCCGCCCGGGACGCTACGAGGGAACCCTCACGGTGAGCGCCCGGTCCTCGATCCGGACGGCGAGGACGCGGGCGAGTCCGAGATGGTCGCCGTCGAGCTGGACATCGTGGGGGTCGGCCGCGGCAGCCCGCACAGTCCTGCCGGTGAAGTGCCCGAGGTCGCGGGGCGCGCGGCGGCGGACACGGCTCAGGAGCGTTCCCGCCACGCGGACCCACCCCAACACGCCCCGGGGCGCGACAGCCAGGACGTCGAGGAGCCCGTCGTCCACCGCCGCCCCGGGGAACACCTCCACATTCCCTTGGATGCTGCCGCAGTTGCCGACCATGACGCCGCGCTGGCGCCGGTCCGCGACCAGGTGCCCGTCGACGTCGACCCGGATCCGGCGGGAGTCCCCGGCGATGGTCCGGGCCGCGGACGCCACGTAGGCGAGCCAGCCCGCCTTGGCCTTGAGGTCGTCGTCGGTGTTGGCCATGATCGTCGCGTCGAGCCCGATCCCGGCCATGACCACGAAGGCACGCTCGTCGCCTCCATCCAGGCTCGCCCACGCCACGTCGATGGACCGCTCGCGGCCCCCGAAGGCCGCTTCGAGGGCCGCGCCCTGGTCGTCGATCGGGATCCCGAGGTTGCGGCACAGCAGGTTGCCGGTGCCGAGGGGCACGACGGCGAGGGGCGTCCCCGTGCCCGCGAGCACGCCGGCCGCGGCGCGCACCGTGCCGTCCCCGCCGCCCACCACGACGAGCCGGGCCCCGCCGGCCAGGGCTTCACGGGCCATGCCCCCGCCCGGGTCCTCGACCGTGGTCTCGAACACCATGGCCTCCATCCCGGCTCGGGCGCAGCGGGACCGGAAGGCCTCGGACAGCGCGGCCGCGCCCTGCTTGCTCGGGTTGACGATCAGCGCACAGCGGTCCATGGTTCCCCTTCGCCTCAGGATGCTTCTTGACCGCAACGTTATCCGCAGGAGCGTGAGGCAACGGTTCCGCGACACTGCCGGATCAGTACGTGACGCGGCGCCCTGCCCATGCTAGGAAGTAAGAGTCAGGCCCCAAAGTACCCACCCAGTTCTAAGTCATGATCGACCTCATACAAGGAGTAGACGTGGGCATTATCGGTTGGATCATTCTCGGTCTCATTGCCGGCGCGATCGCGAAGGCGATCATGCCCGGCAGGCAGGGGGGCGGCTGGATCGCCACCCTGGTTCTCGGCGTCGTCGGGGCGCTCCTCGGCGGCTTCCTCTCGAGCCTCATCTTCGGCAGCAGCTCGGTCACGGGCTTCTTCCACCTCGGCACCTGGATCACCGCGATCGTCGGCGCCCTCATCGTCCTGTTCATCTGGGGCATGGTCACCAGGCGGCGCGCATAGTAGGCACTGGCCCACTGGGAAGGGGCGGCACCGCAACGGTGCCGCCCCTTCCGCACGTCTGGGGGTCACCTTCTGGGGGCCACCTCCTGGGGGCCACCTCCTGGAAGTCACCTCCTGGAAGTCACCTCCTGTCGTTGACTCACAGCGATGCCCGCTCGCCGAAGGCCGCCGAGTTGGTGCGGATCCGCCGACTTGCCACCTTGCCGCCGGGCGTGACCCCCGCGTAGGCGGCAGACCCCCGTTTCTGCGACTTACCGGCCTGTATCCATGTGACCTTCGGGTCCCGAGTCCTGATAGGGCCGCGGATTGGGCCGTCGGGTGGGTCGAATCTGGGAGGGACCACGCGCCGTCGTGCGCGCGGAATGCACGGCCGCCGCCTGTGCCCCACGGACGCACCCGCAGGCAGCCCCTGGCACCGTCGAAGCTCAAGAACCTTCGCGTCACAAGGCACTTGATCTGCGCCATCACATCTACTATATCTATTCCTGTAGAGGCAGATCCGACATGGGGCCGCTCTACAGACACCATCGTCATGACCCCACATGGAACATCTGGAGGTGGCAGAGATGCTGATGCGAACCGATCCCTTCCGTGAACTCGACCGCCTGACGGAGCAAGTCTTCGGCACCGCGTCGCGGCCCACGACCATGCCGATGGAGGCCTGGCGCGAGGACGGCGAGTTCGTCGTGGAATTCGACCTTCCGGGGGTGGACGCCGAGACCATCAACGTCGACGTCGAACGCAACGTCCTCACCGTGAGGGCGGAGCGGCAGTCCCACCGGCCGGACGGCGCCGAGGTGGTCGCCGCGGAGCGCCCGTCCGGCACGTTCGGGCGCGAACTGATCCTCGGCGACGCCCTCGACACCGCCAAGGTCACGGCCGACTACGCGGACGGTGTCCTGACGCTGCGCATCCCCGTGGCCGAACAGGCCAAGCCGCGCAAGATCGCGGTCTCCACGACCCACTCGAAGAAGGAGATCGCGGCCTGAGGGACAACGGCCCCCGGCAGGCCCGCAACTGGGCCTGCCGGGGGCAGGCCCCACCCCGCGGGGGGCTGCCATGCGCGCGAGGAACTTCTACGAAGTACTCGGTGTGGGCCGGACCGCGAGCCGGCAGGAGGTGCGTGCCGCATACCGGCGGCTTCTGCGCGAGCTTCACCCCGACGGAGGCCCGGGCCGGGACCGTGAACGGCTCGGAGAGGTCATGGACGCCTACGCCGTCCTCGGACGCGACGACCGCAGGGCCGCCTACGATGCCGCCCTCGAGCGCGCCGAGTCCGCGCTGTGGGCACAGGGGCTGCCGCGCGGCGCGGCGTGGCTCACGCCGAGACCCGTGGCCGAGACCAGCGAGGATGACCTCCTCTGGTTCATCCTCCGGTGGTTCCGGTGAGTTGGACGAGGACACTGCCCTCACCTCGGGAAAGGAGACCCACCAATGGCACGAATCACGATCGATGGAATCCTGTACGACGTCGCCGACCTGGAGGCGGAGGCGCTCGCCCAGCAGATCGCGGGGGCGCTCTCCGGAGGAGAGACCTGCACGCTGGCGGCCAGCCGCTTCGGCGGCCCCAGACCGGTCGAGGGCCGGCTGGTGATCGCGCCGGGCCAGTCGTTCTTCATCACCGGCTAGGAGCGGGCCGGCTCCCTCCGTCGGGGCGCCCGGACGCGAGCACGACGCCGGCCAGTCCCGGCACGCGCACGGCCGCGCCGGTCGAGGTGCGCACCACCGTGCATTCGGGGTCCGTGGCCACCACGACCCGGCCCCCGAACCCCTCGGGCAGCGGGACCTCGGCCGGCCCCGGCCCGAGGCCGACGCACACAATCACCCCGGGCCGCCGCCACGAGATCCACCGGCCGCCCGGCTCCCCGGCCTCCTGGCCGCCGGTCTCCCCGGTGCGCACCTCGGTCTCGTCGAGCCGCCCGGACCACAGGCCCGGCAGCTCGGCGCGCACCTCTATGAGGCGCCGGTACAGCGCGAGGAGGCGGGCGCCGTCGTGCGTCCGGGCCTCCGACCAGTCGAGGACCGACCGCTCGCGGGTCGCCGGGTCCTGCGGGTCCGGCACGAGGGCAGGGTCCCAGCCCATGCGGGCGAACTCGGCGGTGCGCCCCTCGGCGGTGGCGGCGGCGAGCTCCGGCTCGGGGTGGGAGCTGAAGAACTGCCACGGGGTCGTGGCCCCGTACTCCTCGCCCATGAACAGCATCGGCGTGAACGGGCCTGCGAGGGTCAGGACCGCCGCCACAGCGAGGCCGTCCCAGCCCAGTACGGCGCTGGGACGGTCCCCGGCGGCCCGGTTGCCGACCTGGTCGTGGTTCTGACTCGAGACGACGAGCTGCGCGGGCCTCACCCGGCCCGGATCGAGTGGGCGGCCATGGGCGCGCCCGCGGAAGCTCGAGTACGTGCCGTCGTGGTAGAACCCGCCGCGGAGCACCTTCGCGAGGGCGCCCGGGTCGGCGAAGTCGGCGTAGTAGCCGGCGGTCTCCCCCGTGAGGGTCACGTGGATCGCGTGGTGGACGTCGTCGTTCCACTGCGCCGCGAGCCCGTACCCACCGGCCTGACGGCCGCTGACGATCCGCGGGTCGTTGAGGTCCGACTCCGCGACCAGTACCTTCCGCCGTCCCGTCGCGGCCTCGACGTCCTCGGCGACGAGCTGGAGCTCCTCGAGGAGCGTGACGGCGCGACGGTCCACGAACGCGTGCACGGCGTCGAGGCGGAGGCCGTCCACCCTGTAGTCCTCGAGCCACATGCGGGCGTTGTCGAGGATGTGGGCGCGGACCTCGTCGGAGCCGGGCCCGTCGAGGTTGACCGCCTCGCCCCAGCCGGTCGCCGCACCGGCGAGGAGGTAGGGGCCGAACCGCGGCGCGTAGTTGCCGCTGGGCCCGAAGTGGTTGTACACGACATCCTGGATGACCGCGATCCCCGCCGCGTGGGCGGCGTCCACGAACCGCTGGTACGCGTCCGGGCCGCCGTAAACCTCGTGGACGGCGTACCAGAGGACGCCGTCATAGCCCCAGTTGTGCGGGCCGTTGAAGGCGTTCACCGGCAGGAGCTCGACGAAGCCGACGCCCAGGTCGGCGAGGTACGGAAGTCGCTCCGCGGCGGCGTCGAGCGTGCCCTCGCCGGTGAACGTGCCCACGTGGAGCTCGTAGATGACCGAGCCGGCCAGATCCCGGCCCGTCCAGGTCTGGTCCGCCCACGCGTGGGCGCGGGGGTCGAAGCCGGCGGAGGGCGCGTGGACACCGTCGGGCTGGCGGCGCGAGCGCGGGTCGGGGAAGGGGCCGTCGCCGTCGAGGAGGTAGCCGTACCTCTCTCCCGCCGCGAGGGCCTCGGCGACGCGAGCCGACTCGGACGACGGCGGCCCCCACCACCCGCCTCCGGCCTCCTCGAGCGGCACCCGCTCCGGGTCGGGGCCTGCGCCGAGCACGAGCTCGACCCGGGAGGGGATGGGAGCCCACACGCTTCCGGCAGCGTTGCGGTCGGGGCCAGTCACTGCGCCTCCTCCGGGACGAGGAGCGCGACCGGCAGCGTGCCGAGCACCTCCGCGACCGGCACCTCTCCCGCCTCGAACGCGACGCCGGTGAACGCGTCCCGGCCGGGCCGGGCGAGCCGCACCGTGGTGGCGCCCCACCCGCCGGCGCGTTCCAGGCCCACGGGCAGGCGTGTCCCGAGGACGGCCACCCCGCGCTCACCCCGCCGGAATCCGATGAGGTGCTCGGCGCTGGGCCCGTCCGCCTCGATGGGCGCGTAGCCGGTGAACAGCTCGGGCCGGTCCCGGCGCAGCCGCAGCGTGCGGGAGACGACGAGCAGCTTCGCATCCTCGGCGAGCGGCCCGAGCACGGGGGCGCCGGCGTCGAGCGCGGCGAGGGCCTCGGCGCGGGCGGCGAAGTCCACGTCGCGGCGGTTGTCCGGGTCGCACAGGGAGCGGTCCCACAGCTCGGTGCCCTGGTACACGTCCGGGACGCCGGGCATGGCCAGCTGCAGGAGCTTCGCCGTCAGGGCGTTGGACGCGCCGTGCGGAGCGATCCGGTCCGCGAACTCCGAGATGATCGGGAATGCCTCGCTGTCGGGGTCCGTGGCATCGTCGACCAGCCTGTGAACCGCGGCCTCGAACTCCTCGTCCGGGGCGGTCCACAGCGTGTGCACCCCGGCCTCGCGGGCGGCCTTCTCGGCGTACCGGGCCAGGCGCTCCCGATCCGCGCCCCACGCGCCGAGGACCGCCTGCCACAGCAGGTTGGCCAGGGGCCCGTCGGGCAGCGGCGATGCCTCGAGCAGTCTCGGCAGCGCCTCGGCCCACTCCTCCGCGAGCTCGGAGAGGACGGTGATGCGGGCGCGGGTGTCCTCGCTGCGCTTGGTGTCGTGCGTGGTGAGCGTGGTCATCGAGTGGGGGAGCCTGCGCTCCCTCTCCGCGTTCGACTCGTGGAACTCCCCCGGCGACACTGCGAACACGGTCGGGTCGCCGCCGACCTCCGTCAGTGTCCCGAGGCGCGAGTACCGGTAGAACGCCGTGTCCTCGACGGCCTTGGCCATGATCATGCCCGTGGTCTGCTGGAACCGTCGGCACAGTTCCTCGCGCGGGTCGCCGAGGCGCGGCGCGAGCGCCTCGATCGCCTCCGCGAGGTCCGGACGCGCGACGGCGGCGTCCCGGCACGCGCGGGCCAGCACCGCGGCGTCGTGCTCCTCCCCGCCGCCACCCTCGCGTTGAGGGGTCACATCCCCGCCTTGAGGGGTCACATCCCCGGGACCCGTGGTCAGGTACGTGCGGTACACCGGGAAGTGCGCGGCGATCTCGGCGAGGGCGTCGGCGAGGGTGTCGATGCCGAGGGGCTTCGACTCCGCTTCGCTGCGCTCAACCGCCGCGGCGGACCGCGGCCAGCCGCGCCAGGCGGAGGATCTCGGCGCGGAGCAGCCCGTCGGCCATCCAGCGTTTGGTCTCGTGGACCATGGCCCCGTAGTCGGCGGGCTCGCCGCGCACCACCGTGTCCAACGCAGTGAGCGGCTCCTCGCCGGCGGGGTCCACGAGGACCCGGTCCAGGAGGGCGAGCGCGTCGTATCCGGTGGTGCCCTCGCACTCGAAGTGCTCGGGCAGGGCCTCGCCGGGCTCGAGGATCTTCTCCACGAGCGTGTACGCGCCCCCCGAGAGGTCGCGCAGCCGCTCGAGGTACTGGGCGGGGTCGAGGAGCCCGTCCGGGTGGTCGATCCGCAGCCCGTCCACGAGCCCCTCCTCGACCCACCGTCGCACCTCGGCGTGGCTCTGCGCGAACACCCACGGCACCTCGACCCGCACGCCGGCGAGGCTGTTGACCGCGAAGAAGCGCCGGTAGTTCAGGCGGGTGTCCGCGTCGCGCCACGGGATGAGCCGGTAGTGCTGGCGGTCGTGGACCTCCTGCGCGGTGTCCCCCACACGCCAGGACCCGGCGGCCAGGGGGTACGAGTTCTCGTAGTAGCACAGGCGTGTCCCTTCCACGCGCAGCTGTGCTACGTCCTCGGCGGAGCCGAGCACGGGGATGAGCACCTTGCCGTCCCCAGCGTCCCAGTCCACGTCGAACGCCTCCGCGTACCGGGAGTGCCGCCCCTCGCGCAGGAGCGACCACCACCAGGGGTTCTCCTCGGGCACCGCGACGCCGAGGTGGTTGGGCACGATGTCCACGAGGACGCCCATGCCCGCCCCGTGGGCCGCGGCTGCGAGGGCAGCGAGCCCCTCGCGGCCGCCGCGTTCCCGGTCCACCCGGGACGGGCCGGAGACGTCATACCCGTGCTCGGAGGAGCCCACCGACTCCAGCAGGGGCGAGAGGTAGAGCCAGTCCACGCCCAGGGAGGACAGGTACGGAACGAGCCCCGCCGCGTCGTCGAGCGTGAACTCGGGGCGGATCTGGAGGCGGTAGGTCGATGCGGGGGTCTTCACAGGGCTCCTTCGGGGGCCGGGGCTACATCCCAGCGGCGCTGGACGACGGCTGGTTGGTGGTGCTGGAACTGGCCTGGGCGGCGAGGGACGCGGCCACGGAGTGGTCTACCTCCTCCTGCGCGGGCTCGTGGGCACGCAGCACGGCCATGCTCTTGGCGGGCACCGTCAGGGTGGCCTCGGCCTGGATCTCGGCATCCCCCGCGGCCTGTCCGGAGGTGGCCAGCAGCACGTCCCAGCCCGGCGCGTACTCCTGGCCGGGGAGGCGGAAGTCCACGTCGGAGTCGTCGGCGTTGAAGTACATGAGGAAATGGGCGTCCGTGATGGGGCGACCGTAGAAGTCGTGGTTGCGGATGCCGTGGCCATTGAGGAACACGCCCACGCTGCGGCCCAGGGGCACGTCCCAGTCCTCGGGGACCATGGGCTCGCCGCCGGCCCCGAGCCACTCGATGTCCGGCAGCGGCTGCCCCTCGCCGCGCCGTACCGGGCGCCCGTCGAAGAAGCGGCTGCGGCGGAACGTGGGGTGCTCGGCGCGCAGTCGCATCACGGCCGCGGTGAACTCGATGAGCGGCTTGTCCGCGCTCTTCCAGTCGATCCAGGTGATCTCGTTGTCCTGGCAGTAGCCGTTGTTGTTCCCGCCCTGGGTGCGGCCGAGCTCGTCGCCGTGGGCGATCATCGGCACGCCCTGGGAGAGCAGGAGGGTGGCGAGGAAATTGCGCTGCTGGCGGGCGCGGAGCTCGAGCACCGCCGGCTCGTCGGTGGGGCCCTCCACCCCGCAGTTCCAGGAGCGGTTGTGGCTCTCGCCGTCGTTGTTGTCCTCGCCGTTGGCTTCGTTGTGCTTCTCGTTGTAGGAGACGAGGTCTCGCAGCGTGAAGCCGTCATGGGCGGTGACGAAGTTGATGGACGCCACGGGGCGGCGGCCGTTGTGCTGGTAGAGGTCTGCGGAGCCGGTCAGGCGCGAGGCGAACTCCCCCAGGGTGGAGGGCTCGCCGCGCCAGAAGTCCCGCACGGTGTCGCGGTACTTGCCGTTCCACTCGGTCCACTGCGGGGGGAAGTTGCCCACCTGGTAGCCGCCGGGGCCCACGTCCCACGGCTCGGCGATGAGCTTGACCTGGGAGACCACCGGGTCCTGCTGGATGAGTTCGAAGAAGCTTGAGAGCTTGTCCACGTCGTAGAACTCGCGGGCCAGGGTCGCGGCGAGGTCGAACCGGAACCCGTCCACATGCATCTCGGTCACCCAGTACCGCAGCGAGTCCATGATGAGCTGCAGGGAGTGCGGATGGCGGACGTTGAGGGAGTTCCCCGTGCCCGTGTAGTCCATGTAGTACTGCTGGTCGTCCTCGACGAGCCGGTAGTAGGCGCCATTGTCGATGCCCTTCATGGACAGGGTGGGGCCTAGGTGGTTGCCCTCGGCGGTGTGGTTGTAGACCACGTCGAGGATCACCTCGATGCCCGCACGGTGCAGCGTGCGGACCATGGCCTTGAACTCCTGGACCTGCTGGCCCGTGTCGCCGCTCGAGGAATAGCCGGCGTGCGGCGCGAAGAACCCGATCGTGTTGTAGCCCCAGTAGTTGTGCAGGTCCTTCTCCTGCAGGGTGCTGTCGTCCACGAACTGGTGGACCGGCATGAGCTCGATCGCGGTCACCCCGAGCTTGGTGAGGTGGTTCACGACGGCGGGGTGGGCCACGCCCGCGTACGTTCCGCGGAGCTCCTCGGGCACCTCGGGATGACGCTCGGTGATGCCCTTGACGTGTGCCTCGTAGACCACCGTCCGGTGGTAAGGGACCTTGAGCTGGGAGTCGCCCTGCCAGTCGAAGAAGGGGCTCGTGACCACGCCGAGCATCATGTGCGGGGCAGAGTCCTCGTCGTTGCGGCTGTCCGGGTCCCCGAACGTGTAGGAGAACAGGGGCTGCGCCCAGTCGGGCTGGCCCATGACCGCCTTGGCGTACGGGTCCAGGAGCAGCTTGTTGGGGTTGCACCGCTGGCCGGTCGCCGGGTCGTAGGCTCCGTGGACGCGGTAGCCGTACAGCTGGCCGGGCTGGATGTTGGGCAGGTAGCAGTGCCAGACGAACCCGTCCACCTCGGTCATGGGGACGCGCTCCTCGGTGCGGTCCGCGTCGAACAGGCACAGCTCCACCGAATCGGCGGCCTCGCTGAAGATCGCGAAATTGGTGCCCTTGCCGTCAAACGTGGCGCCGAGGGGGTAGGCCGTTCCCGGCCAGATGTCCTTCTCCATGCGTCAGCTCCTTGCTGTGCGGCCTGCGTCGAGGCCATGTGGGGGAATCCTAGCGAGTGTATGCGACGGTTCTGCGCTGTTTAGATTCGCGCGGGCTGGGTACAGGCCCGTCCATCGGGCTCGATTGGCTGCCACTTCAGGCTTCCTCCTGCCGTCCGTGTGCGCTGGAAGCGAGTTGGAGTGGCAGAGCTGGACTGCGATGCTGGCGGTATCCGAGAACTGGTGGGGGGCCGGTACCGGCTCACCGAGGTGATCGGCAGAGGTTCGACGGCGGTGGTGCACCGCGCGCTCGACGCGTTCCTTGATCGGGAGGTTGCGGTCAAGCTGATGCAGTCGGCGGCCATGGACGAGGCTGAGCTGCGGCGCAGCGACATCGAGGTGAAGCTGCTGGCGCAGCTGAACCATCCGGGGCTCGTGACGCTGCTCGACGCCGGAACAGAGCGGACTGCGAGCGGCGCGCCCCGGGTGTTCCTTGTCATGGAGCTGATCTCCGGTGCGGACCTGCGGGAGCGGCTCAAGAGGGGCGCGCTGAGCCCGTCCGACGTGGCGGAGATCGGTCAGGACCTGTGCGAGGCCCTCGGTCACATCCACGGCCGGGGCGTGGTCCATCGTGACATCAAGCCCGCGAACGTCCTCCTCCTGGACGCGCCGGGCGAGGGCCGGCGGACCCACGCGAAACTCACGGACTTCGGCATCGCCTGGATCCCCGACTCGGAACTCACCCTCGAGGATGCTGTATCCGGAACGCCCGCGTACCTGAGCCCCGAGCAGGTCCGGGGCGAGCCGGTAGGCCCGGCCAGTGATGTCTACTCGCTCGGGCTGGTGCTCCTCGAGTGCCTCACGGGTGAGCTGGCCTTCCCCGGGCCACCGCTGGAGAGCGCCATGAGGAGGCTCACCCAGTCCCCGCCCATCGCGGAACGGGTCGATCCGCTGTGGCGCGAGCTCCTGGCCGGGATGACCGCCATGGACGCGGAGGCCCGGCCCCTCGCCGAGGAGGCCGCGGCGGCCCTCTACCGGATGGCGGCGCTTGTCGCTCTGGCGCAATCGGCCGAGCCCGCCTGAGACCCGGGCTGCTCCGCTATGCCTCCCGTGTGGCCTCGAGCCGGGTGGCCTCGAGGACCACGGCGCTGCGCGCGGGCACGGTGAACACCTCGCGGGCGGCCGTGCCCTCCCCCACGAGGTGGCTCGCGCACGTGGTGATCACGGTGGTCCACTTCTCGGGGAAGTGCCCGTCGGGGATGTGGTAGTCCACGTCGTTCTCCGCGGCGTTGAGGATCACGAGGAAGTCGGAGTCCCCGGCGGCGCCGCCGCGGCCGATGGTAGGAACGGCGTTGCCATTGAGGAAGAAGGCGATGGACTTGGCCCAGCCCTCGTCCCAGTCGGCGTCGCCCATCTGGGCGCCGTCGGCGTCGAGCCACGCGATGTCCGGCAGCGGGTCGCCCTCGGCGGGGTCCACGGGGCACCCGTCGAAGAAGCTGCGGCGACGGAACACGGGGTGCTCGGCGCGCAGCCGGAGCAGGCGGGTCGTGAAATCGGTGAGTTCGGAATCGGCCGCCCCCCAGTCGATCCAGGTGATCTCGTTGTCCTGGCAGTAGCCGTTGTTGTTCCCGCGCTGGGTGCGGCCGAGCTCGTCGCCGTGGGAGATCATCGGCACGCCCTGGGAGAGCACGAGCGTCAGGAGCAGGTTCCGCTGCTGGCGGGCACGCAGCTCGAGCACGCCCGGATCGTCAGTGGGACCCTCGACGCCGCAGTTCCACGAGCGGTTGTCGTCGGCGCCGTCGCGGTTCTCCTCGCCGTTGGCCTCGTTGTGCTTCTCGTTGTAGGAGACGAGGTCGCGCAGCGTGAAGCCGTCGTGGGCGGTGACGAAGTTGATCGACGCGCTCGGGCGGCGGCCCTCCTCCTCGTACAGGTCCGCGGAGCCGGCCACGCGCATCGCGAGCTCGCGCAGCTTCCCGGGCTCGCCGCGCCAGAAGTCCCGGACGCAGTCGCGGAACTTGCCGTTCCACTCCGTCCACTGGGGCGGGAAGTTGCCCACCTGGTAGCCGTCCGGGCCTACGTCCCACGGCTCGGCGATGAGCTTGATGCGGCTCAGGACAGGGTCCGCGGCGACGAGCTCGAAGAACGGCGAGACCATGTCCACCGTGCCCGCCTCGCGCGCAAGGGTCGCCGCGAGGTCGAACCGGAACCCGTCCACATGCATCTCGGTGACCCAGTACCGGAGAGAGTCGAGGACGAGCTCGAGCGCGAGCGGGTGCCCCACGTTCAGCGAGTTCCCGGTGCCGGTGTAGTCCATGTAGTGGAACTCGTCCCCGGGGACGAGGTGGTAGTAGGCGGCGTTGTCGATCCCGCGGTAGCTCAGCTGCGGGCCCAAGTGGTTGCCCTCGGCCGTGTGGTTGTAGACGACGTCGAGGATCACCTCGATCCCCGCGCGGTGGTACGCCTTGACGAGCTCCTTGAACTCGTAGATCTGCTGCCCGTGGTCCCCCGAGGAGGAGTAGAAAGAGTGCGGCGCGAAGAACCCGATCGTGTTGTAGCCCCAGTAGTTGGCCAGTCCCTTGTCCAGGAGCGTCGAGTCGTTGATGAACTGGTGGATCGGCATGAGCTCGATCGCCGTCACGCCCAGCTCGGCGAGGTGGCGCACGACGGCGGGATGCGCGGCCCCCGCGTACGTCCCGCGGATCTCCTCGGGCACCTCGGGGTGGAGCTGGGTCAGCCCCTTGAGGTGCGTCTCGTAGATGATGGTCTCGTTGTAGGGCGTGCGGGGCGGGGTGTCCCCCTCCCAGTCGTACTCGCCGTGGTCCACCACGACGGAGAGCATGCTGTGGCCGAGCGAGTCGGAGGTGTCCATCCTGGCCGGGTCGCCGAACACGTAGGCATGCATCTCCTGGCCCCACTCGTTGCGGCCGGAGACGGCGAGCGCGTGCGGGTCCTGGAGGAGCTTCGACGGGTTGAAGCGGAGCCCGTGCTCGGGGTCCCACGGCCCGTGCACGCGGTAGCCGTAGTGCTGGCCGGCGCGGATGCCCTCCACGGACACCTCCCAACGGGCCGCCTGGCCCTCGGCGGCGTCCCCGGTCCTGACCATCTCCACACAGCGCTGGGCGCTCGTCTCGTGGTCCACGAGGCACACCTCGACGCGCTCGGCCACGGGTGCCGTGGCGAGCGCGAAGTCGGTCCCGGTGTCCGTCTGCCTGGCCCCCCAGAAGGCGGCCTGCGTGGTCGAGTCCATGGGGCGACACTAGCCGACGCCTCGGACATTCGTGCGAACTTCTTCACGCGGCCTTGGCCGCTCCGACGGTGCCGCCTACCCTCGATAAGTGGAGGTCCTCGCGAGAGGGGAGGCTCCCATGGACCTGAAGTTCACCGAGGTGGAAGCGCCCCCACCTCCCAGAACGTGGATGTGGCTCGGGAGTGCGTGCGTGGCGACGCTGCTGCTCGTGCTGTTCCTCGTCTCGCCCGCCGCGGCCGCCGTGGCGGGACTCGTCCTGCTCGCGGCCATTCCGCTCGCCGTGATCGCCGGAACGAAGCGCACGACGGCGCCGCTCGCCGTCGTGGGCGTCCTCGCCCTCGTGGCACTGGGCTCTTCGGCCGTCTCGCTCGCCGTCACGATGCGTTCCCCCGAGACCGTCTCCGCTCCGGGGGCCGCTCCGGTACCGCCGGCCAGCGGGCCGAGCCCTTCGCCCGACGTCGCGCGTCCCACCCCGACGCCGTCGCAGGGGCCGGCGAGGCCGCTTCCAGCGCCCGCCGAGATCGCCGCCGCACCCTCGACGCCCGAACCCACGGTCGAGCCGGCGCCGGCGCCCGTCCAGGCTCCCGCGCCGGCCGCCGAGGTTCCCGCGGCCCCCGCGCCCGCGCCGGTCGAGGCGCCCGCGCCCGCACCTGCCCCCGAGGATCAGGCCCCGGCGCCGGGCCCCGCGCAGATTCTCCAGGACCGGGCATCCAGCGGTGGCTGGGGCCAGCTCCCGGACAGCTCGAGGGCGCAGCTGTGCGCCGCCGCGGCCAGCACGGGCCTGAAGATGCCCCCGGGCCAGTGCAAGTGAAGGGCCAGTGCGATGAAAGGCCGGTGCAGGTGATCCGTCATACTCGGACCAGTTGGGCGGTGCCCTCGGCACCCTGAAGGCGAGCGCCTACTCTGGGACCGGGATCCAGGGGACAGGAGGCCCGGGATGACGTATCGGCTCTTGGCACTCGGCGACAAGGTGACGTTCCACGACACCGGCCGGCAGCCCTTCAATGTCCGCGCGGTCTCGCCGGACGGACGGACCGTGATCCTCTCCCGGCCCGTGGATCGGGGGATGTCCGCGGAGTACACGATGATCGACTGGGAGCACGGCATGCGCGGCTCCGACGGCACCCGCGGGGTAGGGATCCGGATCGCGTCGCAGGCCCACCACCGGCTCCAGCGCTTCTTCACGAACCACGCTCGGGTGCTCCCCCAGGCCGACGACGGTCCGCCCGCGACCCAGTCGGTCCTCGCGTTCGGCGACTGGACGCCGGTGGTCATCGCGACCGTCAACGGCCACCCGTAAGGCCGCGGGAGGCGCCCCTTGCCGCCGAGCGGTCACGCATTAGACCCGGTCTGACGCGTGACCGTTCCGGGATGGCCCTCATTCCCGGAGGGCCCCGTCTCCCCTGCGCCGCCCGCGGACACGGGCAGCACACCTTCGGGTGCAGTACAGGCCGCGGCCATCGCGGCTTCGGTCCAGGAACAGGGTCCGGCATTCGAGGTCCGTGCATCGTCGGATCCTCAGCCGCTGGCGGGGCGCGGCGATTGACATCGCGGCCGGGACGAGGACGGCGGCGAGCCGGGACACGACATCGTTCCGCGCCCACAGGACCCGCGGCCGACCCTCGGCGTCCACGGCGGGCGAGAGGTCGTAGTCCCTGCCGGCCGCGTTGAGAAGCTCGGCGCTCCGGGCATCGTCTGGCTCGGTGAGTGCTGTCAGCAGCCGGTCGCGGAGCAGCGCCACGGGCCGCACGTCAGTGTCATCGGGGTCGGGGCACACGGCGTCCCATGGCGTCTGGGTGGCCGGCCCACCCGGCGATCCCGTGGCCGGGCGATCAGTCTGGTGGACCCCCGCGGATGGCGAGGGCGCCGCGGGAGGCGCGTCACCGTCGTCGTGCGCTCCCCCGCCGTAGAGCTTGGCCCGCAGCCCGTCGAGGTAGGCGTCGAGGTCGAAGGGTGCCTCGAGCGGAATCCCGGCGGCCTCTGCGACGCGCCGGATCTGGTAGCCGTGATAGAGGCCGTCCGGGAGGCCCGGGACCCGCGACTCGAACAGCAGGAAGAGGGAGCGGACGGGAGCGCGAGGGCCGGCTTCGGTGGGGATCACTATGGGAGACGCCTTCCTACGCCGGGACCCCGGTGACCACGAGGTTCTTCCCGTGCGGGTCCTCCGGATAGCAGGTCACGAGGACCACCGCACCGGGCTGGACGGCCCAGATAGGGGCGTCGCGGAGCGTGTCCTTCGTGTAAGTTGCCACCGCGGTGACTCGGTACGCCACCGGGCCGGCGGCCGTGCCGACGGTGAACTGCTGCCCTACCGCGGCGTGGTCGGCGATCCGGTCGAACGGCGCATCCAACCCGATCCATGAATGCCCGGCGATGTACGTGGTATCCGTGGAGCCCGGCCCGGGGCGGCCGTAGTTCGCGAGCCAGTAGGCGTCCTGCGTGAGGGGCGGCTCGAGCGAGCGGGCGGCGAGCTCCGCCTCCGTCGGCACGAGCGCCTCCACGGGCATGTCCACCCCCGCGGCAGGGAAGGTGAGGTGGAGCGGCGGGGTGCCGCCCGGCGTCGGGCTCGCGGCGGACGAGGGAGCGCCCGCCCCGGGCGCGCCCGTCACCTCGGGCGCGGGTTGGGTCGGCGCAGTGGCGGGCGCGGATTCGACTGCCGCGGGCGGTGCGGGGGGCGTCGGCGCCGGGGCCGACGCCGGGGCGCTGCAGGCGAAGAGGAGGCCCGAGACGGCGAAGAGGAGCGCGGCGAGCAGGGTGAGTGCCCGCGATCGCCGTCCCTGAGTCCGATGCCTCATCCGGTTCCGCTCCTCTCCCGACGTTCCCGATGCTCGCTTGAGATCGCAGGTGTTCCTCGAGATCGCATGTGTTCACGGAGCGATCACGCGTCAAACCGCATCTGACGCGTGATCGCTCCGGAACTGGCCTTGTTGGCGCTCCGTGCTAGCCGGTGCTACCCGGCGTTGCGGCGGCGCAGGAACAGGACCACACCCGCGGCAAGGGCGGCCAGGCCCGCGCCGGCGGCGAGCCACGGCGTCGCCGGGTGCTCGACTGCGGTCTGCAGGTTCAGGCCGCGGTCTGCCGTGGCGGCATCTTGGCTGCCGCCTGTCGTGGTGGCGCCGTTGCCGGTCGCTGCATAGTCGATGTCTGCGGCGCTGTCGGCATTGTTGCCACCATGGGCGCCGTCGTGACCGTCGCCCACCACGTCGCCGCCATGCCAGTCACCGTTGTGGCCGTCGCCGTCGTGCCCGGTGTTGTGGCCGTCACCGTTGTGGCCGGGATCCGTGCCGGGGTCGGTGCCCGGGTCCTCGCCGCCGCCGTTGCCCGGGTCCGTCTCCGGGGTGCCGACGGTAAACGTGAGCTCTTGGGATCCGCTCTCGTGGCTGAGCACGTACACGGTGTGCGCGCCGCTCGCCGCGTCCTGCGGGACGGTGCCATTGAACGCGAACGTCCCGTCCGCTGCGACCTCGACCGTGCCGAGGATCGCGGCGGCCTCGCCGAATGAGACCGTGATGCTAGAGCCCGGCAGGTAGCCCGTGCCGTTCACCGTGAACGCGGAGCCAGCGGGACCGGACTGCGGCGTCAGGCTCGGCATCGGCGCAGGCTTGACCGAGGCGGCCGTGACCGTGAAAGGCAGCGTGATGGTCTCCTCGCCCAGGACGAGGACGCTGTGGGCGCCCGCCGCGGAGCCCGACGGGACGGTCAGGGCCACGGAGAAGTTGCCCGCAGCGTCGGTCGCGGCGGTGCCGAGCGTCGCGACCGGTTCGTCCCAACTCAGGCCCACCGTCGCGCTGGCCGGGAAGCCCTTGCCCGTGACCGTGAACGTGGCGCCGGCCTCACCGGTCTGGGGCGAGAGGCTCGCCTCCGGCGCCGACGGCTGCGGGTCGACGCTCCCGCCGCCGCACGCCGCAGGGAGAGGACCGTTGTCCGGGATGGTCGCCGGCGAGCCGGTCGGGGTGTTGTAGGCGGCGCCCCAAACATCAACGGATTGGCCAGAGACCGCGGTGCGCAGAGCCGTCACAGGTGTACCCGCAGGCTGGCACGAATACGGAATGTCGATCCGGGTGAAGGTAGTCGTCTCCGTCATGAATCCGAGATAGTCGGACACTTCCTGGTGATCGAATACACCGCTGGCCGTGTCCGCCTGCCGCGTCTCCGAACCAATGGTCACGGCGAATCCCTGAGTGAACGTCTGCGTACTCGGTTGATTCGCGACTCCGGGGAGCGGCTCGAAGTGCAACCCAGTCTCTGCAACGATCGAGACCACGCCCGAACCGGCCGTACCGCCGGGCGCGACCGTCATGGTTCCGGGCGGAACCGCGGCGGCCGCGGCCTGCGCCGGCACTGCGGCCCCCATCAGGGCGCTGCCTGCGAGCGCCGTCCCCAAGGCCGCGGAGGCGAGTACGCGCCACGGCCCCTTCTTGAATTCAGCATTCATCATGCTGGTCCCCCTGTGCGATTCTGCGCCGCCCCAGCTGGGCGGCGCCCCCAAGTCGCGGCGACGCACGGGGAAACTGGGCGACCGGTCAAGCACGCCCAGCAATCGACAACGATGACCCGCCCCCAACCGCGAGGCAGCTCAACGGCTCATCGTCCCCCAAATGAATCGACCGCCGGGCGGCCCGACCGGCCACCCACGGCCGACTTTAGGCAGACATGGGACTCCAAGTCCAGAGTCTTGAGAAATGCTACGGGCCCCGACCCTCCTACGTCGTCTCGGCCATGCCGTCCACAATGGCGAGGAACGCGATCGCACCCAGCGTCCATGCGACCGGTTCGCCGCCGATCCCAGGCCTCATGAGCGTGTGGCCTGCGAGCTCGGGGAGCATCCGCCGCCGTTCCGCGAGGCCTTGCACCAGTGCCGACCCCGCTGCGGCGACGTCCGTGGTGGTGAGCCCCTCCTTGGGCCGCAGATGGACCGCGGGCATGATCGCCTCGTAGAGCCCGGCGAGGTGCGCGACGTACGTGGACTCCGCGTCGGCCAGCGCAGCCTCGACACGGCTCCGCTGCGGCTCGGGGATCGTCGGCAGTGCAGCCCCGAGCGCAGCGTGGAATCGGAACGTCTGCGAGCCGAAGACGCGGTCCGAGTACAGCTCGATTCCCACACGGACAACCTCCTCGAGGACGGCGCGCCGTCCCTCCGGTGTGGCCAAGAGGTGCTGGTGCCGCTGGACCAGGGCCATGATCTGCGCGTCGGCCTCGAGATCGTAGCCGCTGGAGAATGCGGACTCCGGCCGAATGAGCTCGAGCAGCAGGTCGCTGAAGAAGTTGGCTTTGGAGCCCCAGATGCGGAACACCGAACTGCGGGGCACGTCGGCCTCGCGGATCAGCTCCTCCATGCTCAGGTGCTCGAGGCTCACGGTCAGGCCGGTGGCGCGCAACATGCGCACGGCCGCGGACAGGAGACGCTCGCGCGTCTCGGCGGCCGGCAGTCTCCGGCCCGGCGAATGTTCCCCCCAGTGTGTCGCCGAACCCCGTGGGGTGGGCATGCATCCTCCCGGTGCGTAGCGGTGGTGCGGAGAGTACAGCGCAGCGGCGCTGGCCTGGCCCCCATGCCAGGACGACGGCGCGTGAACGTGCCGAGCAGTGCACCGATACTAGCGCACGACGGCGGCCGGTCGCCGAGAGCGCACCGGTGCCCGACCGGCGTCGTGGGTCAGAACACCGCCGTGAACCCGCCCCAGCCCCAGCCGACCGTCGAGGCGCCCTTCCAGTCGCCCACCGCACCGTAGAACCTGCCCTTGAGCCCGGCGTTCCCCCAGTACATCGTGAGCCGACCGGCGCCGTCCACGGCGAAGAGGTCCGCGTCGCCGTCGCCGTTGAAGTCGCCTGGCCCGCCCACGTAGGCGAGGCCGCGCCAGTCGGTACCGATCGGCGCCCCCGCGTTCGCGCCGAAGCCGCCCTGCCCGTTGGTCGGGAAGAGGCGCAGGATCGCGTACTTGTCGATGCCCACCACGTCGGTGGCGAGGTCTCCGTTGAAGTCGCCGGTCGAGGTGAGGCCGCTGTAGTCCCACCAGCCCCAGCCGATCACGGACGGGGCCAGCCAGCCGCCGCGACCGTCGCCGGGGTAGAGCCACATCTGGGCGCTCGCGTCGCGGGCCACCAGATCATTGGTCCCGTCGCCGTTCACGTCGCCTGCGGCGACAAGATTGAGGAACCCGCCCCAGCCCTGGCCGATCTGCCGGCCGCCCTTCCAGCCGCCGGCGCCGTCGCCGGAGTAGAGGAAGAGCCGGCCGGAGCCGTCGCGCGCGATCACGTCGGTGGCGCCGTCGCCGTCGAAGTCGCCGGGGGCCACGAGCGCATCGAAGCCGCCCCAGCCCCAGCCGATGGCCCGGGCGGGCTTCCAGCCGCCGCGGCCGTCGCCGGGGTAGAGCATGAGGGTGCCGTCGGCGGTGCGGGCGAAGACATCGGCGGTGCCGTCGGCGTCGAAGCCGCGCGTGCGGGGCGCCGCCGTGATGCGGACGGCCCGAGTCGAGACCGTCGTGGCGGACGCGCCGCCGTCGTACGAGACGGTGAGGTCCACGCTCAGGGTGCGGTAGGCGTCGTCGGCGCTCACCGCGTACAGGGCCTGGTCGGCGCCGGGGATGGGGGCGCCGTCGCGCTTCCACGTGTACGCGTAGGAGGGGACGCCTCCCGCGGGGTCGACCCACACGGGCGCTTCGGACTGGAACTCTGGATGCAGGACGCCGCCCACCGCGGGCAGCCCGGCCATGACGATTGGAGCCACGTGCACTGTCCTGGCCACCGGGCCGTACGGCGCGGAGGTGAACGTGGCCGGCCGGTAGTTCGGCGCCGTGCCGGCGAGCGTGACCGTCATCGTGGCGCCGCCGTCCGCCGGGAAGGCCGGGCGGTACTCGGCGCCCGTTGCGCCGGGGACGGCCTGGCCGTCCCGGTACCACTGATACGCGAAGGTGGTGCCGGTGGGGATGGGCCCCGGGGTCCGCACCGTCAGCCGTAGCCCGGATTGGGTGTCCGCGACGATCGTGGGCGTCTGCTGGACGAAGTCGCGCAGGACGACGCTCGGGTTCTCGACCTCGAGGTCGCCCATGCTCAGGGGGACGCTCCCCGCCGGCTCGGCGCCTCGGGAGTACCACGACGACCCGTTGCCGACGGTCCCGTAGACCTGCACTTCGACGAGGCGGTGCGTGCCGGTCAGTGCGGTGCTCGGCGCGTAGACCACGGCCTGCGGGCCAGCGGTCGTCTGGCCCCACACGGCGCTGAGGCTGTCGCGCCCGAGCTCGTCCTGGTACTTGAAGTAGACCGACTCGAGCGGCACGGATCCGCTGAAGGAGATGTAGGCGGGCTGCCCCGGGACCACGGCGGTGCTCGGCGGGGTGATGCCGGTGAGGACGGCGCCGTCGGCCGCCGAGGCCGGGCTGGCGGGCGCGAGCAGCATCGCGGCGAGGAGTGCGGAGAGCACGACGGCGGCGAATCGCCTCGGGCGTGCGGACGCGCCAGAGCGCGGGAAGAGCCAGTGCAAGGATGGTCCCCGTAGGTGAGCGCCAGGGCGGTGCGAAGGCCCGGCGGAAACTGAGTGATGGGAAGACTCTATCCGTTCACCACGCCCTCATGAACGCCCGGCGTATCCGCGCAATGACGAGCCGGCGTAGGTGTCGGCGGTCAGCACTCCACTGCGCAACACTTGGATGATCGGGCCGCACGGCCAAAGTTGGCCGCATCCGGCACAGCGATCGCTGGTGCCGCGGGGGTCCGGACAGTGGATGTGCACGAGCGGCGCCCACGTGTCGATGTCTATTCTCTGGCGCAGCGACCCTAATTCTCTATTTCGCTGAAGGTCTGCAAGGATCTCCTCGTACGTCGCCGTAGCCGTTGTCGGCCTTTTCCATTCGAGCCTGCCGATGTCGATTTCCCCCACCTTTTTCTTTCATGGTTGCCGCTGGCTTCCCGTGCAGCCCAAAGGTGGCCCGGATACGTGCGGGCCACCTTTGGTTGGGTTTGTTATGCCTTGGCGTTCTGACGGCGCAGGTAGGCGAGCGTTCCCACAATCGCTGCGCCGAGGATGAGGGCGCCGCCGCCGGCCCAGATCATGAACATCGGCAGGGTCGCGCCCGTCTCCGCGAGCGCGGTGCTCCCCGAGCCCACCCCCGCGGCGGCCGGGAGCGTGGCGATCGATGCGGTGCCGATGTTCCCGGAGGACAGCCCGGTGGCGGTGAGCGTGTAGGTGCCGTTCGCATCGGCCGGAAGCGTGACGGTGACCGAGAGCGCCCCCGTTGCGGATGCCTGCTTGGTGAGGCTGACCGTGGCAGCGGCGCGGACTGCCGCGAGCGTCACGGTCGTGTTGCCGGTGACGGAGATGGACACCTGCTCATTGGGTTCGAAGGATGTGGCCGCGAAGTCGACCGTGACGGTGCCGCCCGGCGTCGCGTCCCCGGAGACCGTGATGTTGGTGCTCGGAACGTAGCCCGCGGCCTGGGCCGCCGGAGCGGTCCCGACGAGCGCGGCAAGGATGATGGTCATGACACCAAGAGCCTTTTTGAGCATTGAGATTCCCCATTTCTAATAACAGAACAAATGTTATATACAGATGTTGTCGATCACTATACGGACTTTAGCGTACAAGATTTTCACAGGAAAGCGGAGTGTTGGAGATGACGGGAGCGTTAATGGTCGGCGTCGAGATGAGGTCCGGATCGGTGTCAGTCCCGGGGGCTCCCACGAATTGGAACCGGAGCGTCGAGCTCTGGCCGGGACCGAGCAGGCTGTCCGCCTGCGCTACGGGGTAGCCCGAATCCATGTCCCGGTGGACGTCCAGGTGCTCGGTACCCCGCCAGGCGCCGACGAAGACGCCGGACGGGGGCGCGTAGACGTTCACCTGGGTCTTCACGCTGCCGGGGCTCACCCCGAAGTTGCCGGCTCCCGTCACATAGCGCGGCAGCGAGGTCGCGGCGTCGGGCGGGGCCGTGTTCGTGAGCGTCACAGCGACTTCCCATGTGGGGCGCCCATCGTCTCGGCACATGGCCCCGCCCACCGTGTAGGACTCCCGGAGGTAGTAGCCCATCTTGCCACCGGTCGCGTCGTTGAGGTACACGGCGAACACGCCGCGGCCCGGTGTCTGGTCCGGGAACCATCCGTCCATCCCCGCCGCCTTGATGGCGTCCTGCTCCTTGGCCTGGGGGCTCCATGCCAGCAGGCGGCGCTCACGGGCTGCCTGTCCGAGCGCCTCGACCATGGCCCGCGGCTGGAAGACGCCGCTCGACAACTTGGAGAAGACGGCAGCTGCGGCGGAAGCGAAGTAGTCGTCCTTGGCGGTACCGGAGTACTCGGCGTAGGAGTCGCTCAAGAGCACTTGCACCGCGTTGTCCGAGGAGAGGCGCTCGCCCGACGCAAGCTCGACCGGACCCGTCGCCTTGAGCAGGTAGCTCAGGGCGACCGGGTCGATCGAGACGACACCGTCGACGTCTACTCCGTAGTGCTGCTTCCACATCTGGGCGGCGAGCCGCGCGCTGAGGGGGAACTGCGGGGCGAGGTTGACGTCCTGGAAGTACTGGCCGGTGATGGCGCCATAGAGGCCCTGCGTCTGCGCGGCGAGCGGGAGCACGGGTTCGGGGAACTTGGGGAAGTCCTTTGCGGCGGCCTGCCGGCCGAGCGTGAGCTTCCCCCGGCTGGCATGCAGCTCGGCGACGGCTCCCGGAATGCCTCCAGTGGCCCTCAGCTCGGCATTGTTCTGGAACAGCACGAGATAGGTGCGCGGCCCGGAGGCGCCGAGCATGTCCGGCAGGACGAGCCCCGCGGTGTCCACCGCCGAGAGCTGACCCGAGGCTGTTCCCAGCAGCGAGGCGAGCCGATCCATCGCGTCCCGGAGCTGGGGAACTGTGCCGCCCCCCGGCTCGAGGGCGGCCACCCGCCGTCGTGCGTCCTGGACGACGCCGGCCGCGCGCCCCACCGCGGGACGTGCGGCTTCGAGGGCCGCGAGGTCGAGCATCCCGGCCTCGGGCTTCAGACTCGCGGGCGTGAACGTCGCCGACGCTTCCGAGAGCGGCACCACGGCCTCGGTGGCGACGTCCGCCAGCACGTCCGCGAGGGTCGAGGCCGTCGAGAAGTTGACGCCGACCAGGGGCAGGAGGCTCGCCCCCTGCCACAGCGGATCGCTCATGTAGCCCCGTGCCGCCGTGGCGTGGGACGCGAGCTGCGATGCAGACGCGCGGGCGCCGGCCGCGTCGCCCTTCGCCATGCTCTCATGCACGGCCTTGGCATGCTGCTCGGATGCCGCGATCTCCTGCTGGGCGAGGTACGCACGCACCCCGACCCAAGCCGCGCACGCGAGGATGAGGAGCAGCAGGATGACGCTCCACACCACCGGCCGCCGGACACCCCGGCCCGCCATGCTCCCCATGCCGGCTCCCCTCTTCTCGATCGAACATGACCGGCGTGCAGAGCCGGATTGGCCCTCCATGCGACAGTCTGACAAGATGAGATTACATGATCGACATCTATATGACATATCTGGTCAAAAACCTGTCATTCGATGATGGATAAGAGGGGGCGAGATGAGGATCTCGGTTGTGATTCCGACCCTCGGTCGGAGAGACCATTTCGAGAAGGTGTTCAGGTCCATTGATGCCCAGGAGCACCGCCCAGTTCAGGTCATCGTGGTCAATCAGGGCGGTGAGGCCGAGAAGATCCGGCGGGCGGCGGAGCCGTACGCCGGACTCGACGTCGTCGTGATTTCAAGTGATCGCGGTGCCTCCAAGGCGCGCAACGCCGGTGTCGCCGCCGCAGCGGACGTCGACATCATCGGATTCCTCGACGACGACTGCCTCTATGCACCGTCTGCGCTGTCGGAGGCGGTCAAGGCATTCGAATTCCCGGACGTCGGGGCGACCTCGGGCAGGCTCATGGCCGTTCAGGAGCGAGTGCAGTTCGGCGAGAAGGCCCGGGACATCGACACGCGCACCGTGTGGACGCACACCATCGAAGCAACCACCTTCGTTCGGGCCTCGGTGCTCGCCGAGGTGGGGCCCTTCGACGAGTGCCTCGGCATAGGCTGCCCCACTCCATGGCAATCAGGCGAGGGGACAGACCTCCTCATCAGGATCATCAGGGCCGGCCATCGCGTCACATACAGCCCTTCGATTGTCGTGCACGAACTCCAAGAGCCCGTTGCCTCTGCCCAATGGATAACAAAAGTCCGCGCGTATGCGCGCGGAACAGGCAGGGTCTACCGACGGCACTACGGCCTCCTCTCCTGGGGCAGGGTCGTGGCTGCCCCCCTCGTCGCAGCCATCTATGCCGCCGGGAATGGGCGCCATGAGGAGGCCGCCCGGAAAGTCCAGGCGTCCATCGGACGGCTGGAAGGCCTCCTCGGACGACTGCTCTCTGCCTAGACAAGCTTCTCTACCAATCGTCTGGAGGACGTTCCCTTGGCACCACTCCTGCGCCGCCGCCAGCCGGCGCCGGCGACCCTGTCGCTCACGTGGCCCTGGTGGCTGCATCCCGGCTGGGCGCTGATCGGGCTCACTGGCACCCTCGCTGTCGTCTCGTGCCTGCTGCCGGACGAGGACTTTGCCCTCTGGAATACTCAGAAGTTCCTCGACGGGACAATGGCGCCTGTGCTTTTCGTCGGGATCTGCGCCATGCTGCTCGGAATCCTCCTCGCTGGCACACGGCTCCACCGAGGGGGCAGCCGGGAGGTCATCTTCTCTGCGCAGGCTATTCTCCTGCTCCGGCGATCCTATGCAGTCCTCTTCACCCTGACGCTGGTCGGCTATGCGATTTGGGCTGCCAGCGCGTTCCAGCATGGTGTACGGGCCGAGGATCTCACCGCTGTCCTCGACCGGCAGGCGGGAGCTCTGGGCGAGCTGAAGGGCAACAGCCGGCCGATTAGCGGCCTGACGACCCTGACGCAGCTCGGACCAGTCGCCGTCGCCATCGGGGCCATCATGAGGAGACTCGGCCAGGGTGGCCGCTCCTACTATCTGCTCTTCGCAGCTGCCGCCGTACGCACGGTGTTCTATGCCGAGCGACTGGCGCTCATGGAACTCGCCGTGCCCCTCGCCGTCATCACCGCCATCACCGTGGGTGGGGGCTCGCGGGCCAAGCAGCTCCTTGCCCGGCTCGCTCCCCTGTTCATCGGCCCGGCAGTGTGGGCCCTGTTCGCGATCTCGGAGTACACCCGGAGCTGGGTCTTCTACCAGAACACCACGAGCCTGCCGTTCCAGGAATGGGTGACCATGCGGCTTCTCGGGTACTACACCACTGCATTCAACAACAGCGCCCTCTTCGCTGCAGCCCACGAGGGAACGTATGCCCTCCCGTATTTCTCATTCCCGGTGGCCTGGAACATCCCGCTGGTCGACAGCGTGGTCCCGTACCCGGGCATCCATGGAACCGGGCCGGAGGAATGGTGGATGGCGGTCCTGCAGAACAACGCGTCCGTGGAGCTGAACAACGTGGGCTCCTTCCTTGTGACCTACGGCGAACTGGGGATTCTCGGCATGGTGCTGTTCTGGATGCTCGTAGGGATGGCGATGGGCCGGCTGCACCGCAGCATCGCGCTGGGCAGCGCCGTTTCGGTCATCGCCTACGCCTCGTTGTTCGTCGGGATCCTGGAGCTTCCGCGCTTCATCTACTGGACGCAGGGGAGGGCATTTCCCGTTCTGGCGTCGCTCCTCGTCCTCTGGCTCGTGTACCCGAAGAAACCAACAGACGCAGAGGGACCCGGGGTAGCCGAGCACCGGCACGGCCGTCTGGTCTCCGTACCCGCAGGCGGTAGCGAGTGAGGATCGACACGCTGCCGAACGGGATCTATGTCGGTGTCCCGGCCCGGCGTTCGTCTGACATTGAGGACTGAGCCCTCCTCCGCCGCGGCGAGTGCTGTCCGCGACGCCGAGAGGCGGGTTTCGTCTCGCGGAGTGCCAAGCGCATGAGCGCCGCACAGGTCGCGGCATAGAAGAGGCTCTCGGCCAGCAGCGCTCCCCGCGCTCCGTACAGGGACGCCAGCCAGGGACACAGGGCCAGCGCGAGCACTGCCATGGCGATCCGGACGCGGGTCGCGGACCATGTGACGCCCTGTGTGCGCAGGACCAGCATCGGCGGAACGGATGCCCCCGCCGCAATTCGGTTGGCGGCAGCGAAGAAGGCGAGCCCCGCAACCGGGGCCCAGGATTCACCGAGGAGAGCGGAACCCACGTCCGCGGGGAGGAGCACGACGACGGTAACCGTCACCGCGACCGCGACGACCACGGTTCCGCCCATCTGCCTCAGAGCGAGCCACACTCCGCGCGGCGACGAGAACATGCGTGGCTGGAGTTCCCGGAGAACCATGGTCCGCAGGAAATTGACCATGAGGCTCGTCACTCCAAAGACGGACAGAGCAGCCCGATAGGCCGCTACCTCTGCGTCGGAGGCAATCCATGCGAGAGCAATGACAATGAGGTACCCGACCGCGGCGCCCAAGATAGTCTCGGCAACGAAGGCCGAGCTGCTCAGCCGCACAGTCCTGGACCACGGCAGGCCGGAGCGGACATCAGGCATGAGGCGCTCGAGAGCGAGGACGCCGGCGGCAACGAGAGCGGCCGCACCGCCCCAGGCCAGGATCATCCGCTCGGGCGGAACTCCCTGGAGCCCCAGCAGGTACACGGAGCCGACGGAGAGGACCAGCAGGACGAAGTCCGCAAGGACAAGCACGAGGGTCTTGCGCAGGGCGATGAGATGGTGGCGGACGGCGTCGAAGACGACCACGCCGAGAGCGCTCACCGCCGAGGCGAGCAGGACCGGGCGGGCAGCGCTCCACACGAGTGCGATCAGGAGCACGATGCATGACGCCGCAACAGCCAGGACCACCGCGAAGCCGAGCATGCTCGTCGACTCCCGGCGGAGCGCCCTGCGTTTGGCGAAGTCGTCGGGGCTTGAGGCGATGCGGACGAGCAGGGTCTCGCCGCACATGGCGCGTACGATCGAGATGCACGGAGCGACGGTAGCTGTGCCGATGACAAACTGTCCGAGCAAGTCAGCGGGCAGGGACCGGGCGGCCGCGATCAGCAGCAGGACGGACGAAAGGCTCGAGATCGACTGGTCTACGATTCCCAGGGAGAATCTGCCCTTGCCGCTCACGCCCATTCTGCGATCTCCCTGGCGTTGATGCCCGCGCAGGCACGCAGCGAGGAAATCACCTCGCGGCGCGCCGTGGCGGCGCCCGCAAGGGCGCGCCTGAGCTGCGCGTCGTAGTCGTGGCGGAGGCCCGGAAGCGAACCGAGCTGCTGCGCCTGACGGCACACCGTATCGGGGTCGAAGCGGTTCACGCTGTGGACGAACTCGTCGATCCCCAGGTCCTGGAAGGCTCCGAAGCCCTTCCGCTCATAGGCGAGGTGGATCACATAATGGCCCGCGGCGAGAGCCATGAGCGCCGCGTGCAGGCGGACGGCGATGACGACGCGCGCCGTCGTATTCGTCTCGATGAACTCCCCCCGGGACAGGATGCGGTCCGGCTCCAGCCCGACCACCGCACCCGTGTCGTCGTTGGAGGCAACGGAGCTCTGGATGTAGCTGTCGATGCGTCCTAGTCGCTCCCTGAGGTCCACCAAGGCACGGGGAGCTGCTCCCCTGAGCGGGCGGACCGTGAGCACCGGGTTGAGCCTGCCGTCGAACGGGACCGCCCGGCGCTTCATGCCCAGGATCGCGAGATCGGGACTGCGGTCGACATTGGGGAACGGGAATTCCTGCAGGCTCCGGTCGTCCCTGACCCATACACGGTGCAGCCGCTTGAGCCTCGACGCGAGGAGCGCTCGAAGCATTCCGCGGCCCGGGCCGATACTCTGCGGCAGGTAGACGGCTTTGTCCCCCTGTAGAGATGCCGCCCAGAGCTGCGGCCCTTGGACGAGGAGGTTCTTCGCCGCCTCGACGGGGCGACCCGCCCTGAGGTATCCGCCTCCGACGGCCACGATGGCGTCGAAATCCTCAGTACGCCTCAACAGGCTCATGTACTTCCGGTCGTAGCCGCGCAGCCCGGGTTTGGCCATCACGACCTCGACGCCCAGACCATCGAACGACTCTGGGTGGGACGCCGCCAGAACAACCGAGACCCCCGGGCCTAGGGCCTCACGGATGAGGTCGAGGCTCTCGCGCACGAGGAGCCCGTCTCCCTTGTTCTCGGCGCTGTACCCGTGGAGCAGCAGAACCTTCATCGTGAGGCCGCCACTTCCCGGTAAACCGCCTCATGGGATTCCACGCTCCGGTTCCACGAGAACCGTTGGGCCCATGCACGGCCCTCCTCGATGCAGGCCCTGCGCTTGCCCTCATCGGAGAGTGCCACGATGATTCCGCGGGCGACGTCGCGACTGTCCAGCGATTCGAAGGAGAGGGCGGGGCCAGCGACCTCTTCGAGCGACCCACGGCGTGAAGCTGCGACCACCGCTCCGGCGGCCAGTGCCTCCAGCACGGGGAATCCGAAGCCTTCGTAGAGGCTGGGGAAGGCAAACAGCGTACAGGACTGCATCAGGGCCACCCGGTCCTCCGAACTGACGAACCCCAGGTACACGACGTTCGCGGCATCCTCAATGAGCCTCATGACCTCCTGGTAGTCCCATGCGGGGCGCCCCGCGATGACCAGGGGCATGCCCGAGCGCTTGAGCTCCGGTGTCTGCATCGCGCGGATCAAGGTGCCGATGTTCTTGCGGGGCTCGATGTTCCCGAGGTACAGGATGAACGGCCTTCCGCCGATCGCAGAGGCGGTCTTCTCGGACAGGTTCGCGGGGGCCGAAAACCTGCGGACGTCGATGCCATGCGGAATGACGTGGATGTCCGCCGGATCGACATCGAAGACCTCAGCGACATCCGCTGCACTCGAATGGGAGACCGTGATGAGTCCGTCTGTCGAGGCGATCGCCCGCGATACCCTGGTCCTCCACACAAAGTCGTTCAGAGGCGAACGCGCACCGTCGATCCATCGGCTCGCGACGCCGTGCACCGTCACGACCGACGCCGTACGAGTGCGAACGAGCGGCCCGGTGTCCGCCACGTAATGGAGCACCGTGTCCGTGTCCTGCCCCTTCAGCCCGTATGCGGTTTCCCGCATCATGGTGGCACCGGGGTGGGCGTGCGCAGGAATCCTGAGGATTTCGTGGCCCCGTGCAACCAGGCCGCGGGACACCTCCTGCGCGTAGGTGGTGTTGCCGCCCACAGGACGGTCGAGGATCCGGGTGGGCATTGCGATCTTCATGCCAGCGACTCCTGCGTGTTGTTGATGGTAGCCGTTCGCCGGCCAGACACGGCGGACTCGTAGGCTCGGGCCAGCGCCGTGCCGTGCGCGTTAAAGGACATCGATGCGGTGAGCCTCCGGCTCGTCGCCCGGAGGTCTGCCTCCCGGCGGCGTGAGGTGAGTGCCCGGCCGATTTCGGCGAGCGCCTCGTCGGGAGTCGTCACGGTGGCGATGCCGGTGCCAGCAAAGCAGGGAATGTCCCGCGCGAGGACAGGAATTCCGTGCGAGGCCGCATCCAGGACGCTCAGCGGGAAGCCCTCGTAGGCGGCGGAATGGAAGTACACGGACGTGCGTGCGAGCCAGGCGGACATCCCCTCGTCGCCCAGCCACCCCGTGACATGGACTCCGGAACCGACGAGGAGGTCCCGGTCGCGCTGTTCGCCGTCGCCGATCCAGACGAACCTCCAGGGGCATCCGGCACGGGCGGCACCGCGTGCCACCTCGGCGAAGAACTCAGGCGCCTTCTGGCGAGAGATCCTTCCCGCCATGGCGACGGTTGGAAGACGAACGGCTGCCTCACCTGCTGGGGCTGGAACGCCAGTCCCCCGGACCTCCTGGGAGGGCTGCACCGATGCGACGTTGGGCACGTGGACCACATCCCAGTCCCGGCGAAGGCTGAGCGCGAGGGCCTTCTCATGCTCCGAGAGCACGATCACTGTCGGGCTTCTCCGGCTCAGGAGCTTCTCGGCGCCGTGGAACAGCATGCGCTGCCACCGCCCCCTGTACGGGTCGTCGAACGCAAAGCAATGCGGCTGGTACACCACCGGAATGGGCAAGGGCAAGACCCTGGCGTACATGCCCGCCCAGCTCGAGTGGGCGTGGACGAGATCAGGGCGAAGCCGTGCCACAGCTTCCTTCAAGCGCCGCAGGCGTTGAGGGTGGCCGTCGCCCCAGGGCAGCACTTCGCTGAAGTTTCCGCGCGAATCCGGTTCGCTGCCGGAGGCGAGCAGATAGTGCTCCGCGTGGTCGACAGCCCTCGACGCAAGGTTCACCGCGCGTCCCACGCCTGCTTCATAGCATTCGGTCACATGCAGGATGCGCAGTGGCTGCCGGTTTCCGAGCTCCCGCTCGGACGTGCGGCTTCCGGACATCATGGTGTCTTCCCCCTCTCAGGCACAGCTGCTGTGTGCACTGGTGCAATTGCGCCCCCTCTATGGCGAAGGGGCGGCGATTCCGTTCTCCAGGAAATCGGCGATCACGGCTGTCTCACGGTCCAGGCGGGCGGCAACCCGCTCGTAGACGGCGAGGGGCCGGCGGTAAGGGTCCTCGATATCATCGGCCTCGGGATCCCCGGGCGGCGGGACGAGGCCGCGCACAGCCCTCAGTGACTCGACGAGCCCGTCCCACGGGATCGGGCGATCCGGCCCCGTCGGCGGACGCAGCGCTCCCAGAAGCCGTGAGAATTCCGAGATCGTGAAGGTGCGTGCGGACATCCGCGGCAGGAGATGGGCTACGGCGCCCCGCTGTTCCCGGGAGGCCGTCAGGACCACGTCGGCGCTCCGCAGCAGCTCGGCTGAGAGAGGGCGGGACCTGTGGCCGTCGGGGAGGCCGCCGTAGCGGCGCGAGAGCAGCGATGCTTCCTCCGGCATCGCGTGACCGTAGGCGGCGACGAGCCCTGCGCTCGAGAAGGCGACCCCCGGCGCGGCAACTCGCATACGCAGGAACTGCTCGGCCCACGGTGATCGGCAGAGGTTGCCCGAGCAGACAAGGAGGATGTGGAATGGGACGGTGTGCATGGACTACCCGGCCAGCCTGCGCACTCGGCGGCCGGGCTCCTGCCGTAAGGATCGGCCAGCCACCTCATTCTGCTCGTAGGCCGTCGCGTACCCATAGTTCTGATAGCTGTAGTAGGAATGCGGGCCTTGGGCCGGGATCATCGTCAGGACGATCCCGAAGAGCCGCGCGCCGACGTTCTCAAGCGCGGTCACCGCTGCCGCAAGCTGACCGCGATGTGTCCTGCCCGCCGCGACCGCGAGAATGGCTCCGCCCGCGGCCTTGCTGAGGATAGCCGCGTCCGTGACGGGAAGGAGGGGCGGCGCATCGAAGATCACGTAGTCGAATTCGTCCTCTATCCGCTTCATCAGCGCGTGCATGGCCGAAGAGCCCAGCAGTTCGCTGGGGTTCGGTGGAACGCTGCCGGCAGGCAGCACCCACAGTGATCCGGGGCCCCACTGCTGCACGACGTCGTCGAGTCCGGCCCGCTCGATGAGGACGTCTGTCAGGCCCACTGCCCCTTCGATTCCCATGTACTGGGCAAGCTTCGGTCGGCGCAGATCCGCGTCGACCACGATGACCTTGTGGCCGGCATGGTCCAGGGCGATCGCCAAGTTCGAGGCAGTGCTGCTCTTCCCCTCGCTCTCCACGGCTGACGTGACGACGAAGCTGTTCGCTCCGTCTCCCCCCGCATCCACGAACCGGATGTTGGTCCGCAAGGTGCGGAATGCCTCTGCACGGGGGCTGCGCGGATCGTCATGGACGATCAGCGGACGCTTGGGCGCCGTGGGGTCAAAAGCGATTCCCCCGAGGATGGGGGCGGTGCAGATGGCCTCGATGTCTCGCTCACTCCTCACCCGGTTGTCCAGGGCATGCCGCAGCACCGCGCTGCCGACGCCAAGGATTAGCCCGCCGATCAGGCCGAGGGTGATGTTGACCGGCACGTTGGGAGACACCGGCATGGAGGGAACAGTAGCCTCCTGGACCCGCGTGAGCTTCACCTGCGAAGCGGCCTGCTCCCCCGTCGTCTCGATGTCCTTGACCACCTTCGTCAGGCTGTCCGAGGTCTGGTTCGCGATGTCCGCGGCAGCTGTCGGGCTGGCTGAAACGACAGAGATCTCGATGAGCGTCGTGTTGAGGGGCGCGTTGGCCGTCACCGCCGCAGCGAGCCGATCAGGAGTTGTCTGCAGATGGAGGCTGGAGATGACGGGAAGCAGCACGATCGGCGTCTTCACGAGGCCCGCATAGGTCTTGACCCGCTGCTGGGTGAAGGTGTTGCCCTGGACCAGTTCGGAGACGGAGCCGCTTGACTGGGTTGAGACGAACACCTGTGCAGAGGAACGGTATTGAGGCTGGGCCAGCAGCGAGGTGCCCAGGCCGGCTCCCGCACCCACAAGGGTCATCACGAGAATGAGGATCCAACGTGTACGCAGGATGCGCGCGTAGTCTCTGAGCTCCAAAGAGTGCCTCCCCTAAAAAGTGCATTGACTGATAGTCCCTAGATATTTCATCCAGAGTCGATAATGATTACAACCTGTGTCGATCGAGGCTTAGGCGGCTTCATCTCCCGGCGCCACCACGGCCTTGACCGTCTGCCACAGGATGAAGATGTCTCCGACGAGCGACCAGTTCTCCACGTAGTAGAGGTCGAGGCGGAGGGCGTCCTTCCAGGCCAAGGTCGAGCGGCCCCCGACCTGCCACATTCCGCTCATGCCGGGCTTGAGCAGCAGGCGCCGGCGCGCGGCGTCGTCGTACAGCTCCACCTCGCCTGCGCGCTGCGGCCGCGGACCCACCAGGCTCATCGTGCCGAAGAGCACGTTGAACAGCTGCGGGAACTCGTCGAGGGAGTGCTTCCGGATGAACCTTCCGACGGGTGTGATGCGCGGGTCATTCTCGACTTTGAACAGAGGCTGGTCCGTCCGGCCCTGCTGCGCGAGGAGCCCCCGGAGCAGATCATCCGCATTGGCGTGCATCGAGCGGAACTTGTACATCATGAACGGCTTGCCGTTGAGGCCGATGCGCTCCTGACGGTAGATCACGGGACCTGGGCTCGTGGCCTTGACGGCAGCCGCCAGGGCGAGCAGGAGCGGCGAGGAGAGGATGATGAGCACGAGCGCCCCGAAGAAGTCGAAGACCCTCTTGCCCGCGTGCCGGGGTCCCTCGTACCGCGGCACCTCGACATGGACGAGGGGCAGTCCTGCCACCGGCCGCGTCCTCACGCGCGGCCCGGCCACATCGGTCAGGCTCGCCCCCAGGATGAGCTGGTGGCGCTCGCCGTCGAGCTTCCAGCTCATTCGCCGCACGGCCTCCGGCGTGAGCCCCTCGGCCCCTGTGATGACCAAGGTGTCGGCCTCCGTCTCCGCCATCGCGCGTTCTATCGCGTCGAGTCCGTAGTAGAGGGGGACCGCGGGAACAGGATCATCTGTGTTCCGCGCTGGCCTCGTCCAGCACTCTCCGACCACCCGGTAGCCCTCGTGGATGTTGCGTGCGAACTCCTCACGCAGGTGCTGGGTGGATCCGGGCGAACCGACCAGGATGATCCGCGCGCAGAAGTCTCCTGCGCGCCGCTTGGCCCCGAGCCATTGCCTCCACGTCCATCGCGAGAGGACGAGGACCGCGATTCCCGTGGGCAGGGCCACCAGGATGTAGCCCCGCGCGAGACTGATCTCGAAGAGGAAGGCGATGATCGCCACGATGCCGAAGAGGCGCAGCGAGGCGTCCGCGATGCACCGGTACTCCAGCGGCCCCGCACCGATGATGCGCACGCTGCGCGTTTCGTAGATGGCCAGGGTCGCAGTCCACGCGATCACTAGGGCCGCCGACACGAGCGAATAGTTCACCGCCAGGGCACCTCGGGACCCCCTGAAGGCCACATCAGTGCTGTCGAAGCCGAACCATGCGATCTGGACGCCGAAGACCACCCACACCAGAACGAGGAAGTCGGTGAGGAGGAGGCGCCTGGCCAGCCATCGCCCCCACGTTTCCTCGCGGCGCGCGGAGAGGCTTCCGTGGTCCACATCCACGCGGTCCATATCCATTGCCGTCATCTTGTCCCCCAGTCCATGCAGCCGAACTACTCGCAGCAGCGCCCAGGCCTCCTCAGCCACCTTGCGACGCATCACATCGTTCGTGACAGTGAACAATGTAACCTGTCATCAACATTTACAAAAATTGTAGAGAATCGTGCAAGACGTGAAGACCGCTACGAACAAGCGGCTCGGGTGGGCCGCTGCCGGGCTTGCGGCCGCCCTCCTTGCCGGGCGCGGCGCCGAGCCCGTTCTGCCGTATATCGTGGACCCCGCGCTCCGCGCCTCCGCCGGCTACGCGGTCGTCTGGCTGCCGCTGATCGCCGGACTGGTGGCGGCGTTCTGGGGGCAGAAGATGCGGCGCACGGCTACCGACCTCGGCCTGGCCATCAGGCCCCAGGATGTGCTGTGGGGTGTGGGCATAGGATGCTTGGGCCGCGGGGCCGAGCACGTCTGCCGGCTCGCCCTCGCCGGCCCCGCGGGCGGGGTACCGACCATGGGGACCATGGCGGTCGCGTGGGGTGTGCTGGCGCCTACGCTCGTCGCCCCGCTGCTCGAGGAGACGTACTTCAGGGGACTCATCCAACGCGGGATCGCCACAGCCGGGCCTCCGATCATGGCAATGGGACGCAGGGGCGCCATGGTCCTCGCCGTTCTGCTCTCGTCAGTGGTGTTCGCGGCGACCCATGTCGTCATGCTCGCCGCCCAGCCCCACATGGCCGCAGTGGCCGGGCTGGCCACCCTGGCCTTCGGGCTGTTGGCCGGCACCCTGACGGCGGCGACGGGACGTCTCGGCGGGGCGATCGTCGGGCACGTCGCCTTCAACGGCATCGGCGTGCTGGTGCTCGGGGCCTTCTGACCGTCACCGCGTGGGAGACTTCACTCGACCGGGGCAGTCCTGCCGACGAGACACGTCCCCGAGCCCACGGCCTCGTCGCGATTGGCCACGATGCTCGCGTCGGCGCGCACATACTGGCCGATCAGACACGTGGGGCCGAGGCGGACGGAGACCGTGAGGGCGGGGGACGCGAGGTTGGCGCTGGTCCGGTCGGCCGTGCGCTCCATGGCGTCCGGATCGAATCCTGCCGCCGTCAGCGCGTCGGTGAGGGTCCGTGCCGTGAGCGAGGACGGCCGTGTGGCCCGGGCTGCCGTCTCGAGGGTGCTCGTGAACAGCTCGAGGTCCTCCCTGCCCCCTGACGCCGGTGGGCCATCGGATCGTGTCTGCCCCGGTGAGGGAACGATCGGAGGCGCGGGCGGCGCCGTCGGCCCTGAGGCAGGACCCTGCGGCGGCCGTACCGCACTGACCAGGGCCGGCGTTCCGAGGCACGCGGCCAGCGCAACGGCGCCGGTGACGGCGAGCACCGCCCGCTTCCGCGCCGGCGACGGGCGCTTGGGGGCACCCATGGCTAGCCCCGTCCGATGGTCGTGCTGCTGTCGACGAACGTCGTGGCGACCCAGGGAAAGACCCATTGGTCCAGTACCACGCCGAGCGCGGCGAGGCCTGCGAGGAGGATGAGGACGCGTACCAGGGCAGTGCCGGGCAGAATCCTCCAGAGCGCTTTGTACATCTCAGCCATCCTTCTTCAGATGAGGGGCGAGCTCGCTCGGCGGCGCAACGTCGAACCCCACGAATGTGCCGTAGGCCGCGAGACGCTCGAGGGGCGGGAAGACTGCCGGGTAGCACGTGGTCAGCGTGATGAACCGGTCCTGTCCCACCGTGTGTGACACCGTGGGCACCGCGTTCAGGACATCGACCGCCTCAGGCTGGACGAACTGGAAGTTCCGGAAGGCGTACGTGTACCAGCCCTGCTGCGTCTGGATGTAGATGCGGTCTCCGAGGCGGAGCTTGCTCACATTGAGAAAACTGTTGCCGTAGCCGATGTCATGGGCAGCCACCGCGAAGTTCCCCTGCCCTCCCGGCATCGCCGTTCCTGGGTAGTGGCCTACGCCGGCGCTGAGGCTGTTCAGGACGCGCTCCGTGTCAACGGATTGGCGGACAACCCGGCGCCAGGAGTCGCCGAACCGAGGAACGTAGATCACACCGATGGCATCGGCGACCCGCTCGGGCTCGGCCATCACCGGCACCGCGAGCGGCCCGGCCGCCGCGGCCGACGCGGCCGGACCACCCGGTTCGCCGGAAGCGTCAGCGGCCGAGCTGGAAGCCGCCGGAGATTCTGCCGCGTGGTCCATCTCCTGCATGAAGGCGCGGCTCTGCTCGGCAGCCACCTGTTCCTGGCTGATACCGACCGTCCACGGGTGGATGTAGGCGTACCAGAGGACGAAACCTCCGATCAGGACGGCGAAGGTCACAAGAAGCTCGCCCAGAACCCCCAAAGCCGCCAGCGCCCTCCAGCTTCCCCCTTCAGGGGCCGGATTCTCGTCTCTCACTGCCCCTCCGCTACTTCCGGCAAGTCCCAATCTTTCGACAGCCCTGAGCAACATTACAGGATCTGTCATCCGTCCGTTCAAGGATGACCGTTTTGCCCACCCGCCCACGATCCCGAATGATGGACGGGTGAGCACAGCGACGGGGAAGAGCGAGGCCAACGGCCTGCCCCTCGTCGACCTCCCCCTCGAGGACCGGGTCCGGCTAGCGCACGCGCTCATCGAGTCCGCCGCCACAGGCGCAGGAGCGGACCTCCTCCACATCAAGGGCTACTCCACCTTCCCCGGCCTGTACGCACCGGGCCGCGAGAGCACTGATGTGGACGTGATCGTCCGCCCCGCCCATGTGGACGCCCTCGTGGAGGCGCTGAGGGCCCGCGGCTGGCGGACCGTCACCACGTTCCGCACCGGCTCCGTGTTCCACCACGCCATGACCCTGTGGAATGACCAGTGGGGCTACGTGGACGTCCACCGCGCCTTCCCCGGCGTCGGCATTCCGGCGGACGATTTCTTCGAACGCCTGTGGGAGCATCGGGCCACGATGGACATCGCGGGATGGCCGTGCCTGGTGCCCACGCGCGAGCACCAGGCGCTCATGATCGCGCTGCATGCGGCGCGGGACCCGCACCGGGGAGCGGACGACGTCGCGTACCTCCGTTCCGCGCTCTCCCCCGCCGAATGGGACCGGGTCGAGGCCCTCGCCGGGGCCGTGGGCGCGCACCTGAGCTTCGCGGCCGCCACCGGCCACCTGGACGAGTGGGCGGCGCACCCCGAGCACGACGTCTGGGAGGTCATGTCCCGCGGCGGCACCCGCGTGGAGCTGTTCCGCGCCCGGTGGCGGGCGGCGCAGGGCACGGCCGAGCGCGCCGGGCTGCTGAAGTCCCTCGTGGTCGTGAACAGGGACCACCTGCGCATGCGGCTCCAGCGCGAGCCGCGGCTTGCAGACGTCGTGAGGGAGGTCCAGATGCGAGCGGCGGACGTTCTCCGCGCCGCGACCGGACGCCGCGCCGGCGAGGCTCAGTCGGCGCACGACGGCGGCTGAGCAGCTCCCGCACCCGGCTCGCGAACCGCTGCCGGTGGCGTCGCGCTACCGCCGGCTGGTGGCATCGATGCCGGGAAGGATCACGGCGAGGAGTCCGTCGAGGTCCACGAGCGCGCGGGCGGCTGCAGGCAGTCCCCCGCCGAAGGGATCGTCGAAGTCGTCCGAGTGGTCGTACGGCGCGTCGTCAGCCGCCAGGAACGCGAGCGGATCGGCCCGCCTCGGGATCCGCGAGAGCAGCCGCGCTGCCCGGCGGACCGTGAGCGTCTTGACGCGGGCCTGGGGTTCCTCGTTGAGCACCCAGGCCCGCTGCACAGCCTCGAAGGTCAGGATGAGGTCTGCTTCACGTACCAGGCCGCGAGAGACCTGCTCTGCTGAATGGCCCGACGTGTCGATGCCCCGGCCCTCGAGGAGCCGGCCGATGGGCTCGTCGACGCCGCGTCCAACGAGTGCGCCGATTCCTGCGCTGCGGAACCTCCAGCCGCCCTCCGGGTCGGCACATCCACGGCTGAGGAGCTCGGCAGCCGCGGAGCGGACGATGTTCGCATGGCACACGAACAGGAGACGCCGTGCCATCAGCTACCGGGAAAGCGTGCGGCGTGCCCTGCGCAGGATGGCCGATTCAGCGTGGCCGGACCCGGAGTCCCCATAGACGGGAGCCCCGTAGTGCTCGTCGAAGGTCTGCTCCTCGAATTCCAGTTGGCCGTAGGTCTGTTGCCGGACCTCGTGGAACGCGGGTTGCGTTGAGGCGACCGCGGGAGCCTCGGGGGCAACCGGCCGGCGCACCGGCACCGACGGGTTCGACTGCACATAGGCCCGGTACTGCCGGTACTTCCCGTACCCGTAGCCGCCACCGAGGTCCTTCACCTGAACCATATTCAGGACTACGCCGAGCACACGGGCCTTCACCTGCCCGAGGAGCTCCCGCGCAGCCGTGACGTCCGCCTTCCGGGTCTTGCCTGCGCTGGCAACTAAGACCACGCCGTCGACCGCGGCCGTGATCAGCAGGGAATCGGTCACGGGAACGACAGGTGCCGAGTCGACGATCACGAGGTAGTCGCTGCTCAGCTCCTCGATGAGGCTCGCAAACGACTGGGAACCCAACATCTCAGAAGGGTTCGGCGGCAGGCCCCCGGACGGCAGGACGAACAGGTGGGGATCGTCGGTCTGCCGGACCACGTCGGCGAGCGGGACCTGTCCGCTGAGCACCTCGGAGAGCCCCACATGGCCGTCGAGCGCGAACCGGTCGGCGATGACGGGCCGGCGGAGGTCCGCGTCGATCACCACGGTGGGCTGGCCGGATTCGGCGAACACGCGGGCCACGGACATGGCGATGGTGGACTTGCCCTCGCCGGGATTCGCGCTCGTGATCAGGATGCTCCGGACCGGCTTGTCCACGTTCGCGAATCGGAGCGCAGTGCGAATCTGCCTGAAGGCTTCGCCGGAGAGGCTCTCGGCGTAGCTGTTGCCCCTGTCCTTCTTGCCGCCGATGCGGGGCAGGCGTCCCAGGATTCCGGCTCCGCTGAGTTCTGCCAGCTCATTGGTGGTGCGGACACGCACGTCGACGAGCTGGCGGAAGAGCAGGATCAGGTAGGCGAGAGCAAGGCCGCCGCCGGCACCGATGCCAAGGGCAAGCTTGACGTTGGGGGACGACGGCGCGGTCGGCGCCTCTGCGTTCTGGAGGGGGATGACCTCGAGCGTGCCGTTGGTTCCGCCGGACGCCGAGGACTCAATGTCTGTGATGACTCCCGCTAGCGCCTTGAGCGCCCCGTTGGCGAGCGCAAGCGCAGAGGAAGGATTGGACGAGGACGCCTTGACCTCGATCATCTGTCCCCCGGGGACCACGTCCGCACTGAGGGTCCCGCCCAGATTCCTCGCGTCGATCTTCGCATCCTGGGCGATCTTGTCCCGCACGGCCTGGCTGGAGAGGAGCGGAAGATAGGACTTCGCACGGCTCGTCGCCGAATCCGTACCGCTGAACACGACCGAGCCCTTCAGTGCCACGAAGCCCGTGGAACTTGCCACGTACGTCTTTGGCACAACGAACGCATACCCGGCGCCCATGATGAGGCCAACAACGACTCCGAGGACGAGCATGCGCCAATGCCGACGCGTCAGTGTGATGAAATCGAGCACAGTCACTCGGATGGACTCCTTGCCCCCATGCGTCCCAGCTGTGGGACTAAGCTTCCCCATTCGGTGGCACTCCCCCGAGGGGCAAAGCCAACGGCCAGTATAGCGAACCGAAAGCACTACCCAGGCAATAGATCATTCGCGGACTGTCAATCCGCCACCGAGAGGTGTCACACGCGATTTGGTGGTGTGCCGCCCGTGCCTTAGTGTTCGCTTGTACCTGCTCTCCCAGAGGAGCATGCGTACGAATGGGGAGCAATGCATGCCGTTCGGCGCGTCCTTGGGGGGCCTTTCAGTGAGAGAGTAAGGAAGTCCGTGACGTCCACCGACGCCCCCACACCCGTGTCCACAGGATCCTCGGCTGCAGGGCGGATTGCCCGCCGCACCGTTCTCGGCGGTGCCGCGTGGGCAGCCCCCACGATCCTTCTGGCGCAGAGCGCTTCAGCAGCGGCGGCGAGCTGCCGCGACGTGTACAAGAACCAGGCGATGGGCCAGCTCCTCGCCGGCATGCTCGGCGGCTACAACCTCGCGCAGATCACGCCAGCCCATGCGAGCGTCGATGCCGCGTCCGGCCCGAACATTGCGACCGACGGCAATACGCTCAACGTCAACGCGCTCGGAATTCAGCTCCCGCTCCTCCCCGCCGGAAACACGATCTCGAGCGTCCTCGCCCTCGTGGTGAACCAGAACCTCGGCACGCTCAATCAGTTCGCCCAGGCCAACACGAACGGCGAGGCCATCGGCGCCTCCGGCGCGGTGAGCAACGCGAGCGGCGGCATCAACCTCACGAACCCGAGCCCCAGCTCGCCTGAGTTCGGCACGCTCCACCTCAAATCGATCCTGCAGCAGATCACGGGCAACTCGAATGTGACGAATCTTGTAGCCCAGGTGACGGACATCGGGCTCCAGATCGGCGCCGTCGTCGGCCGAGCTTCGTGGGTCGGCTGCCCCGCACCCCAGACCCTGCGTGAGTACCTGATCGCCTACCTGCGCCTCGTCGTGAAGTCTGCAGTCATTGGCAACCTCGCCACGGGCATTCAGGGTGTCCTGAACACGACGGCTTCCGCCTCGGCCGTGGTCACGGGGATCAACAACATCCTCAACCCGGTCCTCGCGGTCATCAGTGGGGCGAACAAGCTGAGCACCACTGTCACGCTCACGCTGGACACCACGGTGCTCACTCCCCTCCCCACAGATGTCACAGCCCCACTGCGCATCGACATCAACGGAGCCACGGCTACGCTCGATCTCACGACGCTGCTTGGCGGCGCCTACCAGGGCGGGGTCTCGAACAAGCTGAATGGCCGCTCTCCCAACACCCCCCTGTACTCAACGGGCGAGATCAACGCACTGGATCCCGTCAAGGTCATCAACCAGTGGGTCGACTCCTTCAATGCCGTCCTCGATCAGGTCATCCAAGTCAAGATAACGACCCTGGCTCAGACCAACGGCGGGCAGACCAAGGCGACGATCGCCATCAGTGGGACCCTAGGCGAGGTTTCCAACGGAACTGCCAGTGTCACGGTGACACCCGACGTGGGCGGGGTCATCGCCACTGCCGTTAAACCCCTCCTCCCGGCCATTGGAACTGTCCTCAAGAACGCCATCGTCGGTGCGCTCCGCCCCAGCAACGGCACGCTCGCCACGGTGTTCAACGGCCTGGACAGCCTGCTGATCAACGTCTTCGCGGTGCTGCGCGACGTCCTCCTCATCACTGTGGATCGCGAGTGGGATCTGGACGTCCCCACGAACGCCACCACGGACGTCGCCCAGAGCATCGGCTACCCGTCATGGACCACGCCGGCCTTCAACAAGGAGTACTTCGTCTCCGCGCTCGAGGTCAGCCTGCTCCCCGGCGTTGCGGCTCCTGCCGGCCTCCTCGACATCAAGCTGGCGACCGGCGCCGTCGGACCCAAGTCCGTGGCCTGATTCGCTCTCAGCAGGCGAGGCCTACCGCCCTCTCACGAGGTCGCGGTAGGCCTCGCCGAGTGTCTTAACACCCCTCGCCAGGCGTGCCCACCACACCCGGGCCAGATCAGCACTGGTCGCGGCCGAGGGATCGAGCGCGCGCAGCTGCTCTGCACGCGGGAATAGCCCGCGCCAGACGATCACCGCGCGGCGAGACCAGGAAGCATCTCGAAGCTCGTAGAGCCATGCCGTGAGCGGATGCCGTGCCACAGTCCGGGCCCGCCAGCGGCGCAGCGGTTCCGAATCAGCCGCTTCCGGCGCCGGGCCAGCACCGACGGCCTCGAGCAGCGGCCACACCGTCTGGACGGCGCCCAGTGCCTCTGCCTCGGCTCGCACCGCATCCAGCAACGCCGGATCGGCCCGGAGCGCATCGGCGAGAACCCTCTCGTCGCGGCGGCGGTAGTCGGCTTCCAGGAGGGCCTCCCGCTCCCGCAGGGAGTGCAGGCCCACGATCAGCGCGGTGTGGGGCCGGTTCGTCGTGGTGAGCGGGACTCCGGCCAGGGTCACTTCGACGCGGCTCGTCCAGAGGTGCTCGAAAGCGACCTGCGGATCGATGAGGAATCCGGGCCAGGTGTGGTGCGCGTCGATGTCCACGGGCCACTCGGGATGGATCAGCGCGCGTGAGTGCGGCGCCATCAGAGACGGAAACCCAGTCTCGGGCCGCGGCGTCCACCCCAGTGCGCCGAGGGCCTGGATGTAGTCGTCGAACCGGCCCGGATCCACAAGGATGTCCGCGTCGCTTGAGATCCGCTCGGGTCGCAGTCCCATCTTGGACGCGAAGGGCCCCTTGACCAGCAGCGCCCGGATGCCCGCGCGCTTAGCCACACTGTCCGCCAGGACGTGCACGAGGGCCGTCGCCTCGGCCCGGGTCAGGGCCGTTGTCCCTGTCACGCAAGGGCCTCGGGCGCACCGACGAGGATGAGCACTCCGGTGCGGATGAGCTCGATGACGGCCCGGTCCACGATCTCAGCTGAGTCGGGATGCTCGCCGAACTCCGCACGGGCGATCTCGACGAGCTGCTGGACCTCAACGCCCTCAGCTGCGGCGAGCCACGCGAGCGCGCCGATCCCGCTCAGACGCAGAAGCTCTGGGCCGATCAGCAGGAGGACCTCTCCCCCTGCCTCGAGCGCGTCGGTCCACGGTCGTCGCCGTACGGTGGAACCACCCGTGATCTGCACGGAGCCCACGAGATAGGGCACGGTGTGCGGAGCCGCACCCTGCCGCCAGCGGTCATCTGCTCCCGGTGGATGCGGGACCACCGCGGCGCCCGCCTCGTGCTCGCGCGGCGCGGCGAAGATCCCGCCGATCAGGCTGACGCAGTCGCTGATATCGGTGTACCGGAGCTCATACGGTCCACCTCCCCGCTGCGCGGCCTCGGCAAGCCACTGGAGAGGGCGATCCTGAAGCCACAGCGACGATGTCTGGGCCACGAGATCGGGCAGCGCGTCGAAGAGCGCGATCGGGACCAAGACTGGGTCCTCCGCCCGATCCGCGCTCGGGAGCCGCCTGAGGAGGACGAGAGCAGCGAGCCGGGGGCCGGCGTCGCCCGTTCGCACCACCCGCCGCAGGCCGAGCTGATCTGGCGAGGTGTCCGCTTTGTGGTCGGCTCCCGGAGCCAAGATCGAGAGGGGCTTCGCGTAGGCGTGCACGGTGTGGTCCCGCTCGATCGCTACCAGCTCATCGCTCATGTACCCGAACGCGCGCCCCAGTCCGTGCGCGGCGGTGGTCTTGCCCATGCCGGAGGGTGCGACGAGAGCAACGGCCCAGCGGCCGTCGTCGGACGCCAGACCCGCCGCGTGAAGGAGGAGCGCCTGCCCCGCGCGGCGCTGGATGGTCGCCACCGTGAGCGTATAGGACAACGCGTAGGGGAAGCCGGCCGGGTCGTCGGGCACGGCGATGGGGAGGTCGCCGTGCAGCGTGGTGGCGGACGACGCCGCGTGGTCGGCTTGCGCGGGCAGGGGCCGGAATGCCGGTTCGTCGCCTCGTTTGGGAACCAGGGCGTGCGCCCACAGCTCGCGCATTCCCGCTGGGGCATCGACCGCGCTCAGGTCGATGCGCCAGCGGTAGCCGGCCGCATCGATGGCAAAGTCTGGCTCGGTCACTCCACCACCACCGGTTCGGGCCCGGGACGGCGGCGGGAAGCCCACCCCTGCACTGAACGCCCGAGGCGTGAAGCGGCCCTGCGGCTCGGCTCCTCGACGACCCTGAAGAAGACTTCGGTGAGACAGAGCGCTACGACGATGCCCACAGCGACTGCGGCCTCACGCCATGCTGGCGGGGCGAGCACTGCCGCAGAGACGACCATAGGCTCATGGACCAGATACAGACTGAATGACCGGGCGCCGAGCCATTGCACGCATCTGACGTTCGCCAGCTCCAGCGCTGGCCTCCACACCAGGAAGGCGACGACCGCGAGGCTGGCGGCGAGCAGCAGCAGCGGCCACTCGGAGATCCCAGCCGCACGCGGAGTGCCCCACAGGACGGTGAAGGCGCCAAGGGCGGCCAGCGCCGTCCACCGGGCCCTACCATCGGTAGCCCATGCAGCGATGCCCTCGCGTCCGAAGGCGAGCATGACGCCGATCCCGAAGATCGGGAGGTATTTCAGATAGTCATTGCCCAGAGTGCCACCTGCAACGCTCAGTGCGAGGAAGCCAGCTGCGTCCATGAGCCAGTGCCTGCGCAAGCGTCGCCCCAGCCAGATGTAGAACGGGAGCGCAAGGGAGAAGTACATCTCCCACTGGAGGCTCCACAGGACAGAGTTGTAGCGGCCTGATCCCTGCAGCAGGGTGACCTCGCGCAGGATGTTCCGCAGCCCGACCGGGACGTCGTGGGCGTTGACCCACCATGTCGCCAGCGATGAGGTCACTCGGGGGACTAGGAGCACGAGGATCAATGCCAAAGCGACGGCAGCGGCCACCGGCGCATAGAGCCTCATGACTCGCTTGGGGTAGTAGGCCAGCCATGCTGCGAATCGCGGCGGGCCGCTGAGGAACGGGAGCGTCAGGACGAATCCCGAGAGCACGAAGAACACGATGACGGCCTCGCCACCGGCGTAGACCGCGTGGAGCGGCGTGCGGTCGATGATGCTGACCCATGCCTGGGGTGGCTGGAGCTCGGGGTTCGCGCCGCCAGTGAACCATGTAAGGCACAGCAGCGCGTGGCAGATGACGACCGTCATGGCCGCGAGGCCCCGAAGGGCATCGAGCGAGGCGTAGCGTTCCCTCACACGTCCACCATGCTGAGAACATCCGCGCGTATCGCATTCCGGAAACGCTCTTCCGAGAACGACGACGCGTGGTCGCGGATCGCGTCCTCGTCCCATTCCGCTGGACTGAAGGCGGCGACGCATGCGCGGATCTCGGCGGCGGTGGGCGCCTCGATGAATGTGCCGGTGACGCCCTCGACGATGGTGTCCAGGTAGCCGCCGGCGCGCAGCGCGATGGTGGGCTTGCCCCAGGCCGCGCCTTCGAGCGGCGTGAGGCCGAAGTCCTCGTAGCTGGGCGCGATGAGTGCAGCCGCGGACGAGTAGGCCCACCTCATCTGGGCGTCGGTGAGGTGGGAGGCGAGCCGGACGTTCGGGGGAAGCGTGGCCCGGAGGGCATCCGCGAGTGGGCCCGCGCCGATGACGAGGAGGCGCGCGTCGAGGCCCCGGAATGCCTCGATCGTCTGGTCCACGTTCTTGTATGGGAGCAGGCGCGAGACGGTCAGGAAGTGGCCGCCGTCGCCGACGAAGTCCTCAAGGCCGTGCACTGGTTCTCTGGCGCCGGTGGTGTCGACGCTGTGTGGCGGGTGGACGATCGCCGCATCCCGCCCATACACGCCGCGGATGCGGTCCTGAACCACGGTGGAGTTCGCCACGTACGTATGGGCCCGCGCCGCGGCGCGCTGGTCCCACCGCTTCAGGAAGGGGCGGAGCGCGGCGAGCGCCAGGCCCTTCGGGGACCGGAGGGATGAACTGCCGAGGTACTGCTCGGTGAGGTACAGCCACCGTGCCGGCGAGTGGCAGTAGGCGTAGACGAGGCCGTCCGTGGTGAAGCCGTGGGCCCAGCCGCTCGTAGACGTGACCACAATGTCCGCCGGAATCCGCATGAGCTGTGCGGCCGGCGCGAGGACCGGCAGTGCTAGCCGGTGGTCCCGTCGGAAGGCCGCGACCCGGTTCAGAGGCGAGGTGACGATGTCCGCGTCGCGGAACTCCGGGTAGGTCCTGTCCGGGTCGTAGAGCGTGGTGTAGATCTTCGCCTCGGGAAAAGCCCGGTGCATCGCGAGGACCACACGCTCGGCTCCCCCGCGCTGCGTGAGGTAATCGTGCGCGATGGCGATGGTTGGTTCAGCGGCCTGCATCAGAAGCTCGTCCTCGCCCGTGCGGGGTTGCGGATTCCCGCCAGGCCCGCTGATTCCACTCCGAGGGCAACAAGCTTCTCCGCAACACGTGCGGGCAGCAGGGACGCTACGGCGTCAACTGCCCCGCCATAGGCACGGAGACTCCGTTCAGTGGCGAGCGCAGCCCCGGCCCAAACCAGACGATTCCAAGCGCCCCGGGTCTGGGCGCTTGAGGGCAGCGCTTCCTCACCGTGGATGCCCACAAAAGTCTCTCTGGCGGCGCCGGAGTGAAGGGCCCGTAGTGCGCGGATGGTTGTAGTTGACGCGGCGACATGGTGGGTGGTGCTGAGCTCCGGGACGATCCTGACGTCCACGCCGCCCCGGTGGAGACGGTACCCGTAGTCCACGTCTTCCCAGCCGTAGCGGCGGTACCTTTCGTCGTACCCGCCGATACGCTCATGGACCTCCCGCGCCACGGAGACGTTGCCGGCCCAGTAGCGCCACTGCATGGATCTGGGCGCGGCGAGTGCCTCGGAGCGGAAGCGTATGTCCGCGGCTCGGCCGTACGAACGCGCGTAAGGGGTATCAGGAAGCTGATTGAGGTAGATGCCGATGGCACCCACGTCTCCCTGCCGGTGTTGGTCCAGATGGCGAGAGACATAGTCAGCGGAGGGTTCAAGGTCATCATCCGCACGGATCAGGACGTCGCCCAACGCCGCCCCTGCACCCGTATTGAGGGCAACAGACCGACCGCGGTTCTCCGGGAATACGATGACGCGCACCGGCAGACGAGACGACCATTCATCCACGACAGCTGCGGTGCCGTCGATATCGCCGTCGGCAACGACTATCACCTCGAAGTCATCGGTGTCCTGTCCCTCAAGGGCTCCGAAAAGAACCGGGAGCCTGCGTGCGCCCCCACGCGAAGGCACGATCACGCTGGCGGTAGGCCTGCTCATCCGCGTACCTCCTGCAGGATCCCCAGGTCCTCGAGCACGCCGCGGAGGCGGGCCTTCCCTGACTCGGGGGAGAAATGTTCCTGCCAACGCAGGTACCGATGGTCTACTACGTCTCCTGCGGGTAGAGCCCCGCTGGCTTCGCGGATGACGCGCGCGAGATCTGCGCTGTCACCGGCCCGAGCGATCCATGGATGGCCGGGTCCAACCACCTCAGGCATGGCTCCTGCGTCGCTCACGACAACCGGGACCCGAGCCGACATGGCCTCGGCAGCGACGAGACCAAAGGACTCGGGAACCACCGATGGAACGACCAGAACATCGATTGAACTGAAGAACTCGTCGGCAGGCATCCAGCCAAGTCGCTCTGCCGAGCGGCCCATCGACCGCATGCGGGACTCGATGAAGGCCCGTTCACGGGCATCCACGAAGCGCGGTTCGCCGGCGATGCGCAGCCGGTACTTCTCGGGCTCCTCCCTGCGCAGCAGGTCCACCGCGTCGGCGAGGACGTGAATGCCCTTCGCCTCGGAAGGGCGTCCAAGGAAACCGAGGCGTACCCTGCCGTCGGTCCTACGGGGCGCAATGCGGTCAACGGACGCGGTCCAGTTGTGCAGCACGGTGGCTTTCCTCACCCGCCGGGCCACGAACTCGGACGGCACAACCGTGGCGCGCGCGCCGATGCGCGCCGCGGTGACGGCCGGGACCTGGAGAGGGGTCGGGAGTTGGTGCAGGTGGGCAATGCGGTGGCGGGAGCCAGCGGTGGCGAAAGCGGGCACAAGGCCGTTGCACCACAGCAGCCCGTCCTTGTTCTTGCGGCGCCACTCCCTGAGGGCCCGCATGTAGGCGAGCCTGTTCTCAGCAGGCAAAGCCACCGCCTCCAGTCCCCGCCCGCGGGCGGTTTCGAGAACCCCCGACGGCGCTGTCGGGGCGACCACCGACACGACGAGGCCCAAAGACTGCAGTGCCTCCGCCAAGGCGAACAGCATAACCTCGCCGCCGCCGATGTCTCCGTTGTTTGTCGCCAAATAGACGTCAGGAGAGGAAGTGCTCACGCCGAACCCACTCTCGTGGTCGCTTTTCGCTCAATCGCCATTTCCCGCCGCTGTGTGCCTAGGTGCCAGACGGCGAACCCGAGCGCCGCGGCGGTGGGAATCCTCAGGAATACCTCGCCCAGATTTGTGGCGCAGATGGCGATTCCGATGAATGACGCTTCAATCCATACATTGCGCCGCTGGGGGGGAAGGTGGGTGAGCGCAAGGAAGAGCCCAATGAGGACAATCAGGAAGATGATCATTGCCGGCCACCCGCCCTCTTGACGCATCGATAGGTAGGAGCTGTGGAAGAAGAACGTGTCGGCGCCGACCTGCACGTGTGCTGTGCCCAGTCCATGACCTAGCCAGGGGTTCTGGCCGGCTGCGATCTGGGAGGCGTCCATGATCTTCTGACGAAGATCATCGCTTCCCGCGCGACTCTGGAACTGGTCCGCGCTCAGTCCATCCCCGGCGAAGGTGGTTGCCCACCAGACGATCGCAATCACCGCGGCCCCGCCGAACCATCGGCTGATGCGGCGTCCTACGAGGACCCACGCGATCACACAGGCTGCAGCAAGGAACGTGGTGCGGGACAGGGTGCAATAGACGCCCACGAGCGCCACGATGGCGAGCAGCCATCGGGTTCGTCGTGTATGCATGAACGGCAGGGCCAGGCACGTGAAGGTGAGTATGAGCAGGCCCGCGGTATTCGGGTCGCCGAAGACGCCGGTCAGTCGTCCGGCATAGCCGCTCCCGCGGATCGTCGCGAGCCCCCAGAGGGTGCCAACCACGACGCCGACGGCCAGGCCGTACGCGATGAGCCGCTGCGGGATGCGCCCAGAACCGACGGCGATGGCCAACGCTGCCCACAGCGACACACTGAACGTGCGGCGGATGTCGATCGAGAGACCGCCTGCATCGAACACGGAGGCCATCACCAGCCAGATGATGAGGAGCACCACGGCCGGGGCAAACCAACGAGGCTTGTCGAGGGCCGGTGGCGCCTTGAAAAGCGCCACGACCACGAGCACACCGGCGCACAGGGAGTTCGCTGGGAACGGAACCCCGGGTATCTTTGCGCCATCGAGCATCAACCCGCCCGCGATCAGGATGACCAACAGGCCGGGGACGGTCAGGGCCCGAACGCTGCGGCGCGCGGCGACGCTCACAGCACCGCCTCTGCATAGAGCAGGGCAGTCCGCTGGGCCATCTCGGCCCGCGTGGTCCACGGCGATCCGGGACGCTCGTCTGAGGCGAGCTGTGCAGCGATGGCAGAGGCGACGGCCTTCGCATCCTCAGACTCAACGAGGCACCGCTCGGGCAGTATCTCAGGGTTGCCGCCCACCGGGGTGGCCACGACGCCGAGCCCGGCGGCGACGGCGTCGAGCAGCGTGTACGAGCAGTTTTCCCACACGGACAGCTGGACGACGACGTCCGCCTCGTCCATCGCGGCGCCAGCGTTTAGGAAGCCGGGGAAGCTGACCGAGTCGCCGAGGCCGAGGGCCCGGGCTCGCGCCTCGAGGGCCACGCGGTCGGGCCCCTCTCCCGCGACGGTCAGCGTGGCCTCGGGGTGTGTGCGGCGCAGCTCGGCGAACGCCTCGAGGAGCTCGGGGATGCGCTTCTCCGCCGAGAGGCGCGAGAGCGAGAGGACGTAGGGACCGTTCGCGGGCGCGCTTCCGGCACGCCCGGCGCCGGCAGGCACCGCGGCACGGATCCGCGCACGGACCTCCTCGACGTCCACGCCGTTGGGGATCACGATGACCGCTTGGCGGGGCTTCCACTTGTGCACCATGGCCCATTTGGTCGCCTGGGACACCGCGATAATCGCGGACGCGCGGCGCAGCCGCACCTCGTGGACCTTGGCCATGAGGCGGGACTTCCACGCCGAGCCGTGGTACACGGCGTCGTCCCCGGCGATCCCGTGCTCGGTGGTCACGTAGCGCGCGCCGGTGCCGATCGTCGCGACGGCAGCCACCACGTCTGCGTACGCGAGGTGCGCGTGCACCACGGCCGGACGCAGGGCCCGGATGTTCCTCCGCAGGGTCTTGACCGAGGCGGCGAACCCGGCCTGGGGGCCGAACGGCCCGGTCACGACGGCGGCGCCCGCCTCCCTCAGCTTCACCGCCAGAGCGCCGTCGGGGCACAGCACCACGAGACGCCACCCGGGAAGGCCCACGGCAGCGACGTCGAGGACATGCCTGGCGACCCCGCCGAGTTCGGGCACCGGGACCACCCAGAGGGCTATGGGTTTCGACTCCGCTGCGCTCCGCTCAACCACCGTCGGCCCCGCTGCGCTCCGCTCAACCACCGTCGACTCCGCTGCGCTCCGCTCAACCACCGTCGACTCCGCTGCGCTCCGCTCAACCACCGTCGACTCCGCTTCGCTCCGCTCAACCGGCGTCCTAGCCATCAGAACCACGCCTCGAGCCGGTCCAGCGCGGTCCAGAAGCCCTCGCCCGAGTTGACGTGGCCCTGCCAGATCTCCGGGATGAAGCTCACGCCGGGGGCCAGCCGGTCCAGCTGGTCGACGAGCGCGGCCCAGTCGACCTCGCCCTCCCCCACCTGGACGCCCTCGCCGTCCACGCCCGTGGCGTCGACGAGGTGCAGGTGGATCGTGTACGGGGCGAGGAGCTCCACGGCCTCGGAGAACGGCATTCCGAGGTGGTTCGCGGCGAGCTTGCTGTGCGAGACGTCCAGACACAGCCTCGTCCCGGTCGCGGCGGCGAACTCGGCCGTGTCCTTCGGGTCCAGGAACAGGTTGTGGAACTGCTGCCCGCCCATGAGCCACGGGTACGGCGGCAGGGTCTGGGCGGCGATCCGCACGCCGGAGGTGTCGAGGCGCTCGAGCGCGTCCGCGATGCGCGCGTACATGGGCTCACGCTCGCTCGGCGCAACGTGGCGGTCCTTCGTGAAGCCGCCCATGGTCACCACCATGACGGGCTCGTCCTCGCGCTTGAACCACTTCGTCAGCGAGCGGGTGATGTCGATGGTGCGCTGCACCTCGGCGATCGAGCGCTCCCACACCTCCGGATCGGGCGAGGCGAGGTCCACGAGGAAGTCGCCGGCGAACAGGTCCGGCAGGTGGGTCGTGAAGCCCATGTCGAGCGGCTCAGTGAACACAGTGTCCGGGTCGATCTCGAGGTCCTTGTAGGAGAAGTGGAACTCGAGGAAGTCCGGCGTGCAGTCCGCGATGAGGGCGGCATGGTCGTGGTAGCGCACCGGGAGGCCCCACGGGCGGCGGAACGCGAAGTCGCGGCCGGTGGGCACCACGTCGGCGAGGTCGCCTTCGAAGAAGAAGTCGCCCTCGGCGAGGGTGCGGCGCAGGGTCCGGCCGAGCAGGCGCGGCAGCGCATTGGGCTGCAGGCCGCGGCCGGGGCTCTTGACGTCAACGTCCGCCTCGGTGATGAGGGTGCCGGCGGGGACGGGCCGCGCGGCGACGAGGGACTTGGCGAGGTTGACGCGGTTCATCATCTCGCCGGTGGAGACCTGGCGCGGAGCGGCCTCGCCGATGGACTCCTCGACCTCGCGGATGCGGGCCACCATCGCCGCGAACTCCTCGGGCAGGAGCGAGACCTTGTGGTCGTTGCCCTCCATCGCGGTGTCCACGGTGAAGTGCTTCTCGATGATCTTCGCCCCGCGCGCCACCGCCGCGACGGGCACGTGGTAGCCGCGCTCGTGGCCCGAGTAGCCCACGATGCACCCGCCGATCTCGGCGAGCCGGTCCATGTACGCGAGGTTCACGTCCTTGAACGGGGCCGGGTACGTGGACTGGCAGTGCAGCATCGCGAAGCTCGCGCCGAGGGAGCGCATGAGGGCCGCCGTCTCGCGGATCTCATCCTCGCGGGACATCCCGGTGGAGAGGATGAGCGGGAGCCCGCGGGCTCCGGCGTCGCGCAGGAGGCCGTGGTTGGTCAGATCCGCGGAGGCGATCTTCAGCGCGGGGATGCCGTAGTCCGCGAGTGCCGCGACGCTTGGCGTGTCCCACGGGGTGCACATGACGTCAACGCCGCGGTCCCTCGCGTGGTCGAAGACGGTGAAGAGCTTCTCGGCCGGCAGGGAGAACCGCGAGAGCAGGTCGAGGGTGTACTGGGCGCCGAGGTCCTCCCCCGCGCTCGAGCCGCCGGACTGGCGGTAGAGGGCGTCCATGTCCCGCAGCTGGAACTTCACGGCGTCCGCGCCGGCGTCCGCCGCGAGGTCCACGAGCCGCTTGGCGAGGTCCACTGACCCGTTGTGGTTGTTGCCGATCTCGGCGATGACGAACGCCGGGCTGCCCGGGCCGATCTCGTGCCGCCCGATGCGCAGCACGTCGGCACGGTCCACCGCGATCGCCATGAGGTGCCCGCGCGCGTCCACGAGCGGAACGTGCGTGACGCCGCGGGTGAGGTGGCCGCCGAGCTCGGCGGGCGGCGTCGTATGCGGGGCGGTGCGGACCGAACGGTTGGCGACCGCGATCGCAGACACGGTGAGGTCCGCGGTGGGATTGCTGACGATCCAGCGGCGGAAGTCGCCGTCGGAGAGGGAGCCCTGGAGGATGCCGTGCTCGTCGACGCAGAAGACGATCCGCTCCTGGTTCGCGGTGATCTTCTGCAGCGCCGTGAGGATGGGGTCCTCGGAGAAGACGACGTACGGCGTAATGTTCCGCTCGATGATCATTCGGCGCGTGTCTCCCCCTCCAGTTCCTCGCGGAACCGGCCTAGCTGCTGTTCGGCGACGGCGAGGTCCAGCTCGGTGTCGACGTCGACGCCTTCCCTCTCGTCCATGACGAACAGGCCGATGCGGCCGCCGAGGCGGTTGTCGAGCTGCTCGTAGATGCCGGTCCGCGTCACGTAGAGGGACCCGGTCTCGCGGTACCGGAAGTCCCGCTCGGCGAGCTCCTGACGGCGCGGCCTGCTCCCCACAGTGTACTGGGCGGCCGGCTGGCCCCCCGTCTCGAGTGGCATGGTCCACAGGAACGGGGTCTGCGGGACCACACCCACGAGGGAGTCGACGCCAGTCGCCTCGAACTGCTCCACGGCGCGGTCCAGCGTGCCGGGGAAGCGCAGCGGCGAGGTGGCCTGGAGGAGCATGACGGCGTCGGGTCGGCGTCCCTGGGAGGTGCGGAAGTCGATGGCGTGGCGGACCACGGGCTCGGTCGCGGTGGTGTCCTGGGCGAGCTCGGCGGGGCGCAGGAACGGCACGTCGGCGCCGGCCGCGCGGGCCACGTCCGCGATCTCGGAGTCGTCGGTGGAGACGAGCACGTCGAGGCCGGCCTTCGCGGCGAGGGCCTGCTCGATCGTCCACACGACGAGCGGCTTGCCGGCCACCCGGCGGATGTTCTTCCGCGGGATGCCCTTCGATCCGCCGCGGACGGGGATGACGCAGAGGGTGTTCACGGGCGGGCTCCTAGGGTTGTCAGGAGGTGGGAGGCGATGGCGGCGGCGGGCTCGGTGACGGGCCTGGCGGGCGACGGCGTGGGGTCGCCTCCCCAGGGACGCATCCCGTACCGCTCCCAGAACTCGGAGAGCCATGCGGGCGGGCGCGGGTAGTGGACCCAGGCCGGAAGGCCGCGCGCCGCGGCCTCGAGCACGCCGGTGGAGAATGCCGAGACGACCGGTCGACCGAGGTCGGCGAGTGGGAGGCCGGAGCGGTCGAACGCGATGCCCTGGCGCTCCCAGCGTTTGTGCTGCAGCCTCGAGAGGATATCGGTCTCGGCCGGGTGCGCCCGGTACTCGGACCCGGTGGCGCGGCAGAAGCCGCCCGCGGCGCGGGCCTTGCCGGCGCGGGGCAGCTCGGCGCCGTGCAGCTGGCCGAGGTACACCGGTGGTTGAGCGGAGTCGAAACCCGGTGGTTGAGCGGAGTCGAAACCCGATAGTTGAGCGGAGTCGAAACCCGCCGCCCACAGCAGCTGCGAGCCGACGGTCGTGTGCGTGACGTCCATGCGGCCCGATGCCGCGAACCCGGCGTCCGCATCGCTGAACGAGAACACGTGCGCGTCCCGCGGGAGCGGCGGAGCGTGCGGGGTCAGGAGGCCGTGCTGGACCACGAAGAACTCAGCGTCGAGCTTGCGAGCCCAGGCCTCCGCGAGCGATCCGACTGGAAGGTAGTGCCCCACGGCGAGCACTGCGGCGGTGCCCTCGAGTACGTCGGGGACCGTCCCGCCGTCGTGCGCTTCCGCACCGAGCTCCGTCCAGGCCCACTCCCCCGGCAGGACGCCGTCGAGCCGCCGCGGTGCGAGGACGGCCGCGTCGACGTCCGGGCCGAGCAGCTCGAGCGGGCGGATCAGCGAGGCGATCTGGGTGGGCGTCGTGGCGTCGAGCGCGACGAGAAGCCGCGGCGACGTGCCCCGGACGGCGAGCCATGGACGAGCCTGTGCGGCTGGCCGCAGAGCGCTGCGGACCAGCCGGAGTGGGTTCTGGCGCCGCTGCCATGACCGCCACGCTGAGAGGTCCGCCGGAAACATCAGTCCCACAGCGTGTCCAGCCGCTCGATCCTGTGGGCGAAGGTGTGCTCGGCAAGGGTGCGGCGCCGTCCGGCTTCGCGGATCCGCTCGCTCCACGCCCGGTCGCGCAGGGCTCGCCGGGACAGGTCCACGAGCTCCTCGGAGGAGCCGAAGACGAGGGCCTCGGTGCCGGGGTCGTAGAAGTCCTCGACGTCTGGCCGGTCGATGAGCTGGAGGCCACCCATGCCGGGCACCTCGAACGTGCGCATCGCGAGGCCGGCTTGAAGGCCGTGGACGTTGATCGCCGCAGCAGCCTCGGCCTGGACCGTGTAGGCGCGCTCGAGTGGGATATCCCGCTCGGACGGCAGGTCGGGCCGGTCCAGCTCCCACGTGCGGAGCAGGTCGAAGGGGTGCCGAGACCATTGGCGGCCGTAGGCACGCACGGGCAGGCCTGCGTCGCGCAGCTCCTCGAGGAGCGCCACGCGGTTGGGGTAGCGGGAGCCGACGAAGACGACCTCGCCGCTGCGCGATGACGGCGGGCTCGCAAGGTCAGGGTCGAAGCCGTTGGGGACCCAGCACGCGTTGACGCCCTGATCCACGAGGGTCTCGGTCTCGCTGCGTGCGTAGCTGACCACGGGGCCGACCTCACGGAGAAATTCATGGGTGTAGCGGTGGCGGTGCAGGTCGTCGTAGAGCCACAGGATGCGCGGAAGCTCACGGCGCTCGACCTCGTCCCAGAAGTCCTGACCGAGAGTGTCCCCCTTGATCACGACGATGCGGTCCGGCACGGCCTCGCGCACGGCTGCAAGCGTGCGCTCGGTGGCCCATTTCTCGGCCGCTCGGCGGCTGTCGATGCCGAGCCGCCCAGGCAATTCGAAGACCGCCTTGTTGCGGATCTTCTCCGGGATGGTCGTGAAGGCGTCGTAGCAGTGTGTGACGACCTCGTATCCACGGCCCTCGAGCGCGCGGGCGATCCCCCGGTGGTAGCCGTGGAACGACGGGGTGATCAGGAGCAGCCGGGTCACTGGCCGCGCTCCGCGCGCGGCCTAAGGTAGCCGAGCTCGCGGCGGAGGGTCTCAGCCGCGTCGATGTCCCTGCCGGCCGCCTGACGGATGGCGTTGACACCGAAGTTGGCCGCGGAGGCTGTTGCGAGGGCTGCCTTGAGGCCTCGTTCGCCGCCCCACTTGGCGGCGTACTTGAGTCTCGACTCCACAAGCCAGTGGCGGCGGCGCTCCGGGTCCGAGGACCCCCCGCCCTCGTGGACCGCCGTGATCGTCCCAGCAAAGACGCTGGGCACACCGATCTCTCGGAGCCGGCGCTGGAGATCGACTTCCTCGGCATTCATGAAGAAGCCTTCGTCGAACCCGCCGACGGCACGGACCTGTTCCACCGGCAGGAGCATGGCAGCGCCCATGACCCAGTCGACTGGGACGGTGGCGCCGTCGACGCAGCGGGTGTCATGGCCGACCGCTTCGTGGAGTGGCCGGAGATGTCGGAAGCGGGCGAGCGGGCTGAGCCACTCAGTGGCCTGGTGGCCAGCTGTAGGGAAGTGCCTGCCGACCCATTGGGGCTGGCCGTCGTGGCCGAGCACCTGCGGGCTCACGACCGCGGGCATCCACGGCTCGGCCGCTGTGAGGAGATCCTCAATGAATCTGGGGCCGATCTCGAGGTCGCTGTTGAGCACAAGCGCATAGTCGGTCTGGACCCGCGCGAGGCCCGAGTTGACCGCGGATCCGAACCCGCCGTTGCGCTCGCGGCGCACGACGGTGACACCGTCGGCTTCGGGGAACGGCTGCGGTGAGGCGTCGTCGGACACCATGATGCCCGCGAGGCTCGATCCGGTCTGCCTCCGGAGGCTCTCCACGAGCGCGAGTGTCGGGGCTGGGTCGCCGTAGTGCGGGATGACTGCCGTCACCGAGCTCATGCGGTCGCCTCCATCAGCCGCGGGCGCGGCGGATTGCCCAGCTTTCGGTAGCGGAGGTGGCCTACGAGGACGCCGACGGTCCATCCGAGGGCGCGCGCCTGGCCTAGGCGCGCTTTCGGGTCCAGAAGTCGATGGGCGCGCAGCGTCTGCGCGACTGCGTTGCGAATGCTCCCCTTGAAGGACACGGGGGCGAGGCTATCGGTCGACGCGTGGCGGACCCACAGCTGGAGCGAGGACTCGCCGTAGTTGAACGACTGCCGAAGGACGCCGCGGGTGTCGGCGCGCTGGCGGTAGTCGACGACGGCATCCGGCGCCCAGCCGAGGGTGTAGCCCGCATGCTGGAGCCGCCACGCGAAGTCGACCTCTTCGTGACCGTGCGGGAAGGACTCATCGGTGCCTCCCACCGCGAGGTAGGCCGTACGACGCGCGCCGAATGACGCCCCCACCGCGTACGGGAGGTAGGCGAAGACGGAACGCAGCCCGTGAGAGAGTGCCTCCATACCCGTGATGGTCTCGGGTGCGTTGATGCGGTCCAAGCGCACGGGTCCCCCGACGGCGTCGAACTCGGCGAGTCCCTCCGCCATGGCGCACACCCAACGGGGGCCCACGTGGTCGTCGGCATCGCAGAACGCCACCGCCGACGCCTGCGCCGCGATAACGCCCGCGTTCCGAGCGAACGCCACGCCCGGGCGCGCGCCGGCGTCGACTACACGGACGGGCATATGCTCGTTTGCCCAAGCCTCAGCGAGCGCCGCGGTCGAGTCGGTCGAGCCATTGTCCGCGACTACTACCTCGAACTTGGGGGCGTCCTCCTGTGCAGCGAGGCAGCGCAGCTGCTCCCCCAGCGTCTCGGCTCCGTTGCGGACAGGGATGACGACGGTCAGCTCATAGGCGGGCTCAGCCATAGATCTCCCTCATGCTCTGCTCGAACTGCTCCTGGCCGAAGCGCCCGACCGCCTCCGCGCGTGCTGCGGCGGCCCGGAGCTCCGCGGGGTCAGGGTTGGTGAGGACCTCGACGACGGCTGCTGCGAACTCAGTGGCGTCGCTGTGTACCCCTGCGAACCACGCTTCGGTACCTATACCCTCGGCACCCACCGGAGTCGTGACGACCGGTACCCCCCGCACGAGAGCGTCCACGACCTTGAACTTCACCCCGGCGCCGAGACGTAGGGGCACGACGACGGCCGCGGCCTCATCGTAGAGAGGCTCGAGATCATCGACGAACCCGAGCAGCTCGATCCCGGCCTTCGCGGCTGCCTCGGCGACGTGTGGACGGATGCCGAGCCCCGCCACGCGGAAGCGAACACCCGGAACCTCGGCGCGGATGAGCGGGAACACCTCTTTGAGGAACCAGAAAAGGCCCTCCTCGTTCTCCCAGCGCGCCAGCATGCTCACGAGGAGCAATTCCGGACCCCGCGCGCGCTCCATCCGGTGGGCCATATCCCCTGCGAGGGGAGGAGTCACGACGGCGATCCGTGCCCGGCCCACCGGAAGGAGCGCCGCGTCCTTGTTACTGAGGACTGTCACCACATCGACTGCGTTGACGAGAGCGCGTTCGCTTGCCACAGCAGTGCGCCTCGCGTGCTTCCACCGGAGCCTCCGCGCTGGCCCCGGCGCCGCGTCATGCATCCGATCGAAACGCTGGGAGAGCACGTCATGGACGGTGCAGACAATACGGGCCCGCGGGTTGAGGCGCCTAATTGCGGCTGCAAGCTGCGCTTGTTCCGCCCACTGCAGGTCCACGACGTCGGCCGCCCTCAGCGCATCCCGCACCGATTCATCGGAAGAGAGCATTTCGAACCAGACAGGAGCCGGCCGGTCCGGACGAACATAGCTGGCCAGGTTACGCAGATTGCGCACTAATCGACTACGAGTCCGTGGCGCCACGACCAAATGTCGGGGCGTGCCACCACTCGCGAGCGAGCGCCTCACGGACATACCATCCGGAACCACCACAAGCAGGTCTCCGCACCCCCGAAGCGCTTTGGCTACTTCGTGGACGTAGCGGGTTCCGGCGTTGTCAGCATTTAGGCAGGGAAGGACCGGGGAGAGCATCACAATTCGACGTATCGTCACAGCTTCCCCAGCGCCACGAGGTCTGCAAACTCAAGGCTGCTCGCCTCAACCTCCGAAAAGCTGCCCTCTACTTCGATCTGGCCGGCGGACAGGAAGACCACTTTGTCAGCGTTACGCACTGTTGACAGGCGGTGGGCGACAACAAGGACCGTCATCCTCCCAGCGAGGGCTTCCAGTGTTTCCGTGATTCGGTGCTCTGTCGCGTTGTCAAGCGCGGAGGTCGCCTCGTCCAGTACCAGAATCCGCGGCCTTCGGTAGAGAGCCCGCGCAATGCCAACGCGCTGGCGCTGGCCACCTGAGACTCGGATCCCACGCTCGCCCAGTCTCGTGTCCAATCCGTCGGGCAGCTCAGAGATCACGTCCTCCAGCTGCGCCAGCTTGATCGCTTCGAACATAAGATCATGGTCCACCTCGTTACCGGCGTGACCAAAGGCTATATTCGCCTCGAGGGTGTCATCGAGCAGAAAGACGTCTTGAGGCACCACACCGATTCCTGAATACCACGACGCGAGATCTTCGCGGATGTCATGGCCACCGCAGGTGACCACTCCGGCCGAGGGCTCGAGGAGGCCCAAAACGAGATCAAGCAGCGTGCTCTTCCCTGCGCCACTTGAGCCGACAAACGCCGTCGTTCGCCCCTCTGCAAGGGTCGTTGATATACCCCTTAGAACCGGTTCCGAAGAATCACTAAATGAGAAGGAAAGGTTGTCGAGAGTGACATCACCACTAAAAATCTTAGATGGCTGTGCAACGATGAACGTCCCTTCAGACTTCAGTAGGCGTATCTCGGCAGCCAAGATATGCAGCCCGACCCCTCCCGACCGAATGGAACCGGACGTTGCAGTCAAACGGTTAATAGTCGGAATAACCCGAGTAGATCCTGCCGCAAACACACCGAGCACCGAAATGGCGGTAGAAGCGGGTCCGATCGCAAAAAGAACCGCAGCCACCCCTCCTATTCCCAGCACAAAGACGATTTCGAGAACGTATTTCGGCAACTCTGAGATCAGAGAAAGCGTACGCTGTGCGTGCGCTCGGACGGTCTTCGCCTCACCAAACCGCTCGACGAAGAGTTCGCCGGCCTGCGCAAGGCGGACCTCTCGGAACCCGTTCACGCCAGGGAGCAAAGCATTCCAGGATTGCATGTCGGCCTCGGCGATCCGGCTACCGAGAGCGTGGTATCGATGGCGGAAAACCCGTTGAATTCCCCATCCGCAGCCCACAAACAAGGCTGCGGCGAGGGCCGTCGCGAGTGGCGAAACAATGAACAATACGGCGACAAGCGCGACCAAAGTCAATGCATCCGTAATCCAGTTCAAAATACCTTGCGCCACTTGACCAAACGCTTGGGGCACCGCTGACGCAATGTTTCGGTGCACCTCCGCCAGCTTTCGCGATCGATGCGCCCAATAGGGTGCATTGATGTACATAGACATCAGCTCTTTGCTCGCCTCGGCTTCCAGCCCCGTTGCAATGCCCAGCTGCCACCACCGAAAGACAATAGTCAGACCTGACTTGAGGGCAAATGCGATCATCACCATAAGTGCTACAAACAGCACGATCGATTGGAGGTCCTGAGTTCCCAGAATCTGGGCCACAAGTCCAAGAGGCCCGGACGTAGTCGGGGCCCCCGTCACCGCCTGCATGAGGGGGACCATTGCGGCTACGCCCGCCGTGTCAAGGCCGGCAATAAGAAGCGAGCCAAGCACAGACGGCACCGCCCACGAAAGAAAGGGTCGTTGGACAAGTCCCAGCGCCGTCCTCAGATCTTCGATCAACATGTCCCCCAGTATCAAGCTGCCCCAGAGAGCAGCCAGCGGCAACGAGCCAGCTGATTCTATCAGCCCCTAGGAAGCAGCCCCCGACACATCGCAACAACGTTGTCTGCCCAGACATCCCAGTTCAGACTTGACCGAGACCGTTGGACGGCGGCCCGCGAGAACGACGACCAAAGCTCCGGCTCGCTGATGGCTGCGAGGGCAGCAGCAGCTGCACCGATCCCAACTAGCCCCCCCTCTACCAAATACCCAGTGCGCCCATCGGCGACGATCGACGCCGTACCGCCCGTCGATGTTGCTATCACGGGGAGCCCGTGAGCGTGAGCGTCGGTGAGTGTGACTCCACCGGCGTTTGCCCGCGCCATCTCAAGTAAGACGTGATGTGCGGCGTAGAGCTCGGACATCCGAGCTCTGTCCACGCCGCCGACGGCATGCGCCCATTCCGGAAGGTCCGATGGACTGTCGCCTACGATCGTGAGTTCGAGCGAAAGGCCGCCTGCCCGAGCGAGAGCCGCCGCCTTGAGGGCCGCCGCACCCCCCTTGCGGATCCAATCGCTTGCGACGACGAGGACTTTCAGGACCCCCCCGTCGTAATGACATACTCTCCCTTCAGACTCGATACCGGGCCCAAAGGGCAAGACCTTGATGGTATCGACTGCGACACCGTAGTGGCCCACCAGTGACTCTTGTGCCCAACTTGTAGCAACTGAGAAGGCTGAAGTACGTATGCGTGCCCGACTGTCCACAACCTCAGCTTGCCAACGGGATATAGGGTGTACTCCCGTGAAAATTGGATAAAAGTCAGCTATGGCCGCAGGTGTAGCGTCTGTAACCTGGAGAACAGGCACACCTGGCGGGAGGAAGGCGATGTCTTGAGAACCTGCGATTGCAACGATCGCATCGACAGGAGTCTTACCAATCTCCTTCAGGACGTAATTCGACCGCAGCCGTGAAGTTGCGATTGCTTGGCCGACACGATATGTCTGGTTGGTTGTCGTGCCAATGACGCGGGCGAGGCCACGGTCGACCACTGCGGGGACAACAGCGTTTGTTTCCACGACATGGACTTCCACTCGTGCACCGAGCGAATGGACAATATGTGGCACAACTCCAGACCAAGCACTCGGGTCCGCCACAGACCAAGGCGAGACGACACCTATCCGCACGGCGTATCAGCGCTTCTGGATGACAGAGTGGACGACAGACAAGCGGCAGGCACGGTCCGATACTATCGGATCGTGCCGCCCCATCACGAGGGAGGCCGGAACAACCTGTAGGGGGGCCATGCGCCTTGTATACGTCCAACCTGGACTTAGCACAGCAGAGTCGGGAGAGGTGCCACTGGACGACAAGACGGTAGCGGGACTCGAAGAGTACGCGAGGAGCTGGCCTGGGCGCATCCTTGTGGTCGCAACAGTCCTGCCCGGCCCGCAACTGCCTCGGGAAGAACACCGAGAGTACTTCGATGTTATTGCGACGCGGAACGCCGCCGTCACCATCCGTAATCTGAAGCCCGCTGCTGTCCTCGCGCTCCATCGCGGCGACTCCTCCGCGATCCTCAACACTGGCGTTCCGGTGGTCCTGACAAGCGAATACCCGATGTCCGTGCGGCTCGCCCAACAGCTCATTAGAGCACAGACGTCCGCAGACCGGGTGCGCATCATGGCAGGATCGGCGCGCCAAGAGCTGCATTTTAGGACCTCAGCGCGCAATGCGGCGGGTCTTCAATGCAACGGCTTCCCGTCTTGGAAGGCGTACGCCAGCTTGAACCGCAGCCCGATATTCTTCCATGACCACCGCATTCGCACCAAAGACATTCCGGCTGCATTAGCCACCGAACCTTGGGACGGTTCCCGGCCTCTGCGCATTGCCTTCTCGGGACGGCTTACAGCCATTAAAGGACCCCAATTCGCGCTTCAGATGGCCCGTGAACTCGATCGCAAAAAGGCACCGGTCGAGCTCTACTTTACTGGAGACGGCGATCTGCGCCAAGAATTGGAAAAATCCGCGCCAGAGAACACCCATTTTATAGGAATGCTCGACTTCGAGCGCGAGTGGAAGCCATTCTTCCGAAACCACGTCGATATCGCCATCCTCCCCCACCCTCAGGGCGACCCGTCATGCACCTACTTTGAGGCGCTTGGCTGCGGCGCACCCATTCTTGGGTTCGCGAATTCGACACTCACGCCATTAATCGAAAGAAGCGACGCCGGATGGACGACACGGTCAAATGGACAAGCCCTCGCAAACAAGGTGTTCAGTCTGCTAGAAAACCCGGAACAAATTGCGGCGGCCCGATCCTCTGGGATTAACTACATAGCTGGACAAACCTTCGAGAATGTGGCCCATCAACGTATGAGGCACGTTCTCGAGTGCATCGCTACCTGATTAGGAGTGCTCTGAGCCGCGCTTTAACGACCCTGGCAATCGATAGAAGATTGGGGTTTCTGTCACGAAGCCTCTCGAGCCACGCATAGCGATACCGCAGGTCGTTGATCTCGTCCTGCTGGCGGAAGATGTAATCGAAGAGGTCCTCAGCGTGTTGGCCGTAGAGCTCGAGATTGTTCCTCATCATGCGAGCACTATTGTCAATCAGTACCTTCCTATCGGCTCCTACAACGTCGTTGACGCTTGTCTTGTGCCCACGCCGGTAGAAGAAGTGGACACCGTCGAGCCTGAACGGGACGAGCCCGCGCGCAAGGATTTTCAAGACGAAATCATGGTCCTCCCGCCCACGCATCACCTCGTCATAGCCGCCAACAGCAGCCCAGTCGCTCTTGCGAAACAAGCTTGTGGCGAAGATCAGGTTATGTATCAAGATGTGCCGCCACGAAAAATCCGGAAGGCCCCAAGGGGAGTTGATACTTCCGAAAAACTCTGCCCGACAGTAGACCATGCCGACCTCCTTCCGTTCGTCAAGGACCGCCACACCCTTTGCCACATACGGCGGAGCAATGATGTCGTCGGCCCCGAGCGGCAGAATGTATGGTCCCGAGGCCGCTTTGATCGCCGTGTTGAGCGCTCCGGCTGGTCCCATGTTGGCTTGGTGGATGACGGAGACGCGGTTCCAACCGCTGACTTCAGCGAGCACACCTCGAGTGGGAGCATCAGTTGACCCGTCGTCGACCACAACGACATCGAGGTCGGTGTGGGTCTGAGCGAGCGCGCTGCGCAGCGTCTCTGCCAGGGTTGCTCCATCGTTGAAGCAAGGAACAACGACGGTGACGTGGCTCATGGAGTCTCCCCAAGTGATGCGAGTGCGCGACCGTGCGTGGCGGCGCCTACGTAATCGTAGAGCCTCGCTGGTGACGTCCGGTAAGATTTCGGAGGAGTGCGAGTAGTTGACGCGGTATTCATGCCTGCGCCGACCTTTAGCAGCATGAATGCCGCACAGTAGGTCCGTTAGTTCAGCAGGGGGCAAGATGGGGAGCCGGAGCACCACCGCGCCAGACGTTCCCCGCTGGATGCGGTGGACACACCGCAGGCTGTCCTGGTCCCACCGCTCAGTTCTGACCGCGGTCGATTTGGTTTGCGTGGTGTGGGCCGTCCTCGGCGCCCAGATCCTCCGGTTTGGAGCGAGCGACCCTTCGCTCGACGTCATGGTCCGTCAGGCTCCCTACACGGTGGTGGGCGCGGCTCTGGCAGTCGCATGGATCGTGATGCTCGAGCTCTGGGGCGCCCGGGACCCCAGGATTCTGGGCTACGGAACCACAGAATACAAGCTTGTAACCACAGCCTCACTATGGCTGTTCGGTGGGATAGCGGTCGTCTCGTACGTATTCCAACTGGAGACCGCGCGCGGATACGTTGCCATTGCCCTGCCTCTCGGTATCGCGTCCCTCCTATTTGGACGGTGGACGCTGCGCAGCGGGCTCGTGCGTAACCGCACGGCGGGCCGCCAGCTCTCCAGAGTCCTGCTGGTCGGCTCACTCGACACGGTGGAACACCTCAACCGCCAGCTGAGCAGGCACCCCGAGGCCGGCTACCGGCCGATTGCGGCCTTCGTGCCAGGCTATGAGGGCACAGACCTGGGCAACGGACTCGGTCGGCTTCCAGTGGTTGGAGGCGCCCCGTTTCTCGACGCCATCCTTCGAGCAATCGTCGAGACGAAGGCGGACACGGTCGCGATCTCCGGCGGTGCAGCTATCGATACCGAGACGCTCCGCCAGCTCGGCTGGCAGCTCGCTTCCCGGGACATTGCCATGATCATGGCGCCCGCACTCACGGACGTTGCCGGGCCCCGGATTCACACCCAGCCGGTGGCGGGCCTCCCCCTAATCCACGTCACGACCCCTAAGCTCGAAGGTGCCCAAGGCGTTGCGAAGCGGGGATTCGACCTCGCCGTCGCGGGTATCCTCCTTGCCCTCCTCGCCGTCCCCATGTTCATCGTCGCGTTGATGGTGAGAATGGACAGCCCAGGTGCGGCACTGTTCCGCCAGACGAGGGTCGGGAAGGCCGGCGAGGGGTTCAGGATGCTCAAGTTCCGCTCAATGACCGCCGATGCTGAGTCCCGCCTCGACGAGCTCCACAGCGCAAGCGACGGCAATGGTGTGCTCTTCAAGCTGAAGAACGATCCTCGAGTCACGACATTCGGACGATTCATCCGCCGGTATTCGATCGACGAGCTTCCCCAACTACTCAATGTACTTAAAGGTGACATGAGCTTGGTCGGCCCGCGCCCGCCGCTTCCCGCAGAGGTTGCAGGCTACGACGACTTCGCCCACCGACGCCTCCTTGTCAAGCCCGGAATCACCGGCCTCTGGCAGGTCAGCGGCCGCTCCGACCTCTCGTGGGAGGATTCCATGCGGCTCGACCTCTACTACGTTGAGAACTGGTCAATGATCCAAGACCTCATGATTCTCATGAAGACGATACGGGCCGTCATAACATCGAACGGGGCCTATTGAAATGCGCATCCTCATCACAGGCGGCGCCGGGTATCTCGGCACACACACCTGCCTTTCGCTCATCGCCGCTGGCCACCACGTCCACGTCTTCGACAGCCTGGTGAACGCCTCGCGTGAAGCCGTGAGACGGACCTCGGAAATCGCCGGATACAATATCCCGGTCACTGAAGGCGACCTCCTCGACCGCTCCGCGCTTGCCGCCGCCATCGCAGAATGCCGGCCAGAGGCCGTCGTCCATTTCGCCGGCCTCAAGTCCGTCAGCGAATCTAACTCCCAGCCGCTGCGCTATGTGACGAACAATGTCACCGGAACCGTGCAGCTCCTCGAGGTGATGGATACCTTCGGAGTTCGGACCCTCCTCTTCTCCTCTTCCGCGACGGTATACGGAGTCACGGACACGGTTCCCACCCGAGAAGACCATACTCTTTCGGTCACCAACCCTTACGGCCGCACGAAGCTCGCGGTCGAGGAAATCCTGAGGGACCTCAGCGCTTCGGCTCCCGGCTGGAGAATCGGGATCCTGCGCTACTTCAACCCGGTGGGCGCCCACCCGACCGGCAGGATCGGCGAGGACCCACGAGGCGTCCCGAACAACCTTGTGCCCTTTGTGGGACAGGTCGCGGTTGGCCGTCGGGACACTCTTCACGTATTCGGAGGGGATTATCCCACTCCCGACGGGACCGGAGTCCGAGACTACCTACATGTCATGGACCTGGCCGACGGTCATGTCGCGGCGTTGGCGTGGGTCGCGGCCAAGCCGGGAGTGGGTGTCTGGAATCTGGGCACTGGAAGGGGCTACTCAGTGCTCGAGGTCATCCGGGCGTACGAGGAAGTCTCCGGACGGCCTGTTCCCTACACCATCATGGACCGGCGGCCCGGCGACGTTGCGGTGAGCTACGCGGACGCCACCAAGGCCGCTAAAGAGCTCGGTTGGAAGGCCTCTCGGACTCTCCACGACATGATCGAGGACCACTGGCACTGGCAGAGTGCGAATCCAACCGGGTACGGGAAATGAGTATGCAGACAATTGCCCAAGAGCCACGCATTCTTGGGCTGTTCGACCACGCGGGCATCCTCGACCGCAGCGCACGCCGCCACGGTGCCAACCAGGTGTCGGGCCCCTACCGAGTCGACCTGCTCGACGAACTCGGGTATGAGCTCCGCACCGTGCTTCCTGCGCGAGGCCGTCTTCATCGCAAGTTACGGGACGTCGTCGAGCACCGCTTGGGCCTCGAAATGGACATGGCTCTCCGTGCAATGCGCGAGGTGGCACGCGCAGATGCGGTGTTGGCGATGTTCGAGAGGCGGGCCGAATTCGTTGCCCGGCTTCGCCGTCGAGGCATCCCGCCTTTCGCAGGCCGACCTTTCTGGGCCATCTCGTGCTGGTGGGCCGACGAGATGCTGAGCATGGATCATGCCAGGCGCGCCCGCATCGCCCGAGACATCGAGGGCCTTGACGGGCTCGTGGTGTTCAGCGAGAACCAGAGAGCGATCTTTGCGGACGCCGGCGTGCCCGAGGCCAAGATCCACAGCGTCGACTTCGGCGTCGACCCCAAGTTCTACTCGCCCGGACCAGCATCAGCGCGACGATTCCAAGTGTTTTCTGCTGGCGTAGACCGGGGCCGCGACTTCGACTCGCTTGTCGGGGCGGCACGTCTCCTTCCTGACGTCCAGTTCGATATCTTTACCCAACCCGGCCGTATCCCGGGCTCAGTACCGACAAACATCACGCTCCATGCGCCAGTGGGCATCGTGGAGCACCGGGACAATCTGCGCGCTGCGGACTTGGTCGTGGTACCCACGCACGATCTCGCTTACCCCACGGGACAGTCGGTGCTCCTCGAGGCATCGGGTTGCGGAAAGTGCGTTGCAGTGACGTCGACGAACGCAATGGAACAGTACTTCACAGACGGGGTCACCGCACTCGCCATGCCACTTCACGACCCCCAGGGGATCGCCGAGGTGGTTGCGAATGCCATTAGTTCCCCCGGCCTACGGGCGGAAATTGGCACCAACGCGAGGTCCGCAGTAGAGCAGCACTACAACTTCTCAAGAATGTGGACAGAGATCGGAGCGCTGATCACGACCCATACGAATCATTTCAATTGAAATCATTGTATAGATGACCAATCTTCTCTCGTCACCATCCGCAGGGGCTGGAGACGGACAGCAGGTGGTTCCGTCCAGATAGGCTGCCACCTAGACGCCGAAGCCTTGCTGGCGGTGCTTGCCGAACCACTCCGTGATTCCCGGATCCGTCCGGGCGCAAGGGCGCCGAGTTCGCGGGGGTGAGGCAGGCATGTTCTGTCGGGCTAGGACGAGCACGCGACCTGCCGGACCAGGCTCAGGCCCTCCCGGTGCCCACGAACCCACGCCGAGCCTGTGATTCCGTGGATCCGACACACAAGCTCGACGATCTCCTCACGGGTGAATTCTGTTGCAGAGTGATAACTTATCGAGCCTCTTCCGTGGCGCATTTGGAGGGTGGTAACTCAAAATTGCACCAAGAGAAGGGTCGATTCCTATGCCAGGCACCCGGGGGCAGGCAAATGAATTAAGTTCAGTGAAAACAATTCATACGGTAGGGCGCGCGAAGTGGGTTATCGATCTGAACTCGAGGACGAACAGAATCACCAAAATCCGAATCCCGTGACCCAGCTAGATAATCAACCCAGAGACGATACCTAGCCGCGCTGGTGACAGATGCATGCTCACGCCAATGCCCACCAAACTCGCCTTGAACCCCAGGCGTGGCGTCTATGGCCGCAGCTCCTGAAATTACCTTCCTCTCAAACTGCTCAAACGAGCGATAAGGGAAGTGAATTATACGCAGCGAAACCTCCACCGGGCCAGGATGCGTCACCGCATGGTTTCCGGGTCCCACCCAAGTCCATGAAAGTGCCCTGAATGCAGACTTCAACATCAGCCCTCGCTCGGATGTCACGGTGAGTTTATCCTCAATTGCAGGCTCCAACGTCCCCTTATCTCGGCTAGGAAAAGCGTCGAAAATTTCTGCGCGAACCACACCCGAGCGAGAATTGCGGAGATGATCCGCCAGGGTGCCATCGGGTGCCGTCCAAACCTCGTCCGCGTCGAATGGAACAATCCAGTCAGCACCGGCCTTAACTGCCAAGCGCGATATATAGGACATCGCACGTGCCTGATGGTAGGCATCGCTGCAATTCTGACCGACAAACACGCGCGGTTCCTCCGATGCGAGATCTCGGAGAAGCTCGTAGGTTCCGTCAGTGGACTGATGGTCGACCGCTATGACACCGTCGGCACCTTCCCTTAGGAGGTGTCGGATCACCGGGGCTATAATATCCATTTCATTTCGGACCATTGTGACAGCCCATACCGAACCCCGCTTACGCATTGATCTAGGAAGGCCGGCTACGGAGATCGCGCGCTCGACCGAACGTTGAAGGGGCTTAAGGCGCGCTAGGTGATCGCGGATGACTGCCATGCTGTCGATCATACAGGCCAGATGCGGGTTGGCGCGAATTTCGATCGTCCTAGGCCGGTCGCTAGCTTGGGGACGAGTTCCCAACACCACACCAAATTGTTTATATTAAACTTGCACATCAACATCTATATCAACTGGGCTTAAAATAGCGCATGAAGGAGCTGTCAAGCGGCGCGCGTGCAGAGCATGAAGCGTGTTGAGTACTCTTTCTTTGCGGTTCCCGAGGAATCTGGCTCTCCATCGATGGGGTGGTGCTAGGTGTGCAGGGCGTCTGCAAGTCAGCGAGTTTCCTCAGGGAGGTCCCGACCCGTGAGGCCTGCCCGGTGCGGACCTAGGACCTGGCTTCAGGAGTCCTGAGCCTGGCCGGCGACATCCGCACCAACACCGGCTACGCCAGCAAGAGCTCCCATTGCCGCTGAACTCCTCGTCTGGGACACTGCGCAGTTGCGCGAGGCGCCGCGCCGAGGCCTCCTCGAGTCCGCTGGAGAACCCAGAACCTCGGCGACTCCACCAATACGTGGAGCACGACGTGCAGGGCCGTTCAAGCTCCTCCCCACGAATGAGGACGCAAGGTTCCCTGAACTCGTTTGAGGGCTATGGGCACATTCGAGGGCGGGCACGGGTCGTCCTCCTTGTCGTGTTCGTGTTGAACTCTCCAGAGCAATGCGGCGCCAGGCCATGAGGATGGTGGCGGCCGGGCGGGTGACGAGGATGAGGGGCTCGGCGGGCGAGTCGACGCGGTGCAGGATGCCGACGCAGAGCGGCGCCGCATGACAATCCCGGCGGCCGTCACGTTCTACCCGGTGGCGGTGACCCACCCTCGCACACTGCTGTATGCGGCCGATGAAAGTGAGGGTGACGCTGAGCAACAGTATTGGCAATGAGCATGACGGTCTCGGTGGCGGTCATGGACGTGCACACCGGTCAGCGGTCGAGCGCACGGCCAGAGCATGGAGCCGGGAACGCCAACAGAACCACTTTGCTGCACGCATCGCCGCCGCATACAGAGGGGAACGGTCTGGGCAGGGACTCGATGACGGGTCGCGCCCCCTGCAGCGTGGTCACGGCTAGACGCACCTGGTCGGTGAGCTCACGCGTGATCTCCCGGCCGGTGCGGGCGCTGCCCTTCCGGTCATCGCGTTCCTTGAAGGCCTCGTCCAGGTAGCGGGCCGGGGCGAGCTGGCCGTCGACGGCGGCCTTGATGACGTAGTGGACCAGCCAGAGGCAGGTGACGACGACCAGACCCCCCGGTGCCGACCTCTACGAGTGGGAAGCCTGGGAGGAAGTCCTGCACTGGCACCTCCTGGGATAGTCCGGGGAAGGGTGAGGCCCCGCACGGTGGCGGAGCCTGGGTACGATGACGGGTATGGGACTCACGGATGCCGCTCGGCAGATGAAACACGCCGTGCTGGTGGCCAGGAAGCGGACACGGCAGGGCGCTGTTGGCGTCTGGGATCATGTTTTGCGCGCTCGAGCTGCGAGCACCGAGTACCGGTTCGACGTCGATTCGCACCGGAACAAGTACGGGGAACTGCCGCGCATGTACTTCCTGCATCGCAGTACCGACCAGACCACGTCTGCCACCCGTGAAGCGGCCCGTCGTATCTTCTGCTTCTGGACCGGTGACAACGACATGAGCGATGCGCGCCAATCCGCCCTGGCCGCGATGAGGGACCGGGCTGGCGTGCCGATCGAGTTGGTGACCGCGGATAACCTGCAGGACTGGGTTGTGGATGGCCACCCGGTCCACCCGATGTACGAGATGCTGTCCTATGTCCACCGGTCCGACTATCTGCGCGCTTACTTCATGGCACACCATGGCGGGGGCTACTCCGACATCAAGGCACCCACTGCAACCTGGGACGCCGCCTGGGAACACTTCGCCGATCAGGAGGTGTGCGTCGTCGGGTACCAAGAGCGATCGTCACGCTCCTGCGGGGGTGACGTCCACACTCCTCTCGGACGGGACATCCACCGGAACTTCTCTCGGCTCGTCGGCCTTTCTGCGTTCATCATGCGTCCCGGAACACCGTTCGCCTTCGGGTGGTTGCAGGAGATCGAGCGTCGGCTGGATTACTATGCGGGAGAGCTCTCCCATGCGCCCGGAGGGACCTGGGGCGACGCCCCTGGATACCCGTTGCGGTGGGTTGAGATCGGAGCGGATGTCTTCCACCCACTCCAGTTGAAGTACCTGCCCCATCTGAGGCAGGACGACCGCATCCTGCCGCTTCTCGACGGGCACCGCTGATCCGTCTACGCGAACCAGGGGCCGATTTTCTGGTTGGTCACGTATTGTCTCCGCCATGGTCGGAATCGTCGCTACAGTGAAGCGTCTGCTGCTCGGAGAGCGTCCGTCCGCCTGGCGCCTCCGGACTACCGATCACAAGTTCTGCTCCCAAGTGAATTAGTTACCAGGTCACCGCCCCGCGGGGAAGAAACCGCAGGTCAGAGGCCTACCGCCCTGAAATCACCGCCGAGGCGGCACGACTTGGTCGGAGACTAACTCGGCGAACTCACGAACGAACATCATTGCGGGCGAATGCGTCAGCCGGCACGGCTGAACGCCCGCACCACCCCGTCAATCGCCGCGAACACCGGCGCCTCCGGGTCCACCGCGATCCGGTGCATGATCATCCCCTCGCACACGGCCATGACGGCGGTCGCGGCGACGGCCGGGTCGGCCGCCCCGAGCCCCGCCATTCCAGCCTCCGCGAGGGCCCGGAACCGCGCCCGGCCGGCCAGCAGCGGGCGCTGCACGTCGTCGTCGTGCGCCCCCTCGAGGAACAGCACGTACCGCGCGGTGGTGCGCACGCGGAACGGCCCCGTCAGCTGCTCCACTATGCCGGCGAGGAGCCCCGCGAACCCCTCCACGGTGTCCGGCAGCGCGCCGGGCGCGTCCTGGCCGCCCATCTCCTGCTCGACGATCCACTCCACGACGCCGCCCAGGAGGGCCGCGCGCGTGCGGAAGTAGTTCGACGCCGATCCCCTGGGCACCCCGGCGGCCTCGTCCACGCGGGCATGCGTGAGCGCCCGGAGGCCCTGCGTCCCGAGCAGCCCGACCGCCGCCTCGAGCACCCTCTCCCGCGTCGACACAGTCCCCACTATAGATCTAGTGACACAGCCACTACGGTCGTAGTACCGTGGACCCATGAAGGGCACAGCAGTCATCGTCGGCGGCGGCATCGCGGGCCTCGCCGCGGCCCGCTCGCTCCTGGACGGCGGGTGGGACGTCGAGGTCCGCGAACGCCACAGCACTCTCTCCACGACCGGCACGCTGCTGAGCCTCTGGCCCGTCGCCTACGCATCGCTGCAGCGCCTCGGCGCCGCAGACCGGCTCGAGACGATCGAGCTGGCCTCCGGCGAGCTCGTCGCCCCCGACGGCCGCGTCCTCGCCTCCCTCCGCCTCCCTCCAGGCTCCCGCGGCGTGGGCCGCATGAACCTCCTCGAGACCCTCCTGGCCGCCCTGCCGGACGGCACCGTACGCTGGGGCTCCCCCGTCGGCCCGGCTGACCTCGCCGATCTGACGGACCGCGCGGACGTGGTCGTGGCGGCCGACGGCGTCCACTCGGCAGTGCGCTCGGCCTCCTTCCCGGGCGCCCGCCTCAGGGACGCCAAGGTGGTCGCGTTCCGCGGCGTCGCGCCGATCGCGAGCAGGGACGGCTCCGAGACGTGGGGGCGTGGCCTCATTTTCGGCCGCGCCCCGTTCCCCGGCGGCGGCTCCAACTGGTACGCCGGGGTCCGCACCGAGCTCGCCGGCACCCGCGACGACGATCCCCTCGACGTGCTCCGCGCGCTCTACCGCGACTGGCACCCCAAGGTCCACGAGGTCCTCGACTCGCTCATACCCGAGGCGATCGACCGCCGTCGCATCGAGGACATGGCGCCGCTGAAGAGCTACGTGGCCGGGAACGTGGTCCTCGTGGGCGACGCCGCGCACGCCATGGCCCCGCACCTGGGCCGCGGCGGCTGCGAGTCCCTGGTGGACGGGCTCGCCCTCGCCGAAGCCCTCCGGGCCGCGTCCAGCGTCGAGGAGGGCCTGCGGCGCTACGACGCCGCACGCCGTCGCCCGTCGCAGCGCGCCGTGGCGGGCTCGCGGCTCATGAACCGACTCACCAACCAGCAGCGGCACCCGTGGCTGCGCGACACGCTAGTAGCAGCCGCCGGCAGGGTTGTCCGAGGCTTCGCAGCGCGGCGGGGCGAGTACGGGCGTCCTTCGCAGAGGGTTGGCGGCACCCGGCCCTGAGGCCGCACACTGGAGAGCATGACCGAGCCCGACCTCCCCAAGGTCTTCCAGATCGATCTGCCGCCGGAGAACGTCGAGGGCCGCTTCGCTGACTTCGCGAACCTGTGGCACACGCCCAACGTCTTCGTGCTGGACTTCGTGGCCCTGACCCAGCCGGCGCAGCCCGGCGAGGGCCCGGACGGCGACCCCGCCGAGCTCATCCCCGGCCGTGTGGTGAGCCGCATCCGCATCCCCCCGGAGCAGGTGTTCGAGCTCGCCGCGGCCCTGACCCGCCAGCTGGGCATCTGGGAGCAGGAGACGGGCCGCAAGGGCCCCGCCAAGCCGCTCTTCGACTCCGAGGGCCGGCAGATCCGCATCGACGACGAGGGCGTGGACGGCCCCGCGTGAGGCGCCTGCCGCTGCTCGGGCTGGCCCTGGCCCTCGCCCTCACCTCGTGCTCGGCGCTCGGCACGCACGACGCCGTGGGGTCGCCCCGCGCCGCTGCGGCATCACCAGGCGTGACGATCGTGAGCGTGCTCGGCGACTCCCACTCGGGCTGGCCCGACTCGTGGTTCCGCCTCTCGGTGGGCAACGCGAGCATTCCCGGCGCGGCAGGGGTGCTTGCATCCGAGCCGGGCAGGTCGTCCATCGCCCTGCAGGCCTGGGTAGCGGAGGCGACAGCGCGAGGCGGCGTGGTCCTCGTCCAGGCGGGAACTAACGACCTCCTCCTGGACCACTCGACGCCCGCGAAGGCAGCACAGGGCGTCGAGGCCCTGGTCAATGCCGTCGCCTCGCGGGGTGCGAGGGCAGTCCTCGTCTCCGTGCCGCCGTCCGCCACGCTCGGACCCGCAACGAACCAGCTCGACGCGCTCCTGAAGGACTGGGCAGCCGAACACAACGTGGCGTGGCTCGACGTGACGAGCGCAGTGGCGCGGCCCGATGGCACGTGGCGCCCCGGCCTCAGCGACGACGGCGTCCATGCCAACGGAACCGGCGGCGCGCTCATGGCGAGTGCGGCACGTCAGCAGCTTCCTGAACTCCTCAGGACGGGCCGCCGCTGACATCGGTGACGGGTACATGGCGTGCCGCATTTGGCGGTTCTCATCACACCCGATAGGGTGGGCGCAAAGCTTGACTTGAGCGTCGTCTGCGCGCGGGTGCCCGCCCACGCCAGCCGCCGGTTGGGGCGAGGTATTGGGGGAGCTTCCAGAGTCCTTTCCAGACCCCGAGCGGCTTTTTGAATCTGGAGAGGACATCTCGTGACCGAGACTCGCACCCCGAACATGCCGTCCCGCCGCGCCGTCACCAAGGTCGCCGCGTGGTCCGCACCCGTCATCGCCGCCGCCGTGGCTGCCCCGATGGCCGCCGCGTCGAACGGCGGCGGCAACGCGAACCGCCTCGCGTGGAACCCGCCGAAGCCGTACGACACCGGCACCGGGACGTTCAACAAGACCGGTGACAACGTCCTGGAGATCCAGGTCTTCAGCAACAACAAGGGCCTCGAGCCCGGGCAGACGTTCACCGTCACTGCGAGCAAGGGCGCCACCTTCGTGTCCCCGACGACCACGTTCCCCTACACGTACAACGCTCCGGACGGCAGTTACACGATCGTCTTCTCCAGCGCGACCGTCGCAGTCATCACCGTGCACGTCGAGCGGCTGAAGCAGTCCTACCTCGACGTCGTCTTCCCGTCGGGGACCATCTCGATGCCGACGGGCAGCCAGCTGACCGCCGTTGCCGACACGAATGGCTTCGCCAACTCGTCGAATATGAACGCCTGAGCCCCTACGCTCTTTGAGAGCCGGCCTCCCTTCGGGGGGCCGGCTCTGGCGTTAAGCGGCGCCGCTATGCCAGCCGCGCCACAGCCTCCCGCACCGCGCCGCCCAGCGCCCCCGCCCCGAACGGCCCGCCCTCGGCGGCCAGCCGCCCGACGGTCTGGTGGATGCACGCGGCGAGCGCGGCAAGCTCCACCGCCCGCACTGCGTCCGGCGCGTCCGGGTGGGCCGCGGTGGCGAGGAGCGCGCCGAGGATGCCCGTGAGAGTGTCGCCGCTGCCAGCCGTCGCGAGGTAGGGGTGCCCGGCGCCCTGCACGAGCGCGGTGCCGTCCGGCGCGGCCGCGACGGTGGCTGGCCCCTTGAGCAGCACGGTCACGCCGATGCGCCGTGCGGCCTCGCGGGCCCACCGCAGCGGCTGGGCCTCGATCGCGGCGCGGCTCGGCGCATCGCCCCCCGAGATGAAGTTCGCCAGGAGCGACTCGAGCTCCCCCGCGTGCGGCGTGAGCACGATGTGCTCCCCGGCCACCGTCCCCTCCTCCGCGAGCCGGGCCAGGACCTCCCCCAGCCGCGGCTCCGCGGCCGATCCCCGCGACCCCGGATCCGCCGCCAGGAACTCCAGCAGCGCCTCGAGCCCGGACGCGTCCACTACCGTGGGGAGCCCCGACCCGAGGGCCACGGCCAGCGCGCGGCGCTGCCCGCCGTCGTCCGCGATTCCCGGCCCCACCGCCCACGCCTGCACGCGCCCGCGCGGCTCTGGGGACCCGACGATCTCCGGGTGCGCCGCGAGCACGAGCTGGCGCACGGCGTCGGGCGCCACGAGCCGGACCATCCCCACACCGGTGGCGAGCGCGCCCGCCGTGGAGAGCACCGCAGCGCCGGGGAAGTCCTCGGAGCCCGCCACGAGGCCCAGGACGCCGCGGGAGTACTTCTGCCAGTCGTCGCGGGGTTCGGGCAGCAGGGCGGCCGCTTCGGCGGCGTCGAGGGAGCGCACGTCCGGCTCCGGCAGGTGCGGCCCGAGCCCGATGTTCACCACCTCGACCCTGCCCGCGAGCTCCCGCCCACGCCCCACGAGAAGCCCGGTCTTGAGCGCCCCGAACGTCACCGTCACGTCCGCGCGCCACACGGCAGCGCCCGCGGCGCCGGTGTCCGCGTCGACCCCGGATGGCAGGTCACACGCGACGACCGTGCCCGACGGGCGCGGGAGCGGCGGTCTGAACTCTCCCGAGAACCCGGTGCCCAGCACGGCGTCCACCACGGCATCCGCGGGCTCGAGCCCCTCCGTGACTCGCCCGCCGGCCGCGGTGAAGGCCGCGAGGCCGTCGGCATGGGCCGTGCGGCCGGCGAGCACCGCCGTCGTGCGCACCCCGCGCCGCGCCAGCTCGGCCAGCGCGAACAGCGCGTCCCCGCCGTTGTTGCCCTTGCCCACGACGGCGGCCACGCGCCTGCCGTAGACGCCGCCGGCGCGCTGGAGCTCGCGCAGGATCGCGAGGGCGAGTCCGTGCGCGGCGCGGGCCATGAGCGCGGGGCCCTCGCCCCTATCGAGGAGCGGCCCCTCGGCCGCGCGGACCTGGGAGCCGGTGTACGCGGAGACCATGTACGCGAGTCTACTGACCGAGCCGCGTCACGGGCCGTACAGATCTTGTGAAGTGCCCCTGTAGCCCTTTCCAGCACGCCCCGCGCCGATAAACTGTCGGAGCTGCCACCGTCACCGTTCGCCCGGCCTGGGCAGCATCACCGCCTGTGCCATCGGAGGCACAGGCACTGGACTGCTTGGGGGCAGAATGAAAGCTCGTTGGGTACCGGCCGCGCTGGTGACCGTGGCATTCGTAGCAGTCGCGCTGGTGGCCTCCCAGGGGAGCATCGACGTTTCCGTGCTCGTCTGGACCGCTGTGGGCGTGTTCGGGGTCGTCTTCGGGATCACGACCGTCAGCTCGGCACGGCATGCGGACAGGCCTTCGGCATCGGTGCAGTCACGTGCCGGCCGGGTCGCAGCGGCCCAGGCGCCCATTGTCCGGGCGGCCGTCAGCCAGACGGGGGCCCGCCAGCCCGCAGCCTCCCGGGCCGCAGCCTCCCACGCCCAGGCGCCCCAGGTCGCCCTCACCGAGCCGCTCCACATGGCAACGACAGATCCGGAGCCGGCGCTGCCCCGCCGCACGCCGAAGCACTCGGCCGAGCTTCCCGTCTGACACCTTCTCCGCCGCCTCGCGGAGTCCCGCGGTACAAATTACGGCACATATTTGCGCGCTATTTCGGCTTAGGTTAGGCTCACCTTGCCTGAAGCCCCTTCGGGCGTCCAGCACCCACCTGCCCGAGGACAGCCATGCCTGCTACCGCCCCGTCCACCACAATGGCCGACGCCGTCGCCTCCTACCACGGCTACGTCGCAGGGCGCCTCGGCGACCTGCACATGCACGCTACGACGCTCAAGGCGCAGATCGGCAATGCCGACTCCGACGGCGCGAAGGCGACGTGGCTCGCCGCCCAAGAGGCTTGGCAGAGCGTCGGCGCCGCCTATGGCAGCTTCGGCGAGCTCGGCAACGCGATCGCCCCGGGGTCCCGAGGCCTCCAGGGCGGAGCCGGGAGCCCGGACTTCATGGGGCTCCGGCGTATAGAGTACGGGCTGTGGCACGGGCAGGGGCCGGGTGAGCTCATCCCCGTGGTCACCAAGCTCCTCGCGGACATCGACGCGCTCGTGGCGCACCTGCCCGAGACGGCGGTGGACCCCGCGGACATGCCGCTGCGCCTCCACGAGATCCTTGAGGACTCGGTCCGGGATCACCTCTCGGGCCTCGGCGACCAAGGATCGGGGATGGCGCTCGCACTGACCCGTGCCGACGTGGACGCGACGCTGGAGGTACTCGGACTCCTCCGCGGCCTGCTCGAGCGGCTCAAGCCCGGGTACGCGGCCACGCTGGACCGGGAGCTCGCGGCCCTCTCGGCCGCGATCGAAATGACCAAGGCCGGTGGCTCGTGGACCCGCTACACAGCAGTACCGCTGGCTGCCCGGCAGCGGGTCAACGGCGCGATCGGGCGCGTGCTCGAGTCGCTCGCCCTCGCCCCCGCGCTCTTCTCGACCGAAGGCTAAGCCGCCCCGAAGGCCCGAGGCTGCCCCGCGCCGTCGCCCGCCTCCCTACCGAAAGACAGCATGGACATTCAACGACGCACCTTCCTCGCCGGCGCTGGCGGCGTTGCCGCCGCGGGCGTTCTCGCCTCCTGCGCGGCCCCCGGCGCGGGTACCGCAGCCCACACGACCGCCGAGGTCGTCGACTTCCACGGTGCCAACCAGCCCGGGGTCTACCGTCCCATCGTGCAGCAGCAGGCCTCGTGCTTCGCCGCGTTCCGCGTCCTCGCCGCGGATGCCACAGAGCTCAAGGCGCTGCTGCAGCGGCTCACAGTCAAGGCCCGCATCCTTGGCGGCGGCCAGCGGGCGGGCGATGCGCTGCCCGCATCCGAGCAGCCGGGCGTCGACGGCGCTCCGCCGGTCAACTCGGGCGTGATGGGCGACGACGTGCCCCCCGCCAACTTCACCATGACCCTCGGCCTCGCCGGCAGCCTGTTCGACAACCCGGCGTACGGGCTCTCCGCAAAGAAGCCCCGCGGGCTCACCGACATGAAGGTGTTCGCCAACGACGCGATCGACGAGGCCTGGACGGGAGGGGACCTCATCCTCCAGCTGTGCGCCGACTCGACGGACATGGTCCACTACGCGCTGCGGGACATCATGAAGGCCACCCGCGGCCAGCTCCAGCTGCAGTGGAAGATCAACGGCTTCCACTCGACGCCGAGGCCCGACGGCGCACCGCGGAACCTTTTCGGGTACAAGGACGGGATCGTGAACCCGGCCGAGACCGAGGAGCTCGTGTGGCTCGGGTCCGGATCCGGGCAGCCGGCGTGGGCTGAAGGCGGGACGTTCATGGTGGTCCGGCTCATCCGGATGCTCGTCGAGTTCTGGGACCGGGTGGGGCTCGCGGAGCAGGACGGCATGATCGGCCGGCACCGTGCCTCCGGCGCGCCGCTCGGGCAGGCCAAAGACACCGACACGCCGGACTACGCGTCCGACCCGAAGGGCGAGACCATCCCGGTCGACGCGCACATCCGGCTCGCGAATCCACGCACCAAGGAGACAGCGGGCTCGCGCATGCTGCGCCGCGGGTACAACTACGAGATGGGGGTGGACCTCAACGGCAACATGCAGGCCGGGCTCATCTTCACGTGCTTCCAGCAGGACATCCGGGCGCAGTTCGAAGCGACCCAGGCCCGCCTCATCAATGAGCCCATGACGGACTACATCCAGCCGTTTGGCGGGGGCTACTTCTTCGTGCCCGCAGGGGTTGAGGATGAGGCAGGGTTCCTCGGCCAGGGGATGTTCACGTAGGGCTGCGGGCGTCAGCCCTCGGCGACGACCATCGCGGTGGCGATGCCGCCGTCGTGGCTCATGCTCAGGTGCCACGTCTTGACGCCGCGCTCCTTGGCGACGGCCAGCACGGTGCCCTTGACCTGGATCTCGGGGCCCTGGGCGCTGAGGCCGATCCAGCAGTCCTGCCAGTTCATGCCGGCCGGGGCGCCGAGCACCTTGGCCACGGACTCCTTCGCGGCGAAGCGCGCGGCGAGGGAGCGGACGTGGAGCTCGCGCTCCGCCGGGACGAATAGCCGGTCACGCAGCCCGGGAGTGCGCTCCAGCTGACGCTCGAACCGGTTAATGTCCACGACGTCCACGCCGATGCCGATGATAGCCATGGCGCCACTCTATCGGGGCCCTGCACCGGCCGCAGACGTGGCGTCCGCTACGTGAGCGTCCAGGAGCGCTTCGACAGACCGAACCAGAACCCCTCGATCGCGGTCTCCGCCTTGAGGCCGCCGGCCTCCACCGCCGCGCCGAGCGCCACATAGAGCGGGGCCCAGTGCTCGGAGCGCGGGTGCGCTTCGCGGGCCGCGGGGGCCTTGTGGATGAAGTCGAGGATCGCATCCACGTCGCCGCGCGCCATGGCCTCCTCGGCCCAGTGGTCGAACTCCGCGGAGGCCGCAGGCGGGGCCGCGTCAGCGCCCGCGCGGGGGTTGAACCAGTGCAGGTTGTGGGTCGTGAAGCCCGAGCCGACGATCAGCGTGCCGCGGTCCCGGAGCGGGGCGAGGGAGCGGCCCAGCTCGAACAGGCCGCGGGGGTCGAGGGTGGGCATGGACATCTGGACCACCGGGACGTCGGCCTCGGGGAAGAGCTCCTTGAGCGGCACGTAGGCGCCGTGGTCGAGGCCGCGGGTCTCGTCCCGCTCCACATGGTGGCCGTGCTGCGAGGTCAGCTTGGCCACCTCATTGGCCAGCTCGGGGGCCAGCGGGGCGTCATAGCGGACGTCGTAGTACTTCTGCGGGAAGCCCCAGAAGTCGTAGACGAGCTCCTGCCGGCGGTCGGTGGCGCTGAGCGTGACGGGGGCGTTCTCCCAGTGTGCCGAGACCATCAGGACGTCCTTGGGCTTGGCGAAGGTGCCGGACCAGTCATGGAGCTGGCGTGTCCACGTGGCGTCGTCCGCAAGCGGAGGGGCACCGTGGCTGAGGAAGAGGACAGGAGGCTTGGCGGAGGTCGTCGTCATGCGTCCATGGTACGCCGAGTTTAGTTGATGCTTCAAGTATTTTCGATCAGGCGCACATCCGGCGCCTCAGCCTGTCGAGCAGGCGGCGCAGGAGCCGGGACACCTGCATCTGGCTGACGCCGAGCTCCTGGGCAATCTGCTCCTGGGTCATGTCCCGGACGAACCGCAGGTGCAGGAGGCGCTTGTCCGCGTCGGTGGCGTCCTCGAGCGCGCGCTCGAGGCAGCACATGTCCTCCACGTGCTCGTAGCCGGGATCCTCGCCACCGAGGATCATCACCAGGCGACGCTCCTCGGGGTCGTCGGACGCCTCGCCGCCGTGCTCGATGGGGCGGCCGATCATCGCCGCGGCGGCCACCTGCGCCTCGGCCACCTCGCGGGCGGGGATCCCGGCCGCCTGGCCGAGCTCCACGGCCGTGGGCTCGTGGCCGAGCTCCTGGATCAGCCGCGGTCGCAGGGCGTTGATCCGGAGCCGGCGCTCCTGGAGCGAGCGCGGGGGCCGGGCCACCCAGGACTGGTCGCGCAGATAGCGCTTCAGTTCCCCGGAAATGGTGGGAACCGCGTAGGGCACGAATCCGTGTCCCGCGGATTCCCTGTAGCCCCGGGCGGCCTTGAGCAGGGCGAGCCTCGCGACCTGGCGCAGGTCGTCGGCGTCGTGGCCGGGGCATCGGAAGCGGCGGGCCATGGAGTCGGCCAGGCTGAGGTACTCCAGCACGAGCTGGTGGGCGGCAGCAGCCGCGGCATCCTCTGAAATGGGTCCGGTGGTCACGAGGCAGCCCTGCGATGGGCTCGCAGGGCCTCTGGACGGATGGCAAGGCCGCGCCATGGCTGGGCCTCGCTCGGGAGGAAGACGCGGGCTGCGTCCGCCTTGCGGCTGCGGAACCGGCCCGAGGCGACCATCCAGACCACGTGGACCGACGCGCCGTCGGCCTCGACCGCATACCCGTGGATCTCCGCGCCCGGATCCCGGACGATCACCAGCTGCGGCGTCATGAGCGGCCCACGGGCCAGATCGGCCCCTCCGCCCCCGGGCACGCTCGGAATCACGTTGCCCCTCCGCTCAGGAGAGGGTGGGCTGAGGCCCCGATCAGGTGCAGGTCGCCGCCGAGGACGAGCGCCTGGCGGCGCGCCGTCGCGAGGATTTCCGCTCCCGCATGGTCCACGAACTCCACGCCGGATAGGTCAACCACCAGCATCCGGTCGGGCTCGAGCGCCGCCAACAGCTCGTGCAATGTGGCGTTCCCGGTCGAGGCGTCGAGCCGGCCATCCAGACGGACGGCCCCCCGTGGCCGGCGACCGCTGCCGGCAAGGTCCACGCTCATCGGAGGACCACCCCGTCAAGCGAATGCGATTCGGCGGCCAAGCCGCCACTGTTCCATCCCACGATCTGCTCCCCAGCATGACTCTCAGGGCCCTGGGCGTCGTCGGCTTCAACGCATCTTGGCTGTCCAGCTACATTACGGCGGAGTGGACAACCCAGTCTTCACCCCTAAGGGTGTACTGCAGGAGTGAGATCATGGATGCATGCGTGTGGCACTTGTCAATGACTACGAGGTCGTGGTGCGTGGCGTCGCGGGCATGCTCCGCGCCTACCGGAGCGAGGTGGAGATCGTCGAGCTCGACCTCAACCAGACGGTGGGACAACCCGTGGACATCACCCTGTACGACACGTTTGCCGGCACGCAGGGCGACCACGACGAGGTCCGCATCCTCAGCCGGAACCCCCTCGCGGGCAAGGTCGTGGTGTACTCGTGGAACATCGATCCGGCGCTGGTGGCCGCGTCCCTCGCAAACGGCGCGACGGCCTACCTCTCCAAGGCGCTCCCCGCCCAGCAGCTCGTCGCCGCACTCAAGGCGGTGCACCGCGGCGAGCAGCCCGACGTCGCCCAGCCCAGGGGCAGCGCGACCGTGGTGGGCGGGGACTGGCCCGGGCGCGAGGAGGGACTCACGCAGCGGGAGGCCGAGGTCCTCGCCTTCATCACGCAGGGCATGGGCAACGCCGAGATCGCCGAGCGCACGCTCCTGTCGATCAACTCGGTCAAGACGTACATCCGCAGCTGCTACCGGCGCATCGGGGTGACCAACCGCGCGAACGCCATCCTCTGGGGTGTGGAGCACGGCTTCCGTCCCGATCGTGCCCGCATTCGGAATCCCGACGTCGATGCGACCGTGGGCTGATGGTGGCCCCGGCTGCGCGAACACTCCCCTACTGTGCGAAAGGCCTCGACATGAGCGATGATCCGAGCTGGGCCGCGAGCATCCTCCTCGACGGGTTCGAGCGGGTGCGGGAAGCCGTGGAGCACGCGGTGCTGGGCCTCTCCCCCGAGCAGCTCCTGCAGCGTCCCGGCCCCAGGGCCAACCACATCTCGTGGCTCATCTGGCACCTCGCACGCGTCCAGGACGACCACATCGCCGCCCTCGCCCACGTCCTCGCGGGCAACGAACCCCCGGCGTCCCGCACCGGTGAGACGCCGCCCGGACAGCTGTGGCCGGACTGGCGCCCGCAGTTCGGCCTGCCCTACGGGGACTGGGCGACGGGCTACGGCCAGTCCTCCGAGGAGGTCGGCGCCTTCCCCGCCACCGATGCGGAGACCCTTCGGGGGTACTACGAGGCCGTGCACGCGCGGACGGCCGCGGTGGTGGGCGGCCTCGCCGACGACGACCTCGGCCGCATCGTGGACCGCCGCTGGTCCCCTCCGGTCACGGCCGCTGTCCGCCTCATGAGCATCCTCAACGACACCACCCAGCATGTGGGGCAGGCCGCCTACGTGAGAGGGCTCGTGCTGGGCTGACCCGCGGGCCGGCGCCTGGCCCAAAGCAGACGAAAGGCCCTCCCGTGGCCAGACCCGCGAGCGTAGCGTCGGGCGCAGGAGGTCATGATGGCGGCATTGGCGCGGCGTCGCATTGGAATCATCGTCGGTGCGGTGCTGGCGCTCGCCCTCATCGCCGGGGCGATCGCGTTGGCCCTGCTGCGGCCTACCGGACCCACGACGACGGCGCCGTCGCCTTCCGCTTCTGCCGGTACCTCCGCCTCGGCGTCCGCCTCCGCCTCGCCGAGCGCGAGCGCCTCGCCCACGGAGTCGGCGACAGCTCCGCCGTCGTCCGCGCCGCCGGTGAGCGAAAACCCTGGGACGGCCCCCGCCGAGCCGCCGGCCACCGAGGAGCCCCCGCCGCCGCCCGCGCCGTCCGGCCTGCCGGAAGCGCTCCGCGGCCTGGACGTCGAGCGAATCGCCACGTCGCAGAAGCTCGTGGCCCTGACGTTCGACGCCGGCGCCAACGACGCGGGCCTCGCCTCGATCCTCTCCACGCTCTCGGCCAACGGGGTCAGGGCCACGTTCTTCCTCACGGGCAACTGGGCCCAGGCGAACCCCGCAAAGGTGGCACAGATCGCCGCGGCCGGCCATCGGATCGGCAACCACTCGACGACCCACACGGACATGACCACCCAGTCGGACGCCCAGATCGCCGGTGAACTGGCCGGCGCGCAGGCCGCCATCCTGGCCGGCGGCGCCGATCCGCGGCCGCTGTTCCGCTTCCCCTCCGGCGCCCGCAACGCCCGCACCATCGCCGCGGTCAACGCGAACGGGTACGCGGCGATCCGCTGGACCGTCGACTCCCTGGGCTGGCAGGGAACCCAGAAGGGGACGCGCGGCCCGGCCTTCGTCACCCAGCGGGTGCTCGGCGCGCTGCAGCCCGGGGAGATCGTGCTCATGCACGTCGGCTCCAACCCGGACGACGGCTCAACCCTCGACGCCGCCGCCCTGCCGGACATCATCGCCCAGATGCGGGCGGCCGGCTACGGCTTCACCACCCTGGACATCCTCCTGTGACCGCCCGCCGGCGGAGCCGCTAGAAGCACGACGACGGCCGGTCACCTCCCAGCGGGAGGCGACCGGCCGTCGTCGTGCGCTGTGACGTCCTACTCGACGGTGACGGACTTCGCGAGGTTGCGCGGCTGGTCCACGTCGTAGCCCTTCGCGGAGGCGAGCTCGGCGGCGAAGATCTGCAGCGGCACCGTGGTGAGCAGCGGCATGAGCAGCACGGGCGTCTCGGGGACGTAGAAGACGTGCTCGGCGTACTCGCGCACGGCCTCGTCGCCCTCCTCCGCGATCACCAGGGTGCGGGCGCCGCGGGCGCGGACCTCCTGGATGTTGGAGACGACCTTGGCGTGCAGCGAGTCGCGGCCGCGCGGGGACGGGACCACGAAGACCGGCTGGCCCTCGTCGATGAGCGCAATGGGTCCGTGCTTGAGCTCGCCAGCGGCGAAGCCCTCGGCGTGGATGTACGCGATCTCCTTGAGCTTGAGCGCGCCCTCGAGCGCCACCGGGTAGCCCACGTGGCGGCCGAGGAACAGGACGGACTTCTCGTCCTTCATGCTGCGGGCCAGCTCGCGCAGGGGCCCCGCGGCGTCGAGGACGGTCTGGATCTTCTCGGGGATCTTGTTCAGGTCCGCGAGGACGTCCTTGATCTGGCCGGAGAAGATGTTCCCGCGCAGCTGTGCCAGGTAGAGCCCGAGCAGGTAGGCGGCCGTGATCTGGGCGAGGAACGCCTTCGTGGACGCGACGGCGATCTCGGGACCCGCGTGCGTGTAGAGCACGGCGTCGGACTCGCGCGGGATCGTGGAGCCGTTCGTGTTGCAGATCGAGACGGTCTTGGCGCCCTGCTCGCGGGCGTACCGGACGGCCATGAGGGTGTCCATGGTCTCGCCGGACTGGCTGATGGACACCACGAGGGTGTTCTCGTCCACGATCGGATCGCGGTAGCGGAACTCGTGGGCGAGCTCCACCTCGGTGGGGATGCGGCACCAGTTCTCGATCGCGTACTTGGCCACGAGGCCCGCGTAGGCGGCGGTGCCGCACGCGAGCACGATGATCTTGTCGACCTTCTTCAGCTCGGCCGGGTCGATGCGCAGCTCGTCGAGGATGAGGCGGCCGGACTCGTCGGAGCGGCCCAGGAGGGTGTCGTGGACGGCGGCCGGCTGGTCGTGGATCTCCTTCTCCATGAAGGAGTTGAAGCCGCCCTTCTCGGCGGACGCGGCGTCCCACGAGACCTCGAACTCCTTGCCCTGCGCGGGGGCGCCGAAGAAGTCCGTCACCTCGAAGCTGTCCGGGGTGATCGTCACGATCTGGTCCTGGCCCAGCTCCACGGCGCGGCGGGTGTAGTCGATGAAGCCGGAGACGTCGGAGCCGAGGAAGTTCTCACCCTCGCCGAGGCCGACGACGAGCGGCGAGTTGCGCCGCGCCGCCACCACGACGCCGGGCTGCTCCGCGTGCACCGCCAGGAGGGTGAACGCGCCCTCGAGCTGCTGGCAGGCGAGCTGCATGGCCTTGGTGATGTCGCCGTCGGCGGCGCCGCGGTAGAGGTCGCCGATGAGGGCGGCCGCGACCTCGGTGTCCGTCTCGGAGAGGAACTCCACGCCCTTGGCGACGAGCTCGGCCTTGAGGGACGCGTAGTTCTCGATGATGCCGTTGTGGATCACGGCGAGCTTGCTGCCGTCGGCCAGATGCGGGTGCGCGTTGGCGTCCGTGGGGCCGCCGTGCGTGGCCCAGCGGGTGTGCCCGATGCCCGTGTAGCTCGTGGGGAGCGGGCGCTCGGCGAGCTCGCCCTCGAGGTTCTTGAGCTTGCCGGCCTTCTTCCGGGACTCGATGGCCCCCTCCGAGACCACCGCGACGCCAGCGGAGTCGTACCCGCGGTATTCGAGGCGGCGGAGCCCCTCGATCACCACATCAAGGGCTGAGTACTCATTGCTGCCGTCCGCCGCGAGAGCACGGGCGGTTCCAACGTAGCCGACGATTCCACACATGGGTTCCATCCTACCGGGGGCAGCTCCGGAAGCTCAGGGGACGTCCTATGTCCCCGACGGTGGTTGAGCGGAGCGGAGCGGAGTCGAAACCCCTGGTTCGCGCGATGGCCCGGCGCTTGACAGAATGCACAGGTGAGTCTGCAGAGAAGCGAGTTCATGGGCGACGGCGCCACGCCCTTCGTCGAACTCGACCGTTCCACGTGGGCCCGCCTCGCGGACCGCATGGAACAGCCCCTGAACCAGGACGACATCGACCGCATCCGCGGGCTCGGCGATCCCCTCGACCTGCGCGAGATCCGCGACGTGTACCTGCCGCTGAGCCGGCTCCTCTCCCTCTATGTGGAGGCCTCCGGCGAGCTGCACAATGCGACCCAGACGTTCCTCGGGGGGAAGACCCAGCGGACGCCGTTCGTGATCGGCGTGGCCGGGTCCGTGGCGGTGGGCAAGTCCACGATCGCCCGTGTGCTGCGCGAGATGCTCCAGCGCTGGCCGTCCACCCCGAACGTGCAGCTCATCACCACGGACGGCTTCCTGTACCCGCTCTCCGAGCTCACCCGCCGCGGCATCCTGGACCGCAAGGGCTTCCCCGAGTCCTACGACCGGCGCGCCCTCCTGCGCTTCGTCGCGGAGATCAAGTCCGGGGCCGAGGAAGTCCGTGCGCCTTGGTACTCGCACCTCACGTACGACATCGTCCCCGGCCGGGAAGTCGTGGTCCGCCGGCCGGACGTGCTCATCGTGGAGGGCCTCAACGTCCTCGCCCCCGCCCGCGCCCGCTACGACGGCACCACCGGCCTGGCCCTCTCCGACTTCTTCGACTTCTCCCTCTATGTGGACGCGAAGACGAGCTACATCGAGCAGTGGTATGTGGAGCGCTTCCTCAAGCTCCGCTCCGGCGCGTTCGCCCAGCCCGAGAGCTACTTCCACCGGTACGCCTCCCTCTCCGACGAGGAGGCCGTCACCACCGCCCGCAGCATCTGGAAGCGCATCAACGAGCCCAACCTGGTCCAGAACGTCCTGCCCACCCGCGGCCGCGCGCAGCTCGTGCTGACCAAGGACCAAGACCACTCCATCCGCCGCATGCTCCTGCGGAAGGTGTGAGCAGCGGTGACGCTGGTTGAGCGGAGCGAAGCGGAGTCGAAACCCCCGCTGGTTCCGGTGGTTGAGCGGAGCGAAGCCCCGGTGGTTGAGCGAAGCGAAGCGGAGTCGAAACCCCCGCTGGCTGAGCGGAGCGAGCCCCCGGTGGTTGAGCGGAGCGAAGCGGAGTCGAAACCCCCGCTGGTTCCGGTGGTTGAGCGGAGCGAAGCGGAGTCGAAACCCCCGGCGGTCCCGCTGGTTGAGCGGAGCGAAGCGGAGTCGAAACCCCCGGCACCCCGCACCCTGACGCGCCGTGCCATGGCCCTCGCCGTCCTCGCCCTCGGCCTGAGCGCGTGCTCGCCGGCGGCGGTGGTTGAGCGGAGCGAAGCGGAGTCGAAACCCCCGGCCATCGGCCCGTCCCCCACCGCAACCCCCACCGGAGCGAGCACGACGGCGGCACCGAGCCCCGCGCCGTCGTCCTCCGCGGTGCCGTCCCCGACTGCCGCAGCCGCGTCCGCCGCACCGCCCCCTACCCCCACACCCACGATCGGGAGGTTCGCGGCGGCGGCGAACCCGGCGAGCGCGCTCGTCGTCGTGAACAAGCGGCGGCCGCTGGCCCCGATCGACTTCGTGCCGGAACTGACGCGGCCAAACGTGCCGCTCGCGACCAGCGGCGAGAGCACGCTCCTGAACCCGACCACGGCGCGGGCGGCGGAGAAGATGTTCGCCGCGGCGGCCGCAGCGGGGGCGCCGATGACGCTGGTGAGCGGGTACCGGTCGTACGCGACGCAGGTGGCCACGTACAGCGGCTGGGTGGCGCGCGAGGGGCAGGCGATGGCCGACGTCGCCTCCGCCCGCCCCGGGTACTCGGAGCATCAGACCGGCTGGGCGTTCGACATCGGCGACGCCAGCGGCGCGTGCTCCCTGCAGCCCTGCTTCAAGGACACCGGCGCGGCGCAGTGGGCGGCGGCGCACGCGTGGGAGTTCGGGTTCATCGTGCGGTACCCCTGGTGGTTCCACGAGACCACTGGGTACTACTACGAGCCGTGGCACCTGCGGTACATCGGGGTCGAAGCGGCCGCGGCCATGCACGCGCAGGGCACCAACACGCTCGAAGACTTCCTGGGCCTCCCGCCAGCCCCGACCTACGCTGGTTGAGCGGAGTCGAAACCCCCGGTGGTTGAGCGGAGCGAAGCCCCACGCTGGTTGAGCGCCCGCCCGGGCCGATCACTCCTTCATGTTCGACTTCAAGTCCCCATACCGGCCCTCGATGACGCACCTCCGCTTGGCTCGGCTCCATCCCTGGAGCTTCTTCTCGAGGTAGTACGCCTCGGCGATGCTGTCCATCTGCATCGCCCACACAAGCTTCACTGGAGGGCGTCGGCGTGTGTATGCCGCTCCCTCGCCGGACGCGTGCTGCGCGACGCGGCGCTCCAGATCGGTCGTGCTGCCCACGTAGTAGCTGCCATCGCCGCATTCCAAGATGTATGTGAAGGCCATGCGGCCAAAGCTAGCCGGGGCGGCGGAATCGTGCTCAGAGTTATCCACAGGCGGCTGCGCGGGCGCGTGATTGCGGGGCTCATTGGTCCTCCACAGGGGTTTCGACTCCGCTGCGCTCCGCTCAACCACCGTGGGGGGTTTCGACTCCGCTCAACCACCGTGGCCGGTTTCGACTCCGCTGCGCTCCGCTCAACCAGCGGGGTGGCGGGTTTCGACTCCGCTGCGCTCCGCTCAACCACCGTGGTGGCGGGTTTCGACTCCGCTCAACCACCGTCGGTTTCGACTCCGCTCAACCCGCGTGGACCGGGGGTCCAGCTTCCGCTCAGCGTTCACCTAGCTGGGTCGCGTAGCGTACCGGGCATGGCGTCTGGCAGCAAGCGGTTCTTCGACATGACCACCACGATGGGCCGGCTGCTCGCTTTCCTCACGGTGAGCGCGCTGGCCGGCGTTCTCGTGGTGGGCCTCATGTCCCCCGCCCTCGCGCTCACGGGCAGCGCGGCGAGCGGCGCCACGGATGCCCTCGGCTCGGTGCCGACGGACCTCACCGCCACCCCGCCCGGGCAGGCCACGAAGGTCCTCGCCGCGGACGGCTCCACCATCGCCACCCTCTTCACGGAGAACCGCACGGACGTCCCCCTGGACCAGATGTCGCCGAACATCAAGAACGCAATCGTGGCCATCGAGGACTACCGCTTCTATGATCACGGCGGCGTGGACCCGATCGGCATCCTCCGCGCGCTCGTGACGGACGCGGGCGGCGGCCGGCAGGGCGCCTCGACGCTGACCCAGCAGTACGTCACGAATGCGCTCAACGAGCAGCTCGTGGCCAAGGGCCAGGGCGCGGACATCGTGCTCAACGGCCAGAAGGACGTCGCGGACAAGCTCAAGGAGATGCAGCTCTCGATCGCCCTCGAGAAGAAGTTCAGCAAGGACCAGATCCTCGCCGGCTACCTGAACATCGTCCCGTTCAGCGCCAACGCCTATGGGATCCAGGCCGCGAGCCAGTACTTCTTCTCAGTGGACGCGAAGGACCTCACGATCCCGCAGGCGGCCCTCCTCGCCGGTCTGGTCAACGGCCCGGCCTACTACGACCCGTCGCAGTATCCGGACCGCGCCACGGCCCGCCGCAACCTGGTCCTCGACGCGATGCTCCAGCACGGCTACATCAACCAGAAGCAGCACGACGACGCCGTCGCGACCCCCATCCAGCTCAAGCTCAACCCGCCCCGGCAGGGCTGCACGTACGCGGACCAGGCCCCGTACTTCTGCGACTACGTCCTGCACCAGATCCTCAACGACCCGGCATACGGCGCGGACGAGAAGGCCCGCCTGAACAAGGTCATGCTCGGCGGCCTGACCATCAAGACCACCCTGGACCCGCGCCTGCAGGGGCCGGCCCAGACGCAGGTTGACTCCACCGCCGGCGCAAACCCGGACAAGTGGGGCGCCTCCCTCGTCACGGTCCAGCCGGGCGCGGGGAAGATCGTCGCGATGGCCCAGAACAGCCGCATGGTCGCGGGCCAGGGCTCCGGGTTCACGGCGGCGTACAACTTCAACGTGGACGCGAAGGACGCCAACGGCAACGACCTGGGCGGTGCCGGCGGCTACCAGCCCGGCTCCACGATGAAGCCGATCACGCTCGCGGCGTGGCTCGACGAGGGCAAGCCCACCAACGCGGTGGTGAACGCGGCGCAGCGCCGCTACGGCCCCAACTACCCGTGGAAGTCCACATGCGGTCCGGTGCACGGCTACTTCGACGCCGCGATCAGCGGCTCCACCGACCTCCAGAACGACGAGCCCGGCTGGTACCGCCCGCTGACCGTCCGCGAGGGCATCTACAACTCGATCAACACGGCCACCTTCGCCTCCGCCGCCGGCCTGGACGACTTCTGCGACATCCAGCGCGCTGCAGACGCGATGGGGATGCACGACGGCGCGGGGTCGGGTCAGAAGCTGGACCTCGCCACGCTCGGGAACCTCCTCGGTGGCACGAACGTGGCCCCGCTGACCATGGCCAGCGCGTTCGCGACGTTCGCGAGCGGCGGCACGTACTGCGCGCCGATCGCGATCACGGAGGTCGACGACGCTCAGGGCCAGCGGATCGGCGGCCAGTCGCAGCAGTGCCAGCAGGGTGCGCTCAGCCCGGACGTGGCCAGCGCGGCCACGAGCGTGCTCCAGGATGTCCTGACGAAGGGCTCGGGCCTGCTCATCCCGCAGAAGCTGGGCGTTCCCGCGGCGGCGAAGACCGGCACGAACAACGAGAACAGCCAGACCTGGGTGGTCGGGTACACGAAGGGTCTGGCCACGGCGTCCTTCTTCGGCGAGGCGCTCAACGGCCCGTCGGCCCGGATGGGCCGGGACATCACGGTGAACGGCAAGTTCTACCCCGTGGTCGACGGCGCATACATCGCCGGCCCGCAGTGGGCGTCCTACATGCAGCAGGTGGCCGGGCTGTACGACCACGGCGACTTCCCCACCCCGCCGCAGCGCCTCATCACGGGCTGAGACCGCGACACGCGGCGAAGATTACATCTTCCATTCACTTGACGGAAACGGTCGAATGACTACCCTGTCTTCCATGCTGAGTGGATTCAAAGATTTCATCATGAAGGGCAACGTCGTTGACCTTGCCGTCGCCGTCGTCATGGGCGCCGCCTTCGGAGCAGTCGTCACTGCATTCGTCGGCAACATCCTCATGCCGATCGTCTCGCTCCTCGTGGGCCAGCCGAACTTCGACGATTTCCTCGTCTTTGGGCCAGTGAAGATCGGTGTCTTCCTGACCGCCCTGATCAACTTCCTCCTGATCGCCGCCGCGATCTACTTCGCCGTGGTCATGCCGATGAACCACATGATCGAGCGCCGCAACCGCAAGCTCGGCATCAAGGACGAGGAGGCCGGCGAGGCCGTCGACCCGCAGGTCGCGCTCCTCACCGAGATCCGCGACTCGCTGCAGGCGCAGCGCCCGTAACTGCCCACCCCCGGTTTCCCCCAGCAGACCGCAACCACCACGCACGGCCCCTCGCCCCGCCAAAGGTGAGGGGCCGTCGTCGTGCGCGGCCCAGAACGGGTTCTACAGCCGGCGGCGCAGCCGGCGGAGGAAGTCGTCGTGGGCCACGGCGAACGCGATCTCGGCGTCGCCGGAGAACACGCCGGCGGAGAGGATGTCGTCGCGGCCCAGGATGCGGCGGCACATGCTGTCGAGGGTGAGGACGTCGTGGGTGAAGGAGCTGTGGGTCGTCGCGCCGGAGGAGGACCGCGGCGAGCCCATCGCCACGCTCCACACCGCCCCCACGGGCCCCGCGTCGGGGTCCGTCCCGAACCAGCGCGCGAGCGGGGAAGGCTCCACGCACTCCTGCAGCCCGAGGAGGCCGCCGCCGTCGTCCGGCTCGAGCGCGTTGAGGATGAAGTGCAGCATGGATCCCTCCTCGTAGAGCCCGAGCAGCCGGTCCCGCTGCGCTGTTTCACGGCCGAGGGAGAACATGGTGAACGCCCGCACCGCCGCCGATTCCATGAGCGGCATGAACTCCTCGGTGAACTGGCGGATCGACATGGCCGGCGCGAGGAACTGGACGGTCTGCAGCGTCAGCCCCCGCCGCACGAGCTCGCTCACGAACGCGGACTGGAACTGCGCCCCCGCGCTGTGCCCCACGGCGTGCAGCGCCGTGCCGGGGTTGGCCCGCACGAACGCGTCCACCCGCTCGGCGACGTAGCGCCCCGCGCCCCCGTCCACGAGGCTCACGTCCCGCGCGTCGTCCTTCATCTGCTCCCACAGCCCGCGCCCGTCGACGAGCCGGATCACGTCGTCGAAGATCCGGTCGCGGCGCGTCGCGGCGCCGTCGGTGACAATCCCGTCGGTCGTGCTCGGTCCCGGGACGCGCACGACGTCGGCCGTGTCGCCCTCCGCCGTCGGCTCGCCCTGGGTGCCGTACCCGGCGGGTGGCGCGCCGCCGCCGTCGGGCCCGTCGCTGTGCCGCCAGGAGCCCATCCAGTGGGCGAGGCGCTCGGCGAGGACCTCGTTGAGGGTGGAGACGAGTCCGGTGTCCCAGACGAAGTAGACGGGGTAGATGCCGTTGGCGAGCCACCAGGGGATGGCGCGGAGCGCGTCGCCGAACGCGTAGCCGCGGTTCACCAGTCCGCCGTGGGCCCAGAAGACGATCGGCACGAGGCCGCCGCGCTCGCGCTGGAAGCGGGGCAGATGGAGGCGGAAGATCGCGTCGACCTGCTTCGCCGTCGTGGCGGCGGGCCCGCTGCCCGCGAACTCGTGGCCGCCGATCCCGATCACGTGCCGGACCCACCACGACGTGTCACTGTCGGCGTGCGCGGGCCTCTCCTGGGACGCCATGGATTCACGGTACTCCCGGGGCGGACGGGCCGGCATGGGCCTGTCCCCCGGGCGCTCACGCATCAGATCGCATCTGATGAGTGAGTGCCCGCTGGGTGGTATCTGTTCCGGCCCGTCTCCGGGACCTTGAGCCCTTGTCCGCCCGACGGGCCACGGCAACGCTGGTCCAAGGGACAGCCGTGCGGGAAGGAGATGGCCATGGTGCGGTGGGCACGGGTGGTGCTGGCGGTGCTCGCCGCGGTCGGCGGCGTGACGGCCGTGGCGGGCGGGGCCACGCTCGTGTGGGGTTCGACCGTGGGCAACCCGCCCTACTGGGCCACTCCCCCGGCGTCGATGCTCGAGGGCAGCCCCTTCCCCTCCTATCTGGTGCCCGGGCTGCTGCTGGCCGTCGTCGTGGGCGGGACCCAGCTCGTGGCTGCGGTGCTGCTGTTCCGCCGGGCGCGGGCCGCCGCGTTCGCAGCCGCCGTGGCGGCGTTCGGGCTGCTCGTCTGGATCTTCGTGCAGATGGTGGTCATCCCGTTCAGCCCGCTGCAGGCCGTGTACTTCGTGTGGGGCCTCGCCGAGGCCGGGCTGCTCCTCGTGGCTCTGGGACTGTTCCGCCAGGGCAGTCAGGTCCGCCAGGGGAGTCAGCGCCTGGTCTGAGCGGCTCGGCGCGAGTGCCGGAGCCGATCATGCCGATCGGCCCAACCACTGCGGCTCGATGACGCGCCGTCTCACCTGCGACGGTTCGACCCAGAATTCGCGCGCACCGCGGTAGTAGGAGAGCCGCCAGAGCACCTGGACCCGCACGTGCCGCGCGGTCCACGCCTTCGCGAAGCCCCTCTCGGTGCGTTCGGCGCGCCCGTCGTCGAACGTGAGCCGCACCCATACCGGGATTGCCTTGTGGGCGGTGACAACTCGCGGCCAGTCGATCGCGTCGGCCGGGACCACCACGGGATCGGGCTCGGCCTCGCTTGTTTCGTTCAGTCCACTCACGCCCCGGATCATCGCACCCGGGACCGACAGTCGAAGCGGGGCCTTACACCGCCACGAGCTCCACGATCCCGTAGGCGCCCGAGTCGATGACGCGGCCTGCTCGGAATCCCGCGGCCGCGCCGAGCTGCTGGAGCTCCGCCGCGGACCGCTGCCGGCCCTCGGTCTGGGCGAGCATCATGACGTCCGAGATCGAGACCGGGAACTCGGCCACGTTGGGCTCCTGGAGCCACTCGAGGACCAGCACCCGCGCACCCGGCGCCGCCGCGGCCCGGACACCGGCCAGGATCTGCCGGCACTGGGCGTCATCCCAGTCGTGGAGGACGTCCTTCAGCAGGTAGATGTCAGCGGGCGCGCCGAACCCGGTGAACAGGTCGCCCTGCACGGTTCGGACCCGGCTGGCGATCCCTCGGCCCGCGAGGTACTCCCCCGCGGCGGCGAGGGGGCCCGCCTGGTCCACCAGGACGCCGTCGAGCGTCGGGCGGGCGAGCAGCACCTCGGCGAGCATCGCGCCCACGCCGCCGCCCACGTCGCAGACCGTCCCGTGCTCCGGCCACGGGTAGGCGGCGACGATGAGCGGCGCGGTGAGGAGGGTGAGCTCGCGCATGGTGCGGGCGAATCCGGCCTCCTCGTCTGGGTGCGACGCCATGTGCTCCCAGAGCGTCATGCCCGTCGCCGCGTTGAACGCAGGCAGACCGTCGGCGAGGGTCTCGGGCAGGCGCAGCCACCCGGCCAGGACCGCGTCCGACGTCGCGTACCGGATCCAGCCGGCCATCGAGTGCGGGTGGTCCTCGAGGAGGAGCCGGCCGGTGCGCGTGAGGGCGAAGCGCCCGCGGCTGTCGAGCCGGACGAGGCCGTAGACGGCAAGCCCGCGGAGCACCCGATGCACAACCTCAGGATGCAGCGCCAGCTCGGCGGCGACCTGCGCCGCCGTCCTCGGTCTGGCTGCAAGCGGTTCGGCGAGCCGCGTCCTGACGGCGGCGCGCATGAGCGCAATGGCCGCGACACCGCCGGAAACCTCGAGGAACCGCGCCTGCGGCGGCTGGAGCGCCGCGCCCGCCCGCTGAAGGGCGGTGCTGAGGCGCTGGACTGCTCGGACGACGGCGGGCGGCGGCGTTCGCATGAGGCGAGCGTAGCGCCTGCTCACGGTGCGCCGAGGGTTTCGGCTCCGCTCAACCAGCGCCAGCCAGGGTTTCGACTCCGCTCAACCAGCGCCGCGGAAGCTAGGCGGTCTCGAGGGCCAGCTGGCTCTGCACCACGCCGGCGAGGCGCTCGGCGATGGCCTGCGCCGTGACGGAGTCGGCGGCCTCGACCATGACCCGGACCACGGGCTCCGTGCCGGAGGGGCGCAGGAGCACGCGCCCGGTCTCCCCCAGCTCGGTCTCGGCGGCAGCGACAGCCGCCGCGACGCCGTCGTCCGCGGAGACGCGCGCCTTGTCCACGCCGCGCACGTTGATGAGCACCTGCGGCAGGCGGGTCATCACGGCGGCGAGGTCCTTGAGCGGGCGCCCAGTGCGGGCCACCTGGGCGGCGAGCTGAAGGCCGGTGAGGACACCGTCGCCGGTGGTGGCGTACTCGGAGAAGATGACGTGGCCGGACTGCTCGCCGCCGAGCGAGTAGTTGCCGGCGCGCATCTCCTCGAGCACGTAGCGGTCGCCCACGGCGGTCTCGCGGATCGTCACGCCGGCGTCGCGGAGGGCGAGCTTGAGGCCCAGGTTGCTCATCACGGTGGCCACGAGGACGTTGTCGCGGAGCTTGCCGGCGTCCTTGAGGGCCAGGCCCAGGATGGCCATGATCTGGTCGCCGTCCACCACCGCGCCCTCGTGGTCCACGGCGAGGCAGCGGTCGGCGTCGCCGTCGTGGGCGATCCCGAGGTCGGCGCCGTTGGCCACCACGGCGGCCTGGAGCTTCTCGAGGTGGGTGGAGCCCACGCCGTCGTTGATGTTGATGCCGTCCGGGTCCGCGCCGATCACCGTGACGTCCGCGCCGGCGTCCTTGAACACCTGCGGCGAGCAGCCCGACGCGGCGCCGTTGGCGCAGTCGAGCACCACCTTCAGGCCGTCCAGGCGGTGCGGGAGCGTGGTCAGGAGATGGACGATGTAGCGGTCCTCGGCGTCCGAGAAGCGCTGGATGTGCCCCACGCCGGCGCCGGTGGGGCGGTGCGGCTCGGCCTGCAGGAGGGCCTCGATCTGGTCCTCGACCTCGTCGGGGAGCTTCTGCCCGCCGCGGGCGAAGAACTTGATGCCGTTGTCCGGGGCCGGGTTGTGGCTCGCGGAGATCATGACGCCGAAGTCCGCGCCCAGGTCCGCCACGAGGTAGGCCGCGGCGGGCGTGGGGAGGACGCCGGCGTCGTACACGTCGACGCCCGCGCTCGCGAGGCCGGCGCACACCGCGGAGGCGATGAACTCGCCGGAGATGCGCGGATCGCGGGCGACGACGGCGCGGGGCCGCGCGCCGTCGGGAACCTGGCTGTGCCCGAGGACCACAGCGGCCGCCTGGGAGAGCTTGAGTGCGAGCTGGGCGTCGAGGAGGCCATTGGCCAGCCCGCGGACGCCGTCGGTACCGAAGAGACGTGTCATCGGGTGCAAGTCTACCTGTGGACAACCAGAAGTCTGTGTTCCCCGATGCACACGCATGGCCAAGAATCGGCACCGCTTTGCCGCTCGATCACCGCACTCATATGACACACCGTATGATCAACGGCCACTCGTTGCGGCCTGTCATATGCGTGCGGGCCCTGCGGCCATGCGGAAATCTCAGAAAGCTTCGACGGCCTACGCCTAGACCTAAACCCCGCCGAACCGGGGAGGCATCCTGCGCTGCGGGACGCCTCGCGTCAGCCCTCGCAAACGGAGCGACGCACAGGCTCGAAGGCCCAGAGCCAGCACACCGTCGTCGAGCGGTGGTACCAGCGAGTCGACTTGGAGTTGAAGGTCAGGCCGTGGTGGCCGCGCCGAATCACACCGAAGGTCACCGCTCGGCCGATGAGGCCGGCTAATCCAGTGCACGATAACTCTGGATCGCAGGAGTCCAGGGACCCGACGGCGACCAGATCTGAGATCGCCACCGAACCGGACATGGCAGGATGCTTGTGGTTGATGAGCGGTCGGGCTGCGCGGCTCGCCCCTCGCATCGAGAGCGAACCATACAGGTGCACCATTCGGATGCGCCAGCAACGGAACCCTTTGGCGTCACGGGGTAGGTGCCGGTGTGGCGGGGGTGGTCGTGCCGCCTGACGGCGACGGTTGTTGTGGACTCATGCCACTGCTGGTGGCAGAGGTCATCCAGAGCGCGCAGATCAGGCCGACCAGGCAGCAAGCCGCTCCCAAACCGGCCCACTTCTTCGACCGATCAAGTTGTTCGAGCGCGGTAGCTGCTTGTTGTGCCCGGTACATCTCGACCGAGTTGTACTCTTGAACGATTTGCGGCAAATTAATGCTCGTTGCAGTCGCGCCCCCGCCGATTCGCAACGTGTATATGAGCGCCCTGGCCACCAAGATCACCCCGGCACCAAGGGTGAGTGCGAGCGCAAGGCGCCAGTACCACGCAACGCCGCTGGCGAGCTGGGTGCCAACGAAGGCCAGAATGCCCGTAACACCGGACACTAGCAAGACGTATCCGCTGCGCCAGACTTTGACATCGGCCAGCGCGTGCTCCCATACACTTCCCTGCAGGTGTTGGAAGGCCTCCACATCAGCTCGGGTTGGGCGTCGTCGGTCCGGCGGCAACAGTCCCGGCATCGTCTCACTCGCCCGTGGTCGTCGGCTGGACAAGGGCATAGCTCGCGCCGCAGCCACGCGCGCCGCTGGGTGCACCAGGGTGGGCCACGGTGCAGTCACATATGAAATCCGCCCAGGTGGCAGCGGCGACATGTGTTGTCGGCGTCCCGCGGATCGACGTGACTGGGAGTTCGAGAGCCCTAGTCTGGCTAAACGAATGCCCGCACCGCGGGCACGGCCCGTCAATGCGCAATGAACTGACCAAGTCGTTCTTGACGTAGAACAGCTGGACAGTGCCCGCCTCCACTAGGGCGGCGGCTTCGTCGTCCAACCTGGCGGACGAGACGTCCTCAAAGTTTAGTTCAGGCGTCACGCCGGGTCCCCTCCGTCGGCCAATGTCAATGAGTAGCAGTCCTAAGCATAATCATCACAGAGTCGACGTGCCTGAACGGTGGAACAATCGGAACCGTGACCAACGATCGCGATCGCAGCATCCATCCGCAAGAACCTGATCTGGACGAGTTTGAGACGGTTCCGCTAGACGAGGTTATGCGGATAGTTGATCAACTGGATTCGGCGGATCCGGGCTGGGTTGACCTCCAATGGCACGCTGCTGATGCCCTGCATGATCTCTACCTGGAGGACGGGGTGGCGAGCGGTCTCAACGAGGCGATCCGGCGCGGCCAGCTAGCCATTGCCGCCCAGAATGGGCAGTCCGCAGCGCACCTTCATGATCTGGCCCTCATGCTGTGGGATCGGTACGAGGCAACGCACCATGACAACGATCTGGAGGAGTACATCCACCTGCTCGAAACCGCGCTCGCACTGCTTGACCGAGATGACATAGATACCGAGCGACGGGCGCAGTGTCAGGCCAACCTCGCCACCGGTTTGGTCAGCCACAGCCGCTACGAGGCGGCTGACGAGGACATCGACCGCGCGGTGGCTCTATGGGAGACTGCTCTAGTCTCTGGACAGCTCGACGCCGATGCACAATCCGGGATCGCAGCGAACCTCGCCCAGGCGCTGAGCCGCGAAGGGGCAAGCGAACACGACCTCCGCCGGGCCGTGAGCTACGGACGCCAATCCCTGCAGGTTGCAAATGACGATCCGGAAGCGGCGGCGCACAACGAGTTTGCCGTGGCTGCGGCGCTCGCCAGCTTGCACAACGTCGTCGAGGATGAGGGCCTACTCGGCGAAGCCACAGACCACGTGCGCCGTGGCCTCAACTGTCTCGGCCCCACGCATCCGGATGCGCCGGGGTTCACAGCCAACCTTATCGGTCTGCTGCGCCAAGAAGCTCGCGAAACCAACGACGCCGCTCCGCTGGCTGAGGCAGTTCGGCTTGCCCGTGGCACATTGGCGCAGACATCGGACGGCGACCCGGATCGTGTCTTGATCCTCACCACAGCGGCCGCCGCGATCAGTGAGGCGTCCGTGCAGAACGATGACTTGTCGCTTCTCGAAGAGGCACTGGCGCTCTACCGTCACGCCGTCGCCATGGCCCCAGACATGTCACACGAGCAAGGAGTGGCGCTGATCAATATGGCATCCGTCTGCCGGGATGGCAACGAACGTCTCGATGCTCCGGATCTCGTCGACGAGGGCATCGATGCCGGGGAACGTGCGCTCAGCATCTTTCTAGAGCCCGGATTGCGCCGTGCCGCCGCGCTCACCGCCACCAGCAACTGCCTCCGTGACCGTTTCATCTTGGCTGGCGAAGTTGCCACTCTCGACTGCGCCCTCAGCTACGCCGAGAATGCCCTCACGTTCACGCCCGAGCGACATCCCGAGCGAGCCGCACGACTAACCAATCTGGCCGTGCTGCTCTCCGACGAGTTCGCCGAACGCGCCGACCGCGCCCAACTAGACAGAGCGATCGTTTTGTACCGGGAGGCGCTTGATGCCAGCGAGCGGGTCGGCGTCAGGGTTCCCGAACGTCTGAACGATTTGGCACTCGCGCTACGGGACCGGAGCAGGGACGCAGGCAATGCGGATGATCTGAACGAAGCCGTCGACTTGGCCGAGAGCGCGCTGGCGGGCAGCCGCCCCGGTCTACTAACTTGGGCTGGCTACGCGAACAATCTTGGCAACGCTTTGGCCGAGCGATACGAGTTGGACGGCAACCCAGACGACTTGAACCGTGTGGTGGAGCTGTTTAGAAAGGCTTTGGCCGATGCAACGGGCAGGGTCCACGAGTGCTCCGGTTACGCGACCAATCTCGGCCTCGCCCTCGCGACCCGCGCAAAGGTCACCGGTAATGTAGCGGATTTCGACGAAGCCCTCCTCAATCTCTCTCGATCGATCGATCTATTGCCGGCTGAGCATCCTGATCGGGCCTACCGGCTCTCGAATCTGGCGGATACCTACCGGCAACGCTCGATCATGTTTGATGATGGCGGCCGCACCGAACGGGCCGGAACCGATGCGGTCGCGGCAGTAGATACGGCCGAGGACGCTGTCATGGCGGCAAGGGCGAGTGACGCCCGACTCCTGCCCGCACTGTCAAACCTTGCCGAAGCACTGCGCTGGAGGCGTTCCCTCACGCCCGGGTCGACCACCGCAGCCCGGATCATTGAGGTCCAGCGCCGCGCCGCCACGCTCGTCCAAATTACGCCAGCCGAGAAGTTCGGGCAGGCTGGGCGGTGGGCGCGGGACGCACAGGACGAGGGTGCACTCGTAGAGGCGCTCGAGGCTTACGGACTCGCTGTCATCCAGACGACCGAGGTGGCTTGGATTGGCCTGAGCGTTGCGGAACGGCTGGACCTACTGCGCGAGATGAATGAGGTGCTTACCCGTGCAGTCGCCTGCGCCGTACGGGCCGGAGAGCCTTGGACGGCCGTGGCCTGGGCCGACCATGTGCGTTCGGTGCTATGGCGGCAAGGCCTGCAGGCAACCGCACTCAGCACGGGCCGGAACGATGCCCGGTTAGCCGGACTGTCCGGGCTCGACCACGAGCCCGCGGGCGAGGCGCCCAGTGTCAAACGGCACCGCCGTGAACGACTCAGGCAATTGGCGCACACTGAACGCGATGCTCTGCGCGTAGCGATCGCTACTGCAGAGGATTATCAGTCCTTAGCATTTCCAGGGGTTATCGTCCTGCTAGTGCCGGGCGAAGACACATCCTGCGCGGTGCTCATGCGCGAGCACGAGGCTCCACGACTGGTGAACCTTGCGCGCGCACCTAGGGGCGAACTCATCGTCCGCATCGAGACACTGGGCCGAGCATCTGTTGCCTTCGGCGACAACAGTGGACCCGCCCACGAACTACGCGCCCGCCACGCGATCTTCGACTGCCTCGACTGGCTCTGGGATGCCGTTGCCTCACCGATCTTGGACGAAATCGCTTTCAACGCGGACGAACGGCCACAGGTGTGGTGGTCACCAGTCGGGGAATTCGCCCTGCTACCGCTTCATGCAGCGGGCCATCACCCGCGTAAGAGCGGGCAGTACGCTCCAAAGAATTTATCCGCCCCGGACCGCGCGCGGTCATCGTACCTGCCGATCATCCTTGCCCCTCGTTCTCGAACCCCACGGGCACCGGCCGCGCCGGGAACCCTCCTCTACGTCTCAGCGAATGACGCTTCGGGCGGTCTGATCCATCTGGAGGAAGAGCAGGAGGCCATTCGATCGGCCGTACAGCGCATTCCGATTGGGGAGCTGACTGAACAAGACGCGACGGTTACCGCAGTCCGCGAAGCAATCTCTCATTGCAGCTACCTACATATCTCAGCGCACGGATCAACAACCGCTGAGGACTCCCTGCAAGTCGGCTTTCAACTATCTGACGGCGTGTTCACGTTGCGCGACCTCGCTCGGTGCAGGGCGGACACTGGAATGCTGGCGGTACTTCTGACCTGTGGCTCCGCGACTGGCGATAACCAGTTTCCGAACGAGGCACTCCATGTCGCGGGTGCAGCGCAACAGGCAGGATTTCCAGATGTCATCGCCGCCACCTTGCCGGTACGTGATGCGTCGTCGGTGCCGGTGGTGCATGCAATTTACAGGGCAATTGACGCTGCCCCGGACTCTGTATCTGAAGTGGTCCCCACGGCATTGGATGCTGTCGTAGAAACGTTGCGACGGGACCCCCGCACGAGCCCTGACCCCCTAAGTTGGGTGCCCTACGCGCATTTCCGGGCAGGTCTCACCCCGCACGCCTCAGCGGAACCAGATTCTGCTAAGTCAGTTCTGGCGATCTGAACGTGGTTGAGATGGTGATCTGCCGTCCATCGGACGCCGCAGATCAGACACGACAAGAATCAAGCTCACGCGAGGAGGAAACCTTGCTCTGAACTGCCGCCTCCGCCCCCTACGCCGCCCCGCCGCCTTCCCGCAGCACGGGGAAGCGCGGCGTGTACGTCTCGCCCTCCTCGAGGACGTCCGCGGCCGTGCCCACGATCAGCGGGTCCGGGGCGTGCGCGACCTTAAGGTCCTTCCGGTCGTAGGGGGTGACGTGGAGGACGTAGCGCATCGCCTCGAGGCGGGCGCGCTTCTTGTCGTTGCTCTTGATGACGGTCCACGGGGCGTCCCCGGTGTCGGTGTAGAAGAACATGGCCTCGTTGGCCGCCGTGTAGGCGTCCCACTTGTCGAGGCTGGCCAGGTCCGTGGGCGAGAGCTTCCACTGCTTGACCGGGTCCGTCTCCCGGGAGGCGAAGCGGTTGAGCTGCTCCTCGCGGCCCACAGAGAACCAGAGCTTGTGGAGGCGGATCCCCGAGTTGACGAGCATCCGCTCGAACTCCGGCGCCTCACGCATGAACTCGTGGTACTCGCCGGGGGTGCAGTACCCCATGACGCGCTCCACGCCGGCCCGATTGTACCAGGAGCGGTCCATGAGCACGATCTCCCCGCCGCTGGGCAGGTGCTGCACGTAGCGCTGGAAGTACCACTGCGTGCGTTCCTCGTCGGTGGGCTTCTCGAGTGCCACCACGCGGGCCCCGCGGGGGTTGAGGTGCTCGTTGAACCGCTTGATGGCGCCGCCCTTGCCGGCCGCGTCGCGGCCCTCGAAGAGGATGAGGACCTTCTGGCCGGTGTCCTTGACCCACAGCTGGAGCTTGAGGAGCTCTATCTGCAGGGCGCGCTTCTGCCGCTCGTAGGCGGGCCGGCCGAGCTTCTTCTCGTACGGGTAGCCGTGGCGCCACGCGTTGGGGTCGGCGCTGGGCTTGCGCTTGTGGTCCACCTTGCCGATCTCGCGCAGCTCGTCGAGCTCGGCGGCGTAGTCCTCGGTCACGGAAAGGCGGGGGTCCTCGTGGGCCATGGGAAAAGGGTAGCGCCGGCTCCGGCGGTTGAGCGGAGCGCAGCGAAGTCGAAACCCAAAGTCGAAACCGCATAACGCACGACGGCGCCGCCCGCCTCGGGTGGCGAGCGGCGCCGTCGTGCTTGGTTGGGCGCCCGCCACGCGCCCGCGACGAGAAGTAGTGTGGTCACGGATGCGACAGCTTTAGTCCGGAAGTGCACAATGGCCCCCTTCATCGAATGCTGAGAGAAAGCCAATTCTGGGCTCAGCATGGTCGGCGCTACCCGCCATCTGACTCGACTCCGCAGGCTCTTCTACTTCTCAGGGCATCGAGTACTCGACTTTCCGGATGACGCAGGCGCGCCTGCCGACGTCCGCCCTACGGTGTGCGCCCTGGCCACGGTCCTGGGAGGGGCCAACTCCACCGCGGTGCGGGCAACCGGGAAACGACGCCTGCGCTTTGCTTTGGACGGAACGCAGGTCATCGGGCGAACCGCGTCGCCGCGGGGTTACCCCGGCGTCGACGTCGCCACAAGCCTGCGGTCAGTTTGGGTCCTGCGACTGGACGCCTTCGAGGAGCACGTCCGCGACGAGGCCCGGGAGTGTGAACGGGATGAAGTGATCGCAGTCCACCACCCGCACATCCGCTATCTTTTCCCTCGCCCGCGACCACGGCTCCGCACCGTTGAACACGTCCCGCTCCCCCAGCAGGACGGTCGTCGGCGTATGCGACCAGGCCGCGGCGGGAATCGGATCCGTGAGCGTCCGCCGCGTCACGGCCCGGCGGGGATGGTCATCGAAGTACTGCAGGACGTTGGATGTGAACTCCGTGCCCTCTGTGTTCCACCACCCGCCAGGTGGGGCGAACCGGCCATGCTCATCCCACACCAGTTGCGGACTCCCATCAAACAACGTGCCATCGCGCACGAGAGGGTGGGCCGGCAGCGGGACGGAAGAGACATACACCAGCCGAGCCACGCGCTCACCGTCGGCGGCGATCGCCATGACGTCGCAGCCGTAGGACCAGCCAGCTGCCACGACCGGACCGCGGCTCACCCGACGCAGAGCTTCCCGGACCTCCTCCACGTCGTCAAGCAGCCCGGCCCCCGGGGATCGGTGCGATGGGAGGTCCGGAGTGATCACCTCCACCCCGCGCCCCTCAAGGATCCCGCGCACCCAGCGCCAGTCCTCGGGCACGCCCCACATGCCGTGCACGAGCACGGCGCTTCCCGGTGCCCGGAGCTGCGCGTCGGCCATGTACCGAAGATAGGAGCCTGCGGCGGCCGTTCCAAGGGGCCATGCCTATGGCCGTTGGTGGATTCGATCGCCGCCAGGAATGTCCCGCGAGCCGGGGATGACCGGCGGCAGGATCGCACCCTAGATGGCGTTGACGAAGAGATCGACCTTCTGGCTCGTGGGCCGACGCTGGGGCCTGGTACGTCGACTCGTACGTCGACTTGGCCCTTCCCCGGCCCGCCGATTCAGATCTTGTCAAAAGCATCGAGGCATGGACCGCCTCAGCCGCTCAGCCCGGTGAGGGTCGAGTCCGAGCTCTTGATGGCGCAGTAGCCCTTGGCCGAGAGCTTGTAGGTGCCGACCTTGAGCACCGAGGGGTTGCTCTCGCCCTTATCCTTCAGGAGCTGCTGGATGACCTTGCTCTGATCGTCGGAAGACATCTTGTTGAAGTCCGCGCACTTCGTGTTTGCTCCGGCGTTGGCCGAACAGGCCGAGAGCGATGCGGCCAGGATGATTGCGCTTGCCGCACCCGCCATCTTCTTCCATGTCCCCATGTCTACTCCCCTTCGCGCGGCCGCACCCCGGGTACGGCACCGACTGACCTCAGTGAGGTACCGGTCTGGGTGTTGTACCGGCCACGTCATCTGACCACGGCCGCGCCGCACGCCCAACGCACCCCCGTCGGTTGGCCTGATCCTGTCCCCCGGACGGGGGACAGGAGAGCGGAAAGGCCCGCCCCGCAGGTGCGGGACGGGCCTTCCGTGGCGCTGGTTGAGCGGAGCCGAAACCCCGCCCAGCCAGAATCAGCGCTTCGAGTACTGCGGCGCGCGGCGGGCCTTCTTGAGACCGGCCTTCTTGCGCTCCACCACGCGGGCGTCGCGGGTGAGGAAGCCGGCCTTCTTCAGGGCCGGGCGGTTGTTCTCGACGTCGATCTCGTTGAGAGCGCGCGAGACACCGAGGCGCACAGCGCCGGCCTGGCCGGAGGGGCCACCGCCGTGGATGCGGACGATCACGTCGTAGGCGCCCTCGAGGTCGAGGAGCTTGAACGGGTCGTTCACCTCCTGCTGGTGCAGCTTGTTCGGGAAGTAGTTCTCGAGCGTGCGGCCGTTGATGGTCCACTGGCCGGAGCCGGGGATGACGCGGACGCGGGCCACGGCCTCCTTGCGGCGGCCGACGGCGGCACCGGCAACCGTGAGGGCCGGGCGCTCGCGGCGGGCCTCTTCGGCCACGGGGGCGCTCTCGGACGTGTAGCTGGTCAGGTTCTCCTCAGCCTCGGCGGCCGGGGCAAGCTCTTCGTTCTGAGCCACAGTGTTCTCCTTGATGAATTCTTGGGTAGTGGCCAGGACTACTGGGCGACCTGGGTGATCTCGAAGGTCTTGGGCTGCTGGGCAGCGTGCGGGTGGTTCGGGCCCGCGTAGACCTTGAGCTTGGACAGCTGCTGGGCGGCCAGCTTGTTGTGCGGGAGCATGCCCTTGACGGCCTTCTCCACAGCACGGACCGGGTTCTTCTCGAGCAGCTCCGCGTAGCTGACCGAGGTCAGGCCGCCCGGGAAGCCCGAGTGGCGGTACGCGCGCTTCTGCTGGAGCTTGGCGCCGGTGAGGGCCACCTTGTCCGCGTTGATGATGATGACGAAATCGCCCATGTCCATGTGGGACGCAAAGGTCGGCTTGTGCTTCCCGCGCAGCAGTGTTGCGGTCTGGCTGGCAAGGCGACCCAGAACGACGTCGGTGGCGTCGATGACGTGCCACTGACGGTCGGCGTCGCCGGGCTTCGGAGTGTACGTACGCACAGTTATTGCCTTCGTTTCTTGGTCTGGTGGGGTGCCGGTGAGATACACCCCGTTCTTCGGTGCGCTACCGGACCAGAGGTGAGGGCTCCCAGACCAGTCATCCCGTGCTTCTCGAAAGCACCCCGGGAGCTGGCGTCCTGCAACTGGACACTCCCGCGGCGCGCACCATCGAGAGAGGACACGCACAACAGCTATCAAGTGTACACGATGGCAGCAGTGCTTCAGCCGGGGTGAGCTACCCGCTGGTTGAGCGGAGCGCGCCCCACGCTGGTTGAGCGGAGCGAAGCGGAGTCGAAACCTACAGCCGGCCGCTGTGCATTCCGCGTCCGCCCCGACCCAACCTGAGTACATGCTTCGGGCAACCAAGTAGTTCTGGGGGTTACGCGGAAGCGGAAAGACGAGTACCTACGAGTGGTGCGATGGATCACTTGAACGTGAAAGCGTGACCCCGTGGGACCCGACGGGCGCCAAATGGGGGCACGTTGCACCTGGTCCCGCCTTTATCGCAAAGGACTCGTCATGGACAAGTTCATGGTCTCCCTGCTCTCGTTCTGGAACGACATCACCAACACGGACAAGGAGAAGGGCGCCACGGCGACCGAGTATGCCCTGCTCGTGGCACTCATTGCACTCGCGATCATCGGGGGCGTAACAGCATTCGGTGGGGAACTGAACACCTTCTTCACCGGCCTGGGCGCGAAGCTCAAGATCACCTGAACCGTACTTCACGTCGGGTTGGCCGGCTGCCCATTGGACGGCCAACCCGATGCCTACGGATTCCAACGAGCGCCACCGAGAAGGTTATGACTACAGAGACTGGACGTCGCGAACGAGGCGCTGCGGCCGTTGAATTCGCATTGGTCGTGCCGCTCCTCTTGGCCTTGGTGCTTGGCATCGTCGAATTCGGGCACATCTACAACGCTCAAATCATGATCAGCAATGCGGCGCGTGAGGCGGCTCGAACCATGGCGGTTACGGGCCAGCCCGCGACGGCGCAAACCGCCGCCAATGCCGTCGCACCAGGACTCACCCTGAACGTGGGGTCACTCGCCTGCGTCACGGACCCCACTAACTCGAGCCTGAAGCAGGTCACCGCGACGGTCACCTCCAACGTCCCGCTTCTGGCAGGCTCATGGCTCCTGCCGGCCAGCACAATCTCGCTCACCGGCGTAGGAGTGATGCGATGCGGCGGCTGACATCTGGGCAGGACATCGACCGCGAACGGGGAGCCATCGCCGTGATGGTTGCCATCCTCATGGTCGTTCTTCTCGGGTCCGCGGCACTCGCCGTCGACTTCGGGAGGATTGCCACCGAGCGTGGCCAGCTCCAGAACGGAGCGGATGCGGCAGCTCTGGCCGTGGCCGACGCGTGCGCCAACAAGACGACCAGCAACACGTGCTCGCCCAACGCGCCGAATACCGCGTCCACCTACGCCAGAGCCAACACCAACGACGCCACGGGTGTCGCAGCTCCCCCGACTATCGACCTAAGCGCCGGCACGGTGACCGTCAACACAACGACCGGTTCAGGTTCGCTTCCCATGACATTTGCCCGCGTCATCGGCATCGACGCAGTGCCTGTGAATGCGACGGCAACGGCCACATGGTTTTACCCGACAAGCGGACGAAGCGTGCTGCCTCTGGCATTTTCGACGTGCGAGTTCATCGATGACGGCAAGCCCCACAAGATCCTTACCCAAGGTGGCTCAAAGGGTGCCCAGGATTGCAATGGGCGAACACCATCGAATCAAATTCTGCCGGGCGGGATGGCTTGGCTCGCGCCGACTTCCAGTTCAGGATGCATCATCGATGCCACGGTAGGACAGTATTACCCGGGGTCGCAAGGAGCGAGCATCCCGAACAACGCCTGCAAGGGTGTCTTCGTGTCGTCACTGCTCAATCAAGTGGTCGCCTTGCCGGTCTACAACGACTGGAACGGGGTGACGGGCAATGGAGCGGCATTCATGATCCAAAAATGGGCTGGGTTCAGAATCGAAGGTTGGAGTTTCCCTTCGAATCAGCTGGGCACATGGCCCGCCCCGACAAATAACAACGGAATCTACGGGACGTTCCTCGGATACTCCGGAGATCCGAGCTACTTCACCGGTGGAACGACAGACCCCTCCCACGAGGGAAACCTCTACGTCGTGAAACTCACCAAATGATCTAAGGAGTCAACCTTGAGGACCCGCCTACTGGGAGGCGTGGCCGCTCTGATTGTTGCAATCATCGGCAGCGTTCTGCTCATCATGTACGTCAACGGCGCAGACGCCCGCGCTATGGCTGGCACAGAGACCCAAGACGTCTACGTCGTCCAGAAGTCCGTCCCTACGGGGACGGCCGCCGGCGCACTCGGCGCCTCGATTGCCAAGAAGCCGGTCCCGAAGTCCGTGGTTGCCACAGACGCCGTCACGGACATCGGCCAGATCCAGGGCAAGGTTGCCTCGGTCGCCCTCGAACCGGGCGAGCAGCTCCTCTCGACGCGCTTCGTCGCTCCCGGCGCAATCAATGGCCCCGGCCGCGCCGCCGTTCCGGATGGCATGCAGGAAGTCACCGTTCGCCTCCCCATCGAACGGGTTGTCGGCGGCACCCTTTCGGCGGGAGACACCGTCGGCGTCTTCCTCTCCTTCCCGAAAGAGGACAACACACCCGCCCAGACGCAGCTCTCCTTCCACAAAGTCGTCGTCACGGGCATCCAGATGACCTCCGGGGCCGCAGCACAGAACAATGCCACCGATGCGCCCAAGCAAAGCGGGGGCGGCATCGCCAGCGGGTCGGGCAGCAACGGCGAGTACCTCGTGACTCTGGCGCGCACGTCCGCCGATGCCGAGAAGATTGTCTTCGCCGCCGAGTTCGGCAAGGTGTATCTCTCGAAGGAACCCACTTCTGCCGCTGAGAACAACAGCGGCGTGCTTGACCGGACAAAGGTGTACCGATGAGTCGCTTCGCTCTCATTACCGCGGACTCGGACTTCGAGCACAGGGTACGCCTCGCTGCGGCAAGCCTCCCTGGTGCACTGCAAGCTTTCCAAGCCAACTTCCTCCCCGCAAGCATCGACGACGTCTTCGGCCAGTTGGTCGGAGATCCTGTCGAGGTCCTGGTCCTTGGCCCGGATCTCAGGTCCGAGGACGTGTTCACCTTCGCCGCCTCTGTCGACGCACGCTTCCCGCACGTGAGCATCATCTACGCGGCTCAGCCGACGCCGGAGATCGCACTCTCGGCGATGCGTTCCGGCGTACGGGACATCGTGACTCCCACGGCGGACGCCGAGTCTCTCCGTAGTCACCTCGAGCAGGCCGCGAGCGCCGCCGCATCTCGGCTTGCAGCGGTTCCCTCGGCCGCGGGAGCCGTGGCGGAGGCGGAAGGCTCCCATGGGCGGATCATCGCAGTGATGTCGCCCAAGGGCGGCGTTGGCAAGACGACGATCGCCACGAACATTGCCGTGGGTCTGGGCAAGATCGCCCCGATGTCCGTGGTGATCGTCGACCTCGACCTCCAGTTCGGCGACGTCGCGAGCGGGCTCATGCTCAACCCCGAGCGGACCGTCCTCGACGCCGTCAACGGTCCGATGGACTCGCTCTCGCTCAAGACCTATCTGAGCGCCCACCCCACGAACATCTACGCATTGTGCGCCCCGAGGAACCCCGCGGATGCCGACCGCATCGCTCCGGAACAGGTCGCCGAGCTCATCAAGCACCTCGCCACCGAATTCCAGTACGTGGTCATCGATACCTCTCCTGGCCTCGGCGAGCACGTGCTCGCAACCCTTGACCAGGCGACGGACGTCGTCTGGGTGTGCGGGATGGACATCCCGAGCGTCCGGGGCCTTAAGTCCGGACTCGAGATCCTCAACGAGCTGCACATGCTCCCGGAGCACCGCCATGTGGTCCTGAACATGGCGGACCGCAAGGCGGGCATCACCATGCAGGACGTCGAGGCGACGCTCGGCGTTCCCGTGGACGTGGTCCTTCCCCGGTCCCGCTCGCTGCCACTGTCCACGAACCGGGGCGTCCCGGCTCTTCAGGACGGCCTACGCGATCCCGCGGTGAAGGGCCTGCGGAAGCTCGTCGACCGATTCAAGCCACAGTGGGACACCCGCGATCACAAGCAGCTCCACCGCCGGGCGGTGTTCCAGTGAGCCTGTCGGAACGGCTCCAGGGCGCACGGGGAGTCACGTCACCGGACAGCGTTGACGTCAGTGGCGTGGATGCCACCGACGAGCTGTCCGGCATCGGTGAGCACTCGCCGTCGTACTCTAAGCTCTCGACTCGAGTGGAAGCCAAGGCCGCAGCGGACGCCGAGGCACGGCTCGCCATCCACGAGATAGCGACCGCAGGCGCCGTCCGCGCGAGCCAAGCGCTGCGCGACCTCAAGGGCAAAGTCTCGGGAGAGCTCTACGAACGGGTCGGGGGCGCATCTCGGACTCCACGTTGAGCGAAGCCGACCTGCACGAGTACGTGCGGAGCGAGCTGCGCGGCGTCGTGGCCGAGCAGCAGGTGCCGCTCACCGCGAGCGAGCGCGACCGCCTCATCGACGAGGTGATGGACGATGTCCTCGGGCTCGGGCCGATCCAGCGGTACATTGACGACCCGAGCGTCACCGAGGTCATGGTCAACCGCGCCGATCAGGTGTACATCGAGCGCCACGGGCAGCTGTTCCCGACCGAGACGACGTTCGACTCCGAGGAACAGCTCCGTCGTGTGATCGAGCGGATCGTGTCCCGGGTGGGCCGCCGCATCGACGAATCGTCTCCACTCGTCGACGCACGCCTCTCCGACGGCTCGCGCGTCAACGCGATCATTCCCCCGCTGGCCGTCAACGGCTCCTCACTCACTATCCGCAAGTTCTCGCGCGAGGCGCTGAGCGTCAATCGGCTCATCGAGCTGGGCACACTCAATCCGGATATGGCCGAGCTGCTTCACGCGTGCGTCGCAGCGCGCATGAATGTGATTGTCTCCGGCGGAACGGGAACCGGAAAGACGACCCTGCTCAATGTCCTTTCCTCTTTCATCCCGCACAACGAGCGGATCGTCACGATCGAGGACGCGGTGGAGCTCCAGCTCCAACAGGATCACGTGGTCCGGCTCGAAAGCCGCCCTCCGAACATCGAGGGCACTGGCGCCATCACCATCCGCGATCTCGTGAGGAACTCGCTCCGCATGCGCCCGGACAGGATCGTGGTTGGCGAGGTCCGCGGCGGTGAGACGCTCGACATGCTTCAGGCCATGAACACCGGCCACGACGGATCCCTCTCCACAGTCCACGCGAACTCGCCCCGCGACGCCATCGCGCGACTCGAGACGCTCGTCCTCATGGCCGGCATGGACCTGCCGCTCCGCGCTATCCGTGAACAGGTCTCCTCTGCCGTGAACCTGATCGTGCACCTGAGCAGACTGCGCGACGGTACTCGTCGCGTCACCCATGTGACCGAAGTGCAGGGCATGGAGGGAGATGTCGTGACGCTCCAGGATGCCTTCCTCTTCGACTACTCCGCGGGCATCGACGCGGACGGTCGATTCCTCGGCAAGCCGATCCCCACAGGGGTCCGGCCGCGCTTCACCGAGCGGTTCGCCGATCTCGGCATCCGGATCAGCCCGTCCATCTTCGGCCAGCAGTACGGGAAGGTGTGAGGTACGTGGACTCACCTATTCTCTTGGTCGTAGGCCTGCTCGCTGTTTATGCCGGACTGGTAGGACTCGTCGTCTTCCTGCTCCGTTCGCGACGCACCGTGGCCCCTGAACGCAGGCGGCCTCAAACCGCACAGGACCGCACGACGGCGCTGACGAAGCTCACCGACTCCGCTGTTGGAGCCATCAACCGCTCCCTTCGGGGCCGCCAGCTCCGGTTCATCCAAGCCGACAAGTTCGAGCAGGCCGGCGTCAGGTTCAGCATGGGCGACTTCCTCATCATGTGCGGCGCGGCGGCGCTCCTCGGAGCGATCCTCGGCTTCGTGCTCGGGGGCTTGGGGCTGGGCATACTGTTCTTCATCGTCGCTCCGCTCGGACCGCTGGTGTGGTTGAACCTGAAGGCGTCGAAGCGCCAGGCTAAGTTCGCGGACCAGCTCCCAGACACGCTTCAAATGCTCTCCGGCAGCATGCGGGCGGGCCACTCCCTGCTGCGCGCCATTGATGCTGCTGCGGGCGAGGCAGAGGCCCCCATGGGTGAGGAGCTGCGGCGGGTGGTCAACGAGACCCGTATCGGCAAGGACCTCGTCCAGTCCCTTCTGGAGACGGCCGGCCGGATGAAGAGCGAGGACTTCCTCTGGTCCGCCCAGGCCGTCGAGACGCAACGCGAGGTGGGCGGCAACCTCGCCGAGGTCCTCGAGAACGTCAACGACACCATCCGGGAACGCGCTCAGCTTGGCCGTCAGGTTCGGGCGCTCAGCGCGGAGGGAAGGATGTCCGCGGTGATCCTCGTGTGCCTTCCCCTGGTGATGCTCGTTCTCATGTCGCTCGTGAACCCCTACTACGGCACGACCTTCTTCACCACGGTGCCCGGATGGCTGATGCTCGGCGCAGTCGCGGTCCTGCTCACCGTCGGCTCCATCTGGCTCAACATCCTCATCAAGCCGAAGTTCTAGGAGGAGGCACAGGTGACACCCATTGCCCTCGCAGCGGTCCTGGCGATCGTGATTCCCCTCGGCTACCTCACGTGGGCCCTCGTGGCGACCGACCGCTCCGCGCGGCGGAGCATCGAGATCAACCTTGGGCTCGCCAAGGGTGGCCCGAAGCACTCCACGGTGCCGCTGTCGGAACGCGTGCGAGACCTGACGCGACGCATCACGCCGTCAGGCTACACAGCGAAGCTCGACAAGCTGCTCGCCGCTGCCGGCCGACCGAAGGGCTGGCCCCTGGACCGAGTCCTCATGGCCAAGCCGCTCCTTGCGTTCGGCGGATTCGCGCTCGCGCTCTTGTTCTTCTTCGCGCTCAGGGATCCCTCGGCCTGGTCCTTCATCCGGACCGCATCGCTGACGGTGTCCGCCTACTTCCTTCCGGACCTCCTCCTCAGGAACTCCGGAGAAAAGCGACGGCAGGCCATGCAGCTCGCACTGCCGAACGCCCTCGACCAGATGCTCATCTCCGTTGAGGCGGGCGTCGGGTTCGACGCTGCAATGGCACGTGCCGCGGAGAACAGCACGGGACCCCTCGCCGATGAGTTCGTCCGCACGCTCCAGGACGTCCAAGTGGGCCGCTCGCGGCGCGAAGCCTATCTGGACCTCGCCGAGCGGGCCCACTTCCCCGAACTGCGCTCGTTCATCCGGGCGGTGGTTCAGGCGGACGAGTACGGCATCGCGATCGCGAAGGTCCTGCGGACTCAGGCGAAGGAGATGCGCACCAAGCGCCGTCAACGCGCGGAAGAGCACGCCATGAAGATCCCGGTGAAAATCCTCTTCCCCCTGATCTTCGCGATCCTCCCTGCGCTCTTCATTGTGATCCTGGGCCCGACGATCATGAGCATCATGAAACTCTTCGGAGGGCAGTGAGGTGACCGTAGAGGGCACACCCGACGCCCAGAAGGAGCGCGGTGCCGTTGCCACGGAGTATGCACTCCTCATGGCCTTCATTGTCATAGCGATTGTCGCCGGCGTGGCCGCGCTCGGGCTTGCGCTCGGAGGCTACTACGACCAGATCGCCGAAGCGGTCCAGACACTGCTTCGAGGCTAGGACATCGGCTTTCCAGGGCCCACTAGACCGGAGCCCCCTCCCGGCACCCAGAACCGGGAGGGGGCTCCTCCCATTTCTTGACCAGCACAAAACTCATCGGGAGGGAGACAACCGGCCGGTACGCGATCTGCTGAGGGCCAAGGTCAAGGTCCCTTCCTGACGCTCACGCATCAAACGGCATCTAATGCGTGACCGTTCGCACACAAGGTCTGTTTCCCAGCGGTCCCGCACCGCCTCGCCCCTGCCGGCTCGCGCCCGATGCACGTACCCTGAAGGGACTCCGGGACTCCTGAACTGGGCAGCCGATCCCGAGGTCGGCATCGGCTGGACGGAGGCGGCCATGAGGAGCGCCCTAATCACGTTCATCGCGTACGGCGCGGCAGTCGACAGCGCTCTCCTCGGACTGTGGCTGGCCGACAAGTGGCCGTCTCCAGGGTGGAAACAGTACACCGTCGTCGGCTCAGTGTTCATCAGCATGAACGTGGTGATGCAGATCCTCATCGGCTAATGGCGAGGCCGCAAGCGATAACGCTGCAGTAATGGCTCCCACCTATTCTTCGTAATCAGTCGGCACGCAGTCCCCCTGGTTCGCACCCAACCTCCCCCGGCGTCCCGACTAGAAGGAGCCAGCGATGTACAAGTTGCTTCGTGCGACCGCAACTGCGGCCGTAGCCGCGGGGGCTCTGATCGCGTCCCCGGCCCTCGCCCTTGGCGCTGGAGTCAGCCCCTCGACCGTAACCAAGAACGTCAACCCTGGCGACACGATCCACGTCGCCAAGACGGTCTCCACCCCAACCATCCCGCCCAAGCCCGACATTGTGCTTGTCGTCGACTCGACGGGCAGCATGGAGGGAGCCATCGGCAACGTCAAGACCGAGATGGGCAACATCGTCTCGACAGTGCAGGCTGCGCAGCCCGATGCCCAGTTCGCCGTCGCCGACTACAAAGATTTCAACAGTGGCGACCCGTACGGATTTCGTCTGGACACCGACCTCACCGCGTCAGCTGCCACGGCACAATCTGCGGTGAACTCGATCACCGCGAGCGGCGGCGGGGACATCCCCGAGTCCCAGCTCAACGCCCTCTGGGAGATCGGATCGGGCGGCAATGCCGTGACATTCCGCCCCGGCTCCTCCCGCATTGTCGTGTGGTTCGGCGACGAGCCCGGCCACGACCCGAGCAACGGGCATACACTCGCGGACGCCATCGCCTCGCTGCAGGGGGTCAATGCAAAGGTTCTCGCGCTCAGCGTCGGAGACGATCACCTCGACGCTACCGGCCAGGCCACCGCCATCACCAATGCGACCGGCGGCAGTCTCATGACGGGCATCCCGACCGGCGGTGTTTCCTCGGCGATCCTCTCCGGCCTGTCCAACCTCCCCGCCGAGGTTACGGCGTCCACGACCTGTGACACCGGCCTGTCGCTGGCCTTCACCCCTGCCCTGCCCCAAACGGTCGCGAGCGGCAAGGACCTGACGCTCGATGAGGCCATCACCGTAGCGGCCGACGCGCCGCAGGGCTCGACGCTCAACTGCACCACGCAGTTCAAGATCAACGGCGCCGACGCGGGCGACGCGTTCAAGCAGACCGTCGCGATCACGGTCAACGACGTCACTCCGCCGACCGTCTCGTGCGGGCCCGGCGTGAACCCGGACGGCAAGGCGGTGCCCGGATACCAGCAGGCTGGCTTCTACCAGATGGTCGCCAACGACAACCTGCCGGGCGTGACGGTCAGCATCAAGGACAACGCCACGGGCACGACCTTCGGGCCGTACGACCCAGGGACCTACTTCAAGCTGACCCAGGCACCCGGAACCGCCGCCTCAAGCGTCTCGCCATTCTCCGGCGCGGTCGCATGGCAGTTCCTCTTCAAGGGTGACGCGACCCTCATCGCCACCGACGCCGCAGGCAACACCGCGACCGCCACCTGCACGGTGCCGCCAAAGCAGAAGTAGTCGCACGCTAGGCACGGAGGGCCCCGCCATACCCGGCGGGGCCCTCCGTTCGTGGGGCTCAACCAGCGGGGGTTTCGACTCCGCTCAACCACCGGGGTTTCGACTTCGCTCAACCACCCGTGGTTGGGTTTCGACTCCGCTCAACCACCCGTGGTTGGGTTTCGACTCCGCTCAACCACCGGGGTTTCGACTTCGCTCTACCACCGGGGCGCGCAGCGCCCGCGTCAGCTCCGCCCGCTCGGCCATTTCCTCTGCCGACTCCGGGTACCCGACCTCCTCCAGCACGAGCGGGTGCGGCGGGGCGAGCCGCGTCTTCGCGTCCCGCACCCGCGCGAGCATCCGCTCGTGCAGCCACTCGACCGACTCGAGCCCCTCCCCCACCCGCAGCGCCGAGCCCACGAGCGCCCGGACCATGTTGTGGCAGAAGGCGTCGGCGCCCACCCGGGCGACCACCACGCCGTCGTGCGCCCGCTCGAACCCGAACTCCTGCAGCGTGCGCACCGTGGTGGACCCCTCACGCGGCTTGCAGAACGCGAGGAAATCCTGCAGCCCGAGCAGCTGGTCCGCGGCGGCGTTCATCCGCTCCACGTCCACCGCCTCGCGGTGCCACAGGGTGATCCCGCGCAGCATCGGGTCCCAGTTCTCCGGCCTGTCCGCAATCCGGTAGGAATAGCGCCGCCACAGCGCCGAGAACCGCGCATCGAAGCCCTGTGGAGGCACGACGGCGTTTCGCACCTCAAGCGCGCCAGTCTCCTCCCCGAGCACGCGGCTCAGGGCGCCGCGGAGCCGCCGCACGAGGACGTCCTCGGGCTCGTCCGACGACCGACGCACGAGCCCGTCCCACTCCGCCCGCTCGAGGTCCAGGTGCACAACCTGCCCGCGTGCGTGCACGCCGGCGTCCGTCCGCCCGGCCACGACCACCCGCACGGGCCGGCGGATGATCAGCGCGAGCGCCTCCTCGAGTGCCCCCTGAGCCGTGCGACGCCCGGGCTGCACTGCCCACCCGCTGAACGGCGCGCCGTCGTACGCCAGATCCAGACGGACGCGGACAGGTCGCGCATCACCGGGAGACGCGGGAAGGCCCCCGTTCCCAGAATCGGGAACGGGGGCCTTCTCGGAAGTCATGCGCCCCAGTCTATCGGGGCAGCACGGGCCTACTTGGCGTCGTCGGCCTTGGGCTCCTCGGCGGGGGCCTCCTCAGCGGCGGCCTCCTCGGCCGGAGCCTCAGCAGCCTCCTCCGCGGGAGCCTCAGCCTCGACCTCGGCCGGAGCCTCGGCAGCGGCCGTCTCCTCGACCTCAGCCTCGGCGGGAGCCTCGGCCGGAGCAGCCTTCGCTGCATCAGCCTTGGCGGCCGCGGCAGCCTCCGCAACCACAGCCTGCTTCGCCGAGACCGGCTCGAGCACGAGCTCGATGACAGCCATGGGGGCGTTGTCGCCCTTGCGGTTGCCGACCTTGGTGATGCGGGTGTAGCCACCGTTGCGCTCCGCCATCTGCGGGGCGATCTCGGTGAAGAGCTCGTGGATGATGCCCTTGTTCGTGTTGGTGCGCGCCGAGATGGCGGCCTGGACACGGCGGCGCGAGGCGAGGTCGCCGCGCTTCGCGAACGTGATGAGGCGCTCGGCCACCGGGCGGAGGCGCTTGGCCTTCGTCACGGTCGTGGTGATCCGCTTGTGCTCGAAGAGCGCGGCCGCCAGGTTGTTGAGCATGAGGCGCTCGTGCGCCGGGCCACCGCCCAGACGCGGACCCTTGGTGGGTGCAGGCATTGTTGTTCTCCTGTTGTGGACCGCCACCGGCTTTCGCCGAGGGCGGGAAAGTTACTTAGAGCTCGTCGTCGCCGTAGGCGTCGTCCTCGTCACCCGCGGCAGCGCGCGCGGCGAGGGGATCAAACCCGACGGGCGAGTCCTTGAGCGAGAGGCCCAGCTCGAGGAGCTTGGCCTTGACCTCGTCGATCGACTTCGCGCCGAAGTTCCGGATGTCCATCAGGTCCGCCTCGGAACGCGCCACGAGCTCACCCACGGTGTGGATGCCCTCGCGCTTGAGGCAGTTGTACGAACGCACGGTGAGGTCCAGGTCCTCGATCGGGAGGGCCATGTCCGCGGCAAGAGCGGCATCCGTCGGGGACGGGCCGATCTCGATGCCCTCGGCGGCGGTGTTCAGCTCGCGGGCGAGGCCGAACAGCTCCACGAGGGTGGTGCCGGCGGAGGCAACGGCGTCGCGCGGCTTGATGGCCGGCTTCGTCTCGACGTCGACAATGAGCTTGTCGAAGTCGGTGCGCTGCTCAACACGGGTCGCCTCGACGCGGAACGTCACCTTGAGGACGGGCGAGTAGATCGAGTCCACCGGGATCCGGCCGATCTCCGCATCCGCGGACTTGTTCTGCGCCGCGGAGACGTAGCCGCGGCCGCGCTCGATGGTCAGCTCGAGCTCGAACTTGCCCTTGGAGTTCAGGGTGGCGATGTGCAGGTCCGGGTTGTGGATCTCCACACCGGCCGGCGGCGCGATGTCCGCGGCCGTCACGACGCCGGGGCCCTGCTTGCGCAGGTACGCGACGACGGGCTCGTCCTGGTCCGAGGAGATCGAGAGGCTCTTGAGGTTGAGGATGATCTCGGTGACATCCTCCTTGACCCCCTCGACCGTCGTGAATTCGTGCAGCACGCCGTCGATCCGGATGCTGGTCACTGCCGCCCCCGGGATCGAGGACAGCAGGGTGCGGCGCAGCGAGTTGCCGAGGGTGTAGCCGAAGCCCGGCTCCAGCGGCTCGATGACGAAGCGGGAGCGGTTCTCGGAGACTACTTCTTCAGACAGGGTGGGGCGCTGTGCAATGAGCACTGGGTTTTCCTTTCAGGAAGCATCCGCTATATGACGCAACACAGATGGATGGAAAAGGGTCTGACTAAGTAATGAAGCCTGGCGAGGTGCCCGCACGAGGCGACACGCCGCCGTCGTGCGCAGTCTCTTACGCACGACGGCGAGCGGTCGCCTTGGGCGGGCGGGTCCCCACCGGGCCCCGGAACCTGTTAGACGCGGCGGCGCTTCGGCGGGCGGCAGCCGTTGTGCGCGCTCGGGGTCACGTCCTGGATGGAACCGACCTCGAGGCCGGCAGCCTGGAGCGCGCGGATCGCGGTCTCGCGGCCCGAGCCCGGGCCCTTGACGAACACGTCGACCTTGCGGAGGCCGTGCTCCTGGGCGCGCTTCGCTGCGGACTCGGCGGCCTGCTGCGCGGCGTACGGGGTGGACTTGCGGGAGCCCTTGAAGCCGACCTCGCCGGCCGAGGCCCACGAGATCACAGCACCGGACGGGTCCGTGATGGACACGATGGTGTTGTTGAAGGTGCTCTTGATGTGCGCCTGACCGAGCGCGATGTTCTTCTTGTCCTTGCGGCGCGGCTTACGGGCCGACGTCGCACGAGTCTTCGGGGGCATTTAGCTCTCTCCTACCTGAAGTTGTGGGTGACGCGGGCCGCTATCAGCGGCCGGCCTTCTTCTTGCCGGCGACCGTGCGCTTCGGGCCCTTGCGGGTACGAGCGTTGGTCTTGGTGCGCTGGCCACGGACCGGGAGGCCCCGGCGGTGGCGCAGGCCCTCGTAGCTGCCGATCTCGACCTTGCGGCGGATGTCGGCGGCCACTTCGCGGCGGAGGTCACCCTCAACCTTGTAGTTGCCCTCGATGTAGTCGCGCAGCTGGACCAGCTCGGCGTCCGTCAGGTCCTTGACCCGGACGTCCGCGCTGATGCCCGTGGCAGCGAGCGTCTCCTTCGCACGGGTGCGACCCACGCCGTAGATGTAAGTGAGCGCGATTTCCAGCCGCTTTTCGCGGGGAATGTCTACGCCAGCGAGACGAGCCATAGTGGCGGTTCTCCTTGTGTATTCCGGAGGTCGTAGGCAGTACACCCGCTCTGTTGCTGCACTGTGTGCGAGCGGCCCCAGCCTCCGGGCCGGGGGTCAGCTGTCCGGGCCCATTCGTCCCAGCGCAGCTTGTGCTGCCTTCTCTAGTTATTGCGTGGGCGTTGCCCTGGCTGTACTCCCTTTCCCGGTTCCCCGGGTCCGGGAGGGGATCAGCCCTGGCGCTGCTTGTGGCGCGGGTTCTCGCAGATCACCATGACCCGGCCGTTGCGGCGGATCACCTTGCACTTGTCGCAGATCTGCTTGACGCTCGGCTTGACCTTCATGGCTCTTCCTTTGCGTGCTTACTTGTAGCGGTAGACGATACGGCCGCGGGTCAGGTCGTACGGGCTGAGCTCCACCACTACGCGATCCTCCGGGAGGATGCGGATGTAGTGCTGACGCATCTTCCCCGAGATGTGAGCAAGAACAACGTGCTTGTTCGTCAGCTCAACGCGGAACATCGCGTTGGGCAGCGCTTCAGTCACGACGCCCTCGATCTCGATGACACCGTCCTTCTTGGCCATAGCCTCCGCTAACTGTTGGTGCCGCCGGGCGCGAGTGGCCCCTGGCGGACGTGTATGGTTTTTTGACTAGCGTCCCGTCCATTCCTTGCGAAAAGGGCATGGGAGGGCCGACAGCCAACACACAACTGTACGCCGGATGGGCCCGGAAGTTAAATCCGCCCATGCTACACGGGCGCGATGCCAGCCGTGGCGGTGCTTACTCCAGCTACAGCCCCGCGGGCCGTTCACGTTTCACCACCGGCGTGTGCAAGTTTCACCACGAGCCGTATGTCCGGGCGGCGTGTCACGCGCGTCGCCCCGGCGTGTCGCGCCCAGGAGCCCGCGGTGCCGGTGAAATCTGCACCCGCCCGTGGTGAAAGTTGAACTCGGCCAAGACCGTCAGGCCGCGCCGTGCGCCTTCCGCCACGTGGTCTCCACCTCGGTGAAGACTGGGAGTGGTCCCATTGCGAGGCGCCGCTCCACCACGCGCTTCACCTTCGCGACCATCAGGTCCGGCGTCCGCACCACGTCCCGGAAGGTGAACCGCACAGTGGGTATGCCGAGGGCCTGCGCGGCGGCGTCCCTCGCGTAGTCATTTGCCCGCGCCGAAGGACGCTCATGCAGCTTCCCGTCGGTCTCCACATCCACGCATTCCTCGACCAACAGGTCCATTGGCCCCACGCCCTCCACATCCACCTGCGGCCGGACCCCGAGCCCCGCCTTCCGCAGGTAGTAGCGGGCCAGAGTCTCGACGAAGGAGTCGGCACCAGGATCGAGATGCCCGAGGACGGCGAGCGCGCTGCGGCTCCCCGGTCCTGTGAGGTAGCCTCTCAGCTCGCCGACGGTGACACGCTTCTGGTTCACCGCGGATTCCACGATCACCAGCGCCTCCGGCTCGGGCAGGCACAGGAGCGCATGCATGACGGCGTCGAACGTTGACGCCAGGTGGCCGCCGCGCTCCGCCGAGATCCATGATCTGCGATGGATCACGGCCAGATCTGATCTGAAGGTGCCATCTGGGCGAAGCAGGTGAATCCTCTTCGGCTCCTCGACGACCCACAGACCCAGGCGCGATGCCGCGCTCGCGCAAGTCAGCAGCGAGTTGGTCTCGGCGCATCGGCGAAGCAGTGGGTCCGCCGCGGGAATGGCGTAGAGCCCCGGGCGCACCCGCTCAATCAGGCCCACCGCCGCCGCGGCCGAAATGCTGCGCCGCGTGAGGCCGGCTCCGGCGAGGTCCTTGGCCCGCGCGATCCCGCCAAGCTTCGTCATGACATCGATGACCTCGTCCACCATGGCATCGTGGCCCGCCGCCCGCCACGTCGGCTGGCCCGTGGGACCTATGTGGACAACCCAGCGCGATGCGCGTGGAAGAATTCCCCGAATAGGAATTGTTCAGGGGGAAGCATGACTGACGCGCGGGCCGCGACCGGAAACACTGCCGTTTTCATTGATCTGGAGAACCTGTTCGGAGGCTACGCCAAGGACGTCGCGTCCGTGCCACTCTCGGGATTGGCCAGGGAACTGAGGGGCCTGCTGCGCCGCGACGGCCGCACCAGGATCACGTCATTCCGCGCCTACGCGAACTGGGCACGGCCCGCCATGATGGCCTACCAGAAGGACCTCATGTCCAATGGGATCGAAGCCATCCAGATCTTTTCCCATTCCCGCAACGTCAAGAACGCCGCGGACATCCAACTCGTGGTCGACGCTCTCGCAGAAGCCCAGGACCGCCCGGCGACGGACACCTTTGTCATCGTGACCGGCGACGGCGGCTTCGTTCCGCTCGCGAGGAGGCTGCGGCAACTCGACAAACATGTCATCGTGGCCTCGACTGACCTTCCGGAGGCCGGCACGGTCAGCGAGCTCCTGCGATCTGCCGCCGATGAGTATCATGAGCTCGCCGTGACCCGCGGCGCCCCGGAACCACCCGCCGTCGCGCGTCCGGCCCAGCCTCCGGCGCCCCAGAAGAGCGCACCGCCGCAGCCCGCCGCCCCCACCCTCGAGCAGTACCGCGACGAGATCAAGGCCGCGGTCAAGCGGAAGCGTGAGCTGCTCGTGGACGGCGCAGTGGACGGCTCGCGGCTCGGCCAGCACCTGCGCACCAAGTGGCCGCGCACCACGTTCAAGGACTTCGGAGCAGCCACGCTCGGAGGCTTCGTGGAACAGCACTGCGGCCTGGCGATGCACCGACCTGTCGCTGCAAAGCGGCCTGCCGCGGGCCCGCAAGCCGTGGCGCAGGCCCCGGCGGGCGCACCCGCAGAAGGCGCCGCGCCGCCGTCGTCCGGCGAGCCGTCCAAGACCCGGTACCTCCGTGCCGTTCGAGCGATCATGAAGACCGGGCCCCTCGCCGCCCAACTGCAGGAGAGCGGCCGGGCACCGCTGACCAGACTCGGCGTTGCCCTCCGTGCAGAACTCCCTGAGCTCACCCACAAGGACGCCGGCTACCCCAAGCTCCTGCCGGCGGTCACGGACGCACTCGTCGGAACACCGTGGCGGGTCGAGAAGGAGGGCCTCGCGGCCTTCGTGGTCGCGCCGGGCCGCACCTAGGAGACCGCTGAAGAATTGGGGGCGGCGAGGCGTGCCCTGCGTGGTTCGGGCCGCGGGTGGTTAAGACTGGGTTCATGCAGGGTCGCGATGACGGGCAGCGTGAGTTGTTGGATGTGGAGGCGCTGGCGGGGCATCTGCTGGTCCCCGGCAGCGTCTTCGCCTTCCTGGCCGCGCACCGCCGGGAGCTGTTTCCTCCGCAGATGTTCGAGGACCTGTTCCCCTCGGGCCGTGGCCGGCCCTCGATCCCGCCGGAGGTGGTGGCAACTGTCCTGGTCCTGCAGGCGCTGAACGGGCTCTCGGACCGCGAGGCGGCCGAGGCGGTGACCTACGACCTGCGCTGGAAGGCTGCCTGCGGGTTCTCGGTCGCTGACCGGGCATTCCACCCGACCACGCTGACGTACTGGCGCCGTCGGCTCGCCGACAGCGCTCGGCCGCAGCGGGTCTTCGAGGCCGTCCAGACTGTGGTGGCCGAGACCGGGGTGCTCAAGGGCAGGACGCGCAGGGCCCTGGACTCGACTGTCCTGGACGATGCGGTCGCCCGGCAGGACACCGTCACCCAGCTGATCGCCGCGATCCGCCGGGTCGGACGCGAGGTGCCCGGCGCCGAGGCGCTGATCGCGCGGGTGTGCACCGGCCACGACTATGCCCAGCCCGGCAAGCCGCGCATCGCCTGGGACGACCCGGCGGCCCGGGACGGATTGGTCTCGGCCCTGGTGTCCGACGCTCTGGCCCTGCTGGGGGTGATCGACGCCGAAGCGCTCGAGGGCAGGGCGGCCGAGGCTGTGGCCCTGCTGGCCCTGGTCGCCGGGCAGGACGTGGAACCGGCCGAGGGCTCCGACGGCACCGACGGCAGGTGGCGGATTGCCCGGAAGGTCGCCCCTGACAGGATGATCTCCACCGTGGACCCCGAGGCTAGGCACGCCCACAAGACCAGGGAAAGGAGACAGGACGGGTTCAAGGCCCACATCGTCGCCGAGCCCGACACCGGGATCATCACCGTCCCGGCCCTGACCAAGGCCTCCGGGCCCGAGAACTCCGACGCGGCAGTGGGCGCCGGGCTCCTCGGAAGAGACGCCACGACCGCTGGGGAGCGCATCGAGGTCCTGGCCGACTCCGCCTACGGCACCGGGGAGATGCTCGCGGCCGTCGCCGCGGCCGGACACTCTCCGGTGATCAAGCCCTGGCCACTGCGCCCCGCGGTGCCCGAGGGATTCACCCTGGACGATTTCGAGGTCGACGAGGCCGCCGGAACCGCGACCTGCCCGAACGGCGTGACCAAGCCGATCAGCCCCAGACGGCACGTCACCTTCGGCGCAGCCTGCCGCGCCTGCCCACTCCGAGCCCGGTGCACCACCTCGGCCCGGGGCCGCAAGCTCGAACTCCATCAGCACGACCGGCTCCAGCGCGAACACCGCGCCCGCGCCTCGGGCCCGGAATTCCTCCAGATCTACCGGCGGCACCGGCCCATGGTCGAGCGCACGATCGCCTGGCTCACCCGCGGGGCCAGACGCGTGCCCTACATCGGAGTGGCCCGGAACAACGCCTGGCTCACCCTGCGGGCAGCCGGGCTGAACCTGCGACGGCTGCTCAACCTCGGCCTCGAGCGCCAGGACGGAGGCTGGGCCATCGCCTGAGAGGCCCACGCCCCGGGGCCCCGGGCCCGGTCAGCGGCCCCGCACAGCAACACCCCGAAACCGAGCCGCCCACGAGCAACGACCGGAACCAAGCCGCGAGAGGCAATAGAGCCCACCTCCCGCGGACTCCCAGACCAAGCCCGAAAGCCACTTCTTCAGCGGTCTCCTAGGCCTGAGGCACCTGCGCCTCAGCCGCCTCCTTGATCCGCTGCAGCAGCTCAGCCTGACCGCGCTCCGACATCTTCATCACCAGAGCGTCGACGGCCGCGTCCGCCCAATTGGACGGGACCACGTCGCACCGGTAGGTGAGCTTGGTGCCCTCGCCCTCGGGTTCCACCCGCAGGGTGAACACCGGGCCCAGCGCCGCCTTCGAGGTCAGATGCTCGTTCGGGACGTATTCGGTGTACTCATGCGTCGTCTTGAGGGGAATGCCGAGCACCCGCCACGCCACATCGAAGGTCGTCCCGACCCCCTCCGGCGTCTCCTTGATGTTCGAGACGTCAGCGCCCTCGCCGATCCAGACGTGGGGATCCTTGAGCATGGTGAAGACCCGCTCCACAGGAGCCGCGATGCTGACGCTCCCGGACCACACCAGCGGGTGAACGCCGGCGGGCGTCATGTCCGCGTCGGTGACGGCCTTCTGGCCGGTCTCGACGAGGCTCTTGATGTTGGCGAGCAGAGCGTCGATGTCGTCGTCGACCCACATCACCCACAGGGTCTGGAGCGGCACGCGCACGAGCGGCGTCTCGAGGGCGAGTCTGGCCTCGATCGTCAAAGCCGTCCCTCCCTCGACCGGCTCGAACGAGAAGGTGATCACGGGGCCGGCCGAGACCGTTGAGACGATGCGCTGGTTGGGAACCACTTCGGTGTACTCGTGCGTCACGCCCATGTGGACCCCGAACATCTTCGCCGACATGCGCGCCGACGTTCCCACGCCGCCCGGCTTGATGTCGACGTGCGTGGCTTCGACCTCGCCAGCGTAGGCGTGCATCCACTTGCTCGGGTCGCTGACAAAGGCGAACACCGCATCCACGGGGGCATTGATCGTGACGCCCCGGACGAGGGTCTTCGTCATGATTCTCATCTCCTATGAGCCGGCGGCCGGGCCGCCTTCGGATCGGCTGCGATTCCAGTCAATCGGCCGGCAGGCGTTGTTCCCAGAGGAGAAGGTCCCCGGGCCGGGCCCAGGCGAGGGCTGGGCCGGGGCGAGGGCTGGGCCGGGGCGAGAACTGGGCGCCCTGCATCGTCCTCCACAGCATCTGATCCCGGCGTGTCCTCCACGTAGGCGTCCTTGCACCTTCGGGATGCCGCCGGAGCCGCAACGATGACGGCATGGATGACCTGCTGCTCGCACTCAGGGTCCGTGACGGCGTAGCTCGGACGCGTGAGCTTCTCGCCGTGGGAGTCACGGAACGGACTCTCAGGGCGGCCATCTCAATGGGCCTGGTGCATCGCCTCGGCCGTGGTGTGATCGCCCTGCCCGACGCAGACCCGTTCCTCGCGCGAACAATCGCGACCGGGTCCCTGCTGACGTGCGCCTCGGCGGCCAAGTCCCACGGGCTCTGGCTCATCCATGATCCGGCAAAAGTCCACATCCAGCGCAAGGACGGGCACTACAAGTCCGAACGGTCGGTGGTGCACCGACGCACGTGGGTTCCGGCCCGCCCCGGAAGTATCGTCGCCTCCCTCGCCGACGTGGTGCTCCATTGCCTCGAGTGCCTGCCGGAATTCGAGGCTCTCGTGGTTGTCGAGTCGGCCATCCAGCAGGGCCTATCCATGGACTTCCTCAAGAGCAGGCTCGTCGGTCCCCGCAACGGCCGTGCCCGGGCCGTCCTGAACCTCGTGGACCGGGGCGCGGACTCACCGATCGAGACTCTGGCCAGGGAGCTCATGCGCAGGGCCGGCCTGCATGTCGAGGCCCAGGTCTATGTGGCCGGCGTCGGCTGGATGGACACGATCGTCGCGCACTGCGTCAACGTCGAACTCGATGGCAGGACCCACAAGAAGCCGGAGAGCAGGGCGAAGGACTACGCCCGTGACGCCGCCGCCCAGGCCCTCGGGTTCGGCGCCCTCCGGTTCGGCTACAACGACGTCGTGCACCACCCCGAGCGCTTTCTCGACCGAGTCACAGAGGTCGTGGCCCGCCGCCTGTCCCTCGGAGGCCTTCCGGTGTATTGAGCCCGGCCGGGTTGTAGGAATCTCCCCAGCTTTGGACACTCGCTCTGACCAGCCGAGCCAAGACATCCGCATGATTCCACGGGTCGATACCTAAAGCTGGGGAGTTCCCTACATCAAAGCCGGGGAGTTCCCGACCGCCCACGCCTAGGGCACCGGGAAGGGCGCCCAGCTCCCGGCGGGCGTCGTCACCGGCGTCGCGGCACGCACCCCGTCCAGGATGGCGTCCCGGACGGCCTGCGCGGCCGCGATCTGCACGGACATGAGCCCCACGACCCGCGCCGCGTCAATAGCCCGGTCGAACTCGACCGCCCCCGTCGACGCCGCGAAGACGGTGTCCCCGTCCACGAGCGTGTGGCTCGGATCGAGGGCCCGCGCGAGCCCAGCGTGCGAGGCCGTCGCGAGCCGCTTGCACTCGGCCGGCGTGAGCGCCGCGTTCGTCGCCACCACCACGAGGGTCGTGTTGAGCCCCGCGGCCGCCGGCCCCTGCGGGACGCCCCCCAGCGTGGGGGCCCCGGGCTCGGGCGCCTCCGGGAAGACCGGCAGCCCCGCGGCGTTCACGACGGCGAGCGCACCCACCACGATCCCCTCGGGCACCGACACCGGATCGGCCCCGGGCGGGCCGGGCACGGGGCCGCCCGCAACGCGGACCGAGGCCATCCCGACCCCGCCCTTGTACTGCCCTCTGCCGAGCACCGCCCCGGTGCCGGCCCCGACGCAGCCGCGCAGACCGCCGTCGGGCGCGTCCTCGAGCCCCACGCAAGCCGCCGCAGCCTCGAAGCCCATCGCCGTGTCCGGCCGCGCGGAGAAGTCCCCGCCGCGCCCGAGGTCGAAGATCACGGCGCCCGGCACGATCGGGACCACGCCGCCCATCACGTGGTAGCCCTGGCCCTGCTGCTCGATCCAGCGCTGCACCCCGGTCGCCGCGGCGAGCCCGTACGCGCTCCCCCCGCACAGCGCGATGCCGTCCACGGTCTGGACGAGGGTCGCCGGGTCGAGGGCGTCGGTCTCGATGGTCCCGGGGCCGCCGCCCCGCACGTCCACCCCTCCGGAGCTGCCCGGCGGAAGCACGACGGCGGTCACCCCCGTGAGCCAGCCGTCCTCCGTGCGCTGTGCATGCCCCACCCGGATACCGGGCACATCAAGAAGGGATCCCATGGGGAACATTCAACGCGTGCCGCCGACGCGCCTCAACCATGTGGCGCACCTCACTGCCTACGCTAACCAAATGTGAACTCTTGGATACGGCCCGGGGAATTCCTCCGGGATCGCCCGGATTCCGCCCGGCCGGGCACGCACGACGTGGTGCACTACTGCCCGGGGGTTTACGGTCGCTACCCACACTCTGAAGGAAATGCTTGTCAATGTCCCAACCTCCTTGCAGGATTCACCCATGAGCGAGACGACAATGGAGCGTCGCAAGGCGGCCTCCGCGCAGCAGCAGCAAGGAGGGCGCCGGAGGTTCTCCGGCCGCACGAGGCGCGACTTCTTCATCTTCCTCGCGTTCGCCCTTCCGAACCTCGTCCTCATCGCCGTCTTCACGTATCGGCCTCTGTTCGCGAACCTGCAGTACTCGTTCCTGGACTGGACGCTCGGCTCCAAGACCGCTCGGAACATCGGCTTCGAGAACTACGTGACGTTCTTCGGCAGCGACGACGCCGGCCGCGTCCTCGGCACCACGGCTGTCTTCACAGTCTTCACCGTGGGCCTGTCCATGGTGCTGGGCCTGCTGATCGCGCTCGCCCTGAACGCGAAGGTCAGCGGCACCACGTTCGCCCGGTCGGCGGTGTTCGCCCCCTACGTGCTCTCGGGCGTGGGCGTGGGCCTCGTGTGGATGTTCATCTTCGACCCGGGCTACGGCGTCCTCGCGTGGTTCCTGCGCGGGCTGGGCGTGGCGAGCCCGCAGTGGTTCAACGACCCCCAGCTCGCGCTGACCATGGTGATCATCGTGTACGTCTGGAAGAACCTGGGCTACTGCGCCGTGGTGTACCTCGCGGGGCTGCAGTCGCTGCCGAGCGACATCATGGAGGCCGCAGCGCTCGACGGCGCCGGCGCGGCCCGCCGCTTCACGAGCATCAGCCTGCCGCTCCTCTCCCCCACCACGTTCTTCCTGCTCATCACCACGATCCTCTCGAGCCTCCAGGCTTTCGACCTCATCCGGATCATGACCCCGCTCGGCAATGGCACGAGCACCCTCATCTACGAGGCGTACCTGCAGGCGTTCGGCGCGTACAACCGGGCCGGGTACTCGGCGGCCATCTCGGTGGTGCTGTTTGTGATCCTGCTCGTGGTCACGGTGATCCAGATCCGGTTCGTCGAGAAGAAGGTGCATTACGCATGAGCGCCCCCGCACCCGCCCCCGTCACTGAGAATGCCGGCGCCCCGATCCGAGAGCGCGCGTTCTCCTCGCAGAACCTCGTCCGCACCATCGTGGGCGGCTACGTCCCGCTCGTCGTCGCGACCCTCATCGTGGCCCTGCCGCTGCTGTGGATGGTGCTGAGCTCGTTCAAGACACCTGGCGAGATCGTCACGACGGACCTCAGGGTCCTGCCCGAGTCCCTGAGCTTCGACAACTACCGCGAGGCCATGACGACTGTCCCGTTCGGGCGATTCTTCCTGAACTCGACGATCGTCACGGTGTCCGGGGCCGTCATCAAGGTCACGCTCGCGATCATGACGGCGTACGCCCTCGTGTTCGTCCGGTTCCCGTTCAAGAACGTGATCTTCATCCTCATCCTCGTGGCCCTGATGGTGCCCTCGCAGGTCTCGATCCTGCCCAACTACGTGCTCATCGCGGGCATGGGCGGGAAGAACACCCTGTGGGGCATCATCCTCCCGGGCCTGGGCACGGCGTTCGGGACGTTCCTGCTGCGACAGCACTTCATGACGCTCCCGCCCTCGATCCTCGAGGCAGCGGAGATCGACGGCGCCGGGCACTGGAAGCGGCTCTGGAGCATCGTGGTGCCGGTCTCCGTCCCGTCCATCGCGACCGTGGCGCTCGTGACCATCGTGTCCGAGTGGAACGACTACATCTGGCCGCTCATCATCACCGACCGCCCGGAGGTCATGACCCTCCCCGTCGGCCTGACGCTCCTGCAGAACTCCGAGAGCGGGACCGGCTCGTGGGGCATCCTCATGGCCGGCGCCGTGCTCGTGATCGTGCCGGTCCTCATCGTGTTCGCGATGCTCCAGCGCTACATCGTGGCCGGCCTCACCCAGGGCTCGGTGACGGGCTGACCGGGCCCCACCATCCCCAAGACCCACCACCCCAAGCACCCAACGAAAGGCACACCATGTCATTCCGACTCGACCGCCGACATTTCTTGGCCCTTGCCGGGGCCGGCACCGGCGCCGTGGCGCTGGCCGCGTGCGGCGGCCCGGACACGTCCGGCGCGAGCGCCACGTCTGCGGCCGCAGACATCGACTTCAAGGACGTCAAGCCGGCCGGGACGATCGACTTCTGGTCCAACCACCCGGGCAAGTCCGAGGACGTCGAGAAGCAGATCATCGCCAAGTTCGAGGCCGCGAACCCGGGCATCAAGGTCAACCTCGTGACCGCGGGGGCGAACTACGAGGAGATCGCCCAGAAGTTCCAGACCGCGCAGGCCGCGAACTCGGGCCTGCCCGCCGTGGTCGTGCTCTCCGACGTGTGGTGGTTCCGCTACTACATCAACGGCAACATCATCTCGCTGGACTCGCTCATCAAGCAGCTGGATGTCCAGGTGAGCGACTACCGCGACTCGCTCGTGCAGGACTACCAGTACGCGGGCAAGCAGTGGGCGCTGCCCTACGGCCGTTCCACGCCGCTGTTCTACTACAACAAGGACCACTTCAAGGCTGCCGGGCTTCCGGACCGCGCGCCCAAGACCTGGGCCGAGTTCGCCGAGTGGGCGCCCAAGCTCAAGGCCTCCTCCGGGGCCCAGTACGCGTACATGTACCCCGCGCTGGCCGACTACGCGGGCTGGACCCTGCAGAACAACCTGTGGGGCTGGGGCTCCGGCTGGTCCAAGGGCTGGGACATCACGTGCGACTCGGACGACGCGGTCGCCGCCATGCAGTGGGTCCAGGACTCCGTGTACAAGGACAAGTGGGCCGGCGTGTCCTCGAAGGACTCCTCGGCGGACTTCGGCGGCGGGCTCACGTCCGCGACGATCTCCTCGACCGGCTCGCTCGTGGGCGTCCTGAAGACGGCGAAGTTCAACGTGGGCGTCGGCTTCCTCCCGGGCGGCCCGAAGTCGGAGAGCCCGGTCTGCCCCACGGGCGGTGCCGGCCTCGGCATCCCCGCGGGCATCCCGAAGGAGCAGCAGCTCGCGGCGGCGATGTTCATCAAGTTCATGGGCGAGCCCGAGAACACTGCGGCGTTCTCCGCCGCGACCGGCTACATGCCCCTGCGCAAGTCCGCGGACATGACGGCCGTGCTGGCCAAGACACCGCAGATCCAGACCGCGATCGACCAGCTCGCCGTCACGAAGGTCCAGGACAACGCGCGCGTGTTCCTCCCGGGCGCCGACCAGGAGATGGCCAAGTCCGTCGCCAAGATCGTCACCCAGCAGGCCGACGTCAACGCCACCATGGCCGACCTCAAGAAGACCCTCCAGGGCATCTACGACAAGGACGTCAAGCCGAAGCTCAAGGCGTAGCCTTCCGCGTCCCTAGACCGCGCAACGCACGACGGCGCCGCTCACCTTCCTCAGGCGAGCGGCGCCGTCGTGCGTGGTTCCGACTTCTTTCAACCGGCGCTACGCGGGGATCGGCACCGGGGTCACGCCGAGGGGCCCGAGCTCGGACGCGCCGCCGTCGGGCGCGGTGAGGACCCAGATGCCGCCCGGGTGGCGGGCCACGGAGTGCTCCCACTGCGAGGCACGGGAACCGTCCGTCGTCACGACGGTCCACTCGTCGTCGAGCGTCTTCGTGTCGATCGACCCGCGCACGAGCATCGGCTCGATCGCGAGGGCCATCCCCGGCTTGATCTTCGCGCCGCGGTGCCCGGTCCGGTAGTTGAGCACATCCGGCGCCATGTGCATGGCCGAGCCGATGCCGTGGCCCACATAGTCCTCGAGGATCCCGAGCGGCGCGCCGTCCTGCGCGGAGACGAAGTCATCGATCGCGTCGCCGATGTCCCCCACGAAGGAGCCCTTCGCGAACGCCGCGATGCCCCGCCACATGGCCTGCCTCGTGATCTCCGAGAGGCGCACGTCTTCAGGGTCCCCCTCCCCCACGATCACGGTCCGTGCCGAGTCGGCGTTCCAGCCGCGCACCACGCAGCCGCCGTCGATCGAGAGGATGTCCCCCTCCGCAAGCTTCCGCGGCCCGGGGATCCCGTGGACCACCTCGTCGTTGACGGAGACGCAGATGTGCTTCGGGTAGCCGTAGTAGCCGAGGAAGTTGTACTGGGCGCCCGCGGCGTCGACCACCTCGGCGAACGCGGCGTCGATCTCATCCGTCGTCACGCCCGGCGCGACAGCGGCCACGGCGGCGTCGAGCGCCTCGCTCAGCAGCACGCCGGCCTGGGCCATGATCCGCAGCTGCCCGTTGTTCTTGTACTCGATCTTCCGCTGGCTGGCCACAGCCATCCCTTCCTCGTTCCGATCCCTCCGGGATCCAGTAGTGACAAAGCGCCGCCCGGAGGTTGCCCACCGGACGGCGCCACGCGTCGAAAGTGCCTGAGAAGCCCCTACGAGGCCGACTTGACCGACTCGATGGCCGCCAGCACACGGTCGGTGACCTCATCGATGGCGCCGATGCCATCGACCTTGGTCAGCGTGCCGCGGTCCGCGTACTGGGACACGACGGCCTCCGTCTGCGTGTGGTACAGGTCGAGGCGGTGACGGATCACGTCCTCCGTGTCGTCGCTGCGGCCCGTCTCCTGGGCACGGTTGAGCAGGCGAGCAACCAGCTCGTCGTCGTCCGCAGTCAGCTGCAGCACCACGTCGAGCTGCTGGCCCTTCTCCGCCAGGACGACGTCGAGGTACTCCACCTGCGCGACCGTGCGCGGGTAGCCGTCGAGGAGGAAGCCGTTCGCGGCGTCGTCCTCGGCGAGGCGCTCACGCACCATCTTGTTCGTGACCTCGTCCGGCACGAAGTCGCCGGCGTCCATGTACTTCTTGGCCTCGACCCCGAGCGGAGTCTGCTCCTTGACGTTGTAGCGGAAGATGTCGCCAGTGGAGATCGCGACGATACCGAGCCGGTCCGAGATTCGTTCCGCCTGGGTGCCCTTGCCGGAACCGGGAGGGCCAATAAGGAGCATTCTCGTCATCGCAGTAGTCCTTCGTAGTGTCGCTGTTGGAGCTGCGCATCGATCTGCTTGACCGTCTCCAGGCCCACGCCCACCACGATCAGGATCGACGTGCCACCGAACGGGAAGTTCTGGTTCGCGTTGACGAGCACGAGCGCGATGAGGGGGATGAGAGCCACAATGCCGAGATACAGGGAGCCCGGCAGGGTGATGCGCGAAAGTACGTACTGCAGATAGTCCGCAGTGGGCTTGCCGGCACGGATGCCGGGAATGAACCCGCCGTACTTCTTCATGTTGTCGGAGACCTCTTCAGGGTTGAAGGTGATCGCCACATAGAAGTAGGTGAAGAAGATGATCAGCAGGAAGTACGCGATCATGTAGATCGGATGGTCCCCGCGGGTGAAGTTGTTGTTGATCCACTCGACCCAGCCGGCCGGAGCCGAACCGTCATGGGGTGTGTTGAACTGCGCCACGAGCGCCGGCAGGTACAGCATCGACGAGGCGAAGATGACCGGGATGACACCCGCCATGTTCACCTTGATCGGAATGTACGTGCTCGTGCCGCCCACCGTGCGGCGGCCGATCATGCGCTTCGCGTACTGCACCGGCACGCGCCGCTGCGACTGTTCCACGAAGATCACCAGCGCCATGGTGACGAGGCCGATCACGAGCACGATGAAGAACGTGCCCGGGCCCTTCGACGTCCAGATCGCGCCGAGAGAGGACGGGAACTGGGCGGCGATCGAAGTGAAGATCAGCAGCGACATGCCGTTGCCGATGCCCTTCTCGGTCACGAGCTCGCCGAGCCACATGATCAGGCCGGTGCCCGCCGTGAGTGTGATGACCACGAGGATCGTCGTGATGATCGACGTGTCCGGGATGATCGGCAGCTGGCAGTTCGGGAACAGCTGCCCCGACCGGACCAGCGAGACGAGCGTGGTCGCGTTCAGCAGGCCGAGCGCGATCGTGAGGTAGCGGGTGTACTGCGTGAGCTTGGTCTGCCCCGACTGGCCCTCGTCATACAGCTCCTGGAACCGCGGAATGACCACGCGGAGCAGCTGCACGATGATGCTGGCCGTGATGTACGGCATGATGCCCAGCGCGAAGATCGACACCTGGAGCAGCGCGCCGCCCGAGAACAGGTTCAGCATCTGGTAGATGCCGGTCTGCTGGCCCTGCACCTCCGGTGAGAGGCACACCTTCACGTTGTGGTAGTTCACGCCGGGGCTGGGGATGAACGCACCCAGCCGGAAGATGGCGATGATGAACAGCGTGAACAGCAGCTTGCGCCGCAGGTCGGGCGTCCGGAATGCCCGGCCAATCGCAGAAAGCACGCTTCTCCTCCCCCGTGTCGAGGAATGTCGAGTCGTCGCTCCGAGACACGGGTCAGTGCTTCGGAGATGAGGTCCAGCTCTTGAGTCTAGCGCAAACAGGGGTGCGCTCTGACGCGAAGGGCCCCGGCCGGCGTCGTGCGCCCGCTCCCCCCGCACGCTTGGCGCGCCTTAACGCGAGGGGCCCCGGCCGCCGTCGTGCATGATGCACGACGGCGGCCGGGGCCTGACGCTTGGATCGCGGCGAGGTGCCCGCTCCCGTCCTTAGAGGACGGTCGTGGAACCACCAGCGGCGGCGATCTTCTCCGACGCGGACGCCGAGAAGGCGTGCGCGGTGACATCGACCTTGACCGTGATGTCGCCGGAGCCGAGGACCTTGACCGGCTCGTTCTTGCGAACGGCGCCCTTGGCCACGAGATCCTCAACCGACACCGCGCCGCCCTCGGGGAACAGCTCAGAGATGCGGTCCAGGTTCACAACCTGGAACTCGACCCGGAACGGGTTCTTGAAGCCGCGCAGCTTCGGCAGACGCATGTGCAGCGGAAGCTGCCCGCCCGCGAAGCCGGCCTTGACCTGGTAGCGGGCCTTCGTGCCCTTGGTGCCACGGCCGGCGGTCTTGCCCTTGGAGCCCTCACCACGACCAACACGGGTCTTGGCGGTCTTGGCGCCAGCGGCGGGACGCAGGTGGTGGACCTTGAGAGCCGTCGACTTCTCGGCGGCCTCTGCCTTGGCGGGAGTGTTGTTCTCTGCCATTACTTCGCCTCCTCAACCTTCACGAGGTGCGGAACCGTGTTGACCATGCCGACCGTCACGGCGTCGGCCTTGCGGGTGACCGTGTGGCCGATCCGCTTGAGGCCGAGCGAGCGGAGCGTCTCACGCTGGTTCTGCTTGGCGCCGATGACGCCCTTGATCTGAGTGATCTCCAACGTGGCGTCGGAGGGAGCCAGGTTCTTCGCCATGACTCATGCACCTGCCTTCGTGTTCTGGAGGTTCCGCACGAGGGCGGCCGGGGCCACCTCGTCCAGAGGCAGGCCACGGCGGGCGGCCACAGCCTGCGGCTCCTCGAGGTTCTTCAGCGCCTGCACCGTCGCGTGGACGATGTTGATGGCGTTGGAGGACCCGAGGGACTTGGACAGGACGTCGTGGATGCCGACGCACTCGAGGACGGCGCGCACCGGACCGCCGGCGATCACACCGGTACCGGGGGCGGCCGGGCGGAGCAGGACCACACCAGCGGCGGCCTCACCCTGCACGAGGTGCGGGACGGTCGTGCCAACGCGCGGCACGCGGAAGAAGGACTTCTTGGCCTCCTCCACCCCCTTGGCGATGGCCGCGGGGACCTCCTTGGCCTTGCCGTAGCCGACGCCGACCATGCCGTTGCCGTCACCCACCACCACGAGGGCGGTGAAGCTGAAGCGACGGCCGCCCTTGACGACCTTGGCAACGCGGTTGATGGTCACGACGCGCTCGATGAACTGGTTCTTCTCGGCGTCACGGTCGCGGTTGTCGCGGCCGCCACGGCCGCCGCGATCGCCACGGCCCTGGCCGCGGCCCTCGCCACGACGGCCGCCGCGGCGGTCCTCGGTGGCGGGAGCGGCCTCAGCAGCCTCGGCTGCGTTCTGCTCGGTCACGTTAACCTTCTCGTTGTTCTCGGCGGTCACAGTGCCAGACCCCCTTCACGGGCGCCGTCCGCGATCGCGGCCACGCGGCCGTGGTACTTGTTGCCACCACGGTCGAACACGACGGCCTCGATGCCCGCGGCCTTGGCACGCTCGGCGATGAGCTCGCCCACGCGCCTGGCCTTGGCGGTCTTGTCGCCCTCGAAGGAGCGCAGGTCGGCCTCGAGGGTCGACGCGGAGACCAGCGTGATGCCCTTGGCGTCGTCGACGACCTGGACGAACACGTGACGCGAGGAGCGGTTCACCACGAGACGGGGACGCTCGGCAGAGCCGACGACCTTCTTGCGGAGGCGGAAGTGACGGCGAGCCCGAGCCTGCTGCTTGGACTTGGCGACGCGCTTCTTGTTGATGCCCAGAGCCATGGTTACTTACCAGCCTTTCCGACCTTGCGGCGGACAACCTCGCCGGCGTACCGGATGCCCTTGCCCTTGTACGGGTCGGGCTTGCGCAGCTTGCGGATGTTGGCAGCCACCTCGCCCACCTGCTGCTTGTTGATGCCGGCGACCGAGAACTTCGTGGGGTTCTCGACTGCGAACGTGATGCCCTCGGGGGCCTCGACGTTCACCGGGTGGGAGAAGCCGAGCGCGAACTCGAGGTTCGAGCCCTTGGCCTGCACGCGGTAACCGGTGCCGACGATCTCGAGCTTCTTCTCGTAGCCATTGGTCACGCCCTCGATCATGTTCGAGATGAGGGTGCGGGTCAGGCCGTGCAGCGAACGCGAGAGGCGCTCGTCGTTGGGGCGCGTCACCGAGATGGTGGCGTCGTCGAGGGAGACCTCGATGGGGCTGGCCACGGTGTGGGTCAGCTCGCCCTTGGAGCCCTTCACGGTCACCACGGAGCCGTCGATCTTGACCTCGACGCCGGCCGGGACGGTGATGGGGAGACGTCCAATGCGGGACATATCTTCTTCCTTCCTTCCCTTACCAGACGTACGCGAGGACTTCGCCGCCCACGCCCTTCTTGGCGGCCTGACGGTCGGTCAGGAGCCCAGAAGAGGTCGACAGGATGGCGATGCCGAGGCCGCCCAGCACGTGCGGGAGGTTCGTGGACTTCGCGTACACGCGGAGGCCCGGCTTGGAGATGCGGCGGACACCGGCGATCGAACGCTCGCGGTTCGGGCCGAACTTGAGGTCCAGGGTCAGCTTCTTGCCGACCTCGGCGTCCTCTTCCTTGTAGCCGGCGATGTAGCCCTCGGCCTTCAGGATGTCAGCAACCCGGACCTTGAGCTTCGACGACGGCATAGTCACCGTGTCGTGGTAGGCCGAGTTGGCGTTGCGCAGACGGGTAAGCATGTCTGCGACGGGATCAGTCATAGTCATTGTGGGCTCATGCCCTTCCTCGTGCCGGTTTCCGTCGCGGCCCTGGCTCAGCGCCGGGACCGTGCGGACCTGTCACGTAGTGATTCAGTCTTCGTTCTTGAACGGGAAGCCGAGGTGCTTCAGGAGCGCACGGCCCTCGTCGTCGGTCTTCGCGGTCGTGACAACCGTGATGTCCATGCCGCGGAGGCGATCGATCTTGTCCTGGTCGATCTCGTGGAACATCACCTGCTCGGTCAGGCCGAACGTGTAGTTGCCGTTGCCGTCGAACTGCTTGCCCGAGAGGCCGCGGAAGTCGCGGATACGGGGCAGCGCGAGCGTGACGAGGCGGTCCACGAACTCCCACATGCGGTCGCCGCGAAGCGTCGCGAAGGCGCCGATCGGCATGCCCTCACGGAGCTTGAACTGGGCGATCGACTTGCGGGCCTTCGTGACCTGCGGCTTCTGGCCCGTGATGAGGGTCAGGTCGCGCACAGCGCCCTCGATGATCTTGGAGTCCTTGGCGGCGTCGCCGACGCCCATGTTGACGACAACCTTGACCAGGCGCGGGACCTGGTTGACGTTCTCGTACTTGAACTCATCCTGGAGGGCAGACTTGATGGTCTCGGCGTACTTCGTCTTGAGACGAGGAACGACCTTCACGGGAGTCTCGACAGTCTCAGTCATCAGATGTCCTTCCCGGTGGCCTTGGAGAAGCGGACGCGCACGGTCTTCTTCACGCCGTCCTTCTCCACGGTCTCCACACGGAAGCCGACCTTGGTGGGCTTCTTGGTCTCGGGGTCCACGAGGGCCACGTTCGAGATGTGGATCGGAGCCTCGACCTGCTCGATGCCGCCGGTCTTGGTGCCGCGCTGCGACTGGCCGACCTTGGTGTGCTTGGTCACGCGGTTGATGCCCTCGACGAGGACACGGTTCTCAGCGACGAACACCTTCAGGACCTTGCCCTGCTTGCCCCTGTCGCCACCCTTGTCCTGCTTGGTGCCGGTGATGACCTGGACGAGGTCGCCCTTCTTGATCTTTGCGCCCATGAGTCAGAGCACCTCCGGAGCCAGCGAGACGATCTTCATGAACTTCTTGTCGCGCAGCTCGCGGCCCACCGGGCCGAAGATGCGCGTGCCACGGGGATCGCCGTCGTTCTTGAGGATGACGGCCGCGTTCTCATCGAACTTGATGTAGGAGCCGTCCGCGCGGCGGCGCTCCTTCTTGGTGCGGACGACGACGGCCTTGACCACGTCGCCCTTCTTGACGTTTCCGCCAGGGATCGCGTCCTTGACGGTGGCGACGATGACGTCGCCGATACCTGCGTAGCGGCGGCCGGATCCACCGAGAACGCGGATGGTGAGGATTTCCTTCGCACCCGTGTTGTCGGCGACCTTGAGCCGCGACTCCTGCTGAATCACTTCTACTCCTTACGTCTCGCCGGTTCTCGCGCTGCGGATCCTGCTGCAGGCGAGCCTTGCGGAACGGTTGATGGGGCGTCTCTCGACCCGCCTGGATGTGGCCAGAACGGGCCTGAATCACCGTGCCGCACGCATCTGTCCCCTTCCTGCCCGAGGACAGCGCCGGGGCGCTCCCCTTCGGCAGAAGGGCATTATGCGGTGGCACGATGGTTCACGAGGTTTGTCACGGCATGGCGAAGCCAGCCGTACAAGCTCAATATCGTACCACGGCCGGCATGTCCACCCCGAATCCCTTCGCGCCACGCTCGGGCGGCCCGGCCGGCACACGCACGACGCCGCCGGGCTGGCCCTCACGAGGCGCGCACCCGCCGTCGTCCGCCCCACGCCGCGCAAAAGCCGCCTTCTCGCCATGTAGCGCTCCCGTCGCCGGCTCACCGGCGAAGAGCCGCCTTCTCGCCGCTGCGCCAGGTCCGCAAGTCCGGGTGCCAGAGTGCGCACGCACCGCGACCGCTAGATCGCAATGGCAGCACTCAGCTTCGGGCGAAGGCCGCCTTCAATAAGCCGAGCCCTCAGAAGAGCGGGGCGTTCGAGTTCGGCCCACGTCCACCGCAGCACGGGCCGACCGGATGCGAGGAGCCGATTCTCCCTCCGCTTCTCGCGCCGGATCACGGCCATCGCGTCTTCCCCCGGATGCAGCGCGGCATTGAAGTACTTCCCCCAGCCATCGAACTCGCCCACGCGCTCGAGGTTGAGCTCCTGCGCCACCTCGAGACCGGGCGGCCATGTGAAGTCGGTCCGCCCGATGAATCCGGCTGCATCGGAGTGCTCCACTTGAAGCAACGGCTCCTGAAACCCGAACAGCAGCATGATCGCCCTGCTCACCGACTCCCCCGGCGACTCGGCTCCGACTCGTGCCAGCCTCGCGGTGGTCTCGACCCGCCGCCGATGAGTGGCGTACTGGAGGTTGTTGATGGCTGAGGTAATCGGTGCCCTATCGAGTAACGGAACGCTCGGCTTCCGCCGCAGCAGTCCGTCCGCCACGGTGAGCGCCCGCGCGAACTTGCCGTGGATCAGGGTCTCCACCAGGGCCACCTCAGGTGCGACCGTGAGGTGTCCATCGGTGTCCACCGGATCGATCGAGGCGTGAAAGTGCCGTCGTACCGGCACGGAAGGAACCGACCGCGCTCGACGTGCCATGTCCGTCGAGCCGCGAACGTCGAAGGGCGAGGATGAAGCGCCCAGCCTGGACCGCGACGTCGTCGCCACATCGATTGTGGTCGGCGCCTTGACCACCGGGATTCCGTCGAGGAAGAGTGCCGTCTCGCCGCAGAAGACGGCTCCCGGGTTCGCCCACGCAAACGCTTCGAGTGTCAGGCGGAAACGAGCCACGTCGTCCAGCGCGACCCATTGCTCTGTCGGGTAGTAGCTACCGCGTCGAATCCGGACAAGGTCTCCGGCCGCAAAGGGGCGGCGCGGGTCGTAGTCGCGCGACAGCGCACCGGAGATCGGGTCAACGGGATGTGCTCGAGGATCGCCCATGCCACCATCCTCCGGACATCGAGGACCATCGTGCACCCTGCGGGCCCTCCATGTGGATACCCGGGATGATCGCCCGGAGGCGCTGCTCTCCGCCCAGGTGCCAGCCGACGCGGTGCCGGCCGCCCCCAGCGCCAGCCTCCCCAGTGCCGACCGCAGATCGCGGCGAAAACGCGGCTTCTCGCCCTCGAGCCGACGAAAAGCAGGCTACCCGGCGAAAAGGCGGCTTCTCGCCCCGGACCCCCGCACCGTCCGGGAACGGCGGAAGGCCCGCCCCCATCAAAGGGGACGGGCCTTCCGGCACGAAGCGGGAACCGCGAGGGCAGCGAGTATTTACTTCGCCTTCTCGAGGATCTCGACGAGGCGCCACCGCTTGGTGGCGGACAGCGGACGGGTCTCCGCGATGAGAACCAGGTCGCCGATGCCGGCGGTGTTGTTCTCGTCGTGGGCCTTGCGCTTCTCGGTGCGGCGGATGACCTTGCCGTACAGCGAGTGCTTCACGCGGTCCTCGACCTCGACCACGATCGTCTTGTCCATCTTGTCGGACACGACGTAACCGCGGGCGGTCTTGCGGTATCCGCGCTGCTGGGCAGCGTTCTCCGTCACGTTCTTCTCTTCGCTCACTTGGCGTCCTCCTCGGCGGCCTCAGCCTGGTCAGCCTCAGCCGACTCAGCCTTGGCAGCCTTCTTAGCCGCCTTCTTCGAATCCTTCGTCTCGACGACCACGGGGGCAACGTCGGCACGGATGCCGAGCTCGCGCTCGCGCAGGATCGTGTAGATGCGGGCGATGTCCTTCTTGACCGCGCGGAGGCGGCCGTGGTTCTCGAGCTGGCCGGTGGCCGACTGGAAGCGCAGGTTGAACAGCTCTTCCTTGGCCTTCTTGAGCTCCTCGAAGAGGCGCTCGTTGTCCAGCTGGTCGAGCTTCTCAGCCGTCATGTCCTTCGAACCGACTGCCATTCTCATTCACCACCTTCGCGGCGCACGATGCGCGCCTTCAACGGGAGCTTGTGGATGGCGAGGCGGAGGGCCTCGCGGGCCACCTCGTCAGAGACACCGGAGAGCTCGAAGAGCACGCGGCCGGGCTTGACGTTGGCGATCCACCACTCCGGCGAACCCTTACCGGAACCCATGCGGGTCTCGGCAGGCTTCTTGGTCAGCGGACGGTCCGGGTAGATGTTGATCCACACCTTGCCGCCACGCTTGATGTGACGAGTCATGGCGATACGAGCGGACTCGATCTGACGGTTGGTCACGTAGGCAGGCGTGAGGGCCTGGATGCCGTACTCGCCGAAGGTGACCTTGGTGCCACCGGTCGCAGCGCCGGAACGACCCGGGTGGTGCTGCTTGCGGTGCTTCACACGACGCGGGATAAGCATTTAAGCCTCTCCTCCTTCTGCTGCCGGGGCAGCGGTCTCAGCGGCCGGGGCAGCAGCCTCGGCCGGAGCCTGCTGCTGGCGGTCGCCAGACGGACGACGGCGGCGCTCGCCACCGGGGCGACCCGGACGGTCGCCACGGTCGCCACGGCCGCGGGACGGAGCGGCAGCGGCCTGGGCCGCGAGCTCCTTGGAGGTCACATCGCCCTTGTAGATCCAGACCTTCACGCCGATGCGGCCGAAGGTGGTCTTGGCCTCGTAGAAGCCGTAGTCGATGTTCGCGCGGAGCGTGTGCAGCGGCACACGGCCCTCGCGGTAGAACTCCGAACGGGACATCTCGGCGCCGCCGAGGCGACCCGAGCAGGCGATGCGGATGCCCTTGGCGCCGGCGCGCTGCGCCGACTGCATGGCCTTCTTCATGGCACGGCGGAACGCGACGCGGCTCGAGAGCTGCTCCGCGACGCCCTGGGCGACGAGCTGGGCCTCGACCTCGGGGTTCTTGACCTCGAGGATGTTTAGCTGGACCTGCTTGCCGGTGAGCTTCTCGAGCTCGCCGCGGATGCGATCGGCCTCGGCGCCGCGGCGGCCGATGACGATGCCCGGGCGGGCCGTGTGGATGTCCACGCGGACGCGGTCACGGGTGCGCTCGATCTCGACCTTGGCGATGCCTGCGCGCTCCATGCCGTTGGTCATGAGCTGGCGGATCTTGACGTCCTCGCGGACGAAGTCCTTGTAGCGCTGACCGGGCTTGTTGCTGTCGGCAAACCAGTGCGAGACGTGGTCGGTGGTGATGCCGAGGCGGAACCCGTGCGGGTTGACCTTCTGTCCCATTTAGCGGGCCTCCTCCTTCTCGGGCGTCGCGACGACCACGGTGATGTGGCTGGTGCGCTTCTTGATGCGGTAGGCGCGGCCCTGGGCGCGCGGCTGGAACCGCTTCATGGTCGGACCCTCGTCGACGAACGCCTCAGAGATGTAGAGGTCGCTCTCGTCGAACGCGACACCGTCGCGGTCGGCGAGGACACGGGCGTTGGCCACCGCCGAGGCGAGGACCTTGTACACCGGCTCCGAAGCCGCCTGCTGGGCGAACTTCAGGATCGCCAGAGCCTCATTCGCCTGCTTGCCACGAACAAGGTTGACGACGCGCCGGGCCTTCATCGGCGTTACGCGGATGTGGCGCGCAATTGCCTTGGCTTCCATTGCTTTCCTTCTCTTTCTCAGAGCTCAGCGCTGCTGCTGCCTTGCGGCAGTGATCAGCGGCGCTTGCCCTTCTTGTCGTCCTTCACGTGGCCGCGGAAAGTCCGCGTCGGGGCGAATTCGCCGAGCTTGTGCCCGACCATCGACTCGGTGACGAAGACCGGGATGTGCTTGCGCCCGTCGTGCACGGCGATCGTGTGCCCGAGCATGTCGGGGACGATCATCGAGCGGCGGGACCAGGTCTTGATGACGTTCTTGGTGCCCTTGTCGTTTTCCCTGGCGACCTTCACAAAGAGGTGCTGGTCAACGAAAGGACCCTTCTTCAGGCTGCGTGGCATGTCTCCAGGCTCCTATCGCTTGTTCTTGCCAGTACGACGACGACGGACGATGAGCTTGTCGCTCGCCTTGTTCGGGCGGCGGGTGCGGCCCTCGGGCTTGCCGTTGGGGTTGACGGGGTGACGTCCACCGGACGTCTTGCCCTCACCACCACCGTGCGGGTGGTCGACCGGGTTCATGGCGACACCACGGACGGTCGGGCGGACGCCCTTCCAGCGCATGCGGCCGGCCTTGCCCCAGTTGATGTTCGACTGCTCGGCGTTGCCGACCTCGCCGACCGTCGCGCGGCAGCGGACGTCGACATTGCGGACCTCGCCAGACGGGAGGCGGAGCTGGGCGTACTTGCCCTCCTTCGCCACGAGCTGGATCGAGGCACCGGCCGACCGCGCCATCTTCGCGCCGCCACCGGGGCGGAGCTCGACGGCGTGGATGACCGTACCGACGGGGATGTTGCGCAGCGGCAGGTTGTTGCCGGGCTTGATGTCGGCGTCCGGACCGGACTCGACGATGTCGCCCTGGGACAGCTTGTTCGGCGCGATGATGTAGCGCTTGGTGCCGTCCACGAAGTGGAGCAGCGCGATGCGCGCGGTGCGGTTCGGGTCGTACTCGATGTGCGCGACCTTGGCGTCGACGCCGTCCTTGTCGTGGCGACGGAAGTCGATCAGACGGTACTGGCGCTTGTGGCCACCGCCCTTGTGGCGCGTGGTGATCTTGCCGGAGTTGTTGCGGCCGCCCTTCTTGGGGAGCGGACGAACAAGGGACTTCTCCGGCGTCGAGCGCGTGATCTCTGCGAAGTCGGCCACGCTCGAGCCGCGACGGCCCGGGGTGGTCGGCTTGTAGTTACGGATTGCCATTTACCTGTTCCTCGTTAAAGTGGTCTCCGCTCAGGCGAGCGGACCGCCGAAGATGTCGATCGTGCTGCCGTCCTTGAGAGTGACGATGGCACGCTTGGTGCTCTTGCGCTCTCCCCAGCCGAACTTGGTGCGCTTGCGCTTGCCCGGGCGGTTGAGCGTGTTGATCGAGTCGACCTTGACCGAGAAGATGCGCTCGATCGCGATCTTGATCTCGGTCTTGTTCGAGCGGGGGTCCACCAGGAAGGTGTACTTGCCCTCGTCGATCAGGCCGTAGCTCTTCTCGGAGACGACCGGCGCGAGGATGATGTCGCGCGGATCCTTGTAGCTGGATGCGTTCACTTGGAAGCCTCCTCGTTCACTGTGCCCTGTGCCTGGGACTTGGAAGCCACGAACGCGTCGAACGCCGCCTTCGTGAAGACCACGTCGTCGGAGACCAGAACGTCGTACGTGTTGAGCTGGTCGGCGTAGATCGCGTGCACCTCGGGGAGGTTGCGGAGCGACAGGGCCCCGGCCTCGTCCGCGCGGTCGATCACGACGAGCAGGTTCTTGCGGTCGGAGACCGCACGCAGCGCGGCGATCGCACCCTTCGTGCTCGGCTTCTCGCCGGCCACGAGGGACTCGAGGACGTGGATGCGGCCGTTGCGGGCACGATCCGACAGGGCGCCACGGAGGGCGGCGGCCTTCATCTTCTTGGGGGTGCGCTGGCTGTAGTCGCGCGGCACCGGGCCGTGCACGACGCCCACCGGTCATGTGCGGAGCGCGGATCGAACCCTGGCGGGCGCGGCCCGTGCCCTTCTGCTTGAACGGCTTGCGGCCGGCGCCGGACACCTCGCCGCGGTTCTTCACCTTGTGCGTGCCCTGGCGTGCAGCGGCCAGCTGGGCGACGACGACCTGGTGCAGCAGCGGGACGTTCGTCTGGACGTCGAAGATCTCGGCGGGGAGATCGACCTTGACAGTGTTAGCCATGAGTTCAGGCTCCCTTCACGGCGGTGCGGACGAGGACGACCGAGCCGCGGGCACCCGGGAGGGCGCCCTTGATGAGGAGCAGCGAGTTCTCGGCATCCACCGCGTGGACGGTGAGGTTGAGGGTCGTCTGGCGCACGTTGCCCATGCGGCCGGCCATGCGGAGGCCCTTGAAGACGCGGCCCGGGGTGGCGCAGGCACCGATGGAACCGGGCTTGCGGTGGTTCTTGTGCGCACCGTGGGAGGCACCGACGCCGGAGAAGCCGTGACGCTTCATGACACCGGCGAAGCCCTTGCCCTTGGTGGTGCCGACGATGTCGATCTTCTGGCCGGCCTCGAAGGTCTCCACGGAGAGCTCCTGGCCCAGCTCATAGGCATCGGCGTCAGCGGTACGGACCTCGACAAGGTGGCGGCGGGGGGTCACGCCGGCCTTCTCGAAGTGGCCGGTGAGCGGCTTGTTGACCTTGCGCGGGTCAATCTGGCCGTAGCCGATCTGGACCGCGGTGTAGCCATCGGTCTCGGCGTTGCGCAGCTGGGTGACGACGTTGGAGTCGGCCTTAACGACAGTGACGGGGATGAGCTTGTTGTTCTCGTCCCAGACCTGGGTCATGCCGAGCTTCGTGCCCAGCAGGCCCTTCACATTGCGGGTAGCGGTCATAGTTCTCTCAGCACCTCCCTCTTAGAGCTTGATTTCGATGTTGACGTCTGCCGGCAGGTCGAGACGCATGAGCGAGTCGACGGCCTTGGGCGTCGGGTCGATGATGTCGATCAGCCGCTTGTGCGTGCGCATCTCGAAATGCTCGCGGCTGTCCTTGTACTTGTGCGGAGAGCGGATGACGCAGTACACGTTCTTCTCCGTGGGCAGCGGGACGGGTCCCACCACCGTTGCGCCTGCGCGCGTGACCGTCTCAACGATCTTCCGAGCCGAAGTGTCGATGACCTCGTGGTCGTACGACTTCAGCCGGATGCGGATCTTCTGTCCCGCCATATCGCCTGATCTCGCTTTCGTCTGTCTAACACTGCACTGTTTTTTGTCACTATTTTGTTGGCTGTGGCTGCCGAGGCATTCAAGGTCGAGACCACCACAGGCCGCGCTGCCTGAATCCGGGACTCCCGGGTTCCTCAGACAGCCGGCCCTCTCCGACCCCCGCGGTCGGGCGTGTCGCGCCGCTGGCGCACACGATCCCCTAGCCTTGTTCGCGAAGGTGGGTCATATTTGGTCTCCAACTTGGACCCTGCACCCGGCATTATCCGGGTCGGGACACGAAGGAGCGCTTGAACAACCCTTCAAGTGTGCCAGAGATCTGGCCGTGACGCCAATCGGGCGACTGCCGCCCGCAGATCACTCGCCGCGGTTGGAGCGGCGGATCCGGCGGTAGCGCTCGATCTCGTTCTTGAAGTTCTTCCGGATCCAGAAGTAGCCCGCCACGACGATGGTGATGAGCACGATCACGATGAGCCAGTTCACGGGCGAAACTCCTTCCCTCCGGACGTCCGAGCGGGCCCCGGCCGGTCCTGCCGCGGCCCCGCCCCTACCCTAGCAGGGTGCTCTTGGGCCGGCGCGCGAGCCACCAGACGGCGGCCGCGATGATCGCGAGGCCGAGGACGGCCAGGAGCGCGTAGACGTAGGCCCGGACCGACCACAGCACGCAGGCCACCACCCCGGCCGCACCCCAAACCGTGAAGCGCCGCTCGTTCAGCACGACCCCCGCGAGCGTGAGCACCGCAAACGCCACGAGCAGCCAGACCTGTTGGGCATTGTCTCCCGAGAAGAGGGTCCACAGCCCCGTGAGGCTGAGGAGCCCTGCCGAGCCCTCGAGCCACGCCCTGCCGAACACGGCGGACCGCCGGACGTAGTAGCGCAGGAGTGCTACGACCGCAGCCAGCACCACGTACCACTGCGCGAGCCAGAATGCGCTCACCTCGATAGCGTCTGCGAAGATGGCACGCTGCAGGGAGCCAGCGACAACGACGGCCCCGACCTCGACGCCGAGCCGCCGGAACCGGCGGGGCAGCTCCGCGGCCACTGCGGCGACGAGTGCGGCGGCGAGGTAGGGCAGGACGACGGCTGCGGGCGGCTCCCAGCACGCTACCGCCGAGGCCGCGAGGCCAGCGGCGGCAGCCCCGAGGAGCGGCCAACGGCGCGCCGGTGCGGCCTCGAGCCTGGCCACCGCTTCGACGCGCTTGCCCCACGTCCCGGGCCAGCGGGCAGACCACCGGAGGGCGAGACCCACCGAGGCCGGCACGAGCGTTCCCGCCATGAACTGCACGGGGGTCTGCCACAGGCGGGGCAGGCCGTCCACGAGGTCGCGGGCAATGTCGACACCGGCAGGCAGGGCCAGCAGGACACCCATCGGGAACGTGATCGCCACGGTGATCGCGGCACGCCAGACGTAGCCAGCGGCGAGAAGGACGGCTGCGCAGGACGCGAGGGCCGCACCCAGGACCCACGAGCACTCCGGAACCGCCGCCACAACGGACGACGCCGCGAAGGCCCCCGCACCGGCCGTCCATGCCCAGCGCCACAGGCCCGCGCTCCGACGTTCAGGCGATTCCCACAGTGCCATGCCCGCAACGTGGGCCGCCGCGATCGCGACGAGCAGGAGCGCGACAGCCTGGCCCCCGATCAGCGGGGCCGCGAGGAACTGCCCCAAGTGGAACCGGAAGAACGGGCCGAGCGCCACCACTCCGAGCAGGAGTCCCGCGACGCCGACGTACCCCGCCGCGGGACGCCCCTTGAGCGTCGCCAGGACGCTCACGACGACGAGGATCGCCTCGAGCACGACGACCCACCGGCCGCCCTCGGGGCCCTGCCGGGCAAAGGCGAGGTACCCGAGCGGCAGCGCTAGCTGGCCCGCGAGCCCGGTCCAGTACGCGACGTCCTGGAACGGGAGGTCCGAGGCAGTGCGCGTGAGGAGACGGCGCACCGGGTGCTGGGCCACCAAGGACACGGCGAGCACTACGCTCACCCACGTGTCCGACGCCGTCGCGTCCTGCGCCACGAGCACAGCGAGCGCCACCGGCAGCGCTCTCGCGGCGACGAGGTGGGCGCCCTTGGAGGCAGTCTGGGGGGCCAGGAACACCATGGAGGCCGAGTACACCGCGAACAGGCCCGCGAGGATCTCAAGCACCCGCAGGTCGCGCGACGCGGTGAACGCCATCAGGACCAGGGCGGCCGGGGCGACGGCCACCGAGCCCGGCCACGGCCGCAACACCACGCCGACGAGGGCAGCCGCGGCGGCGAAGGCGACCACGAGGATGGCCCCCAGCGGCTGGAGCCGGTCCGTCGGCCCGGCGACGTAGCTGATCTCGGCTCCCGCCGCAAAGGTGAACGGCATAGCGATGGCCAGGACAGCGGCGGCGTCCCCGAAGCTCCACGGCAGGGGCCGTCCCCTGCGTCCACTCAGCAACTCGACCGCGAGCGGCACCACGATCTGGGCCAGGACCACGGCCGCGAACACGTGCGCGCCCGACACGGGCTGGCCGAGGACGACGGGACGCCAGCCGTCCTCCAGGAGTTCGCGGAACAGCCCCATCGCCAAGGCCGTGGCAGCGGCCCGCGCGAGCCAGATGTACACCCACCTGCGGAGGCGGACCGGCGAGAGCCATGCGGAGCCGCCCAGGACGGCAATCACGAGAACCAGCACGGCATTGGACAGCGCGCCCTCCCCGAACCACAGGGACTCGAGGGCAAGGAGCGCGAGCAGCACGTTCGGCGCGACCTCACCTACGGAGGACACGGGACCAAAGCCGTCCGGCCGGGCAAGGAACAGCCCGGCCCAGAGCGCCCCGGCCCCAGCACACAGGATGAAGACTGCCGGGCCGAACAGTGGCGAGACGAAGCCACCCGGGCGCGCAGACGAGGGGTCAGCGAGCCCCACGACGGCGACGGCGAGGACGCCCACCGCCACGAGGGTCCATGCCATCGCCGCCCGCGCGAACTCCGCGTGACGCAGGGCACCGAGGCCGCCCGTCACCGCCAGCGCGACGCCGCGACGCGACGGCGAGCCCGAGCGCAACGGCGCCGCCCGGGCTCCCGGCCCCGTCGACGGCGGCAGCGCCGCCGACACAACCGCCGGAACCACCAGAAGGGACGCGGCTCGCGCTGCCGCGACGAAGTGGGGCCTCCGCCACGTCCAGCGAGGCCCGTCCTCCGCCGGTGAGGGCGGCCAGACCGCCCGGGCCGCGAAGTAGAGCAGCCCCTCGACGGCGAGGAACGCCAGCGGCCATCGTTCCAGGTCGATGAACGGAAGCACCGCGAACGCGAGGACGGGGAGCCAATTCGTGTGGGCGCCCCAGCGCCACGCCGTGAACTGCGCCGTGAGGACGAAGGCCGCGACCGCGAGGAACAGTGACCCCTGCGCTGCGGGCACGGAGGCCACCGAGGCGGCGGCCACGAGCACCGCCTGCACGAACACGGCGGTGCCCTGCTCCGCGAGGGCGACACGGCGCGACATGCCGAGCTCGTCCTCCCGGCGCCGGCCGAGGACGGCCGAGGCGAGAGTCCCGACCGCCACGGCAAGCACACCCGCAAGGGTCCACGCGGAGCGCTGAGTAGGGCCGAGGGACGGAAGGCCGGCGTCCACCGCCTGCGCCGCGGCGACTGCACTGGCGAGCACCGCCGTCGTGCGTGCGCCCCACCATGAGAGCCTGCGTGCCAGCGCGGGGCCGGGGAGGAACGAGGACCCGACGAGGTAGAGGCTCATGGCCGCGACGAGGGCGGGATACTGCCAGCGGTCCAGGGCGCCCGCCGTGAGCGTCGCGGCCACAAAGGTCGCAGGGACGACGAATGGATGGAGCCGTGCGACGGGCCTCAGGAAGAGCGGCGGAACCCATCGCGGTTGGAGCGCGGCGATCACGGTGAGCACCGAGGCAACCCCGATGAGCGCGGCGTAGTCGGCCGCGAGGGCACCACTGAGCACTTCCGTGCCGGACCACGCCGCGGAGAAAACGAAGGTCAGGCTCAGGAAGACGAGGACCCGGCTCTCGATGCGCAGTGCGGCGAAGCCGAACGCGACGAGCCCGACCAGGCTCGTGATGAGCCAGGAAAGGTCCGGACGGTGCAGGACCACGATGTCGAGGCCGAGGCCCGCGACGGGCAGCAGCGCCAGGCCTGTCCCCGCGAAGGCCACGGCCGCCGGGCGCAGCCTCGGGAACCTCGCATGGACCACGAGGCCAGCCGCGTAGAACAGTGCGGTGACACCGACGAGGCCCGTGAGGCGCACGCCGTCGTCCACGCTGCCGTTCGTGAGGAACAGTGCGGCCGCCGCGACGATCAGGAGCGCGGCAAGGTAGAGCGAGATGTTGGCGCTCTGGATCCCGCGCCTCTCCTTTCGGCGAGCGGCCTCCCGCGCGAGCTCCTCCCGCGACTTCGGCGGCGTCTGCACGCGCATAGGGACGGCCGGTGCCGCCGCTTGTGCTGCCACGGCGCGTGGTGGCGCCAGGATCGGCGCGGGGGCGGCCGCCGGGATCCGCCGTGGCGCTGCCACCGGTGAGACCACCGGCGCGCCCGCCGAACGCATGGCCTCGTCCCACCCGATGCGGTGCCCCGCGAGGAATCCCGCGCGGTGCCCCTCGAGATAGCCCTCATGGTGGCCGGCCGCATAACCCGCGTCGTACCCGCCGCCCTGTCCCGCTGACATCGTGTCCACGACCCGCCTCCGCCGTGTGGGCCGACCCGGCCCCCCCGATTACTCCATTGACTGGAGTTATCCTAGCTGGCCCGCGTCCGCCCCCGATAGAGCACAAAGAACCCCGCTGCACAGTGTGCAGCGGGGTCCTTGTCAGATCCGGCCCCGATCCGAGGACCCGGGCCAGCAGCTCCGGAAGGAGACTACTTGATGATCTTGGTCACGCGGCCCGAGCCAACGGTGCGGCCACCCTCACGGATAGCGAAGCCGAGGCCCTCCTCCATGGCGATGGGCTGGATGAGCTGAACAGTCATCTCAGTGTTGTCGCCGGGCATGACCATCTCGGTGCCCTCGGGGAGGGTGATGACGCCGGTCACGTCCGTGGTACGGAAGTAGAACTGCGGGCGGTAGTTCGAGTAGAACGGGTTGTGACGGCCGCCCTCGTCCTTGGAGAGGATGTAGACGTTCGCCTCGAAGTCGGTGTGCGGGGTGATGGAACCCGGCTTCACGACGACCTGGCCACGCTCGACGTCCTCGCGCTTGATGCCGCGGAGCAGGAGGCCACAGTTCTCGCCGGCCCACGCCTCGTCGAGCTGCTTGTGGAACATCTCGATACCAGTGACCGTGGTCTTCTGGATCGGGCGGATGCCGACGATCTCGACCTCGGAGTTCAGGGCGAGGGTACCGCGCTCGGCGCGGCCGGTGACGACGGTGCCACGACCGGTGATCGTGAAGACGTCCTCGATCGGCATGAGGAACGGCTTGTCGCGGTCACGGACCGGGTCCGGAACGTTCTCGTCGACGGCCTCCATGAGCTCCTCGACCGACTTGACCCACTTGGGATCGCCCTCGAGAGCCTTGAGGCCCGAGACGCGGATCACCGGGGCGTTGTCGCCGTCGAAGCCCTGCGAGGAGAGGAGCTCGCGCACCTCCATCTCGACGAGGTCAAGGAGCTCCTCGTCGTCGACCATGTCGGCCTTGTTCAGAGCCACGAGCAGGTAGGGGACACCAACCTGGCGGGCGAGCAGAACGTGCTCGCGGGTCTGGGCCATCGGGCCGTCAGTCGCGGCAACCACGAGGATGGCGCCGTCCATCTGCGCCGCACCCGTGATCATGTTCTTGATGTAGTCAGCGTGGCCCGGAGCGTCGACGTGAGCGTAGTGGCGCTTCTCCGTCTGGTACTCGATGTGAGAGATGTTGATGGTGATGCCGCGCTGGCGCTCCTCCGGAGCGGAGTCGATCTGCGCGAAGTCACGCTGCTCGTTGAGATCCGGGTACTTGTCAGCAAGCACCTTCGAGATGGCAGCAGTCAGCGTCGTCTTGCCGTGGTCAACGTGGCCGATGGTGCCGATGTTGACGTGCGGCTTGGTCCGCTCGAACTTTGCCTTCGCCACTTGTTCCTCCTAGAACTGATTCAGAAGACTGCTCCCAGCCGCGACTGTCGCAGCTGAAACTCTCGCAAGTCTACTGTTGGCTGTGTTTTTTCGTGAAATCACGCGGGAGGTGGCCCCCGCGCGGATGGCGACCCGCCGCCGTCGTGCGCTCCCCGCCCGAGAGAGGGGCACCCACAGCGGCGGCGAGCCGCACTCCAGAACTACTCGCCGCGCGACTTCTGGATGATCTCGTCGGCGACGGCCTTCGGGACCTCGGAGTAGCTGTCGAACTGCATCGAGTAGACAGCGCGGCCCTGGGTCTTCGAGCGAAGGTCGCCGATGTAGCCGAACATCTCGGACAGCGGCACGAGGGCACGCACAACCTTGACGCCGACAGCGTCCTCCATGGCCTGGATCTGGCCACGGCGGGAGTTGAGGTCGCCGATCACGTCGCCCATGTACTCCTCGGGCGTGCGGACCTCGACGGCCATGAGCGGCTCGAGGAGCACAGGGTTGGCGCGGCGAGCGCCCTCCTTGAACACCTGCGAACCGGCGATCTTGAACGCCATCTCCGAGGAGTCGACGTCGTGGTAGGCACCATCGACGAGGGTCGCCTTCACGCCCACCATCGGGTAGCCGGCCAGGATGCCGAACTGCATGGCGTCCTGGATGCCGTGGTCCACGCTCGGGATGTACTCGCGCGGCACGCGGCCGCCGGTGACGCCGTTCACGAACTCGTAGAACGTGCCCTCGGTGGTCTCGAGCGGCTCGAAAGTGACCTGCACCTTCGCGAACTGGCCGGAACCGCCAGTCTGCTTCTTGTGCGTGTAGTCGACCTTCTCGACCTTCTTCTTGATGGTCTCGCGGTAGGCGACCTGCGGCTTGCCCACGTTGGCCTCGACCTTGAACTCGCGGCGCATGCGGTCCACGAGGATGTCGAGGTGAAGCTCGCCCATGCCGCCGATCTCGGTCTGGCCGGTCTCCTCGTTGAGGGAGACGGTGAACGTCGGATCCTCAGCGGAGAGCTTCTGGATGGCGGTGGAGAGCTTCTCCTGGTCGCCCTTGGTCTTCGGCTCGATGGCCACGAAGATCACGGGATCCGGGAAGGTCATCGACTCGAGCACGATCGGGTTGTTGATGTCGCAGAGCGTATCGCCGGTCGTGGTGTCCTTGAGGCCGATCACCGCGTAGATGTGGCCGGCGTGGACCTCATCGACCGGGTTCTCCTTGTTGGCGTGCATCTGGAAGAGCTTCCCGATGCGCTCCTTCTTGCCCTTCGTCGAGTTCAGGACCTGGATGCCCGAGGTCGCCTTGCCCGAGTAGACGCGAATGAAGTTGAGCTGGCCGAAGAACGGGTGCGCCGCAATCTTGAACGCGAGAGCCGAGAACGGCTCGTCCTCGCTCGGCTTGCGGGACAGCTCGATCGTCTCGTCCTTGGGGTCGTGGCCGATCATGGCCGGGACATCCAGCGGGGACGGGAGGAAGTCGATGACCGCATCCAGCATCGGCTGCACGCCACGGTTCTTGAACGCGGAGCCACAGAAGACCGGGTAGATCTCGGAGTTCACCGTGAGCTTGCGGATGCCCGCCTTGAGCTCATCGATCGTGAGCTCTTCGCCCTCGAGGTACTTCTCCATGAGTTCCTCGGACGCCTCGGCGACCGTCTCGACGAGGTCGTGGCGGTACTGCTCGGCCTTCTCCTGAAGGTCGGCCGGGATGTCCTGGGTCTCGTAGGAGGCGCCCATGGTCACGTCGCCCTTGGCGTCGCCGGGCCACACGAGGGCCTTCATGGTGAGCAGGTCGACGACGCCGACGAACTCGCTCTCGGCACCGATCGGCAGCTGCATGACGAGCGGCTTGGCGCCGAGGCGCTTGACGATCGTGTCCACGGTGAAGTAGAAGTCCGCGCCGAGCTTGTCCATCTTGTTGACGAAGCAGATGCGCGGGACGTTGTACTTGTCCGCCTGGCGCCAGACGGTCTCGGACTGCGGCTCCACGCCCTCCTTGCCGTCGAAGACGGCGACGGCGCCGTCGAGCACGCGCAGGGAGCGCTCGACCTCGACCGTGAAGTCCACGTGACCGGGGGTGTCGATGATGTTGATCTGGTTCTGGTTCCAGAAGCAGGTCACGGCCGCGGACGTGATGGTGATGCCGCGCTCCTTCTCCTGCTCCATCCAGTCGGTCGTCGAAGCGCCGTCGTGCGTCTCGCCGATCTTGTGGCTCACACCCGTGTAGAACAGGATGCGCTCCGTGGTAGTGGTCTTGCCGGCATCGATGTGCGCCATGATGCCGATGTTTCGGACCTTGCTGAGGTCGGTAAGCACGTCGAGTGCCACGGTGTCTCCCTGTTTGTCCCTAATTGGCTGCGCATTCGCCGCCGGCCCTCGTGGGGCCGGCGGCGAACCCTGGTTCTACCAGCGGTAGTGTGCGAAGGCCTTGTTCGACTCGGCCATCTTGTGGGTGTCCTCGCGGCGCTTGACCGCGGCACCGAGGCCGTTCGAAGCGTCGAGGATCTCGTTCTGGAGACGCTCGGTCATCGTCTTCTCGCGGCGGGCCTTCGAGTAGCCCACGAGCCAGCGGAGGGCCAGCGCGGTGGCGCGGCCCGGCTTGACCTCGACCGGAACCTGGTAGGTGGCGCCGCCGACGCGGCGCGAGCGGACCTCAAGGGTCGGGCGGACGTTGTCCATGGCCTTCTTGAGGGCGGCAACCGGGTCGCCGCCCGTCTTCTGGCGGGCACCCTCGAGAGCGCCGTAGACGATGCGCTCGGCCGTGGACTTCTTGCCGTCCACGAGAACCTTGTTGATGAGCTGCGTCACGAGCGGCGAACCGTAGACCGGGTCGACGACGAGAGGACGCTTCGGGGCAGGGCCCTTACGAGGCATTACTTCTTCTCCTTCTTGGCGCCGTAGCGGCTGCGGGCCTGCTGGCGGTTCTTGACACCCTGGGTGTCGAGAGCGCCACGGACGATCTTGTAGCGGACACCCGGAAGGTCCTTCACACGACCGCCGCGGACGAGCACGATCGAGTGCTCCTGGAGGTTGTGGCCGACGCCCGGGATGTAGGCCGTGACCTCGACGCCGCCGTTGAGGCGGACACGCGCGACCTTGCGGAGGGCGGAGTTCGGCTTCTTCGGGGTCGTGGTGTACACACGGGTGCACACGCCGCGACGCATGGGGCTGCCCTTGAGGGCAGGAGCCTTGGTCTTGGAGACCTTCGGCGTGCGGCCCTTGCGGACCAGCTGCTGAATAGTAGGCACTTTCGCTCCGTCTTTGTACTTGCGTACTTCGTTTGGAATTCCGCCCACGTGACCCCTGCAACGGGGATCGGTAGACGCTGTCGGTTGCTTCACACTTCCGCGGGCAACCGACCGTAGGCGTGCAAAAGTGTGGCATCCGTTGCGCACCAACCCCGCAACCCGGAAACAGGCCCCGCCAGAGCAGCGCTTTAGCACCCGATCTGACGGCCTTCATCCACTGCCACACAGAAACAATCGAAGAAAGCTTATCACGGCGCGGGGAGCGGCCACGAATCGCCCGCCCGGCGCCCCTCCGAGATGGGGGTCCTGACCGCCAAGGCCGGGGGGACACGACGGAAGCGGCCAGCTCCCCCGCGAAGGGGAGCCGGCCGCCCGTGGTGCGTGACGCCGTCGTGCGCTGGACTACGCGAGCGCAGCCTCAGACGAGGGCATCAGCGGTAGTCGCCGCCGAGGTCGTAGTCGTCCAGCGGGATCGCGTGGAACTCCTGCGCCCCGTCGCCGTTCAGCGGATCGTAGGCGAAGTCGCTGAACGCGCTCGGACCGGTGAAGAGCGTCGCCTTGGCCTCCTCGGTCGGCTCGACCGTGATCTCCGTGTACCGCGGAAGACCGGTGCCAGCCGGGATGAGCTTGCCGATGATGACGTTCTCCTTGAGGCCCAGCAGCGGGTCGCTCTTGCCCTCCATGGCGGCCTGCGTGAGCACGCGGGTCGTCTCCTGGAAGGACGCGGCCGAGAGCCAGGACTCCGTGGCGAGCGACGCCTTGGTGATGCCCATGAGCTCGGGACGGCCCGAAGCCGGCTTCTTGCCCTCGGACACCACACGGCGGTTCTCGTCGCGGTAGCGGCGGCCCTCGGCGAGCTCGCCGGGGAGCAGGTCCGTGTCGCCGGACTCGATCACGGTGACGCGGCGCAGCATCTGGCGGACGATGACCTCCACGTGCTTGTCGTGGATGCCGATGCCCTGGCTGCGGTACACGTTCTGGACCTCGTCGACGAGGAACTTCTGCGCCTCGCGCGGGCCCTGGATGCGCAGGACCTGCTTCGGATCGATCGGGCCGTTGACGAGCTTCTGCCCGACCTCGACATGCTCGCCGTCCTCGACGAGCAGGCGCGAACGCCGGGAGACCGGGTAAGCGATCTCCTCGGTGCCGTCGTCCGGCGTCAGGACCAGGCGGAGCTGCTTCTCGGTGTCCTCAACGGTGATGCGCCCGGCCGCCTCCGAAATCGGGGCCACACCCTTCGGGGTACGGGCCTCGAAGAGCTCCTGGATACGGGGCAGACCCTGCGTGATGTCGTCACCGCCAGACGCCGAGACGGCGCCACCGGTGTGGAACGTACGCATGGTCAGCTGGGTACCGGGCTCACCGATCGACTGAGCAGCGATGATGCCGACGGCCTCGCCGATGTCCACGAGCTTGCCGGACGCGAGCGACCGGCCGTAGCACTTCGCGCAGGTCCCGACAGCGGACTCGCACGTGAGGACCGAGCGGACCCGGATCTCCGTGATGCCGGCATTGATGAGCTGGTTGATCAGCACATCGCCGAGATCCGCGCCGGCCTCCGCGAGGACGCTGCCCTCGGAGTCCGTGACGTCCACGGCCAGCGTGCGGGTGTACGCCGTGTTCTCGACGTTCTCCTCACGCTGGAGCTCGCCGTTGTGGTCTGCGATCGCGATCGTGACCATGAGGCCGCGCTCGGTGCCGCAGTCCTCCTCGCGCACGATCACGTCCTGCGACACGTCGACGAGACGACGGGTCAGGTAGCCCGAGTTGGCCGTACGGAGAGCCGTATCGGCCAGACCCTTGCGGGCACCGTGCGTGGCGATGAAGTACTCGAGCACCGACAGGCCCTCGCGGTACGAGGACTTGATCGGGCGCGGGATGATCTCACCCTTCGGGTTGGCCACGAGGCCGCGGATGCCCGCGATCTGGCGGACCTGCATCCAGTTACCACGGGCACCGGAGGAGACCATGCGGTTGATGGTGTTCATCTTCGGCATGGACTCGCGCATGACCGCGGCGATCTCGTTGGTCGCCTTGTCCCAGATCTCGATGAGCTCGGAGCGGCGCTCCTCGTCGTCGATGAGACCACGGTCATACTGGCTCTGGATCTTCGCGGCGCGGTCCTCGTAGCCGGCCAGGATGGCAGGCTTCTGCTCCGGCACGGCGATGTCCGAGATGGCGACCGTGACGCCGGAACGCGTGGCCCAGTGGAAGCCGGCGTCCTTGAGGTTGTCCAGCGTCGCCGCGACGACGACCTTCGGGTAGCGCTCCGCGAGATCGTTGACGATCTTCGAGAGCTGGCCCTTGTCCGCGACGGCCTCGACCCACGGGTAGTCCTCGGGCAGCGTCTGGTTGAAGACGACCTGGCCCAGCGACGTCGCGATGAGCGCCGGCTGGCCGGGCTCCCAGCCCTCGGGCGCGGGACGGTCCTTCGACGGCACGAAGCCGTCGAGGCGGATCTTCACCTGTGCGTTGAGGTGCAGCTCGCGGGCATCGTGCGCCATGATCGCCTCAGCCACGGAGGAGAACACGCGGCCCTCGCCGTCGGCACCCTCACGCTTGGTGGTGAGGTGGTACAGGCCGATGATCATATCCTGCGAAGGCAGGGTGACCGGGCGGCCGTCCGACGGCTTGAGGATGTTGTTCGAGGACAGCATCAGGATGCGCGCCTCCGCCTGGGCCTCAGGGCTCAGGGGAAGGTGCACGGCCATCTGGTCGCCGTCGAAGTCGGCGTTGAACGCCGCGCACACGAGCGGGTGCAGCTGGATGGCCTTGCCCTCGACGAGCTGCGGCTCGAACGCCTGGATGCCGAGGCGGTGCAGGGTAGGTGCACGGTTGAGGAGCACCGGGTGCTCGGTGATGATCTCCTCGAGCACGTCCCACACCTGCGGGCGGTAGCGCTCCACCATCCGCTTGGCGCTCTTGATGTTCTGCGCGTGGTTGAGGTCCACGAGCCGCTTCATGACGAACGGCTTGAACAGCTCGAGGGCCATCTGCTTCGGCAGGCCGCACTGGTGCAGCTTGAGCTGCGGGCCGACGACGATGACCGAACGGCCCGAGTAGTCGACGCGCTTGCCGAGCAGGTTCTGGCGGAACCGGCCCTGCTTGCCCTTGAGCATGTCCGAGAGCGACTTGAGCGGGCGGTTGCCCGGACCCGTCACGGGACGCCCGCGGCGGCCGTTGTCGAACAGCGAGTCCACGGCCTCCTGGAGCATGCGCTTCTCGTTGTTGACGATGATCTCCGGCGCACCGAGGTCAAGCAGGCGCTTGAGGCGGTTGTTGCGGTTGATCACACGGCGGTACAGGTCGTTCAGGTCGGAGGTCGCAAAGCGCCCGCCGTCGAGCTGGACCATCGGGCGCAGCTCCGGCGGGATCACCGGGACGGCGTCGAGGACCATGCCCTGCGGCTTGTTGTCCGTGGTGAGGAACGCGTTGACGACCTTGAGGCGCTTGAGCGCACGGGTCTTCCGCTGGCCCTTGCCGTTCTGGATGATGTCGCGGAGCGTCTCGGCCTCGCCCTCCAGATCGAAGGACTCGAGGCGCTTCTGGATCGCCTCGGCGCCCATGGAGCCCTCGAAGTACATGCCGTAGCGGTCACGCAGCTCGCGGTACAGCGCCTCGTCGCCCTCGAGGTCGGCGACCTTGAGGTTCTTGAAGCGGTCCCAGACCGCCTCCATGCGCTCGATGTCCGCATCCGCGCGCTTGCGGATGGTGGCCATCGTCTTGTCCGCCAGGTCGCGGGCCTTCTTCTTGTCCGCGGCCTTGGCGCCCTCGCCCTCGAGCTTCGCGAGCTCCTCCTCGAGGTCCCGCGCGACGGCGGCGATGTCGGAGTCGCGGTTGTCCACGAGGCGCTTGCGCTCGAGGTCGTGCTCGGCCTGGAGGTTCGGCAGCTGCTCGTGCCGGCGCTCCTCGTCAACCTTGGTGATCATGTAGGCCGCGAAGTAGATGACCTTCTCGAGGTCCTTCGGGGCCAGGTCGAGGAGGTATCCGAGGCGGGACGGGACGCCCTTGAAGTACCAGATGTGCGTCACGGGCGCGGCGAGCTCGATGTGGCCCATGCGCTCGCGGCGGACCTTGGCACGGGTCACCTCGACGCCGCAGCGCTCACAGATGATGCCCTTGAAGCGCACGCGCTTGTACTTGCCGCAGTAGCACTCCCAGTCACGGGACGGGCCGAAGATCTTCTCGCAGAAGAGGCCGTCCTTCTCGGGCTTGAGGGTGCGGTAGTTGATGGTTTCCGGCTTCTTGACCTCGCCGTGCGACCAGTTGCGGATGTCGTCCGCGGTCGCGAGGCCGATCTGCATGAGGCCGAAGGAGGATTCGCTGGACAATGTGGTCCCTTATCTCTCGTGTCTCTAAAGTCTTGCTGCTGCCGGTGGCGGTGGAGGGATCAGACCTCTTCGACCGAGCTGGGCTCGTCGCGGGAGAGGTCGATGCCCAGTTCCTCCGCGGCAGTGAAGACTGCATCGTCGGCGTCGCGCATCTCGATCGTCTGGCCGTCGGCGGAGAGGACCTCCACGTTCAGGCACAGCGACTGCATTTCCTTGATGAGGACCTTGAAGGACTCGGGAACGCCCGGCTCAGGGATGTTCTCGCCCTTGACGATCGCCTCGTAGACCTTCACGCGGCCGTGGATGTCGTCCGACTTGATCGTCAGGAGCTCCTGGAGCGTGTACGCCGCGCCGTAGGCCTCGAGCGCCCACACCTCCATCTCGCCGAAGCGCTGGCCGCCGAACTGCGCCTTACCACCGAGCGGCTGCTGGGTGATCATCGAGTATGGGCCAGTGGAGCGGGCATGGATCTTGTCGTCCACGAGGTGGTGGAGCTTCAGGATGTACATGTAGCCCACCGAGACGGGATCCGGGAACGGCTCGCCGGAGCGGCCGTCGAACAGCTGCGCCTTGCCGGAAGAGCCGATGAGGCGCACGCCGTCACGCGTGACGTTGGTGGAGTCCAGCAGGCCGGAGATCTCCTCCTCGCGGGCGCCGTCGAACACCGGCGTGGCCAGGTTCTGGTTCGGGCCGACCTCGCGCGGCATGTTCGGCAGGTTCTGGATCCACTCCGGCTCGCCCTCGACCTTCCAGCCGGTCTTGGCGATCCAGCCGAGGTGGAGCTCGAGGACCTGGCCGACGTTCATGCGGCCGGGGACGCCGAGCGGGTTCAGCACGACGTCGACCGGGGTCCCGTCGGGGAGGAACGGCATGTCCTCGATCGGCAGGATCTTGGAGATGACGCCCTTGTTGCCGTGGCGGCCGGCGAGCTTGTCGCCGTCCGTGATCTTGCGCTTGGCGGCCACGTAGACGCGCACGAGCTGGTTGACGCCCGGGGGCAGCTCGTCGTCGTTGTCGCGGTCGAACACGCGCACGCCGATCACGGTGCCGGACTCGCCGTGCGGGACCTTGAGGGACGTGTCGCGGACCTCGCGGGACTTCTCACCGAAGATCGCACGCAGGAGGCGCTCCTCGGGAGTCAGCTCGGTCTCGCCCTTCGGGGTGACCTTGCCGACCAGGATGTCGCCCGCCTCGACCTCGGCGCCGATGTGGATGATGCCGCGCTCATCGAGCTGGGCAAGCACCTCCTCGGACACGTTCGGGATGTCGCGCGTGATCTCCTCGGCGCCCAGCTTCGTGTCGCGGGCGTCGATCTCGTGCTCCTCGATGTGGATCGAGGACAGGACGTCCTCCGCCACGATGCGCTGGGAGAGGATGATCGCGTCCTCGAAGTTGTGGCCCTCCCACGACATGAACGCGACGAGGAGGTTGCGGCCGAGGGCGAGCTCGCCCTGGTCGGTGGCCGGACCGTCGGCGATGATGCCGCCGACCTCGAGCCGGTCGCCCTCGTTCACGAGCACGCGGTGGTTGTAGCAGTTGCCCTGGTTGGAGCGCGCGAACTTGCCGATCCGGTAGTTCGTCTCCGTGCCGTCATCGTTGAGCATCACCACGAGGTCCGCGGAGACCTCGGTGACGACGCCGGCCTTCTTGGCCACGACGACGTCGCCCGCGTCCACCGCGGCGGCGCGCTCCATGCCGGTGCCGACGAAGGGCGCCTCGGAGCGGACGAGCGGCACGGCCTGGCGCTGCATGTTCGCGCCCATGAGGGCGCGGTTGGCGTCGTCGTGCTCGAGGAACGGGATGAGGGCGGTCGCCACGGACACCATCTGGCGCGGGGAGACGTCCATGTACTCGACCTCGTCGGCCGGGACGAGCGTGGGCTCGCCGCCGCCGCCGCGCTGGCGGACGAGGACCATCTCCTCGGCGAAGGAGCCGTCCTCGTTCAGCGGCGAGTTCGCCTGGGCGATCTGGACCTCGGCCTCGTCGTCCGCCGTGAGGTAGTCGACCGCGTCGGACACGATGCCGTTGGTCACCTTGCGGTACGGCGTCTCAATGAAGCCGAACGGGTTGATGCGGCCGTACGAGGCGAGCGAGCCGATCAGGCCGATGTTCGGGCCTTCAGGGGTCTCGATGGGGCACATGCGGCCGTAGTGCGACGGGTGGACGTCACGGACCTCCATGCCCGCGCGGTCGCGGGAGAGGCCGCCCGGGCCGAGCGCCGAGAGGCGGCGCTTGTGGGTCAGGCCCGAGAGCGGGTTGTTCTGGTCCATGAACTGCGAGAGCTGGGAGGTCCCGAAGAACTCCTTGATCGCAGCGACGACAGGGCGGATGTTGATGAGCGTCTGCGGCGTGATCGCCTCGACGTCCTGGGTGGTCATGCGCTCACGCACGACGCGCTCCATGCGGGACAGGCCGGTGCGGACCTGGTTCTCGATGAGCTCGCCGACGGCGCGGATGCGGCGGTTGCCGAAGTGGTCGATGTCGTCGACCTCGACGCGCACGTCGACCTCGGCGCCCTCGCGGGTGCCCTTGATCGACTTCTCGCCGGCGTGCAGCGCGACGAGGAACTTGATCATGGCGACGATGTCCTCGATGTGGAGGATCGAGGCCTCGGGGTCCGAGAGCGGGCGGTCGATGCCGAGCTTGCGGTTGATCTTGTACCGGCCGACCTTCGCGAGGTCGTAGCGCTTGGCGTTGAAGTACAGGTTGTCGAGCAGGGCCTGTGCGGCGTCGACTGTCGGCGGCTCGCCCGGGCGGAGCTTGCGGTAGATGTCGAGGAGGGCGTCCTCACGCGTCTCGGTGGTGTCCTTCTCGAGCGTGGCACGCATCGAGTCGTACTCGCCGAACTCCTCGAGGATCTGGCCCTCGGTCCAGCCGAGCGCCTTGAGGAGGACGGTGACGGACTGCTTGCGCTTGCGGTCGAGGCGGACGCCGACCTGATCGCGCTTGTCGATCTCGAGCTCGAACCAGGCGCCGCGGGACGGGATGATCTTCGCCGTGAAGATGTCCTTGTCGCTCGTCTTGTCCGCGGTCCGCTCGAAGTAGGCGCCCGGGGAGCGGACCAGCTGGGAGACCACGACGCGCTCGGTGCCGTTGACCACGAACGTGCCCTTGTCGGTCATGAGCGGGAAGTCGCCCATGAACACGGTCTGCTGCTTGATCTCGCCCGTGTTGTTGTTCATGAACTCGGCCTTGACGTACAGCGGGGCCGAGTAGGTGGCGTCACGGTCCTTGCACTCCGCCATCGTGAACTTCGGGTCGGCGAACTCCGGCTCGGAGAAGCTCAGGGACATGGTGCCCTGGAAGTCCTCGATCGGGGAGATCTCCTCGAAGATGTCGGAGAGGCCGGAGGTGGTGGCGACGCTGTCGTCGCCCTCGGCCTGGGCCTTGGCCACGCGGGCCTGCCAGCGCTCGTTGCCGACGAGCCAGTCGAAGCTCTCGGTCTGGAGGGCGAGGAGATTCGGAACATCCAGCGGTTCGTGAATCTTGGCGAATGAGAGCCGACGGGTTGCGCCGTCGGTGGTAGCGGTTTGGGTTTCAGAGGTGCTCGAGGCGACCAAGAGGGATCCTTCCACAGACCTTCAGGATTGTCCGCACCCTCCCCCGACAAGGCATGACCCACCGAACGTGTTCAGTTGAGGCGGGACAGACTGTCCCGAAGAGCCCACCGCTATATGAAGGCACCGCAGTCGTTAAAAGGGAGAACGCAAAGAACTACCTTACCTCAGGAAGGCGCGCGTGTCTACCGCAGACTCAGCCCGGGGTCAAGTGCCACCGGATCCCTCACGGGCCGCCGCGGGCAATACTGTACACCCAGCTCCCCGCGGCAATCAGCTTCTCTGGCGGTAGCCTGATGCACAGGAGAGATGAAGGAGCGGACGCACGTGAGCACCAACCCAGTGAGCAACAACACCACCGGCAACGACGACGTTGTCATCCTGTCCGCCGCGCGCACACCGCAGGGACGCCTCAACGGGCAGCTGGTCTCGTTCACCGCCGTGGACCTGGGCGCGCATGCGATCACCGCCGCGCTGAAGCAGGCCGGGGTCGGCGCTGACGCCGTGGACGCCGTCGTGATGGGCCAGGTCCTGCAGGCCGGCGCCGGCCAGAACCCCGCGCGCCAGAGCGCGATCGCCGCGGGCGTGGGCTGGGGCGTGCCGTGCGTGACGATCAACAAGGTGTGCCTCTCCGGCCTCACCGCGGTGATCGACGCCGCGCGCCTGATCCGGGCGGGCGACGCGACCGTCGTCGTGGCGGGCGGCCAGGAGTCGATGTCCCGCGCGCCGCACGTGCTCCCGGGATCCCGCCAGGGCTGGACGTACGGGACCGTCGGCGCCCTCGACGTCGCCGCCCACGACGGCCTCACGGACGCCTTCGACGGGCAGTCCATGGGCCTGTCCACGGAGTCGAAGAACCTGACCCTCGGCATCGACCGCAAGTCCCAGGACGAGGTCGCCGCCGCCTCGCACGTGCGTGCGGCGATCGCGCAGAAGGAGGGCGTGTTCGAGGGCGAGATCGCCCCGATCCAGGTCAAGCAGCGCAAGGGCGACCCGATCACGCTCACCCAGGACGAGGGCGTGCGGCCGGGCACATCGGTCGAGACGCTCGCCCCGCTGCGGCCCGCGTTCGCCTCGGACGGCACCATCACCGCCGGCAACTCCTCTCCCCTGTCCGACGGCGCCGCGGCCCTCGTGCTGACGTCCCGCGCGTACGCCGAGGAGCACGGGCTGGCCTGGCTCGCCGTCGTGGGCAAGCCGGGACAGGTTGCCGGCCCCGACAACTCGCTGCACTCGCAGCCCTCGCACGCCATCCAGAAGGCCCTCTCGCGGGCGGGCTGGACCACCGCGGACCTGGACTTCATCGAGATCAACGAGGCCTTCGGCTCCGTGGCCGTCCAGTCCCTCAAGGACCTCAACTACCCGCTCGAGAAGTGCAACATCCACGGCGGTGCGATCGCTCTCGGCCATCCGATCGGCGCCTCCGGCGCCCGCCTCGCCGGGCACGCCGCCCATGAGCTCGCCCGCCGCGGCTCGGGCAAGGCGGCCGTCTCGCTGTGCGGTGGCGGCGGTCAGGGCGAGGCACTCCTCCTCTACAGGGACTGACGCCGTGGCCCAGAACGGGGAGACGCACGACGGCGCCGGGCCGGGTCACGCTCGGGGAGCCGGTCCCGCGCGGGGCGACGGCGCGCCGTCGGGCGCCCCTGACGGCGGCGACGCCGGATCAGTCGGCGACGGCCACGCGAGGTTCCTCGCCGACGCGCGCGCACGCGGTGTGGCGGTCGAGGTGGCCGAACGCGGGCGTGCGCGGAGCCTCGAGGAGGCCGCGGCCAACCTCGGGATCGAGCCCCGCGAGATTGTGAAGTCGCTCGTGGTGAAGCACCCGGACGGCTCGTTCCTGTTCGCGCTCATCCCGGGCGACCGGCAGATCTCCTGGCCGAAGCTTCGCAAGCTGCTGGAGGTCAACCGACTCTCGATGCCCCCGGCCGACGTCGCGCTCGCGGCGACCGGGTACGAGCGCGGCACGATCACGCCCCTCGGGTCCACGACGCCGTGGCCGGTGTGGGCGGACGAGTCGATCGCTGGGCGCATTTCGCTGGGCGCGGGGGCACATGGTCTCAGTGCGTTCGTCGACGCGGGCTCCCTGTTCGCCGCGCTCGGCGCCTCGGTCGCGGACATCAGCGACCCCGCCTGACGCGGTTCGGCGAGGGCGCCTGAAGCGCGCGCGAAGATTTCGTGAACGGTTTCTTTCAGAGGGCGTGTCGGCGGGGGCGGGGCGCCCTGCTGCTCCTAGCCTGTCGCGGGTAGCCGCATCGGCAAGCACCCGCCGCGGCACGCGACCTGAGGAGACCTGTGAGCACCGACCTGAACCATCCCATCTCCCGCCGCTCCGTCCTGACCGGCGCCCTCGTCGGCGGCACCCTCGCGCTCGGCGCGGGGCCCGCCGAGGCCAGCAGCGGCAAGACCTACCGCCTCACCGTGATCGGCACGGCCGACCTCCACTCCAACGTCCTGAACTGGGACTACTTCAAGAACAAGGCCTACACGGACGCCAAGGGCAACAACATCGGCCTCGCGCAGGCGGCCACCCTCATCCGCCACGTGCGCGCCGAACGCGGCGCAGAGAACACCATCACCCTCGACGCCGGGGACACCATCCAGGGCACCCCGCTCGCCTACTACTTCGCGAAGGTCCAGCCCGCGGTGGACGGCCCCGTGCACCCGATGGCCGCAGCGATGAACGCGGTCGGCTACGACGCCGCGGCCCTCGGCAACCACGAGTTCAACTACGGCATCCCGCTCCTGCGGGCCTGGGAGTCGCAGCTCGACTTCCCGCTCCTCGGCGCGAACGTCCACGACCATGCCACCGGCGGGCACGCCTTCAAGCCGTTCGTGATCAAGAAGGTCAAGACGGACAACGGCGTGGTCCGGGTCGGCATGGTGGGCTTCGTGACCCCCGGATGCGCCATCTGGGACCGCGCGAACGTGGAGGGCAAGCTCGACTTCAATGGCATCGTCGAGGAGGCCAAGGCCGTCATCCCGCAGGTCCGGGCGGCGGGGGCGGACATCGTGGTCGTCTCGTGCCACTCCGGCATGGTTCCCGGCTCGTCCTACGGCGACTCCCTCCCCTTCCCCGAGAACGCGTCACAGCAGCTCGCCGAGGAGGTGCCGGGCATCGACGCCATTCTCGTGGGCCACGCGCACTCCGAGATCCCCGAGCGCCTCGTGACGAACAAGGCCACCGGCAAGCAGGTGCTGCTGTCCGAGCCGATGTACTGGGGCATGCGCGTCACCGTCATGGACCTCGACCTGCAGAAGGTCGAGGGGACGTGGACCGTCTCCTCGGCGAGCGCCGCGCTGCTCGACGCCAAGACGGCGACTCCCGACGACGCCGTCGTGCGTGCCGTCGACGCCGCGCACCGGCGCGTGGTGACGTACGTCAATCAGGTGATCGGCACGTCCACCACCCCGCTGAGAACGGCCACCGGCTGCTGGGAGGATGTCGCGGCCATCGACGCGATCAACTACATCCAGGCGCACACGATCAAGGGCGAGCTCGCCGGGACGGCCTCGGCGGGACTGCCCGTGCTCTCGATCGCGGCCGCGTTCTCCCGGGCCGTCGACGTCCCGGCCGGACCCCTGACCGTGCGCGACGTCGCGGGCCTGTACATCTACGACAACACCCTCATGTCCGTGAAGGTCACCGGCGCACAGGTCAAGGACTACCTCGAGTGGTCGGCCCAGTACTACAAGGCCGTCACCACGACGACCGTCGCGGCCGCAGACCTCACCAATGCCGTGACGCCCATCGCCCCGACCGGCACGCCCGACTACAACTACGACGTCGTGTTCGGCCTGGACGCTCCGCTCACGTACACGATCGACGTCGCCAAGCCCGTCGGGCAGCGGATTGTGGGGCTCTCCTACAACGGGTCCCCGATCGACCCCGCGCAGGAGTTCGCGATGGCGATCAACAACTACCGCCAGAGCGGGGGCGGCAACTTCCCGCACGTGAAGGCCGCGCCGGTCCTGACCAACAGCCAGCAGGAGATCCGCCAGCGGATCATCGACTACGTGACGCAGACGGGGGTGCTGGACGCCGCCGTGTTCGCACGCGTCGACTGGTCGCTGACCGTCAACGGGGCGCCGCTGACTGTCGTGTAGCGGCCAGCCCGGCGCGGCCGGGACGCGGAAGGGCCCCGCCGTCCTTGCGGACTGCGGGGCCCTGGTGCGGAGCCGGGACATGCCCGGCAACGCTGGGTGAAGCTGGAGAGCCTACTACTTGAGGGTGACCGTGGCGCCGGCGGCCTCGAGGACCTCCTTGGCCTTGTCGGCAGCTTCCTTGGTAGCGCCCTCGAGGACGGCCTTCGGAGCGGCGTCGACGAGGTCCTTGGCCTCCTTGAGGCCGAGCGACGTGAGGGCGCGGACCTCCTTGATGACCGCGATCTTCTTGTCGCCAGCGGCCTCGAGGATGACGTCGAACGCCGTCTTCTCCTCTTCGGCAGCGGCCTCGGCACCGCCGGCCGGGCCCGCGACGGCGACCGCAGCAGCGGTGACCTCGAAGACCTCCTCGAACTTCTTCACGAACTCGGAGAGCTCGATGATGGTGAGCTCCTTGAAGGCCTCGATCAGCTCGTCCTGGGTGAGCTTCGCCATGGTTGGCGTCCTTTCGCTAGATGGCGCTCCGCCGGCTGTTCGCCGCGGTGCGCCGGAGTTTTGGGGTGGGGAAGAGAATCAGTTCTCTTCGGCGGGAGCCTCGGCCGGAGCCGCGGCTTCCTCGGCGGGCGCCTCGGCGGCCTCAGCGGCGGGAGCGTCGGCGGCAGCCGGGGCGCCGCCCTCCTCCTCGAGCTTGAGACGCAGGGCGTCGATGATGCGCGCGGCCGCGGCCATGGGCGCCTTGAGGACGCCGGCAACCTTGGCGAGCTGCAGCTCGCGGGACTCCAGGGCCGCCAGTGCGGCGACCTCGTTCGCGTCGAGCGCCTTGCCCTCGAAGAAGCCCGTCTTGATGATGAGCTGCTTGTTTTCCTTGGCAAAGTCGGTCAGGCTCTTGGCAGCCGAGACGGCGTCACCCTTGATGAACGCGATCGCGGTGGGGCCGGCGAGCTGGCCGTCGAACGCGTCGACTCCCGCTTCCTTGGCAGCGATGGCGGTCAGGGAGTTCTTGACGACCGAGAACTTGTTCTCGGTGCCGAGCGAGCGACGCAGCTTCTTGAGCTGGGCGACGGAGAGCCCACGGTATTCGGTCAGGACTGCGGCGGTCGACTCCTGGAAATCCTTCGTGATCTCCTCGACAGCTGCCACCTTGGTAGGCGTTGCCATAACCCTCCTTCCGGGGAACAGTGCCGGTGGGGGCGGCCCCTACAACGCAAGAACGCCCCGCGCAGATGCACGGGGCGTGGCATTCGGGCTTATGGCCGCGAGCGTTCGCTCTGTATCACCTGCGCAGGCCGCCCCGATGTCGGGGACCTTCGGTGGAGATGAGCACCGCTTCTCGGCGCACAGCATCCATCGACCGGCGGTCTTTGGTCCTTCCACTGTACGGGAGATCGCCGGGCGGGCAAAATCGGCGCCGTCGCGGGCACGCAGCGCACGACGCCGGCCGCTCGCCTCGCGCCGCCGGCTCGCCGCCCGCTTCAGGGATTCCTAGCGCAGCAGCGCCCGCAGCGTCTGGATGGTATCGGCGTCGTCGCGGCCCTTGTCCTCACGGTACCGCTTGACCCGCGCGAAGCGCAGCGCGATGCCGCCCGGGTAGCGGCTGGACCTCTGCACGCCGTCGATGGCGATCTCGACGACCGTGACGGGGTACAGGTAGACGGTATGCGCGTCGCGGCGCGCCTCGATCTGGGGGAAGTGCTCGGTCTGCCAGCGCAGGAGGTCGTCGGTGAGTCCCTTGAACGTCTTCCCGACCATCACCAGCCCGCCGGGCTCGCCGAACTCGCCAACCGGGTCGTACGCCCCGAGGTGGAGGTTCGACAGCCAGCCCTGCCGGCGGCCGCTGCCCCACTCGGCCGCGAGCACCACGAGGTCGTACGTGTGGACGGGCTTGACCTTGATCCAGCTCGAGCCTCGACGACCTGCGGCGTACGGAGACCCGATGGCCTTGACGACGACGCCCTCGTGGCCCGCCGCGAGCGCCTCATTCGAGATCCGCTCCGCCGCCGCGGGATCCGCAGTCACCTCGCCCGGGACGATGTGGTCCGGTGCGATCCTTGCGAGCTCGGCGCGGCGCACGGCGAGCGGCTCGTCGAGCAGGTCCCGCCCGTCCACGTGCAGGATGTCGAAGAACCAGGGCCGCAGCACGGCGTCCCGGGCGCGCTCGGCGCCGAACCGGGACATCGTCTCCTGGAAGGGCCTCGGAGCCCCGCCCTCGTCGAGGGTGAGCGTCTCGCCGTCGAGGATGACGTCCCGCGCGGGCACGCCCGACACGGCCTCGACGACCTCCGGCACCCGGTGGGTGATATCGGCAAGGCTGCGGGTGAAGACGCGCACGTCGTCCCCGATCCGGTGAACCTGGATCCGCGCGCCGTCGAGCTTGAACTCGACCGACGCCTCGCCGGTGGAGGCAAGCGCCTCGGTGGGGGTTGCCGCCGAGGCGGCGAGCATGGGCAGCACCGGACGGCCGACGACGAGCCCGACAGCCGCCAGCTCGTCCTCGGTCTTGAGGATGGTGGTCCGCGCCGTCTCGCCGAGGTCCCCGGAGAGCATCGCCGCGCGGCGCACGAGGGCCACCGGCCTGCCGGCCGCTGCCGCGAGCGCGTCCACGAGGACGCCCTCGAGGGCGCCCGTGCGGAGCTCGCCGAGCAGTACCCCGACGATGAACCGCTGCTCGCGCTCGGTGGCACGCCCCATGAAGCTGGCGAGCAGCCCGGCGCGGACCGCTCCCGAGCGCGCCCCGGACGTCACGGCGAGCTGGTCGAGCAAGGCGTCGAACTCGCCGACCGTGAGCGACGGCTCGGACGACGGCGGCATGTCGCCTCGCGCGCCGGAAAGCCCCCGCCAGCCGACCCCGACCCGGCCCTGCCGGGGCTTCGCGACGAGCATGCCGACGGCGGTCCCCAACTCCTCGGGCGACTCCGCTGCGAGGCGGCGCAGCAGCTGCGCGAGTGCCTCGACCTTCGCGAGCCGAGACCGGGTGGACGCTACCGTCTCGGCGGTGGAGACGAGCTCGTCGAGCAGCATGGGCCCGGTACCGCTACCCCGCTGCCTTCCTGCGGCCCATGAAGATCGCCAGGACGAGCGCTAGGAGGGCGGTGGCCACGAGGAGCAGCAGCCCGATCGCGTACGAGTGCTGCGCGGCGTTGTACGTGGCGCCCATGACGAGCGGCGGGAAGTAGCCGCCCAGGCCGCCGGCGGCGCTGACCACACCGGTGACCGCACCGACGGTCCCGGGAGGGGCCTGCTTGCCGAGCCACGCGAACACGCCGCCGGTGCCCAGTCCGAGCGCGGCGGCCATGGCCAGGAAGGTCAGGCCCGTGGCCACCTCGCCCGATGGTTGGAGGTTCACGACGAAGGCGAGGACCGCGACGCCCGTGAGCGAGACGATGACCACCGGCTTCGACCCGATCCGGTCCGCGATGATCCCGCCGATCGGCCGGGCGATGACGGCGGCAAGTGCGAAGCCCGCGGTGCGCGTGCCCGCCGAGGTGAGGTCGAAGTTGTAGATGTCCCTCAAGTAGGTGGGCAGGTACGTGCTGAACGAGACGAAGCCGCCGAACACCACGGCGTAGAGGAAGCACAGCTGCCACGTCACGGGCATCTTCGCGGCGTTCAACAGCTTGCCGAAGCTGCCCGAGGCCACCGGCGTCCACGTGGGCGACTCGCGCATGAAGAAGAACACGACCGCCGCCATGACCAGAAGCAGGACGGCGATGATGACGTGCGTGGGCCAATAGCCGAACCACGTGACAAACCGCGGCGTGAGGAACGCCGAGAGGGCGGTGCCGCCCATGCCCATCCCGAAGATGCCTGTCGCGAACCCCTGCCGGGCCTTCGGGTACCACGCGGCCGAGAACGGGATGCCCGCGGTGAACACCGTGCCCGCGACGCCGAGGAAGAACCCGACCACGAGCAGGAGGGCGTAGGACTTCAGGCTGCCGGCGAGCGCGACGAGCAGGACGAGCGGCGCCGTCACCACGAGGATGAGGATCAGGAGGCGCCTGCCGCCGAACTTGTCGGTCAGCACGCCCACGGGTACTCGTCCGAGGGCGCCGACGAGCACGGGCATCGCGACGAGCGCTCCCGTCTGCGCTGCGTTGAGTCCCAGGTCGTGCGCATAGCGCGTGCCGAGGGGCGCGATGACCGTCCAGCCCCAGAAGCCCACTACGGAGGCCAACGTGGCCAAGGTCAGGTTCCGTGCCGCGCCGGGCCGGGCCGCGGTGGTATTGGCCGCCGGGGCGGCGGTGGGTCGGGGGGTCGGATCGGGTGTGCTCACGGCTCCTCCTGGCTCTCGCTGGGGCTATCCTCGGCGGTCCCGGTCACGGGTACCGGTGGTCTCCCAGCCGCGGCGGACCTCGCGGGCACCGGGGGCCGGTCCCTCGTCGCGGGTGCGGTAGACGATGTACGGGCGGAACAGGTAGTGGAACGGGGCCGTGAGGGCGTGCACAAGGCGCGTGAACGGCCAGATAGCGAACAGGATCATGCCCACGATGGTGTGGAGCTGGAACTCCCACGGAGCTGCCGCCATCGATGCGACGTCAGGCTGGAACACGAAGAGCGAGCGGAACCACGGGCTCACCGTCTCGCGATAGTCGAAGGCGTGCGAGGTCGGCTGGGTGACGCTCACGAGCGTGGTCCACACCCCGAGGGCAATGGCGCCGACAAGGAAGATGTACATCGCCTTGTCGTTGCGCGTGGTGGCCATGAACACCGGACCGGTGGTGCGGCGCCGGATGATGAGCAGCACGATTCCCAGCAGGGTGGAGACGCCCGCAATGAGACCCACGGAGAGCGCGAGGGCGTGGTACAGCCCCTCTGTGACCCCGACGGCCTCGGTCCACGTCTTCGGGATGACGAGGCCCACGAAGTGGCCTGCGATGACGAACACGAGCCCGTAGTGGAACACCGGAGAGCCGATCCGCAGGAGCCTGGACTCGTACAGCTGCGACGAACGGGTGGTCCATCCGAACTGGTCATAGCGGTACCGCCAGATGCTCCCCCCGACCAGGATCAGCACCATGAGGTATGGGGCGACGCCCCAGAGCAGGACGTCCATCAGCGCACTCCTCCTGTGGTGTAGCGCGGGCTGTCATGGTGCTCGGCAAGCGGCAGGAGCCGTGGATCGAACGGCTCCAGTCCCACCTGCTCGACTGGCGGCCCCGCGAGGGCCATGGCCTCGGCCCGGTTGGTGGGGGACGGTCCGGGAAGCGTCGCGCAGATCGCCTCCAGGACTGGCGCGTACATCGAGGAGTCGGCGGCGAGCTCGATGCGCAGCAGCTCGAGGCTCGCCCGGTACTCGGAGAGGATCGATCGGCCAGCGGCGAAGTCGACGCGCGCCGCGAACTCGAGGACGAGGGGCAGGAAGTCCGGCAGCTCCCCGTCGAGGTTCACGAGCCAGCCGCTGTCCCGATACCGCTGCTTGAACGCCGCGAGCGCCTCGCCGCGGCGCCGCGTGTCCCCATCCGTCCAGTACGAAAGGTGCAGCGCGTGGCGCCGGGATAGGTCGAACGTGTCGACGTAGCGGCGGCAGGCGACCGGCTCGTCGTCGTGCGCGAGCTGTTCCGCAGCCGATTCGAGGAGCCGCGGCAGCGGCCCCGGCAGCTCCGCCAGCGCCCCGCGGAGCGTGGGGAGCATCGCTTGGACGCGCTCGCCCGGGTAGTCCAGCAGCGCCGCGGCGGCCGCGTACAGCACCCGCTCGTGGGACTCGCTCTCCTTGCCCCTACTGGCCACTGCCGTCCCCCTTCGGCGGGAAGAGCCCCTCAGGGGCCCCGCGGCCGTCCCAGTTGAGCAGGTTCACCCGCCCGCGGAGCGAGCCCGGCTGGGTCTCGGCGTCCGTGGTCTGCCGTTCCTTGAGCGCGTAGAACGTCTCGACGGCCACCGGCACGGGCTTGCCGCTGCCCTCTCCGAACACGTCCGAGGGGTACATCCCCGGCCCTTCCTCGTAGTCGAGGGAGCAGCCCATCTCCTCGAGGTTGTGCGCTTGCTCAACGTGGGCCTTCGGGATGACGTACCGCTCGTTGTACTTCGCGATCGCCATGAGCCGGTACATCTCCTGGACGGTCTGCCCGTCCATGCCCACACGCTCGGCGATCGACTCGTCGGCGCCAGTGCCCAGCGAGATCCCCCGCATGTAGGCACGCATCGCGGCGAGGCGCCTCAGGACGCCGTCGATGATGGTGGTGTCGCCAGCCGTGAACAGCTCCGCAAGGTACTCCGAGGGGATACGGAGCGAATCGATGGCGCCGAACAGCGTGCCGGCGTTCTCGGCGTCGTGCCCCTGGCTCGAGAGCAGGTCCACGATCGGCGAGAGCGGCGGGACGTACCAGACCATCGGCATGGTCCGGTACTCGGGGTGCAGCGGCAGGGCCACCTGATAGACCTTGGCGAGCTTGTAGATCGGTGAGCGCCGAGCGGCGTCCAGCCAGTCCTCCGGGATGCCGTCGCGACGGGCCGCCGCGATCACCTCGGGGTCGAACGGGTCCAGCAGGAGGTCGAGTTGGGCCTTGTACAGGTCCTGGGGATCGGGGGTCGACGCGGCTGCGGTGACCGCATCGACGTCGTACAGGAAGATTCCGAGGTACCTCAGGCGCCCCACGCACGTCTCCGAGCACACGGTGGGGAGGCCGATCTCGATGCGGGGATAGCAGAACGTGCACTTCTCTGCCTTGCCGCTCTTGTGGTTGAAGTACATCTTCTTGTAAGGGCAGCCCGTGATGCACTGCCGCCAGCCGCGGCAGCGGTCCTGGTCCACGAGCACTATTCCGTCCTCGGCGCGCTTGTAGATCGCGCCGGAGGGGCACGAGGCCATGCACGAGGGGTTGAGGCAGTGCTCGCAGATGCGCGGCAGGTAGAACATGAACGTCTGCTCGAACTCGAACTTGATCTTCTCGTTCGCATCGGCCCTCTGCTGCTCACGCAGCTTCGCGACGATCGGGTCCAGCTCCCCCTGCTGCGGAGCCCCTCCGAGGTCGTCGTCCCAGTTGGCGCTCCACGTGACCTTCGTGTCCTCGCCCGTGATGAGCGACTTGGGCCGCGCGACCGGGAAGTCGTCGCCGAGGGGCGCCTCGACGAGCGTCTTGTAGTCGTAGGTCCACGGCTCGTAGTAGTCCTTGAGCTCGGGCTGGACGGGGCTCGCGAAGATCCCGAGGAGCTTCTTGACGCGCCCGCCGCCCTTGAGCCGCAGCCGGCCGCGCTTGTTGAGCTCCCAGCCGCCGCGCCAGCGCTCCTGGTCCTCGTACTGCCTGGGATAGCCCTGGCCTGGCCGGGTCTCGACGTTGTTAAACCAGACGTACTCGGTCCCGGCCCGATTGGTCCACGCCTGCTTGCACGTGACCGAGCACGTGTGGCACCCGATGCACTTGTCCAGGTTCATCACCATGCCCACTTGGGCCATGACCCTCATGACGCTGCCTTTCCCTGCTCTTCGAGAAGCGGTGCCATCAGTACGTGACCTCCTGGGAGCGCTTGCGGATCGTCGAGACCATGTCCCGCTGGTTGCCCGTCGGTCCGAGGTAGTTGAACGCATACGCCAGATGGGCGTAGCCGCCGATGAGGTGGGTGGGCTTGACCAGGAGCCGCGTGGCCGAGTTGTGGATGCCGCCGCGGCGGCCGGTTGCCTCGGACTTCGGCACGTCGATCGTGCGCTCCTGCGCGTGGTAGACGTATACGACGCCGGCCGGCATGCGGTGGCTCACGATCGCACGGCCCACGAACACGCCGTTGGCGTTGACGCACTCGATCCAGTCGTTGTCCGCCAGATCGAGCGCCGCCGCGTCCTCGGCGCTGATCCACACGGTGGGGCCGCCGCGCGAGAGGGAGAGCATGAGCAGGTTGTCCTGGTACTCCGAGTGGATGGACCACTTGCTGTGCGGGGTGAGGAACCGGACCGTGACCTCCATGCCGTTCTGCCCGAGGCGGGGCTCGCCGAACAGCCGATGCATGTCCAGCGGCGGACGGTAGATGGGCAGCGTCTCGCCGAGGTCCCGGATCCAGTCGTGGTCGAGGAAGAAGTGCATGCGGCCGGTCAGCGTGTGCCACGGCTTGAGCCGCTCGACATTGATGGTGAAGGGCGCGTACCGGCGGCCGCCCGTCTCAGAGCCGGACCACTCCGGCGAGGTGATGACGGGGACCGGGCCGGCCTGCGTGTCCGCGAAGCGGATGGCCTTCTCCTCGGAGCCCTCGGCCAGATCGGCCAGATGGCGCCCGGTGCGCTTCTCGAGCTGTCGGAAGCCCTGCACCGCGAGTTCGCCGTTGGTGGTGCCGGAGAACGTGAGGATCGCTTCGGCGAGCTTGGCGTCTGTGTCGATCGCGGGCATACCCGCGGCGACGCCGCTGGACATCACGCCGTTCGCCCCCGCCAGCCTGTCAAGCGCGTGCCCTAGCTCGAACGTGACGCCCTTGACCGTGAAGCCCTTCTCACGGGCCAGCGGTCCGATCGCAGCGATCTTCTCGCCGATCGCGGTGTAGTCCCGCTCCACGACCGTGACCGACGGCATCGTCACGCCCGGCACCGCCGGCACTTCCGGGTCGCGCCAGTCGCGCACGACGCCGCCGGGCTGGGCGATCTGGCCCGGGGTGTCGTGCTGGAGCGGCACCGTGACGAGGTCGCGACGGGTCCCGAGGTGCTTCCGCGCCTGCCGGGACAGCTCCTGGGCCAGCAGGTGGAACATCTCGAAGTCGGTCTTCGTCTCCCACGGCGGGTCGATCGCCGGGCTGAACGCGTGCACGTACGGGTGCATGTCCGTCGAGGAGAGGTCGTGCTTCTCGTACCAGGTCGCGGCTGGGAACACGATGTCCGAGAGCAGGGTCGTGGACGTCATCCGGAAATCGGCGGACATGAGCAGGTCGAGCTTGCCCTCCGGTGTGTCCTCGCGCCACGCCACGTCCCTCGGGCGGGGCATCTCGGACTCGAGTGCGGTTCCCATGACGTTGTTGTGGGTGCCGAGGAGGTTCTTGAGGAAGTACTCGTTGCCCTTTGCCGAGGAGCCGAGGAGGTTCGAGCGCCACAGGACGAGCGTGCGGGGCCAGTTCTCGGGGGCGTCGACATCGTCGATCGCAGGGCGGAGCGTCCCAGACTTCAGCTGGGCCGCAATGTACGCGGCCTCGGAGTCCGCGACCCCGGCCTGGACGGCCTCGCGGGCCTCGTCCGCGATGTCCAGGGGGCTTCGGTCGAACTGCGGGTAGAACGGCATCCAGCCGAGCCTCGCGGACTGCGCGATCGCGTCGGCCGTGTGCATCCCCTCGAGGTTCCCCTCCGCGAGGGGCGAGGCGAGCAATGCCGCGGAGTAGCCGTCGTTGCGCCACTGGCCGGTGTGCATGTACCAGTAGGACGTGCCGGTCATGGTCCGCGGCGGGCGCGACCAGTCCAGGCCGTTGGCGAGGGAGACCCAGCCCGTGAGCGGGCGCGTCTTCTCCTGGCCCACATAGTGCGCCCACCCCCCGCCGTTGCGGCCCATCGAGCCGGTCAGGAGCAGGAGCGCGAGCACCGAGCGGTACGTGACGTCGCCGTGGAACCACTGGCAGATGCCTGCCCCCATGATCACCATGGACCGGCCCTTGGACTCCTCGGCGTTGCGGGCGAACTCCCGCGCGATGCGCAGGCACTGGGCCATCGGAACGTTGGTGATGCCCTCCTGCCACGCGGGCGTGTACGGCACCGTCGCGTCGTCGTACCCCGAGGGCCACTCCCCCGGCAGGCCCGGCCGGGACACGCCGTACTGGGCCAGCATGAGGTCGAACACCGTGGTGACCGTCTTGCCGGCCACCGTGCGCACGGGCACGCCGCGGCGCAGGACGGATCCCGAGCCGTCCGCCGCCTCGAAGCACGGGAGCAGCACCTCGGCGACCTGCGACGGCGGGGCGACCCCGCCGCCGTCGTTCGCGGAGAGCAGCGGGTCCACGTCACCGAGGTCGAGGTTCCAGCGGCCCTCGTCGGCCGTGTTGTAGCGGAAGCCGATCGACCCGTTCGGCACGACGGGCTCACCGTTGGCCGAGTCGAGGAGGACGGTCTTCCACGCAGCGTCCGCCTGGGCCTCCTGACCCGGCAGGTCCGCCGCGGTGAGGAACTTGCCCGGAACGAGCCCGGCGCCGTCGGGCGAGGGGACGAGGGTGATGAGGAACGGCAGGTCCGTGTACCGCTTGGCGAAGTCCGTGAAGAACGGCACCTCGCGGTCGAGATAGAACTCCTTGAGCATCACGTGCCCCATGGCCATCGCGAGCGCGGCGTCCGTGCCCGCCTGCGGGGCCATCCACTCGTCCGCGAACTTCGTGTTGTCCGCATAGTCCGGGCTCACCACCACGACCTTGGTGCCCCGGTAGCGCACCTCCGTCATCCAGTGTGCGTCCGGGGTCCGGGTCACCGGGACGTTCGAGCCCCACATCATGAGGTACGTCGAGTCCCACCAGTCGCCCGACTCCGGCACGTCCGTCTGGTCCCCGAACACCTGCGGGCTCGCCACCGGGAGGTCCGCGTACCAGTCGTAGAAGCTCGTCATGACGCCGCCGATGAGCTGGATGAACCGCGTTCCGACGCAGTGGCTCACAATCGACATCGCTGGGATCGGGGAGAAGCCGGAGCAGCGGTCCGGGCCGTACTTCCTGATCGTGTGGACGTGGGCCGCCGCGGCGATCTCGATGGCCTCGTTCCAGGTCGCCCGGACCAGTCCGCCCTTGCCGCGCGCCTGCTGGTACTGCCGGCGGCGCTCGGGATCGGAGACGACGTCCGCCCACGCCTCGACGGGGTCCCCGAGGCGGTGCTTCGCCTCCCGGTACATCTGAAGCAGCGGGCCGCGGATGTATGGGTACCGCACGCGCGTCGGCGAGTAGGTGTACCACGAGAAGGCCGCTCCGCGGGGGCAGCCGCGCGGCTCGTACTCGGGCCGGTCCGGCCCCACGGACGGATAATCGGTCTGCTGGGACTCCCACGTGATGATGCCGTCCTTGACGTACACCTTCCACGAGCACGAGCCCGTGCAGTTCACCCCGTGGGTGGAGCGGACCACCTTGTCGTGGCTCCACCGGTCCCGGTAGAACACGTCCCCGGCGCGGCCGCCCTCGCGGAACACCGCCCTGCCGTCCTCCGTCTCGTCCCACCGCGTGAAGAAGCGCCCCATCGCAAGCATCGCGTCGGAAGCACTGCCGTCCAGTCCCGTATTGCTCGGTCCAGCTGCCATGGCCACACTCTATGGAGGCCGTGATCAGCGCGGGAAGGCCCGACGTCCTAGGGCACACAAATGTGCGCTATTTCTATGCGAGTTTTCAGGAGAGCGCATCCCCGAGGCTCCGGGCGTCCTCGAGCGCCGCCGCGACATTCCGCGTGAACAGGACCAGCCACGCGAGGATCACGCCCGCGACGACGAGCTCCATCGCCGTCATGTTGTAGTATCCGAGCGGCCACCACAGCATCACCGAGACCACCGCGGCGCCGAGCATCGCGAACCCCGCGGCGTAGAACGTCCGGCTCAGCCCGGGCAGCCACGCCGGGGCCCGGAGGACCAGGAGCGTGTAGGCCGCGGTCATCGACGTGGCCAAGGTGTTGTGCGCCGGCATGAACACGTCCACGGGGATGAGTCCGGTGGCCGCGAGGAACCCTCCCACGAGCACGAGGCACGTGAGGATGGCGCGCTCCCGGCTCGGCGGCCTGCCGCTGCCGGCGCGGGCGCTGTGGAGGTCGAGCGCGTGAAGGTCGCGGGTCATGTACTCGGCCAGGAGCGCGATCACCGCGCCCGCCGTCATGAGCGTGCCGTTGAAGGCCAGCGCCACGCCGTAGTCCTCGGAGCCGAGGATACTGAAGTTGACCTCCCACCAGTCGGCCCGGTTGGTCGTGACCATCGAGGTCATGACCCCTGCCGCAAGGAACGTGGCCAGGACGTTGGACAGGGAGTAACTGTCCATGCGGGAGCCGGACTGGTATGAGCCGAACGAGGCGAGGGCCGCCGCGACCGCGGTGAGCAGCGCCGCAGCGAACGCATCGAGCGTGAGCCCCGTGAACGCCCGCTGGAAGATCTGGAAGCTCGCCCACGTGACCATGAACGCGATCGCGGCGTGGGCGAAGGACAGGGCCACGAGGCCCAGGATGCGGCGCCACAGCGGCCGCTCCGCGAGCCAGCTCCGGTCCGGGTCCGCGTATGAACGCCGATACGCGACCGCGAACGCCGCGAGGCCGGCCGCGCCCGCGACGAGCGCCGCGACGTCGCCCACGCCCTGATCGCCGGAGAGCGCCGGGCGGCGGCCCGCGAAGACCGCAAGCGCGACGGCGAGGCCGACGACGGCGGCGGCGAACCCAGCGACGAGGGCGCGCGCCTCGATCGCCGTCGCGGACGACGGCGCGCGGTACCTTTCGCGCGGCCCGCGCCCCGGGCGCCCGGTCGATTCGGTCGCGTCCCGGCTCATGCGAGCCTTCTGTACCACTCGCCGTCGTACCCCGCCGGCCTGAACCCGAGGGCGAGATTGATGGCGAGCATGTGGGCGTTCTCCTCGGCGTTGAACGTGATGACCTTCCGCGCGGCCGGATACCCAGCACGGTACTGCGCGAGGTTGGCGAGCTTGACGCGCATCCCGAGCGAGTGGCCGCGATGCCCGATCCGCACGAGCGTGTCGTCCTGGTCCCCCACGTCCTCCTTGCCGCGGCGGATCCACAGGGCCGTGTACGCGGCGAACTGGCCGGTGTCCCGGTGCCGCGCGACGGCGTAGAGCGGCACCGTCCCGGCCGCGGCGAGCATGCTCTCGAGCGCCTCGACGCGGGCAGCGTCCCACACTGCCGGCTCGTAGTGGTCCTCCCCCTGCGGCGCGTCCACCGACATCCGGGCGAAGAGCTCGGCCATGCTCGCGCGATGCTCCGCCGGGACGCCCTCCCACGTGAGCAGCTCGTAGTCTCCCGAGGCCTCCGCCGAGGCGGCCTCGAGCGCGGGCCACGCCCCGCAGTGCTCCGCGAGGTCCAGCTCGCTCGAGCGCACCACCTGGCTGAGCGCGAAGCCCGCGGCCCTCGCGAACCTCACGGCGCGGTCCGCGGCCGGGAGCGCACCGGTGCCGGTGGAGGGCACGACGGCGGTCTGGTCGCGGGCGGCGGCTCGGGCGCCGCCGGCGGGCTGAGCGGCAGGTCCCTGCGCCGCGGCCGCTCGCACGGCTGCCGCCGGATGCTCGGTGAACGTGTTCAGGACGGTGCGCCCGCGCCGTCGTGCCTCCTCGGTGGCGGCAGCGAGCAGCAGGCGGCCGATCCCGCGGCCGGTGCAGTCCTGCCGGACCTCGGCCCGGACCGTCGCCCGGTCCTGGTCCTCCTTGAGGGGGACCTGGCAGACCGCCCGGCCCACCATGCGCCCGCCGTCCCGGACAAAGAACAGGGCGGTGGAGTCGTAGGCGCTGTCCCGCCACACCCGCAACCGGTACTCCGGCGGCGAGCAGCGGTCCTCGTGGCCCCAGATCTGCCGCTGCACGGCATCCGTGAGCGCGGAGAACTCGAGGAAGTCCTCGGCACCCGGGCCGCTCAGCCCCTCAGGCAGGCGCAGCCGCTCGACGTCCATGGGCGCCAGTCTAGTCAGGCGCACCCGGCGGGCGGCCCGGACAGCACGCGGAGACGACGAAGGGCCCCCTCCCTTGGCGGGAAGAGGCCCTTCGGGACAGCCGGTGGGCTCGATCAGCCCTCGAGGATGACCTTCGTCGCGTTCGGGTCGAGCTGGATGCCCGGGCCGAACGTCGTGGCGACGGTCGCCTTGGTGATGTAGCGGCCCTTGGAAGCCGACGGCTTCAGGCGGAGCACCTCTTCGAGCGCAGCCGCGTAGTTCTCGGCCAGCTGGCGGGCGTCGAACGAGGTCTTGCCGATGATGAAGTGCAGGTTCGAGTGCTTGTCGACGCGGAAGTCGATCTTGCCGCCCTTGATGTCCGTGACCGCCTTCGCGACGTCCGGGGTCACCGTGCCGGTCTTCGGGTTCGGCATGAGGTTGCGGGGGCCGAGGATCTTGCCGAGGCGGCCGACCTTGCCCATGAGCTCCGGGGTGGCGACGGCGGCGTCGAAGTCCGTCCAGCCGCCCTGGATGCGCTCGATCAGGTCGTCCGAGCCGACGACGTCGGCGCCGGCGGCCTCGGCCGCGGCGGCCTTGTCACCGGTCGCGAACACGACGACCCGGGCGGTCTTGCCCGTGCCGTGCGGGAGGTTGACCGTGCCGCGGACCATCTGGTCCGCCTTGCGGGGGTCGACGCCGAGCCGGAACGCGACCTCAACGGTGGCGTCCGTCTTCGACGGGTTGGTCTCCTTGGCGAGGGCGACGCCCTCGGCCGGAGCGTACAGCTTCCCGTCCTCGATCTTCGCGACCGCTGCCTCGTATGCCTTGCTGCGCTTTGCCATGCTGCTCTTGATCTCCTTGTGCAGGTGTGGTCATGTGGGCCGCGCTCGGCCCTGCCACGTACTTCTCAGTGGGACGCGGGTCCCCGGTGGTTGAGCGGAGTCGAGACTCCGCTCAGTGAGTGGTCTCAGCCCTCGAGTGCGTTGCTCAGCCCTCGACGGTGATGCCCATGCTGCGGGCAGTACCGGCGATGATCTTCTTCGCGGCCTCGACGTCGTTGGCGTTGAGGTCCTCGAGCTTGGTCTTGGCGATCTCCTCGACCTGGGCGTCGGTGAGCTTGGCGACCTTGACGGTGTGCGGCGTGGCCGAGCCCTTCTGCACGCCCGCAGCCTTCTTGATCAGCTCAGCGGCCGGCGGGGTCTTCGTGATGAAGGTGAAGGAACGATCCTCGTAGACCGTGATCTCGACGGGGATGACGTTGCCACGCTGGGATTCCGTCGCGGCGTTGTACGCCTTGCAGAACTCCATGATGTTGACACCGTGCTGACCGAGCGCAGGACCGATCGGCGGGGCCGGGTTGGCGGCGCCTGCCTGAATCTGCAGCTTGATGAGGCCGGTGACCTTCTTCTTGGGAGCCAATGTAGGGTCCTTTTCTTCCTTGCGTTTCCTGGAGCAGCAGGAGCGCCGCCCAGGTGATGACTGCCCTGGCCAGGCAGTCTGCCGCCCCGGGGGCGGAAGGCGTCCGGACCCGGGGCGAAGTCTTCAGTTGTGGGCACCGCAGGCTGTGCGCCGCTGGGCGCCTCGCTAGATCTTCGAGACCTGGTTGAACGCGAGCGTTACGGGCGTCTCGCGCTCGAAGATCGAGACGAGCACCACGAGGGTCTGCGACTCCGGCTTGATCTCCGAGATCGTGGCCGGAAGGGTCTCGAACGGGCCCTCCTTGACGATCACGGACTCGCCGACCTCGAAGTCGACCGCGACCGGGGCGGCCTGGGCCTTCTGGCCCGCCCTGCCGGCTGCCTTCGCCTCGGCGGCCTGCTCGGCCTCGAACACCGGGGCGAGCATCGAGAAGACCTCGTCCAGGGTCAGCGGAACGGGGTTGTGGGCGTTGCCCACGAAGCCCGTGACACCGGGGGTGTGGCGGACGGCGCCCCATGAGGCGTCCGTGAGGTCCATGCGCACGAGCACGTAGCCCGGGATGCGGACCCGGTTGACGACCTTGCGCTGGGCGTTCTTGATCTCGACGACTTCCTCCATCGGGACCTGGATCTCGAAGATGTAGTCTTCCATGTCCAGCGTCTGGATGCGGGTCTCGAGGTTGGCCTTCACGCGGTTCTCGTAGCCGGCGTAGGAGTGGATCACGTACCAGTCGCCCGGCTGCCGGCGCAGCTTTGCGCGGAAGTCCTCCGCGGCCTTCGCCGCAGCCTCGGCCGGGTCGATCGCCTCGGCGGGCTCGGCCACCTCCTCAGCACCGGCCTCGGCGGGCGCACCCTCGTCTGCGCCGAGGTCCTCATCGCCAAGGTCCTCATCGGCGACGTCCGCACCCACGGAGGGCTCGTCGTCGTGCGCCGCCTCGTCCTCGGGCTCCGCCTCTGCGGAATCGGCGATTGCCTGATCGACGTCTTCCTTGTCGAGGGGAACGGCAGGCGCAGCGGGGGCAGCGGCGACGTCGGAGAAGGCAGGCTCGAACGCCGACTCCTCGTGCTCGTTCCCGCGATCCTCGAGCTCGTGCTCAGACACTTAGTCTCCTGCTTTCCTCGTACGTCTTACTCGCTTGCGTTCTTAAATGGCTTATCCGCACACCCTGTCCCGGCCCCGGTCTCCCGGCGCGGGCCACGGTCTGCGGACCAGTCCTAGTTCGACGTGGACGTCCCGCCGAAGACCCAGCCAACGCCGGTCCCGAAGAGGAAGTCGAGGACGAACACGACCGCCATCATGACGACGACGAACCCCAGCACCACGAGCGTGTAGTTCAGGAGCTCCTGCCGGGTCGGCGTGACGACCTTGCGGAGCTCGCCGATCACCTGCCGGACGAAGAGTGCGATCCGGCCGAAGAAGCCAAGCTTCCTGGCCTGCTTGGGGCGGCCCGAACTGCTTGAAGCCGTCTCGGTCAACCGATTCCTCGCTCACTCGCTACTTCCCGCAGGACTTCCCCGCCGGATCCGTTCTGTGGGTGCTGGAAAAGCCCGGAACGCGTTCCGGGCTGGTTCCTGCGCAGGGCAGACAGGACTCGAACCTGCAACCTGCGGTTTTGGAGACCGCTGCGCTACCAATTGCGCCACTGCCCTTCGGTGGCAAACCACCTGACACGCCGATTCACCGTGGACTACCTTACCAAGGATCCACAGCGGCTTGTGCCATCGGGACCCGGCAGGACAGAACCACTCGCGGGATCCGGCGCCGAGGATCAAGTTTACGCATATTCCGCGCGGACGTCGAACCGACGCCCCGCGGGCCGGGTCCGGGGGGCCTCGAGCGCCTAGAGTAGGTAGCACGAGTCAGGCCCACGCTCGAAGACCACAACGAAGGGAATGCCCCATGACCTCCGCCCGCGTGTCCCAGCGCATCGGATCCATCGCAGAGTCCGCCACCCTGGCCGTCGACGCGAAGGCGAAGGCGCTCAAGGCCGCGGGCCGGCCCGTGATCGGCTTCGGCGCCGGCGAGCCGGACTTCCCGACCCCGGACTACATCGTGGAGGCGGCCATCGCAGCCGCCCGCCAGCCGCGCTTCCACCGGTACTCCCCCGCCGGCGGCCTCCCGGAGCTCAAGGAGGCGATCGCCGCGAAGACCAAGCGCGACTCCGGCTACGAGGCCGCGGCGTCCCAGGTCCTCGTGACGAACGGCGGCAAGCAGGCCGTCTACAACACCTTCGCCACACTCCTGGACCCGGGCGACGAGGTCCTCCTCCCGACCCCCTACTGGACCACGTACCCCGAGGCGATCCGCCTCGCGGGCGGCGTCCCGGTCGAGGTCTTCGCGGGCCCGGAGCAGGGCTACCTCGTCACGGTCGACCAGCTCGAGGCCGCACTCACCGAGCGCACCAAGATCCTCCTGTTCGTCTCGCCGTCCAACCCCACCGGCGCCGTGTACTCGCCCGAGCAGACCAAGGAGATCGGCCAGTGGGCCGCGTCCAAGGGCCTGTGGGTCGTGACCGACGAGATCTACGAGCACCTCACGTACGACGGCGTGCCCTTCACCTCGATCGCGACCGCCGCCCCGGAGCTCGGAGACAGGGTCGTGATCCTCAACGGCGTGGCCAAGACGTACGCGATGACCGGCTGGCGGGTGGGCTGGATGATCGGTCCCGCGGACGTCATCAAGGCCGCCACGAACCTCCAGTCCCACGCGACGTCCAACGTTGCCAACGTCTCTCAGATGGCCGCCCTCGCCGCGGTCTCCGGCCCGCTCGACGCGGTGGAGGAGATGAAGGTCGCGTTCGACCGCCGCCGCCAGACCATGGTGAAGATGCTCTCCGAGATCGAGGGAGTCAACTGCCCCACGCCCAAGGGCGCGTTCTACGTCTACCCGGACGTGCGCGGGATCCTCGGCAAGGAGGTCGCCGGGGTCCGCCCGGCCACCTCGGCCGAACTCGCCGCGCTCATCCTGGACAAGGTCGAGGTGGCGATCGTCCCGGGCGAGGCGTTCGGCCCGAGCGGGTACGTGCGGCTCTCCTACGCGCTCGGCGACGACGACCTCGCCGAGGGCGTCGGCCGCATCCAGGAGCTCCTCGCGGCCGCGAAGTAGGGCACCCGAGCTCCTGTGGCGCACGACGGCGAAGGCTCGCCTCCCGCGGGAGGTGAGCCTTCGCCGTCGTGCGCCAAGAGCGACCCGCAGAAGGTGACCTCCAGAAGCTGCCCCCCAGCATGGGGGCGCCGCCTGCGGGGCGCACCGTGGTGCGCGAAGGTTCGTGCGTGGCCGGTGGTTGCGCCGTGTGTGTGCGGGATGGATGCTGGGGGTGTCCGTCGCGGTCGACCCCGAACCTTCTGTGGTGCCGGTGAGCCTGTCCTCCAGCATGGTGGCGGAGGGCCTCCGCGGGAACCGTGGATTGGTGCCTTTGAGCCCGAGCGTCAGACTTCCGAATCTCTCCTGCCCTCCCCGCGGCGGACGCCATTCCGATCGGAAAGGAGCCAGGCGATGGAACTCCTCCATCCCCGGTGCGCGGGAATCGACATCTCCAAGCGGGACGCGAAGGTCTGCGTCCGCATCGCCGGGACGGGCCGCGCCAAGGCCGTCGAGACGGTCACGACATGGTCCTCCATGACCGGTCAGATCCTGGCCCTGCGCGAACACCTCGCCCAGCAGCAGGTCACGTGCGTGGTCATGGAGGCCACCAGCGACTACTGGAAGCCGTTCTACTACCTCCTCGAGGACCTGCCCGGGGTCGAGGTCATGCTGGTCAACGCCCGGCAGGTGAAGAACGTCCCGGGAAGGAAGACCGACGTCGCCGACGCGACCTGGCTGGCCCAGCTCGGCGCGCACGGGCTCGTGCGGGCCTCGCTCGTCCCCCCGGCCCCGATCCGCCAGCTGCGCGACCTGACCCGGACCCGCACCGCGATCACCCGCGACCGGGCCCGGGAGGCCCAGCGACTGGAGAAGCTCCTGGAGGACGCCGGGATCAAGCTCTCCTCCGTCGCCACGGACATCCTCGGGGTCTCCGGGCGGGCCATGCTCGAGGCCCTGATCACCGGAAACACCGACCCCGGGGCCATGGCGGAGCTGGCCAGGACCAGCCTCAGGCCCAAGATCCCAGCCCTGACCGAGGCCCTGACCGGCCGGTTCACCGCCCACCACGCCTTCCTGGCCCGGATCCACCTGGACCTGATCGACCAGCACACCGCCGCGATCGAGACCCTCACCGCACAGATCGAGGCGCTCATGGAGCCCTTTCGCGGCTTCCACGACCTGATCACCACCATCCCGGGGATCAGCACCACGATCGCCGACGTCATCGTCGCCGAGACCGGCGCGGACATGTCCCGCTTCCCCACCGCCGAGCACCTGGCCTCCTGGGCCGGCACCGCCCCGGGGAACAACGAATCCGCCGGCAGGGTCAAGTCCTCCCGCACCCGCCCCGGCAACCCCTACCTCCTGGGAGCCCTGGGCATCTTCGCCATGGTCTGCGCGAACCACCCCGGCACCTACCTCCACGCCAAATACCGCCGCATCGCCGCCCGCCGCGGCCCGATGAGGGCCATCGTCGCACTCGAGCACACGCTCCTGGTCACAATCTGGCACATGGGCACCACCGGCACCCTCTACCAGGACCCCGGCCCCGACTACTACACCCGCAACCACCCCGACCGCGCCAAGAACCGCGCCATCCACCAGCTACAGGCCCTCGGATACAACGTCACCCTCGACCACGCCTCATAACCCAACGAGCACACCCCACCGGAACCTTCGCGTCAGAAGGTGACCCCCAGATCTAGAGGTCAGGTCCTGCGGGTCACCAGATGCGGCGGTCCGCTGCCCAGCGGGAGAGCTCGTGGCGGTTGGTCAGCTGGAGCTTGCGCAGCACGGCCGAGACGTGGGTCTCCACCGTCTTGACCGAGATGAACAGCTCCTTCGCGGTCTCCTTGTACGAGTACCCGCGGGCGATCAGCCGCATGACGTCGAGCTCCCGGGCGGAGAGCTTGTCCAGCTCGTCGTCGGCCACGGACTGGGTGCCGAATGCGTCGAGCACGAACCCTGCGAGGCGGGGCGAGAACACGGCGTCGCCCTCGGCGACGCGGAGCACGGCGTCGGTGATCTCACGCCCCGAGGCCGTCTTGGTGACGTAGCCGCGGGCCCCGGCACGGATCGTGGAGACCACGTCCTCGGCGGCGTCCGAGACGCTCAGGGCGAGGAACCGGACCTCGGGCAGGAGCGCGGCGCAGCGGGTCAGGACCTCGCGGCCGCCCCCGCCGAGCCCGCCGGGCAGGTGGACGTCGAGCAGCACAACCCGCGGGCGGAGCTCCTCGACCGCCTCGACCGCCCCTTCCACCGTGCCGGCCTCGCCGACGACCCGGACACGCTCGTCGAGATCGGCTTTGAGGCCGGAGCGGAAGATCGTGTGGTCATCCACGATCACCACGGTCACGGGGTCTGCGCCCCCGCGTGCAGCATCGGTGTCCTCGCTCATGGCTCCTCCGTTCTGGGCAGCCTCAGCCGCACCTCTGTGCCCTGAGGGCCGCTCACTATCGTTGCCTCGCCGCCGTGGCGGCGCATGCGCCCCACGATCGACTCCCGCACCCCGAGACGGTCCTCGGGGACGGAGTCGGGGTCGAAGCCCTCGCCCCGGTCCTTGATGAAGACCTCGGTGGCGTCCTTGCCGGACTCCGCGTACACGGACACGGGCCCCGCGCCATGGCGGACCGCGTTGAGCATGGCCTCCCGCGAGGCCTGGAGGAGCGCGTCCTGGGCCTCGGCGGCACGCGTCTCGTCCGAGGCGTCACCGGGCTCGGTGCCCCCCACGGTCACGACGTCGATCGGCACCCCGTGCAGGTCCTCGACCTGCCCGGCGAGCTCCGCGATCCGGTCCGCGAACGTGCCGTGGCCGCTGCGCGCGTCGCGGTAGAGCCACTCGCGCAGCTCGCGCTCCTGCGCCCGGGCGAGCCGCGTGACGTCCGCCTCGTTGCCCGCCCGCCGCTGGATGAGGGCGAGGGTCTGCAGGACTGAGTCGTGGAGGTGCGCCGCGATCTCGGCCCGCTCCTCCTCGCGGACCCGCGCCGCGCGCTCGGCTCCGAATTCCCGCCAGAACTTGACCCCCCACGGCAGCAGCACGAGCGCCACTCCCGCGAGCACCGCGAACGAGGCGAGCAACGCCATGCCGAGCACGTTCCACTCGCTGCCGGAGACGGCGAGGGTCACGCCCGCGACCACGAGCGCGAGCCCTGCTCCCAGACGTAGCCAGCCCGTCCAGCGCTCGGCGCCCGCCCCACGGACGAGCCTCTCCCGCCGCACCTCGTCCAGCTGCATCCATGCCAGCGCCGCGCCGCCGAGTATCGCCGCGATCGGCACGATCGTGTCCAGCGGCACCTGCACGCCGATGAGCGGCCCCCGAGCGCCACGGCTCCGAGGAGGAGCACGACGCCGAGCAGCACCTCGCGCGCGTAGCGCGGCACGTGCGGCGCCTCGCGCGGGCTCGATGCTGCCAGCCCGGAAGCCGGCTTCGCGGGCTCGCTCACCGCGGGCGCGATGGGCGACGCGGGCGTGCGGGCCCGCCGCTTCTGTGCCTCGGCCGCCGTGGGGACCATGATCCACAGCCAGCCGTACAGGACGATGCCTGCCCCACCCAGGAAGGCGGCGACGGCCATGATCCACCGCACCACGTCGGTGCGCATCCCCAGGTGGCGCGCGAGCCCGGAGCACACGCCTGCGATGAGGCGGTCCTCTCCCCGCACGAGCGGCGGCCGGGCCATCGCGGTGTTCATGCTTCCATCCAAGCACCATTGACCGGGCCCAGGGCCGGTCCGAGGCGGATCCCGGGGTCCATTCAGGGTTCGTTCAGGGTGTCCCCCCATGGGGGCGCGCGGCGCCGGGCGGAAGGATGGAGGCATGAGCACCGAACAGAGCCCTGGCGACCAGCCAGCATCCCAGCCCCAGGACGAACCCCACCCTCAGCCCGGCGGCGCGGCAGCAGCCGACGCGGCAGCAGCCGGCGCGAGCCCGCCCGGCCCGGCCCAGGCCGGCTCAGCGCCCCACACGGGACCATCCCACCCGGTAACGGCTGGGCCGACCCCGCCCCGCGGCGGTGACTTCTTCAGCTGGATCCGCAGCCTCGGCATCACCCGCGGCGGCGACCGCTGGATGGGCGGCGTCGCGAGCGGCCTCGCCCACCGTTGGGGCGTGGACCCCGTCCTCATCCGCGGCCTCTTCCTCGTCGCGGCCATCTTCCTCGGGGTCGGGGTGCTCGCCTACGGCATCCTGTGGCTCCTCCTCCCCGAGGCCGACGGCCGCATCCACGCCCAGGAGGCCGCCCACGGCCGGTGGACGGCGGGCATGACCGGCGGCCTCATCGTCACGATCCTCGGCCTGGGCGGCGCCCGCGCCGGCTTCTGGTTCGGCGAGGGCGGGATCGGGGGCGCCTTCTGGGGTCTCTTCTGGGTGGCCGTCGTCGCCTTCGGCATCTACAGCATCGTCCGTGGCAGCCGCCGGCGCGCAGCCTACCGCGCCGGGTGGCACGCCTCACAGCCCGTGGACCCCGGCGCCGGCAGCAGCGCCGGCGCCAGCTCCGGAGGCGCGGACACCGTGGGTTCGGCCGCGCCGTTCTCCGGTGGCGTGCCCGCCTCCGGCGACGCCTACTACGCGAAGCCGGGCGCGGCGCCGTCGTACTCCTCCTCCGCCGGGTACTACGCGAGCGGGCAGTCCGCGAGCGTGCCGTACTACGGCGGGCACGGCCAGCAGAGCGCTCCCCCGTACTACGGTGGCTCCCTCCCGCCGGTCCCTGCGCCGGTCCGCGCTCCGCAGCCGCGCGTGCCCCGACGGCGCGGGCCCTCGGCTCCGTTCGTCCTCGTCGTCCTCGGCGTGGCAGCGCTCGTGGCAGGCTCGCTCGGCGTCCTCGTCGCCACGGGCACCATCCCGCTCGCTGCCGGGGCGATCTGGACCTCGGTCGCGATCGTGCTCGGCCTCGGCATCCTCGTTGCGGGCCTGCGCGGCCGCACCGCCGGGATCCTGACCCTGTTCGCGGTCGTGGCCCTCGTGGGCGGCGCGGTCAGCCAGAGCGTGGACCGGTTCTCGACCTTTCAGGCCCACACGGCCTCCTATGCCCCCGCCACGGTCGCCCAGGCCACCGCGGGGTACGACATCACCGCGGCGAAGGGCACCCTCGACCTCAGCGCCCTCGACGCCACGCCGCTCGCGGGCGAGGCCATCATCCCCGTCAAGGTCACGATGAGCGACCTGACCATCACCGTCCCGAAGGACGTGCCCGTCGAGGTCCGCAGCTCGGCGACTCTGGCCGACGTGAAGGCCAACGGCCACACGACCGCGGGCATCACCCAGCGGGACACCGCCACCTACAACTCGGGCAAGCCCGGGGCCACCCTCGTGGTGAACCTCGACGCGACCCTGAGCAACGTCACGATCACCGAGGAGCGCTGAGATGAGCACGCAGCAGGACTTCCGGCCCGAGACTTCCGGGCCGTCCATTGGAACGATGGTGTGGGGAGCAGTGGTCATCGTGGTCGGAGCGCTCATGCTCGCCAACCGCCTCGGATGGTTCAGCATCGACCCCGGGTACGCGGCCGCCGGCATCCTCCTCCTCGCGGGGCTCGGCCTCGTGATCGGCGGCATCGCGGCCTCGCGCCGCCGCCGGACGGTGACGGACGACGGCGAGCCGGTCGCCTCGGTCGGGGATGGCATCGATGCGGCGCCCACCGCGACCACGGCTCCGGCCACCGCCACGAAGCCGAACCCGTACGCTCCCGGGCCGCGCACCGCCGGCCCCACCACCAGCCCATCCACCAACGACTGACCGCAAACCGATCACCTCCAGGAGAGACACCATGGACTCGTTCTTCAACGCCCTCCGCTCGGCGGGCCTCAAGCGCGGACCGCGCCGGATCGTGGGCGGCGTGCTCGGCGGCATCGCCGACCGGCTCAACGTCGACCCCGTGTTCGTACGCATCGCATTCCTCGTCCTCTGCCTGCTGCCCGGTCCCGCGGTCCTCGCGTACATCGTCGCGTGGGTCCTCATCCCCGACCAGACCGGCCGGATCATCCTCGAGGACTGGGTCCGCCCCAAGGGCGTCGGCCCCGGCGGCCCGGGCGCTGGGTCCGTGGGCCCCGGCGCCTGATCCCGGAACCCGACCATGCCGCCGGTGTGCGGCGCCCAGGCCCGGCCCTCCCGAGGGGCCGGGCCTTTCCGGTCCCTCGGCGGGCCGCGCCGGAACAAGGGGCCGCAGGGCCCAATGCCTCTACAGGGCCCGGGCGGCAGATCCCACACTGAAGGCAGCGGCCCGGCCCCCGGGTTGGCTCTGCCGGGCGGCCGTGGTCCTTCGGGAAGGACGAGTCATGAGCAACGGACAGACCCACGGCGCCCCTGCAGGCCCGGCAGGTCAGCCTTCTGGCCATACCGGCAGCGACTTCTTCACCTGGATACGCAGCTTCGGCACGACCCGGGGACCGGACCGGTGGGCTGGCGGCGTCGCATGCGGCCTCGCCCACCGCTGGGGCGTCGACCCGATCCTGGTCCGCGGCCTCTTCGTGGTCGCCTCGATCTTCCTCGGCGTCGGCCTGCTGGTCTACGGTATCCTGTGGCTCCTCCTGCCGGAGCCGGACGGCCGCATTCACGTGGAGGAGGCCCTGCGCGGCCGGTGGACGGCCGGCATGACGGGCGGCCTCGTGGCCTCGATCCTCGGCCTCGGCGGGGCGCGGACGGGCCTCGTCTTCGAGAGCGGCGCCAACGGTCCCCTGTGGGGTGCGATCTGGGCAGTCTTCTGGTTGGCCGTCGCAGCGCTCATCGTGGGCAGCATCGTGCGCTCCCGACAGCTCCACCGTGGGCGGGCCGGCGTCGCGGGCGTCCCGGGTGCCGGCCCGGCAACCGGCCAGGCGGCACCCGGCCCGGCGCCCGGCCAGCAGGCGCCCGGCGGCGCCTACGCGGCGTCGGCCGCCTCCGGGCCGCCCTCCGCGCCTCGCCCGGGGCAGGTGCCTTACCCAGAGGCGCCGGTCACGGGCGGATCGGTCGGAGACCCGTCGTTCGGTCGCGGCCCTGCAGGGACGCCCTACGGCGCGTCTGCCTCAGCCCGTGAGTACCGCCGCGGTCCGGGCGGCCCCTTCACGACCGTCGTCGTGGGTGTCGCGGTGATTGTCGCGGGCACGCTGCTGGCCTTCCAGCTCGCCGGGAAGGCGATCGTCGATCCTGCATCCGGCGCCATCTGGGCGGTCGCCGCCGCCGTCATCGGCCTCGGGATCATCGTGGCCGGCCTGCGCGGACGCTCGGCGGGAATCCTGTCATTCTTCGCCGTCGTGGCCCTCGCGGGCGCTGCGCTCACCCAGCCCGTCTACCAGCTGAGCCGCCCGCAAGGCTCGGTCGACATGTCACCGACGACGATCTCCGAGGCGCAGTCGGGCTACTCGATCACCGGCGCCTCGGGACAGCTGGACCTCCGGGGCCTCGACTCTGCAGGGCCGCTGGCCTCCGAGGCGGTCGTCCCGGTGGAGAGCACCGTCAGCCAGGTGAAGATCACCGTCCCGAAGAACGTCCCGGTGCGCGTGGACGCGGACGGCACCCTGAGCAACATCCACTTCGGATCGAAGTCGATCGCGGGCATCACCGCCAAGGACTCCGAGACGTACAACGCGGACCGTCCCGGCGCCACGCTCGTGGTCAATGTCCACGCGACCCTCAGCAACATCGAGATCCAGCAGGAGCAGTGAGATGAGCACCAACGCCAGCCCCCAACGGCATGGAGGGGACGCCCCGAGCGTGGGCACGATCATCTGGGGCGGCGTCGTCATTGCCGTCGCCGCGCTGATCGCCGCCGGCCGGCTCGGATGGCTGTCCGTCGATCCGGGCCTCGTCGCCGTCGTCCTGCTCCTCGTCGCTGGAGTGGGGCTCGTGGTGGGAGGCACTCTCGCCGCCACCCGCGGGCGCCGCCGAGACGGGGCGTGAGCCGACGCGCCCACCACGTGGGCCGGCCACGCGCCGTCGTGCACCGAGGTTCCTGTCATGTGGCGTACGCCACGCGGGCCGCGGCTAGAATGGGCGCGGGCTCAACGGGGCGCCTCGTTCACTCAATGCGCGGCCCGCCCATCGCTGGCCTCGCCCGATGGGAAGGGCCCTGAATGAAGATCGGCATCCTCACCTCCGGTGGCGACTGCCCCGGCCTCAACGCCGTGATCCGCGGCGCGGTGCTCAAGGGCATCGCCGTGCACGGGCAGGAGTTCGTCGGGTACAAGGACGGCTGGCGCGGCGTCGTCGAGGGCGACATCATCGACCTCCCCCGCACCATGGTCCGCGGCATCGCCAAGCAGGGCGGCACGATCCTGGGCACCTCGCGCACCAACCCGTTCGAGCACGGCGGCGGCCCGGAGGTCATCAAAGGCCACATGGACCGGCTCGGGATCGACGCCATCATCGCGATCGGCGGCGAGGGCACGCTCGCGGCGGCCCGCCGCCTCACCGACGCGGGCCTGAGGATCGTGGGGGTCCCCAAGACCGTGGACAACGACCTCGACGCCACGGACTACACGTTCGGCTTCGACACCGCCGTGGAGATCGCCACCGAGGCCATCGACCGACTCCGCACCACCGGGGAGTCCCATCACCGCTGCATGATCGCCGAGGTCATGGGTCGGCACGTCGGCTGGATCGCGCTGCACTCCGGCATGGCCTCCGGCGCCCACGCCATCCTCATCCCCGAGCAGAAGGTCACCATGGACCAAGTTGCCCACTGGGTCCAGCTGGCCCACGACCGCGGCCGCGCGCCGCTGGTCGTCGTGGCCGAGGGATTCGTGCTCGAGGGCATGGCCGCGCCCCACTCCGAGCGCGGCCTCGACACCTTCGGCCGGCCCCGCCTCGGCGGCATCGCCGAGCAGCTCGCCCCCGAGATCGAGGCGCGCACCGGCATCGAGACCCGCGCCACCATCCTGGGCCACATCCAGCGCGGCGGCGTTCCCACCGCGTTCGACCGGGTGCTCGCCACCCGCCTCGGCATGGCCGCCATCGACTCCGTGGTCGAGGGCCGCTGGGGCACCATGGTCTCGCTGCACGGCACCGAGATCGCGCACGTAGGCTTCGAGGAGGCCCTCGGACGGCTCAAGACCGTCCCGCAGCACCGCTACGACGAGGCCGCCGTCCTCTTCGGGTGAGCGTGCTGATAGGCCGTCAGGTGAGGATCCGGTGAGCGTGTACGGGACGTTCCATGCCAGCAGCCGCGGGATTGTGCGGCTCGCCTGGGCGCGTCGGCTCGGGCTGCCGGACCTGAGCTTCGCGGACGACGGCGGCCGCCTCGTCGGGCGCCTCGACAGCGCGCGCGAGCTGGTCGCCGTCGTGCTGTTCGGCCAGCTCGCGGTGACCGGGCCCCCCCAGCTCGTGGAGGCCGCCGCCGATCTTGGCCTGGACGAGGTCGTGGACGGCGGCGGGCTCCTGCGCCTCGCGGGACCGGGAGCGCATGGCCTGCGCACCGCCGTGCTCGGCTTCGCCGACGATCTGCCGATCGCCCAGCCCGACACCGAGCCCCAGGTCTCCCGCGGCGCGCCGGAGGCAATCGAGCTCGAGATGCGGTGCCCGCCCGACGACGTCTCCTCCGCCGGGCTGACAGAGCGCGAGCACCGGTTCACCCTCATGCTGCCGGACGGGCCCGCTGCGTGCGCCGCCTACTCCGTCCAGGAGGGCCTGCTGGCGGACCTGAGCGTGCTCGTGGCACCGGGGCTCCGCCAGAGGGGGCTCGGGCGGCTCGCGGCCTTGATCGCGGCGCACGAGGCGCTCGCGGACGGGCTGATCGTCCAGATCGCGGTCCCGCCCCACGCGACCGCCGGGCTCCGCCTCGCCGACTCCCTCGGCATCAAGGCGCAGGGGCATCTGGCCGCCATCCGGCTCCCCCGGCCCTGACGGCGCCGAGGGGGGTCAGCGGAGGGACTCGGGCACCTTGCCGGGCTCGGGGGCGGGGCGCTGGAGGTCTGCGGGCACCTTGACGAAGAACAGTGCGATCGCGAACCCGACTACCGTGAACGCGGCCGGAAGGAGCACCGACTGGGCCATCGCGGACGCGAAGCCCGCCTGCAGGAACTCCGGCAGGTGGCCCGAGGCCAGCTCTCCCGCGGGCGCGGCGTGGCCGCCTGCCGGGAGCTCCACGGCGAGCCGGGCCTCCATGAGGGCCGCGATCGCGGCGGAACCCAGGACGGCGCCGATCTGGCGCGTTGTGTTGTAGATGCCCGAGCCGGCTCCAGCCAGCTGCGGGGGCAGGCTGCGGGTCGCGAGGGTGGCGAGCGGGCCCCAGATGCCGGCGTTCGCGATGCCGATCACGGCGCTCGGAATGAGGAGCAGCCAGATCGGCATGTCCGGGGTCATGAGCACGGCGTACAGGACGAGTCCGGCCGCGAACACGAGCATTCCGGCGATATTCATGATCTTCCCGTGCCCGCGGTCCACGAGCTTCCCGGCGACCGGCGCGAGCGCGCCCGAGAGGACAGCGAGCGGGATGCTCATGAGGGCGGACTGGGTCGGGGTCATCCCCCGCACGAGCTGGTAGTAGAAGATGGTCGGCAGGCCGAACGAGGTGACCACGAGGCCCACGGCCGAGATCCCGGCGTTCGCGAGCGAGAAGTTCCGGTCTCGGAACAGGCTCAGGGGGACGAGCGGTTCGGCACGGTTGAACCGCTGCCACACGACGAACAGCACCATGACGACGATCCCCGTGATGATCAGGCTCCACACCGTGATCGGCCCGGTGATCGTGCCCCACGAGTAGGTCTGGCCCTCCTGGATGCCGAACACGAGGAGGAACATGCCGGCGGCGCTCAGCGCGACACCGAGCCAGTCGAACCGGTGCGAGTGCGTGGGCAGGGTCGGGACGAGCCGGGCCGCAAGGACGAACCCGATGATGCCGACCGGCACGTTGATGTAGAACACCCACTCCCAGCCGAAGCCATCCACGAGCAGGCCACCGAGGATCGGCCCGACGAGCATGGCCACGCCGGCCGTCGAGCCCCAGATGCTCATCGCCGCGCCCCGCCGCTCAGGCGGGAAGATTCGGGTGATCACCGCCATGGTCTGCGGGGTCATGAACGCGGCCCCGAGGCCCTGGACCACACGCGCCGCGATGAGGGAGGCGATGGTGCCGGAGAGGCCGCACCACAGCGACGAGAGCGTGAACACCACGAGGCCGAACAGGTACATCCGCTTCGGGCCGAACCTGTCGCCGAGCCGTCCGGTGATGAGCAGCGGCACGGCATACGAGAGCAGGTAGGCGCTCGTGACCCAGATGACGGAGTTGATGTCTGCGCCGAGAGCCCGCATGATCGCGGGGTTGGCCACGGACACGATCGTCGTGTCGATCAGGATCATGAAGAAGCCGATGACGAGCGCCCACAGCGCTGCCCACGGTCGCTGGATGTTTTCCACCGATCTAGAGTCTCACTTCCTGAGGACCGCGGCTGTCCGCAGGTGTTCGCCCGTGGCGAGAATCACCAGGTTTTGTTGCCGGACTAGCCTGCCGTGCCGAACCTGTCCACGATCTCGGTCCGCCCGAACATGTGCGCGGCCTGGCGGGCCGTCGGAGACCCGGCGTCGGGATTGGCCCCGAGGTCGAGCAGCGCGTCCACGACGTCGTCGTGGCCCTTGAACACGGCACCGGCCAGCGGCGTCTGGCCGCGGTCGTTGGCCGCCTCGACGTCCGCTCCGTGCTGGCCGAGGAGCCGCACGGTCCCGGCGTGGCCGTGGTACGCGGCGAGCATCAGGAGCGTGTCGCCCGACTCGTTGGTGAGCGTCGCCGGGGCGCCTGCCTCGAGGTACGAGCGCAGGACGGGCTCATCGCCCACTCGCGCCGCATCGAAGAGCTTGCCCGCGAGCGCGATGACATCGTCGGGAATTGCGGGATTCTCGTTCATGCGTTTCTCCTGAGCAGTCCGGTGGGACGCCCGACGACCTGGCCGGCCTCGGGTGCAACGATGATTTCCTGTGCCGCCGCGTACTCCTCGCCCTCGGCCTCGCCGCGGACCACGAGGGCGGCGTCCGGGTCCACCGAGCGCTTGAGCACGGCGAGCGCGATGGGGCCCATCTCGTAGTGGAGGGCCGCCGAGGTGACGCGTCCGAGCGGCTTGGCGCCATCCGCGCCGTCCCGCGCGACCACGGGGCTGCCCGGCGCGGGGAGGGTGTGGGCCGAGCCGTCGAGCTGCAGGAGCGTCAGACGGCGTGGCGGATGTCCGAGGTTGTGGACGCGCGCGATGGTCTCCTGCCCCTTGTAGCAGCCCTTGGAGAGGTGCACCGCGGTCCGCAGGAGATCGAGCTCGTGCGGGATGGTCCGCTCGTCCGTCTCGGCGCCCCATCGCGGGCGCCACGCGGCGATGCGCAGCGCCTCCGACGCCATGGTGCCTGCCAGCCCCACGCCGCTGCCCTCGAGGGCGGCCGCGGCCTCGGCGAGCCGGCCCCGCTCCACGACGTGCTCGAACCACGGCCGCTCGAGGCCGGGGTGGTGCGCGTCGTCGACGGCCGCATAGCTGTATCCCCCGGGCGCCACATGGGGCCAGGGGTCCTCCCAGACGACCGGTCGCCCGCCGGGGCCGAACGCGTCGAGCGCTGCGAGGCGGCGCGTGGAGGCGAGGACCCCCCACAGGCCGGATTCGTCGGCGATCTCGACCCGCAGCATGAACTTCATGGACGTCAGCCACGCCGCGAGCCCCTGGGCCTCGCTGGCCTCGACGAGCAGCCAGGCCTTCTCCCCGTCATCCGTGATGCGCGCGTCGAACTCGACCCGGCCCTGCAGGCTCAGCAGGAGCAGCTCGCTGGACTCCCCCGCGCCGAGGCCCGAGACCTGCTGCGACGAGAGGGTGGTGAGCCACGTGAGCCTGTCGGGCCCCGCGACGGTCACGACGCCGCGGTAGGAGAGGTCGACGGCGGCACGCCCCGCTGCGAGTTCGCGCTGCTCCCGCACGGGGTCGCCGTAGTGGGCGGCCACGCCCTCGTCGGGACCATGTGCGGCGACCGCGCCGCGGCGCGAGAGAAGGGGCGAAGCGAGTGTCATGTCCGTTCCAACGCGCGGTGGGCCGATTTCACTCCCGACGGCGGCGCGTCACTCCGTGGGCGCTTGCCCGGATGCGGGTGCGCTGACCCGCTTGAGGATGGCCGAGGCATGGGGAGCAAGCGGCTCGCCGCCGGCCGCGACGTCCCAGCGCCAGAAGAGGTCGGAGTTGACGAGCCCGAAGATACGGGTCGCGGCCTTGTAGTCGCGTGCGTGGGCGCCCCGGAGCACCGCGTCCGTGCTCAGCTCGATCTGGGGGCCCTTGATCTGCCCGTAGTACAGCTCGGCGATGCTGCCCGGGTGGACGATCGTGACGGTGATGTCGAAGCCGTCCTGGCCGTTGCGCAGCGACTCGACCTCCTCGGCCGAGGTGAAGGCCGGGACGATGTCCGGCGGCGCGAGCCCGGGGCCGCCGTCGGCGTCCTGGAGCGGACGGTCGATCTGCCAGTAGCCGGACTCGGTCGAGAGCGGCCGGATGCGCTTCCCGTCCTCGTCCGCCAGCCAGCTCTCGGCGCTGTACTTCAGATACGGGAAGCCGTTGTTCGCGAAGACCACGTGCTGGACGAAGTGCGGGTCGTCGCCCTCCCCCGCCCCGAGACGGCCCCGCCCTTCCCACTCCCCGATGAGCCACGACAGCGGGACGAGCTCGGGGGTCAGGCCAGACGGGATCTCGATGGGCACGTGCGGCTCCTAGGCACGGGGGACGGTGCGGGGTCTGCCGAGGGTCAGCGCTGACCCTTGTACAGCTTCCAGATGACGAGGGCGGCGAACCATGCCATGGCGACGGACGTAACGGCAAGGAGGACGATGAAGAAGATCTCGAAGGCAGCAACGCTCATACGGCCCATCGTAGCGTGTGCCGCCCCGCTCGCTGACCATCCCGGTCACACCACGAGCATGCGGTCCAGAAGGTACGCGATGGTGCCCACGGCGAACGCCGGAGCGAGGCCGAGGGCCACGAAGCCTGCGGTCGCGACCTTGTCCCGCCTCGTGCTGTTGAGCGCGCGGAAGGCGGCGAGCACGGCGCCGATCACGACGCCGGCGAGAGTGGCCGGGAGCACCGCGACGTCGGCGAGGACGAGGCCGGCGAGCGGCGCCGCGAGCCCCGCGAACACGATGGTCAGGGGCGCGATGATCGTATCGGGCCAGCGGATCATGCCGAGGAGCAGCGCCACGACGGTGCTGATCGCGGCGACGAGGAGCATCGAACCGGCTCCGGTGAGGCGCGCCGTCGCGATCCATCCGGCACCGAGGCAGCACAGGAGGACGCCTGCGCTCGCGCCGAACGCGGACTCGAGGCGGTGGCTCTGCCCTGTGCCGCGGATGAGCTGGACCACCACGACCGCCATGACGCCCACGGCGATCGCGAGCGGGGTCCACGCGAGGTACTCGGGCCCGCGGACGAACGCGGCCGACGCGACCGAAGCGATCCCCGCGAGCGAGATCACGGCGCCGTTCGTCTTCTTCGCGGGGATGCCGAGGAAGTGCGGCCAGCCGAGCCCGACGGCGATGGCCACGACGGCGGCGCCGACAGACTGCGCGATCGGGCCACCGAGACTGGAGCCGACGGCGACCGCGATCCCCACGATGGCCACCGCCCCGCCGGCCACTGAGCGGGTCCCGGCCTTCACCGCGTGATCCCCCTCTGGACGCCGTGCGCCGTACCCAGATCAGTGTTAGTCACCCTGCCATCCTGCCTCACTCGACCCGCCAATGTGACGCGCGCCCCGGACTGCGGGCCAGACTCGTTCTATAATCGACCGTCAAAGGCACCCCCTGCCCGACGCCGTGCAGACAGATCCTGACGGAGGAACCATGTCGCACATCCTGCTCCTGACGAACGCCACCGGCTCGTCGGTTGACATCCTCCCCGCGCTCGAGCTCCTCAACCATCGCATCCACGTCCTGCCCGCCGAACCCACGGCGCTACTGGACGCCGACCCCTCGGACGTGATCTTCGTGGACGCGCGCAAGGACCTCGTCGGCTCGCGCTCGCTCACGCAGCTCCTGCGGGCCACCGGGCTCAGCGCCCCGCTCATCCTCATCCTCACCGAGGGCGGCATGGCCGCCGTGTCCTCGGCATGGAGCGTCGACGACATCGTCCTCGACTCCGCAGGGCCCGCAGAAGTCGAGGCCAGGATCCGCCTCGCGGTGTCCCGCGCGGCCACCGCGGAGGAGCCGGAGACGGAGATCCGCGCGGCCGGCGTCGTGATCGACGAGTCGAGCTACACGGCCAAGGTCAACGGCGAGGCGCTCAACCTGACCTTCAAGGAGTTCGAGCTCCTCAAGTACCTCGCGCAGCACCCGGGCCGCGTCTTCACCCGCCAGCAGCTGCTCACCGAGGTGTGGGGCTACGACTACTACGGCGGCACCCGCACCGTGGACGTCCACGTGCGGCGCCTGCGGGCCAAGCTCGGAACCGACCACGAGGGGCTCATCGGGACCGTCCGGAACGTGGGCTACCGGCTCACCCTGACCAGGGTCGCGGAGGACGAGCTCAGCGACGCCTGAGCGGACCAGGCGCGAGCCGGCGGGGACCGAACAAGGCAGGAACACAGCCAAGGCAGGAACACAGCGAGGCCCCGCATCCTCAGGGATGCGGGGCCTCGCGGCTTGCCGTGGAGGACATACGGGTCGAACGTATCAAGGCCACCCCACTGGTGGATCCCCCCTGCCCGCCGGGCTCCCGGCGGCAGAGAGAGACTCTACCCGAGCAGAGCGGCGGCGGCAACCGAGGACAAACCAGGCCAAAGACTGCCTGTTCGCGCCGGGTTCGCTAGCCTGTCCCCATGACCAGCGCATACCCGCAGGATTGGCCAGTCACCGTCGTCGAAGGGCGCGTCCCGCAGGCCCTGTGGGCGGAGGTGCACGCCCTGCTCGAGGCGGCGGAGGAGTCCGACGGCAATCCGTCCCTGTCCGAGCAGACCACCGTGCTCATGCGCTCCCCCGATACCCGCGCGGAGGAGATCCTCACGGTGGCCGTCCACGCGCTGGACGACACCTCCGGCTCCTCGGCGCCGGAGGACCTCGCGGGCGTCGCTGCGATCGCCTTCGGGCCCGACGGCGCCGGGGTGGCCGAGCTCGCCGTGCACCCGAACTACCGCAACCAGGGCGTGGGGGTCCGCCTCGTCGAGGCCATCCGGGACCTCCGGGGAAGCGCCGGGCTCGCCGGGCTGCGGGCCTGGTCGCACGGCAACCACGAGGCCGCCGCCGAGCTGGCCGCCCACTACGGGTTCGTGCCCGAGCGCGAACTCTGGAAGATGGTCCTCATGCGCCGGCCCCATGCCGAGATGCCGCCCCTCGCCGAGGGCCTGAGCATCCGCACGTTCGAGGCCGGCCGCGACGAGGAGGCGTGGCTGGAAGCCAACCGGGCCGCGTTCGCACACCACCCAGAGCAGGGCCAGCTGCGCCGCAGCGACCTCGAGGCGCGCAAGGGCGAGGACTGGTTCGACCCCAAGGGCTTCTTCCTCGCGGTGGACGACTCCGACCGGATCCTCGGCTTCCACTGGACCAAGGTGCATCCCGCGCACGGGGAGCACCGTGCACTGGGCGAGGTGTATGCGGTCGGCGTGGTCCCGGAGGCCCAGGGGAAGGGACTCGGCCGCGCGCTCACGCTGCGCGGCATCGACTACCTCCATTCCCTCGGTCTGGGCACGGTCATGCTCTACACCGACGCGGACAATCTGCCCGCCGTGGCGATGTACCGCAGGCTGGGCTTCACGCTGTGGGACAAGGACGTCCTGTACGCCGCGCACTAGTAGGGTTGAACCAGCATCCAGCCAAGCCACACGGCGTTCGGGAGGAACCATGACTGAAGCCGCCCGGGACCAGGGCGCCACCGCCTCTGCCTCCCACTCGCCCGCGGCCGGCACGCACGACGGCGCCGCTGCCGCCGCCGTGGGGACTGCCGCCCCACCCTCGGCAGCGGGCACCGCGGCACCCAGCCCGGCGCCGTCGTCCGATGCGCCCCGCTCCAAGCAGGCCAGGACAGCGCCGGTGTTCGGCTCCTCCGAGGTCCCCGCCGCGCGGGCCACCGAGGACCGCTTCTACATCCCCGCGACCGCGCCGAGCGTTGAGCCGGAGGGCGAGCATGGCCCGGACCGCTTCCTGGACCGCGAGCTGAGCTGGCTCGCATTCAACCAGCGGGTCCTCGAACTCGCCGAGGATCCCGACCTGTTCCTGCTCGAGCGGGTCAGCTTCCTCTCGATCTTCGCCTCCAATCTGGACGAGTTCTTCATGGTCCGCGTGGCGGGGCTCAAGCGCCGCATCGCCACGGGCCTCGCCGTCCCCTCCCCCGCCGGCCTGAGCCCGCACGAGGTGCTCGACCAGATCTCCGAGGCCGCCCACGTCCTCCAGGAGCGGCACATCCGCGTGTTCACGGAGCAGATCCGCCCCGCCCTCGAGGAGGCCGGTATCCGGCTCGTCTCGTGGGAGGACCTCGCCGAGGCCGAGCACGAGCAGCTGAGCACCATGTTCCGCGAACAGGTGTTCCCCATCCTGACCCCGCTCGCCGTGGACCCGGCCCACCCGTTCCCGTACATCTCGGGCCTGTCGCTGAACCTCGCGGTCATCGTGCGGAACCCCGTGAGCGAGAAGGAGCTGTTCGCGAGGCTCAAGGTCCCGGATCAGCTCCCCCGGCTCATCTCGGTGGACGGCCCGCGGGCCGGCAGCCGCCGCGGTGCCCGGTTCATCCCGCTCGAGGACCTCATCGCGGTCCACCTCGACCAGCTGTTCCCCGGGATGGAGGTGCTCGAGCACCACACGTTCCGGGTGACCCGCAACGAGGACCTCGAGGTCGAGGAGGACGACGCCGAGAACCTCCTGCAGGCGCTCGAGAAGGAGCTCCTGCGCCGGCGGTTCGGCCCGCCCGTGCGCCTCGAGGTCACCACGGACATCAGCCCGAACGTCCTGGCGCTGCTCGTTCGCGAGCTCGGGGTGGACCAGCCGGAGGTGTACTCGCTCCCTGCGCCGCTGGACCTGCGCGGGCTCTCCGTCATCGCCGGGGTGGACCGGCCGGAGCTGCACTACCCGAAGCAGCTCGCCCACACCTCGCGCTTCCTCAACGAGTCCGAGACGGCCAAGGCGGCGAACGTGTTCGCCGCGATGCGCCGCCGCGACATCCTCCTGCACCACCCATACGACTCGTTCTCGACGTCCGTCCAGGCCTTTCTCGAGCAGGCGGCCTCGGACCCGAAGGTCCAGGCGATCAAGCAGACCCTGTACCGCACCTCCGGCGATTCCCCGATCGTGGACGCGCTCATCGACGCAGCCGAGGCCGGCAAGCAGGTCCTCGCGCTCGTGGAGATCAAGGCCCGCTTCGACGAACAGGCCAACATCTCGTGGGCGCGCAAGCTCGAGCAGGCCGGCGTGCACGTCGTGTACGGGATCGTGGGCCTCAAGACGCACTGCAAGCTCTCGCTCGTGGTGCGCCAGGAGAATGACGGACTCCGCCGCTACTGCCACATCGGCACCGGAAACTACCACCCGCGCACCGCCCGCTACTACGAGGACCTCGGTCTCCTGACCTGCGACGAGCAAGTGGGCGACGACCTCTCCAAGCTCTTCAACCAGCTCTCCGGCTACGCGCCCAAGTCCACGTTCAAGCGCCTCCTCGTAGCGCCCCGCTCGGTCCGCTCGGGCCTGATCGACCGGATCGAGACCGAGATCCGCAACGCGCGGGCGGGCCTGCGGGCGCGCGTTGTCATCAAGGTGAACTCGATGGTGGACGAGGCGATCATCGACTCGCTCTACCGCGCCTCGCAGGCCGGAGTGCGGGTCGACGTGATCGTACGCGGCATCTGCGCGCTGCGTCCCGGCGTGCCGGGGCTCAGCGAGAACATCACGGTCCGCTCCATCCTGGGCCGGTTCCTCGAGCACTCCCGCGTGTTCGGCTTCGCCAACGGCGGCAACCCCGTGGTGTACATCGGCTCGGCGGACATGATGCACCGCAACCTGGACCGCCGCGTCGAGGCCCTCGTGCAGCTGCGCAACCGCGAGGACATCGCGGACCTCGTGTCCCTCCTCGACCGCTACATTGCCCCCTCCACGTCCTCATGGCACCTCGACGCCGAGGGCGACTGGACGCGGCACCACGTCGACGAGGACGGCCGGCCGCTCGAGGACATCCAGTCCTGGCTGCTCGCCTCCCGGACGCGCCAGCGCGCCGCGAGCCTGCGCTGATGGCGGACGCGCCCGTCGAGGACCAGGCGGAGCATCCCGGCGAGCAGATCGCCGTCCAGGCCGCAGGCGCCATCCCGTGGCGCGTGGCCGGCGACAGGCTCGAGGTGCTGCTCATCCACCGGCCGCGCTACGACGACTGGTCCTGGCCCAAGGGGAAGCTCGATCCCGGGGAGACGCTCCCCGAGTGCGCCGCGCGGGAGGTCCGCGAGGAGATCGGCATCGACGCGCGGCTCGGCATCCCCCTGCCCACCACCCACTACAGGGTGTCGGCCGGGCTCAAGGCGGTCCACTACTGGGCGATGCAGCTCGAGCGCTCTACCCCCGTGCGCCCCGACGGCGAGGAGGTGGACCAGTTCCACTGGTGCGGCCCCGAGGAGGCCGAGCTCCTGCTGAGCAACCAGACGGACGTCGTGCCCCTCGAGGCGCTTGTCGACGCCCACCGGAGGGACGCCCTCGCAACGAGGCCCCTGATCCTCCTGCGGCACGCCAAGGCCAAGCCGCGCAGCTCGTGGACCAAGGCGGAGGGGGACCGGACGCTGGCCGCGACCGGCGTCCGCCAGGCGGAGGCCGTGGGCCGGCTGCTGACAGTCTGGAAGCCCGTGCGGGTGGTCACGAGCCCCTGGCGGCGCTGCCTCGACACGGTGCTGCCGTATGTGCGCGCCTCCCGGGACAAGGTCAAGATCCGCCTCGTGGAGGACCTGACCGAGCACCGCGCGGCGAGGAAGCCGCGCAAGGCCGCGGCCGCCGTCGTGCGTCTGTTCGACAAGCGGCAGCCGGCCGTCCTGTGCACGCACCGCCCGGTCCTGCCGACCATCCTGGACGAGTTCCGCACGTTCCTGACACCCGAGCTCGCGGCCCAGCTGCCGGCCTCGGACCCGTACCTGACACCCGGGGAGCTCATCGTGTTCCACGTGCCCGTGGAGGGGCCGGAGCGGGCCGTGGCGATCGAGCAGGTCAAGCCCTATGACGACTGAGACACGGCTAAAATGGCGCGCCGATAGGGCGGGCGGTTTGCGACTAATCTAGTGGCATGCCCACCCTGACCCGCGTCACCACTCCCTACGAGGATCTGCTGCGCGACGTGCTCGAGAACGGCGCCCACAAGGGCGACCGCACCGGCACGGGCACCCGCAGCGTGTTCGGCCGCCAGATCCGGTTCGACCTGGCCGAGGGCTTCCCGCTGGTCACAACCAAGCGCGTGCACTTCAAGTCGATCGCGCTCGAGCTGCTGTGGTTCCTGCGGGGCGAGTCGAACGTGCGGTGGCTGCAGGAGCAGGGCGTCACCATCTGGGACGAGTGGGCGGACGACGCCGGCGAGCTCGGTCCCGTCTACGGTGTCCAGTGGCGCTCGTGGCCCACGCCGGACGGCGCGCACATCGACCAGATCGCGGCGGTGATGGAGTCGCTGCGCACCAGCCCCGATTCTCGTCGGCACATGGTCTCGGCATGGAACGTCGCCGAGATCTCGAAGATGGCGCTGCCCCCGTGCCACACGCTGTTCCAGTTCTACGTGGCGCCGGGCATCGAGGGATCACCGGCAAAGCTCTCATGCCAGCTCTACCAGCGCAGCGCAGACATGTTCCTCGGCGTGCCGTTCAACATCGCCTCCTACGCGCTCCTGACGCACATGGTGGCCCAGCAGCTCGGGCTCGCCGTGGGCGAGTTCGTGTGGACCGGCGGCGACTGCCACATCTACGACAACCACATCGAGCAGGTCCGCGAGCAGCTCTCGCGCGCGCCGTACCCCGCGCCGCAGCTCAAGATCGCCCGGACGCCGGAGAGCATCTTCGACTACCGGTACGAGGACTTCGAGGTGCTCGGCTACCAGCACCACCCGGCGATCAAGGGACGCGTAGCGGTATGACCAGCCGTGTGGGCACCGAGGACCGCGCGGCGGGGAGCAGCATCGGGCTCATCTGGGCGCAGACCCAGCAGGGCGGCGTGATCGGGCGGGCCGGATCCATGCCATGGCATGTGCCCGAGGACATGAAGCACTTCGCCGCGACCACCACCGGGCATCCCGTGGTCATGGGCCGGCGGACGTGGGACTCCATCCCGGAGCGCTTCCGGCCGTTCTCGGACCGGACGAACATCGTCATCACCCGCCAGCCGGGCTGGGAGGCGAGCGGCGCCGTCGTCGTGCACTCCCTCGGCGAGGCCCTCGAAGCGGCGGCCGCGGCCGAGGGCGGCGAGCGCGTGTGGGTGATCGGCGGCGGCGAGGTGTTCTCGGAGACGATGCCCCACGCGGACCTCGCGATGGTGACCATCCTGGACCTCGACGTGGACGGCGACACCTTCGCGCCGCAGCTCGGCGCGGACTGGCGGCTCGCGGCGGTGGAGCCGGACGACGGCGGGTGGCTCACCTCCCGCACGGGCGTCCCCTACCGCATCGTGGAGTTCCGTCGCACGCCCCGCGACGGGGCCGCATGACCGCCACGCCCGAGGTCCCCGAGCAGATCGGCCTGGGCTTCGCCGAGGTCCTTGCCCTCATCGCGTTCCACGGCGGCGAGGCGGCGCCCGAGACGGCCGAGCTGCTCGGTGTGGACCGGTACGCGGCCGTTCCCGAGATGGTTTCCTCCGGGGTGTCCTCCCTCGTGGCGCGGGGCTACGCACACGTCGACGCCCACGGGGAGCTGAGCGTGGAGGGGGCCGTCGCGGGCATTGCCACCGCGCTCGGCATCGCCGAGCGGCGCATGCTCCTGATCCTCGAGGCGCCCGAGTGGACCGATCGGATCGTGCTCCTCGAGGCTCCCGGCGTCTCGATCCTCGCCCGACCTAGGGCGTACGGTACCTGGTGGGTCCTCCCCCAGCCCGCTGATGTTCCCGGCGCGGAGGCCACGCTCGCCCTCGTCCGGGGCCACCTGCGTGAGCACCCGACGGGGCGCGTCCTCGTCGAGAGGCATGGGGAAGGGCAGGGTGTGGCCCTCAGCGTGCGCCGGACGGACGACGGCGCGTGGCTCCTCGCGCAGACAGGTGCCGGCAACGAGGAGCCCCCCGAATTCCCCGCCGACGACGACGCCCTGCTCGTCACGCTGCGCGCCGTGCGAGGCGATGATGTCCTGTGAGACGGACACAACAGGCGCCGGCCCGATGCCTTCCGTAGAATAGAGGGCATGACTTCTTCCGTTGGATTCGTCGGCTGGCGCGGGATGGTGGGCTCCGTCCTCATGGAGCGCATGCAGGACGAGGGCGATTTCGCCTCGATTGACCCGGTGTTCTTCTCGACGTCCAACGCGGGCGGCGCCGCCCCGGCGTTCGCCGAGGGTGCCGGCCCGCTTCAGGACGCGTACGACATCGACGCGCTGAAGAAGCTGCCGATCATCGTCACCGCGCAGGGCGGCGACTACACCAAGCAGGTCCACCCCCAGCTGCGCGCTGCCGGGTGGGACGGCCTCTGGATCGACGCGGCGTCGACCCTGCGCATGAACGACGACTCGATCATCGTGCTCGACCCCGTGAACCGCAGCGTCATCGATGAGGGGCTCGCCTCTGGCGTGAAGGACTTCATCGGCGGCAACTGCACCGTCTCGTGCATGCTCATGGGGCTCGGCGGCCTGTTCCGCAACAATCTCGTCGAGTGGGGCACGTCCATGACGTACCAGGCCGCCTCGGGCGGCGGCGCGCGCCACATGCGCGAGCTCCTCACCCAGTTCGGCACGCTCAACGGTGCCGTGGCCGCGGAGCTGTCGGACCCGGCGTCGGCCATCCTCGAGATCGACCGCAAGGTGCTCGCGGCCCAGCGTGGCGGCGTCGACGCGACGCAGTTCGGCGTGCCGCTCGCGGGTTCGCTCATCCCGTGGATCGACGCGGACCTCGGCAACGGCCAGTCCAAGGAGGAGTGGAAGGCCGGCGTCGAGACCAACAAGATCCTCGGCACCGCCGCGGGCACGACGATTCAGCCGGTGATCATGGACGGGCTCTGCGTGCGCATCGGCGCCATGCGCTCCCACTCGCAGGCGCTCACGCTCAAGCTGCGCGAGGACCTCTCCGTGGCCGAGATCGAGAGGCTCATCGACGAGGACAACGAGTGGGCGCACGTGGTGCCCAACGAGAAGCAGGCCTCGATGGACCAGCTGACCCCGGTCGCGGCGTCCGGCACCCTCGACATCCCCGTGGGCCGCATCCGCAAGCTCGAGATGGGGCCGGAGTACATCTCCGCCTTCACCGTGGGCGACCAGCTTCTGTGGGGCGCCGCCGAGCCGCTGCGCCGCATGCTCAAGATCGCCGTCGGGACGCTCTGAGGCGGGTTCCCGTTCGCGCGAGCCCATCCGCGGGCTCGCATCTGCTGCCTTGGGTCGGATCTGCTGGGTGAATCCACTCAGGAGAAGCGGACCAGGGCAGCACGTGTGTGGGGTGATGACAAACACCGTCAGGCCGAGCGACGTGCCGCACGCGCGATAGCGGACGCGATGCGCCGCCGAACCTCGTCGGGGCGGTCCAGGTCCGGCCACCGAAGCCTCACGAAGATCCAGCCCTCTTCCATGAGAAGGGTCTCCCGTCGGCGCTCGGCAAGCAGCACCTCAGCCGTCGGGGCATAATCCAGGTACTTCCCCTCGCCGTCGAACTCGATGATGATCTTCAGCTCCGGCCACGCGAAGTCGGCCCTATACGGGCCTTCGGCGGTCGGTATCCAGAGCTGGACCACTGGCTTCTCGAACCCCAGCCGCGCCAGCAGGATCCGCGTCCTCGACTCCCCCGGCGACTCCGTGAGAGGCTCGAGCGCCGCCACTGCCGAGGCTGCGCGCCGACGGCCCCTCGGGGACCCCGCGTCGAGGACATCCCGTACTGACCGGACGTTGACGAGGCCTTGATGTGTTGCGCTGTCACCTATGACCACGGCTTGCTCGTAGGGCAGGAAGCGGAGGCAGTCGGCGAGCGTCCGGACAGCCGAAGTCACCCTGACCTGCGTTCCGCGCCATTCGATCGTCACGGTGTCCGCATCCGTGAGCGAGAGCTGATGGGTCAAGGTGTCCGTCGATCGGCTTGACTGAGCTCCTGCATTCTGCGTCGCGACATGGACAGCGGGCCCGACAGCCCAGACCGACATCCCGTGGAGGATCGCGGCACTGCTGAGACAGTAGACGGGAGTGCCACGCGCGCTGCGCACATGCGCTTCGATCCGGGCCGCGTCGCGCTCCCACGGCCTGAGCGAGGACCACCGGTGCGCTGGCATGTACGCACCCTGACGGAGGCGGACGACAACACCGAGCCTGACCCCGTGGGCAAGGAGCCGATCCGAGATGCCGGCCTCGCGCAGTGCAGCCGTCGTGGCGATCTCGTGCTGGGGCCACTTGCTGCGAAGGAGCGAGTCAGCAGTCTTCCTGTCCATGCTGACGATCCTTGCCGCCTGCCTGCGGTGCCGCAAACGACCTCCGGCCCCCTGTGGATAACTGGCCGCGACCACCTCATCCGGATGTGCTCCCCCTCGCCCCTGAGGGCTGCCACATGTGCTGCCGCCGCCCGCTTCTCCTGTGTGAATTGACGCAGGAGAAGCGGCTCGGGGCAGCAGATGGGAGGGGCCATCCACGTCGGCGACCGCGGCACGGCGGGTCCTCAGCCAGTCCAGTAGGCCTCGATGCGCGCCAGGGCCTTCACCATACCCGCCGACGCCGCCGGCCCGAGGTCCTCGAACAGCTCCGGCACCACTCGCGGCGCCGCGGGTGCGCCGCCCTTGGTCCACGTGCCGACGGCCCGCCCACCCACGGTCACCATGGCCTTGAACACCCCATTCAGCCCCGGGATGATGCGCTGGAGGTGCACGTCGGGGACCGCGACCGACCGGTCCGGATACCCGATGGCCAGCTCGTCGAACGCCGGCACCGCCACGACGGCACGGGCCCCGGCTCGCCCGCCCGCGAGCGCGGCGACCTCGGGTGCGCACCACAGCGCCCGCCCGTCCCACTCGACGGAGGGTACCAACCGGGCAGCCGCTGCGAACGGCCCGCGCACCCGCCCGATCGGCTGACCGAGCCACCACGCAAAGTCGCGCTCGTCCACCGGCCCGTGGGAGGCGATGTACCTGCCGGCGAGGTGCTCGAGCGCGTCGTCGCCGCTCAGGCCTGCACCGGCGGGCAGCCACTCTTCGGCGAGCCGGAACTCCTGCTGCCGCCCGCGGAGCGGCCCCTGCACGAGGACGAGGCGGTGGCTCAGGATCGAGATGAGGTGGATCCCGCGCTGGGCGGCCGAAGGCTGCCCCGCCGCCTCAAATGCCTCGAACAGCTCGGCACGGGTCATCCCCGCGCCGGCGAGCCGGTCCTCCACGACCTTGCGCACCACCGCGACGTCCTCCTGTGCGATCCCGAGGTCGCGGTGCCGCGCCGAGGCCGTCCGCATCACGCGGTCCGACGCGAGGCCCACGAACGTCCGCACGTCCGCAGCAGCGACGGTGAAGAGCGTCCCGCGCATGGTCCACGTGCGCACGACGGCGCCGCTCGCCAGCGCGGCCGCGACCCGGGACGCCGTGCCCGCCTCAGTCCGCAGGCCGACGGCGAGCAGTCCGGACTGGAGGTCCTGGCTCTGCAGGGCCGTCATCCGGCGGACGGCCGCCGCGGGATTTGCCGCGGGCCCGAGCGCCGGCCCTACTGAGGCGGCTGGGAGCAGGGCCTGCGCCGCGAGCCTGAGGCGGGCGAGCGCCGTCGTGCGTACGGGCACCGCGGAAGGTTCCATGCCCCCATCATCGCGCGGGATGCGGACGGATCCGGTCCGCACACGTCCGCAGATTCTGGGAGTCACGTTCTGGGGGCCACATCACGTGCCCCCCAGAAGATGACACCCAGAAGATGCCACTCAGAAGGCGACCCCCAGACGGGGGGCGGGCCAGCGCTCGAGGAGGAGCGCGTCGCCCTGGCCGCCTCCGCCGCACAGCGCCACGGCGGCCCTGCCGGAGCCCCGGCGCAGCAGCTCGTGCACAGCCGTGACGACCACGCGCGCGCCCGAGGACCCGATCGGGTGGCCGATCGCGATCGCCCCGCCGTTGACGTTGACGCGCTCCATCGGCACGCCCAGCAGGTCCGCGGAGTGCGCCGCCACGGTCGCGAACGCCTCGTTGACCTCGACGAAGTCGAGCTCCCCGGCGGACCAGCCCTCGCGCGCAAGCGCCGCGGCGATGGCCTTCGCGGGCTTGTCCGGCAGCGTCGTATCCGGCCCGGCGATCTGCCCGTGGGCGCGCACGACGGCGAGCACCTCCAGCCCGCGACGCTCGGCTTCCGCTCGGGTCGTCAGCACCACGGCGGAGGCCCCGTCGGAGATGGGCGAGGCGTTGCCGGCGGTGACGGTGCCGTCCGCGGAGAAGGCCGGGCGGAGCCGGGCGAGGGTCTCGGGCGTGGAGTCGGGGCGGATGCCCTCGTCCTCGGTGACCTCGAGCACGGCGCCCTTGCGCTGAGGGACCTTCACCGGCACGATCTCGGAGGCCCACACCCCGGCCGCAAGTGCGGCGCCAGCGCGGACGTGCGAGGCCGCGGCGACGGCGTCGGCGGCCTCGCGGGTGAGCCCGAGGGCGGCATTGGCCTTGTCTGTCGCCAGGCCCATGGCCTCGTGGTCGAATGCGTCGGTGAGGCCGTCGTGTGCGGTGGAGTCGACGAGCTCCATCGACCCGTACGCGGACCCTGCGCGCGTCCCGGCGAGCAGCCGCGGCGCCTGGCTCATGGACTCCTGGCCGCCGGCCACCACCACGGACGCTTCCCCGAGGCGCAGCATCCGCGCGGCCTCGATGACCGCGGAGAGGCCCGAGAGGCAGACCTTGTTGACGGTGATCGCCGGCGCGGTGAGCGGGATCCCGGCCGCGACGGCGGACTGGCGTGCCGGGTTCTGGCCGGCGCCCCCCTGCAGGACGTGGCCCATGATCACGGCGTCGACGTCCTCGGCCGCCACACCGGCGCGGCCGAGCGCACCGGAGATCGCGGTCCCGCCGAGCTCGACGGCGGTCAGCGACGCAAGCTGGCCGAGGAGCCTGCCCTGCGGCGTGCGGGCGGCGCCGATGATGACGACGTCCTGAGGGGACGCGATGTCCTGAGGGGCTGCGCTGGGGCGGGAGGGCTGGGTCTCCGGGTTGCTCACTGTGCTCCTTCCGCCGCGATCGCCGCGAGGGCGCGCAGCTCGTGCTTGAGGGTCTTGCCCGTGGAGGTCTTGGGCAGCTGGTCGGTGAAGTGGATCTCGCGCGGGACCTTGAACCCGGCGAGGAGCCCGCGGACGTGCGCGGACAGGACCTCGGCGGTGAGCTCCGAGGCCCCGCCCCGGACCACGAAGGCCACGGGCCGCTCGCCCCAGCGCTCGTCCGGCATGCCGATCACGGCGACATCGAGCACGTCCGGGTGGGAGACGATGGCCTGCTCCACCTCGATCGTCGAGATGTTCTCGCCGCCGGAGATGACGATGTCCTTGGCCCGGTCCTTGAGTTGGATGTACCCGTCCGGGTGCATGACGCCGAGGTCGCCGGTGTGGAACCAGCCTCCGGCGAAAGCGCGCTCGGTCGCCTCGGGGTCCTTGTAGTAGCCGAGCATGACGTTGTTGCCGCGCAGCACGATCTCGCCGATCGTCCCTCCGTCGGCCGGGACGTCCCGCAGCTCGGCGCCCGTGCCGACCTCCACGACCCGCGCCGTCTCGGCCTGGACCATCCCCACGCCCTGGCGCGAAAGCTTCGCGGCCCGCTCGTCCGGGGAGAGCGAGTCCCATGCGGTCTGGTACTCGCACACCGTGTACGGCCCGTACACCTCCGTGAGCCCGTACACGTGCACCACGGTCGCGCCGAGGTCGCCGAGGCGGCGGATGATCGTCGGCGACGGCGGCGCTCCCGCCGTCGTGATCTTCAGCGAAACCGAGCCCGCCGCGCCGAGCTCGTGCGCCCGCTCGGCGTCGGCGATGATCGAGCACACGGTGGGCGCCCCGCAGAGGTGGGTCACGCCGCCGTCGAGCGCGTCCCAGACCGCGTCGGCGCGGACCGCGCGCAGGCACACGTGCGTGCCGGCGGCCGCGGTGACTGCCCACGGCGTGCACCAGCCGTTGCAGTGGAACATCGGAAGGGTCCACAGGTAGCGGGTGGAGCCGTCGAAGCCCTGGTGGTGCGCCTCGCCCAGCGCGTTGAGGTACGCGCCGCGGTGCGAGTACAGCACGCCCTTGGGCTTGCCCGTCGTGCCGGAGGTGTAGTTGAGGGTGATCGGCGTCTGCTCGTCGTCGACGCCCCACGGCAGGTCCGGCCCGTCCGGCGCGCCCGCGAGGAGGTCGGCGTAGAGCTCGCGGCCCTCCCCCTCGCCGCTGGAGCGCACGACGGCGGCGGCCGCCTCGTGCGCGCCCGGAACCTCCCCATCGGGCACCACGACGACTGGCACCCCGGCGGCCGGGCCGCCCAGGCGCGCGACGCCGTCGACCGTCTCGAGCAGTTCCGTGTCCGCGAACAGGAGCGCGGCCTCGGAGTGCTCGAGGATGTACGCGACCTCGTGCGCCGCGAGGCGCGTGTTGAGCGCCACGAGGACCCCGCCGGCGAGGGGCACAGCGAAGTGGGCGATGAGCAGCTCGGGCACGTTGGGGGCGAGGAACGCGACCCGGTCGCCGGGGGCGATGCGGGCGGCGAGGGCCTTGGCGAGCCGCTGGGCCGCGGCGCCGAACTCGGCGTACGTGTAGCGGCGGGCGCCGTGCTCGATGGCGACGCGGTCCGGGAAGACGGCGGCGGAGCGCTCGAGGAAGCGCAGTGGGCTCAGAGCGGAGTAGTTGGCCCGTGGCGTGTTGTTGGCGGCGTGCACGCGGGCCCCTACGCGAACGCGCCGACGCCGGTGACGTCGCGCCCGATCAGGAGGGCCTGGACGCTCTCGGTGCCCTCGTACGTGTGGATCGACTCGATGTCCATCATGTGGCGGACCACGTGGTTCTCCAGCAGGATGCCGTTGCCGCCGAGCAGGTCCCGGGCCGTGGAGGCGATGAGCCGGGCCTTGCGGGTGTTGTGGTACTTGGCCATGGACGCCTGCGTGGGGCGCATCTCGCCGCGCGCGTCGAGGGCGGCGAGGTGGACGCAGTGCAGCTGCATGCTCGTGAGCTCGGCGAGCATCTGGGACAGGCGGTCCTGGACGAGCTGGAACGTGGCCAGCGGCCTGCCGAACTGGACGCGCTGGTTGGCGTAGTTCACGGCGGCCTCGTAGCACGCCGTGGCGTGGCCGAGCGCGGACCAGGCAACGCCGAGGCGGGTCGCGACGAGCACCTTCGAGGTGTCCTTGAACGTCTTGGTGCCCGGGAGCACGTTCTCGGCGGGGATCCGCGCGTCGGTGAGGCGGATGCGGGCCTGGTGGATGGCACGGAGCGAGCCCTTGCCGGTGATGACCTCGGCGTCGTAGCCCTCGGTGTCCTGCTCGATGAGGAAGCCGCGGACGTTGCCCTCGTCGTCGCGCGCCCACACGACCGTCACGCCGCCCGAGGCGCCGTTGCCGATCCACTTCTTCTCGCCGTTGAGGACCCAGTGGTCGCCCTCGCGGTGGGCGGTGGTCTCGAGGCTCACGGAGTCGGAGCCGTGGTCCGGCTCGGTGAGGGCGAACGAGCCGAGCTCCTCGCCGCGGGCCAGCGGGCCGAGCCAGCGCTCCTTCTGCGCCTCGGAGCCGTGGAAGGCGATCGAGCGGAGCGCGAGGCCGCCCTGGACCGCGACGATCGTGCCGAGGGACCCGTCCCCGCGGGAGATCTCCATGTTCACGAGGCCCGCCGCGAGGGGGCTCATGGGCTCGAGGCCGGGGACCTCGATCCCGTCCGCGAGGAGGTTGAGCTCGCCCATGCGCTTGGCGAGGTGGAGCGGGTACTCGGCGCGGTCCCAGTACTCGTTCATCTGCGGCAGGGCCTCGTCGATGAACGCGCGGGCGCGCCCCCAGTGGGCGCGGTCCTGGTCAGTGATGCTGCCGGACGCGGAGAACACCGCGTAGTAGTCGGTGTCGAGGGCTTCGGAGACGTCGTAGTCGGGCACGGGATTCCTTTCAGCGGGCCAGGAGCGGGGTGAGCCCGCCGGCAGGGTAGTTGGCGCCGAGCACCATGCAGCGGTCGATGTCCTCCTCCGAGGCGACGACGCCCTCCGCGAGCATGATCTCGACCTCCTCGGCGAGGGCCACGCGGACGCGCTCGAGGACCCTGGCGGGGTCGACGGGCCCGGTCCCGGGCCCCTGCGCCAGGAGGGCGGCCGCCTCGGGTGAGAGGCCGCCGTCGTCCGCGAGGAGCCGGCGCACGCCGGATTCCGCGGCGGCGGCGAGCCACGGCGAGAGCGGGAACCGCTCGGGGAAGGCGCGGTGCATCGTGGCACAGATGTGCTGCTGGACGGCGGTGCCGATGTAGTCGATGAGTGTCAGCGGCGTCATCGGCAGGTTCCAGGGTGCGAGGGCCCGGTCGACGGCGAGCGGGTCACCGCCCGCGGCGGCGGTCGCCTCGGTCTCGGCGAGGACCTCCGCGAAGAGGCGCGTGAGGAGGCGGTTGACCACGAAGCCGGGCGCGTCCGCGACCGGGACCGCCGTCTTGCCGAGCGCGGCGGCGAGGTCCGCGGCGGCGGCCATCGCTGCGTCCGAGGCGACCGGGGTTCGCACGAGCTCGAGGAGCGGCAGGACCGCGACCGGGTTGAAGAAGTGGAAGCCGACCACGCGCTCGGGGTGCTTCAGGGCCTCGGCCATCGCCTCGACCGAGAGGGAGGACGTGTTGGTCAGCAGGAGCGCGTCCGGGCCAATCGCGGCCTCGGCGGCGGCGAACACCTGGCGCTTGACCGACAGCTCTTCGAACACGGCCTCGATCACGGCGTCGCAGCCGGCGAAGTCCGCGGGGTCCGTCGTGCCGGTGATGAGCGCGGCGATCTCCTCTGCCTCGCCGGCCTGGAGGCGGCCCTTGGACTCGGCCCGCCCGAGGCGGGACCGGATGCCGGCGAGCGCGGCGTCGACCCGCTCGGCGGAGAGGTCGCTCATCGTCACGGGGACGCGGAGCTGCTGTGCGAAGAGCGTGGCGAGCTGGCTGGCCATGAGGCCTGCGCCGATCACGCCCACGGCGGTCACGGGGCTCTGGGCGGACGACGGCGCGGGGCTGGCTGCCGCTGTCGGGGCGGCCGAGATGAGGTGGGGCACACCCCCATGAAATCGTGAAACTCAGTCTCAGGTCAAGTGAAACGCCGTATCACTTCTGGGCTGGGCGGCGTCCGAGGGCCTCCCTGACCTTCCGGGCGATGTCCTCCGGGGCCGCGGACCGCGGGAAGACGGCCACGACGATGTCGTCGGGGCGAGGTGCCTCGTCAGCACCCCCACTCTGGGTGAGCCTGCCGCGCGCGGCGGCAGGGCCGGCGTCGTGCGCGCCTGCGCCTCCGTCCTCGCCGGCGCTCTCCACCGGGGCCACGCCGAAGAGCCGGCGGACGGTGTCCAGCTCGGCGGTGAGGCGTCGGGCGTCGAAGCCGGGCTCGCCGCGCATGAGACCTCGGAGGCAGTAGTTCTGGGTCGAGACGACCGTGGCGGCGAAACGCACGGCGTCGAGCGGGTCGAGGCCGGGAAGCGCCGCGAGCAGGTAGCCGCGGAACAGCCTCTCGTAGCGGAAGGTCGTCACGAGTTCCTTGTCGCGCAGGCCGGGCTCGCGCCGCACGACCTCATAGCGCAGGTGTGCCAGATCCCCGAGTGCGGCGAAGTGCGCGAAGACGAGCTCCGCGGCCCGGCACACCGCCTCCCACGGGTCCGGGTGCGGCTCGGCGAGGAAGGCGCCGGCCTGTTCGAGGAGCGTGTCGTGGTCGGCGAAGACCACGTCCTCCTTCGAGCGGAACTGGCGGAAGAAGGTGCTCCGGGAGAGTCCGGCGGCCGCCGCGATCTGGTCGGCGCTCGTGGCCTCGTATCCGTGCTCGGCGTAGAGCCGCACGGCCACGGCAGCGACGTCGAGACGGCGCCGGGCCGGATCGGGAACCCTGCGGTCGCTCATGGCTGCTCCCTCCGCACTGTGCGCGCTCACAGCTCGAGCCCGATGAGCAGCGGCTCGTTGTGCAGCTCGATCCCGAAGCGGGCGCGGACGCCGTCGCGCACTTCGCGGGCGAGCGCCAGGAGGTCCTTGGCCGTCGCCTCGCCGCGGTTGGTCAGAGCGAGCGTGTGCTTCGTGGACAGGGACGCCCGGCCGCCCGAGACGCTGTCCGGCGCGAGGCCGTGGCCCTTCGGGAAGCCCGCGTGGTCGATGAGCCACGCGGCGGACGTCTTGACGAGCCCCTCGCCAGCCGGGTAGCGCGGGGCGCCCTCCGGGAGCGCCGCGGCCTCTGCCTCGGTCAGCACCGGATTCGTGAAGAACGAGCCGGTCGAATACGTGTCCCGGTCGGCCGGGTCGAGGACCATGCCCTTGGACGCGCGCAGCCGCAGGACCTCGCGGCGCACGTCCGTCGCGTAGGCGCGCTGGCCCTGCTCGACTCCGAGCGCGCGGGCGAGCTCCGCGTACCGGACCGGCGCGCCCATGCGGCCCAGCGCGAGCTGGAATTCGACGGTCAGCACCACGTAGCGCGGCGAGCCGTTCACGGTGGTCCGCTTGAGGATCGAGTCGCGGTAGCCGAACTTCAGCTCGGAGGGGACGAAGGTGCGGACCGCGCCCGCCTCCCGGTCCCACGTGCGGACCTGCCAGACGGTCTGCGAGACGTCCTGCCCGTACGCGCCGACGTTCTGCACGGGCGTGGCGCCTGCCGAGCCGGGGATGCCCGAGAGGGCCTCGACTCCACTGAACGCGTGGTGCACGGCGTGCTCGACGAACGCGTCCCACGGGTGTCCCGCCTGGACCTGGACGGAGACGCCCCCGCACGAGTCGGCCGAGTTGACGGCGAGCCCCTCGGAGGCGATCTTCAGCACCGTGCCGGGGTAGCCATCGTCGGACACGACGAGGTTCGAGCCGCCCGCGATGATCAGCAGCGGCTCGCCGGCGGCGTCCGCCGTGCGGACGGCATCGATGATCTCGGCCTCGGTGCGCGCCTCCTCGAAGCGCGCCGCCGGGCCGCCCACGGCGGAGGTGGTCAGGGAGGACAGGAGGGTCTGGCTCACCCGTCAAGCTTAGGCGGTGACGGGGGCGACGGTCCGCCGCGCAGCCTGGCCGGCCAGGGCCACGGAGATCACGACAAACAGCAGCACAGTCAGGAGCGAGTACCGCACGCCCGTGAACTCGGCGACGAACCCGAGCAGCGGCGGCCCGCAGAGGAACGCGCCGTAGCCGATCGTCGAGACGACCGAGACGCGGGCCGCGGCGTGGACGGGGTCGTCCGCGGCGGCGGACATGCCGACGGGGAAGCCGAGCGATGCGCCCAGCCCCCACACCACGAGGCCCGCGAACGCGAGCCACAGCGCGGGCGCGAGCACGAACAGCGCGAGCCCCACGAGCGCGAGGATGCCGCACACGCGCAGGGCCGTGACCCGGCCGTGCCGGTTCAGGACGGGGGTGCCGAGGAACCGGCCGGCGGCCATCGCGCAGACGAACACGCTGTACCCGGCCGCGCCGGCGGCCTGGGAGACCCCGTACCCGTCCGCGAGCGCGAGCGCCACCCAGTCCCCCGCCGCACCCTCCGCGAGCGCGAGGCCCAGGACCATGACACCGAGCAGGACCGTGCGGCGGTCCCTCCACGCCGCCGCGACCTGGGCGCGGCCGCCCGGGGAGTCCGCCGCCGCAGGGGCCGCGGCCTCTGCCGCTGCCGACTCCCCTTCCGCGGCGGCGAGCACGGACGACGGCGCGCGCTGCCCGGCGGCGACCGGGCCGCCGTCGTGCGTCCGCGCCCCACCGGCGGCAGCGCCTGCCTCGCGCTCGCGGCGCGCGACGTCGGCCCGGAGGAACGTCCCGGCCGTGACCACGGCGCCGGCCACGACCACGCCGGCGATCCCGAGGTGCCACGCGAGCGGTACCCCAACGGCGGCGGCCCACGCGCCCAGGATGGCACCGGCCACGGTGCCGAGGCTGAACGAGCCGTGCAGCCGGGGCATGATGAAGCGCTTCAGGGCTCGCTCCACCGCGGCGCCCTCGACGTTCGAGGCTGTGTTCCAGCTCGCCGTCCCGAGACCGATCACGGCGAAGCCCACGGCGGCGGCCACGGTTGACTGGAACACGCTCGCTCCGAGGCCGAGCAGCACCAGCCCGGCCCCCACGAGGACCGATCCGGCCTGGATGGTCCGGGCGGAGCCCAGCCGGATCACGATGAGCCCAGACGCCGAGACGGACGCGAACGAGGCCAGCGTCATGCACAGCAGGAGCAGGCCGACGCCGGCGGGCGTGAGGTCAAGGTCGGTCCTCAGCGCGGGGACGCGTGAGACCCAGCTCGAGAACGCGAGCCCGCTCGCCGCGTACGCGGCCACGACAGCAAGGTGCCACCGCCGGACGTCCACCGGGACGGCCGGCGCGGAGGCTGCCGGCGCGGGGGCGCGGGTCATTCCGGTCGGCTCAGCCGAGCCGGACCACGGCCTGGGCCTTGGTCAGCACCCGCTGGCCGGCGCTGGTGACCGTGAGGTCGATGCGCGCTGTCCGCGCCTCGGGGTCGAGGGCTCCGACCGTCCCCACGATCTCGAGGACCGCTCCCGGCTCGTCCGTGCCGGTCGTGTCCGCGACGGGGACCGGCTTCGTGAAGCGCGTCTGGTAGTCGACGACGGCGCCCGGGTCGCCCGCCCAGTCGGTGACGAGCTGGACGGCCGCACCCATCGTGAACATCCCGTGCGCGATCACCCCGGGCAGCTCGACGGCGGCGGCGAAGTCGTTGTTCCAGTGGATCGGGTTGAAGTCCCCGGACGCCCCGGCGTACTTCACGAGGTCGGAGCGTGTCACGGGGACCTCGCGCCTGCCGATCTCGGCGCCCTTCTCGAGGCTTTCGAAGGCCGGCGTCCGGCTCACTGGCCCTCCCCCCTCACAAGGATCGACGAGACGGTCGTGGCGACCTTGCCGCCGCCGTTCCCCTCGCCGACCGCGGTGATCTCAGCGCGCGTGGTGATCATCGCCCCGCCGCCCATCGCGCGGACGGTGTCCACGTGCAGCTCTGCGCTCAGGCGGTCTCCCGCGACGATGGGCCGGTGGTGCGTGAAGCGCTGCTCGGCGTGCACCACGCGGGAGAAGTCGATGCCGGACTCGGGGTCCGCGATGAGCTGCGCGTCCGCGCGCTGGGCCACGATGATCGCGAACGTCGGCGGCGCGACGAGGTCTGCGTGTCCGAGGGCGTGCGCGGCCTCGACATCGTAGTGTGCGGGATGCTCTGCCTTGACGGCGCGGGCGAACTCACGGATCTTCTCGCGGCCGACGTCGTACACCTCGGCGGGCGGGTAGACGCGACCGGCGAGGTCGGGGTTGATGGCCATGGTGAAAGCCTATCGGGTGGCACCGGCTCTCTGGGGGCTGGCCCACGGACGTGCCCACGCGTACCGTGCACCGTGAGCCCCGAGGGAGGTGCCACATGCCGGATCCTGGACTGCTACTCCAGCTGGCGGAGATCGCCGGGATCTTCGTGGGCTTCGGGGCACTCATCAGCGTGAGGAGTGCTGATTCAAGCGACCCGTTCGTCGTCTCGACAATACGGTATGTCACGTGGGTGGGGGTCTGGGTCCTGATGTCTTCACTCACCCCGGCGGCTCTCAGCCGATTCGGCTTGGCCGGACGCACTCTCTGGCTCCCGTCCGCTGTGCTCGCACTCGTCCTCTTCGTCGTCCTGTGGTTGACGGACACCTTCTCTCCCGAATCGAAGTCATTCGGGAAGATGGACTCTCGGCCGCTGCTGAGGCTCAGGGCACTCTACCTGGGCGTCGGAGGGCCCCTCGTTCTGGGGCTTATCGGCTCGCTCGTCGTTGTGGCCCTGGACATCTGGCCCGAGGCTGCGCAGGGCCTCTACTTCGCGGCCGTCTCCCTGGGGATGGCGCTTGCCGGACTGACTCTGCTGACGGTGGTCTTCATCGCACCGCACCGGTGAGAGGGGATTGACGGTATGATGGATTCATCAATCCATCATCTGGATGCCAGGAGGGCCTGCCCATGTTCAGCGACCGCGAGGCGCCGCTCTACGAGATCAAGGCGAACCTGTTCAAGGGCCTCGCCCACCCCGCGCGCATCCGGATCCTCGAGATCCTCGCCGACTCCCCCGGCCAGTCCCGCCCGGTGAGCGAGCTCCTCGAGGGCACGGGCCTCGAGGCCTCCCACCTGTCCCAGCACCTCGCGACGCTGCGCCGCCACCGCGTCGTCACGAGCGTCCGCACCGCCAACAGCGTCACCTACTCGCTCGCCCACCCGAAGATCGCCGAGCTCCTCGCGATCGCCCGCACCTTCCTGCTCGACACCCTCACCGACACCCGTGAGCAGCTCGAGGCGGCCTCGGCCCTGCCCGCGGTGGGCGCCGGACCCGTGCTCAGCACCGCCTCGACGCACGACGGCGCAGCGCGGTGAGCGCCGCCGACTCGCCCCGCGCAGGGCTCGTCCCTCGCGGCACCGCTGGCCGACTGCTCGGCGGCGCGGTGGCCCTGCTTCCCCACGCGTCCGACTACGCCTCGCTGCGGCGGACCTGGCGCGGCGACCTCCTCGCGGGCCTCACCGTCGGCATCGTCGCGCTCCCCCTCGCGCTCGCGTTCGGCGTCAGCTCCGGCGTGGGCGCCGAGGCCGGGATCGTGACGGCGATCGTCGCTGGCCTCGTCGCGGCCGTCTTCGGCGGCTCACACGTGCAGGTCTCGGGGCCCACGGGCGCCATGGTCGTGGTCCTCGCCCCGATCGTCGCCTCGCACGGGGTCGGCGCGGTCGCCCTGCTCTCGGTCATGGCGGGGATCCTCATCGTGCTGCTCGGCGCATCGCGGCTCGGCCGGGCGGTCGCGTACATCCCGTGGCCCGTCGTGGAGGGATTCACGCTCGGGATCGGGGTCATCATCTTCCTGCAGCAGGTGCCGCCCGCGGTGTCCGCGCATGTCGCGCCGGGGCAGAACACAGCGGTCACCGCGGCAGAGGCGATCGGCGCGGCGCCGTGGCCGCGCGCGGTGGCGAGCATCGGCGTCGTCGTGCTCGTCGCGGCGGTGACGCTCCTGGTCCCGCGGATCCACCGGGCACTGCCGGGGAGCCTCATCGCGATCCTCGTCGCGACGCTCGGAGTGGGCCTCCTGGGGCTCGACGTCGAGCGGATCGGCGCGCTGCCCACGTCGCTCCCGGCGCCGTCGCTGCCTGGCGTGACCCTCTCGGACCTCCCGGAGCTCGCCGGGCCGGCCCTCGCGATCGCGGCGCTCGCGGCCATCGAGTCACTGCTCTCGGCGCGGGTGGCCTCCGGGCTCACCGGCCCCGACGGCCGGACGACTGGCCCCTACAACCCGGACCGCGAGCTCGTCGGCCAGGGCCTTGCCTCGCTCGCCGGCGGCCTGTTCGGCGGGATGCCGGCCACCGGGGCGATCGCCAGGACCGCCGTCAACGTCCGCTCGGGCGGGCGCTCGCGTGTGGCAGCGATCGTGCACGCGTTGGTGCTCGTGGGCGTCGTCTACCTCGCCGCGCCGCTCGTGGCGCAGATCCCCCTTGCCGCGCTCGCGGGCGTGCTCATGGTCACGGCCGCCCGGATGGTCTCGGTGCGGACGGCGCGCCGGATCCTCGGCTCCACGCGGCACGACGCCCTCGCGTTCGTGCTCACCGCCGTCATCACCGTCTCGTTCGACCTCATCGTGGCGATCCAGATCGGACTCGTCGCCGCAGCCCTGCTCACGCTGCGCCAGTTCGCGAAGCTCGGCGGAGTCCGGCGCGAGCCGATCGCCGGCCCGGCGCACGACGGCGACGAGCACATCGCCGTCTTCCGGCTCGACGGCCTCATGTTCTTCGGGGCGGCGGAGAGGATCCTCGAAGAGATCGCCGGCCTCGCCGCGGTCCAGGGCGTCGAGGTCGTCGTGCTGAGGCTGTCCCAGCTCAGGTATCTCGATGCGACGGGGGCACAGGCCCTCGTCGAGGTCATCCGGACCCTCGAGGCGCGGGGCATCACGGTGCTGCTCAAGGGCGTTCAGGACCAGCACCTCGAGCTCGTCCGCAGTGTCGGGGTCATCGCGGAGCTGCGGCACCACCGGCATCTCTTCGACTCCCTCGCGGACGCCGTGGAACACGCCCGGAGCCACGTGCGCCGCGCCCGGGCCCACACCGCGAGCGCTGCGGGCCCCACCCCCTCCGCCTGAGAGTCGGCTCCTGAAGGTCAGCTCCTGAGAGTCAGCTCCTGAAGGGCGCCTTCTGCGGGTCAAGGCGCTGGACGTGACTGTCAGGAGGTGACCTTCAGAGGGTGACTCCCAGGAGGTGACTCTTAGACGCAAGTGGGTGGGGCAGGCGTCAGCGGCCGGCGCGGCGCTTCGCGTCCCGGACCCTGATCCCGAGGCCCACGAGGTGCACCACGAGGCCGATGCCGATGATCGCGATCGAGGCATAGGTGAGCCACAGGATGTGGCCGAAGTTGCCGATGATGCTCAGCACGATCCCGACGCCGAGGAAGGCCATGCCGGTGAGCACGGTCTTCTTGTACAGGGGGGAGGCAGCCTCCCAGAAGTCGTTCGTCACGTCGGGCTAGAGCGCTGGACGCACGCCGAAGGCGTTCGCGAGCTTCATGATCTTCTCGGCCCGGCCCAGACGCGGGAGGTCCGAGCCGTCCCTGATCACGCGGCCGTTCGCCTCGAAGTCGCTCATGAAGTCCGAGGCCCACGCGACGTCGCTCGGCGTCGGGGAGATGACCTCGTTGATCACCGTGGTCTGGTCGATCGCGAGGCACAGCTTGCCGGTCATGCCCATCATGACCGTGATCGCGCTCTGCTCCCGCAGGATCGGGTGGTTGGTCCCGACGGTCGGCCCGTCGATCGGGCCCGGGAGATTGCCCACGCGCGAGGCGACAACGAGCTTGGCCCGTGGATAGGCCATCGCCTCCGGGGTCGCGGCCATGCCGGTGTCGCGGCGGAAGTCGCCCGAGCCGAACGCGAGCCGGAAGGCGCCCTGGGCCTTCGCGATGTGGTTGGCCTCCTCGATGCCCACCGCCGACTCGACGAGCGGGATCACCGGGGTCTTGCCGTCCATGCGGTGGAAGCTCTCGGTCACCTGGTCGGCGGATTCGGTCTTGGCGAGCACCACACCGAGCAGGCCAGGGTTGCCGCGGAGCCCGGCGAGGTCGTCGGCCCAGAACGGGCTCGTGGCGTCATTGACCCGCACCCACGCGCGGCCGCCGTCGGCGAGCCACCGCGAGACGTTCTCACGGGCCTCGTCCTTGTGCGAGGGATCGACCGCGTCCTCGATGTCGAGGATGACCGCGTCAGCGCGCGAGGCCGCCGATTCGCCGAACAATTCCGTCTTCATCGCGTTGACCAGAAGCCATGAGCGGGCGATCTCGGGGCTGATCGCCCGGGCCGGGGCGGAGGGCCGCTCGGCGGTGGCCGGTTGGGTCGAATCGGCGGAGGCAGTTGACGTCATGGATCAACCGTATCGCCGCGCATGCCGCACGCGCACATCGAAAGGCGACACCGCCGAACCGGCGCGACGCGCAGCCTCAGAATGTCCCGAGCGAGTACCGGGCGCTCCATCCCCCGCAGGCCTCCCACCAGCGGATGCCCGCGGGCAGGCCGGGAACGGCGATGGCCTTGACGACCGGCAGGCGGGCCTCGCCCGGTGCCGGATCGTCCGTCACAGTGGCAGTGGGGGCCGTTTCCTGCTCGGGCATGGGACTCTCCTGACTAGCGTTCTGTCGAAGAATCGGGCTCCCCAGCCAACTCGATGCCTTCAGTTCACGGCGGCATCATTTTTATGTCAAGCGATTTTATAAACCCTTAACGGTGTCCCAGCCCCGCTACGCGAGGTAGACGCGGCGCCCCGTGAGCTCCTCGGGCCGGATGTGCACGAACAGGTCCCGCACACCCCCCGCCCAGGGCTCGTCTGTCATCTGGCCGAACAGCGCCGTCAGCTCGGCGGAGTCCTCGACAGCCTCCGCACGGCCGCTCACCATCACCGACCAGCCCGACTTCTGCGCGGGCTGGGTCGCGTCGATCTGGAGCGCCACGCCGTCCTGCGGCAGGCTCTGGGACACGGTCCCCTTCGGAGAGGTCCGGAAGTACACGGCGCCCCCGTAGACGAGGTAGCCGACGGGGTACACCGCAATCCGGCCCTCGTGCGCGAACGCGAATCTCCCTATGCCCGAGGAGCCGAGCAGTGACCAGCACTGCTCGGCGTCCAACTCGTAGTTCTCGTGCCGGGCTCCCTGCCCGTACAGGAAACTTGCGTTGACCTCAGACATGGCGGCCCCTCCTGGAATGGTCTCACCCCACGTTATCCGGGCCGCACGCGGCGCGGAAGTGACATCCGGCCCGTGGCACCTCCGTGCCGCGTCGTGTCAGGCCACGCGCACCCAGGCTGTAGCGGCGCCGGGAAGCTTGCCACCCTCGACCTCGGCCGTGGCGAGGAGGACCTCGCCGTCGGGCAGCGGCGTCGGGACCTCGCCGAAGTTGGCCACGACGTGCCAGGCGCCGGCGTCGCTCGGCCGCACGAAGTGCAGCACGTCGCGGTCCGCCGCCTCGACCCACTCGAGCCGCTCCGGCCCCTCGAGCTCGCGCCGCAGGGCGAGCGCCCGCCGGTAGAAGGCGAGGGTCGAGCCCGGGTCCTTCTCCTCCACGCTCACGGCATAGTCCTTGAACCACGCCGGCTGCGGCAGGTGGGCAGTGCCGGCTCCGAAGCCGAAGGACGAGCCCTCGGCCGGCGTAGCGTCCCAGGGCAACGGGACGCGGCAGCCGTCGCGTCCCACCTCGACGCCGCGGTTGCGGAAGAAGGTGGGGTCCTGACGGTCCCTGTCCAGGATGCGCCCCACTTCCTGGAGCCCGAGCTCCTCGCCCTGGTAGAGGTAGGCGGAGCCGGGGAGCGCGAGCATGAGGGCCGTCGCCGCCTTGGCCCGGCGCAGCCCGAGCGCGGCGTCGACGTCGGCCGGGTCGCCGCCGTCGAGCAGCCAGTCCTTGCCGTCCGCGCCCGCGCCACCGCGACCCGATCCCTTGGGCAGGCCGTAGCGCGTGGCGTGCCGCACGACGTCGTGGTTCGAGAAGACCCACGTCGAGGACGCGCCCGTGGCGGCCGCCTCGGCGAGGTTCTTCGTGATGATCTCCCGGAACTGTGCGGCGTCGAAGTCCGCCTGGAGGAGGTCGAAGTTGAACGCCTGGCCGAGGCCCTCCGGCGACGCGTACTTGGCGCGCCGGTCGGCATGCACCCAGGCCTCCGCGACGGCGGTGCGCGGCGGGGTGTACCCGTTGAGGACCTTGCGCCACTCGGCGTAGACCGAGTGGACCTCGTCGCGGTCCCACAGGGGGTGCTCGCCGGAGTCGAACAGGTCGGCGCGGTGGATGGTCTCGAGGTCGTCGTGGGCCGCGTCCATGTCCTTCTTGAGCCCGTGCGCCACGTCGACGCGGAAGCCGTCGACGCCGCGGTCGGACCAGAAGCGCAGCGTGGTCAGGAAGTCCTCGTGGACCTCGGGGTTGTCCCAGTTGAGGTCCGGCTGCTCCTTGGCGAACAGGTGGAAGTACCACTGGCCCGGCGTCCCGTCGGCCTCGGTGACGCGCTCCCACGCCCCGCCGCCGAAGATCGAGGTCCACCCGTTGGGCGGGAGCTCGCCGTGCTCGCCCCGGCCGTCGCGGAAGATGTAGCGGTTGCGCGCGGCGGAGCCGGGGGCAGAGGCGAGGGCCTCCTTGAACCACGCGTGGCGGTCGGACGTGTGGTTCGGGACGATGTCCACGATGACCTTGATGCCGGCGGCGTGCAGGGCCCCCACCATCTCGTCGAAGTCCTCGAGCGTGCCGAGGCGCGGGTCCACGTCGCGGTAGTCGTCGACGTCGTACCCGCCGTCCGCGAGCGCGGACGGGTAGAAGGGGCTGAGCCACACGGCGTCGATCCCGAGCGTGGCCAAGTAGGGCACGCGGGAGGTGATGCCCTGGAGGTCGCCGACGCCGTCCCCATTCGAGTCGGCGAAGCTGCGCGGGTAGATCTGGTAGACGGCGGCCTGGCGCCACCAGTCGGCGGAGGGGTTCGTGCGGTCTGGCTGAACGGTGGCGGGCACCGGTCCTCCTGTTCGATGGGGTTAGGAGTGGGGAGTTATATTTAGACTCTAAATCAAAGCCGACCACTATTATTCTGCCGAGGCGACGGGGAGGTCAAGGGGATGCGCACGGGACCGGCCGCAGGGCCGCACGTCGTCAGGCTCGCCAACGCCGATGCTGTGCTGCGCCGCCTCCGCGAAGCGGGACAAGAGGCGGGACAAGAAGCGGGACAGGGCGCCGAGAACCGCGGGCTCACTGCCGGAGCGCTCGTGGACTCCACGGGCCTGACCCGGGCCACCGTCATCGCGGTCTGCGACGACCTCGTGGCCCGAGGATGGGCCACGGAGCTCGACCCGGCGCAGGGCGCTCAGGCAGACGCGGGCCGGGGCCGGGCCGCGACCCGGGGCCGGCCGCCGCGGACCTTCGCCTTCCGCGCGGACGCGGGCGTCGTCGTCGGGATCGACATGGGTGCGGCCAAGACGACCGCTCTCGTCGCGGACCTCCTCGGGAGGCCCCTCGCCACGGCAACCGGCGCCTTCCCCGCCGGCTCCGCGGGTCCCGAGCGGGTCGGCATCGTGAGCACGACGGCGCTCGCGGCCCTGGCCTCGGCGGGCACCGGGGCCTCTCCCGCGCGTGTCCTCGCCGTGGGGGCAGGGGTGGCGGCCCCGGTGGACCGGGACGGGCAGATCGCGACGCCGCGGGACTTCTGGGAGCAGTTCGACGTGGGACTCGCCGCCGGCCTGTCCGAGCGCCACGGCTGGCGTGTGATCCTTGAGAACGACGCGAACCTCGCGGCCCTCGCCGAGCAGTGGCGCGGCACGGCGCGCGGCGTGGACGACGTCGCCGTCGTGCTCGCCGGGGAGCGGCTCGGCGCCGGGCTGCTCGAATCGGGCCGGCTGCTCCGCGGCCGTCACGGCGGCGCGGGCGAGCTTTCCTTCCTGCGGCTCGTGGAGGGCTCGCCGGGCCCGCACGGGATCGGGCAGCTCGCGCGGCTCTGGGGCGCCGAGGAGGCGGCGCGCGGCGGGCTCGCCGGCCTCGCACCGGAGGACATCACGGCGGAGGCGGTCTTCGACGCAGCGCACGACGGCGATCCGGGCGCCTCGCGCGTCCTGGCCCGCGTCGCCGGGCACATGGCACGGGCAGTGGCCGTCCTCGGCACGGTGTTCAATCCGGAGCTCGTGGTGCTCGGCGGCGCCGTGGCGGGAGCGGCGTCGGCGCTCCTTCCCTGGATCCGGGCGGAGCTCCCGGCCCTGACAGACACTCCCCCGCGGGTCGAGGTGTCGGCGCTGGGCGGGGACGCGGTCGCCCTCGGAGCCGTGCGCCGCGCCCTCGATGATGTCGCCGAACGCGCGCTCGAGATCGATCTCCCCAGGCCCTGAGGCCGAAGCTCGGGCTCTCCATGATCCCGATTGGCACCCGGGATGGGCTCAGGGGACGGGGCGCCCGCGCGCGGCGATGTAGAGGGCGTACCACTCGGGCCGCGTCATCGACGCAGCAACCGCCTCGGCGCCCGCGCACGCCCGGATGCGTGCGGGAGTGGCGGAGCCGATGACGGGTGCGATCCGCGCCGGGTGCCGCATGAGCCAGCCGAGCACGACGGCCTCGACCGTGGTCCCCCGATCGCGGGCCATCGAGGCGACGAGCTCCGTGGTGGCGCGCTGTGCCGCCCACTGTGCAGCCGCAGGCCCCGCCCCGGTGGGCTCGTCCGCGGAGCCGCCGGACGGCGTCGTGCGCCCGGTGAACCGTCCGCCGGCGAGCGGCGACCAGGCCTGCACCTCGGCGCCCGCGCGGGCGCAGTGCTCTAGGGTGCCGTGGGGGAAGCTGACGGACGCGCCCTCGGGGTGGTTGACCAGGATGCCGCTGTCGACGAAGTCGGGCCGGCCGAGGCTCAGCTCGAGCTGGTTCGCCGCGAGCGGCACCGGCAGGTGGTCCTGGAGGGCCGCCATCTGGGCCGCCGAGAAGTTCGAGACGCCGATCGCCTTGATGAGTCCCTCCTCGAGGAGTCGCACGACGGCGTCGCCGGCCTCCGCGGGATCGGCGAGCGGGTCGGGGCGGTGCAGGAGGAGCTGGTCGAGGTGGTCGGTCCGCAGTCGCTCGAGGCTGGCCTCGACGCGGACGCGGATCGCATCGCCGCTGAGGTCGTAGTAGCCGTCGAGGCCGTCCTCGCCGAGCCGGATCCCGACCTTTCCTTGGATCCAGATCCTGTCCCGCAGGCCTGCGGTGCCGTCCAAGACCTCCCCGAAGACGGCCTCGGAGGTGCCGCCGCGGTAGATGTCGGCGTGGTCGAACCGGGTAATGCCGATGTCGAGCGCAGCCTCGACCGCCGCGGCGGCGCGTGCGGCGTCGTCCTCCGTATAGTGCGACGAGCCCCACTCGCCGCCGAGGCCCATGCATCCATAGATCAGTCGTGACGTCACACCGGAAGCCTAGACCGCAGCGACTTCACGAGCGGACGGCTCGCGGCGTGCGCCGCGGCGGCCACCGCGAACGCCGCGGGGGCGGCGATCCAGCCGACGCCGACGAACTCGGTGTGGGCCAGCACTCCGGCCAGGCACAGGAGCGGGTAGTGCCACAGGTAGACCTCGTAGCTGATCCTGCCCACATACGTCAGAGGCCGCAGCGAGAGCACGCGGCGGATCGGGCCGTCCGGGCCGCGCAGGATCGCGAAGATCAGCAGGAGCGTCCCGCCCGCGGCAGCGAGGGTGTCGACTGTGGAGAGCGGGAAGAGGGACGAGCGGACCACGGAGAAGGCGATGAGCGCCAGGCCGGCCGGGCCGTGCCACGGCCGCGCCGTGGCGGACGAGCGGTGCAGCCACACGGCGAGCGCGCACCCGGCCATGAGGCCGCAGGCACGCAGGATGAATGACATGTGCCCCGTTGCCGTCTCCAGGGCGAGCGCGGCCGCGGCGAGGGCCCCGGCGGCCGTGCAGGCGACCGCGAAGGTGCGGCGCTTCCGGCGGCCCTGGACCGTCCGGGCCCCGCGCACCAGCAGGACAAGGGCAATCGGCCACAGGAAGTAGAACCACTCCTCGAGCCCGAGCGTCCACGTGTGGGCGTAGGCGGAGAGGACGTCACCGCCGGACTCGGCGCCGATCGGCATGAGGTAGAACAGGGCCATCACGGAGCCCCATGCGGCGTTGCCGAGGCCCATGAGGAGCGCGACCGGGACGAACACGACCGCCAGCATCATCAGGAGCGGGGGGTAGAGGCGGACGGCGCGGCGGACGTAGAACCGGCGCAGGGAGATGCCGCCGCGCGCATCGTGCTCCTCGAGGAGGAGCGTGGTGATGAGGAAGCCCGAGAGGGCGAAGAACACGTCGACGCCGCCTGCTCCTCCGAAATGGAGCGGCATGACGGCGTGGTAGGCGACCACGAGGGTGATCGCGAGAGCACGGATCCCGTCGAGCGCCGGAATGTGGCCCAGACCGTCCGTGCGGGGGCGGGTCGGCGCTGCTGTGCGTACTGTTCCTGTTACCGTCATCGTTTCCTCTCGTCGGGTCCGCGAGAGTGTAGCGGACGGCCCTTGACGCGGCTTTGAGGAAGCAGTACCCGCTTGGCGGGCACACCGAAACACAACGAAAGAACACAACGAACAGCACAAACGAAAAGGACCCCCGGTCTCCCGAGGGTCCTTGCCGTAGCGGTGCCGGGACTCGATCCCGGGACCTCACGATTATGAGTCGTGCGCTCTAACCAGCTGAGCTACACCGCCAGAGAGCCCCCCACGGGAATCGATCCCGTGACCTCCATCTTACCAAGATGGCGCTCTACCACTGAGCTAGGGGGGCAACAGACAGATACTTTACCGGACGTTCCGCGACCTCACCAAATCGGCCGGTGCGCCTCGGCCGGCGGCGCGAGGAGGGCGCCCGCGCCCCAGCAACGGGCACCCTCCGCTCGCCTGGTCCTGGCCTGCCCTACGGGAGTCGGAGCACCTGGCCCGGGTAGATCAGGTCGGGGTTCGGGACGGTATCCGCGTTGGCCGCGATCAGTGCGTTGAGGTCAACGCCGAACTGGGCTGCGATGCCGGAGGGGGTATCGCCGGACTCGACGACGACCTCGCGGGGCGCCTCGGCGACTGGCGCCTCCGGAGCCTCCGCGACAGGGACCTCTGCGGCTGGCGCCTCCGCGGGGGCGGCGTCGACCGGCGCGTCGACAGGGGCGGTGTCCACCGAGGCCTCCGCGGGGGCGGCGTCGACGGGCGCCTCGGCCTGTGCCTGCTGCTGGTCGTGCGGGCGGTGGAGCACGTTCTCGACGTTCTTCTTGATGTCATCCAGGAAACCCATGAGAGACCTTTCGTGTCGGCGAGTCCCCGCGGGGAGGACCCGCTGGATGGGGTGACCCCGGCACAGTATCGTGCGTCCGCCGACCACACGGGCATTGGCGGCGTCTCATCCGGTGAACTCTCAGGGACAACACGAGCCCGACCCCCGTGATGCACAGGAGTCGGGCTTCGTGAAAGGTTCAGGCGGTGCCTAGATCACCACTTGTGGCTGCGGCCGCCCTCTTTGCCGTGGCGCGGCTTGCGATCGCCGAATCCGCCGCGGTCGAAGGAACCGCGCCCACCGCGGTCGTCGCGGTCACGCCCGCCGAATCCGCCGCGGTCGAAGGAACCGCGCCCTGCACGGTCGGACGAGCGTGCGCCGAATCCGCCATCGCCACCGCGGTCTGAACGGCCGCCGAACCCGCCGTCGCCGTTACGGCGGAAGCCACGGTCGCTGCGGCCTCCGCGGTCGGAGGAGCGCCCGCCGAAGCGGTCGTCGTCGCCGCGCTCGCGATTGGGGCGGCGGCCCGTGTCGAGCTCGAGCTTGATGAGCTCGCCGCCGATCCGGGTCTTGGACAGGGACTTCCACTGGTCCGCGCTCAGCTCTGCAGGGAGCTCGACGAGGGAATGGTCGGAGCGGATGTCGATCCCGCCGATCTGGCTCGAGTGGAAGCCGCCCTCGTTGGCGAGGGCGCCCACGATCGACCCCGGCATGACCCGCTGGCGGCGGCCGACGGCGATCCGGTACGTCGCGTTGCCCTCCGTGAGCGAGCGGGACGGGCCGCGCGTGCCGAAGCCGTCCTTGCCGCGCTCCCGCTTCTGGAACGCGGGCGCGGAGGGCAGCTCCTGGACGAAGAACGGCGTGTCGCCCTGGACCATCACGGCCAGCGCGGCGGCGATCTCTGCGGCGGGGACCTCGTGCTCGTTCTCGTAGGAGGAGATGAGGTCGCGGAACATCGCGACGTCCTCGGACTCGAGGGTCTCGGTGATCCGGTCTGCGAACTTGCTCATGCGCAGCGAGTTGACCGTCTCCGCCGTCGGCAGGTGCATGGGCTCGACGGCCTGGCGGGTGGCCTTCTCGATCGCGCGCAGGAGGTACTTCTCGCGCGGGGTCATGAACAGGATCGCGTCGCCCTTGCGGCCGGCGCGGCCCGTGCGGCCGATCCGGTGCACATAGCCCTCGGTGTCATGCGGGATGTCGTAGTTGATGACGTGGCTGATGCGCTCCACGTCGAGGCCGCGCGCCGCGACGTCGGTGGCGACGAGGATGTCGATCTTGCCCTCGCGCAGCGCCTCGACCGTGCGCTCACGCTGGGCCTGGGCGATGTCGCCGTTGATCGCGGCGGCCTGGAAGCCGCGCGCCTTGAGCTTCTCGGCGAGGTCCTCGGTGGCCATCTTGGTGCGGACGAACGCGATGACGCCGTCGAACTCCTCGACCTCGAGGATCCGGGTCATGGCGTCGAGCTTGTGCGCGCCCATCACCTGGACGTAGCGCTGGCGGATGTTCTTGCCGGTCGTCGTCTGGGACTTGACCGTGACCTCTTCGGGCATGTTCAGGTACTGCTTCGACATGCGCCGGATCTGCGACGGCATGGTCGCGGAGAACAGGGCCACCTGACGGCCGTCCGGGGTCTCCTGGAAGATGCGCTCGACATCCTCCGCGAAGCCCATGCGGAGCATCTCGTCGGCCTCGTCGAGGACCAGGTACTGGAGCTCGGAGAGGTCCAGGGAGCCCTTCTCGATGTGGTCGATGACGCGGCCGGGCGTGCCGACCACGACCTGCGCGCCGCGGCGCAGGCCAGCCAGCTGGGGGCCGTAGGCGGAGCCGCCGTAGACGGGCAGGACCGTGAAGTCCTCGAGGTGCTTCGCGTAGGACGTGAACGCCTCGGCGACCTGGAGCGCGAGCTCGCGGGTGGGGGCCAGGACGAGGGCCTGGGTCGCCCGGGACGGTCCGTTGAGGTCGTGCAGCTCGGCGAGGCGCGAGAGCGCGGGGACGGCGAACGCAGCCGTCTTGCCGGTTCCGGTCTGGGCGAGGCCCACGACATCGCGGCCCTCCAGCAGGAGCGGGATCGTCGCCGCCTGGATGGGCGAGGGCTTCTCGTATCCGACGTCAGCGAGCGCGGCCAGGACCCGGCCGTCGATCCCGAGGTCGGCGAACTTCACGCCGTCGTCCTCGGACGCGGCAGCGTCGGGCTCGGCTGCCTCAGGCTCGGCCGCCTCCGGCTCAGCGGTCGCAGCATCAGCGGTTTCGGCCTCGGTGTGCGGCGCCTCGGCAGTGCTCGCGTCGGCCGGCGACTCGGGCGCTTCCACGGCCTCGACGGGCTGGATGGTCTCGGTGATCTCGGGCGTCATCTCAGAAATTTCAGACAAGAGGGTATCCTCGCGCTGGGGAGCCTCGCGGGCTCGTGGTCAGTTACCAAAGCCCAGCGCTCATCACAATCCCAGGCAGGGCTTCCTTCGCTGCGTCCGGCACCACATGCACCCATACAGCGTTTGCTTCAGCCGGAGTCCCCTATGCAATTGCCCGCCTTGCGGGCCCCAACACGCTACCAGTCCTGCCTCAAGAATTGGGCAGAAAAAGGGAAATCCGGAAAGTGGGGGATGCATCCATCATACAGGACGCACGACGCCGCAGGGTCGCTTGGGCGGTCGGGCGGCGGTGAAGTTCGGCACAGTCGTGCCCGGCGGGTGCCGTCGGGGGCGCTACTCGCCGCTCGGGAGCCGCTCGGCAGCGGCGACGACATACGTCCGCAGCGCCGGGGCGAGCCGGAGATCGCCGTCGGCCTCTGCGTCCAGGAGGGCCTCTGCCTTCTCGCGAGTGGGGTCCGCGAGCCAGGACCCCACCCGGACCCCGTGGTCCGGGACATGCTCAACCGTGAGCTGGGTCCCCGCCTCGACGTCGCCGGGCGTCACGACCCGAAGGTAGGCTCCCGAAAGGCCCGCGCGGGTGAACCAGGAGACCCAGCCGTCCTCCCCCACGTGCCGGGCGAACGTCGCGCAGGGGATGCGCGGCATGGTGACTTCGAGGACCGCGCCGGTGGAGAACCGCCAGCGCTCGCCGATCACGGCGTTGCTCGCCGTGATCCCGTCGAGTCGGAGGTTCTCCCCGAAGTACCCCGGCGGGATCTCGCGGCCGAGCTCGCGCGCCCACAGTGCGGCGTCGTCCTCCGAGTAGGCGTAGACGGCCTTGTCCTCGCCGCCGTGGTTGGCGCGGTCCGCCTGCACGTCGCCGTACACTCCGAGCCGGCGCACCCGCAGGGGCCCCTCGACGGGCCGCTTGTCGATGCCCGTCACGCCGACCGTCCCGGCGTCCGGGAGGAGCTGGTGGACTCGGCACACGGCGACGACGCGGGCTGTCTTCATGCCCTCCAGAGTAGGGCTTCGCAGGCCGCGGGGCATCTGGACCGGCAAGGCCCCCTCGATATACTGGCCGCACGCTGGGCGTCTGAGGCACGTCATCTGAAGACGAGGCCGTCTGACGTGGGACAAAGGGGGGCACCATGCCTGCGTATGTACGGCCGTACCGTCGCTTGAGCCCGGCTGCAGGCCTTGCAGCCCTCGCGCTCGCACTCGCTGCCTGCACGCCGTCGGCGCCCTCGGGCGCCCCCGCCTCGGGGGCAGCCTCGGCCACCGCCTCAGCGACTGAATCGCCGGCCCCAGGCTCGGGCGCCCCGACCACCACCGGCGCGGTGCCCTCGTCCTCGGACACGGCGGCCGGCCAGGATGTGGCGGCCGGCGCACCGGGCTCGGACCGGGCGACCTTCTCCGCCGCCCCGCCCGAGCAGCGGGCGGCCTCCGCCCCGGACGCCGGGGCCTGCTCGATGCTCCGCGAGGACGCCGTACGGGCGGCGCTCGGAAGCACCGCCCCCGCCACGCTGACGCCCTCTGCCGGGGACGACGAGCCCATCTCGGGCTACGCGGGGGCCGTGCAGCGCTCCTGCACGATGAAGCTCGGACCCGAGCCGCGCCACACCGTCTCGGTGGTCGTCGCGCAGTTCGCCGACGCCGCCTCCGCCCACGCCTACGGGGTCGTGCCCCAGGGCCTCACCGCCACCCCCGTGGCCGGGGTCGGAGAGTCGGCCGCGTTCGGCCAGACCACCACCCTCGCCCTTGCCTCAACCACCTACTACCTGTACGTCGGCCGCGGGGCCCAGGTGGTCAGCTACCGCCTGGGCCAGGTCGTCGACAGCTCAGGGAAGGTCCAGGGCCTCGACGCCGCCGCGGCCCGTGAGGCCCTCGTGCGGCTCGCCGGCGCGGCGGGGCTCTAGGGGTCGAACCGGTAGCCCATCCCCGCCTCCGTGTGGAGGTGGCGCGGATGCGCTGGATCGTCCTCGAGCTTCCGGCGCAGCTGGGCGAGGTAGACCCGGAGGTACTGCGTCTCCCTCTCGTATGCCGGACCCCACACCTGGGTGAGGATCTCCCGCTGGGTGACGAGCTGTCCCGCACGCCGCACGAGGAGCGCGAGGATGTTCCACTCCGTCGGCGTGAGCCGCACCTCGCTCCCCTTGACGAGCACGCGTCGTGCCGCGAGGTCCACGCTCAGGTCTCCCGTCTGGACCCGCGGGGCCTCTCCCACGCGCTGCCCGCGGCGGGCGGCCGCCCGCAGCCGGGCCAGCAGCTCCTCAAGGCCGAACGGCTTGGTCACATAGTCGTCGGCGCCGGCGTCGAGCGCCTCGACCTTGTCCTCCGAGCCGTGGCGCGCCGAGAGCACAATGATCGGAACATCGGTCCAGGCGCGCAGCCGGCGGATCACCTCGATGCCGTCGATCCCTGGCAGCCCGAGGTCCAGCACCACGATGTCGACGGGATGCGCGGCGGCGGCCTCGAGCGCGGCCTCGCCGGTGGGCACCGTGATCGCCTCGTAGCCGTGGACGCGGAGGTTGATCTGCAGGGCCCGCGCGAACCGCGTCTCGTCCTCGACCACGAGGACGGCGGGCGCCGCGGAATCTGCGGGATGGCTCATCCGGCCACCCCGTGGGGCTGGGGGCGCGCCGGCCCGTCGGACAGCGGCAGCGACACCGACATGGTCAGCCCGCCGCCGGGCGTCTCCTCCGCCTCGATCCGCCCGCCCATGGCCTCGACGAACCCCTTCGCCACGGCCAGGCCGAGGCCCACCCCGCCCTTGGCCGTGTCGTCGCCGAGCCGCTGGAACGGCCGGAACACCGCAAGGAGATCCTCCGGCGGGATGCCCTCACCGTGGTCCACGACCCGCAGCACCCCGCAGGGCCTCCCTCCCGAGTCCTCGGTGCCGCTGCGGGCCATGAGCTCGACGGCGCCGCCCGGCGCGTACCGGAGGGCATTCTCCACGAGGTTCGCGATGACCCGTTCGAGGAGCACCGGGTCCGCCTCGACTGCCGGCGCATTGGCGGGGATGAGGTCGACGACCCGCTCCTGGCCGGCGAGCCCCCGGGGCAGCACGTCCCGCCATGCGACCGCGCGCAGGAGTGGGCGCACGTTGTCCGCGGAGATCCGGGACATGTCCAACAGGTTCGCCACCACGTGGGTGAGCCGATCGGTGTAGTCCTCGATGGTCCCCAGCAGCTCCGACTCCTCGTCAGGGGTGAACGCGACGGACGGCTGCCTGAGGCTGCTCACGCTGAGCTTGATGCCTGCAAGAGGCGTGCGGAGGTCATGCGAGACGGCCTGCAGGATCGCGGTGCGGATCGAGTTCCCCTCCTCCAGACGCCGATTGGCCTCCCTGCTGTGGGCCAGCTGCGCGCGCTCCCTCATCGCCACGAGGTACACCCCGAAGGCTGCGAGCGTGCGGCGCTGGCCGTCGTCCAGCGGGTGCCCGCCCGCGAGCAGCGTGTAGTAGCCATCGGGCGCCACGGAGTCGTCCGCCGCGGCGTACGAGACCGGCGGCGCCTCGCCAGCGGTGCCAACAACGTCCCACTCGGCCACGGCGGATTCGGCGACCACCCGGCCGCGCCGGACTGCAGCGCCCGAGGTGACCGGGCCGGCGTCGTCCGCTGCAGCGCCGGCACGCCGCGCGAGGAGAGTCACGGCGCGCAGCCCGAGAGTAGCGCGCACCCGTTCCAGGAACTCGTCGATCCCGCCCGAGGAACCGAGGATCCCGAGGGCGAGCTCGCTCATCGCCGCCGCCTCGGCCTGTGCGCGGGTGGCCTGCTCGTACCGGCGCGTCGCGGCACCCACCGCGAGCGCGACGGCGCACGCGACGACGACGAACACCCCGAGCTCGAGGAGCGCCTGTGGCCGGGCCACACTGAAGCTGCCCACCGGCTCCGTGGCGAACCAGTTCAGCGCGAGGCTGGCCACCACGGCCGCGAGCACGGCTGGCAGCAGTCCGCCCACGAGTGCCACGAGGACCACGGCGAGCAGCTGGACGAGGATCGCGAGGGTAATGCCGCGGCCGGCGCGGTCGGGAGCCACGAGCGGATCGAGGAGGAGCTGGACCAGGGGCGGCACCACGATGGCCAGGACGAGTCCGACCACGGTCCGCCTCCGGTCGAGGACCCACAGCTCCGTCAGGCGGAGCCGGTTCCCCGGTGCCGGGAGGAGGGGAATCCGCTGGTTCATGCGGCCATTGTGGCAAACGCACGGGGCGTGTGCGGACCTCGGCGCTGGACTCCGAGAAGCGCGAGGGGCGCTGGTATGTGGCGACCGAGTGGTCGCGCCACCGGCGCACCGCGAACTAGGTCCGGGTCACGGTCCCCATGAGCGAGGCGACCGGACGCAGGAACAGCGGGCGCGCGAGGAACCACAGCCCCACGATCACGAGCAGGCCGATGGCGAACAGGATGAACCCGAGCCAGTCCTCGCCGTCGTGCGCGGCGAACATGTGGTTGAGGTTCCGCAGGGCGCCCGTGGTGAGCACGAGGAAGACGTGCACGATCACGAACAGGACGAAGAACGCCATGGTCGGGAAGTGCAGCGCGCGGGCCCACTCCATGGGGTAGGCCTTGTTGAGCCTCGGCGCCTTCTGGTTGGTAGGCCACGCCGCGGACATGCGCAGGCCCGTGACGATCGCGAGCGGAGCCGCGATGAAGACGACCAGGAAGTACGTCAGCTGCTGCAGTGCGTTGTAGTTGACCCACCCGTTCTCGAGCGGCCAGTCGAGGGACGCGTACTGGATCGCGGTCGAGAGGGCGTTCGGGAAGATGCTCCATGTGGTCGGCACGAGCCTGGTCCAGTGCCCCGTGGCGAACATGAGCACGAGGAACACGAGCCCGTTGAGGACCCACAACGCGTCGAGCGTGAGGTGCAGCCACAGGTTCAGGGTGATCTTCTTGGGCAGGCCCTTGGTCTTGATCAGCCCCTTGTTGTTGCGCTTCCAGAAGCCCTCCGGCCGGGTCACGAACCTGACCTGCAGGCCCGAGCGCACGATCAGCACGAGGAACATGACGTTCAGGAAGTGCAGCACGTTCAGCCACGCAGGCAGGCCCTCGGGCGCCCAGTCCGGCAGGGGCGCGTGCCCGGGGTACGTCGCGATGAAGCTCGAGACCCCCTCGGTGCTGCGCATCCACTTCGCGGCGAGCACGACGAGGGCGAGCACGACGACGGCGCCGACGCCGACCGCCGTCGGCCGGAACCAGGGCGCTTGGGTGAAGGCAGGCGTCTTGGCGGACTGTGGCATGGATGAGTCCTAGGCGGGTGTAGGGGCGGGTGGGAGGGTCTAGAGCGAGCTCATGGCGGCGTCGAGGTCGGCGATGAGGTCCTCGGCGTCCTCGATGCCCACGGACAGGCGCAGGAGGTTCACCGGAACGGCCAGTTCGGTGCCCTTGACGGACGCGTGCGTCATCTCCGAGGGGTAGTTCATGAGCGACTCGATGCCGCCGAGGCTCTCGGCGAGCGTGAACAGGCGCGTGGACTCGGCGACCTTGCGCGCCGCCGCCTCGCCGCCGGAGAACTGGACGGAGATCATGCCGCCGAAGCGCCGCATCTGCTTCGCTGCGAGCCCGTGGCCGGGGTGGTCTGGGAGGCCCGGGTACAGGACCTTCTCGATGCCCGGACGGCCCACGAGCCACTCGGCGATCTTCTGGGCGTTCTCCGAGTGGCGCTCCATGCGCACACCGAGGGTCTTGAGGCCACGGGTGGTGAGGAAGGCGTCCATCGGGCCGGACACCGCACCGACCGCGAACTGCACGAATCCGACCTTCTCGGCCAGCTCGTCGTCTCCCGCACGGTCCCCGATGATGACGGCGCCGCCCACCACGTCGGAATGCCCGCCGATGTACTTGGTCGTCGAGTGGACCACGATGTCCGCGCCGAGGGCGAGCGGGTTCTGCAAGTAGGGGGACGCAAAGGTGTTGTCCACGACAAGGAGGGCCCCGGCGTCGTGCGCGATGTCGGCGAGCGCCGTGATATCGGTGATCTTCATCATCGGGTTGGACGGCGTCTCGACCCACACGAGGCGCGCGCCGGCGTCGACGACCTTGCGCACCCGGTCCAGATCTGACATGTCAACGGGGCTGTTGGCGATCCCCCACGGGCCCAGGACCCGGGAAATGAGGCGGTACGTGCCGCCGTAGGCGTCGTTGCCCAGCACGATCCGATCCCCTGGGGAGCATAGCGCGCGGATGAGGGCGTCCTCGGCGGCGAGGCCGGAGCTGAACGAGTAGGCGTGGCGCCCGCCCTCGAGCGCGGCGAGCTGCTCCTGGAGCGCGTCGCGGGTCGGGTTGCCGCCGCGGCCGTACTCGTAGCCCGAGCGCAGGCCGCCGATCCCGTCCTGGGCGTAGGTCGAGGAGAAGTGCAGCGGGGGCACGACGGCGCCCGTGCGGGGCTCGAACTCCTGGCCGGCGTGGACGGCGCGGGTGTTGAATCCGGTGGTCTCAGGCATGGGGGGCGCTCCCTTACTTGTTGAGGTTGGCCAGGAGGTCGTGACGGGTCAGGATGCCGACCGGGGCGCCGACGAAGGTGACCATGACGGCGTCTTCGCGGCTGAGCACGTCCCGTAGGGCGGCCTGGCCCTCGAGCGAGCCGATCACGGCCAGCCGGGCGCCCATGTGCTCGGAGATCTTGTCGGTGAGCTTGGCCTCGCCGCGGAAGAGCTTGGCGGAGAGCGAGCGCTCGTCTACGGCGCCGAGGACCTCGCCCATGACCACGGGCGGCTCCGCCGAGAGGACCGGCAGGTGGCTCACCCCGTACTCGGTCATGATGTCGATGACGTCGCGGACCGTCTCGGTGGGATGCGTGTGGACGAGATCGGGGAGGCGGCCGTCCTTGCCCTCGAGCAGCTCGCCGACGGTCTTCTCATCGTGCCCGGGCAGGAAGCCGTACGAGCGCATCCAGTCGTCGTTGAAGATCTTCGCGAGGTAGCCGCGGCCGGAATCCGGCAGGATCACGACGACGACAGCCTCCTCCGGCAAGTCCTTCGCCGTGCGCAGGGCCGCGACCACGGCCATGCCGGAGGATCCGCCGACGAGGAGGCCCTCCTCGCGGGCGAGCCGCCGGGTCATGGCGAACGACTCGGCGTCGGAAACGGCGAGGACCTCGTCGGGCACCGACTTGTCGTAGTTCTCGGGCCACATGTCCTCGCCGACACCCTCGACGAAGTACGGGCGGCCCGTCCCGCCGGAGTAGATGGATCCCTCGGGGTCCGCGCCGATGACCCTGACCTGCCCGCCCTCGGCCTCGGGACGGTCCTTGCTGATGTCCTTGAGGTACCGGCCGGTCCCTGTGATCGTGCCACCCGTCCCGGCGCCGATCACCACGTGCGTGACCCTGCCGTCCGTGTCCGCCCAGATCTCGGGGCCCGTGGTCTCGTAATGGCTCCCGGGGGCGCCGGGGTTGGAGAACTGGTCAGGCTTGAACGCCCCGGGGATCTCGGTCACGAGGCGGTCGGAGACGCCGTAGTAGGACTGCGGGGAATCGGGGGCCACGGCCGTGGGGGTCACGACGACCTCGGCGCCGTACGCCTGGAGGACGGCCCGCTTCTCCTCCCCTACCTTGTCCGGGACCACGAAGATGCACTTGTAGCCCTTCTGCTGCCCCACGAGGGCCAGGCCGACTCCGGTGTTGCCGCTCGTGGGCTCGACGATGGTCCCGCCGGGGGCGAGCTTGCCCTCCTTCTCGGCCTGCTCGATCATCTTCAGGGCGATGCGGTCCTTGATGGACCCCCCGGGGTTGAGGTACTCGAGTTTGACCAGAACCGTCGCCTTGATGCCCTCAGTGACCTTCTGGAGCTTGACGAGGGGCGTGTGCCCGATGAGTTCGACGACGGAGTTGGCATACTTCACGCCCACAACTGTAGCCGCTGGCCGGATCCCGCGAACGGCGGGCGTCTCCGGTTGACTCATTCGAACACAGTTTCGATAATAGAGATATGTCTCTCGCACTCAGCTCCGACAGGGCCGTGTCGCCCCCGCGGGTCCACGAGCTGCAGGAGCAGATCCATACCCTGCAGGGGCGGCGCAACCGGGAGGGATCGCACCCGGTGCTGCCCTGCTTCTCCTCCCTCTTCCCCGCGGGGCTCAAGGGAGGAGCGGCCTACTCGCTGAACACGCCGCTTTCGGTGGCGATGGCCCTCATGGCCGGCGCCTCCTCGGAGGGGCAGTGGTGCGGGGTCGTGGGAGTCCCCGGTTTCGGAGCGGAGGCGGCCGCCGGATTCGGCGTGGACCTCGAGAGGCTCGTCCTCGTCCCGGACCCCGGGCCGGACTGGGCCGCCGCCCTCGGGGGACTCGTGGACGTGCTGCCCCTCGTGCTGGTGAAGCCGCGCCCAGGCGCCCCGCCCGAGCGATGCCTCGAGGCTGGCCGCCCGGCTGCGCGAGAGGGCCGCCGTCCTGCTCGTCCTGGGCCCCTGGCCCCAGAGCGACGGGATGCTGCGCGTGCGGGAGGCGCGGTGGGAGGGGCTCGGCCAAGGCCACGGGCGCCTCGAAAGCCACCGGGTCCGGCTCGAGCTGGATCAGCGGGGGCGTGCCCGGGCCGCCACCCTTGACCTCGGGCGGACCGGCGGCGTGGCGCTCCCCGGCGGCGCCCGGCAGCGGAACGGCCGGGGCGCCTCCCTCGGTGGCCGGCCATGACGGCGGCGGTGCCGAGGGCCCTGGTCGTCTGGTTCCCGGACTGGCCCCTCGTCGCAGCCCATCTGGCGGGCGAGGTCCCGGACCGCAGCGCGGCCGCCGTGATCGACAAGGGCCTCGTGGCCGTGTGCTCGGCCGAGGCACGCTCCGCCGGGGTGGTCAGAGGGCTGCGGGTCCGCGAGGCGCAGGTGCGGTGCCCAGACCTCGTCGCGGTCCCGGCTGATCCGGCGCGCGCCGAGCGCGAGTTCGAGCCCGTGGTGCGGGCGCTCGAGGGCGCCGTCCCGGGCGTCGACGTGCTCCGGCCAGGCCTGTGCGCGGTGCGGGCCAGGGGCGCCGCCAAGTACTACGGCGGCGAGGAGGCCGCTGGAGGCGCGGCGCTCGAGGCCGCGTCCGGGCTCGGGCTCGAGGCCCGCGCCGGGATCGCGGATTCGGTCTTCGCGGCGGAGGAGGCGGCCCGGTGCACCGGGGAGCTCGCGGCCCTGCGGATCATCGGGGCCGGGGACTCCGCCGCGTTCCTGGCGCCGCTGCCGGTCGCGGCCCTCGGCGACTCGCGGCTGGGATCCCTGCTGACGCGCCTCGGCCTGCACACCCTCGGCGACTTCGCTGCGCTGCCCTCTCCGGAGGTCCGGTCCCGCTTCGGCCCCGAGGGGCTCGTGGCCCACGCCAAGGCACGCGGTCAGGATCCCCGCGCCGTGGTGCCCCGGGTCCCGCCCGCTCCGCTCGACCGGGAGGCGGAGTTCGAGCCGGGGCTGGCCCGGGTCGACCAGATCGCGTTCGCCCTGCGTCCCGTCGCCGAGGACTTCATCGCGGGCCTCGCGGACGCAGGGCTCGCCTGCACCCAGCTGCGCGTCCAGATCACGGACGATTCGGGCGCCAGATCGGAGCGCTCGTGGGGCCATCCCCACCAGTTCTCCCCGGGCGACGCCGTAGAGCGGGTCCGGTGGCAGCTCCAGTCCGCGCCGGGCCCTTCGCCCCGACACGGCGGCCACTGGCGCACCACCGGGGAGTCGATGTCCGCGCCGGTGGTCCGGGTGCGGCTGGTCCCGGAGAAGGTCGACCTGATCGGCCGGCGGACCCAGACCCTGTTCGGAGGCGTCGACGAGCGCCTCGACCACGGCCTGCACCGGCTCCAGACCATGCTCGGCCACGGTTCCGTGCTGCACGCGGCACCGGCGGGCGGGAGGCTGCTCGCGGAGCGGTGCCTCCTCGTGCCGTGGGGCGAGGAGGCACCGCCCGGCACGGCCGAGCGGGCCTCACGGCCATGGCCCGGTGCCGTCCCGCCGCCGCTGCCGGCCACGGTGTTCCCGGAGCCCATGCCCGTGTCACTGCTCGGCGACGACGCACGGCCCCTCAGGGTTGATGCCCGCGGTGGCCTGACCGCGGCACCCGCATGGTTCGTGCCCGGCCCCCAGGGCGAGCGGCGGGCGGTCCGCAGCTGGGCCGGCCCCTGGCCCCTGCGCGAGAGATGGTGGGACGCCGCCGAGGCGCGCCGCGCCGAACGCTTCCAGATCCTCGACGGCGAGGGGGAGGCCTGGCTCCTACTCGGCGAGGACGGCCGCTGGTGGGCGGAGGCCCGCTATGACTGAAGGAGGTTGCCTTGGGCTGGAACAACCCGCCGATCCCCTGGCAGCAGCTGCATGACATCCTCGAAGGCAAAGAGGTCTCCGCCGAGGACCTGCGGGGCATCGGCCCACGTCACGCCCGCGCCCGCGCCGAGCAGGCCGACGCCGGCCGGACCGACGCCGGCCGGACCGACGCCGGCCGGAAGCCCATCGAGCACGACGGCGGGGACAGCCCGGCATGGTCCCGCAAGCGCGGCCCGTACATCCCTTTGGCCGCCCTGGGTGAGGGTGTGCGCGACGGCGAGCGCGCGCCGTCGTGCGCGTCCTCGCCTGCCGCGGTCCCGTACGCGGAGCTGCACGCCCACTCCCACTACAGCTTCCTCGACGGCGCGTCCTCGCCCGAGGAACTCGTCGAGGAGGCCGTGCGCCTCGGCCTGCACGCGCTCGCGATCACGGACCACGACGGCTTCTACGGGGTGGTCCGCCTCGCCGAGGCGGCGGAGGCATACGGCCTCGCGACGGTGTTCGGCGCCGAGCTCTCCCTCGGCCTCGGCGGCCCCCAGAACGGGGTGCCGGATCCGGAGGGCGAGCACCTCCTCGTCCTCGCCCGCGGCGAGGAGGGCTACCACCGGCTCGCCGGGGCGATCACCGCCGCGCAACTCACGGACGGCGCCGAGAAGGGACGCCCCGTCTACGTCCTCGAGGATCTCGCGGCACGGCTCCGGGGCCACTGCGTGGTGCTCACGGGATGCCGCAAGTCGCCGGTGCGGCGGGCGCTCGCGGACGGGGGCCCAGGGGCGGCCGAGTCCGCGGTCGCTGGGCTCGTGGAGCTGTTCGGGGCGGACGGCGTCGCCGTGGAGCTGTTCGACCAGGGGAATCCCCTGGACAGCTCGGACAACGACGCGCTCGCCTCGATCGCCCGCCGCCTCGGGCTCCCCTGCGTGGCCACGAACGCCGTCCATTTCGCGGACCCGTCCCGGCACCCCCTGGCCACCGCGCTCGCGGCGGTGCGCGCGCGGCGCAGCCTCGACGAGCTCGACGGGTGGCTTCCGGCCAGCGACGGCGCCCACCTGCGCAGCGGGGCCGAGATGGCGGAGCGGTTCGCCCGCTACCCCGGAGCGGTCGAGAACACCGTGCGCCTCGCGGACGAGCTGTCCTTCCCGCTCCGATCCGCCCGCCCCAGGCTGCCCAAGCAGGACGTCCCGGACGGGCACACGCCCATGTCCCACCTGCGCCAGCTCGTGGAGCGCGGCCTCGTGGACCGCTACGGCACTCCCGGCGCCGACTGGCGCGGCCCCGTCCCCCCGGATGAGGTCCGCGAGCGCGTCGAGAAGGAGCTCGCGGTGATCGAGAAGAAGGACTTCCCGGGGTACTTCCTCATCGTCCATGGGATCGTGCAGTTCGCCCGGGGCCGGGGCATCCTGTGCCAGGGCCGGGGATCGGCCGCCAACTCCGCGGTGTGCTACCTGCTCGGCATCACCGCCGTGGACAGCATCGCCTACCGGCTCCCGTTCGAGCGGTTCCTCTCGAGCCTGCGCGAGGAGGAGCCGGATATCGACGTCGACTTCGATTCGGACCGCCGCGAAGAGGTCATCCAGCACGTCTACGCGAAGTACGGCCGCACCAACGCCGCCCAGGTGGCCAACGTGGTGAGCTACCGGCCCAAGAACGCCGTCCGGGACGCCGCGAAGGCCCTCGGCTACGGGCAGGGGCAGCAGGACGCGTGGTCCAAGCGGATCGAGCGCTGGGACGCGCTCTCGGCCGCCACCGCGGGCGACGGCGACGGTGCCGAGGGCATCCCCGCCCGCGTCGTCGCCCTCGCCGAGCAGTTCCTCGGCTACCCCCGGCATCTGGGCATCCACTCCGGCGGCATGGTCCTCACGGAGCGGCCGGTGGGCGAGGTCGTGCCGATCGAGCACGCCCGGATGGAGAACCGGACCGTCCTGCAGTGGGACAAGGACGACTGCGAGTGGATGGGCCTGGTGAAGTTCGACCTGCTCGGGCTCGGCATGCTCGCGGCCCTGCAGTACTGCTTCGACCTTGTCGAGGAGCATTTCGGGGTGCGCTGGCGGGTCGAGGACATCCCCATTGAGGAGCCCGCGGTGTACGACATGCTGTGCCGGGCGGACTCCGTGGGCGTGTTCCAGGTCGAGTCGAGGGCGCAGATGAGCACCCTCCCCCGGCTGCGGCCCCGGCGCTTCTACGACCTCGTCGTGGAGATCGCCCTCATCCGCCCGGGGCCCATCCAGGGCGGCGCCGTGCACCCGTACATCCGCCGCCGCGCCGGCGAGGAGCGCATCACGTACCCGCACCCCCTCCTCGAGCCGGTGCTCGAGCGCACGCTCGGGGTGCCGCTCTTCCAAGAGCAGCTCATGCAGATGGCCATGGCGATCGGGGGCTGCACGGCCGAGGACGCCGACCTGCTCCGCCGCGCCATGGGATCCAAGCGCGGGGTCGAGAAGATCGGCAGCCTCAAGGAGAAGCTGTTCGCCGGCATGGCGGCCAATGGGCTGAGCCTGGAGGAGGCGAAGGCGATCTACACCCAGATTGCAGCGTTCGCGGACTTCGGCTTCGCCGAGTCGCACTCGATCAGCTTCGCCGTGCTCGTGTACGCGAGCTCGTGGCTCAAGCTGCACTACCCGGGGGCGTTCCTCGCCGCGCTCCTGCGGGCCCAGCCCATGGGCTTCTACTCGCCCCAGACCCTCGTGGCCGACGCCCGCCGCCACGGCGTGACAGTTCTCCGGCCGGACATCCTGCGCTCCCAGGCGGACGCGTGCCTCGAAGAGCTCGAGGAAGCGCACGACGGCGCCGGCTCACCGGACGCGGTCGGCCCGCCCGGCGCCGGGGATCCCCATGGCCCGGCCGCCGGCCTCGACGCCTGCCTCGAGCGGGTCCAGCCCCCCGTCGGCCCCTTCGACCCTCAGGCCTCCGACGAGACGGCGGCCCACCGCCGGGACGCGAGCCGGGCCGTGCGCCTGGGCCTCGCGGGCGTGCGCGGAATCGGGCACGACCTCGCGGAGCGGATCGTGGCCGAACGCGAGGCCGGCGGTCCGTTCCGGGAGCTGTCCGAGCTCTCCCGCCGCACGGGGCTCACGGCAGAGCAGCTCGAAGCGCTCGCGTCCGCGGCGGCCCTCGACTCGCTGGGACTGACGCGGCGGGAGGCCCTGTGGCAGTCGGGCGCCGCGGCGCTGGAACGGCCCGGGCAGCTGCCGGGCTCGCAGCCGTACGTCCAGCCGCCGCTCCTGCCCGAGCTCGGCGAGGAGGACGCGGTCGCGTACGACTTGTGGGCCACGGGGATCGCCACGGACGACCACCCGCTGCGCCACGCCCGCGGCCGCCTCGACGCGAGGGGGGTCCTGCGCATCGACCAGCTCCGCGCGGCCGAACCCGGGAGCAGGATCGAGGCGGCCGGCGTCGTGACCCACCGCCAGCGGCCCCAGACCGCCCAGGGAGTGACGTTCATGAACCTCGAGGACGAGACGGGAATCCTCAACGTGGTGTGCAGCATCGGGGTGTGGACCCGCTACCGCAGGGTCGCGCAGGCCGCCCCGGCCATGGTGATCCGGGGGATGCTCGAGCGCTCGAAGGAGGGCGTCACGAACCTCGTCGCGGACCGGCTTGAGGCCCTGCCCCTGAAGGCCAAGACCTCAAGCCGGGACTTCCGGTGACCAGGGGGCACAGGGGATGCGCGCTACTGGCCTTCAGGCTGCGGGCCGTTCTCCCACAGCCCCATGATGTTGCCCTCCGTGTCCTTGAAGTACGCGGCGAAGCCCATCTCCCCGACGGCCGTCTTCGGCGAGACCGTACTACCGCCAAGCTCACCGATCTTGGCCAGGGCCGCGTCGATGTCCTCGACGTCCACCGTGATGATGGGGCTCTTCGGCGGGAACTCCTCGCTGCGGACGAACATGCCGCCATTGATGCTGCCCGGCTCGAGAGGCGAGCCGGTCTCGCTCGACGGCGTCGTGCCCACCATGGTGTAGTCCATCCCCGGCACGGGCATCATGGTCCAGCCGAAGGCCTGCGTGTAGAAATTGTTGGCACGTTCCCCGTCATCCGCGGGGATCTCGAAGTGGACGACTTTCCCGGACATGGTCCTGCCTTTCCGTCGAGGGATCCCGGCACCGGATTCGGGTGCCACACCAGCAATCGTTGGGCGGCCCGGGACGGGAGTCAATGCTCGGCAACGTGCTCGCGCCCTACTGTCGGCGGGCCATGGCACGATGATCCCGTGAAGCTCGCAGGCCCGCTCCCCCGGACAGTCGCCCCCTCTCGGGGAACGGCGGACGCCGAGGGCGCCTGGGACGCCCCGGCACACTACTCCCTCGCGGCCACGTGCTTCCCGCTCCAGCGCGGCGACGGGGATCCCTGCTTCGCAGCCCACCCCGCCGGGCTGTGGGCGGCCTTCAGCACGGCCGAGGGCCCGGCCTCGCTCCTGATCACCCACCGGACGGTCCCCGGCCAGGCCGGGGAGGTGAGGGTGCGCGCGTGGGGCGAGGGGGCGGCGTCGGCCGTCGCGTCCGCCCCAGCGATGCTGGGGCTGACCGAATCGTGGGCGGGGTTCGACGACGAGGCGTTCCTCGCGACGCTCCCACACCTGGTCCGGGAGTCGCGGCGGCGCAACCCAGGGCTCCGGCTCCCCGCGACAGGCCGCATGGTGGACGCGCTCGTCCCCACGGTCCTCGAGCAGAAGGTCACCACGGTCGAGGCGCGCCGCGCCTACCGGTACCTCGTGCGGCAGTACGGCACGCCGGCGCCGGGGTCCGGCACGGTCGCGCCCGCGGGACTCATGGTCGCGCCGACCGCCGAGGCGTGGCTGCGGATCCCGTCGTGGGAGTGGCACCGCGCGGGCGTCGGGCCCCAGCGCTCGGCGACCGTGATGCGGGCGCTGCGCGCGGCGTCGGGCATCGAGCGGCTCTCGTCCTGCACGGCGGCCGAGGCCGCGGCCGCGCTCCAGACCATTCCCGGCATCGGCGTGTGGACCGCCGCGGAGGTCACCCAGCGCACCCACGCTGACCCGGACTCCGTCTCGGTGGGCGACTTCCACCTTGCGAAGTTCGTCGGCTTCGCACTCACGGGCCAGCGCACCGACGACGCCGGAATGCTCCGCCTGCTCGAGCCGTGGCGCGGGCAGCGCCAGCGCGTGGTCCGGCTCCTCGGGCTCTCGGGTGTGCGCGCCCCGCGGTACGGCGCAAGGATGACCATCCAGGACCACCGGCGCCACTGAGTACGCTTGGCCGAGGCTGTTCCCCCAAGGCAGCGGCGGCGTATCCTGCCGATGCCGGGCATGCACTGGGCGGAAGCATCGAGGAGGGTCCCCATGCCTACGATCAACGAGAGTGTCTTCGTTCCCGCGCCCCCGGAGAAGGTCTTCGAGTTCATCGGCGACCCGGCCAACTCGCCGCTGTACCAGGCGGCGGTGACCTATGCGGAGCTCGATGGCGACCTTCCCATCGGGGTTGGCAGCCTCTTCAGCGGCCGGAACAAGATCCTTGGGGTCACGTTCGACTGGGCGGCCGAGGTCATCGAGTACGACCGGCCCACGAGGCTCAGCATCCGGTCCACGGAAAGCAAGATCCCCTTCACGAGCACCTATGCGCTGACGCCCGAGGCAGACGGCACCCGCGTCGAGTACACCCTCGAAGCCGTTGACGGCCTCGGCGGGGCTTTCGGCACGCTGGGGGATCTCCTCGTGACGAAGACGTACACCCATCAGGTGCGCACCGACCTCGCCACGCTCGCCGAACTCATCCCCGCCCTCTAGCCCGAGTCTGCCCTCTGACACGAGGGTCCAGTCCCTAGACTGGACCCCATGCCTCTTGCCGCCACGGGAGCCCTGCTGCTCATCCTCGGCGCCGCCTCCGTGGCCTCAGGGCTCATCCCGTGGCCCGCGCTTGCCGGCCTCGCCGATCGGGTCGGCCCGATCCTTGCGTTCGTCGCGGCCATCACTGTGGTCACGGAATTGCTCAATGCTGCCGGGCTGTTCGAGTGGATTGCCTCGCATTTCCGGCGCTGGGGCCGCGGCAGGGTGTGGGCGCTGTGGATGCTCGTGGTGGGGCTCTCGCTCGCGGCGACCGTGTTCCTCTCTCTCGATACGACCGCGGTCCTCCTGACCCCCATCGTGGTCATCCTCGCCCGGCGCTGCGGGCTCCCGCCGCTGCCGTTCGCGCTCACCACCGTGTGGCTCGCGAACACGGGGTCACTACTCCTGCCGGTCTCAAACCTCACCAACCTCCTCGCGCTCCATGCCCTCGGCGGCGTCTCGCCGGCCGAGTTCGCCGCCCGGATGGCCCTGCCCGCCCTGTGGTGCGCGCTCCTCCCGGCCGCCGCGGTCGCGCTCCTCTTCCGGCGCCAGCTCGCGGGGCGCTACAACACCCTGCGGATCGGTCGCCTCCGCGCCGACGACGAGACCGCCGTCGGGACGGGTCCGGATCCGGTGCTCCTCGGTACGGGCGCCGTGGTCCTCGCCCTGCTGCTGCCCGCTCTCGTCTCCGGCGTGCCGGTGTGGATCCCGGCTGCGGCCGCCGCCGTGGTGCTCGTCGGAGTGTTCGCCGTGCGACGCCGCGGGGTTCTCCGGTGGGCGCTCGTCCCGTGGCAGCTGCTCGTCTTCGCGGCGGGGCTGTTTGTGGTCATGGAGGCGCTCCAGCACCTCGGTGCGCGAGAACTCGCCGGAACACTGCTCGGCGTCGGTGAGGGCCCCGGGGACCTGCTGCGCGTCGCGGCAGCGGGGGCCGTCGGGGCGAACGTGGTGAACAACCTCCCCGCTTACCTCGCGTTCGAGCAGGCCGCAGGCTCGCCGGCTCGGCTCGCGGGCCTGCTCGTGGGCGTGAACGCGGGCCCGCTTGTGACTCCGTGGGCGTCCCTGGCCACGTTGATCTGGCACGAGCAGCTGCGCCGGCTGGGCGTGGCGATCTCATGGTGGGGCTACGCTGCGGCCGGAATCGTGCTCGTGCCGCTGCTCGTGGTGCCCGCCGCGCTGCTCGCCGCGATCCCGTGACGGGGGCCGATACGGGTGGCAGGATCGACGCATGATCTCCCGGGACGAGCTCGACACGGTCCTCGAGGCGGGCGGGCGCCTCCTCGCCTCCGATGGCACCGGCCTCGGCTCGATCGACCAGCTCGTCCTCGACGCCTCCGGCGCACCGGCGTTCGTCTCCGTCCGGGCGGGGTTCTTCGGCATTGCCCAGCGCTTCGTCCCGCTCGACGGCGCGACCCTGGAGGGCTCCACGATCCGGATCGCGTTCGACGGCGAGTTGGTCCGCTCCGCGCCGCAGGTCGCCTCGGACCGCGGCGGCCTCGGCGAGAGGGACGCGAACGCGCTGCGGGAGCACTACGGCCTGCCCGCCGAGATCGGGTCCGGCGACGCCGAGATGGGGTCGGGTGACGTCGAAATCGGGTCCGGCGACGCCGAGATGGGTTCCGGTGACGCCGGAATCGGGTCCCCCAGTGAGGACACGCGACGGAACCCGCCGCCACCGCCTCTGCCTCGGCGGCCCCACCAGGGCCCGCGCCACCCAGGTCCGCCTCGCCCGCATCATCCGCGGCCGGCGCCGCCCCACGACGGCCCGCCTTCGCCACCGGTACCGCCGCCACACCCATCTGGACCTGCGGGTTGACCTCTGCGCTTGACCTGGGTGACCTCGGCGGATGAGGTCAGAGCCCGAGCCGCTCGACGGCCTCCTTGCGCATCTCGACCTTGCGGATCTTCCCGGACACGGTCATCGGGAACGAATCGCGGATGTCCACGTACCGGGGGATCTTGTAGTGGGCGAGCTGGCCGCGGCAGTACTCGGCCACGTCGTCTGCGGTCAGGGTCGCGGCGCCGGGCTTGAGGATGATGCAGGCCATGAGTTCCTCTCCGTACTTCGGATCCGGGACGCCGATCACCTGCACGTCCTGGATCGACGGATGGTGGTACAGGAACTCCTCGATCTCGCGCGGGTAGATGTTCTCGCCGCCGCGGATGACCATGTCCTTGATCCGGCCCTCGACGACCACGTACCCATCCGCATCCATGCGGGCGAGGTCTCCGGTGTGCATCCAGCCGTCGGCGTCGATGGCCTCGGCGGTCTTGTCCGGCTGGTCCCAGTAACCCGCCATGACGGCGTACCCGCGTGTGCACAGCTCGCCGATGGCCCCGCGCTCCACGGTCTCCCCCGTCGCGGGATCCACCACCTTGGATTCGAGGTTCGGCATGGTCCGCCCCACCGTCTCGGTGCGCTGGGCGAGGGTGTCGCCGGCGCGGGTCATGGTCGAGACGGGCGAGGTCTCGGTCATGCCGTAGCAGATCGCCACGTCGGACATGTGCATGTCGGAGATGACGCGCTTCATGACCTCGATCGGGCAGAGCGACCCGGCCATGACACCGGTGCGGAGCGTATCGAGCCGGTAAGAGGCGAAGTCCGGCAGGGCGAGCTCCGCGATGAACATGGTCGGCACCCCGTACAGCGAGGTCCCGCCGAAGTCCTGCACAGCCTGCAGCGTCGCGGCCGGGTTGAAGGCCCGCCCGGGCAGGATCGTGGCACACCCGTGCGAGAACGCGGCGAGGTTGCCGATGACCATGCCGAAGCAGTGGTAGAAGGGCACGGGGATGACCACTCGGTCCTCCTCGGAGTACGCCAGCAGCTCCCCGATCGCGTACCCGTTGTTGAGGATGTTGCGGTGGGTGAGCGTGGCGCCCTTGGGGAAGCCAGTGGTGCCGGATGTGTACTGGATGTTGATCGGATCGTCCGCGTTCAGGGTCGCCGCCCGCTCGGAGACGGCCGACGCCGGCACCTCGCCCCCGCGCTCCACGAGGGCCGCCCACGTGGTCTCCCCGGGCGCATCCGGCACGCCCGCCTCGAACACGGCGCCGCCGCCGGTGGTGAGCGGTGCGGGGAGGAACACGAGCTCGCGCAGGTCCGGGCACTCGACGAGCGCCTCGCGGGCCATGTGGACGTAGTCGCTCGTGCGGTCTGTCGGAGCCACGACGAGCATCCGCATGCCGTTCTGCTTCACCACGAAGTTCAGCTCGTGCGTCCGGTAGGCGGGGTTGACGTTGACGAGGATCGCGCCGATCGCCGCGGTCGCGTACTGGAGGATGGTCCACTCGGCGCAGTTCGGGCTCCAGATGCCCACCCGGTCGCCCTTGGCGATGCCCGCGGCGAGCAGGCCGCGGGCGGCGGCGTCGACGTCGTGCGCGAGCTCGGCGAACGTCCAGCGGCGGGCGGCGTCAGCACCGCCGTCGGCCGCCTCCTCGATGAGCGCGTCGCGGCCCGCGAAGCGCGCGGCGGTCCGGGCGAAGTTCGTGCCGATGGTCTCCTCGAGCAGGGACGTCGTCATCTCGCCTGCCGTGTGCGAAAGCGCAGCTTGGGTCATGGTTGAAAGCTACCAAGCAGATAGGCTGGCGACCATGAGTGATCCCGTGCGCCTCCAGGCCACCTTCATCCCCAACGAGGGCGAGTTCTTCCGCGTCAAGCTCGCGCTCGACATCGCGATCGAGGAGGTCCACCGCGAGCCCGGCTGCCTCCAGTACGAGATCACGGAGGAGTCCGAGGAACGGATCGTCCTGTCCGAGGAGTGGGCCTCCGAGGAGGACCTCGAGCGGCACTCGAAGGGCATCGCGGTCCAGGACCTGAACGAGTCCCTCAGCGCCCTGCTCGCCGAGCCGACGAGGATCGAGCGCCTCTAGTCGCCCCGCCCGCACGTACGCACGACGGCGCCGCTCCCCTCGCTGGGAGCGGCGCCTTTCGCTGTATGGGCATCCTTGACCGGTCAGTTCTTCGAGGCGCGGTTCACGGGCGTGGCACCCGTCAACAACTGCTGGACGCTCTGAGCCGGCCGGGCGCGAGAGCCGAGCACAGCGCGACGGCGCCGCCCCCCGTGCAGGGGGACGACGCCGTCGCGCACGATGCGGCTGGCCGCCGGGTGCGGGACCGGTCAGTTCTCGGAGCGCTTGGCCTCGGCCTCGGCGACCTTCTTGTGGACATCCTCCATGTCGAGGCCCTTCACCGCGTCGATGACCTGCTCGAGGGCAGAGGCCGGGAGGGCGCCGGGCTGGGAGAAGACGAGGACCTTCTCGCGGAACGCCATGAGCGTGGGGATCGACGTGATGTTGGCCTGGGCCGCGAGCATCTGCTCGGCCTCCGTGTCCACCTTGGCGAAGACCACGTCCGGGTGCTTCTCGGAGGCGGCCTCGTAGGTCGGGGCGAACTGGCGGCACGGGCCGCACCAGGACGCCCAGAAGTCCACCAGGACGATGTCGTTGTTCTCGATGACCTCGGCGAACTGCTCGCCGGTGACGTTCTTCGTTGCCATGCCGCGCTCCTCACTCGTGTGTGCGGTTTCGAAGGGTTCAACGATACCCATAGGGGTTTCATTCCCGACCGTTCTGCTTGGCCGGTCCTTCCCCCGGCCAGCGCGGTTCAAACCGCGGGGGGCTCGTGCTCCTCGACGTGCTTGCGGCCCGCGATCGCGATCGCGATCGAGATCACGAGGGCCGCAGCCGCGGCGTAGAACGGGACGGGAGCGCCGAACGTCTCGCCGAGCCACGTGGCGAGGAACGGAGCGAGCGCGCCGCCCATCCAGCGTACAAAGTTGTATCCGGCGCTGGCCACCGGGCGCGGCGCGTCGGAGACGCCCATCGCGAGCTCGGTGTAGACGGTGTTGTTCACGCCCAGCAGGGCGCCGGCCACGATCGTGAGCACGACGACGGCGGGCACGGCGTGGAGCGCGGCGGCCACAGCGAGGGAGACCATGACGAGGGCGAGCGCCGCGAGGGTGCCCGAGAGGACCGTGACGTCGCCGAACCTCGCCTGGAGCTGCGGTGCCACGAAGACGGAGAACAGGGCCAGCGCCACGCCCCAGCCGAAGAACACGGCCCCGATGCCGTAGGCGTCCATCCCGAGGATGAACGGCACGAATGCGAGGACGGTGTAGAAGCCGAAGTTGTAGAAGAACGCGCTTCCGGCCACGGACCGCAGCCCTGCGTGGGCGAGGGCCTTGAGCGGGTCACGGAAGTGGGTCTTCCTGCTGGTCGGCGGGGTCTTGGGGAGCGTGGCCATGATCGCGATGAACGCGATGGCCATGAGGGTCGCGGTACCGAAGAACGGCATGCGCCACTGCCAGCCGCCGAGCAGGGCGCCGGCGAGCGGGCCGAGCGAGAGGCCCAGACCGAGGGCGGCCTCGTAGAGGATGATCGCGGTGGACGTGCCGCCGGCCGCCACGCCTACGATCACCGCGAGCGCGGTCGCGACGAACAGCGAGTTGCCCAGGCCCCAGCCGGCGCGCCAGCTGATGAGCTCCGCGACGCTGCCGCTCGTGCCGGAGAGGCTCGCGAACACCACGATGAGCGCGAGACCGATGAGCAGCGTCTTCTTGCCGCCGATCCGCGAGGACACCCAGCCGGTCACGAGCATCATGACGGCGGTGACGAGGAAGTAGCTCGTGAACAGGAGCGAGACCTGGCTGGGGGTCGCCTGGAGGTTCTGCGCGATGGCCGGGAGGATCGGGTCGACGAGCCCGATGCCCATGAACGCGAAGACGGACGCGGCCGCGGTGGCCCAGACGGCCTTGGGCTGGCGGAAGAATGAGGCCTTCTCGCTCTCGAGCGTCTCGTGGGCGCTCGCACCGGTGGCGGCGCCGAGGGGCGCCGCGATCGGTGCTTCGGATGGGGACTGGACGCCGGTCTCGGCGGTCATGCGGGCATCTCCTGATTCGTCACGTGCTTGTTGATCTTGTCCATCACGGGCAGCGCCGCCGCGAGGGCGGCCCGCTCGGAGTCTGTGAGGGCGGACATGGCGTCCGCCATGCGCCCGCTGCGGAGCGCGTTGTCGCGGGCGGCGGCCTCGTCGCCGGCTGCGGTCCTGCGCACGACGACGGCCCTCGCGTCGTGCGGGTCGCTGCCCCTCTCGAGCAGCCCGGCCTTCTCGAGGCGGGCCACCTGCTCGGTGGCGGACGGGACGCGGACGCCGAGGTTCTTGGCGATGGAGCCCATGCGCAGCCCCTCGCCCGCGACCATGTTGAGGACGGCGAGCTGGGACGTGGAGAACTCCGCGGCCTCGTCGAGGTGCCGTGCCACCCACACCGCGTGGCGGAGTGCCTCTCGGAAGCCGTCGGCCAGGATCCTCAGGTCGTCGCTCATACTTAGGTATCCTAATAGTTAGGGTGCCTAAATGCAAGGGTCTGCGGTGCACGTCACGGCTCGGCGCCCGTACGCTTGGATCCATGAGGCTCCTGCTCATCCGGCATGGCGAGACGCCGTCCAACCTGCTGCGCGCGCTCGACACTGGCGCGCCGGGCCCGGGGCTCACCGATCTGGGGCACCGGCAGGCCGCGAAGCTCATCGAGTCCCTCTCCGACGAGGCCATCGGTGCCGTGTTCACCTCGAACCTGCACCGGGCCCAGCTGACCGCGGCACCGCTGGCCCGGGCAGTGGGGGTCGAGGCGCTGGTCAGGGACGGGCTGCGCGAGATCGCCGCGGGCTGCCTCGAGATGCGCACGGATGCCGAGTCGATGCTGCGGTACGTCTCGCTCCTCGAGGCCTGGATGCGCGGCCGCGCCGATGAGGTGCTCGACGGCGGCGAAGCCTGCTCCTCCGTCTACTCGCGGTTCAACGCCGTGGTCGCCGAGGCCGAGGGCCTCGGCCATCCCACGGTGGCGATGGTGAGCCACGGCGCCATGATCCGGACGTGGTGCGGGCACCACACGACCAACGTGGACGCCGATTTCGCCACGCGCAGGAACCTGGCCAACACCGGCGTCGTCGTGCTCTCCGGATCCACCCCTGCCGGGTGGGCGGTCGAGACGTGGGAGGGCGAGCGGATCGGCTGACCCATCCCGCCCCCTCCCCGGCAGGCGCCGGGGCTCTCGACGGCCGCGCCCGCGGCGCGGAGCTGCTGGAGGAGGAGGCGGGGCGCTGAGTCCTCAGCGGAGCTTCGTGAAGTTCCCTTCGGAGAGGACCGTGGCCTCGCCCTCGAGCACCATGATGGCCGTCTGGTCATCGATGGCGTACGCCGGGCCTCCGATGTCCGCGGCCCACCGCTCAGCGTGGGCGATCGTATTCTGTGGCATGTCCTCGTGGTCGAGGTGGGGGAAGATTGAGAAGTCGACGAGGCCGAGCGTGCGGTCGCTGCCGTTCGCGCCCTTCCAGCCGACGAAGTCGTCGCCGATCCGGGGCGTCATCACCATGCTCCCGGCGCTCACACCCACCCATACGGTCTCGGACAGCGAGGGCATCAGGTCCGTCAGCCCCGATTCCCGCATCCAGTGGCACAGGAACGTCGCGTCGCCGCCGTCAACCAGGAGGGCGTCCGCCTCCTTGACCCACGGGACCCACCGATCCTCGCCCATGCTCGGCAGCGCGGTGAGCTCGAGGAGGCCCACCGACTTCCAGCCGAGATCCGTCATGGGGGCCGGCGTCCTGCCCGTGACGAAGCGCCAGGCGGAGGCGGGTGTGCACCACGGGTGGCCGTACTCGGCGGTCGGAATGCACAGGGCGTTCGACTCGGCGATCGGCTTGCCGAGCAGCTCGACGAGCGCGTCGCGGATCGTGGGGTTGGAAACGCCCCCGGATGTCAGTAGAAGCTTCACCTTGCCTCCCGCAGCGCCAGCTCCGGCCGTACACGGTTGGGCCCAACATAGCAGAACACCCCCGCCGAAGACCGAGGGTGTTCCTCACGTTCGTGGCAGATGAGGGATTCGAACCCCCGTAGGCAATGCCAGCTGATTTACAGTCAGCCCCCTTTGGCCGCTCGGGTAATCTGCCGAACGCCACGCCGCGGCACACGAGCCAAGCTGTGTTCCGCGGTGCGAGCAAGACAACCTTACAGAACATTCGCCCACGCGTCGAATCGGCGCGTGTGACGCCCGATGGGTCAGGATCAGGCGGTCTCAGCGGAGGGCGCGCCGGCGTCGTCGTGCGTCTGCGACGACTCCTCGGTGGCGATCGCGCGGGCGATCTGCGCCTCGAAGAACGCCGCCTGCTCATCGGTGATCTGGCGGAGCGCGACGGCGCGCGCCAAGTCCTCGTGCACGCCATCGAGCCGGGCGGCCGCCGAGGGGGCCGGGGCCATTGCGATCCCGGTGGCGAGCGTCGCGGCGGCGACCACGCCTCCCGCCGCTGCGACCGCCCTGCCGGCGATCGACCTCTTGGGCGAGGCGTCCTTGCCATCAGTGCCCTCGGTGCGCGCTGTCTTCGTCGCCACAGGTTCCTCCCTCTACCGGCGGTTCACTGATACCAACGCTCGCAGCCCCGCTTCGGATCCGACTGGACTTCGGCTGTGAGTGAACTGTGGGCCCTGCGACCCTCGCCAGCAGGGAAGTACCCGGCCGCGGCCGATCCAACCAGCTAGGCTGGTGGGCAGCATCGGCCCCAACGATTTCGCGGAGGTTTCCATGGCAGATTCGACGTTCGACGTTGTCAGCAAGGTGGACAAGCAGGAGGTCGCCAACGCCCTGAACCAGGCGCAGAAGGAGATCGCCCAGCGCTACGACTTCAAGGGCGTGGGCGCCGAGATCGACTTCTCCGGCGAGAAGATCCTCATGAAGGCCAACGCCGAGGAGCGCGTCAAGGCCGTCCTGGACGTCTTCGAGTCCAAGCTCGTCAAGCGCGGCATCTCCCTGAAGTCCCTCGAGGCCGGCGACCCCTTCGCCTCCGGCAAGGAGTACCGCATCGAGGCCTCCATCAAGGAGGGGATCTCGCAGGAGCACGCCAAGAAGATCTCCAAGCTCATCCGCGACGAGGCGCCCAAGAGCGTCAAGGCCCAGATCCAGGGCGACGAGCTGCGCGTGTCCTCCAAGTCCCGCGACGACCTCCAGTCCACGATCGCCCTCCTCAAGGGATACGAGGACGTGGACCTGCAGTTCGTGAACTTCCGCTAGGCGCAGTCCGACTCAACGGCTGAGCACGACGCCGGCCGCTCGCCCCGCGCGGGGTGGGCGGCCGGCGTCGTGCGCGGCACCGAAGGATGCGGGCTACTCCCCGGCGAGTTCGCTGATCGCCGCGACGACGGACTCGACCTCGGCCTCGGGCAGGTTGGTCCGGGCGGCCAGCTCCCGGACGAGCTCGCGCTCGTCGGCTTCTGGGACCTCGGCGAGCGCCGCGTGCGCCGCGGTGGCCCTCCCCACGGTCGATTCCGCGAGGTCCCGAACGTCGTCAGGGACGGTCTGGCCCAACTGCTCCAGCAGCTTCATCTGGAGCCGCGCCGCCCTGATGTTGGACGTCTGGATCGACATTCACGCCACCTCCCCTCGCCTGCTTCGCTGCGGCCTCTGCCAATGCCGCTTCATTGTAGGCGGCAAGGACCTGGACCAGCAGGGCCCTGTCCTCGTCCTGGGCCCACCGCGATTCGGTCAGGCCCTCGAGGATCACGAGGGCCACGTTCCGGCCGGCCTCGTCCGAGGCGTACAGCCGGTCGATGGTGTCGTTGACCCGCTGCCACCAGTCGCGCCGGGCGTCGGTGGCCGTCTCGCGGGTGTCGACCCGGACCGCGATCTCCTCGGCCTGACGACCCGAAGCCCTCGCCAGCTGGGCTGCCTGGTCGCGGACCTTCCTGCCCTGCACGAGCGTCACCGCCGCGTTCACGCCCACGCCCGCGAGCGCAAGGAAGGCCACGAGCACCGGGATGAACATCGGGTCCACCTGCCACCTCCTTGCGCGGGCGCTGCGCGGGCACGGCCAGTCTACGAGGCTGCCAGCCCTTCTCCGATGCGCCACCTGCAGGTGCTAGGGCGTGTCTCCCATATGCCTCGTGATTGACGCGAGATTGTGGGTGGGTGGTATCTGTTGTGGACTCTCGTAATCGCCGGTTGACGGATGCGCAGTGGGCGTTGATCGGGCCGTTGCTGCCCTCGAACGCTGGACGGCGTGGTCACCCGTTCGGTGACGATCGCCGCATTGTCGATGGGATCATCTACCGGTTCCGCACCTCGACGCCGTGGCGGGACGTGCCGCGGGAAGAGTTCGGGCCCTGGCAGACGGTCTGGAAGCGGCACCGCCGCTACGCCGGAGACGGGACCTGGGACCGGGTGCTGCACGTGCTGCTCTCCCAGGCGGATGCGGCGGGGCTGATCGACTGGGACGTGTCCGTGGACGCGACGATCGCGCGTGCGCACCAGCACGCGACGAACACCACCCGCCCCGACCAGGACACAGGGGGCCGTGTCGAATCACAAGAATCTGCCGCTTGAGGAAGCTGAGCCCGCCGGTCACGGCATCGGCCGCTCCCGTGGCGGCCTGACGACGAAGATCCATCACGCCGTCGATGGCAACGGGCTCCCGCTCGCGATCGTCGTCACCGGCGGACAGCGCAACGACGGGGCGATGCTCAAGCGGGTCCTCGACGACATCCGGGTCCCCCGGGCCGGCGGCGGACGTCCACGCACACGCCCGGCCGCGGTCCTGGCGGACAAGGCGTACGGGTCCGGTGTGAACCGGCGCATGCTCCGCGCCCGCGGCATCCGGGCGGTGATCCCGGAAAAGAGCGACCAGATCACGTCCCGCAAACGCAAGGGCAGCAAGGGCGGCAGGCCGCCCGGCTTCGACGCCGACGCCTACAAGGACCGCAACGTCGTCGAACGATCATTCGCGCTCGTGAAGCAGTGGCGCGGCATCGCCACCCGCTACGACAAACTCGCGATCACCTACCGCGCCGGCGCAGTCCTCCACGCCGCCCTCATCTGGGCAACCCTATTAGGAGACACGCCCTAGCCTCCGCGCGTGTACATCGGCCACTACGCCGCCGCTGCGGCGCTGCTTGCGCTCGCCCCCGAGACCCCTGTGCTCCCTGTCGCCATAGCGGTGGCATGGCCTGACATCGTCTGGTCCGGCCTTGTTGGCGCTGGGGTCGAGAAGGTCCGCATCGACCCCAGGAGTCCGCTCCAGAGCTCGGTCCAGTTCACGTCATACCCGTACTCGCACTCGCTCGTCCTCTCAGCGGCGCTCACGCTCGTGCCGGCCCTGGCGTTCGGGCTGGTCTACGGGAACCCGCGGGTGGGCGTGGCCTTCTGGCTCGGCGCGGTCTCGCACTGGCTGCTCGACGTGCCGGTGCACCTCAGGGACCTGCCGCTCCTGGGACGCCTCACCGCCGCCGAGGGCCGCGGCGACCGTTTCGTCGGCTGGGGGCTGTGGTCCCGCCCTCGTCTGGCGTTCGTGGCCGAATACGCATTCTTCTCACTCGTCGCCCTCACGACGGCGCCCCGCTCTGCCCTCGTGGGCCTTCTCGCCGGGGGGCTGCTCCTCCACGCGCTCAACGCCAACTCGTTCTTCGGCTTCACGAAGGCCAATCCGACCGGGACTCCACGCCGCTACGCCGCGCTCGCCCTCGGAGGCTTCGTTGCGGCCATCATCTGGTTCACCCTCGCCTGGCAGTAGTACGCACGACGTCGGGCGCCCGGTCAGTGCGCGAGGCCGCGCCCGCCGTCGTGCGCTCCGCTACGGCTTCGGGTGCTCCGCGTCATACCGGGCGAACCCGGGCTGGGCGACGTGCAGCACCCAGACAAGCGCGATGCACGCGAGGGCACCCACCACGATGGCGGTGCCCTCGCCGAGCCAGGACGCCATGCCGCCCGAGAACACGTCGCCGAGTCGCGGGCCGCCGCCTACCACCACGGTGAAGACGCCCTGAAGGCGGCCCCGCATCGAGTCGGGCGTGGCGGCCTGGAGGATCGTGGAGCGCAGGGCGGCGCTCACGGAGTCCGCGGCGCCGGCGGCCACCATGCACAGGATCGCCGGCAGGATCCACCATGTTGGCCCCGCAGGCGAGGTCCGCCCGGCCGCGAGCACCACGATCCCGAACGCGAGGATGCTCGCGCCCCACGCGACCACCGACCACTGGACGCCCCTCCCCTGCCAGCGCAGCCGCGCGACCGGCCCGGAGAACAGCCCGCCGAGGAAGGTGCCGGCGGCGATCCCCGCAAGCAGGGCCCCGGCGGTCGCGGCCCCGCCGCCGAGCACCAGCACGGCCACGGCCGGGAGCACGGCCCGGGGCATCGCGAAGACCATGGCGCACATGTCGATGAGGAACGTCATGCGGATGTTCGGCCGCGTCCCGAGGAACCCGAATCCCTCCGCGACCGAGCGGATCCCCGCTCTGCGCACCGCGCCCTCCGGGGGCAGCGGCGGGAGCCGGAACAGGGCCCACATGGCCACGGTGAAGCTGAGCACATCGAACGTGTACGTCCACCCGTAGCCCACGGTCGCCACAAGCGCGCCGGCCACGAGCGGCCCCGCCGCGCCGCCGAGCCCGAACGTGATCATGTTCAGCGCATTCGCGGCGGCGAGCTTCTCGGGTCTTATCAGCCTGGGGATGATGGCGCTGCGTGCGGGCATGTTGATCCCGGTCCCGAGCGCCTGGATCCCTACGAGGACATAGATGAGCAGGACGTTCTCGAGCCGCAGCCAGGCCTGCAGCGCGATGAGCGCACTCGTGCCCCACAGCAGCCAGGACGAGACGATTGCCACGGTCCGGCGGTCGTGCGCGTCCACGATCGCGCCGCCGTACAGCCCGGCGAACACGAACGGGACGAGCGCCACAAGCCCCAAGAGGCCCACGTGGAAGCTCGAGCGCGTCAGGTCGTAGATCTGCAGGCTCACGGCCGTCACGGTCAGCTGCGACCCCAGGACGCTCAACAGCTGGCCGATCCACAGTCGCCGGAACTCGAGGCTCTCGGTCAAAGGTGACGTATCGGCCAGGTAGTTGCGCACCGCAACAGCCTAGTGGCGCGGCCAGCCCGGCCGGAGCGCCAGACTGCCGAGGCACGGCTCGATGCCGCGCACGACGCCGGTGACCCGCCGCCGTCGGGCGCCGCACCGGCGGCGCGGTTCGCGTGCCGGGGGTAGACCGCACGCGCGGGGGCTGTCCGCGGCGCGCCTGAGGCGAACCGGCATGGATGACGCGAACCGGCGCGCCTGACGCGAGCCGGCGGGCCTGCAGCCAGTCGGTGGGCCTGCCGCGGGTCAGCCGAGGCGCCGGGCCACCTGCGCGGGCGAATAGTAGCCGTGGCTGCGCTCAACCTCGTGGACGAGCTGGACCATTCCCTCGTTGACGGGCGCCTCAAGGCCTAGGGCGCGGGCCCGTGCCACGACGGCGCCACTGAGGTAGTCGATCTCGGTGGGCAGGCCCCGCTCGACGCTCTGCAGGGTCGATCCGAGCACCGGCTCGTGGCCCAGCCTGCGGCCCATGAGGCGCAGCAGGAGCGAGCCGACGGGACGTGGCGCCGAGCCGAGGAGCCCGAGAAGGGCGGGAGGCATGCCGTCGAGTGCGCCGAACTCCACCCCCTCGGCGCGGCCGGTCGCAAGGGCCTCGCGGATGCTCGCGAGGACGAGGCGGCGCAGGGCCGGGTTGGCCAGCGTGTCCTGGACGCTCAGGCCCGTGATGGCGGGCATCGCGTTGATCTGGTTCACCACGAGCTTGCTCCACTGGTGGCCCACGAAGTTCTCCACCGCCTCGGCGGGGATGCCCTCGTTGAGGAGGCTCGCGGCGTCGATCGCGTCCTGGGTGGGTAGCCCGGAGCCTGACCCCAGGTACAGCGGTCCGGGGACGAGGACGCGCACGGACCCCGGGGCGGGAGAGTCGGCGCTGAAGAACGCGATCGCGCCGATCGTCGGGCCGTCCTGATGGAGACGGGCGGCGTGTTCGGCGCCCTCGAGGCCGTTCTGGACCACCACGAGCGGTACGCCCTCGAGGGAGGTCGCATTGGACCGCAGCGCTTCCTCCTCGTCCTGGGCCTTGACGCACAGCAGTGCAAGGTCGGGCGCGCGGGTGAGGCGATCGCCGACGCCGATCTGCGCGACATGCTCGCCCCATGCACCCCAGAGGTGCAGCCCCCCGCTCTGGATCGCTGCGAGCCGGTCGCCGCGTGCCGTGGCCTCGACGGCGTGGCCGGCGCGCTTCATGAGCGCGGCAATGGTTCCGCCGATCGCCCCAATCCCGATGATCCCGATCCTCATAGCTTAGCTCCTGCGCGTTCGCTGGACCATGATCAGTAGACCACCCGCCACGGTGGCCCGGAAGGGCTGGTTCAGCGGCCGAGCTGGCGTCCGGCCATCGCCTCAAGCCGTGTGATCCGGTCCGCCATCGGCGGGTGGGTCGCGAACATCCGGGCGATGCCAGCACCGCCGCGGAACGGGTTCGCGATCATGAGGTGGGACGTGTTGACCAGCTTCTGGTCCCCGGAAGGCAGAGGCGCCTGCCGCACCCCGCCCTCGATCTTGTTCAGCGCCGAGGCGAGCGCGAGCGGGTCTCCCGTGAGCTGGGAGCCGTCCTCGTCGGCGTCGTACTCCCTCGTGCGGGAGATCGCGAGCTGGATGAGGGACGCGGCGAACGGGGCGAGCAGGCTGAGGGCCAGCAGCGCGAACGGGTTCGCGTTCCGGTCCCGCCCGCCGCCGAAGAACATCGCGAACTGCGCGACGGAGGTGATGACGCCGGCCACCGCCGCGGCGATCGAGGCGGTGAGGATGTCCCGGTTGTAGACGTGCATGAGCTCGTGCCCGAGGACCCCGCGCAGCTCACGCGCGTCGAGGAGCCGGAGGATCCCCTCGGTGCAGCAGACGGCCGCGCGCTGGGGGCTGCGGCCGGTGGCGAACGCGTTCGGCGACTGCGTGGGCGAGATGTAGATGCCCGGCATCGGCTGATTGGCCCGCTGGGAGAGCTCGCGGACGATCTGGTACAGCCCCGGGGCCTCCGCCTCGGTCACGGGATAGGCCTGCATGGAGCGCAGGGCGATCTTGTCGCTGTTCCAGTAGCTGTAGAACGTCATGATCAGGCCCAGCGCCGCGAAGATCCAGATCGGCGCGCCGCTGCGGGACCAGACGCCCACGAGGCCGCCGAGCCCAAGCAGCACCGCCCAGAGCACCCCGAAGAGCGCCGCGGTCTTGAGCCCGTTGTGATGGTTGTGCACGGTTGCCTCCTGTACCTCCAGTCGCTACAACGTACAGCTCCCCCGCTTCGGTTCCGCAGGGCAGGTTAGGGTCGCCTTATTGTGAACTCCTCAAAATAAGTGCTTCAATGGAGCCATGGAACCGAGCACTGGGCACACGGAATGGGCCTCCGCCCTTCGCGCTCACGGCCGCCGGGTGACCAAGCAGCGGCTCGTGGTGCTGGACGCCATCGCGTCCCACCCGCACTCGTCGGCGGACGCCATCCATGCCGCCGCACGGGAGGCGCTCCCGGAGATCACCCCGCAGTCCGTCTACGTGGTGCTCGGCGACCTGACCGACCTCGGAATGCTGCGCCGGTTCGAGCCGCCTCACTCCGCCGCCCTCTACGAGACACGGGTCGGCGACAACCACCACCACGCGATCTGCTCGGTCTGCGGACGCGTCGAGGACGTCGACTGCGCCGTGGGGCACGCGCCGTGCCTCACCCCGAGCGACGCCCACGGCATGACCATCGTCATCGCGGACGTCACGTACGTGGGCGTCTGCGCGGAGTGCGCCGCGAAGCCAGACCAGTCCAGCCCGACCCCGGCGGCCTGACGCCACCCACCACACTTCCCTCCCAGGAAACCAGTGCAGCGCAGTACGCGCGGAACAGAAGGAGAGATATGACAGCCAACTACTCGACCACCCAGTCCGGTGCGCCGGTCGTCTCGGACGCCCACGCCCAGTCGGTCGGCGCCGACGGCGCAATCATCCTGACCGACCACTACCTCGTCGAGAAGCTCGCCCAGTTCAACCGCGAGCGGGTCCCGGAGCGCGTGGTCCATGCCAAGGGCGGCGGCGCGTTCGGCGTCTTCAAGACCACCGCGGACGTCTCCAAGTACACCAAGGCCGCGCTCTTCCAGCCGGACGTCGAGACCGAGATGCTCATCCGCTTCTCGTCGGTGGCCGGCGAGAACGGCTCGCCCGACACGTGGCGCGACCCGCGGGGCTTCGCCGTGAAGTTCTACACGAGCGAGGGCAACTACGACCTCGTGGGCAACAACACCCCGGTGTTCTTCATCCGCGACGGCATCAAGTTCCCCGACTTCATCCACTCGCAGAAGCGCCTCCCGGGCAGCCACCTGCGCGACGCCGACATGCAGTGGGACTTCTGGACCCTCTCCCCCGAGTCCGCCCACCAGGTCACGTGGCTCATGGGGCCGCGCGGCCTTCCGAAGACGTGGCGCAACATGCAGGGCTACGGCTCGCACACGTACCAGTGGATCAACGCCGAGGGCGAGCGCTTCTGGGTCAAGTACCACTTCCACACGAACCAGGGCGTCGAGAGCCTCACGGACGAGGAGGCCGAGCGCCTCGCCGGTGAGAACGCGGACTACTACATCCAGGACCTCTACGAGAACATCGCCGAGGGCAACTTCCCGAGCTGGGACCTCTACGTGCAGGTCATGCCGTACGAGGAGGCCAAGACCTACCGCTACAACCCGTTCGACCTGACGAAGACGTGGTCCAAGAAGGACTACCCGCTCATCAAGGTCGGCACGATGGAGCTCAACCGCAACCCGGAGAACTACTTCGCGCAGATCGAGCAGGCCGCGTTCGCGCCGTCGAACTTCGTCCCCGGCATCGCCGGCTCGCCGGACAAGATGCTCCAGGCGCGCATCTTCTCCTACGCGGACGCGCACCGCTACCGCGTGGGCACCAACCACGCGCAGCTGCCTGTCAACGCCCCGAAAAACGAGGTCCGCAACTACAGCCAGGACGGCGCGGGCCGCATCTCGTTCAACTCGGCCTCGACGCCGGTCTACGCGCCGAATTCGTTCGGCGGCCCCACGGCCGTCGAGCCGACGCCTCAGTCCGGCGGGCCGGGAGGCGGTTGGGAGAACGACGGCGAGCTGACCCTCGCTGCTCACACCCTCCACGCTGAGGACGGAGACTTCGTGCAGCCGGGCATCCTCTACCGTGAGGTCTTCGACGACGCCGACCGCGAGCGCATCCTCGCGACCCTCACGGGCGCCGTCGGCGGCGTGAAGAACTCCGAGATCAAGGAGCGCGCGATCCAGTACTGGACCAACGTCGACACCGACCTCGGCGCGAAGCTCCGCGCCGAGCTCGGAAAGTAGCGGCTCGGAAGGACGCTGCGCCGAACGCAGCTGACACGCGGGGGGTCCGGTGCGTCTGCACCGGGCCCTCCCGGCTTGCCTGAGGTCACCGGACCCCTCAGTTCGGGTGTGCTAGGACCTCGCGTGCTGGTCCGCGGCGTCGAGGCGGGCCACAAGTGCATCCGCGAGGAGGCCGAACGACTCAAGGGCGGCCCGCCTGTCACCGGTCAGGACGAAGTCGTAGAGCAGGCCCATGACCGCGCCCACGTACAGGCGTGCAAGCGAGCCTGCCCGTTTCGCGGGGATCCCGTTGCCCCGCAGCCAGCCGGCGAGGAAGCGCCGCCAGTGCTCATGCGCCTCAGTGCCGAAGCGGCGGGGACGCTCGGCCACGACATCCTGGACCGAGGCCTCGAACTCGAGGCGCTGGAGGTGGCGGCCACGGTGGTCGAGGCAGAGCTCAAACGCCTTGCGCGCCCAGGCCAAGAACTCCTCCCGGGACGACGAGTGGGTCGCGCCGGACTCGAGCGGCTCGTAACGGCGCATGATGGCCCGAATGATCTCAGTGACAAGCTGCTCACGGTTGCCGAAGTGGTACACGAGCACGTAGCTGCTGATGCCGAGACCGTCGGCGAGGCTCCTGAAGGTCAGGTCCGCGAGGGTGGAATCGACGAGGAAGTCGAGGATCTCCTCGAGCAGCTCGTGCTTCCGCTCTGGCCGTGGTGGTCTCGCCATGCCGACTATCCTAGACTCCGTCACTCATCTCTGTGACAAGACTTGTCTACGACACGACCTGTGTCTACTGCGGATCGCTGACTGCGTCGCGCTGCGCGGCGAAGCGCTCGTTGAGGCGCGAATGGCGCTGGCCGTAGGCGAAGTAGATGATGAGCCCCACCACGAGCCAGCCGGCGAAGTAGATCCAGGTCTCGACCGCGAGATTGGTCATGAGGTAGAGGCACAGGACGGCGGAGACGATCGGAAGGACCTTGCCGAACGGGACCCGGAACGCGGGCTTGAGGTCAGGCCGCTTGCGGCGGAGCACGATGATCCCGAGGCTCACCACGACGAACGCGGAGAGGGTGCCGATGTTGATCATCTCCTCGAGCACGTCGACGTTCGTGAGGCCGGCCACGAGGGCCACGAGCGCGCCGCAGAGGATCTGGAGCCGGGCCGGCGTGGAGCGCTTCTCGCTCGTCACGGACAGAGCGCGGGGCAGCAGTCCGTCGCGGCTCATCGCGAGGACCACGCGGGCGAAGCCCATGAGCAGCACCATGATGACCGTGGTGAGGCCCACGAGGGAGCCGAACGCGATGACCTTCGCGGCGTCTGTGTTCCCCACGGCCTCGAAAGCGGTGGTGAGCGTAGGCTGCTCGGCGGCGGCGAGCGTCGTGTACGGGACCATGCCCGTGAGCGCGAGCGAGACGAGGATGTACAGCAGCGTCACGACGGCGAGGCCGGCGAAGATGCCGCGCGGGAGCGTCTTCTGGGGGTTCTTGACCTCCTCGGCACTCGTGGCCACGACGTCGAACCCGATGAACGCGAAGAACACGAGCGCCGCGCCGGCGAACACGCCGAACAGGCCGTACTGGGCCGGGGCAGCGCCGGTGGCGAACGCGAACAGGGACTGCTTGAGGACAGCCGTCGTGTCCCCGGACTGCGCTGGCACCGCGCTCGGGATGAACGGCGAGAAGTTCTCTGCCCTGATGTAGAAGAACCCGACCACGATCACGAACAGCACCACGGCGATCTTGATGATCGTGAAGAAGTTGCCCACGCGCGCCGAGAGCTTGGTCCCGAGCACGAGCAGCACGGTGAAGATCGCGACGATGAGGAACGGCCCCCACACGAGCTCGACCGAGCCCAAGTGAATGCTCGGCGGGACGTCCAGGCCCACGAGCGAGAACACCTTGCTCAGGTACAGGCCCCAGTACTTCGCGACCACAGCACCGGCGGTGAAGAGCTCGAGGATGAGGTTCCACCCGATGATCCAGGCGAGGAGCTCGCCCATGGTGGCGTAGGTGAACACATACGCGGAGCCCGCCACCGGGATCGCCGTGGCGAACTCGGCGTAGCACATGATGGCGAGCGCACACGCGACCGCGGCGATCGCGAACGAGACGGTCACGGCCGGGCCCGCGAAGCTCGCGGCGGCCTTCGCGCCGACCGAGAAGATGCCCGCGCCGACCGCCACCGCGACGCCCATGATCATGAGGTCCCACGCACTGAGGGTGCGCTTGAGCCGCCGACCCGGCTCGTGGGTCTCGGCGATCGTGGCCTCGATCGGCTTGGTGCGGAAGATCTGCATCCTCGACTCCTGATGCTGGGGTGGAACAAACCTGTCCACTGTACGGGTCCAGCCCGTGAGACTCTGATCGGGTCTCACAATGCGAGACGGCGGGCTCAGTCCGAGAAGGTGACGGGCTCCGCGAGCGTGCCGAGCGACGCGGTGGCCGTGATGCCGGCCAGCGTCGGCTGGGCCGTGGTCCACACGACTTCCACTGGCGGCAAGCCCCCCTTGAGCACACCCTGATCCCTTGAGCACGCCCTGATGTGTGCAGTGCGCGGTGGTGGCGGTGGATGTGCAGTGGGCGTCGCCGCGAGCGACGTCGACGGCGCAGGCTGCGTGCTCGACAGTCTCCAGCGGTAGCGGATCAGGGCTGTGCCTACGGGGTCGCCGACGGATCCGGCGCGGCCGTCGGAGAGACTGTCGGGCTGGACGCCTGGGTGGTCGGGGCCGGATCGGCCGTAGCTGTAGGCGAAGGATCCGGAGCGGTGGTCGGGGACGGGTCTGGGGCCGTGGTCGGGGACGGGTCTGGGGCCGTGGTCGGGGTGGCGGTCGCGGTCGGCGAGGGAGCCGGAGCTGTGGTCGGGGCTGGAGTGCTCGGCGCCGGGGCAGCGTTAGGTCCCGAACCGGACGAGCTCTGGGCGGGAGGCGCCTGACCCGCCGGCGCTTGGGGCGGCGCGCCCTGAGCCTGCGGGCCCCCGCCGGGCGGGGGTGTCTCCGAGGGCAACGGCGTGAAGGGCGCCTTCGCGCCGGGCATAAGGGCATCACCGAAGGGCACGTTCACCGCCGCGAGCGTGCCACGCGGAGTCCTGGGAGGGGCAGTGGTGTGCTGGTCACCCGTCGCCGGGTCGCCCGTCGTTGTGCCCACTGCAGGAGACATGGCCTCGTTCAGGAGCCCGGGGGGAACCACCACCGGATCGTTGGTGCCGGGCTCAGGCAGGACAGGGGCGCCCTTCTCGCCGGGGGCAGACACCGGGTGTGCCTCCCCCGCCACCGTCGGTGGCGGGGCCAGAGACCCGACCGCGACGAAGCCCGCAGCGATCGCGGCTACGATACCTACGCCCACCGCGACGTTGATCGGACCGGGTCTCGCCAGGACGCCGAGGGCCCATTGTCCTGCGCCGACCAGGGCTCGGCCCGGCCGAGGCTTCGCCTTGAAGGCGCTGGCTGTCGGCGGGGAATCGGCCCCTGGGGCAGACGTTTCCATCGGCTTCCCTCCCGCGGTATGCCACGGCTGCTGTTAAGCAAGGTGCACCGGAGTCTATGCCCGCCCCATGGCGCGGGCTACCCCCTTGGCCGAATGTGACGCGGAGACTTCAGCGCCCGCGTTTGCGGGAGATGCGCACCATGTCCTCGCGCGGCACCACCTTGACCCGTTCCCGCGCGACCGGCACGCCCTCGCCGGCGGCAGCACCGCCGTCGGCCGTGTCAGCGCCGCCCTCCGCCTTGGTCCAGGCCTCGCCGAGGGCCTTCTCGTGGGCGTCGAGCTCGTTCCAGCCCTCCCAGGTCGTGTACTCGACCCCGCGCTCCTCGAGCAGCGTGATGACGGCGTGCTCGTCCGGGTTCTCGGCCGGCGGAAGCGAGTCGCGGTCCTCGAGGAGGCAGCCGATGGTCTCGAGGGCGTCGCCCTTGGTGTGGCCGATGAGGCCCACTGGGCCGCGCTTGATCCAGCCCGTCGTGTACAGGCCCTGCATCGGGGTGCCGTCCTCGTCGAGGACACGGCCGCCCTCGTTGGGGATCACACCGCGGCGCGCGTCGTACTGGATCTCGGCGAGCTCGGAGCCGCGGTAGCCGATCGCGCGGTACACGGCCTGGACGGGGTAGTCCTCGTACTGGCCCGTGCCGTGGACGTTGCCGGTGCCGTCCAACTCCATCCGCTCGAACCTGATGCCCGCGACGTGCCCCGGGGTCTCGGGCGAGTCGTAGATTTCCACGGGGCTCTGCAGGAAGTGCAGGTGGAGGCGGCGCGAGGCGCCCGTGTCCTGGTCCTCGGCGATCCAGTTCGCGAGCGTGTTCACCATGGTCTTGACCTGGTTGTTGGTCTTGATGGCCTCGTCCGAGGCGTCGTCGAACTCGAAGTCCTCCGGGTACAGGACGATGTCCACGTCCCGCGCGTGCGAGAGTTCGCGGAGCTCGAGGGGGGTGAACTTGACCTGGGCCGGCCCGCGGCGGCCGAACACGTGCACATCCGTCACGGGGCTCGCCTTGAGCGCCCGGTAGACGTTGTCCGGGATCTCGGTCACAAGGAGGTCGTCGGCGTGCTTCGCGAGCATCCGGGCGACGTCCAGGGCGACGTTGCCGTTGCCGATGACCGCGACCTCGCGGGCCTCGAGCGGCCACTCGCGGGACACGTCCGGGTGGCCGTCGTACCAGGAGACGAAGTCCGCACCGCCGAACGAGCCGTCCAGGTCCACGCCGGGGATGTCCAGCGGGGCGTCCTTGAGGGCGCCCGTGGCGAAGATCACGGCGTCGTAGAAGCCGCGGATGTCGGCGAGCGTGAGGTCCCGTCCGTACGTGACGTTGCCGATGAACCGGATGTCGCCGCGGTCCAGCACCTTGTGGAGTGCGTTGACGATGCCCTTGATGCGCGGGTGGTCCGGGGCCACGCCGTAGCGGATGAGGCCGTACGGGGCCGGGTACTGGTCGAAGAGGTCGATGCTGACCTCGACGTCCCCGTCCTTGACCTCATTGGACTTGGTCAGGATGTCCGCCGCGTAGACGCCGGCCGGACCGGCGCCGATGATGGCAACGCGCAGGGGACGTTGCACCACGGTGCTCTGCACAGCGCTGGTGGCGGGGGCTTCGGACACGTCGGATTCCTTCCGGTGGACTGCACGCGGTTGGCCGCGCACAACCTCCTAGTGTAGTTCTCGTGCAGACGTCCACGCTCCTCGGGCTCGGGCCGGGCGTGGTGGTCGCCGTCGTCATCCTCGCCGCTCTCGCGGCCGCCGTCCACCGGCACGCGCTCGACGGCGGGTGGATCCCCCCGCTCACGGCGAGCCTCCGCGCGGTGGGCCAGCTCGCCGTCGTCGCCCTCCTCGTCTCCCGGCTCGGGCAGAACCCGTGGCTCGCGCTCGGGTTCACCATCCTGATGTTCGCGATCGCCACTGTCACGACCGGCCGCCGCGTGGACCGCGCGCGCTGGTGGTGGGCCGCTGCACCCATCGGCGCCGGGGTGCTGCCGGCCGCCGCCGTGCTCCTCCTGACCGGCGTGCTGCCGTTCACGGGGCTCGCGATCATCGCGATGGTCGGGCAGCAGGTCGGCGGGGCGATGACGACGGCAAGCCTCGCCGGCCGCCGCGTGTCCGCCGAGATCCTTGGCCGGCGCGGCGAGGTGGAGGCGGCCGTGGCGCTCGGGTTCGAATGGCCCGCGGCACGGATGCTTATCGCGCGGCACACGGCCCGGGAGGCGCTTGTGCCGCCCCTCGACCAGACCCGGACCGTGGGGACGGTGACGCTTCCCGGCGCGTTCGTGGGCATGGTGCTCGGCGGAGCCAGCCCCGTTGACGCGGCGATCGTGCAGCTCGTAGTCCTGGTCTCCCTTCTGGCCGTGGATGCGGTCTCCGCCGCGGTCTCGCTGTGGCTGTGCACGGCGTGCGCGTGGGGTCAGCCGGGGCGGCCTCGGAATACGCCGTAAGGCCCCACCGGTTGTTACGGTCGTGACCGTGACCTCCGATGCCCCAGCTGACCAGCGTGCCGCCCGCTCTCCCGCGACGAGCGGCCTCCTCTACGGCATCGGGGCGTACGGCCTCTGGGGCCTGCTCCCGCTGTACTTCCTGACACTCGCCCCGGCCGGCCCCGTGGAGATCGTGGCCGGGCGCGTCCTGTTCTCCCTTGTGGTGTGCTTTGCGCTCATCGCCGCGACCCGCGCGTGGCGGGCGCTGGGCGGCGTGTTTCGGAGCGGGCGCACGTTCTGGGCCCTCGCCCTCGCGGCGGCCCTCATCGCGGTGAACTGGCTGACGTACACGTTCGGCGTGCTCACGGGCCACACGATCGAGGCCGCCCTCGGGTACTTCATCAATCCCCTCGTGTCCGTGCTGCTCGGGGTCATTGTGCTCAAGGAACGGCTCCGCCCGCTCCAGTGGGCCGCCGTCGGCACGGGCGCGGTTGCCGTCGTCGTGCTCACCGTGGCGTACGGGCAGGTGCCGTGGATCGCGCTCATCCTCGCGTTCAGCTTCGGCTTCTACGGGCTCGTGAAGAACCGCGTCGGGGCGACGGTGGACGCTGTCACGAGCCTCACCGTCGAGACCGTGGTGCTGAGCCCAGTGGCGCTCGGCGTCATGGTGTGGCTAGGGGCCGCGGGGACGCTGACCCTGTTCGGGGCCGGGGCGGGGCACTTCTGGCTCCTGGCCTCGAGCGGCCTCATCACGGCCGTGCCGCTGCTGTTCTTCGGCGCGGCGGCCCGCCGCCTGCCCATGACCACAGTCGGGCTCCTGCAGTACATTGCCCCGCTCCTGCAGTTCGTCATGGCCACGACCGTCCTCGGCGAGCACATGGCGCCCGAGCGGTGGATCGGCTTCGGGATCGTCTGGCTCGCCCTCGCCGTCCTGACTGCGGACATGCTCTTCGTGGCGCGGCGCCGTCGTGCGTCGCTGCGCGCGGCGGGACTCGCCGCGGAAGCCGCGGGCGGGCCCTCCCGGGCCGGGTAAACAGGCCCTCAGCGGCACAGCAGGCCGTGCCGCTGGCCTGCTGTGCCGCTCAAGGCCTGCCGTGCCGCTCAAGGCGGCCCGCTGTGCGATCCGCCCCGTCAGGCTGACAGCTTTCGCGACCTCGCGAATGCGGCCTCGAGCCTCGCGGCCAGGCTCCACGGTGCGTCGAGGTCCGACCACCGGGCCCTCACGACTATCCAGCCCTCTTCCGTCAGTGCTACCTCGCGCCTGCGCTCCAGCAGCAGGGCCTCCTGAGTCGGGCGATAGTCGAAGTACTTCGAGTCGCCGTCGAACTCGAGGATCACCAGCAGCTCGGGCCACGCGAAATCGGCACGGAACACTCCGTGGGGCGTGAGGATGCCGTACTGCAGCTCGGGAGCCGGAATGCCCGCCGCGGCAAGGGCAAGGCGGGTCCGGGTCTCGCCCGCGGACTCGGCCCTCGCATCGAGCACCGCAAGCAGGTCCTCCACCCTGCGCGATCCTCGCACTGCTCCGCTCCGCTCGGCGGCAGCACGGATCCGCTCGATCGTCACCCCTCGACGCAGTGCGCTGTCTCCGACGATCGCGGCGCGCTCGATGTCCAGGATGCGGGCACAGTCCGCGACCGCGCGTTCCACACTCACCGCTGTGGCGATGCGGCCCGGTGCGAGCGCCACTCGTGCCAGATCCATCTCGGGCACCGCGAGCGAATGTGCCACGACGTCGGCTCCGTGGCTCGTCTTCGATCCGGAGTACGGCACCGTGACGTGCACCTTCGGGCCGACGTCCCACGTGGTGAGGCCGTGAGCGCGTGCGCCCGAGGTATGGCTGTAGACGGCGGCGCCGTTGGTCGACAGCCAATGCGCCTCGATCCGCAGCTGGTCCTGCTCCCAGGGCCTCAGAGCACGCCATATGGCACGCCGTGCATACACGCCGCGCCGCAGCCGGACGAGCTCCTGCCGCCTGACTGCCTCGGTGAGGACCCGATGGTCGATTCCACGTGCTGCGAGGTCGCGGGTGGAGGCGAGAGTAACGTTCGGCCATCGCACATCGAGCAGGGCAGTCAGGCGGGAAGCGCTCATGCGTCGAGTCTTGCGGCGGGTCGCCCCGGAGTCGCCTCGGTTCAGGCCCATGTGGACAACTCGGTCGTCCCCGTCCTGGTCCCAGTCCACCGGTGGCCGACACCGCACCCCAAAGGTGGCGGCCAGGACACGCCAGGCTCCATGGCACACAGCAGGCCCCGGCCGACGCGAGAGGCCGTGGGCGGCATAACAGGCCGGCGGCACGGCCTGCTATGCCGCCCACGGCCTGCTGTACCGCCCACGGCCTGCTGTACCGCCCACGGCCTGCCATGCTGGTCCCGACCGTGCTGATGCCATGCTGGCCCCGGGCCCCGGGCCCCGGGCCATGCTGGCCCCGGGCGTGCCGCCGCCCCTTCACGCGGCCCGCCCTCGCCGGTCTCGGCGCCCCTGCCGTACGGTCTGCCACGCGGCTCAGCCGCGCTCCGCGGGATACCGCGCTGCGAGGCCCACGCGCCGCATGCGCCTGCCGGTGATGAACGTCCCAGCGCCGAGGTAGGCCACGAGGGCCAGGGCACCGATCACGGCGACGAGAGCCGTGCCGCCCCCTGCCGCATGCGTGATGAGTGCGGCGAGCGTCCCCGCGACCATGGAGTTGAAGCACGCGAGGAAGAACGACGTGCTCGAGACGGCATGAATGCCGACAGCGCGTGTGGCCCCCATCCAGTACGTGTCGAAGACGCCCTGCCTGTCATCGCGCCCGGACGTCACGAAGCTGCCCTGGACCTCGGGGGCCAGCTCAGCGTACGCGCCCCGGAGGCGGTTCATCCCGACGATCAGGTTGTGGTCCTCCTCGCTGCCGAGGGAGACGCGCAGGAGCGTCAGGGTCCCGAGTACGAGCAGCACCGACGAGAGGCCGATCGCCATGACCCAGAATCCCTCGCCGAACCCGGTCGCCTGCGCCACCAGGGCCAAGACGACGAGCGCCGCCGAGGACACCGTGAGGTGGATGCTGATGCGGTTCATCAGCTCTCCCCAGAGCACCGAGCGGGTCGCGAGCAGGCTCCAGTGCTCGGTCGCGAGGATCTGGGCCACGACCGCGGGGGGCGTGGCCGGCGCGGCATCCGCCGGGGTCGGGGCGAGGCTGGTGTCGTCCGGCGCGGGGACCGGGAGCGGCGGCGCGGCATGGGGTTCGGCACTCATGGTCCATGGTCGTCCCGGCCCGCGCGGGCCGTAAAGCCTCGGGCCGCCCACGCCGCCCGTGCCGCGCACGACGGCGGCCGCGCGCCTCCTCGAGCGTCAGGCGCCGCCCGGCGTCGTGCGCACCACGACGGAGGCGAGCCGCACGCCGGTGGACGCCCCGACGATCCTCAGGATCACGGCCTTCCCGACGACGTCGCGGACGAGGCGCTCGAGGTCCTCCGCCGGGGCCGCGCCCTCGGCCTCGACGTCCAGGGAGATGCCCGTGGAGCGGGTGAGTGCCTCGTCGAAGCCGCCGTCCGCGCGGACCTGGACCCGCCCGAGGGTGATGCCCGCGGCCGCCGCCGCGCCGTGCAGGTCGTTGAACACGCACGCGGCCATGGCCAGGTGCAGGAGGTGGCCGCCGGACGGGACCGCGAGGTCCACCTCCGCCGCGCCGGTCCTGTGGTGGCGGATGACGAGGCCCTCGGTGGGGACGGCCTCGCCCTCCCGACCCGGCGCCGTCGTGATGCTTGCCGCGAAGTCCATGGCTGCCTCCTGGATGCCTGGGGGTCTGCTCCCCCGAACGCTTCTGCTAGCCGAGGGGGTGGGACTCGACCTGCTCGTAGTCGCGCGGGATGACAACCATGGGCACCGGCAGCGCGCGCAGCACCTTGTTCGCGGTGGAGCCGAGGAACAGCTGGTTCTTCTGCGCGAGCCGGCTCGAGCCGACGAGGGCGAGCTCGCCGTCGAGCCAGTCGAGGCTGTCCACGGCCTCCTCGAACGTGCGGCCGTGCGCCACCTCGACGCCCGCCTCGTGGCCCTCCGGAAGCCGCTTGGCCGCGGCCGTGAGCACGGTGTTGGCATGGCGGTGGGCGGCGTTGATGTTCTCTCCGAACTCGTCGGCCCGCTCGTCGATCTCCACGAGCGAGACGAAGCGGAGCGGGACGTTGCGCCGACCGGCGGCGACCAGCGCGACGTCGACCGCGGCCTCTGAGCCCTCGCGCTCGCCGATGAACGCGGTGATCCGCTCGATCGGATCCGTGCGGTGGTAGCCCCGCGGGGCGAGCGCCACGGGGACCGGGGAGGCGTGCAGGAGCGCGTTCGCCACCGAGCCCACCGTGTACCTCTTGAACAGGCCGTTGCTCGCGGCGCCGACCACGATCAGCGCGGCCTCGAACTCGACGGCCGCCTCGATGAGCGTCGCGGCGAACGAGCGGCCGTGGCGGACGTGGAACGTCGCCTCGACGTCCTCGGGGACCAGCGCGAGGGCCTCCCGCTGGGCCGTCAGGGTCTGCTGCTCCGCAGAATGGACCCGCGGGCCGTCCGGATTTGCCGCGATGTACGGGGCATCCTCGGAGAGCACGAGCATGAGGTCCAGCGAGGCGCCCTGCGCCCGTGCGATCGCGACGCCCAACGCCACGGCATCCGCACCACGCTGGTCCGGCTGGTATCCGACGACATAACGCATGGCCTGTGCCTTTCGTAGGTCGAGTCACGGCAGACGGCAAGGGCGCCCGGGAGTCCCGGGCGCCCTCGTCCGGTCTGCGGCTGATGCCGCCGACTCTACCGGGCGCTGCCGCTCAGCGCGCCCTACGCCACGGAGCGGATCGCCGCCTCGAGGACGTCGAGCGCGTCGGCGAGCAGCTCGTCGTTGATCACGAGCGGGGGCAGCAGGCGGACCACGTTGCCATACGTGCCGCACGTGAGGATGATGACGCCCTCCTTGAGGCAGTACTCGGCGATCTTCTTGGTCGCCTCGGCGTCCGGGACCTTCGCCGAGCCGCTGCCGGCCTTGACGAACTCGAGCGCGAGCATCGCGCCGCGACCGCGGATGTCACCGATGATGCCGCTCATGCCGAGCTCCGCCTGCAGCTTGGCAAGTCGATCCTTGACGGTCTTCTCGATCTCGCGGGCGCGGCCGCGGAGGTCCTGGGAGTCCATCGTCTCGATCGCGGCCAGGGCGGCGGCGCACGCGACAGGGTTGCCGCCGTAGGTGCCGCCGAGCCCGCCGCCGTGGACGGCGTCGAGCAGCTCCGCACGGCCCGTCACGGCCGAGAGCGGCATGCCGCCCGCGATGCCCTTCGCGGTGGTGATGAGGTCCGGGACCACGCCCTCATGCTGGACGGCGAACCACTCGCCCGTGCGGGCGAAGCCGGACTGGACCTCGTCCGCGATGAAGACGATGCCGTTCTCCTTGGCGAACTCGGCGAGCCGGGGCAGGAAGCCGTCGGCTGGGACGATGAAGCCGCCCTCACCCTGGATGGGCTCGATGATGATGGCCGCGATCTGGTCGGCGCCGATCTGCTTGCTCATCATGAGGATGGCGCGCTCCGCGGCCTCCTTGCCCGTGATCCGCGGGTTCTCCTCACGGAACGGGTAGCTCATGGGGGCGCGGTAGACCTCGCCGGCGAACGGGCCGAACCCGTGCTTGTACGGCATGGCCTTGGCCGTGAGGCCCATCGTGAGGTTGGTGCGGCCGTGGTAGGCGTGGTCGAAGGCGACGACGGCGCTGCGGCCCGTGGCGATACGGGCGATCTTGACGGCGTTCTCGACGGCCTCGGCGCCGGAGTTGAACAGGACGGTGCGCTTGGCGTGCTCGCCGGGAGTCAGCTGGTTGAGCTTCTCCGCCACGGCCACGTAGCCCTCGTACGGGGACACCATGAAGCACGTGTGGGTGAAGTGCTCCACCTGCTCCTTGACCGCGCCGACCACCGCGGCGTCGGAGGCGCCCACCGTGGTCACGGCGATGCCGGAGCCCAGGTCGATGAAGGAGTTGCCGTCCACGTCGTGGATGATGCCGCCATCGGCATCCGCGACGTACACCGGCACGGAGGAGGCCACACCGGCGGCGACGGCCTGGGCGCGGCGGGCGGCCAGCTCGAGGGACTTGGGGCCGGGGAAGTCCTTGAGGACCTTGCGCTTCTGCTCGAGGCGGTACTGGATGTCCATGGGTCGGGTTCCTTTCGTCCGTCTCAAACTAATGCGAGGTGAGCCACACAGAGAATGGCCGATCGCACGATTCCCCCTCTGGCACGTAGTGCGATCAACCAGCCCGTTTCCCTATAGTGGGACACATGGCACTGACCCTTGCGGAGCTCCTCACGCACGCCGAACTCGGCCTCCGGCTCGCAGGCTCCGCCGCGGTCAGCAAGGACGACGAGATCCGCTGGGTGGCCGTCACCGAACTCGAGAACCCGGCCCCGTTCCTCACCGGCGGCGAGCTCGTCCTCACCACCGGGGTCCGCCTGCGCACCGCCACGGACCAGCGCCGCTTCGTGCGCGTGCTCAAGCGCGCCGGGGCCCTGGGAATCGGCTTCGGCGTGGCCCTCGGCCACGACGAGATCCCGTCCGCCCTCATCGCGGAGGCCAACCGGTGGGGCGTGCCTGTCCTCGAGGTCCCCTACCGGACCCCGTTCATGGCCCTCGGTAAGCTCGTGGCCGACTCCCACTCTGCGGACCACTACGCGAGCCTCGAGCGCCTCATCGCCGCGCACCAGGTCCTCGCGCGGTCCCTCCTCACCGGCGGCGGCCTCCAGGACCTTCTCAAGCGCTTGGGCGCGATGCTCGGCACCGACCTCGTCCTGACCCAGTTCACCGCGCAGCTCTACTCCTCGAGCGCCGAGTCCGGGATGCCCACCATGGACCGCTGGGTGCCCTTTCCCGTTCCGACCGGCCGCCGCGACGCGTGCACCCTGTGGGCCAAGAAGCCCTTCGAGGACACCGGAATCATCTCGTACGCACGGAACCTCATCAGCATCGAGCTCAACAACCTGATGAAGCAGCGCCAGGCCCAGCGGGCGCTCGCCGGGCAGGTGATGAACGACGTCGTGCGCGGGACCCTCGAGACCGACGAGGCGTCGCGGCGCCTCGCCGGGATCGATGTGAACTCGACCCGGCGCAACGTGGTGCTCCTCGCCGAGTCCGCCGCGCACTACAAGAACCTGCGCGGAGCCACCCTGCCCGCGGCGCTCGACGGCGCCGTGACCGCGATCCTCGACCGTGACCTCGTGGTGGTGGTGGAGGACGACGGCGCCCGCGCGCCGAAGCTGGGACGCCTCCTCGCGGACCACCTCACCGAGGCGGGAATCCACGCGACGATCGGGATCGGCGGGTCCTACACGAAGCCGAACGGCGTGCGGTGGAGCTACTTCGAGGCGAAGGAGGCCGCCGGGCGCGGGCTTGAGGTCAACGAGCCGGAGCGGCTGAGCATCACCTCGCTGCTGCTCGCGAGCGAGGACGTCCCGCTCGCGGACATGGCCGGCGAGGCGATCGGGCCCATCACCCGGTTCGACCGGCAGCACGGGGCCGAGCTTGTGCACACGCTCGAGACGTACCTGGCGCTCAACGGGTCGGTGGCGCAGGTTGCCGAGCAGCTCAACCTGCACCGGAACACCGTGCGCTACCGGCTGGGGCAGATCGCCGAGCTGACCGGCTACGACCCGGCCGTCACCGCCGATCGCGTCCAGCTGTTCCTGGCCCTCGCGGTGAAGAAGGTCGCACGGGCCTAACTCCCCCGCCCGTCTGGGAGTCACCTCCTGAACGTCAGGTCCCGTGGGTAGCCCCGGGAGGTGACTCCCAGGAGGTGACTCCCAGACGGAGGGGCTAGCTGGCCGGGGCGCCCGTGATCGCGGCTCCGTTGGAGATTCCCACCATCTCGTCTCGTGCCACGACCTTGACGCGCTCGCGGGCGACGGCGCCCTTGTGCGTCACGGCGGGCTCGGCGGCGGCGCCGAGGGCCTTCTCGTGCGCGTCGAGGGCGAGCCAGCCCTCCCACGTGGTGTACTCGACGCCGCGCTCCGCAAGCAGGGCCGCCACCGCGTCCTGTTCCGGCACGTCCGCGACGGGGAGCTCCTCGCGGGCGGCGAGGAGGTGGGTGATGGTCTCGAGCGCGTCGCCCTTCGTGTGGCCGATGAGGCCGACCGGCCCTCGCTTGATCCAGCCCGTCGCGTAGACGCCGGGCACGAAGGCGCCGTCGGCGCCCAGGACGCGGCCGCCGTCGTTCGGGATGACGCCGCGGCGGTGGTCGAACTCGACATCGGGGAGCGACGATCCGAAGTAGCCGATCGCCCGGTACACGGCCTGGACCGGGTAGTCGACGAACTCGCCGGTGCCCCGCACGGAGCCGCTCCCGTCGAGTTCCTGCCGCTCGAAGCGGATCCCCGCGACCTTCCCCGGGGTCTCGGGCGAGTCCACGATCTCGACCGGGCTCTGCAGGAAGTGCAGGTGCAGGCGGCGGGAGGCGGTGAGCTCGGCCGGGTCATCGGGCTGCTCCGCGATCCAGTTGGTCAGCGTGCCGACCATGGTCTTGACCTGGTTGTTGGTCTGGATCTCGCGGTCGGAGGCCTCGTCGAACTCGAAGTCCTCCGGGTACAGGACGATGTCCACGTCGTGCGAGTGGGACAGCTCGCGCAGCTCGAGCGGCGTGAACTTGACCTGCGCGGGGCCGCGGCGCCCGAACACGTGCACGTCCGTCACCGGCGACTCCTTGAGGATCCGGTAGACGTTGTCCGGGATCTCGGTGACGAGCAGCTCGTCGGCGTGCTTGGACAGGACGCGTGCCACGTCCAGGGCCACGTTGCCGTTGCCGATGACAGCGACCTCGCGGGCCTGAAGCGGCCACTCGCGCGGGACATCCGGGTGGCCGTCGTACCACGACACGAAGTCGGCCGCGCCGAAGGAGCCCTCGAGCTCGACCCCGGGGATGTTCAGGTCCGCGTCCTTGATGGCCCCGGTCGCGAAGATCACCGCGTCGTAGTGGCGCTGCAGGTCGCCGAGGCTGAGGTCCGTGCCGTACTCGACGTTGCCGAAGAAGCGGATGTCGCCGCGGTCCAGCACCTTGTGCAGGGCGTTCACGATCCCCTTGATCCGCGGGTGGTCCGGCGCCACGCCATAGCGGATGAGCCCGTACGGCGCCGGGTAGCGGTCGAACAGGTCGATGCTCAGGGTCAGCTCGCCGGACGCGACGGGCGCGCTCTTCGTCAGCAGGTCGGCGGCGTAGACCCCGGCGGGGCCGGAGCCCACGACGGCGACTCGCAATGGACGTTGCTGTGACGGGCGGTCGGCAGAGCCACGGGCTGCGTTGTGGGCCGAGCCCGGTGCTGTGCTGGAGGACTCAGGGGTGTTCGACACGGCTGTGTTCCTTCGGTTAGTTCTGGAGGTCACGGGGTTTAGGGGATCAGGGGGCCTGCAGTGCAGGGGCCGCGGAGAAGAGGCCGGCGGCGTAGGGGCTCACACGCACGACGTCGCCGACCACGATCACTGCCGGATTCGCGACGCCGAGGGCGCGGGCACGGTCCACTATCGTATCGAGGGTCGCGATGGTGACGCGCTGCTCGGGCGTCCACCCGCGCTCCACGATGGCCGCGGGCGTGTCCCCGCCGAGGCCGCGCGAGCGCAGCGTGGCGACGGACTCGGCGAGGCGCCGCACGCCCATGAGCAGGACGATCGTGTGGTCGGGTCGGGCGGGAAGCGCTCCGTCGGCCAGGAGCTCGTCGTGTCCGGTGGCCACCGAGAACCCGGTCGCGAGGCCGCGGTGCGTCACCGGGATGCCGGCGGCGGCGGGCACGGACACCGCGCTTGTCACGCCCGGCACCACCTCGACGTCCACGCCGCGCTCGCGGCAGTACTGCGCCTCCTCGCCGCCACGGCCGAGGACGTACGGGTCGCCGCCCTTGAGGCGCACGACGGCGTTCCCCGCCTTCGCCTCCCGCACGAGGATCGCGTTGATCTCGTCCTGGGTGGCGGTATGCGCGCCGGGGGCCTTGCCGACCTCGATGACGCGCACGCCCTCCCCCAGCTCGGACAGGAGCCCGCGCGGGCCGAGCCGGTCCGCCACGACGACGTCGGCCTCGGCCAGGAGCTGACGCCCGCGCACCGTGATGAGACCGGTGTCGCCGGGGCCGCCGCCCACGAGGGCGACCCGTCCCACAGGGACCGGAGCGGAAGGGAAGGAACCAGCAGGAGCCGGCCGAGCGCCGTCGTGCACCGAATCCACGGAATCACCGGGAGCCGCCTTCCGGTGCCGGCGCAGCGGCAGGCGCCCCGTCCGCAGGGCGAGGACGATCGCGTCCTTGAGCGCCTTGGCGCGGCGCGGGTCGCCGCCGGCGTTGACGGCGACGGTGACGTCGTCGACGCGGGCCACAGCTGGGGTCCACGCGGCTGAGGCCTCGTGGTCCGCGGCATTGACGCACCAGATGCGCCGTTCCTCGGCCTCGGCGGCCGCCCGCGCGTCGACGGCCGGCAGGCCCGTGGCGGTCTGCACGAACCACACGCCGTCCAGATCGCGCGTCTGATAGCCGCGACGCACCCACGCGACGAGTCCGGCCTCGGCGAGGTGCACGACGTCGGGCCCCGCCTCGGGCGCCACGACGGTCACCTTGGCGCCGGCGTCGAGCAGTCCGCGGGCGCGCCGCGCGGCGACGGCGCCGCCGCCGACCACGAGGACGTCCCGCCCGAGCAGGCGCAGCGAGGTGGGGTACAGGTCGATGCCGCTCATCGGGTGCCTCCTGATAGCAGTCCGCGACTCGCGAGGAGCCGCCGTTCGAGGGGTGAGAAGACGGCCAGCTCGATCGCGATGCCGACCGCGAGGATCACGAGGATCGCGCTCATGACCACGCCCATGTCGCTGAGCGTGCGGCCCTGGTCGAGGAGGGATCCAAGCCCGAACCCGAGCGTGCCACCCACCGCGATGATCTCCGCGGCCATGAGGGAGCGCCATGAAAACGCCCACCCCTGCTTGAGCCCGGCCACGTACCCGGGGAGGGCTGCCGGCAGGATGACCCGCAGGGCCAGCTCGCCCCTGGACGCCCCAAGGACCTTCGCGACCGACCGGTACTGCGGCGGGATCTGGTCGATCCCGGCCACGAGCCCGTTGACGATCGAGGGGATCGCGCCCATGAGCACCACGAAGTACACGGTCGCGTCGGTGAGCCCGAACCAGATGATCGCGGCGGGCACCCACGCCACCGAGGGCAGCACCTGCAGCCCCGAGATGAGGGGCCCGAAAGCGCGGCGCAGGGGCCTGACCTGGCCCAGCAGCAGCCCGAGCGGGGTCGCCACCACGACGCTCACGGCGAAGCCGAGCAGGCCGCGGCCCAGCGACGTCAGGACCGCCTCCTGCGCGCGGCCCTCGGCCCACAGGGCTCCGAAGGACGCCGCGACGTCGAGCGGGCCGGGCACGAGGTCGCGGCGCTTGAAGCCCAGGCTCACGTAGAGCTGCCACGCGATGAGGAGCGCGGCGACCGCGGCGAGCGGCAGCAGGACGCGGGTCCAGTCGCGGCTGCGCTTCGTCGTCTCGGACTGGAGGTGGTCGAGGCCGGCCTCGATGGCGGCGAGGTCCGCACCGCTCCCCGCGCCAGGCCCGCGCACGACGGCGGCACTCGCCTCGGGCGCGTCGGTCGCCTGCCCGGGCACGCGGTCCTTCTCGAGTGTGGGGTTACTTGGCATGGCGTGCGATCTCCTCACGCAGGCGGGAGGTGAGCTCGTTCGCGAGGGTGGCGGAAGCGCCGGCGTCGTGCTTCGTCGCCTCGTCCACGGCCCACTCCGCCACGACCCGCCCGGGGCGGGAGGAGAGGAGCAGGACGCGTTGGCCGAGGCGCACGGCCTCTCGGACGTTGTGGGTGACGAAGATGATCGTCCGGCCGGTCTCGCGCCAGATCCGGGTGAGCTCCTCGTGGAGGAGGTCGCGGGTGATCGCGTCGAGGGCGGCGAAGGGCTCGTCCATGAGGAGGACCTGGCGGTCCTGCGAGAGGGCCCGTGCGAGGGCGACGCGCTGGCGCATGCCGCCGGAGAGCTCGTGGGGGCGACGGTCGGCGGCCTCGCCGAGGCGCACGAGTTCGAGGAGCTCGGTGGCCCGGGCGCGGCGCTCGGCCTTGCGGACGCCCCGGAGCCGCAGGGCGAGCTCCACGTTGCCGCGGGCCGTCAGCCACGGGTACAGGGCGGCGTCCTGGAACATGAATGCGGCCCCGTCCGCGGGGACCTCGAGGGCGCCGGCGGTGGGGCGTTCGAGGCCGGCGATGATGTTCAGGAGGGTGGACTTGCCGCAGCCGGACGCGCCGAGGAGCGCCACGAACTCGCCTTGGGCGATGCTCGCGGTCACGCCCTCGAGGACGGGGGCACCGTCGCCGAACCGCTTGCCGAGGTTCTCCAGCAGCACCGTCATCGCGTCTCCTGTCCGAGGCCCGCGGCGCTGGCCGGCGGATGGTCTGCGGCGGCGAGGGCCTCGTTGAGGCCTCGCAGGTCGAAGAGCCCGTGGAGGTCGGCATCCTTGGTGACGCCGGCGGTCACGCCGTCATGCAGGAGCTTCGGGAAGGCCCCCGCGAGAGGGTCGGCGGTGAACGTGATGTTCGCGAGGGACCTCTCGAGGACGTTCGCGGGAAGCTCGGCGCCCGCGGCCGCCTTGAGGCCAGCGTTCACGGCGGCGGCCCGCTCGGCCGGGGAGGCGCGGTTGAGCCAGTCGATCGCCGCAACATGGCCCTTCAGGAGCGCCTGGACTGTCTGTGGGTGGTCGGCGGCGAACTTCTTGTTGACGATCAGCACCGTCGTGGGGAACAGGCCCGGCTTGCCGGTGCCGGTGCCGTCCCACAGCTCCTTCTCGTCCACAAGGACGTGCGCGCCGGCCTGGAGCACGAGGCGGGACGCCCACGGCTCGGGCAGCCAGGCGCCGTCGATCTTGCCGTCGGCGAAGAGCTTGAGGGTCTGGGCATTGTCCGTCGGGTTGACGGTGACGTCGCCGCCGCCGTTGGGGCTGGTCTTGAGGCCCTTCCCTGCGAGATAGGCGCGGAGGGCCACGTCCTGGGTCCCGCCGAGCTGCGGCGTGGCAAGCACGGCACCCTTGAGCTGGTCCGGACTCGTGATGCCGGCCTTCACAACCAGCTGCGCGCCCCCGGCCGCCGCACCCGCGATCACGGCGACCGATTCGCCGTGGCTCTGGACGAACGAGTTGATGGCCGGGTTAGGGCCCACATAGGCGGCGTCGATCGCGCCGGCGTTGAGCGCCTCGATCGCCGCGGGGCCCGCGTTGAACACCTGCGTGGACAGTTCCGGCGTGCCGGCGTCCTTGAGTGCGGTGCCGAGCAGGTCCTCCTGCACGCCGATCAGCGCGGGGGCGTGCGTCACGTTGCCGAAGTAGCCGAGCCGCAGCTGCGGCGCGGGGGTCCCGGCGGCGTCGCTGACGGCGGCGGCCCCCGGCCGCTGGCCTGCGCCGAGGGCGGCAACGAGCGCGGTCCCGGCCCCGAGGAGGAGCACGACGCCGGCCGCGATCCCCAGCGTGCGGCCGCGGCGTCGTCGGGGTGCTGAATCGGCGGTGATGCGGATGGTTCCGGGGGTGCTGGGCGGGCTCTTCGTCCCGGTCGTGCCGGTGCTCTGGCTCATCGGTCAGATCCTTGGTCTCGCTGGTCGTCAGGTCTCGGGATGGGGCCTATCGACGGGCCCGACATCGGGGCATTCGCGCCGCCGTCCGGGTGGTGTTCTGCGAGGTCATGCGTTCAAGCATGCGTTCCAGCCGAGGCTCGACCAAGGCTCCGGTCATGGGCGTTCACGTTGCGTCACGAGGCGTCACACGTGGCCCGAGTGGCTGGCCCGTCAACGACCGGATGCCACGTGGGCACCCTTGACCTCACACCGTTTCGACTTTAACGTTTCAATTCAGAAAGCGGTTTCCCGAGACTCCAACGCTTTCCGGCCTGTCCCCGCCGTCGCCATATCACCGAACTGCTCGGCGGGCAGCAGTCCAGGGAATGTCCTTGATCAGGCAACGATGCCAAAGGAGACACCCGCACATGACCACCCCTATCCGCCGCCGCAGCGTCCTCGGGCTCATGGGACTCGCCGCCGGCGCGGCCGCCCTTCCCCTCAGGTCCGCGACCTCAGCGTCAGCTGCCCCCGGAGAGGAAGTCACTCTCACCGACAACGGGGCCTCGGTGACGCTGGCGAATGGAATCGTCCAGTTCACCATAGTGAAATCCACCGCGGAGATCCGCGACCTTCGCCTCATCGGCAGCACTCAGGGCAACGGCGACATGAACCTGCTCAGCGGTTCGCACGGGCACGGCTACACGACATTCAACTACTCCGGCTCGGCGAGTGCCGCTGGCATGTCAGGCGCCGCATTCCGCGTGGTGAGCCAGTCGGCCGACCGAATCGAGATATCGGTCCTGTCGAACAACCCGGCCAGACTGACCTTCTACTTGGACATCCGCATCGCACTCGAGCGGGGCGCGTCCGGGCTCCATCAGTACTGGATCGCCAAGTACCCCGACACGATGCCGGATGGGCTCTCGTTCGGCCAGCTGCGATACGCCTTCGCCGCCGACGACCCGGCGTTCCGCTGGTTCGTCGTCGACGACGAACGGGGAATCCAGCAGCGGCCAAGCCTCGCCGACGCCGCGCACTGGACCACGCTGCAGGACACGACATACGCGCTTCCAGACGGCTCGATCTGGTCGAAGTACCAGAACTCCTCGAACCTCGAAGGCAACAACCACGTCTTCATGATCTCGAACGGCAAGGTGGGCCTCTCCCTCGTGCAAGCGAGCAAAGAGGCCTTCGGGGGGCCGACCCGGCAAGAACTGACATGCCATGACTACTACAGCGGCATGATCCTGCTGTGGCACCCTCTCACCAGCCACTATGGGGAGCCTGAGGCGACACCGTCCAAGGGGTGGGAGAAGGTCTACGGGCCGTTCTACCTTCACGTCTCCGAGGCCTCGGTCGGCGACGAGACGGCAAATGTCGCCGCTCTCTGGGACGATGCGAAGCGCGCCGCCGCACACGAGGCCGCGGCGTGGCCGTACGCGTGGGTCTCAGATCCGGCGTATGCGGCCGCCGAGCGGTCCACCGTGTCCGGCAAGCTCACCGTCGCCACCCTCGGCGCCGTGGACAACGGCTGGGCCGTGCTCTATCAGCCCGGCCCAGACCGTCAGTACCAGGGCCTGACCCTCGACGGCGACGACTGGCAGTACCTGAATCTGGACTACATCTACTCCGCCGAGATCGGCCCCGACGGCCGCTTCACGATCCCCGCGGTACGCCCGGGTACCTACACGCTTGCGGCCTTCACCAAGGGCGCCATGGGCGAGTACCGGCGCGCAGGGATCACCGTCCGCGCTGGGACATCCGTCGACACCGGCAACCACGTGTGGCATCCGGTCGAGAACGGGCCAACCCTGTGGCAGATCGGCACTCCGGACCGCTCCTCCGAGGAGTTCCATGTCCACGGCGGGCGGGACGGCTTCCGGCGGACCCTGACATGGCTCGAGTACCCTTACGAGTTCCCCAACGGCGTCGACTTCAAGGTCGGGGTCGATGACCCCGCGAAGGGCTGGAACTACTTCCACCCGGCCCTCAGGACACCGGGCACGGATGCTCAGCTCTCCTGGCGCGGCACGACCCCGGACCGCAGCCTCGAGACGTGGACGATCCGATTCGACGCACACCGCTATGCGGGCGGAACGGGGTTTCTCGACATCGCGCTCGCGGCCCAGGTGTTCGCGACCCTGAAGGTGACACTGAACGGCACCGTCATCTCCTCGGCGGACCCCCTTCCCGGGGTGCCCGGCGACAATGCCTCGTACCGTCTTGTCGCGCGGTCCATGTACCGCCAGATTCCGACGATCACCTTCCCCGCTGCGCTCCTGCGCGACGGCGAGAACGTGATCACACTTGCCCCCGCGGGGAGACCCCAGGCGCCGACCTCCGACAATTGGATGCAGCCGATGGCCGGGATCATGTACGACTCGATCAGGCTCCAGGTGAGCGAGGGGGCCGCACGGTAGACACCGCCGTCCCGGGGCCGGCCACCGAACCGGCCGGCCCCGGCACGCGTGTCAGCGGAGATCGAAGCGGTCGAGCTCCATGACCTTGGCCCACGCGGCCGCGAAGTCGTTCACGAACTTCTCCTTCGCGTCCTCGCTCGCATAGACCTCTGACAGCGCGCGCAGCTGCGAGTTGGATCCGAAGACCAGGTCCACCGCGGTGGCGGTCCACTTCAGCTCGCCCGTGGCGGCGTCGCGGATGTCGTACGCGTTCTCCTCCGACTCCGAGGCCTTCCACTGCGTGCCCGGGGAGAGCAGGTTGACGAAGAAGTCGTTCGTCAGGACCCCCGGGCGGTCAGTGAGAACGCCGTGCGCCGAGCCGCCGTTGTTCGCGCCCAGGACGCGCAGGCCTCCCACGAGCGCCGTCATCTCGGGCGCCGTGAGGTCGAGCATGTACGCCTTGTCGACGAGCAGGGCCTCTGCCGGCACCTTCTCGCCCGGCCGCAGGTAGTTGCGGAATCCGTCCGCGCGGGGCTCGAGGTAGCCCACCGACTGCACGTCGGTCTGCTCCTGCGTCGCGTCCGTGCGTCCAGGATGGAACGGGACCGTGACCGGGAAGCCCGCGTCCGCCGCGGCCTTCTCCACCGCTGCGGTGCCGCCGAGGACGATGAGATCCGCGAGAGAGACCTTCTTGCCGCCCGTCTGGGCCGCGTTGAACTTCTCCTGGAGGCCCTCGAGCGCGGTCAGGACGGCGCCGAGCGCCTCCGGCTCGTTGGCCTCCCAACCGCGCTGCGGCTCGAGCCGGATCCGCGCGCCGTTCGCGCCGCCGCGACGGTCCGTCTTGCGGAAGCTGGACGCCGATGCCCACGCCGTACGGATGAGCTGGTCGGCTGCCAGCGTGTCCAGGAGCTGAGCCTTGAGCGAGGCAACGTCGGCCTCGTCGATCAGCTCGTGGTCAACGGCAGGAACCGGGTCCTGCCAGATCTGGGCCTCGGGAACCCACGGGCCGAGCATGTGCGGCCCCACCGGGCCCATGTCGCGGTGGAGGAGCTTGTACCAGGCCTTGCCGAAGGCAAGCGCGAACTCGTCCGGGTTCTCAAGGAAACGGCGCCCGATCTTCTCATAGGTGGGGTCGACGCGCAGCGAGAGGTCCGTGGTGAGCATGGTCGGACGGTGCTTCTTCTGCGGATCGAAGGGGTCCGGGATGATTTCGGGCGCATCCTTGGCGACCCACTGGTGGGCGCCGGCCGGGCTCTTCGTCAGCTCCCACTCGTAGCCGAACAGGATCTCAAGGAAGCGGTTGCTCCACTGGGTCGGCCGGTCGGTCCACGTGACCTCAAGGCCGGAGGTGATGGTATCGGAACCGTGGCCGGTCCCGTAGGTGCTGAGCCAGCCGAGGCCCTGGTTCTCCAGGTTGGCGCCCTCCGGCTCCGGGCCGACGTGGGCGTCCGCGGGTGCCGCGCCGTGCGTCTTGCCGAAGGTGTGCCCGCCCGCGATGAGGGCGAACGTCTCCTCGTCATTCATGGCCATGCGGCCGAAGGTCTCGCGGATGAAGGCCGCGGCCGCAGCCGGGTCAGGGTTGCCCTTCGGGCCCTCGGGGTTGACGTAGATGAGACCCATCTCCGTTGCGCCAACCACGGGCACCATCTCGCTCTGGCTGACATAGCGGTCCTCGGCGAGCCACGTGTCCTCGCTCCCCCAGAAGATCTCCTCGGGCTCCCAGACGTCCTCTCGGCCGAACGCGAAGCCGAAGGTCGTGAAGCCCATGGACTCGAGGGCGACGTTGCCCGCGAGGACGAGCAGATCCGCCCAGGAGATCTTCTGGCCGTACTTCTGCTTCACCGGCCACAGCAGGCGACGCGCCTTGTCCAGATTGGCGTTGTCAGGCCAGCTGTTGAGAGGCGCGAACCGCTGGCTTCCGTCACCGGCGCCGCCCCTGCCGTCGAAGACGCGGTACGTGCCGGCGTCATGCCAGCTCAGGCGGATCATGAGGCCGCCGTAGTGGCCGAAGTCGGCAGGCCACCAGTCCTGCGAGGTCGTCAAGACCTCGGCGATGTCCTGCTTGAGCGCATCGACATCTAGTTTGGCGAACTCCTCCCGGTAGCTGAAGCCGGCCCCGAGCGGGTTGCCCTTGGGGTTCTGGGCGTGGAGCACCGAGATATCGAGCTGGTTCGGCCACCAGTCCGAGTTCTTCCGCGGGCGGTGGGACTTGGGCTGAGGGGTGCCGATGGCCGGGTTCTCGCTCTCGCTCCCGGTCGACGTAGCGCCGTCGTGCATCACGGGGCATCCGCCCTGCTGGATGTCGGTCATGTGATTTTCCTTCCTCCCCCGAGGGCTGGGCCTCGGACACGGACGTCCGGTCGGACTCCGGGCATTCGATCTCGTGGTGACAAGCGCGGCTGCTGGATCGCGGACTGCGGAAGGTGCGGCCCCTGCGCCGAACTGTTCAGGACAGACGCTAGCAGTGTGGGCCGATGGCCGCCTCTTAGGTGAGGATTCTCTTGGGAACCCCTGCTCCGGCGACGTCGACCCCCTCCTCCCGGCTCGGCCCGCGCCGCACGAGCCCCTAGGACATCTGCTTCCACGCTCAGCGGTAGGAGACCGTGACGCTGCCCGAGCCGGTGGTGGCCTGGATGCGGTGGGAACTCGTGGGGTCGTTCGTGACATTGACGTGGCTGCTGCCGGAGCCGGTCCTGACCGCGACGGAGTAGGCGCCCTGCGGGACGCGCACCGTCACGCCGCCGGACCCGGTCTCCGCGGTCACGGAGTCGGCGGGCCTGGCGAGGTCGAGGTCGATGCCCCCGCTCCCCGTGTGGGCCACGACCTGAGAGGACTGGAGTCCGGTGGCGCTGATGCCCCCGGAACCGGTCTCGAGCCGAACGGAGTCCCCGCCGCCGGTGATCGAGATCGAACCGGACCCGGTCTTGGCGTCCGTGGCGCCGAACTGGCCTGCGAGGCGGACGGCCCCCGAGCCTTGGTCGACGGAGACTGCGGTGCCGTCGGGCACGGTCACCACGTAGGCGATCGAGCACCAGTTGAGGAATCCGTCGCATCTGGCGGAGAGGCCCAGGACACCGGACTGGACCGATTCGTCCGGCCTTGGCTGCGAGGAGAACGGGCCCCAGCTGAGCTGGCGCGTCACGTCGACGCGTCCAGCAGCTCCGCCCCCGCGGACCTCTACGCTCCCCGAGCCGCCGTGCACACTGACCTTCGTGATCGAGTCGGTGTAGGTCTGGCTTGTGGTGGCCGAGCGTGGGAGGATGCCGCCGCCCACGGTCAGCGCGAGGAACACCGCGGCGGCGATGAGGATGAGGAAACCGCCCAGGACGACAAGGACCCAGGGCGTGGCCGACCGGCGACGCTGGACGGAAGGGCCTGGAACAGCGCTCACACGGCCACGATAGGCACCCCGCCCAACTGCGGACTACGGGCCGAAGGCCCCAATCTCACGCGCTTCCGGCGCGCCGGTAGATGTTGATCAGGACCCCGGAGGGCAGGGCGCGGGAGGAGGCCAGCCCGAGCTTGGAGAACGGGAAGCCGTCGGCGAAGAGCCTCTTGCCGGTTCCCAGAACGATCGGGTAGACCATGAGGCGGTACTCGTCGACCAGATCATGCTCGGCCAGCGTCTTGACGAGCTGGGTGCTCCCCCACACCCGGATCTCGCCCTCCGTCTCGGCGCGAACCTGGGCGACCGCGGCCGGCACGTCCGGACCAAGGAGCTGAGAGTTCTTCCAGGGGAGCTCTGTCAGCGTCCGGGACGCGACGTACTTCGGGACCCGGTTGTACCGGCGGGTGAGCTCGCCCTGGAAGCCGGGCGCGTCCTCGTCCCAGACGCCCCACGAGCCGGCGAACAGCTCGTAGGTGACTCGGCCCAGCAGGAGCGCCTCGGTCCGTTCTTCCCACTCCGCCACGGGGTTCTCCTCGGGGGGTTCCCCTTCGGCCAAGGCCGACCGGTCGAAGTCCATCTGCCACCCGCCGTACGGGAAGCCTCCCTCGAGATCCTCATCCGAGCCGCCGGGCGCCTGCGCGACCCCGTCCAGCGTGACGAATTCCTGCACCACGATCGCACCCATGGCCGCCAGTCTAGGGACGCACGACGGCGCGCGTCACCACCCGGGGCCGGCGGGCGCCGTCCGCGGTATCGACTCCGCCTCGCTCCGCTCAGCCCGCGCTGGTTGAGCGGTGCCGCGCGATCAGATCCAGTAGCGCTCGTCTTCGGTGTCCCCCGGGTGCGTCCGGACCATGCCGGCGGCGAGGGTGTTGCCGTCCTGCGGGTCGATGACGAGGAACGCTCCCGTCCGGCGGTGCGCCGCGTACGGCTCGAGCGGCAGCGGCGCGGCCAGACGGATCTGGACCTCGCCGATGTCGTTCAGCGCAAGCTCGGACGCGGGGGCAACCTCGAACGAGTCGAGGTCCAGCTTCCCGGTCACCGCCCGCACGAGCCCGCGCACCGTGGACGTCCCGTGCTTGACGAGCACCTTGGCGCCCTCTCGCAGCGGCTTCGACGAGAGCCAGGCCAGGGACCCGTACAGGTCCGCCGTGCTCTCGGGCAGCGTGCCGGCGGCCGCGATGGTGTCGCCGCGGGCCACGTCGAACTCGTCCGCGAGCCGCAGCGCGACGGACAGGGGCGCGGCGGCCTCCTCGAGGGTGCGGCCGGCGACGTCGATCCCCACGACGGTCGTCTCGCGCGCGGCCTGGCCGGGGGTCACGACGGCGACCCGGTCGCCTACACGCACGGTGCCCTCGGTCACCTGCCCGGCGTACGCGCGGTAGTCCCGGAATTCCTCCTCGGACAGCCCCGGCGCGAGCGCGCCCTGCGGCCGGATCACGGTCTGGACGGGGAAGCGAAGAGGCTCCGTGGGAGCAGAACCAGGATCGTCAAGCTCGTCCGTGCTCGGCAGCGACTCGAGCAGTTCGATGAGCGTCGGCCCCGAGTACCACTGAGTGCGGTCCGAGCGGTCCACCACGTTGTCTCCGTCGAGCGCGGACACGGGGACGGCCACGGCGTCCCGCAGGCCGAGCTCGGAAGCCAGCCGCGCGACGTCGTGCGCAATAGCGGTGAACACAGGCTCGGAAAAGTCCACGAGGTCGATCTTGTTCACGGCCACGACCACGTGCGGCACGCGCAGGAGCGCCGCGACGGAGAGGTGGCGGCGGGTCTGCTCGAGCACGCCCTTGCGCGCGTCGATGAGCAGCACCACGGCGTCCGCGGTGGAGGCGCCCGTGACCGTGTTCTTCGTGTACTGCACGTGGCCGGGGCAGTCCGCGAGGATGAAGGTGCGTCGGTCGGTCGCGAAGTAGCGGTACGCGACGTCGATCGTGATGCCCTGCTCCCGCTCGGCGCGCAGGCCGTCCGTGAGCAGCGCGAGGTCCAGGCCCCCGCGCTCCCCTCCGAAGCCGCGGTCAGCGGACGTCCGGGCAACGGCGTCGAGCTGGTCGGCGAGGATCGCCTTCGAGTCGTGGAGGAGGCGGCCCACCAAAGTGGACTTGCCGTCGTCGACCGATCCGGCGGTCGCGAACCGGAATAGCGTTCCCTCTTCGAGGGTGGTGTTCTCGGTGGTCTCAGCGCCCATCAGAAGTACCCGTCCTTCTTGCGGTCTTCCATTGCCGCCTCGGAGATCCTGTCGTCCGCGCGGGTCGCGCCGCGCTCGGTCAGCGTCGACGCGGCCACCTCGCGCACCACGTCCGCCACGGTGAACGCGTCGGAGAGCACCGCGCCGGTGCAGGACATGTCCCCCACCGTCCGGTAGCGCACCGTACGCACGACGACGTCCTCTCCCTCGCGCGGCAGGCTCACCTCCCCCACTGCTCGCCACATGCCGTCCCGGACGAACACGTCGCGGTCGTGGGCGTAGTAGATCGAGGGGAGCTCGATGCCCTCGCGCTCGATGTACCGCCAGATGTCCAGCTCGGTCCAGTTCGAGATGGGGAACGCGCGCACGTGCTGGCCTACGGTGTGGCGGCCGTTGTAGAGGTTCCACAGCTCGGGGCGCTGGTTGCGGGGGTCCCACTGGCCGAACTCGTCGCGGAGGGACAGGATGCGCTCCTTGGCGCGGGCCTTGTCCTCGTCGCGGCGTCCGCCGCCGAACACGGCGTCGAACTTGTTGCGCTCGATCGCGTCCAGGAGCGGCACGGTCTGGAGCGGGTTGCGGGTGCCGTCGGCGCGCTCGGCGAGCTCGCCGCGGTCGATGAACTCCTGCACGGAGCCGACCACGAGCTTGAGCCCAAGCCGCGCCACGGTCCGGTCGCGGAAGTCGAGGACCTCCGGGAAGTTGTGGCCCGTGTCCACGTGCAGGACCGGGAACGGGATGCGCCCGGGCCAGAACGCCTTGGCCGCGAGATGCAGCATCACCACCGAGTCCTTGCCGCCGGAGAACAGCATGGCGGGCCGCTCGAACTCGGCGACGACCTCCCGGATGATGTGGATGGATTCGGCCTCGAGCGCGTCGAGGAGCGCGAGCGAGCCCTTGGGCCGCTCGAGGAGCGCTTCAGCTGTGATGCTCATACGTGGAGTCCGCATTCTGTCTTGTCGGTGCCGGACCAGCGGCCGGCTCGGGGGTCCTCTCCTGGGGCGACGGGGCGCGTGCACGGCGCACAGCCGATGGAGGGGTACCCCTGGGCAAGGAGGGGATTGACGGGCAGGAGGTTGTCCTCGGAGTACTGCACGAGCTGGTCGAAGGACCACGGCGCGACCGGGTTGACCTTGACGAGGCCGTTCTTCTCGTCCCAGACCACGAGCGGCGTATTCGTGCGGGTCGGGGCCTCGTCCCGGCGCACGCCCGTGAACCACAGCTCGTATCCGGCCAGCGACCGCTGGAGCGGCTCGACCTTGCGCAGCGCGCAGCAGCGGCCGGGGTCGCGGGCAAAGAGGTCCTTGCCCTCGGCGCCGTCCTGCTCGGCGACGGTCTGCTTGGGCGTGACGTCGACGATGTTCACGCGGAGGTTCTCGGCAACCTCGTTGCGGGTCGCGTAGGTCTCCGGGAAGTGGTAGCCGGTGTCGAGGAAGAGGACATCGACGCCCGGGAGCTGGTCGGCAACCAAGGCGGGCAGAACGGCGTCGGCCATCGAGCAGGCGACGGCGGTGGCCTCCACCGCGAAGTTCCTCGCCACCCAGCCGATCACCTGCTCGGCGGTCGCGTCCCAGCCGAGTTCCTCGGCACCGGAGTCGGCGAGCGCCTTGAGCTCGGCCTCGGAGCGCTTGGTCACGGTCACTTCAGGGCCTCCTCGTCGGCCGCGAGGGCCCATTCTGCGAATGTCTGGTCCTCGCCCGCGCGGTCGGCGAGGAACCGCCGGGTGACGCGCTCGACGTAGTCGGGCAGGTCCTCGACCGTGACCTTGAGGCCGCGGACGGTGCGGCCGGTGCCCGCCTCCTCGCGCGAGTCGGAGGCGAGGCCACCGCCGAGGTGCACCTGGAAGCCGGGGGTCTGGCCGCCGTCGCCGTCTGGCAGGAGCTGGCCCTTCAGCCCGATGTCCGCCGTCTGGATCCGGGCGCACGAGTTGGGGCAGCCGTTGACATGGAGGGTGAGGGGCCGGAGCAAGGCGTTGGCTGTGCCTGCTCCACTCTCGGGCGCGAATCGCTTCTCGAGCTCCGCGACGGCGGCCGTCGCGGTGTCCTTCGTGTCCACGATGGCGAGCTTGCAGAACTCGATGCCGGTGCACGCGATGGTGGAGCGGCGCCACGGGCTCGGATTGGCGTACAGGCCGAGCTCCTCGAGGCCGGCCACGAGCGAGTCGACGCGGTCCTGCTCGACGTCGAGCACCACGATCTTCTGGTGCGGCGTGGTGCGCAGGCGGGCGGAGCCGTGGGCCTCGATGAGGTCGGCCAGCTTCAGGAGCACCTCGCCGGAGACGCGCCCCACGGTCGGCGTCGCGCCGATGTAGAAACGGCCGTCCTTCTGGGCGTGGACGCCCACGTGGTCGCCCGGCGCCGTGGGCTTCTCGGCGGCGGGGCCGTCGGGGAGCGGCGTCTCGAGGTACTCGGTCTCGAGGATGTGCCGGAACTTCTCGGCGCCCCAGTCGGCCACGAGGTACTTGAGGCGGGCGCGGTTGCGGAGGCGGCGGTAGCCGTAGTCGCGGAAGATGCTCGTGACGCCGACCCAGACCTCGGCCGCGCGGGAGGGCTCCACGAACGCGCCGAGGCGGACGGCGAGGTGCGCCGACGTCGAGAGGCCGCCGCCCACCCACAGGTCGTAGCCCGCGCCGAGCTCCGGGTGCACGACCCCGATGAGCGCGAAATCGTTGATCTCGTGCACGACGTCCTGGGACGGATGGCCCGTGATCGCGGTCTTGTACTTGCGTGGGAGGTTCGCAAATGACTCGTCGCCGATGTAGCGGTCCGCGATCTCGCGGATCTGCGGGGTCGGATCGAGGAGCTCATCCGCCGCGATGCCCGCCACGGGCGAGCCGAGGATCACGCGGGGCACGTCGCCGCACGCCTCGGTGGTGCGCAGGCCGACCGACTCGAGCCGGTGCCAGATCTCGGGCACGTTCTCGATCTCGACCCAGTGCAGCTGGATGTTCTGGCGGTCCGTGATGTCCGCCGTGCCGCGGGCAAAGTCGCGGGAGATGCCGCCGATGACGCGCAGCTGCTCGGTGGTGAGCGCCCCGCCGTCGATGCGGACGCGCAGCATGAAGTAGCGGTCCTCGAGCTCGTGCGGCTCGAGCGTGGCGGTCTTGCCGCCGTCGATCCCCGGCTTGCGCTGCGTGTACAGACCCCACCAGCGGAAGCGGCCGTGGAGATCGGTCGGGTCGATCGAGTCGAAGCCGCCCTTGGAGTAGATCGATTCGATCCGCTCGCGCACGCTGAGGCCGCCGTCCTCCTGCTTCCACACCTCGTTGGAGTTGAGCGGGGCGGTGCCGTCCACCTTCCATTGCCCATTGGGCTTGGCGGCGCGCGGCTTCTTGGCCTCGGTGCGGGGGCGGGTCGCTGTCTCGGTCATGCGTTCGAGGGTACGGACCGCGTGCGGCCCCGCTCCACGTCCCTGCAATGGGGGGTCACCGTACGACGCATTTCGTCGCACTCGGGCCGCCTTCGGGCGAATCTGGGGTCACCCCTTGACGACGGGCCGCCCCTTGACGATGGCGCGCCGCCCTCGCCCCACGACGCGTGCTCCCCAGGTCTGGAAGTCACCTCCTGAAGGCCACGTCCTGGAGGCCACGTGACGTGCCCCCCCCAGAAGCTGAGCCTCAGACGCGGGCCGGAGGCCGGGTCACGCGCCGAAGGACGTCCACGGCCGGGTCGCCCCGTACCGCCGCAGCCACAGGGCCAGCCCCGCGCAGACCAGGTATCCGGCACCCACGGTGAGCCAGCCGGCGTCGTACGATCCGGTCGCGTCGGCGAGCACGCCCATGAGAAGCGGGCCGACCGAGAACCCCGTGTACATCCCCGCGGCGAGCACGCCTGAGGCAACGCCGATCCGGCCCGCCGGGACCACCACGAGGGTGGCCGCATTCGTGATGACGTTCGCGCCCAGCACGGTCGCCCCATGCAGCGCGACGCCGATCCAGATGAGCCACGCCTGGTGCCACACTCCGGCCCCGAGCAGGCACAGCACGCCCACCACCGCGCCCAGCGCGAGCGCGAGCAGCAGCCCCGAAGGCCGTGCGCCGCGGGCCATCCGCCGACCCCACAGGATGCGCGAGGACACCCCGACGATCCCGGACACGCCCGCGGCGGCACCCGCGAGCACGAGCGGGAAGTCCAGTTCCCGCACCGTGTACAGCGGCAGGTACACGTTCGTGGCCTGCATGCCCAGACCCGAGAAGAACGCGAAACCGGCGAACAGCCACACCGAGAACGGCAGCGGTCCGCCGGCCCCGCGCGCCTCGGCTGCCCGCGCAACCGGCTCCTCGGGCGGCACCTGGAGGAACCCGTACGCGAGCAGCCCGAGCGCGATCATTGCCGCGATCCCGAACGCGCCCTGCCACCCCAGCCACAGCGCCGCGGCGGGGAAGAACAGGCCGGAGAACAGCTGGCTCGCCTGCACACCCGACTGCTTCACGCCGATCCACCCGGGCCGCATGTGCGAGGGCACCCGCGTGACGATCACGCGGTTCGTGGTCGGGTTGGAGATCGACTGTGCCGGGCCGGCGAGGATCGTCGCGACGAGCAGCACCCAGAACGCATGCGACAGCGCCGCCACGACGAGCGCCACGGCTGTGCCGCCGAAGATCAGGACGAGCTGGGTGCGGGTCGACGCGCGGTCGCTGAGGCGGCCGAGCGAGAAACTGCTCACGGCCGCCGAGGCGAAGACTGCCCCGGCGAGCAGGCCGAACTGGGACTGGCTCATACCCAGGCTCGCGATGATGAGCGGGCTCGTCGCACTCAGCCCGTAGTTCAGCAGCGGGCCCACGCCCATCGCCGCGGCGAGGACCACAAGCAGGCCGACGCGCGGCTTCGCGGCGGACGTCATCCCTGCGCGAGCGCCGCGTCGAAGCGGTCAAGGGCGATCTGCGCGATCACGGGCGCGGGCAGCAGCGGGGCGGCGACGGCGTCGGCCCCGGCCTTCGCGAGCTGGTCGTGGAAGTAGCCCGGCGCGAGGAGGTAGGAAGCGATGAGGACGCGCACGGCGTCGTCCGCGGGCCCGGCATCTGCCGGCCGGGCCTCCTCGGCGCGCAGCTCCGCGACGGCCTCGGGCACGGTCGGCGACGCGCTCGCGCCGTACCCCGGAAGGACGCGGTTGGGGATGCGGCGGCGGAGCATGTCGGCGACGGCGTCGACGCTGTGCGCGGCCTGCGGATTGGAGGAGCCGGCTGCGGCGAGGACGACGGCGTCGTCCGCTCCCAGCCCCGCCTCGTCCAGGCGCGCGGCGAGCAGGTCCGCGAGCCGCTCATCGGGACCGAGCGGGCCCGCCGCGAGCGTGCCAGGGCGGGAGGCCGCCGCTCGCGCGATGTCCACCTTGACGTGGTACCCCACGCTCAGCAGGAGAGGCACGACGACGGCCCTCGCCCCCGCGGGCAGGCCCGCCACCACGTCGGGCAGCTCGGGGCCGTGGACGTCCACGTAGGCGTCCAGGACGGTAAGCCCAGGCCGGGCGGCTCGGATCTGCTCTATGACGGCCAGGATGGCCGCCCTTCCCTCGGCGTTGCTCGTTCCGTGGGCGCATGCGACGAGGATGTCCTGGGTCATGAGGCGAGCGTACTCGGCGTCCGTTCACGCGGCGGAAACCCCTGCCGGGCCCGCGACTAGGATGAAACCCATGAACGAGATGTTCCTGGAGCGGTTCCGCGCGCTTGTCCCCAAATACCTCGAGGATCCCTGGCAGCCCGCAGACGGCATCTCGGAGGCGGAGCTCGACGCCGCCCTCGAGGAGCATGCGTTCACCATCCCGCAGGCGCTGCGCGAGTTCTACCTCGCGCTCGGCGGCTCGGAGCTCATGGAGGCGTACCACTACTTCTGGGACCCCGAGGAGCTCGAGGTCGACGACGAGGGATTCCTCATGTTCCTCGAGGACGAGGACGAGCAGTTCACGTGGGGCTTCCGCTCCGGCGACCTGCGCGTGCCGGACCCGATCGTGTACCGGAAGAACAACGCCCGGGGCGAGTGGGTCTCGGAGGACGGGACGTTCTCCGAGTTCACGTTCGACATGTTCGAGTGGGTCTTCAGCGAGGACGACGAGGAAGGCGAAGAGGGCTAGGATCCCCGCCAGTCCGGGCCGAAAAGTGATTTACGTCTATCACTGGACTTTTTACAGATCTGTCATATGCTTGTGATGGGTTCACTTCTTAGCCTCCAGTGAATCCGGGTGCGAACGGAAACGGCCCCGGGAATCGGCGTTAGCTGAGTCCCGGGACCACCCCGTTTAACCGCCCCCCGTTGGGGGGTCACTTCCCCGTTGGGGGGTCACTTCCCCGTTGATGGGTCACTTGCCGGCCGGGCCGGGCCTGTGGAGGACAAGTCAGTTTCGCGTGATCCCGCGGAAAACGGCGCGACCTGTGGATAACGATGAGCATGGCACCCCGAACCGTGCCACGATGCCGCCATGACATCACCCACGGCTCTCGAGCTCATGCTCGCCCACCCATTCACCTCCACTGAAGCCCGTCGTCTCGGTCTCGACTTTGCGGACCTCATCCACCAAGATGTGACACGCATCAGCCGCGGGATCTACGTGCCGCGAGAGGGCGAGTCCTCGCTGCTGGACCGCATTCGCGCGCACCTCGCTGTGACTGACGGAGCTTGGGCTTCCCACAGGACCTCCACCGCGATCCACGGACTCTGGCTGCCGGACCAGTCCTCCGACCATTCATTGCTGCACCTGAGCAGGCCGTCGCATGTGCCCCGAGTGAGGCGCAAGGGCGTCATTGGTCATCGAGTCACCGCACTGCCAGGAGAGGTCGTCGAGTTCCTCCCCGGCATACTGGTCAGCTCACCGGCAAGGTCTTGGCTCGAGATGGGCCATGAGCTTGGACCGGTCTCGCTTGTTGCGCTCGGCGATCAGCTCATCCGAAAGCCTCGCCCGGCATTTGAGGCCCGGTCGGAACCGTTCACCACCAAGGATCAACTCGCCGCCCTAGTGCAGCTCCACCCGAAGATGAGGGGCGTAGCCAAGTGCCGTGCAGCTCTCGCCGACATGCGGGTGGGCGCAGACTCCATTCCTGAGACGCTCCTGCGCCTCTGCCTCCTCGCCTGGGGCTTCCCCGAGCCTGACCTCCAGATCATCCTCCGCCCGTCCGGCCCCTTCTCCTTCAGTGCGGACATGGGCTATGCCACCTTCAAGATCGCGATCCAGTACGACGGCGCCCATCACCTCAGCGACGAACAACGCTTACGCGATGCTCGCCGTGACGCCGCATTCCGGAACGCAGGTTGGGCAGTCATCGTCGTGACTGCTGCGGACTTAGAGAACGACTTCGCTCGCGTACGCCACGAGTTGCGGAAGCTTCTCGCCGCGCGCGCCGCTTGATCCCGCGGCCGATGACCCCATCAACCGGGAAGTGACGCCTCAGGGGTGAAGTGACCCCTCAACCGGGAAGTGACGCCTCAGGGGTGAAGTGACCCCTCGACGGGGAAGTGACCCCTCAGGGGAGGAGGCGGGCGTGAGGGAGGTGACTCCGGGCTGGGGACACGGGTCGGGGTCAGGCCTTGCGGTCCACCACTGCATCGGCGAAGGCGGCCAGGGAGTCCTTGACCACTCCCTCGGGGAGCGGCGCGAGCGCGGCCTTGGCCGCGTCGGCCCACTCCCGCGCCACGGCCCACGACTGGTCCGTCACCGGGTGCGAGGAGATCGCCGAGACGGCCTCGGCGAGGGCGTCGTCGCTCGAGAGGTCGCCGTCCACGAGGGCGAGGACGCGCTGGGCGGAGGCATCGCCGTCGGCCGCTGCACGGCGCAGCAGCAGGACGGGCAGGGTCGGCACGCCCTCGCGCAGGTCCGTCCCGGCGATCTTGCCGGAGGTGACCTTGCCGCCGGTCACGTCGATGACGTCGTCGGCGAGCTGGAATGCCACGCCGACCTTCTCGCCGTAGTCCACCAGCACGGACTCGTACTCGGCAGGCGCCCCGGAGAAGATGACGCCGAACTGGCCGGACGCGGCGATGAGCGAGCCGGTCTTGTCCGAGAGCACGGAGATGTAGTGCGCGAGCGGGTCCTCCCCCTCGCTCGGGCCCACGGTCTCGTGCAGCTGGCCGAGGCACAGCCGCTCGAACGTGCGCGCCTGGATCGACAGGGCCCGCCCGCCGAGATCGGAGACGAGGATCGAGGCGCGCGCAAAGATGAGGTCTCCCGCGAGGATCGCCACGGTGTTCCCCCACACCTCGTGGGCGGTGGGAGCGCCGCGGCGGTAGGGCGCGGAGTCCATGACGTCGTCGTGGTAGAGCGTCGCGAGGTGCGTGAGCTCCACGACGGCGGCCGCCTGGAGCACCTCGGCCCGGGCAGGGTCGCCGAGGTGCGAGGCGAGGATGGTCAGGAGCGGTCGCACGCGCTTGCCGCCAGCCTCCATGAGGTGCTTGCTCGTCGCGTCCGCGAGCGGGTCCGAGTTGGAGATGGCCTCGCGGAGCACCCGCTCGACGCGCGCCATGCTCGTGGTGATCGCAGGGCCCAGCTCGGCGTCCTCCGCAATGGCGGCAAAGCCCGCCGGCAGCTGCATGCCGACGGCGATCGCCGTCGTGGTGGGGGGCGGCTCAGCGGACTCGGGGCGGCCATGCCCCGCGTGCGTCCAGCGGCTGTCTGCAGATTCAGTCACGGGGTCAAGCCTAGCTTTCCGGGCGCGGCGCGGGCGCCGTGCGGGGTGGGACGGTGTTGGACGTGGCGGGGACGAGCCCCTCGAGGACCCGGATCGCGGCGTCCGGCAGGGTGGTGCCGGGCCGGTCGGTGAGGTTCGCGAGCAGCCGGACCACGAACCGCATGAGCGGCGGCACGGGCATGCCGGTGGCGAGCGCGGCCCGCATCACGGCCGGATGCCCGATGAGCGCGGCGAACGCGCGCCCGAGCGTGAAGTGGCTGCCCCACTCGCGTCGCACGCGGTCGGCGTACGCGTTCAGGCGACGGTCGACGTCGGCCTCCTCCGGCCGCGCCCGGCCCGCCGCGCGCTGGGCTGCTGCGGCGTCGACGAGGTACTGGGCGGCGAAGCGCGCCGACTCCATGGCGTACGAGATGCCCTCGCCGTTGAACGGGCTGACCATGCCGCCGGCGTCGCCGAGGAGCGCCATGCCGGGGACCACGTGCGGGGTGCGGTTGAAGCCCATGGGCAGGGCAGCGCCGCGGATGGGCCCGACCTGGTTCGCGTCGCTGAAGCCCCACTCCCCCGGCATGGCCGCGGTCCACTCGCGCAGCACCTGCCGGTAGTCGATCTTGCCGAACTCCTTGGACGAGTTGAGGATGCCCAGGCCCACGTTGCATGTCCCGTCCCCGACCCCGAACACCCAGCCGTAGCCGGGCAGCGGCTTGCCGTCGGCACCGGGGAGCTCGAGCCAGCCCTCCATCCAGTCGTCTTCGTGGCGGGGGCTCGTGAAGTAGGTGCGGTAGGCGACGCCGAGCGGCCGGTCGTCGCGCTTGGCCAGACCGCGGGACACGGCGGCGCGGGTCGAGTTGCCGTCGGCGGCGAGCACGACGTCGGCCCGGAACTCGCGCGTCTCACCGGTCTTCTTGCCCGACTCGTCGAGGAGGTGGGCGACGGCACCGACGACGCGGCCGCCGTCGTCCGTGAGCACCTCCGTGACCGAGTGCCCCTCGAGGATCCGCGCCCCGGCCGCGCGAGCGTGCTCCGCGAGGGCCTCGTCGAAGCCGAGGCGCGTGCGCACGAGCCCGTAGTCCGGGAAGCTCTCGAGGGCGGGCCAGGGCAGCTCGACCGTGCGGCCCCCGGCGATGAGGCGCAGGCCGCGGTTGCGACGCCAGCCGTCCTCGGCGGCGTGCGGGAGGCCCAGGAGCTGGATTTCCCGCACGGCGCGGGGCGTCAGCCCGTCCCCGCAGACCTTCTCACGAGGGAAGCGGGTCTTCTCGAGGACGGTGACGGGCACGCCCGAGCGGGCGAGGTAGTGGGCAGCGGTGGAGCCGGCGGGGCCGCCACCGATCACGAGTACTTCCATCCCGGTGCCCGTCAGTGGGCGGCAGAGCGGCGGGCGCGGCGCAGCTTGGCCGGGAGCATGCCCTCGGACGCGTGGACCGGCGGCGCGGGCTTGTGGGCCCGGTGCACCGCGACGATGCCGCCGGAGAGGTTCCGGTAGGTCACGTCGGTCCAGCCCGCGTCGGTGAGCCACGCGGCGAGGTTGTCCTGGTCCGGCCACGCCCGGATCGACTCGGCAAGGTACACGTACGCGTCCGGGTTGGAGGACGCGCGGCGCGCCACCTCGGGCAGGGCGCGCATGAGGTACTCGATGTACAGGGTGCGCCACAGCTGGTTGGTGGGCGTGGAGAACTCGGCGATGACGAGGCGGCCGCCGGGCTTGGCCACGCGCAGCATCTCGGCGAGCGCCTTCTTGGGCTCGTTGACGTTGCGCAGGCCGAAGCTGATGGTCACGGCGTCGAACGAGTTGTCCGCGAACGGCAGGTTGGTCGCGTCTCCGGCGATGAAGTCGATGTCCGGGCGGCGGCGCTTGCCCACCCGGAGCATGCCGAGGGAGAAGTCGCAGGCCACGACGTCCACACCGGCATCCGCGTACGGCTCGGACGAGGTGCCCGTCCCGGCGGCGAGGTCGAGGACGCGCTGGCCCGGGACGGCGTCGACCGCGTCCAGCACGACCTTCCGCCAGCGCCGGGTCTGCCCGAGCGAGAGGAGGTCGTTCATGACGTCGTACCGGGGTGCGACCTCGTCGAACATGGTGGCGACCTCGTCGGGCCGTTTCTCGAGGGATGCCCTCTTGCCTGCGCTGCTCACCCGCACCATTCTGCCAAACTTCAGAACCGCAGCAGGACCTTGGAGGAGCCGGTGCTGCGGTCCCCCGCGACGCGGAAGGCCTCGACGGCGTCCTCGGCGGCGAACTCGTGGGTCAGCATCGGCTCGACGTCGAGGCCCTCAGCCAGGTACAGCAGCGCCGTGGTGATCTCGTCGACGAAGCGGAACGTGCCGCGGTAGTCGACCTCGCGGAAGACGAGCTCGGCCAGGGAGACGCTCACGTCCCCGGCCGGAAGGTTGCCCACCTGGACCACCGTGCCTCCGCGCCTGACGGCGCGCAGGACGGCGGTGGTGGCCGCGGGCACCCCGGAGGCCTCGAAGACGACGTCGGTCGCGGGCAGGGTGCCGCCCTCGGCGAGGTTGACGGTCTCGTGGGCGCCCATGCGACGGGCGACGTCGAGGGAGCCGGCGGCGAGGTCAGCGGCGACCACGTGGGCCGCGCCGGCCTTGCGGGCTGCGGCGACGACGAGCGCGCCGATCGGGCCGGCGCCGTTGACCAGCACGGTCCTCCCGCGGAGGTCTGCGTCGGTGCCGCACGCGCGGTTGACCGCGTGGATCGCGACGCCGAGCGGCTCGGCGACGGCCGCGAGGCGCGTGCTCACGCCCTCGGGCACGGCGCGCAGCTGGTCCGCGGGGACCACCGTGCGGGCAGAGAAGGCCCCCTCGGTGTGGGGGTGGGATGCGGCCGAGCCGAGGTAGGCCACGGAACCGCACAGGTTCGGCCGGCCCGCGGCGCAGTACTCGCACTCGCCGCACACGGTGGCCGGGTGGACCGCGACGGCCTGCCCTACCTCGAAGCCGGTCACGGCCTCCCCGAGCGCGTCGATGCGGCCGGCGACCTCGTGGCCGAGGACCATGGGCTCGCGCAGGATGCTGAGCCCGGCGGCGCCGTGCTTGACGTAGTGGATGTCGCTGCCGCAGATGCCCCCGTACTCGACGACCACCACGGCGTCATGCGGGCCCGGCTCCCGCTCGGCGACGGGATCGAGACGCAGGTCCCCTGCGGCGTGGACGACGACGGCGATGCTCACGGGGCCTCCCTGTACAACATGATGAACACTGTTCAGTGTATCGCCCGGAGGGTGGCGTCACCATGCCCGGCCGGCCGCGCGCCCGCGCCGTGCGCGGCGCGGACTGCACTTGAGTACTCTTGACCCATCATGAAGGATCCCTTGCGCGCGCTCACGGTCGATCTGGGCCCGATCGATGGGGGCGCGATCGATCTGGGCAACTGCCTGATCGTCCCGGACGCGCAGTGCTGGATCCGGCGCGGCGAGGGGCAGGTGGGCTTCGGCGAGGCCGCACGCTTCACCGTGACAGGCCCAGACCGCTTCATCGAGGCCGAGGCCTGGTGGAAGCAGGTCACGCTCGAGGCGGACGTCCGCGACGACGTGCAGCACGCCGGCACCGGGCTCCTCGCATTCGGCAGCTTCGCATTCTCCAAGACGTCCCGGTACGCCTCGCGCCTCATGGTCCCGGAGCTCGTGGTGGGCGTCCGCGACGGGCGCGCGTGGGCCACGCTGGCGACCACCGGCGGCCGCCGGCCCAGCGAGGACGAGGTGCGCGGCGCCGTCGTGCGCACGCTCGGCCCGGACGCGGAGCAACGCACGACGCCGCCCCCCGCCTCGGCGGGGCACGGCCCGGTCACGCTCGGGCTCGGGGCCCTCGGCGAGCAGCGCTGGATGGATGCCGTGGCCGCGGGGGTGTCGCGCATTGCGGCGGGCGAGCTCGAGAAGCTAGTGCTCGCGCGGGACATCGTCGTGGAGGACGCCGGCGGCATCGCCCGCCCCGAGGTTCTGCGGCGGCTCACCCAGTCCTACGGGGACACATGGGTGTACGGCGTGGACGGGCTGGTGGGCGCCACCCCGGAGATGCTCATCCAGGTCGCGGGTCGGACCGCGCAGGCCCGGGTCCTCGCCGGCACCCTGGACCGGCGCGAGGCGGACGGCAAGGGCGTCGAGTACGCGGAACGGGTCCTGGCCGGCTCGCCGAAGCAGAGGCACGAGCACGAGATCGCCATCCAGTCGCTCACCACGGCCCTCGAGCCGTTCTCCGAGGCCATGAACGCGCACGACGAGCCGTTCATCCTCGAACTGCCCAACGTGTTCCACCTCGCCTCGGACGTCAAGGCCGAGCTGGCCGACGTCGAGGGGCACGTGCCGACCTCGCTGGCGCTCATCAACGCGCTGCATCCCACGGCGGCCGTGTGCGGCACGCCCACCGCGGTGGCCGGGGCCCTCATCCGCGAACTCGAGGGCATGGACCGGGGGCCCTACGCCGGTCCCGTGGGCTGGCTGGACGCGGCGGGGAACGGCGAGTGGGGCATCGCGCTGCGCGGCGGGGTCATCGAGTCACCGAGCGCCATGCGGCTGTACGCCGGCTGCGGGATCGTCGAGGCATCGGATCCGGCGGCGGAGCTCGCCGAGACGTGGGCGAAGTTCCGGCCGATGCTCGAGGCGCTGGGCATCGAGCGCTGAGCCGCCACGGCGTGACGCGAGTCACCCGAGTCTGGGATCCCGGAAACCCGGTCGCACTACGGGCTTGATTCCCCCTCCCGCATGTTGTCCAATGGTGAAACATAAGTTGCCTGTGATGCACATCTCATCTGGCCCGGACAGGGTTAGGATGGGACGTCGCATTAGCACTCCGGACCCGTACCTGAGAAGTAAAGGTAGAGATATGACATTCTCCGCGAAGCTCGCGGCCAAGGGCGCTGCCGTCCTCGCCGTCGGTGCACTGGCCCTCACGGCCTGCACCAACGCCTCTGAGACCGGCGGCGGAGCGAAGCCCTCTGGCTCGTCCTCGGCGGCCTCGTTCGACCCGAGCACGGTGGCCAAGGACGATTCGCTCGCGTCGCAGGTCCCCGCCGCGATCAAGTCCAGCGGCACCCTCCGCGTGGGCTCCGACACGAGCTACGCCCCCGCCGAGTTCCTCGGCGGTGCCGACAACCACACGGCCATGGGCTACGACGTGGACCTCGCGAAGGCGATCGGCGCAACGCTTGGCCTCAAGACGGACGTCCAGACGGCGGATTTCACGGGCATCCTCCCCGCGCTCGGCCCCAAGTACGACCTCGGCATCAGCTCCTTCACGATCAACAAGGAGCGGCTCCAGGCAGTCAACTTCGTGAGCTACTTCAACGCCGGCACGTCGTGGGCGGTCCAGAAGGGCAACCCGAAGAAGTTCTCGCTCGATGACGTCTGCGGAAAGACGATCGGCGTCCAGACCGGCACGGTCCAGGAGGACCCGGACCTCAAGGACCGCAACGCGAAGTGCACCGCTGCCGGCAAGCCGGCCATCAACATCGTCTCGCTCAAGGCGCAGACGGACCTCAACACCCGCCTCGTGAACGGCAGCCTCGACGCGATGGCCGCGGACTCGCCGATCATCGGCTACGCGATCCAGCAGACCAACGGCGCCGTCGAGAAGATCGGCGACACGTACGACGCGGCGCCGCAGGGCATCGCGGTCGCCAAGAGCGACACCGCGCTGGCCGATCTCATCCAGAAGGTCGTGACCAAGCTCATGGCCGATGGCACCTACAAGAAGATCCTCGACACGTGGAACAACTCCGAGGGCGCCATCACCAAGTCTGAAGTCAACCCCACGCCTACCTCGTGACTACCATGACCACTCATCGAACGGACACCCCAGAAGCCGTCAAGGGCGGCGCGCCGGAACTGATCAAGGCGGTCCCGGTGCGCCACCCGTGGCGGTGGGTGGGTGCGGCCGTCATCCTCATCATCGTGGCCCTGATCATCCAGAGCCTGGCCACGAATCCGAACTTCCACTGGGACACGTTCGCCCTGTACGTCCTGGACGTGAACGTGGTCCGGGGCGTCGGCTGGACGCTGCTGCTGACCATCCTGTCGATGGTCCTGGCGATCGCCCTAGCGGTCCTGCTGGCCTTCATGCGGCAGTCGGACAACCCGATCTTCCGCTGGTCCTCGTGGTTCTGGGTCTGGTTCTTCCGCGGCACCCCCGTGTACACCCAGCTCATCTTCTGGGGCCTGGTCTCGGTGCTCTACCCCAAGCTCAGCGTCGGCGTCCCCTTCGGCCCCGAGCTGTTCTCCTTCACCACCCAGGACCTCCTCAACGCCTTCTGGGCCGCGGTGCTGGGCCTGGGCCTGAACGAGTCCGCGTACCTCGCCGAGATCTTCCGCGCCGGCCTGAAGTCCGTGGACCGGGGCCAGATGGAGGCCGCCGAGGCCCTGGGCATGCGCCGGCAGAAGATCATGTGGCGCATCATCCTGCCCCAGGCCATGCGCGTGATCGTCCCCCCGACCGGCAACGAGACGATCGGCATGCTCAAGACCACCTCCCTGGTCCTGGCGGTGCCCTTCACCCTCGACCTGACCTTCGTGACCAACACCCTCGCCAACCGCACGTACCTGCCCATCCCGCTGCTGGTCGTCGCCGCGTTCTGGTACCTGCTCGTCACCAGCATCCTCATGGTCGGCCAGCACTACATCGAGAAGCACTACGGCAAGGGCGTGGACAACCTCGTCCCAGCCGCGACGGTGAACCCGGCAGCGGCCAAGGCCGCAGGCGCGGGCCTCGGCCCGGCCGGGGAAACCATGCCCGGCGGCCCCACCGTCACCGGCAACGACATCGAGGAGAGCGGACGATGAGCGCACCAGCCACCCAGGGCACCCATCACCTCGCCCCCGGCGCCAAGGACCTGGTCAGGATCGAGGGCGTGCACAAGTACTTCGGCCAGCACCACGTGCTCCGGGGCATCGACATGACCGTCAAGAACGGTGAGGTCGCCGTGCTGATCGGCCCCTCCGGGTCCGGCAAGTCGACCCTCCTGCGCTGCATCAACCACCTCGAAACGATCAGTGCAGGGCGCATCAGCGTCGACGGGGAGCTCATCGGCTACCGCGAGCACGGCGGCAAGCTCCACGAGCTCACCGTCAAGGACATCGCCCGCCAGCGCCGCAACATCGGCATGGTGTTCCAGCGGTTCAACCTCTTCGGCCACAAGACCGCCCTGGAGAACGTCATCGAGGCACCCACCCAGGTCAAGGGCCAGAGCAAGGCCACCGCGAAGAAGCGGGCGCTGGAGCTCCTCGACCAGGTCGGGCTGTCCGACCGGGCCAACCACTACCCGGCCCAGCTGTCCGGCGGCCAGCAGCAGCGTGTGGCCATCGCCCGGGCACTGGCGATGGAGCCCGAGCTCATGCTCTTCGACGAGCCCACCTCTGCCCTGGACCCCGAGCTCGTCGGCGACGTCCTCAACGTCATGAAGGATCTCGCCAAGTCCGGCATGACCATGATCGTGGTCACCCACGAGATCGGATTCGCCCGCGAGGTCGGCGACACGCTCACGTTCATGGACGGCGGCGTCGTCGTCGAATCGGGCAACCCGCGGGACGTCATCGCCAACCCCCAGCACGAGCGCACCCAGGCCTTCCTCAGCAAGGTCCTCTGAGCACTCATCTCACCGGGAAGTGACCCCTCAACCCAGACCCCTCAACCCAGGTTGAGGGGTCACTTCCCGGTTGAGGGGTCACTTCCCTGTTGAGGGGTCTTCCCCGTGCGAATCAGTTGTACCCGAGCCGGTCCTGCGGGGCGAGGGAATCCGCCACCGCCGCCTTGATCCGCTCGTGCAGCGCGCGCAGCCCGCTGCGGTCCACCCTGGCCTCGATGATCTCGCGCCCCGCCCGCCGTGGGGCCGAGAGCGCGTCGGCGGCCTCCGCCGTCGTGCGCACGAGCGTGTGCCGCACCCCGTACGCCGCGGCGAGCGCGCGCAGGTCGGCGCGGTGCGGGGTGCCGAAGAGGCGCTCGACGGCGACCGCCGCGCCCGGGTGCCCTGGTTCGCCGCCCACGCGGCCGTGCTCGAGGAGGCCGAAGATCGCCCCGCCGGCGTCGTTGAGCACGACGACGCGCAGCTCGGGTTCCGCTTCCCCCTCGCCGAGGAGGAGCCCGCCGGCGTCGTGCAGGAGGGTCACGTCACCGAGGAACACGGTGGTCTCGACCCGGCGGCCGAGCCACAGGCCGCTGGCCGTGGAGACGGTGCCATCGATCCCCGACAGGCCGCGGTTGGCGAAGACGCGCGCGCCGGGCTGCGGAGCGGGGGGTGCCGCGAGGTCCACGTCCCGGATGCCGTTCGAGGAGCCCAGCATGAGCTGCCCGCGGGCGTTCTCCCACACGAGCTGCGCGAGCCGCGGCCCGGTGAGGGTCCCGGTGCCGGCGAGCGTCCGGTCCACGGCCTCCTGGGCGGCGGCACCGGCGAGGAGCCACGCGTCGAGCCAGCCCTCGGCGCCCCGCCCGGCGAAGTCGGAGAGCACGTCGAGGTCCTCGATGAGCCGCTCGCGCCGCTTGCCCTCACGGAACCAGGCCGCCGGACGCGCGTGGTACAGCGCGGTCTGGACGCCCTCGCGGGCCAGCAGCCTCGTGACCGGGCGGGACAGCGTGGGCCGCCCGAACAGGACCACCCGCTCGATCCGGTCCCCCGGCGAGGCGTCGAGCAGGAGCCGGTACGGGCCCACCGCGTGGCCTCCGAACCGGGCATTTGAACTCGGCTCCGCGAGCAGCGGCAGGCCGTGCGCGGCGGCGAACGCCTCCGCGAGCGGGCCCGCGCCGTGTCCCGCGAGGACCACGGTGCGGCGCGGGGGCAGTCCGCCCAGCGCTCCCACCGGCGGACGGCGGTATGCGTACGGCTGCACGGGCGGCGCGTCCCAGCCGCCCAGCGGCGGCTCCCACCCGTCGTCGGGCGCGAGCGGCTCGCGGAAGCACAGGTTCAGCTGGACGGGCCCCGCGGGCACGCCCTCGAGAGCGCCGGTCGCCGCGGAGAGGGCCGTGCGGACGGAGGACGACGGCGACGCGCCCGCCTGGACGCTCGCCGCGAACCGCACGTGGTCACCGAAGAGGTCGAACTGGTCCGTCGTCTGGTTCGCCCCCGTGCCGTGGAGTTCCTCGGGCCGGTCCGCCGAGAGCACGACGAGCGGGACCTCCGCATGGTTCGCCTCCATCACGGCGGGCACGAGGTTCCCGACCGCCGAGCCGCTCGTGGTGACGACCGCCGTCGGGCGCCCGGAGGAGAGCGCCGCGCCGAGCGCCGTGAAGCCGCCCGCCCGCTCGTCGATCCTGACCGCGAGCTCGAGGTGGCCGCGGCCCTCGGCCTCGGCGAGCGCATACGCGAGCGGCGCACTGCGGGACCCGGGGCACACGACGACACAGCGGACGCCGCCCGCGAGCAGCTCGTTGACTGCTTCGCGGGCGGCATCGAGGGAACTCAGGGGACTCACCCTCCCATCGTAGGGTTTCGGGTGCGACGGGCCAGCCAATTCTTCGCGTGGACCGCTGGGAAGACCCGGACCACGGACGCGGGCGGGGGCGCACTGCGACCAGCCGCGGCGGCGAGCCCGGGCGTTGTCGGATGGTGCTGGCAGACTGGCCCCATGACGCCGCCCACGCCGTCCACCGCCGAGCACCGCCGCCTCGCCGAGTCCCCCGGCGCCACCGACCCGTGGCGCCTCTGGGGGCCCTACGTCTCCGGCCGGCAGTGGGGCACCGTCCGCGAGGACTACTCCGCCGACGGCAACGCCTGGGACTTCTTCCCGTTCGACCACGCCCACCGCCGCGCCTACCGATGGGGGGAGGACGGGATCGCGGGCCTATGTGACCGGTTTGGGTTCCTCAACCTCGGCGTGGCGCTGTGGAACGGGAAGGATGACCGGCTCAAGGAGCGCTACTTCGGCCTCACCAACGGGGAAGGGAACCACGGCGAGGACGTCAAGGAGCACTGGTGGCAGCTCGACGCGACGCCCACCCACTCCTGGGCGAGGTCCCTGTACCGCTACCCCCAGGCCGCGTACCCATACGAGGACCTCGTGCACACCAACGGCACCCTGCCCCGCACCGCCGAGGAGTACGAGCTCTCCGACACCGGCATCCTCGCGGAGAACCGCTTCTTCGACATCGAGACCGTGCACGCGAAGGCCTCCCCCGACGACGTCTGCGTGACCGTCACCGCCACGAACCACGGGCCCGACCCGGCCCCGCTGGACCTCCTCGTCCAGCTGTGGTTCCGCAACACGTGGGCGTGGGGGCGCGACGACCGGGTCCCCACGATCCGCCGGCTCCGGGCGCCGGAGCTCTCCCCCGGCGGCGTCGTGGCCGTCGAGGCGAACCACGGGTTCCTGGGCCGCTACATCCTCGCCGCGGACTCGGGCGGGCCGCTGGGCGCGCCCGAGGCACTGTTCTGCGACAACGAGGGCAACAATGCCGCCCTCTTCGACGGTGGCGAGAACCGCTCGCCGCACCCGAAGGACGCGGTGGACGCCGCCGTCGTGCGCGGTGACCGCTCGCTGCTCAACCCGGCCGAGACCGGGACAAAGGCGGCACTGCGGTGGCACGCGGACGCGGTTGCGCCCGGCGCGAGCGTGGCCGTCCGGCTGCGGCTCACCGGGGACATGCTGCCTGCGGACCCGTTCGGCGACGGGTTCAGCGACGTCCTCGCCGACCGCGAGCGCGAGGCGGACGAGTTCTACGCCGCCGTCATCCCAGAACGCACGACGGCGGCCGACGCCTTCGTGGCGCGGCGCGCCTTCGCGGGGCTGCTGTGGGGGAAGCAGCACTACCGGTACTCCGTGCGGGAGTGGCTCGAGGGCGATCCCGCCTCTCCCCCACCGCCCGCCCAGCGGCGCGGCCCGAGCGGCCGCAACACGTCGTGGCGCAACGTGGCCCTCGCGGACGTGATCAGCATGCCGGACGAATGGGAGTACCCGTGGTTCGCCTCGTGGGACCTCGCGTTCCACTGCGTCGCCCTGGCCCATGTCGACGCGGACTTCGCGAAGGAGCAGCTCGTGCTGCTCTGCCGCGAGTGGGCCATGCACCCGGACGGGCAGCTGCCCGCGTACGAGTGGGCCTTCGGGGACGTCAACCCTCCCGTGCATGCGTGGGCCGCGTGGCAGGTGTACCAGCTCGACGGCGCCCGGGACACGGACTTCCTCATGCGGGTCTTCGCGAAGCTCCTGCTCAACTTCTCATGGTGGGTGAACCGCAAGGACGCGGACGGGTCCAACCTGTTCGAGGGCGGCTTCCTCGGGATGGACAACATCGGGCTCTTCGACCGGTCGAAGGACCTGCCCGCGGGGCACCGGCTGGAGCAGTCGGACGCGACGAGCTGGATGGGGTTCTACTGCCTCACCATGATGCGGATCGCGCTCGAGCTTGCCCGCGAGGACCGTGTGTGGGACGACCTCGCGACCAAGTTCCTCGAGCACTTCCTCGGCATCGCGGAGGCCATGGACACCTTCGGCAGCTCCGGGGTGTCCCTGTGGGACGAGAACGATGGCTTCTTCTACGACGTGCTGCTCGCCTCCGACGGGTCACAGCAGCTGCTGCCGGTGCGTTCCATGGTGGGTCTCCTGCCGCTCCTCGCCGTGGCGGTGGCCCCGGGGGCGGGCACGGACGCCGCGCCGGACTTCGTGCAGGCCCTGCACTGGCTGCAGCGGCACCGGCCGGACGAGACGGACGCCCTCATCCGCGCCGGGGACGGCGGGGCGACCCTCGCGATCCTCCACGGCGACCGGCTCGAGCGGGTGCTGGCCCGGGTGTTCGACGAGGGCGAGTTCCTCTCGCCCTATGGGCTGCGGTCCGTCTCGGCCGCGTACCGCGAGCCGCTGACAGTGCAGGTCGCGGGACAGCCGATGTCCATCGCGTACCTTCCCGGCGAGTCCGACTCGGGCCTCTTCGGCGGGAACTCGAACTGGCGCGGGCCGGTGTGGTTCCCCGTGAACGTGCTCGTCGCGGACGCGCTCTCGGTCTACGCCCAGGGCTCCGGTGCCGGGCTCATGGTTGAGCTGCCCACGGGTTCGGGCCGGCGGATCCCGCTGGCGGACGCAGCCCGCGAGCTCGAGGATCGGCTCGTGCGGCTGTTCCGGCCCGTTGCCGGGACGGACGGAAGCGGCCGCCGTCCGGGCACGCCGCGGCACCATCCGTCCGGACCGCTGTGGGACGCGCATCCCACGTTCAGCGAGTACTTCCACGGGGACACGGGCGTCGGGCTCGGGGCCTCGCACCAGACCGGCTGGACGGCCATGGTGGCGCACCTCATCTGCCGCCGCTGACCCCGGTTCTGAGGGGCACCTCCTGGGGGTCACCTCCTGCGGGTCACCCGCAGGATGTGACCTCCAGAAGCTGACTCTTAGACGGGAGGGGGCGGGGATCAGGGGGTCAGGAGTGGCGGGCGGCGCCGGCGAGGACGGCGTGGCAGCGGCGGAGCCGCTCGAGCCACCACTGGCGCCGGTCGGCCGGCGCTGCGAACCGCTCGAGCAGCTCGGGATCCGGGGTCGCACGCTCCATGAGGGAGTCCGCCGGCAGGGAGCCGCCGTCCGGCACGAGGGGCGGGCGCACGACGTCGTGCGCGAACAGCGCGCCGGTACCCAGACCGCACGCGTGGGGCAGCGACGGGAGCGCGGCCGCGAGTGCGACGCCCGCGGCGAGCCCCACCGACGTGTCCAGCGCCGAGCTCACGACGGCGGGCAGCCCCGCCTCCCGCACGATCTCGAGCGCACGCCGGACCCCGCCGAGCGGCGCGGCCTTGACGATGATGAGGTCCGCGGCGCGGGCACGGGCCACTCGGAGGGGGTCGTCGGCCTTGCGGACGGCCTCGTCGGCGGCGATCCGCACGGGCGTGCCGCGGGCCTCGAGCAGCGCCCTGACCTCGGCGAGCCCGTTGATCCCGGGCACCGGCTGCTCGGCGTACTCGAGGCTGAACTCGCCGAGCCTGCTGAGGGCCTCGACGGCCTCGGCCACGCTCCACCCCGCGTTCGCGTCGACCCGCAGGTCCGCCTCGGGGAGGGCGTCGCGCACGGCGGCGACGCGCGCGACGTCGTCCGCGAGCGACTGGCCGCGCTCCGCGACCTTGACCTTCACGGCCTGCACGGGCCCGAACGCCGCGAGCACATCACGCACCTGGCCCGCCGGAACCGCCGGGACCGTCGCGTTCACGGGCACCCGCGCGCGCACGGGCTCGGGGAACCCCTCCCATGCGGCCTCGATCCCGGACGCGAGCCAGCGCGAGGCCTCGGCGTCGTCGTACTCGAGGAACGGCGAGAACTCGCCCCACCCGGCCGGGCCGCGCAGCAGCAGCGCCTCCCGCTCGGTCACGCCGCGGAACCTCACGGTCATCGGCAGGCGCACGACGGCGATGCTCGCCTCGAGCTCGGAGAGGTCCGGCAGCGCAGGGGTCGGGGCAGTGCTCATGCGCCCACTGTAAGCACGGCGCCGGCGAGCGCGGCCCACGAGGCGACCCCCGCAAGCGCGATGACGGCCGCGAACGCGACGAGCCACACCGCCGAGGGCACACCGGTCTTGCGGGCCAGGATGTATGCGTCCGAGCTGCCGAGCTCGTGTCGCCGGCCGGTGTGGACGGTCACGACGTTCCACCAGTCGCGGGCCGCCCCGAGCACGAGCGCGAGGCCCACGGCGAGCGTGAGATGGCCCTGGACGTCCGGCGGGACGGCCACCACCACTGCCACCACCGTGGCCAGCGCGCCGACGAGGATCAGCACGCCCGCGAGATTGCGGATAAACAGGAACACCAGTGCCAACAGCACCACGGACACGGAGAGCGCGGCCCGTCCCCAGCCCGCCGCGGACGCCCACACGAGCGCCGCACCGACCACCGCCGGCGAAGGGTAGCCCCAGAACCCGAACCACACCGCGCGGCCGCGGCCCACACCGTGGGTGGTGCCGCCCTGGTCCAGGCGCAGGGTGATGCCGGTGACCCGCATGCCCGTGGCCAGGCCAGCGAACGCGTGCCCGAGCTCGTGCACGATCGTGACGAACCTCCCGAAGAACCGCCATAGCAGCGGCACCACACACAGGGCCGCGGCGGTGCCGAGCACGAGCGCGAGCTCCCACGGCGGCACCACGAGGGAGCCCGTGCGGGAGAACCCCTGCACGAACGCGTCGACGAACGTCTGCCACCACTGCTGCACCACGCACTCGAGGGTAGTGGACGGGACTGGGAAGAGTCCGGCCCCATCCGTCACGGGACCGCACACGTGTCAGGTACACTGCGGCCATGACCCGCAAGGCCACAGCCCTCGACGTCGCGCGCCGCGCCGGCGTGTCCCGCAGCGCCGTCTCGCTCGTGCTCAACGGGCGCGGAGACGGCAATGTGGCCAAGGAGGCGCAGGAGCGGATCCTCGCGGCCGCCGCGGAACTGAGCTACACGCCCAACACGATCGCGCGGAGCCTGCGGGACCAGCGCTCGCACGTCATCGGAGTCGTCTCCGACCAGGCGGTCACGAGCCCGTTCGACGGCGAGATCATCGCCGGCGCGGACGCCGTGGCCCGCAGCCGTGGCTTCGTGACGCTCGCGACCGACACCGAGCAGGACGCCGTTCGCGACCTCGACGCCGTGCGCACCCTGCTGGACCGCCAGGTCGACGGGCTCATCTACGTCACCGTGGGCCTGCACGAGCTGCATGTCCCGGACGGCATGCTCAGCGTCCCGTCGGCCCTCGCGAACTGCTACGCCTCGGCCGACTCCCCCGGCGCCGCCGCGGCCCTCCCCTCGATCCAGCCCGACGAGGTGGCCGGCGGGCGCGATGCTGCGGCCCACCTCATCGCGCTCGGCCACCGCCGCATCGCGTTCCTGGGCGGCGAGTACTCGTCCCCGGCGGTCGCGCTGCGCGAGACCGGGTTCCGGGCGGCAATGGCCGGGGCAGGCCTGCCGGTGCGCGAGGATTGGGTCATCGAGGCCGGGTGGGACATCGCGCCCGGGTACCGCGCGGCGTCGGCCCTGCTCTCGGCCCCCGCCGGCGAGCGCCCCACCGCCCTCCTCGCCGGCAACGACCGTGCCGCGATCGGCGTGGTCCTCGCCGCGGCGCATCTCGGGCTCGAGGTCCCCCGCGACCTCTCGGTCATGGGCTACGACGACGAGCGCCGTGTCGCCGAGGTCATGGTCCCGCCGCTGAGCACGGTCGCGCTGCCCCTGCGGCGCATCGGCGAGGAGTCGATGCGCGCCGTCCTCGACGCGCTCGACTCCGGCACCTCCTCCGCGCCGCGGACGACGCCGGGCGGCGGCTCGGCCGCGCGGCCGGCGGTGCCGCTGCTGGTCCCCTGCCGGCTCGTGGAGCGCGAGTCGACTGGCCCCGTCCCCGCCCGTTGAGGGGTCACATCCCCCCTACCCGGCCGGTCGAGGAGTCACGTCCACCCCGTCGAGGAGTCAGATCCGCCAGGCTCGGGAGTCGATGTCCTCACAATGGCCCTTGGGATCTGACCCCTCAACAGGGTAGTGACCCCTCAACAGCGAGGCTAGGCGGGGATGGCGAGCGCCCAGGCCTGGACGCGAACCTCCGGGCCCAGCTCGAGCCGGTACTCCTCGGATCCGGACGGGTACGCCCGGAGCGTCGTGGCGACACCGCCGGCCCGGTATACCTCGATAATCGAGGCGTCGAGCAGGACCCGCACCTCGCCGTCGGCGCAGACCTGCCCCTCCCACACCAGCTGATCGCCCAGGAGGAGGCGCACGCTCCCGGAGCCGGTGAGCACCGCCTCGGCCTGGTCGGGCAGGGCGAGGCGAGGGGCGCCGTCGTGCGCGCCGGGCGCATCCGCTGCGACGAGCACCGACGCCCGGAGCGCGGCGAGCTCGGGCGCCGGCCGGAGCTCGACGGCGTCGCCGGCCACGCGCAGCTCGCGCGGGAACGTGAGCGCGCCGGACCAGCCGACCGCGTCGCACTCATCCTGCGTCCGCCCGAGCACCCCGGCCGGCGTGACCTCCTTCGCCCAGCCCCACACGAGGACCCGGTCGTCCGCCTGCACGGCCTGCGGGGCGTAGAACGAGCCGCCCAGATCGGACAGGCCGCAGGAGCGCGGGGCGAACACGGGCAGCCCGGTGAGGGCATCCAGCGCGAGCGAGCCCACGAGGTGGCCCACGCCCGTGAGCTGGTCGTCGAGCCACAGGGAGAACACGGCCGCCCACGAGCCACCGGACCGGACGAGCTGCGGGCACTCCCAGATGTTCGCCTGCGGCAGCCCGGCCGCGACGGGGTCCTCCGACGTGAGCCACACGCCGTGGTACTCCCACGCGGTGAGGTCGTCGGCGCCGTAGAGGAGGATGGCGGCGTCGCCTGAGTCGAGCCCGGCGCCCTGGATCGCCCAGCGGTGCCCGGCGAACTCGAACAGAAACGGGTCGCGGACCGCGATCACGCGGGGGTCGTCCGGCATTCCGGCCGCCACGACGCCGTCCTGCGTCCACTCGACGAGGTCGGCCGAACCGCGGGCGAGCACGACCTGCGAGCGCCCGGACCCGTCCACCACCCCGGAGTACACGGCGGTGGGAACGCCTGCATCGAGGGTCGCGACGCCGGTCCAGCACCCGTAGGCGTCCGGCCCGCCGTACTGCGGGGCGAGGGCAAGCGGGTGGGCGTCCCACCGCACCAGATCAGCGGAGCTCACGTGGCCCCAGTGGATCCTGTGGTGCCGGGCCGACTCGGCGTTGTGCTGGAAGAACACGTGCCAGCGCCCGTCGGCGAATACGATCCCGTTCGGATCGTTGACCCATCCCTGAGCGGGGCGGGGGTGGAGCCGGGGGAAGGACCTGTCGGGGTGCGCGGCCGGCCCGGCAATCGGGACGGCGGAGGAGACGGGGGCAACGGAAGTCATCAGAGTGCTTTCTACTTGCCGGCGCCGGCGGTGAGGCCGTCGCGGAGGGTCCGCTGGCCGATCAGGAAGACGATCAGCGCGGGGATCATGGACAGGACGACACCGGCGAGGACCACCGAGATGCTCCCCGTGCCCATGTTGCCCTGGAGGGACACGAGGCCGAGGGGCAGGGTGAAGTTCTGCTCGGAGATGGTCAGGATGAGGGGCCGGAAGAACTCGTTCCAGTGGAAGTTGAACGCGAGGATCCCCACGATCGCGAGGCCCGGCATGGCCAGTGGGGCGTAGACCGAGCGGAAGATCCGGAATGGTGACGCACCGTCGATCGCGGCGGCCTCGGCGAGCTCCGCCGGCAGGCCCAGGAAGTACTGCCGCATGAGGAACGTGCCGAACGCGGTCGGGATGGCCGGGAGGATGAGGGCCAGGAGCGTGTCGGAGAGGCCCATGCCGCGGATGAGCATGAACACCGGCACGATCGTGACCTGCACCGGGACCATCATCGTGGCCAGGACGAGCGAGAACAGGGCGCCCTTGCCGCGGAACTTGAGGAACGCGAACGCGTACCCCGCGAGCGCCGCGGAGAACATCTGCCCGATCGCGATGAGCCCCGTGACGAGTGCGCTGTTGAGCACGAGCAGCCCCATGTCGACCTGCTTGAACACCTGCGCGTAGGAGGAGAAGTCGGGGTTCCAGGGGATGAACGAGGGCGGGAGCTTGAGCGAGTCCGCCGGCGGCCGCAGGGACGTGGACAGGGTCCACAGCACCGGGCCGAGGGTCAGCGCCGCAGCCAGGACGAGGATGGCGATGCGTCCGGTGAGGGACCAGTCGAGCGCACGACGGCGGCGCCTCGCCGGGGTGCTGGGGCTGCGGTCCTGCTGGGCGTGGCCCGTGCGGGCTCCGCGGTCGGAGGGGACAGGGACGGGAGTCGCGGTGGTGGTCATGGGGGGCCTCACTGGTAGAAGACGAAGCGCTTGCTGAGCCGGAACTGCAGGGCCGTGACGGCCATGATGACGAGCATGAGGACCACGCCGATCGCGGAGGCCTTGCCGAACTGGAGCTGCTGGAAGGCGGTCTCGAAGATCACCATGACGGCCGTGCGGGTCGAATCGCCGGGCCCGCCGCGGGTGAGCACGTAGGGCTGGTCGAAGACCTGGAGGGCGTTGATGATCGCCATGACGGAGGCCACGAGGGTCGTGGGGCTGATGAGCGGCAGCGTCACGTGGCGGTGCTTGCGCCAGCCGGTCGCGCCGTCGAGGGAGGCGGCCTCATACGTCTCCTGCGGGATCGAGGACAGCGCCCCGAGGAAGAGGAGGAACGAGAACCCGAAGTTCTGCCATACGTAGACGAGGACCACCACGGTGGCGGAGCCGAACGGCGTCGTGAGCCACGGGACCGCGGGGATGCCGACCGTCCCGAGGAGCCAGTTGACCACGCCGAACTGTTCATTGAAGAGGTACTTCATGAAGATCGAGACGCTCGCCGCCGAGAGGATGAGCGGGAAGAAGAACGCGGAGCGGAAGAAGACGCGCAGCCAGTTCGGCAGCCGGTCCTGAATGAGCACCGCCAGGCCGAGCGCCACGCCGAGCTGGAGCACGACGGCGACGGCCACGAACGCGATCGTGTTGCCGAACGCGACGCGCACCGTCGGGTCCGAGGCCATCTCCGTGAAGTTGTCGAGGCCGGCGAACTGCGGGGGGCTGATGATGTCCCAGCGGAAGAACGCGAGGAGCACCGAGGCGACGATCGGGATGACGGTGAACACACCCATGCCCACGATCGTGGGGGCCAGGAACAGCCACGCCATGAGGCGGGAGCCGCGCGAGGCGCTCGGCGCGGTGGTGGGCCCGCCGGGGGCGCTGGCCCGGATTGCGGCGCGGCCCGCGCGGGCTCCTGCGCGGGGGCGGGCGGCGGTGGTGCTCATGCGGTCCTCCTGAGGGCCAGCTCGAGGTCGTTCTGGAGGGAGGCGAGGGCGCTCTTGAGCTGCTGCTCGTCCCCGCTCACGGCCAGAGAGACGTTCTTGATGAGGGCGGTCTCGACGGCCGCCTGCTGGGGCGGCGCCGGGATCGGGCCGGTCGTCGGGAACCGGTCGAGGGTGTCGTAGAAGACCTTCCAGTGGGCCGGCCCCTTGCCTGAGTACAGGGCCTCGTTGACCATGGAGCGGCGGGCGGGGGTCGTGGTCGGCGTGGAGAAGAGCAGTTCCATGGCCTCGCGCGAGGCGCTGAACTTGATCCACTCCCAAGCGGCGTCCTTGTCCTTCGCGGTTTTCATGATCGCGTAGCCGGCGGTGCCGAACTGGTGGCGCTGCGCCGCTGCCCCGGGGCCGGTGGCCCAGCGGGGGAAGAACTGGACGTCGAAGTCGTTCGGGCCCATGCCTGCGTCGGCGAGGCCCTGCACCCAGTAGCCGCCGGCGGGCGTGGCGCCGATGCGGCCCGAGGCGAAGAGGCCGACGAGCGAGTTGCCGCCGCCCTCCTCGGGCCGGACGCCGAGGCCGTCCTGCACGAGCCCCCGGAGGAAGTCGAAGGTCTCGTAGACCCGCGGGTCGTTCGCGTTGGGAGCCTCCCACAGGTACCCGCCGGAACGGGTGGCGCGGGAGGGGTCTGAGGCGTAGAAGCCGTCCCACAGCCAGTTCCCGCCGGTGGCGCGCTGCTCCGTGAGGACGGACGTGCCGTTCGCGTAGAGCCACGGGACCACGCCGCCGAAGAGCCGGTTGGTCCAGTAGTACGGGGTGAAGCCGCTCGGGTTGGCGCGCCGCATCGCGGAGAGCGCGGACCGGAAGTCGAGGTGGGTCCAGTCGTCGGCGGGGCGCGAGAGCCCCGCGGCCGCGAAGACCTTGGTGTTGTAGTACATGTCCGCGGCGTTCCAGTCCATCGGGAGCTGGTAGAGGCTCCCGCGGTACATGAACGCCTCGACGAGGCTCGGGTGGACGTCGGCGAAGTACTCGGCCATGACCGAGGCGTCGCGGCGGATGTAGTCGTCGAGGGGGTGCGCGAGCTTCTCGGCGAAGAGCTGCGCGCCCTCGGTGGCGACGTAGACGACGTCGGGCGGGTTGCCCGCGGCGACCATGGTGAGGATCTTGCTGAAGAAGTCCTTCCAGTCCACGGCCTGGATGGCCTGGACGCGGACCTTGATCTCGGGGTGGAGGCGCCGGAACGCGTCGACCGCCTTCTGGCGGGCCGCGGCGTCGGCGGCCGTGCCGAGGATCGCGATGCTCAGGCTGCCGTCGTTGCGGCCGGGGATGTCGGTTCCTGTCAAGCGGGGCCACGAGGCCACAGTGGCTCCGAGGATCCCGACGCCCAGGGCCCCGAGCGCGGTGCGCCGCGAGATCTCGCGCAGTGTGAGCGAGTCGCCCATGACTCTCCTTTTGATGGGTTCCGCGGCACCGAGGCCGCTCCTAACACGTGTTAGGAATCGTAGATGTGACACCTAACACGTGTCAAGTGGTTTCTGTTGCCTGCGTCACAGCAGGGTCTCCGCCACCCTTCCCACCGCCGCGGGACAGGGCGGAATGGCATGCGCCCGCGGGCTCGTGCCACGCTGGGACCATGCCCGCCCGCCGTCCCGCGCCCAGTGGACCGTTCCTGCTCGCCGCGCTCATCGCGGCCGCCGCCTGCGCCGCGGTGTACTGGGCGTTCGTGCGCACGGCGGTCGGCCAAGGGCTCGACGAGCAGGCCCTGCTCGAGGCTGCGGCGATGTTCGGCGGCTGGAGCAGGACCAACCTCGCCGCGCTCAACTACCTCCCCGCCGCCTCCGCGGTGGCCGCCGCCGGGGTGCTGCTCTGGGCCGCGCTCGCACGACGCCGCCGGGCCGTCTCCGCGGTGGCCCTCGCCGCCGCGCTGGTCGCCAACGCCGCCGCCTACGCGCTCAAGCACTGGGTGTTCTCCCGGCCGGACCTCGGCTATGGCGTGTTCGGGGAGAACACGATGCCCTCCGGCCACACGACGCTCACGGCGTCGGCCGCGGCCGTGGTGTTCCTCGCGGTGGGCCCGCGCTGGCGCCCGGCCGCGGCCTTCGCGGGCGCCACGTACGCCGCGGCGAGCGGCCTCGCGATGCTCGTGAACCAGTGGCACCTCGCCGGGGACGTCGTCGACGCGCTGTTCCTCGTCGGTGCGGTCATGTGCCCGGCGTACTGGCTGGTCCTGCGGCTCGAGCGTTCCGGGGCTGCGGGCACGCGTCTGGAGGACGCCCAGCGCCGCTGGCTCACTGCCTCGGTCCGCGCGTGCCTGATCGCGGCGGCCGTGGCCGCGGTCGCGCTCGCCCTCGCTCTGATCGTTCCGCACGCCGACAGGAGGGTGGGCACGGTCCCACAGTTCCTGGCCGCAGGCGGGGCGGCCGTCGTGGCCGCGGCGTACGCGGGCTCGGCGGGGGCGATCTGGCTCACCGGCCCGCGCACCGCAGCGGCTGAAGCGCACTTGGGAACTCCACAGCCCCGTGTGCGACGCTGGAGGGCATGACCATCAGGGACCGCGACCGTCACGTGCCCCACGCCGCCCCCGCGCGGAGGCTGCCCGCAGCACCGCCGGCGCCGCTGGGCCCGTTCGTCGTCGCCTCCCTCGCCGCCGCGGCCGGGATCCTGGGCACGTACCTGTTCTTCGTCCGCACCACCACGGGCCAGTACATCGACGAGTCCGCCCTCGTCGAGGCCACGCAGCTGTACGGCGGCACGGCGGCGCGCGCCGCCCTGCGCTTCCTCGACTACCTCCCGGCGCTCTCGGTCGCCGCGGGTGCCTTGGCGCTCGGCTACGCGGCGCTCGTACGACGCCGGTGGCTCGCCTCCCTCGTGGCCCTCGCCGGCGCGGCCGGCGCCAACGTCGCCACGCAGGTGCTCAAGAACGACGTCCTGACGCGCCCGTTCCGCGGCGTCGAGACGATCACCGAGAACTCGCTCCCGTCCGGGCACACGACCCTCGCCGCGGCGGCCGCCGCGGCGGTGTTCCTCGTCGTGTCCCCGCGCTGGCGCCCGCTCGTGGCGTTCGCCGGGGGCACGTACGCCGTCGGGACCGGCGTCGCGACGCTCGTGAACCAGTGGCACCGGCCGGCGGACGTCGTGGCCGCGTTCCTCGTCGTGGCGGTGTTCATGGCCCCGGCGGCATGGGTCGTGCTCCGCACCGGGGCGAGCTGGAACACATGGGACGGCTTCGGGAGCCACCCCGGGTCGTGGCGGCTGTGGGTCACGCTGCCAACGCTCGCGGGCCTGGTCGCGGCGGCGTTGGCCGTCGTGGAGCTCCTCCGCATCGCCCCGATCGCGGGCCAGGAGGTCAGCACCACCAACTACTTCTGGGCGGGATCGTCCTTCATCGTCATCAGCGGCTACCTCGTCGCCACGGCCGCGTCATGGCTGGTCGGATCCGCCGCGAGGCGCCATCCCGCGTGACGCCCCGCTCCGGCGTGACGCCCCGCTCCCGCCCGACGCTGCCGGCCCCGGGACGGCCTGCGCCCGCGGTACGCTCCACGCCAGAACGCCGGCCGCGGCGAGCCCGAGCAGCCCCGCGGCCCCGACCCCCACTCCGAGCGCCGAGGCCGCGGTGACGGCGGAGAGCAGCACGGGACCGAGCGTGCTCCCGGAGTCCGCCATGAGCCGCCAGAGCCCCAGGAACTGCGCCCGGCCGTGGTCCGGCGAGAAGTCGGCGCCAAGCGTCATGATCATCCCGGAGCCGATCCCGTTGCCCAGCCCGAGCAGGCACGAGACGGCGAGGAACGGCCAGAACGCGGCCGTGAACGGCATCGCGACGAGTGCCAGTCCCATGATCGTCATGGACGGGACCGCGACGGCCAGCCGTCCCCGCACGTCCATGAGCTTCCCGCCCGGGTAGAACAGCAGCAGGTCCACGCCCCCGGCGATCCCGTAGACGAGCGAGGCCGTCGGCGCATCGAGCCCGAGGTGCTCGGCCCACAGCGGGATGACGACTTGGCGCGACTGCCGCACGGCCGAGACGAACAGGACCCCCAGGCCAACCGTGGCGAGGACCCTCCAATGGGTGGCCGCCACCCGCGCGAGGCGAGGCTGCGGCGCGCGGCCCTGCCCGGCGGCGTCGTCCTCGAGGTCCGGCATGAACAGCGCGACCGCCGCTGCCCCGGCGAACACGGCCGCCCCCACCCAGTACGCGCCGCGGAGGCCCCACAGCTGCATGGCGCCGGCGCCGAGGAACGGGCCCAGGAACAGGCCGATCCGCAGCGTCCCGCCGAGGGTGGACAGGGCCCGGGCGCGGAACGCCGGCGGGACGGCCTCGGTGAGGTACTTCTGCCGGGCCAGGTTCGTGACGCTCGCGGCCATCCCGAGCACCACGAGCGCGGGCATGAACTGCCACAGCTCGGTGGCCAGGGCCGAGACGGCAAGCGCGACGGCGCCCGCGGCCTGCGCGCCGACGATCGCCCACCGCTCTCCGAACCTGACCGTGAGGAGGGAGGCGGGCAGGTTGAAGACGAGCGAGCCGAGCCCGATCAGCGTGACCGTGAGCGCGGCAACCGCAACGGACCCGCCGAGGTCGCGCGCCGAGAGCGGGACAACAGGCAGGATCGCGCCCTCGCCGATCGAGAACAGCACCGACGGGCCGAAGGCCGGGACAGCGATCGAGAGCAGGGAGAAGCGCTCGTTGCCTGATCGAACCACTCCCCCACTCTAGGCCCACGTGGCGCCGGCGCGTCGCCGGACGGGGGCGGGCCTACCGCTGGTAGCCCGACACGATCGCCGCGGCGATCTGCCGGTACGCCCGCCGCGTCGAGGGGCGGAGGCGGCCCAGATCAACGAGGTCGCCGTCCGCCATGGAGCGGTCATGCGGGACGGCCACGAGGGCGCGGCACATGCCTGAGAGGGTGGCCTCGATCGCTGCCTTGTCGACACGGGCGGAGACGTCGTCCTTGTCGGTCACCACCACGATGGCGCCCTGCGCGAGCCGGTCGTAGCCGTGTGCGGAGAGCCAGCGCAGCGTGTCCCGCGCCCGCTTCGCGCCGCTGACCGCGTAGCCCGCCACGACGACGATGTTGTCCGCGTCCTCGAGGATCCCGCGCATGGCCGGGCGGCTCACGCCGGTACCGCAGTCCGTGAGCGTGACGGCGAAGTGCCGTGCCACGAGGGCGTGCACGCGGCGGTAGTCCTCGGCGGTGAGCGAGTCGGAGAGTTCCGGGTCCTGCTCGCCCGCGAGGAGGTGGAGGCTGCCCGCGTGGTGGAGGTACCTCATGAGGTCCGCGCGCGATGTCACCGAGCTGAAGTCGCGCAGGAGACTCGTGATCGAGTGCCGACGCTCCGACTCGTAGGCCCCCTCACCGAGCGCACGCTCCACGAGGTCGCCGGCGTCCGGGTTCGCGTCAATCGCGCAGGGCGGCTCAGGCCGCAGCTCCGCGAGCGTCAGGCCCACGCCCACGGTCGTGGACGTCTTGCCGATCCCGCCCTTGAGGGAGAGGAACGCCGTGTTCCAGTTGCCCTCGAGGCGCCGGGCGATCTGCTTCTCGAGCAGTTCCTCCTGGCGCTCCCCCTCGGACGGGCCGAGGTTCAGCGCGCCGCCCGTGAGCCGGTACAGGAACCCGCGGAAACCGCCGGGCGGGGGCACCGGGGTCGAGCGGATGAACCCTGCGGGCGCCTCGACCGGCTCGGCCCGGGGCTGCAGTTCCCGCACCTGTTGCTGGGGTGTGCTCGCCAGGCTCCCCGTCACAGGCTGCTCGCGCACGACGGCGGGCGCCTCCTCCCGCTGGACGTGCCGGTGCGTGGGCCCCGGGGCGGCGGGCTCGGCGTGGGCTGCATGGTGCTGGGCCGGCGCTGGCGGCGCGGACGCTGGAGCCGGTGGGGGTGCTGGCGCGGCTGGGGCCTGGGCCGTCGGGGCCGGGGTGGGGGCCGACGGCGCCGAGGTGGGGGCAGGGGGCGCCGAAGTCGGGGCTGACGCAACGGAAGTCGGAGCCGAGGGGGTGCGGGTCGGCGGGGTTGGGACCAGCGAGGTTGGAGCCGTCTGGGGCCTCGGCGCCGCGGGCCGGGCGGCCGGTGGTGCCGTGGGACGCGGCGGCGCGGCGTTGGCGGCGCCCGCGACCGGTGAGGCATCGGCCGGTCGGGGTCCGGCCGGGCGAGCTGGTGCCGCCGGTTCGGCTGCGGCGACCGGAGCGGAAGACGGAGGTATGGGTGGAGGCGCGTGGCCGCCGTCGTGCGTCGGGTCGGGTGCGGACTGCAGTCCAGGCGCCGCGGCGGGACCAACTGATGGCCCGTCGGGGCGGCGGGCGGCCTCCTGCTCCTCCCGGAGGCGCCGCGCCTCGCGGCGGGTCATCGGAACGGGTGGCGGGGCCTGCTCCCCAGCTGGCGTCTCCATGTGCTGCCCCTTAGGGTCCTCGGCGGCTACCTGAGGCGGTCAGCTCAGGCTGGAGGCCTTGAGCCGCTGGATGAACAGGCGCGACTGCTCCGGGCCGTACGGGAGGATGGGGACGGCCTTCGTGGCGTCGTCCGGGGTCTCCCGCGTGGCCTGCACGGCCGAGCGCACCGCCGTGGCCATCGTATCGGCCATGGTGCGCACGAACGCGTCGCTGCACAGGCCGCCGTGACCGGGCACGAGGTTCTCGTATCGGTTGCGCAGCGCCGAGATGTGCCGCAGCGCATCCGCCCACTCCTCCGGGAACGAGTCCCCGAACTGCGGGTACGCGCCCTCCTCGACGAGGTCCCCGGCGAACAGCGTCGAGGGGGTGCCGACGAGCAGGTCCCCGTCGGTGTGGCCGCGGCCGAGGTAGAACAGGGTCGCAGAGGTGCCGCCGAGGTCCACGAGCACGGGCTGGTCGCGCACGATCGCGGTGGGCACCACGATCTCGGTGCTCTCCCCCTCGCCCGCTGCCATCTCCGGCTCGGCCCCGGCGACGGCCGGGCGCTGCGCCCCGGCGTTCTCCGCGATCTCCGCCGCCGCGTTCTCGTGAGCGTAGAACTCCGTGGCGCCCGCCGCGGCGAAGACGGCGTTGCCGAAGAAGTGGTCGTAGTGCGCGTGGGTGTTCACCACGACGAGCGGCAGGTCCGTCTTCTCCCGCACCGCGGCGAGGATCTCGGCCCCCTGGCGCGGACCCTGCCCCGTGTCCACCACGAGGGCACGGTCCTTCCCCACCACGAGCCCCACATTGAGCCTCAGTGGCTCCGTGGCCAGGACATAGGTGTTCGCTCCGAGATCCTGCCATGCAGCCACTTGTGTGCCGTCCTTCCGTGGGCGTTCCGGGGTTGCCCCCGATTCTGCCATGAGGCCTACAGGTCCGCGAGGACGCTGCCGGGCCGCTCGACCGCGTCGGCCACGAAGCGGAGGAACCCGCCCGCGGTGCCGCCGTCACACACCCGGTGGTCGAACGTGAGGGTCAGCTGGACGACCTTGCGGACCTTCAGCTCGCCGTCCACGGCCCACGGACGGTCGATGATCCGGCCCACGCCGAGGATGGCCGCCTCGGGGTAGTTGATGATCGCCGCGCTGCCGTCCACGCCGAACACACCGTAGTTGTTCAGGGTGAAGGTGCCGCCGGTGAGGTCCGCGGGGCTGGCCTTGCCATCCCTGGCCAGCGCCGTGAGGCGGCGGAGCTCGGCGTCGAGCTGGCGGGCACTCAGCGTGTGGGCGCCGCGGATGGCGGGGACCACGAGGCCGCGCTCGGTCTGGGCCGCGAAACCGAGGTTGACGCCGTCGAACCCGACGATCTCCTGGCCGTCCTGCGTCTGCTCGATGCGGGTGTTGAGCTCCGGGAACCTCGTGAGGCCCGCGAGAACGAACCGCGCGATGAACGCAAGCAGGCTCGGCGTGTTCTGCGGGTCGCGGCGCTTGAGGTCGTGGCGCAACTCGACGAGCGCCGTGGCGTCCGCGTCGACCCAGACCGTGGCCTCGGGGATCTCCGTGCGGGACCGGACCATGGCCTGGGCGACCGCCTTGCGCACGCCGGTGACAGGGGTGCGGGCCGCGATGCCGAGACCTGTCTTCGCGTCCACCTCCCCCGCCGAGGTGGGGGTCCTGTCCGCCGACGCGGGGGTCCTGTCCGCAGAGACCGGAGCGGCAGACTCCACGTCGCGGCGCATGATGAGACCGTCCGGCCCGGTCCCGGCCACGTGCGCGAGCGAGACATTCAGTTCCCTCGCCAGGCGTCGCACGATCGGTGAGACGACGCGCACGGCGCGGGCGGGCGCCGTCGTGCGCTCGGGCTCGCGTTCTGCGGGGGCGGACGACGCCGCGGCCCCCTTGCGCCGTCGGGTGCGGCCGCCAGAGGTTCCCCCGGGGGTGCCGTAGCCGATGAGGACGTTGCCGGAGCCGGACTCCTTCGCGGGCTCCTTGGCCCCGGCGCGCTCCTCGGTGCGGTAGGCCTCGCGGGCGGGGGACCCCACCTCGGCGTCACCGGACCCCACCTCGGCGTCACCGGACCCCACTTCGGCGTTACCGGACCCCACCTCGGCGATGGTGATGAGGGGGGCGCCCACGTCGAGGGTCTGGCCCGCCTCGCCGTGCAGCACGGCGACGGTCCCGCCGAACGGCGTCGGAACCTCGACGATGGCCTTGGCCGTCTCGACCTCCGCGATCGGCTGGTCCACGGCCACGGTGTCGCCCACGGCCACGAGCCACCGCACGAGCTCGGCCTCGGTGAGGCCCTCCCCGAGATCGGGGAGCGCGAACGTCTTCTGGGCTGAGTTCTGGGCAGTCACGGCGGTCGCCATGTCAGTCCTCCCACTGCAGGTCGTCGAGGGCGTCGAGGATGCGGTCGACGCTGGGCAGGTAGTAGTGCTCGAGCTTGGGCGGCGGGAACGGGATGTCGAACCCTGTCACGCGGCGCACGGGCGCGGCGAGCGAGTGGAAGCAGCGTTCCTGGACCCGCGCCACGATCTCGGACGCGACGGAGGCGAAGCCCGCGGCCTCCGCGACCACGACGGCGCGGCCCGTCTTGCGCACGGACGCGCACACGGTCTCGTCGTCGAATGGGACGATCGTGCGGACGTCGACCACCTCGACCGAGCGGCCCTCCGCCGCGGCGGCCTCGGCGGCGGCGAGCGCGGTCGAGACGGTCGGGCCGTAGGCGATGAGGGTCGCGTCCGTGCCCGGGCGGGCGACCGCCGCGGCGCCGTCCACGCTCAGCCGCCGCGCGCCGTCGTGCGCGGACGCGGCCGCCGAGGCAGAAGCAGCAGCAGAACCAGCGCCGCCGAACTCGGCCCGGAGTGCCTCGAGGTCCACGAGGTCCTTGGACCAGTAGAGCTTCTTCGGCTCCATGAACACGACCGGGTCGTCGGAGGCGATGGCCTCGCGGAGCGTGCGGTACGCGTCCGTGACGGTCGCGGGGGCGAAGACCTTCAGGCCCGGGGTGTGGGCGTAGTAGGCCTCGGAGGAGTCGCAGTGGTGCTCCACCCCACCGATCCCCCCGGCGAACGGGATGCGGATCACGATCGGCAGGCGGACCTTGCCGCGCGTGCGGTTGTGCATCTTGGCGATGTGGCTGGCGATCTGCTCGAACGCCGGGTAGGCGAACGCGTCGAACTGCATCTCGATGACCGGGCGCAGGCCGTTCATGGCCATCCCGAGCGACATGCCGGCGATCCCGGACTCAGCCAGCGGGGTGTCGAAGCAGCGCGCCGCCCCGAACTCCTTCTGCAGCCCGTCCGTGATGCGGAAGACGCCGCCCAGGGTGCCGACGTCCTCGCCGAACACGACGACGTTCTGATCGGCCCGCATGGCGTCGGCCATGGCGGTGGTCAGGGCCTTGGCGAAGGTGAGGGCCTCGGGGCCGCCCTTCGCGGTGGCGCGGGCCTCGGCGGCCTCGGCAACCGTGCTCATGGTCAGTGCTCCTCTCGGGAAAGCTCGTCGGCCAGCTGGGCGGACTGCTCGCGCAGCTGCGGGGTGGGCTCGGTGTAGACGAACCGGAAGAGATCCAGGGGGTCCACATCGGTCTCGGAGCCCAGGCCGTCGCGCAGCTGGCGGGCCGTCTCCTCAGCGTCCGCGGCGAAGGCGGCCTCCGCCCCGTCGGTCAGGGTGCCGTCAGCGCGGAGGTACTCGCGCATGCGCTTGAGCGGGTCCTTGAGCGCCCACGCCTCGACCTCCGCATCCTTGCGGTAACGCGTCGCGTCGTCGGCGTTCGTGTGCGCCTGCATGCGGTACGTGTACGCCTCGACGAGCAGCGGGCCCGAGCCGGCCCGCGCCAGGCGCACGGCACGGTCCAGCACGGCGAGGAGCGCCACGAGGTCGTTGCCGTCTACCCGCTCGCCGGCCATGCCGTAGCCGATCGCCTTGTGCGCGAGCGAGGGGGCCACCGTCTGGTGGGCCAGCGGAACGGAGATGGCGTACTGGTTGTTCTGGACGAAGAACACCACCGGCAGGCTGAACACGGCGGCGAAGTTGAGGGCCTCGTGGAAGTCGCCCTCGCTCGTGGCGCCGTCGCCGCACATCGCGAGGACCACGGTGTCCTCGCCGCGGAGCTTCGCCGCGTGGGCAACACCGACCGCGTGGAGGAGCTGGGTGGTCAGGGGCGTGGACTGGATGCCGACCTTGTGCTCGTGCGGGTCGTAGCCGCCGTGCCAATCGCCGCGGAACAGGGTCATGGTCTCGACCGGGTCGACGCCGCGGGTCATGACGGCGACCGAATCGCGGTACGTGGGGAACATCCAGTCGCCCTCGGACAGGCAGAGCGCGGCGGCGACCTGGCAGGCCTCCTGGCCGTGGCTGGACGGGTAGACCGCCATGCGGCCCTGCCGGACGAGCGCGGAGTTCTGGTCGTTCACGCGGCGGCCGATCACGAGGCGGCGGTACGCCTCGAGCAGCTCCGAGCTCGCGGGGATCGGGTAGTCGTGGCCCGGGGCCGAGCCGCGCTCATCCTCGGGGCGCAGCGTTCCGCGCTCGTCGAGGATCTGGATCTGGGGCACGCGGCCATGCACGGGGAGCATGTAGTCCTCGATGCTGATCCCGAAGCTGCGGATGGCCTCCTGTGCCTCTGCGGGAAGGGTCATGGCTCCTCCTTGGTACGGCGCTGGACTTTCCTCAAGTATCCGCGTTTGTAGCCATTCGTATGCGGGAAATGGGAAGATCATGGAAAAGTGGTGCCAAATCCTGTCGTATTGAAGACGAAATGGCACCATGACGTGGATCACAGGAGGTCTGCATGGACGATCTGTACGCCGGCCCCGGGGCGTCCCGGCGCCCCGCCGAGCCGCGGCCGCTCGACGACGTGGACCGCGCCATCCTCGCCCAGCTCACCGAGGACGCCCGCCGGTCCGTCACGACCATCGCCGAGAACGTCCACGTCTCCCGCGCGCACGCCTACAACCGGATTGCAAAGCTCCAGGCGGACGGGGTGATCACCAAGTTCACCGCGCTCGTGGACCCGCTCCGCGCGGGGCTGCGCTCGAGCGCCTACGTGACCCTCAAGGTGCGCCAGCAGACGTGGCGCGACCTGCGCGAGCGCCTCCGGACCATCCCGGAAGTCCACCACATCGCGCTCGTGGGCGGCGACTTCGACGTCATCATCCTCGTGCGCGCCGTGGACAACACCGATCTGCGCCGCGTCGTGTTCGACCAGCTGCAGAACATGCCGGGCGTCCTGGACACCCAGACGTTCCTCGTCTTCGAGGACCTCGACACCCGCTGACCCCCGGCGGGGCGGAGGGGCCGCCTCAGTGGTGGAAGGCCTCCGCCGGGCCCGGGTCGGGGAACGGCGTCTCGGCGGCGTCGAGGAAGGCCACGGCCGCGCGGAGATCGTCGAGGAAGCTCGCTGCCAGATCGCGGGTGAAGCCGTTGCGGACCACGATCCGCTGCACCGTCAGGTCGGCGAGGCCGTCCGGCATGGGGTACGCGGGCACGAGCCAGCCGTTCATCCGCAGCCGGTCCGAGAGGTGGTGCAGGTTCCACTTGTCGGTGTGGCCCTGCGCAAGGCTCCACGCGAAGACGGGAATGTCGGAGCCGTCGTTCCACAGCTCGAACGCGTCCATGGCGCCGATCTCCCCGGCCAGATACTCGGCGACGTCCCGGCACGCGCCGTGCACCGCGCGGTACCCCTCGAAGCCGAGCCGCAAGAACAGGTAGTACTGCAGGAGCACCTGGGCCCCGGGCCGGGAGAAGTTGAGCGCGAACGTGGGCATGTCCCCGCCGAGGTAGCTCACGTGGAACACGAGGTCGTCCGGCAGCGCGGCCGCGTCCCGCCACACGACCCACCCGAGGCCCGGGTACACGAGTCCGTACTTGTGGCCGGACGTGTTGATGGATGCCACGCGGGGCAGGCGGAAGTCCCACTCGAGCTCGGGGGCGAGGAACGGCGCGATCATGGCGCCGGAGGCGCCGTCCACGTGGATCGGCACGTCGAAGCCGGTCGAGGCCTGGATCGCGTCCAGGGCCCGCGAGATCTCGGCGACCGGCTCGTACATGCCGGTGTACGTCACGCCCATGATCGCCACCACGCCGATCGTGTTCTCATCGACATACCCCTCGAGCCCGTGCCCGTCGAGGACCCGGTGCTCGCGCGAGATCGGCACGAACCGCGGCTCCACGTCCCAGTAGTTGCAGAACTTCTCCCAGCACACTTGGACGGCCGAGCTCATCACGAGGTTCGGCCGGTCCGCGGGCCTGCCCGCGGCACGCCGGGCGTGCTGCCACCGGCGCTTGAGCGCGAGCCCGGCCAGCATGCAGGCCTCGGAGGAGCCGATCGTGGATGTCCCGACGGCGTGCTCGGGCTCGGGCGCGTTCCACAGGTCGGCGAGCATGCGCCAGCACCGGTGCTCGATCTCGGCGGTCTTGGGGTACTCGTCCTTGTCGATCATGTTCTTGTCGACGGTCTCGGCGTAGAGCCGCGCGGCCTCGGGTTCCATCCACGTGCCCACGAACGTCGCGAGGTTGAGCCGGGCGTTTCCGTCCAGCATCGCGTCGTCGTGGACCACCTGGTACGCGGTGCCGGGCAGGCTCTCGTCCTGGGGAAGGGTGAACCGCGGGAACTCGGTGGCCTCCCCCGGCCTGCTGAACAGCGGGTTGAGGTCGATGTCGCCCTCCGCCGCGGCGTGCGCGCTCCGGCCGCGGCCGTGGGAGGAGGGGTGGAAGGACGATCGTGTGGCGGACACGTCGGGGCTCCTGTCGGGTCGCGTCGAGGTCGCTGCGCGGCACGGCCTGCGGCGGCCAGCCGGGCACTGCCCACGCTACCGGCCACGGCGGGGGGACGTCGAGGAACCGGGAGGCCACGGACGTGCGATGGTTGGAGCAGGAGTGAATGCGAGGAGGGGCTATGTCCGGCAACGACGCTGCCAGCGACTCCGCCAGTACCGATGGCGGTGCCGCACCCCGCGGCCGCCCGCCGTGGGTGTGGGTGCTGCTCGCTGCGTGCGTGGTCGTCGCTGTGGGCGTGGTCGTCGCGATCGCCGGCCTTTTCATGGCGCCGTCGCCCCAGCCGCCGCCCGCGGAGGCGCCGTCGTCCGCGGCGGCCGGCGGGACGCCGTCGTCCGCCGAGAACGCGTCCGCGTACGGGCTCGGCGACCCGCTCCCGTTCACCGCGCCACCGGTGTGGCACGCGGCCCCGAGCGCCGAGTACCGCCTCACCGCCGCCGCCGGCGAGCTGCACTACGTCTCCGACTCGGGCTGCAGCCTCTCGTTCCGGGTCGGACCGCTGCACCCGCGCACCGCCTCGCCGTCACCCTCGGGCACAGCACGCACGACGCCGGGCGCCTCCTCGGCGGGCCCCTCGCCGACGGCGTCGCCCGCCAGTGACCCGGAGACGGCGGCCACACGGGGTGCCCTGGCCGACGCGATCGCGGCGGTGCGTGCCTCTGCGACGGGCGAGGGCGTGAGCGACGAGGGGTCGATCGTGGTCGCCACCCTCGACTCGCTCACGGGTCCGCTCGTGGACATGGCCGGGGCGGCGTTGAAGGTCGCGAACGCGGACGGCACGGTCACGTATGCCCGTCTGGGCGTGCGTGCCGTGCCGTCGGCGCAGTCTGTGGTGTCGATCGTGGTGGAGTGCCCGTCGCCCGAGGCGGCCGCGACGGCGATGAACCACGCGAGCGTCCACGCCTACCTCGCGGCCAACTAGCAGTACCGGACCCCACAACAAGCAGCCAGAGACCCCACGATGTTGCGGGGTCTCTGGCTGGCAGTTGCGGGGTCTCTGGCTGGCAGTTGCGGGGTCAGCGGCCGGCGAAGACCGGCTTGCGCTTCTCCTGGAAGGCCTTGAAGCCCTCGGCGTAGTCCTCGGACTCGCACAGGGCTGCCTGGGCCTTGTTCTCGGCCTCCATGGACTCCCAGAGCCCGAGCCGGCGGTCACGGACCTGCGCCACAAGCTCCTTGGAGGCGACGAACGCGCCGGTAGCGCCGCCGGCGACGCGGCCGACGATCTCGCGGGTCCGCTCCAGGAGCTCCTCCGCGGGGAACGCGCGGGAGAACATCCCGGAGCGGACCGCGTCGGCGCCGCTCATGAGCTCTGCCGTGTACACGAGGTCCAGCGCGCGGTGCATGCCGAGGCGCTCGGTGAAGTACCAGTGCCCGCCCGAGTCGAGCGTGGCGCCCAGGTTCGCGAACGGCGAGCCGATCTTCGCGTTCTCCGCCACGTACACCACGTCGGTGGCGAGCAGCAGGCCGAGGCCCACGCCGAGCGTGGCCCCCTGCGCCGCGGCGAAGGTGGGCGCGGGGAACGCGGCCATCTTCTGCATGAGCGGCGTCACGAGGCCGCCGAGGTAGCCGAGCACGTCGTCGTCCGCGGGCACCACGCCCGAGATGTCGCGCCCGGCGCAGAACGCGCGGCCCTCGCCGCGCAGGAGCAGCGCCCGCACCTCGCCGCGGGAGGCGGCGGCAGCGGCGTCATCGTAAGCGGAGGAGAGCTCCGCGAGCGCGGCCTCATCCAGGGCGTTGAGCTTCTCGGGCGCGTCGAGGACGACCTCGGCGACGCCGCCGGCGATGGTCAGGGTGATCATGGGCGCTCTCTCCCCGGTCACGCGTCGAAGTCGACGGACACGGCGTCCGAGGTCGGGTGCGACTGGCACGTGAGGACGTACCCGCGCTCGATCTCGTCGGGCTCGAGCGCGTAGTTCTCGGTCATCTCGACGGTTCCGGAGACGAGCTTCGCGCGGCACGTGCCGCACACACCGCCTGCGCACGCGAACGGCACGTCGGGGCGCACCCGGAGGGCTGCGTTGAGGATCGTCTCGTTCGCGGAGACCGGGCTCTTCACGACCCCCTGGAGGCCGTCGAGCCTGAACTCGATCTCGATGTTCTTCCCGCTCGGGTCCTCGATGACCGGGCGGCCGATGTTGCCCTCGAGATTGCCTGGCGTGCCGGTCGTGAACAGCTCGTAGCGGACCTTCTCCGGCTCCACGCCGCGGCCGGAGAGGGTGTCGCGGACCAGCTGGACGAGCTCGAACGGGCCGCAGAGGAACCACTCGTCGACGTCGTCGGCGTGGATCACAGTGTTGAGCAGGGTGGTGAGCTTCTCGGCGTCGACCCGGCCGGAGAGCAGGGGCGAGATCCGCTGCTCGCGCGAGAGCACGTGGTGCAGCGCGAAGCGGGACGGGTAGCGGTCCTTGAGGTCGGCGAGCTCCTCGACGAACATGACGTCCATCGCGGCCTTGTTGGCGTAGATGAGGTCGAACCGGACGTTGTCATCGGCGGCCAGGACGGTGCGGGCGATCGCCATGATCGGCGTGATCCCCGAGCCGGCGGCGACGGCCACAAACGTGTGCTCAATGTCCGTGTTGATGCTCGAGGGGTCGTTGAGCCCGGTCATCTTGTGCTTGGAGATGAACGCGCCGGCGGGGCTCATGACGTCCAGGACCTCGCCCGGCGCCAGGCTCTCGTTGGCCCAGGTCGAGAAGACGCCGCCGAGGTCCTTCTTGACCGCGACGCGGATCTCGCTCGAGCCGTCCTCGAAGCGGCGCGGCGCGGCGCAGATCGAGTAGGAGCGGCGGACCTCGCGGACCTCGCCGCCCTGGTTCGGGTCGGCCAGGTCCTTGCGGAGGGCCACGTACTGGCCGGGGATGTAGTCGTACTCGTCGGCGAGCGCGGCGGGGACGGCGAACGTCACCTCGATGGAGTCGTTGGTGAGGCGGCGCACCTCGGACACCTCGAGCGGGTGGAACGACGCACGACGGCGCGTGGTCCCCTCTCCGCTCTCCTCCTCCGGGACGTTGGAGTCGGGGTGGGCCTGCGTCTCATGGAGCTGATCAGTCATCTAGAGCACCTTGAAGTAGTCGAAGGGTTCGTGGCAGTCCTGGCACACGTAGAGCGCCTTGCAGGACGTGGAGCCGAAGCGGGACATCTCCCGGGTGTTGAGCGAGTGGCACTGGGGGCACTTGACCGCCAGACCGAGCTTGATGGGCCCGGCCGCCGCCTTGCCCGTCGGAGGCGCGATGCCGTACTCGGCGAGCTTGGCCTTGCCCTCCTCGGTCATCCAGTCAGTGGTCCAGGCCGGGGAGAGCACGAGGTCGACCTCGACCTTCTCGTGCCCGGCTTTGGCGAACACCGTGGCGAGGTCCGCGCGGATCGCGTCCATTGCGGGGCATCCCGAGTAGGTCGGGGTGATGGTGAGGCGGACGGTGCCGTCCGCCTCGAGGTGCCCGTCCCGCAGGATGCCGAGGTCCGCGATGGACAGCACGGGGATCTCGGGGTCGGTCACGGTGGCCGCGAGCGCGCGGACCTCGTCATCGGTGGTGATCATGGGTGCTGCCTTACCAGGTGGCGCCCGGGTGCTTGCGGGCGAGGACCTGCATCTCGGCGAGGATGTACCCGAGGTGCTCGGTGTGCTCGCCGCGCCGGCCGCCGCCGCGAGCGCGGGGGAGGTTGGGGAGGGTGAGGGTAGCCTCGTCGAGGACCTCGGCGATGTGCTTGTCGAAGGTCTCGCGCAGGCTTGAGGGGCGCACCCCGGCGTTGCCGACGGCGTCGATGAGCTCATCGTCCTCGAACAGCTCGTCCACGTACGGCCACACGAGCTCGAGGGCCGCCTGCATGCGGGCGTGCGACTCCTCGGTGCCGTCGCCGAGGCGAAGGGTCCACTGGATGGCGTGGTCGCGGTGGTAGTCGACCTCCTTGAGCGCCTTGGCGGCGATCGCGGCGAGGGTCTTGTCGCTCGAGTCCAGAAGCTCGGTGTAGAGCAGGTACTGGAAGATGGACATGACGAGCTGGCGGGCGATCGTGACGCCGAAGTCACCGTTGGGCTGCTCGACCATCCAGGCGCAGCGGAACTCCTCTTCCTCGCGCCAGTAGGCGAGGTCGTCCTCGGTCTTGTCCCACGCGTGGCCCGCGTAGGAGAGGAACGAGCGGGCGTGGCCGAGGGTGTCGAGGGCGATGTTGCCGAGGGCGATGTCCTCCTCGAGCTCCGGGGCGCGGGAGATCCAGTGGCTCAGGCGCTGGGCCAGGATGAGCGAGTCATCGCCGAGGCGCAGGGCATACTGGGCGACCTCCTCGCTGGGCTTCTCCGGGGCGATCGCGATGTCCTCGGGGCGCAGCGCGTTGCCGGGGGTGACGCGCGTGGCCGACGCCGCGGCGTCGCCAAAGGAGTCCAGGCTATGGTCCGGGGCGTGAGTCGTCACAGGTGCTTCACGCCCTCACTCTTGGTGTAGTACGTCGCGTGGCGGTAGTCCTTGCCCTGCGGCGACTCGAAGTAGGCGCCCTTGGAGTCGGGGTCCGAGGAGGCGATGGCGTCCGAGGGCACGACCCAGATGGACACGCCCTCGTTGCGGCGGGTGTAGAGGTCACGCGCGTTGCGCAGCGCCATCGCCGCGTCGGGTGCGTGGAGGGACCCGGCGTGCACGTGGGAGAGGCCACGGCTGGACCGCACAAAGACCTCCCAGAGGGGCCAGATGTTGCTCTGCTCGCTCATTTAGGCGGCTCCGATCTCTTCTGCGGCGCGCTTCGCGGCCTGCTTGTTGGCGTACGCACGTGCGGCCTCGCGGACCCACGTTCCGTTCTCGTGTGCCTCGCGGCGGCGGGCCATGCGCTGGGCATTGCACGGGCCCTTGCCCGAAATGACGTCCTTGAATTCCTGCCAGTCGAGCTCCATGTGGATCCACTTGCCGGCGGCCTCGTCGTAGTGGAGCTCGGGGTCCGGCAGGGTCAGGCCGAGGACCTTGACCTGCTCAGCGATCATGCCGACGAACCGCTGGCGCAGCTCGTCGTTGGAGAAGCGCTTGATGTTCCAGGCCATGGACTGCTTCGAGTTGGGCGAGTCGTCGTCCGGCGGGCCGAACATCATGAGGGCCGGCGCGTAGAAGCGGTCGACGGCGTCCTGCGCCATCTGCTTCTGGGCGGGGGTGCCGTTGGAGAGCTCGAGGAGGATCTCGAAGCCCTGGCGCTGGTGGAAGGACTCTTCCTTGCAGATGCGCACCATGGCGCGGCCGTAGGGGCCGTAGCTCGCGCGGCAGAGCGGCACCTGGTTGGCGATCGCGGCGCCGTCCACGAGCCAGCCGATCGCACCCATGTCCGCCCACGTGCGCGCAGGGTAGTTGAAGATCGAGGAGTACTTGGCCTTGCCGTCGAGGAGCTGCTGGTTCATCACGTCCCGCGGGGTGCCGAGGGTCTCGGCCGCCGAGTACAGGTACAGGCCGTGGCCGGCCTCGTCCTGGACCTTGGCCATGAGGATCGCCTTGCGCTTGAGGCTCGGGGCGCGGGTGATCCAGTTCGCCTCGGGCTGCATCCCGATGATCTCGGAGTGCGCGTGCTGCGAGACCTGGCGTGTCAGGGTCTTGCGGTAGGCCGCAGGCATCCAGTCGCGGGGCTCGATGCGCGAGTCCTCGGCGATGACGCGATCAAAGTAGGCCTGTCCCGCAATGTCCTCAGCCGACGGGGCCTCATCGCCCTGTCCCGGCTGGGGCTGGGGCACGGACTGCAGATTCGCAGCTGCCATGTCTCCTCCTCATAAATAATTACCGACCGTTCGTTCAGAATATGGGAGCGCCTTCCGAGCGTCAAGCGCGCGGGGCCGCGAGTAACTGGGAGCGCGCACCTCGTTGACCGACGAATGGCCGGAATCTAGCCTCTTATTACATTCGATGTACAAACGGCACCCCTGCACCCATGAGCCGCCACCAGACCGCACCCATCACCCTGCGCATCACCCGTGAGGACCAGCCATGAACACGAAGATCAGAGCACCGCGCCTCGTGGTGCTCCGCGCCCCCGCCCTCCATGCGACCCGCGATCCCTTCGACGGCCCGCGCGCCCGCGGGCTCGGCCCCGCCGTCGAGGCAGCGGAGGCGGCCGCCTCGGCGACCATCGAGATCGAGGATCGCGCCACGCCGCAGACCGTCGGCGCCCTCCACAGCGACCCGACAGTGCTCGGCTACGCACCCGTGATGCCGGTCAAGCTCATCGAGCCGTTCGACGCGCCCGACGCCGCGGCCGCGCCCACCGCTTGGGGCGTCGCCGCGGTCGGCGCGGACACCTCCCCGTTCACGGGCGCGGGCGTGACCGTCGCCGTCCTCGACACGGGCATCGACGCAGACCATCCCGCCTTCACGGGCGTCCAGCTCGTCACCCAGGACTTTACCGGGGCCGGCAGCGCCGAGGACGACCACGGGCACGGTACCCACTGCGCCGGCACCATCCTGGGGCGGGACCTCGCCGGCGAGAGGATCGGCGTGGCCCGCGGCGTCACGAGGGCACTGATCGGCAAGGTCTTGGGCGGTCCCAGTGGCGGCGGCAGCGACACGCTCGCCACCGCGATGATGTGGGCGGCGGACAACGGCGCCAACGTCATCTCCATGTCCCTGGGGATCGACTTCCCCGGCTGGGTCCAGGAGCTCGTCACCACGAACGGCCTGCCCATCCCAGCGGCGACCTCGATCGCCCTCGAGGACTACCGCGCGAACATCCGGCTCTTCGAGCAGGTGGCCAACCTGCTCAATGCGCGCGCGGCCGTCGCGCAGACCACCCTCGTCGTGGCTGCCGCAGGCAACGAGAGTGAGCGCGGGGGCTCCCCCGCCTACACGATCAACGTCTCTCCCCCGGCCGCCGCGTACGGCGTGCTCTCGGTCGCAGCCCTCGGCCAGGGGGCCGACGGCCTCGCAGTCGCCCCGTTCTCCAACACGCTCGCCACGGTGGCCGGCCCGGGGGTCGGGATCAAGAGTGCGTGGCTGAACGGGGGCACCAAGACGATCAGCGGCACGAGCATGGCCACTCCGCACGTCGCCGGCGTGACAGCGCTGTGGGCCGAGAAGCTCCTCGCCCAGGGGCCGCTCAGTCCCGTGCTGCTGCAGTCCAAGCTTGTCGCCTCCGCCACCACCGACGGCCTGGCCGCCGGGAGCACGCCGGTGGACGTGGGGGCGGGGATCGTGAGGGCTCCACAGGCATAGCCCCGCACGCACAGGACCAACAGACGGAAGGCCGCCGGGGGAGGCCCCTGGACCCTTGCTAGGCCGGGGGAGGCCCCTGGACCCTTGCTAGGGTGTTCCGGTGAAGCTCCCCCGCCGCCGCCCTCTGCCCCTGTGGGCTGCGGTGCTGCTCAACGTCGCGATCGGCCTGCTCGTGGTAGGCCTCGTGCAGACCTTCGTGGTCAAGATCGGCCGGATCCCGTCCGGTTCGATGGAACAGACCCTCCAGAGCACCGAGGGCGGCGGCGACCGCATCCTGGTCAACCGGCTCGCGTACGCGGGCGGTGCCCCTCCGCACCCGGGTGACATCGTCGCCGTCGTGCGTCCCTCCACCTGGCCGGGCGCGCTGCCCCCGGCGGGGAGCCCGCTCACGGCGCTCGTGCGCGGGTTCGGCGACCTGACGGGGATCGGCCCGTCCAACGAGGACTACATCGTCAAGAGGGTCGCGGCCGTTGGCGGCCAGCGGATCAGCTGCTGCGACCCCCAGGGGCGCCTGCTGCTCGACGGCAAGCCCGTCGACGAGCCGTACGTCTACGAGGACCTGCCCTTCGAGCCGGGCGGGCTGGACTGCACGACGGCGGTCCGGTCGCCCCGCTGCTTCCCCGAGACCCTCGTCCCCGACGGACAACTCGTGCTGCTCGGCGACCACCGGTCCAACTCCGAGGACTCTGTCGCGGACTGCCGGTACCCCGGAGCGCCCCAGACGTGCGTGCGCACCGTGTCCGACTCGGCGGTCGTGGGCCAGGTGTTCTTCCGCGTCTGGCCGCTCGACCGAATCGGCGTACCCCACTAGAGCCGGCTGGGCGGCGCTCAAGCCCACGGCGGCCCGTTGCAGGGCAGACGGTGCTAGGTTGGCTGGAATGGCCGAGGAACCGTTCCGCATCCTGGTGGTGTGCACCGGGAACGTCTGCCGCTCGCCGCTCGCGGGGGCAGTGCTCCGTGATGCCCTCGCCGAGATCGCCCCCGGCGCCTTCGAGGTCGAGAGCGCGGGCACACGCGCCCTGGTCGGCGAACCGGCCCAGCCTGAGTCAGCCGCGATCGCGTCGAGTCTCGGCTCGACCCTCGAGGGATTCACGGCGCGCCAGCTCACCGAGCCCATGATCGAGAGGGCTGATCTGGTCCTTGTCCTCGCGCACCGGCACCGTGACGCTGTCCTTCGCCTGCAGCCCGCGCTGAAGCGCACGTTCACTCTGCGCGAGTTCGCCAGGATCCTGGCAGCGCTCCCCGTCGACGCCGACGAGCGGGCGCTCGCGCACCGCGGCGAGTCCCCCGAGGCGTGGCGGCGTCTCGTCTCGCGCGCGTGGGATGCCAAGGCCACCGCGGGAGCGTCGCACGGCGACCCCGCCGACGAGGTCGTGGATCCCTATCGTCTCGGACCCGAGGTGTGGTCGAAGATGACCGACGAGCTGGTGCCCGCGCTCGAGGTCATCTTCGGGCGCGCCGACATCCTCATCCGCGGCTGACCCCCGGGCCTCACCCCTCCGCTGACATCACCCGGCGGAGCGGCGGCCGCGCAGCTGCGCGGGCAGCCACATCTCGGTCCCGTCCTCGGCGAGCGGCGCAACGGGCTCCGCGGATGGCGCGTCCTGCGGCTCCTCCTGGACCGGTGCATGGAGCGGGATCGCGGAGATGATCGGCTGCGGCCGCGTGCTCGTGAAGCGCAGGCCGTCGTGCGAGCGGTCGTGGCGCGGATGCGGGCCCTCGCGGAGCGTCTCGTGCTGTGCCTCGAGTGGGGCTGGAGCCGCTGCGAGACGCACTTCGTCGAGGTGTGCGCGGCTTTGCTCTGCCTCGGCGACGCGCATCCCAGAGGGGGCCTCATCCACGGCCGGTTCAGCGGCGTCCCGGTCAGAAGAGTCGTCCAGGGCCGTATGGCTCCCGTGCACCGACGTCACGAGCTGCGGAGCGGGGAACGCGCTGGCCGAGCGCGGCTCCGCGTATGCCGGCTCCGAGGCGAGGACCGGCTCGGACACGTACGGCTCCGGGGTGTACGCCGGCTCCGACACGTGGACCGGCTCGGCCACGTACGCCGGCTCCGGGGTGTACGCCGGCTCCGACACGTGGACCGGCTCGGACACATACGGCTCCGGGGTGTACGCCGGCTCCGACACGTGGACCGGCTCGGCCACGTACGCCGGCTCCGGGGTGTACGCCGGCTCCGAGGTATGGACCGGTTCCGACGCGTACGCGGGCTCAAGGGCGACGGGCACCTCGACCGCCTCGGCCGGGACAGCCGCCGTGCGCACCTTCGCGGCCTTGCCCTTGGGGCCCTTGCCCTTGGAAGAGTTGCGTCCCCCCGGGACTTTCTCGCGGCCGCGCTGGTGCTCCGAGTAGGTTCCGTAATAGCCGTACGTGTACGACTCGGGACCCTTGGTCGAGACGCCGTTGAGGATGACACCCAGGATCTTGCCGCGGACGCGGTCGAGGTTGCGCACCGCGCGCTCGAGGCCGTCCGTGGTGGTCTTACCGGCTCGGGAGACGATGATCGTGCCGTCGGCAGCCCGCGAGAGCACGGCGGCGTCGGTCACCGGCAGGAGTGGTGGCGCGTCCACGAGCACCACGGCGTCCTCGGCGAGATGGGCGAGCAGGTTCTTCATCATGCGCGAACCGAGCAGCTCCGACGGGTTGGGCGGGATGCGTCCAGCGCCGAGCACCTTCAGGTTCGGCACGCCCGCGTAGGTCTGGAGCACGTCCTCCACGGACGCGCGCCCCGCCAGCACGTCAGTGAGCCCCACGCCGGGGACCACGTCGAAGACATCGTGCACGGTCGGGCGGCGGAGGTCGGCGTCGACCACGACGACATCCTCGCCCGCCGAGGCCATCGCGGCGGCGAGGTTGCCGATGACCGTCGACTTGCCTTCGGAGGGCACAGAGCTCGTGACGAGGATGATGCGCGGCGGGTTGTCCACGTCGATGAACTGGAGGTTGGTCCGCAGCTCGCGCAGGGCCTCGCCCATGGCGTGGCTCCCGCGTGCGCCCGAGCTGGGGGCCTCGAGGATGCGGCTGCCCTCGGCGAGCCGCGCATCCGTCGGGAGCGTGCCGATCACGGGGTGGCCGGACGTCCGCTCCGCGTCGGTCGCCGTGCGGATGCGGCGGTCGAGGTAGCCGCGAAGCAGGGCGTAGCCGAGTCCGAGCAGCAGGCCCGCGCCGCCGCCGATCCCAAGCGCGAGCTTGAGGTTCGGAGAGACGGGCGCGCCAGGAAGCGCGGCCTTGGCCAGCGGGACGACACGCACGGCCGGCTCGGCGGTCGAGGAACTCGAACTCGCGAGCTCGAGCTCACGGACCTGGGCTGCAAGCGCCACGACCCAGTCGTCCGCAACCTTCTGGGCGAGGACCGGGTCGGTCGAGTGGGCGGTCACGTGGATCTCCGCGGTGTCCGCGGGGACGGAGACCGTCACGCCGCCGGCGATGGCTCCCCCGGACAGCGGCAGGCCAAGGTCCTTGACCACGCGGTCGGCCACCAGGAGCGACTCGGCGACGGACTTGTACGACTTCACCTTCGCCTTCGCGAGGTTGTCCCCCGCGAGCGAGAGGCCGAGGTTGTCCGCGCCGCCGGCCACCACGATGCCGCTCGAATCGGCCGCGTACACTTTGGGCTGGATGAGGTACCACCCGAAGGCGAGTGCCGTGGCCGCGGCGACGAACGCGATGATGCCGATCCAATAGCGGCGGGCAAGACGGAGGCCGTCCGCCAGAGTCAGCGAATTGCCGGCCTGCTGGCCCTCGGGCTCGTGTTCCACGCTCGTCTCTCCCCATCGTCGTGGCCCGCGAGGGGCACAGGTGATCAGGGTGAGTCTACCGGAGCGCGCGGAACGGCGACGAAACGGCCCTTCCCGCGACGCCGAGCCCGCCGGCCGCCGTCAGTCCCCGAGCTCAACCAGGCCCCGCTGCTCGAGCTCAGACAGCGCCGCCGCCAGGATCGGCGCGAAGCCCCCAGGGAGGCCGATGGTCGCCTCGAGCCGGGCCGCGAGCTCCGCCCGGCTGATCCCGCCAGCGCCCGTGGTTCCCGCGAGGGCCACCCACACCGCGGGCGCGATCCCTCCGAGCCTGACCAGGGTCGACCCGCTGAGCACGAGGACGTCGGGGCAGTCCGGGTCACCGCTCGGGACCTCGACCGCGTCCACGGCCTCGCGTCGGCGCACCGCCGCGGCGGCGAGGTGACCGGGCGGGGTGACCGGCCCGGCGTCGTGCGCGCTGCGCCAGGCCCGTGGCAGCGGCTCGCGGGCGAGCAGCGCGGGGAGGACGTCGGCTAGCTGGTGAGCCTCCGTGTACCGCACGCGGACGGCGCCGCCGCACTCGTCGAGGATCCCGCACAGCCATGCGAGCGGCCGCTCGATCCGGGCGAGCGCGGACGTCTGCGGGGCCAGGTCCACGAGGGCGTCGGCGTGCCCGACCGGTTCCACAGCGGCCGCGTCGAGGCCCGCCTGCCGCTCGAGGAGCACGACGGCGCCGAGCCTCGCCTCCGCGGATGCCAGGGTGAGCCCGAGCTCGTCGGGTCCCCGCTGGACCTTGGGCGCCGGTGCCGGGGCGTCGATGACCGACAGCGGCTTCGGGTACGGCAGGATGCGGCCCGAGCGCTCTATCGCGACCGTCTCGTCGCTCACGTACCCGAAGTGCGTGGCGAGGACCCTGGTCGCGGTGGTCTTGCCCATCCCCGAGCGGGCCACGAGCGCCAAGGTCCGCCCCGTCACGGGGTCCGCGAGGCCGGACGCGTGCAGCATCATGAGCTCACCGGCCCGCTGCTCGATGGCCGCGACCGTCAGGAGCGAAGTCAGCTCGGAGGCGAACTCCGCGAACGTCTCGCCCTCCGCGGCGAACGGCGCGGCGCGGCCGACGGCGAGCACCGCCCTCACGGGAGCCGTTCCAGAATCGTGGGGCTCGGCACCGGCCAGTGGGTCACTCCCGAGGCCGGAGGCCGGGTCGGCCCCGCCGGTCGGGTCCTCGGCGCGGCAGCGGGACCACGCGTCCGCGAGCTTCGCGGCGTCCTCGGGGCCGATGCCCCGGTCCCAACGCACGGCGGCAGGCACGCCGAAGAGCATCAGGTGCAGGGGTGCCGTCATGCGTCGGACCCCGCTGCGCTGCCGGCCTCGCCGGAGGCGTCCTCGATGAGCCCGCGTGCGGCGAGTTCGGCGAGGAAGCGGTCGACCTCACGGCCGATCTCGTCGCTGAGCGGGGTCCCGGGGCCGGCGCCGTACTCGGCCGCGAGGTCGGCCCGGATCCCGTCCTGGGTGCGGATCCCGTCCACGAGGCACCAGATCCGCGCGGCGGAATCCGTCAGGACGAGGGGGCGGTCAGCGTCGAGGTGGAGGACGGCTGCACGTGCGCCGTCTTCGGAGACGACCTCCGCGACGCGGCGTCCCCGGCGCCAGATGCGTGCCATGCGTCCCCTCGTTCACTCGGCGATTCAGTCCGCGGTTCCTTGCGCGGTTCATTGCGCGCGGGTTGTCCCGGCGTCATCCCGCCGCGCTCGGATCGGGCAGACGGGGGTCACGTTGATACTATCCACAAACGCAATGACACAGAGTGAGGACCTTCCGTGAGCCAGCCCGGACAGCGCCCGGACACTGTCGATGACCTTCTCGACGGGCCCGCACGGCCGCCGAAGCGCAAGCGTCGGGCCGGGCTCATCGTGCTCTTCTCGGCCATCGGCGTCGTGGTCCTCGCAGCGGTCGCCGCGATCGTGTACTTGGCCAACGTTGCCGGGACGTTCGATTCGAAGACCGAGAAGATCGCGAACGCGTTCCCCCAGGAGGCCGCCCGTCCCTCGGCGACCCCGGCACCCAACGGCAAGACCCCTGTCAACATCCTCCTGGTGGGGTCCGACAGCCGCGGGGCGACCGTCAGCCAGGCCGAGTCCGGCGCGGCGTCGGACCAGCGCTCGGACACGATGATGCTCGTCCACATCCCGGCGGACCGGAAGGAGGCCTACGTCGTCTCGATCATGCGCGACCTCTGGGTGCCGATCCCGGGACACGGCTCGGCGAAGATCAACGCTGCCCTCGCCTACGGCGGGGTGCCGCTCATGGTCGAGACCGTCGAGTCCCTCCTCCACCAGCGGATCGACCACGTCGCATTCATCGACTTCGACGGCTTCAAGGGCCTCACAGACGCTGTGGGGGGTGTCACGGTGAATGTCACACGCCCGTTCGCCTCGACGATGGCCGAGAACCCTGGCCTGGCATTCACAGCGGGGCCGATGCACATGGACGGGAAGACCGCGTTCGCGTTCGTCCACGAGCGCTACGCCTTCGCCGACGGCGACTACCAGCGGGTCCGCAACCAGCAGGCATTCCTCAAGGCCCTCATGACCCAGATCATCAAGCCGGAGACGCTCGCCAACCCCGTCACGGTGAGCCAGATCGTCAGCCAGTTCTCGCCGTTCCTCACCGTTGACTCGGGCCTCGACTCGAAGGCGGTCGCCGGGCTGGCGCTCGAGATGAAGGACGTCCGGCCGTCGGGCGTGGTGAGCTTCACGCTGCCCACCTCGGGGGTCGGGACGTCCTCGGACGGGCAGTCGATCGTGAACCTCGACCAGGGGGCCACCGACGCGCTCGCCGAGGCGATGGCCCAGGGGACCGTCCCGCAGTACGTGGCCCAGCGGAACCTGCAGAACGGGAACTGAGAACTGTCGGATCGGCCCGCTAGGGTGGGGCCATGACTCAAGCTCCCCTTGCTGGGCCTGGTGTGCCGGCCGCACCCGTCGCGAAGAAGGTCCCCGCACCGCGCACCCGCCATGGCGACACGTTCGTGGACCCGTACGAGTGGCTGCGCGACAAGGAGAGCCCGGACGTCGTCGCCCATCTGACGGCGGAGAACGCGTACACCGACGCCGTCACCGCCAGCCAGCAGGCCCTTCGCGAGGCGATCTTCGAGGAGATCAAGCGCCGTACCCAGGAGACTGACCTCTCCGTCCCGGCCCGCAAGGACGGCTGGTGGTACTACTCCCGCATGGTCGAGGGGCAGCAGTACCCCATCTACTGCCGCGTCAAGGCCGCCGACCCTGCCAGTGGCACGCACGACAGCGGCGCCCCCGCTGGAGGCGGTGTCGCAGAGTGGACCCCGCCCGCCGTCGTGCCTGGCACGCCGGTCCCGGGCGAGGAGGTGCTCCTCGACGGCAACGCCGAGGCGGAGGGGCACCCGTTCTTCGCGCTCGGCGGCGCGGCCGTCACGCGCGACGGGAACCTGTACGCCTACTCGGTGGACAATGCCGGGGACGAGACCTTCACGCTGCGCATCAGGGACCTCCGCACGGGTGAGCACCTGCCCGAGACGATCGAGCACGTGTTCTACGGGCTCGAGTTCGCGCCCGACGGGTCCCGGCTGTTCTACATGGTCGCCGACGACTCGTGGCGGCCCTACCAGGTGCGCGTGCACGTCCTCGGCACGCCCGTGGAGCAGGACTCGGTCCTGTACCAGGAGGACGACGTCGCGCAGTGGACCGGGATCGACCTCTCCTCGGACCGGCGCTGGCTGCTCGTCTCGGTGGGCAACTCTGAGTATTCCGAGACGCGCATGCTCGACCTCGTGGCGCCCGGCTCGGAGCTCGAGCTGGTGCTGGGCCGCGACGAGCGGATCCTCCACACGGCCGAGCCGTTCGAGCAGGCCGGCCGCACGCGCGTGCTGCTGACGCACAACGGCCGGCCGCGCGGGCCGGAGGGTGCGGCACCCAACAACATGCTCTCCCTCGTGGATCTGGGCGAGTTCGCCAAGCCGCTCGACGAGCAGGAGTGGACCACGCTCGTGGCCCACAGCGACGCGGTCAAGGTCGAGGGTGCCGACGTCAGCGCGACACACCTCATCGTCTCGCTGCGCCGGGACACCATCTCCACCGTCCGGTTCGCGCCCCTCGCGGACGCCGTCGATGCGGCGGAGGCCGGAAGGGTGCCGTCGTTCGTGGAGCCTTCCTTCGGGGAGGAGCTCTACACGGCCGGCGGCGGCACCACGGAGTACGCGGCGCCCGTGGCGCGGCTGTCCTTCACCTCCTACTTCACCCCGCCGCGGGTCTACGACTACGTGCTCGCCACGGGAGAGCTGCTGCTGCGCAAGGAGACGCCGGTGCTCGGCGGGTACAGCCCGGCGGACTACGTGGCGGAGCGTGCCTGGGCGACGGCCGACGACGGCACTCGCGTCCCGCTCTCGGTGCTGCGGCGGGCTTCGGTGCAGCCGGACGGGACCAACCCGGCGCTCGTGTACGGGTACGGGTCCTACGAGGTGAGCATGGACCCGGGCTTCGCGATCCCGCGGCTGAGCCTGCTGGACCGGGGGTTCGTGTTCGTGATCGCGCACGTCCGGGGAGGCGGCGAGCTCGGGCGGCACTGGTATGAGGACGGCAAGAAGCTCGCGAAGAAGAACACGTTCACTGACTTCGTCGCGGCCACCGACTGGGTCACCTCGTCGGGGTGGGCGGACCCGAAGCGGATCGCGTGCATGGGCGGGTCCGCCGGGGGGCTGCTCATCGGGGCGGTGCTCAATCTCGCGCCGGAGAAGTACGCCGCCGCGGTGGCGCAGGTGCCTTTCGTCGACGCTCTCACCACGATCCTCGACCCCGAGCTGCCGCTCTCAGCGCTGGAGTGGGAGGAGTGGGGAAACCCGATCGAGGACGCGGAGGTGTACTCGTACATGAAGTCGTACTCGCCGTACGAGAACGTCCACGCCGCCCCATACCCGAAGGTCGCGGCGGTGACGAGCTTCAATGACACCCGCGTCCTCTATGTGGAGCCCGCGAAGTGGGTGCAGGCGCTGCGCCAGTCCACGACGTCCGGGGAGCCGATCGTGCTCAAGACGGAGATGGATGCAGGGCACGGCGGGGCGTCGGGCCGGTACGAGGCGTGGAAGGACCGTGCCTGGGACTACGCGTTCATTGCGGACGCCCTCGGCGCGACGGACCTCATCCCCTAGCGCCGAGATCGGCGTCCGGGGACCAGACCTCGGCGCAAGGTGGCTAGGCGCGGGCGTCGACGCGGCTAGGCGCGGGCGTCGACTCGGTCGTCGTCGTGGGCCCCGGACGCCTCCGCCGACGCCTCCGCCGCCGCGCGTGCGGCCTCGCGGCGCTTCACGAGGAGCCATCCGAGCCACAGCAGGACGGCCAGGACGGGGACGCACAGGATCGTGTACAGGCCAATCGGGTAGACATCGCCGGTGGCCTTATCGGTCATGGTGTCGAACGCGATGAGCACGGTGATGGCCGCCAGCGCGGCGAGCCCAAGCCAGCTGGTCCACGGCGAGCCCGGCATCGGCAGCGACGAGGCGCCCGGGCCCCTCTTCTTCCGGAGCATGAGCTGGCACGCGAAGATCGAGCCCCACGTGAAGATCACGCCGATCGATGCGGTGTTCAGGGCGAGGTCGAACGCGTGGGTGCCCCCGGCCCAGATGTTCACGAGGATCCCCACGAAGTACACGGCGGCGATGGCGAGGATCGCCGCGTAGGGGACGTGCCGCTTGGACATGCGCGTGAGCCAGTGCGGCGCGTGTCCGTTGGACGCCATGGTGCGGAAGATGCGCCCGATCGAGTACAGGCCGGTGTTGGAGGAGCTGAGGGCGGCGGTGATGACCACGAGGTTCATCACGTCGCCGATCCACCCGGCGCCGAGCTGGTCGAACACGGTCACGAACGGGCTCACGCCGGCCTTGTACTGGTCGGAGGGCAGGAGCATCGCCAGGAGCAGGACGGACCCAACGTAGAACACGACGATGCGCAGCACCACGGCGCGGATCGCCCGCGGGACCTCGCGCTGCGGGTCCTGCATCTCCCCGGCGGTGATGCCCACGAGCTCGATGGCGTTGTACGCGAAGATCACGGCGTTCAGCACGAGGATCATCACGAAGAAGCCGTGCGGGAACATGCCTCCGTCGCCCGCCAGGAGGTTCGCGGGAGAGGCGTGGGTGGACCCGACCTGGGTGTTCATCACGACCATGACGGTGCCCGCGACGAGGAACAGGCTGATGGCGGTGACCTTGAGCACCGAGGCCCAGAACTCGAACTCGCCGAATGCCTTGACGCTGAGGAGGTTGACGGCGACGAGCAGCGCGAGGGCGCACAGTGCCGACGCCTCGACCGGTACGTTCGGGAAAAAGTACTGGAAGTACAGGCCGATCGCCAGCAGCTCGGCAATGCCGGTCATGGCCCAGTTCACGAAGTACATCCATCCGGAAAGGTACGCGCCCTTGGGCCCGAACATCTCCCCGGCGTAGCTCACGAACGAGCCGGACGTCTGGCGGTACATCACCAGCTCGCCGAGCGCCCGCATGAGCAGGTACGCGATGGCCCCCGCGATCGCGTAGGAGAACACCAGCGCCGGGCCGGTCGAGGCGAGGCGCCCTCCCGCACCCATGAAGAGGCCGACGCCGATCGCGCCGCCCATCGCGATCATCTGCACGTGGCGACGGCTGAGGGCCTTCTCGTAGCCCTCCGCAGACACGGCGGCGGGGGCGGAAGAGTGGTGGTGTTGCTTCACAAGGGTCCTTCGGGGAGACTCGGCCACGCCTGACGGCCGCGGGCCGCCGATCAGTGTAAGCACGGTCAGTGTGCTTCAGATCTCCCGTGTGGCGCACGTCTCGCGTGATGCGCGCCTCACCCGGCGCGCACGACGGCGGCTGTCGCCTCCGCGATCGCCCTCTCCTCGTCGGTGGGAACCACGAGCAGGGGGATCACGGATTCGGGGGCCGAGATGACCCGGGGCTCCTTCGAGCGGACCGCGTTGAGGGCATCGTCGAGCACCACGCCGAGCGCGCCGAGCCGCGCAGCGACGCGCGCCCGGAACGGCACCGAGTTCTCCCCGATCCCGGCCGTGAACACGATGGCCTTCGCCCCGCCGACCGCGACGTGGTACCCGCCGATGTACTTCGCGAGCCGGTAGGACGCGACGTCGAGCGCCACCTCGGCACGCCGGTCCCCGCCTTCGGCGGCCTCGACAACGGTGCGCATGTCATTGGACCCGGCGAGCGCCTTGAGCCCGGACTCGCGGTTGAGGATGGCGTCGATCTCGTCCGCCGAGTGCCCCTGCCGGGCGAGGAACACGAGGATGGACGGGTCGAGGTCGCCGGAACGCGTGCCCATGACGAGCCCCTCGAGCGGGGTGAACCCCATGGACGTGTCCACGCTCTTCCCGCCCTGCACGGCGGTCGCGGACACGCCGTTGCCGAGGTGGAGCACGACGCCGTCGAACTCCTCCGCGGGCACGTCCAAGAAGGCGGCGGCCCGCCGCGCGACGTACTCGTGCGAGGTCCCGTGGAAGCCGTACCGGCGGATCCCGTGATGTGTGTAGAACCAGTTGGGCACGGCGTACCGCCACGCGTGCTCGGGGATGGTGCGGTGGTAGGCGGTGTCGAACACTGCGACCTGGGGGATGTCCGGCCACTTCTCGGCGATGGCCCGCAGCCCGAGGACGTTGGCGGGGTTGTGCAGGGGCGCGAGCGGGTTGAGCCGCTCGATGGCCCTGATGATCTCGTTGTTGGCCAGCACTGGCTCGGCGAACCGCTCGCCGCCGTGCACCACGCGATGCCCGACCGCGTCGACTCGGCGCCCGCCGAGGACGGCGGCGAGGGCGTCGTCGACCTCCGTCAGGGCGGCCGCGTGGTCGGCGGGGCCGCCGTCGAACCCGATGCGCTCGACGAGGCCCTCGGTGAGGACGGCACCGGTGCCCGCGAGCTCGGCGGGCGTCGCCCCCTCGGGCGAGGCCGCGCGGTCGTGCGCGTCGACCTCGCGCAGCTGGTACTTGAGCGAGGAGGATCCGGAGTTGATGACGAGGACGAGCACGTGTGACTCCTAGGCGGTTGCTGCAGTGACGGTTGCTGCAGTGGCCTGCTGCGCTTGGATGGCGGTGATCGCGACCGTGTTGACGATGTCCTCGACGGTGCACCCGCGGGACAGGTCGTTGACGGGCTTGTTCAGGCCCTGCAGGACGGGCCCGACGGCGACCGCGCCGGCGGACTGCTGGACCGCCTTGTACGTGTTGTTGCCGGTGTTGAGGTCCGGGAAGATGAACACGGTCGCCTGCCCCGCGACGTCCGAGCCGGGAAGCTTGGTCGCCGCGATCGAGGCGTCCACGGCGGCGTCGTACTGGATCGGGCCCTCGACGGCGAGCTCCGGCCGCCGCGAGCGCACGAGCTCGGTGGCCCGCCGCACCTTGTCCACGGATTCGCCGAACCCGGACCCGCCGGTCGAGTAGGAGAGCATCGCGACGCGGGGGTCCACGCCGAACTGCGCGGCCGTCTCCGCGGACGCGAGCGCGATGTCCGCGAGCTGCTCCTCGCTGGGGTCCGGGTTGACGGCGCAGTCCCCGTACACGAGCACGCGGTCCTCCATGAGCATGAGGAACACGGAGGAGACGATCTTCACCCCGGGCCGCGTCTTGACGAACTCGAGCGCGGGCCGGATGGTGTGCGCCGTCGTGTGGGCCGCGCCGGAGACCATGCCGTCCACGATCCCGAGCTGGACCATCATCGTGCCGAAGTAGGAGACGTCCAGCATCGTCTCGAGGGCCTTGGCGAGGTCCACGCCGCGGTGCGCACGCAGCCGCGCGTACTCCTCGGCGAACCTCTCCCGCAGCTCGGAGGTCGCGGGGTCCACGATGTCGATGCCGCCCAGCGCGATGCCGTTCGCGGCCGCGAGCTCCCGGACCGTGCTCTCGTTCCCCAGGAGCATGAGGTCGCAGACGTCGCGCCGGTGCAGGATGTCCGCGGCGCGCAGGATGCGCACGTCGGTGCCCTCGGGCAGGACGATGCGCTTGCGCTGCGTCCGCGCGCGTCCGATGAGCTCGTGCAGGAACCGCAGGGGGGTCATGGTCTCGGGGCGGGGCAGGTCGAGCCGGCCGACGAGCTCGGCGTCGTCCACGTGCTTGGCCCAGGCGCCGAGGGCGGACGCCACCTTGCGCCGGTGGCCGGTCCAGATCTCGCTGCGGACCTCGGCGACGCCGCGCGCCGCGTGGTATGTGTCGTCGTCGTAGGCGAAGACGGGGAACGGCGCCTGCGCGAGCAGCGGCAGGACGTGCGGATCCGGGGCGAGGCCGCCCGTGAGGACCATCGCCGCCGGGACGGGGAACTCGGGCGAGAACGTCGAGGCGAGCGCTCCGACCATGATGTCGGCCCGGTCCCCGGGGACGATCACGAGGTCGCCGTCCTCGAGCGCCCCGATGAAGTTCGCGACGCTCATGGCGGCGACCTTGACCCCGCGCACCTCGCGCTCCATGTCCGCCGTGCCCGCGAGCTGGCGCAGCCTCAGCGCCCCGCCGATCTCCCCCGTGGTGGGCCGCGAGATCTCGGCGAGCTCCGGGACGATGTACACGGGCAGGTGGTGGACGCCTGGACGCATGACGGCGCCGATCTCGCCGATCTGCTCGGGGTCCGCGCGGTTGACCATCATCGCGAGCAGGCTGCAGCGAGCGGCGGCCAGCTCCTTGCGGGCCACATCGACGGCGTCCGCGATCTCGGCAGGCGTCCGCTCGCGCCCGCTGACCACCGCGATGATGGGACAGCCGAGATCGTTGGCCAGGCGGGCGTTGAGCGAGAACTCCACGGCGGAGTCCTGCCCGGTCAGGTCCGTCCCCTCCACGATGACGATGTCCACGAGGGCGGCGATCTCGGCGTAGACCTCGACGCAGCGGGAGTCGATCTCCTCGCGCTTGCCCGCCGCGAGGAGTCGCCGCACCTCGCGCGCGGTGAGCCCGCCGCGGCACACGGTGGGGGACAGCGCGAACCGGGAGCGCATGAGCGCCACCATGGGGTCGGTATCCGGGGAGTCGCCGGTGACGATGGGTCGGAAGAACCCGATCCTCCCGGTGCGCGCGTGCAGCGCCTCGGCCACCCCGAGCGCTACGAGCGACTTCCCCGATCCGGGGGTCGTCGCGCTGACGTAGATGCCTCGTGACATGGGCGCTCCTCGGGGTTCCAGCGGCCTGACCGTCCAAGTCTCACACGCCCCCACGGGCGTCCGCAGGGTGGACGCGCAGGGTGTGCGCCTTGACACATCCGGGCCTCATGGGATTACCTAATGAACATTCGGTAAAGAATTGCGAGAGGTGTCCCCATGAGCGATGTTGCTCCCGCCCACACGCTGGCCCACCCGATCCTCACGGACGACTACGCCACCGAGTGGATGGGCCTGAAGGTCCTCGAACTCGGCGACGGCACCGCCACGGTCGCCACGACTCTCCGCCGCGAGATGCTCAACGGATTCGGGATCGCCCATGGCGGGATGCTGTTCGCCATCGCCGACTCCGCCTTCGCGCTCGCGTGCAACCCGCACAGCCCCGCCGAGGACCACAGCACCGTCACCGTCGCCTCCGGAGTGGACGTGAACTTCCTGGCCCCGGCCCACGAGGGCGAGACCATCACGGCCATCGCCGGCCGCCGCGCCCAGGCCGGCCGCAGCGGCGTCTACGACGTCCAGGTCTTCGCCTCCCCCGCCGGCACCGCGCACACCGCCGAGGCCCCCGGGCGGCTCGTCGCGGAGTTCCGCGGCCGCTCGCGGACCATCCCCCAGCGCTAGTCCGCGCGGCAGACGCGCGCCGGGGACAAGTCGCCGAGGCCAGACAAGGCACGACGGCGACCACTCGCCGTCGTGCGCACCTCGCCTCCGCCGCCCCCGCCCGTCCCACCCCACCCTGCCCCAGCCCCAGCCCAACGAAGTGAGCATCGCCGTGACCCAGACCGCTTCCGCCCCCCAGACCCCGAGCTCTTCGAATTCCTCGGCCTTCGGCCCCGCCGTCCTCGACGCCGAGGAGACGATGAGCCGGGACCAGATCGAGGCCCTCCAGCTGACCCGGCTGAAGGAGACCGTCAAGTACGCCTACGAGCGCGTGCCGCACTACACGCGCAAGTTCGACGAGGCCGGGGTCCGCCCCGAGGACCTCAAGGAGCTCGACGACCTCGCGAAGTTCCCCTACACCACGAAGGAGGACCTCCGCGAGGAGTACCCGTTCGGCATGTTCGCCGTGCCGATGAACGAGGTCACGCGCATCCACGCATCCTCCGGCACCACGGGCCGCCCCACCGTCGTGGCGTACACCAAGCAGGACCTCGAGAACTGGGCCACCATCGTGGCCCGCTGCTTCCGCGCCTCCGGCGTCCGCCCGGGCATGAAGGTCCACAACGCGTACGGCTACGGCCTCTTCACCGGCGGCCTCGGCGCGCACTCGGGCATCGAGAAGCTCGGCGCAACGGTCATCCCGATGTCCGGCGGCCAGACCGAGAAGCAGATCCAGCTCATCGAGGACTTCGCCCCGGACGCGATCTGCTGCACGCCGACCTACCTCCTCACCATCGGCGACGCGATGATCCACAAGGGCCTCGACCCCCGCAAGACGTCCCTCAAGTACGCCGTGCTCGGTGCCGAGCCGTGGACCAACGAGATGCGGGCGGAACTCGAGGAGATGTTCGGCATCAAGGCGTGCGACATCTACGGCCTCTCCGAGGTCATGGGCCCGGGCGTTGCCGGCGAGGCAGTCGAGACGCAGGACGGCTCCACCATCTGGGAGGACCACTTCCGCCCGGAGATCGTGGACCCGTTCGACCTCACCAAGACCAAGTCCGACGGCGAGACCGGCGAACTCGTCTTCACGTCCCTGACGAAGAAGGCCCTGCCGATCATCCGGTACCGCACCAAGGACCTCTCCTCCCTGCTCCCGGGCACCGCGCGCCCCGGCCACCGCCGCATGGGCCGCATCTCCGGCCGCACCGACGACATGATCATCCTGCGCGGGGTGAACATGTTCCCGTCCCAGATCGAGGAGATCGCGCTGCGGATCCCGGAACTGAGCCCGCACTTCCAGCTCATCCTCACCCGCCCCGCGGGCCAGCGGATGGACTCGCTCACGGTGAAGATCGAGCCGCGCGACGGCACGACGCCGGAGCAGCGCCAGGCCGCCGCGGCGAACCTCAAGCACGCGATCAAGGTCAACGTCGGCTCGTCCTGCACGATCGACGTCGTGGAGCCCGGCTCGCTCGAGCGCTCCAACGGCAAGCTCCGCCGGATCTTCGACCTGCGCGACCAGGCCTAAGCTGGACCCCATGCCCTCAGCCTCAGCAACCTCCACCGCGCGCGCCGGTTCCTCCACGGGCCGGCGCGGGCGGCCGGGATACGACCAGCAGTCCGTGCTCAACATCGCGGTCGAGGTCTTCAACCGGCACGGGTACGACGCGACGAGCATGGGGATCCTCGCCGAGAACCTCGGCATCTCGAAGTCCGCGATCTACCACCACGTCCCGTCGAAGGAGGACCTCCTCGCGCTCGCGCTCGAGGAGGCCCTCGGCGGCCTCGAGTCGGTGTGGGACGCGCCCGACTCGCAGTCGGGAACCGCCGAGCACCGCCTCGAGTTCGTGGTCCGCTCGACCGTCCACGTGCTCACCGACAGGCTCCCGTTCGTCACGCTCCTGCTGCGCCTGCGCGGCAACACCGAAACGGAGCGGGCGGCCCTGGAACGCCGCCGCAGCTTCGACCGCAAGGTAGCCGAGCTCATCGCGGAGGCCCGTGCGGAGGGCACCGTCCGGACGGACATCGACCCGCGCACCGTGGCCCGCCTGCTGTTCGGCACGATCAACTCGATCGTCGAGTGGTACCGCCCCGGGGGCTCCCTCACTCCCGCGAAGCTCGCCGACGACGTCGTGGCCGTGCTCTTCGACGGGCTGCACACACGCAGCTGAGCGGCTCCCTCGAAGCAAGAGTGAACTCTTGCTGAATTGATGGCCAACTCGGGAACTTCCGGGACTTTGGCCACATAGTGTCGGTGCGGGGAAACACTCGCACCCTCGGGGTCACCATCCGCCTCGAGAAAGCACAACCTGATGTCGAAGTTCAGCATCCGTGCCGCGGCCGCGGCGAGCGCCTTGGGCCTCGCCGCCGCCACGGCCGGAGGTGTCGTCGCCGCGCAGGCGTCGTCGTCCACCGCCACACCCATCAAGCACGTCGTTGTCATCTTCGGCGAGAACGTCTCATTCGACCACTACTTCGCCACGTACCCGAACGCGGCCAACACCCCCGGCGAGAAGATCCAGGGCACCGGCGCGGCGGCGTCGGCCTTCGCCGCGGCGCCCACCACGCCAAAGAACATCAACACGCTGCAGAACGCCGGCCTGCTCGCGCCGAACAACCCCAACGCCTCCCAGCCTGCGCGGCTCACGCCCAGCCAGGCCGTGACGTGCGACCAGAACCACGAGTACACCGCCGAGCAGAAGGCATACAACGGCGGGCTCATGGACAAGTTCGTCGAGAACACCAGCACCGACGCGTGCGGCGCGGCGGGCGACCCGCGGTACCGGGCGCCGGGCCTGACGATGGACTACTACGACGGCAACACCGTCACGGGCCTGTGGAACTACGCCCAGCACTTCGCGATGAGCGACAACAGCTTCTCCGACACGTTCGGCCCGTCCACGCCGGGCGCGCTCAACCTCGTGGCCGGCCAGACGCACGGCGTGACGAGCGTCGACCCGTTCACGGGCAAGCAGACCGCCACACCTGACGCGTACACGGTCAAGTCTGCGGATGCGGCCGGTGTCGGCACCGTCACGGGCGATCCTGACCCGGCGTACGACGACTGCTCCGACAGCAGCCACGCCAAGAACTACGCCCTCGCGGCGATGAGCGGCAAGAACGTCGGCGACCTCCTCAACACCAAGGGCGTCTCGTGGGGCTGGTTCCAGGGCGGCTTCACCCCGCAGGACACCAAGAACATCAAGGGCACCGACTACGCCCAGTGCACGACGACGCACACCAACGTCGCCGGCGTCTCCTCGACGGACTACAACCCGCACCACGAGCCGTTCCAGTACTACGCCTCGACTGCGAACCCCAAGCACCTTCCCCCGGCAAACGACGCCGAGATCGGCCACAGCGGCCAGGCGAACCACCAGTACGACCTCACCTCCTTCGACAAGGTCGTGAACACGGACAACATGCCGGCCGTGTCCTTCCTCAAGGCGCCCAACTACCAGGACGGCCACGCCTCCTACTCGGACCCGATCGACGAGCAGGCCTTCATCGTCAACGAGGTCAACGCGATCCAGAAGTCCAAGAACTGGGACTCCACGGCGATCGTCCTGGCCTACGACGACTCCGACGGCTGGTACGACCACGTCGCCACGAAGGTGCTCAACGCGTCCAACGACTCCACGAACGACGCCGCGTGGTGCCGTGACGCTGCGGCCGCCGGCGCGCCGATCCTCGGCGGCTACGCGGACCGTTGCGGCCCCGGCCCCCGCCAGCCGCTCCTCGTGGTCTCCCCCTACGCGAAGGCCAACTTCGTGGACCACACGGTGACGCAGCAGTCCTCGATCCTGCGCTTCATCGAGGACAACTGGGGCCTCGGCAGGCTCGGCGACGGCTCGTTCGACGCGATCGCCGGATCGCTCGGGAACATGTTCAATTTCAACGCCCAACCGCGCCGCGACGGCCTGATCCTCGACCCGGCCAGCGGCCAGGTGGTCCAGGCCGCGTACTGCACCGGCAACAACGGCGCCCACCTGGGCCAGGGCGGATCGTGCCGCTGACCCGCTGAGGCGCCGGCCACCCGGCTGGCCTGGCCCCCGGCTGACATGGCCCCCGGCGCGCGTTCGCTCCGGGGGCCATTGCCATCGGCCGCTCCCGGGGCCACGCTGGCCTCATGGCAGTCAGGATCTCCCACGAACTCAGGCGCCTCGTCCCGCAGCTCCGCTACGAACCCACCCCCAAGCGGCTGCGCGCCCGGCTCGGCGAGGCCACCGTGCTCGACTCGCGCCGCGCCGTCGTGCTCTGGGAGCCCGAGCGATACCTGCCCGTCCACGCGGTGCCCGAGGGCGACGTCGCCGCCCGCCTCGAGCCCCTCGGCGCCGACGAGCCGCCCCGCCCCCCGGCGGATCCGCCGAGCTCGCCGTACCCCTTCTCGCCCCACACGGCCGACGGCGAGCGGCTCACTGTCGTTGTGGGCGGCGCGGGCGGCGAGACGCGCGTGAGCGACGCCGCATTCCGGCTTGCCGACCCGGACCTGGCGGGCTACATCGCGTTCGACACCGACGCGTTCTCATGGTCCGAGGAGGACGAGCAGATCATCGGGCACCCGCGGGACCCCTTCAGCCGGATCGACATGCGCGCCACCGGCGCGCGCATGCGCGTGGAGCTGGGCGGGGTGGTGCTCGCCGAGTCGTCCGAGACGGTGCGGCTCTTCGAGGGGCGCCTGCCGCCGCGCACGTACTTCCGGCCAGCGGACGTGCACTGGGAGCGCCTCGCGCCGGACCCCCTGCGGACGATCTGCCCGTACAAGGGAGTGGCCGTGTACTGGGCGGCGCCGGGCCTCGGCGACGGACGGCCCGTCGCGTGGAGCTACGGACCCCCCGAAACCACCTTCCCCGAGATGGCCCAGATCCACGGGCTGATCGCGTTCTTCGACGAGCGCGTCGACACCTTCGCGGACGGCGTTCCGGTGGCGCGCCCGCGGACGGCTTGGGCGTAGCCCGCGGACGAGGACGGCAACGTGTTGCCACCCGCCTTGGCTTATCCCGGCGGCCGACCTATAGTCGAAAGGTGACCTGCATCTCAACGGCGCGATGCAGGTTTTTCACTGCCCATTTCCAGCGAGGCATGTGAGAGTATGCCCTCCGTTCCGCGCCGCGTGGTCCTCCGCGGCTCGCTCGCCCTCCTCTGGGTGAGCACGACGGCGGGCGCGGCCGCGGCGCTCGGCGGGTGCACGGCGTCGTCCGCCCCGCGCGACGCGACCAGTGCGCCGGCGAGTGCCGGCCCGTCGCTGGGGCCCGGGCCGGCGCAGGGGCCGCGCGTCACCGGCACGGTTGCCGACGGGCTCGACACACCATGGTCCATCGCGTTCCTGCCGGACGGCACCGCGCTCATATCGGAGCGGGGCACCGGGCGGATCCTCGAGATCCCCTCCGCCGGCGGAGCCCCGCGCGAGGTGGCGCGGATCGCCGTGCGGACCGACACGAGCGAGGGCGGGCTCCTGGGCCTCGCGCCGTCACCGAGGTTCGCCGAGGACGGCATGCTGTTCGCGTACTACACCGGCGCGGGCGGGAACCGGGTGGCCGCGCTGCACTGGGACGGGCGGGCCCTCGGCGGCGAACGCGTGCTCGTGGACGGGATCCCGGCCGCGGCGATCCACAACGGCGGCCGGATCAAGGTCGGGCCGGATGGGCTGCTGTACATCGGCACGGGGGACGCGACCCGGCAGGCCGCCGCCCAGGACCGCGGAAGCCTGTCGGGCAAGGTGCTGCGCGTGGGGCTCGACGGCGCGCCCGCGCCCGGGAACCCGTTCGGCACCCGGGTGTACACGTACGGGCACCGCAATGTGCAGGGCCTCGCGTGGGATTCGGGCGGGCGCCTGTGGGCGAGCGAGCTTGGACCGGACCGCGACGACGAGCTCAACCTCCTCATGCCCGGGTCGCAGTACGGCTGGCCGGACGTCACGGGGGCACGGAGCGCCAACGGCAGCGTCCCGGCCGTGCATGTCTGGCCGTCGACGGCGGACGCGTCTCCGAGCGCCCTCGCGATCGTCGACGACGTCGCGTACGTCGCGTGCCTGCGCGGCGAGCGGCTGTGGCGGATCCCCCTGCCCGCGCCCGGCAAGCCCGTGCCGGCTGGCGGGACCCTGCCGGGCGCCGCGGAGTTCTTCCGCGGGCAGTACGGACGCCTGCGGGACGTGGTGCAGGTGCCGGGCAAGCGCGAACTGTGGCTCGCGACGAATGAGGGGACGCAGTCCCGCATCCTCGCCGTGACGATCTGATCACCCACCCTGCTGACGCGAAGGTTCGAAGAACCTTCGCGCACCATGGTGCGCCCCGCAGGCGGCGCCCCCCGCTGAAGGGTCACTTCCCCCATGACGGGTCACTTCCCACTGGCCAATGTCAGGACATGGACCAGGGGGAAGTGACCCCTCAGCCCGGAAGTGACCCCCCAACGTCGGAGGGTCAGTCCGGCTGGGCCGCCCGCGCCTCCTTCACGAGGGCCGCGACCGCGTCGTGCAGCGGGTGGTCCGGGCCCAGCCCTGTGAGCTCCTCCGCGACGGCCTCGTCGGACGCGTCCCCGCCCAGGATGGCCTGGAGGCGGGCGGCCTCGTCGTCGTCGGGCGCGTCGAAGGCAAGCGCCGCGCGCATGGCCGTGAGCAGCGCATCCGCGGGCAGCCCGCGCTCGGCCAGCTCGGCGGCGGGTCCCACGAACCGCTCGTGCCGCGACAGCTTGCGCAGCGGCGCGCGGCCCACGCGCTCCACCGTGTCGGGCAGCTCCGGGTTCGCGAAGCGCCCGAGGATCTTCTCCACGTACGCCTGCTGCTGCTCCGGCGCGAAGCCGTACTTGGCCACAAGCAGCGCCTTGGTCTCGGCTAGGACTGCCTCGACCTTGGCGCGGACCTCGGGAATGGCGAGCGCGTCCGAGATCTTCTCCGCCCCCGCCAGCCGCCCGAAGTAGGCGGCGGACGCGTGGCCCGTGTTGACCGTGAAGAGCTTGCGCTCGATGTACGGCCCGAGCGAGTCCACCCACGTCACGCCGGGGATGTCCGGGACGTCGTCCCCGAAGGGCTCCTGCTCGATCGCCCACTCGAAGTACGGTTCGACCCGCACGTCGAGGCCCGCACCAGGGTCCTGCCCGGGCACGATCCGGTCCACGGCGGTGTTGGCGAACACGGCGCGGGCGTCCACGTCGGCGTCGTCGAGCCCCTCCCCCTTCGCTGCGGCGCGGACCTGCTCCTCGAGGATGTCCGTGGCGTTGATCGCGTTCTCGCACGCCATGACTGCGAGCGGGCCGGCGCCGGCCGGGCGCGCGGCGATCCCGCGCGCGATGACCGGCGCCACGAACTTGAGGATGTTGGGCCCGACGGCGGTCGTCACCACGTCCGCGGCGGCGATCCGTTCGACGAGCTCGGCCTCGTCCGTGGCCGAGTTGACGCCCACGTACCCGTCCACGAGATGGTCGACGCCGCCCTCCCCCACCTCGTGCACGGTGTACGAGGAGGTGGCGTTGATCGCGTCGATGAGCGGCGCGGCGACGTCCGCGAACACGAGGCGGTACCCGGCGTCGTGCAGGAGCAGGCCGACGAACCCGCGCCCGATGTTCCCTGCGCCGAAGTGGACGGCGGTCCGCTGCCCGGCGCCTCCCTGCCCAGCCTCCTGGGGTGCGGCGCTCACGCGTTGACCTTCCCGAGGATGTCGAGCACCTCGTCGACCGTCGCGGCGGACTCGAGGCGCGCCACCTGCTCCTTGTCGCCGAAGACCTTGGCGATCTTGGCGAGGATGCCGAGGTGCTCCTTGCCCTTGCCGGCGATCCCGACCACGAACTTCACGGGCTTGCCGTTCCAGTCCACGGGCGCGTCGTAGCGGATGAACGTCACCGCAGAGGCCTGGATGTGGTCCTTCGCCTCGTTCGTGCCGTGCGGGATCGCGAGGAAGTTGCCCATGTAGGTCGAGACGGACGTCTCGCGCTCGTGCATCGAGGCGATGTACGCGTCGTCGACGGCGCCGGCCTCCTTCAGAAGGCGGCCCGCCTCATCGATCGCGCCGCCCATGTCCGGGGCGGTGGTGCCGAGGAGGATGGATTCGCGCCGCAGCACATCCTTGGTCTCCTCGTGCACGTGCGGGACGGGGACGTGCGACGCCGCGGCCTCGACTTCGGAAGCGGGCTCGGCCTTGGCGGGGACCCCCTCGAACGGGGTGGGTTCGGTCGCGGCCTGCTCGTCCAGGAGCGCGACGATCTCGTCGTACTTGGGGCTGCCCATGAAGTTGTCCACCGTGACGATCTGCGCGCTCGGTGTCTTCTCCTCGGCCCGCAGGGCGAGGTCCTGGTGGACCACCACCATGTCGTAGGTGTCGGTCAGGGCCGAGATGGCCTTGTTGACCACCGTGACGTCCTTGTGGCCGGCGGCCTTGATCTTGTTGCGGAGCACAGAGGCGCCCATCGCGGAGGAGCCCATGCCGGCGTCGCACGCGAAGACGATGTTCTTGATGTCGGTCGCGAGGGCCACGCCTGCACCGCCCGCGGCACCGGCGCCGAGGACGCTCGAGGCCATGGACTTCTTGCCCTTCATGCCCTCCATCTGCGCGGTCGCGGCGGCGAGGTCCCCCTCGCCCCTGTCCTTGGACGCGCGCAGGATGATCGAGGCGATGACGAACGAGACCGCGCACGCAAGGATGACCGACAGGATCACGCCGAAATAGCTGTCCTTCGCGGTCTGGGCCAGCACCGCGATGATCGAGCCCGGGGCCGCCGGGGCGACGAGGCCGGAGTGGGTGACGGCGAGGGTCGCGATGCCGGTCATGCCGCCGGCCATGGTGGCGAGGATGAGGATCGGGCGCATGAGCACGTACGGGAAGTAGATCTCGTGGATGCCGCCGATGAAGTGGATGAGCGCCGCACCGGGGGCCGAGGCCTTGGCCGCGCCGCGTCCGAAGAACATGTAGGCGAGCAGGATCCCCAGGCCGGGGCCGGGGTTGGCCTCGAGCAGGAACAGGATCGACTTGCCCTGCTCGAGCGACTGCTGCGTGCCGAGCGGGGTGAGGACGCCATGGTTGATGGCGTTGTTGAGGAAGAGGACCTTCGCGGGCTCGATGAAGATCGAGGTGAGTGGGAGGAGTCCGTTGTTGACGAGGAACTGGACCACGTTGCCCGCTTGCTCCGTGAACCACGTCACGACGGGGCTGATCGCGTAGAACCCGAAGAGCGCCAGGATGGCGCCCCAGATGCCGGCGGAAAAGTTGTTGACGAGCATCTCGAAGCCGGGCTTGATCTTCCCGTCCCAGATCGCGTCGATCTTCTTCATGGTCCAGCCGCCCAGCGGGCCCATGATCATGGCGCCGATGAACATCGGGATGCCCGCACCGAGGATGACGCCCATGGTGCCGATGGCGCCGACCACGCCGCCGCGCACGTCGTAGACGGCCTTGCCGCCCGTGTACGCGATGAGCAGCGGGAGGAGATAGGTGATCATGGGCCCGACGAGGCCCACGTAGGGCTTGCCGTCCGGCCCGTTGCCGAAGCCGCCGAGGGCGCCGACGGGGAGCCAGCCCTTCTCGATGAAGAGGGCGGTGATGAGGCCCCAGGCGATGAATGCGCCGATGTTCGGCATGATCATGCCTGAGAGGAACGTGCCGAACTTCTGCACCCCGGCCCGGGCCGTGTGCATGCGCGACGGCGCTGCTGTGGTCGACATGGTGGATCCTGCTTTCGCTCAGGACGCAGCGCAGGGCTGCTGGGTTGGGGATCAGCCCGCGCTCGGCGGCCTCGCCGGGCTCTGGGGCGCCGAGGGCGCGCTCGAGAGCCGGTGGAGCCATTCGAGGAAGAGCTTCATCTCGGTGCCGGACAGCTGGTCCGGGTGCGAGGACTGGAGCGTGGCGTTGAGGGCAATGGCAGCGGCGACATAGCTCGGCTGCCCTCCTTCTGCCGCTGGCGCCCCGGCGTAGGGTGCATCGACGATGCTGGGGTCCGTGAGCACGGAACGGAGCACGGCGTCCCGCGTCTGGGTGGACAGGGCGGATGCGACGAGCGCGTCCGGGGAGAGGCCCCCTTCGGGGTGGTCACCAGCGGGGGCGCCTTCGGTGGCGTCCGCGATGAGCATGAGGGTGACCCCGATGTTCGAGGCGAGGACCGCCCGCGCAGCCTCGACGGGGCGCACCGCGAGCTGGCCCGCGGCGGCGAGCCGGCTGAGCTCGCTCTCGAGGAGGCGCTCGGCTTCGATCACGACGGCGGACCGCCGGCTCGTGCCGGTGTTGCCGAACATGAGCATGTACAGCTGGGCGTGGGTGACGCCGAACCGGACGTGGACATCCCAGAGCCGCTTGACGTCCTCGACGGGGATGTCCGAGCGCGCCATGGTGCCCTCGCTCTCGAGGAACTCCTCGAAGCCGCGCGCGACGACGGCCTCCATGAGCCCGTCCTTGTCCCCGAAGTGGTGGTACAGGGTGGGCGCGGTGACGCCCGCCTTCTCCGTGATCTGGCGGGTCGAGACGGGTTGCCCGCCGGATCCTGCCACAAGCTCCATCGCCGCCTCGATGAGGCGATCCTTGGGGGAACGCACGACGGCGGGCTGCGGCGGCGCGCTCGCCACCGCGCCTTCCGCTCGCATCGCCGCATCGTCACGCATGGCCGCTACGCTAACCGATATAGCAACGCTATACAAGACCCGCCTGTGGCTTGAGTCACAGGGAATGGCCCACGGGGCCCGGCTAGCTATAGCACTGCTATAGGGGCTATGGTAGCGAAAATCACATTCTCGGCCGTTGGCACGGCCTCCCCCGGAAGGACCTTTCATGGAGCAGTTTCACGGTGTCGGCGTCACTCCGGGGCGTGTGGTGGGGCGGGTGCGGCAGATGCCGGCGCCGGTCGCGGAGCCGCCGGCCGGGGCTCGTCCTGGGGGCACCGCGGTCGAGCTCGAGGCGGAGCGGATCAGGGCCGCGTCCACGTCGGTCCAGACGGCGCTGAAGGAGCGTGCCGCGATGGCCTCGGGGGATGCCAGGGGCGTGCTGGAGGCGACGGCGCTGATGGCGGCGGATCCGATGCTGGTCAAGGGCGCGGTGAAGCTGCTGGCCCCGTCCCAGGACGGCGTGGCGCGGACGGCGGAGCGGGCCGTGTGGGAGTCCGGGGCAGCGGTGGCGGAGAAGCTGAAGTCCCTCGGCGGGTACATGGCCGAGCGCGCCGCGGACGTCCTGGACGTGCGCTCCCGGATCGTGGCCGAGCTCCGGGGCCTTCCGGCACCGGGGATCCCAGAGTCGGACGAGCCGTTCGTGCTCGCTGCCGAAGACCTGGCCCCGGCCGACACCGCGACGCTGGACCCGGCCAAGGTCATCGCGCTGATCACCTCAGGCGGCGGGCCCCAGTCGCACACCGCGATCCTTGCCCGCGCCCTGGGCCTGCCCGCAGTGGTCGCCGCGGCCGGAGTGGACCGCCTCGCGGACGGCACGGCCGTCTTCGTGGACGGCGGGGCTGGCACCGTCGCGACCGACCCCGGCCGGGCCGAGTCGGACGCCGCCGCGGCGTGGACCGAGCAGGCCGCGGCCCTGGCCCAGTTCACGGGCACGAATGTGCTCGCCGACGGGCATGTGCTCCCCCTGCTGGCCAACGTCGCCACCGGGAGGGACGCCGCCGCGGCGGCCGCGGCCGGTGCCGAGGGCGTGGGCCTGCTGCGCACCGAGTTCGCCTTCTTGGACCGCGACACCGAGCCCACCCACGAGGAACAGGTCGCTGCCTACGGTGCCGTGTTCGAGCACTTCGCCGGGAAGAAGGTCGTCATCCGCACGCTCGACGCCGGCGCCGACAAGCCGCTGCCCTTCCTCACCAACACCGACGAGCCCAACCCCGCCCTGGGCGTGCGCGGCTACCGCACCGATTGGACCTCCCCGGGCGTGCTGGCCCGCCAGCTCGCCGCCATCGCCGCCGCGGCCGCGGCCCACGAGGCCGACGTGTGGGTCATGGCCCCCATGATCGCCACGGCCGAGGAAGCCGACCACTTCGTGGACCTGGCCGCCCAGGCCGGTCTGGCCACGGCCGGGGTCATGGTCGAGGTCCCCTCCGCGGCCCTCTCCTCCGCCCACCTCCTGCGCCGGGCCGCGTTCGCTTCCCTCGGCACCAACGACCTCACGCAGTACGCGATGGCTGCTGACCGCATGCTCGGCCCCCTCGCGCACCTGAACAACCCGTGGCAGCCAGCCGTCCTCGCGCTGATCAAGGCCACGTGCGACGGCGCCGCGGCGGCCGAGGCAGCCACCGGGACCCCCAAGCCCGTAGGCGTCTGCGGCGAGTCCGCCGCCGATCCCGCCCTGGCCGTCGTGCTCGCCGGGCTCGGCGTCACGAGCCTGTCCATGACCTCCCGGTCCCTCGCTGCGGTCAACGCCGTCCTGAAGACCGTCACCCTCGACCAGGCCAAAGCCCTTGCAGCTCAGGCCCTCGCCGAGCCCACCGCGGAGGAGGCCCGCGACAGGGTCCGTGCGGCCCTGCCGGCCCTCGGCACGCTCGGCCTCTAGCATCAACCCCACCAACACCGGACCGCCGAACACCAAGGAGCACCACATGGCAGAACGCACCGCTACGATCGGCTCACGCGTGGGCCTGCACGCCCGCCCGGCCGCGATCTTCGCCGAGGCCGCCGGCGAGGCCGGCCTCGAGGTCACGATCGCGAAGGCCGGAGAACCCGCGGACGAGGCCATGGACGCCTCCAGCATCCTCTCCCTCATGAGCCTCGGCGCCGAATACGGCCAGCAGGTCATCCTCCGCGCCGAAGGCCCCGGCGCCGAAGAGGCCCTCGACAGGCTCGTCACCGTCCTCGAAACCGACCACGACGCATAGTGCACCCCGTGGACAGGGCGCACGCCATCTTCCTCGATGTGGACGGCACGTACGCGGACCACGGGATCGTCCCCGAGGGCCACGTGCGGGCCGTCCGCGCCGCCCGCGAGCGGGGCCACCGCGTGCTGCTGTGCACCGGCCGCCCTGTGTCGATGCTGCCCGAGAGCATTCTCGGCGCGGGCTTCGATGGGCTTGTGGCCAGCGCGGGGGCCTATGTCGAGGTGGACGGAACGGTGCTCGTCGACCGGCGGTTCCCCGACCGGCTCGCCGTCAGGACGGTCGAGGTCCTCGACCGGCACCGCGCGGTCTATGTGCTCGAGGCCAAGGAGTCTCTGTACGTACCGCCGACCGCGGAGGCGCGACTGCGCGACATCCTCCGCGAGCACTTCCGGCACGCCCCCGGCGGCCGCGCGACGGGCTCCTCCGCCATCCTCGATTCGCTGCGCGCCGATCCTCCCGCGGCCGGCTTCGCGAAGGTCTCGGTCTTCGACTCCGCGATCCCCGTGAAGGGCATCGCGGAGGAGATCGGCGGCGCGGTCGACGTCGTCGAGAACTCCATCGCCCAAGAGGGCCGCAACGCCGGAGAGGTGTTCCAGCGCGGGATCAGCAAGGCGGACGGCCTCGCGGCCGTCATGGAGCATCTCGGCATTGCCCGCGAGGACACGGTCGCGGTGGGCGACGGCGCCAACGACCTCGAGATGATCGCGTTCGCCGGGATCGGCGTCGCGATCGAGGGCTCGGCCCCGGAACTCCTCGCCGTCGCGGACGCGACCGCCGCGGGCCCGCGGGAGGAAGGCCTCGTCGCCGCGTTCGCCGCGCTTGGGCTGGCCTGAGCATGCGTTGACCGTGGGCCCCCGTTGATAGGGTGGCGCCGCAGGCTGGATCGAGGAGGACCGGGTATGACCACGACGTTCGTCTACATCGCGTGCGCAGGCGGGGGCGGCGCCGTCGACGCCTTCGCGCTGGACCCCGAGTCCGGGACGCTTGAGCCCCTCACCCGTGTCGAGGTGGGGGGACGGGTCTCGGCCCTCGCGCTCGATCCCGCCGGAATCCTGTACGCCGGCGTGAACGGGACCCCCAACCGCACGGTCGCCCTGTCCCTGGACCCGGCGACGGGCGCCGCGTCCCCTGCCGGCGAGCGGGACGTGCCCGTGACCACGTGCTTCCTCTCGCTCGCCGGGGACGGCTCGGGCGGCCAGTCGCTGTACAGCGCCTCGTACCACGAGGGCGTCACGGTCGGCTACGCGGCGCCGCTGGAGCCGGGCGCCCCGGTGACGGAGTACAATTCCGGCCCCAACAGCCACTGCGCCGTCCCGAGCCCGGACGGCGCGTACGTCTACGCGGCTTCCCTCGGGGCCGACCGGATCTCATGGTTCGCTGCCCCGCCGACCACGGGCCGCGGCGAGGCAGCCACGGGAGGCGGCCAGCCCGCCGTCGTGCGTCCCGTGGGAACGGTGGACGCCGCGCCGGGTTCTGGTCCGCGGTTCCTCCGCCACACCGAGGACGGCCGCCGCGCCTACGTGGTCCACGAGCGGACCGGGACCGTGGATGTGTACAGCCGCGACGCGGACTCGGGCGCGCTCGAGCTCCTCCAGCGGATCTCCGCCGTGGAGAGCCTGGGCCTCGCCCCCGGCCCGGTCCGAGGACCTGACACCCCGAACCCCGGCCCGCACGTCGTGTGGTGCGCCGACGTGCGCCTCACCCCGGACGAGCGGTTCCTGTACGCGACCGAGCGCTCCACGAGCACCATCGCATGCTTTGCCGCAGGCAAGGACGGCGGCCAGGAGGAGGGTCGCCTTACGTTCGTGCGCCGCACCGAGACGGAGGCCCAGCCGCGGATCATCGCCGTGGATCCCTCCGGGCGGTGGCTCCTCGCGTGCGGCGAGCGCTCGGATCACGTGACCGTCTACGCGATCGGGCCCGACGGCGAGCTCGACCCGGCCTTCCGCGCCGCGACCGCCGCGGGCCCGCTGTGGATCGAGTTCTGGAGGCCTGCGCCGGCCTGAGGCAGCCGGTGCCCGGCCGCGCCGGCGCGCCCCCTCGCCCACCGCGGCCCCCTAAGCCCGCCCCCGCCCCAGTAGGGTTAACGCATGGGTGACGCGGGGACCGCACAGCAGACGTCCGACGCCGCGCGCGGGCTGACCGCCGCCGAGGTCGCCGAGCGCGTGGGGGACGGCCGGACCAACGACGTCCCGCCGCGCGCCAGCCGGAGCGCGTGGGAGATCGTCCGCTCGAACGTGTTCACGCGCATCAACGCGATCTTCGCCCTGCTCGCGGTGATCATCTTCTCCACCGGCCATCTCCTCGACGGGCTGTTCGCGGGCCTGATCGTGGCGAACTCGATCGTCGGGATCGTCCAGGAGCTCCGGGCCAAGCGCACGCTGGACAAGCTCGCCATCGTGGGGCAGGCCCACCCGCAGGTCCGCCGCGACGGGTACACGGCCGCGATCCCGCCGCACGAGATCGTCCTCGACGACGTGATCGAGCTCGGCCCCGGCGACCAGGCCGTGGTGGACGGCGAGGTCCTCGCCGCGGAGGGCCTCGAGCTGGACGAGTCCCTCCTCACCGGGGAGGCGGACCCGATCCCCAAGGGACCCGGCAGCCCGGTCCTCTCCGGCTCGTACGTCTCCTCCGGCACGGGCCTGTACCGGGCCACGAAGGTGGGCCGCGAGGCGTACGCGGCGCAGCTCGAGGCCGAGGCGAGCAAGTTCACGCTCGTGAACTCCGAGCTCCGCAACGGCATCAACACGATCCTCAAGGTCATCACGTGGCTGCTCATCCCCGCGGGCATCCTCTCCGTCTACAACCAGCTCACGGGCAGCGAGGCCCTCCCGGACGCGCTGCGGGGCATGGTCGCCGCGCTCGTCCCGATGGTCCCCGAGGGCCTCATCCTCATGACCACGATCGCATTCGCCGTGGGGGTGGTCCGTCTGGGCCGGCGCAACTGCCTCGTCAACGAGCTCCCGGCGATCGAGGGCCTGGCCCGCGTGGACGTGGTGTGCGCGGACAAGACGGGCACCCTCACCGAGAACGCGATGGAGCTCGCGGAGGTGCGCGGGCTGGCTCACGACGACGCTGCGCACCGCAGGCAGGCAGAGCTCGCCCTCGGGGCTCTCGCCGCCGCGGACAAGCGCCCCAATGCGAGCATGCAGGCCATCCGCGACGCGTTCCCGGACTCCCCGGGGTGGACCGCCGTGGAGACTCTGCCATTCTCCTCGGCGCGCAAGTACGGCGGCGTCGCGTTCGAGGGCCATGGTGCGTGGCTGCTCGGCGCCCCGGACGTGCTGCTGCCCGAGGGATCGCCCGCGCGGGCCGAGGCCGAGGAGACCGGCGCACGCGGGCTGCGCGTGCTGCTGCTCGCCCGCGCCGAGGGGCTGCCGGCCGCCCGCGCGGGAGCGCCCTCCAGCGGCGAGCCCTCGGCCGCGGGCCAACCAGCCGCCGTCGTGCGCACGCCCGCGCCGCAGGCACTGCCTCGGCTCCAGCCTGAGGCGCTCGTGGTGCTCGAGCAGAAGGTGCGCGTGGACGTGCGCGCCACCTTGGACTACTTCGAAGCGCAGAAGGTGACGGTCAAGGTCATCTCGGGCGACAACGCGGCCTCGGTCGGGTCGGTCGCGGGGCAGCTCGCGCTGCCCGGCGCGGACGCCCCCGTGGATGCCCGTACGCTTCCGGACGACGGCGAGGGGCTCGCGGGGGTGCTCGAGGAGCGGGCCGTGTTCGGCCGGGTCAGCCCGTCGCAGAAGCGCGGCATGGTGCGGGCGCTGCAGTCACGCGGGCACACCGTGGCGATGACAGGCGACGGCGTCAACGACGTGCTCGCGCTCAAGGACGCGGACATCGGCGTGGCGATGGGCGCGGGCAGCCCCGCCGCGCGCGCGGTCGCCCAGATCGTGCTGCTGGACAACAGGTTCGCGACCCTCCCCCACGTGGTCGGCGAGGGCCGGCGCGTGATCGGGAACATCGAGCGGGTCGCGAACCTGTTCCTGACCAAGACCGTGTACTCGGTGCTGCTCGCGCTCATGGTGGGCGTGCCCGGGCTGATCGGGTTCGACCCGCTCCCGTACCCGTTCCTGCCGCGGCACGTGACGATCACGGGGTGGTTCACGATCGGCCTGCCGGCGTTCGTCCTCTCCCTCGCGCCGAACCACGACCGCGCGCGGCCGGGGTTCGTGGGGCGGGTCATGCGGATGGCCATCCCCGCCGGCGTCGTGATCGCGGTGGCGTGCTTCACGTGCTATCTGCTGGTCCGCCCGTCCGTGGCAGCGGGGACCACCACGCAGGTGCAGGCGAGCACGTCGGCGCTCATCACGCTCATCGCGATAGCCCTGTGGGTGCTTGCGATCGTGGCCCGCCCGTACGCGTGGTGGAAGGTGCTGCTCGTCGCGGTGATGATGGGGGCCTCGTTCGCGATGTTCGCGCTCCCGTTCACGCGCGAGGTGTTCGAGCTCGACCCGGGCAACTGGTCCCACACGTGGACCGCGCTGGTCTGCGCGGGGATCGGGATCGTGCTCGTGGAGCTCGCCTGGTGGGTCGACGGGTGGCTGCGGAGCCGCAAGGCCTGAGCGCGTCCCGCCGCACGCAGAGCCCCGCCGGCAGGTCTGAGCCTAGGCTCCCTTGTCGTCGCAGAGCAGGTGGTGCCAGCTGTCGGCGAGCACCTCGAGCGCGTGCTCGCGGTTCGGCTCGTACTTGCGCCGCGTCCACAGGGTGGCGACGAAGTCGAGCTGCGTGAACGCGAGGGTTCCGCGGATGTGCCGGGTCTCCTCGGAGAACCGGCTGGCCTGCTCCATGCCCTTGACGATGTCGGAGATGACTTCCTCGTGCCATTCCTCGACCATGGCCCGCACCTCGTGGTCAACCGCCGCGGCCTCGTCGAGCACGTCGAGGTACGGACGGAAGACCGGCCACAGCGCCGCCCGCGACTCCAGCCACGCCAGGATGCCCCCCAGCTCGCCCTCGCGGACCACGTCGACGAGCTCCGGCGCCGTCGAGGCGTCTCCCGGGCCGAACGCGCGCTCGAGCAGGAGGTTCACCCGGGCCATGAAGTCCCTCATGAGGTCCGTGCGGGATGGATAGTACGCATAGAACGTGACCCGGGTGGTCCCGGCCGCGGCGGCGATCTCATCGATCGTCGTTGCGGCGTAGCCCTTCTCGACGAACAGCTCGAGGGCGCGCTCCACGATCGTGTCCCGGGTGAGCTGCTTCTGGGCTTCGCGGAGTGAGACCATGGCTCAATCCTAGGCGGGCTGCGGGGCGCGGCCGACGGCGGGCATATGCCCCTCGCGGGCCAGTCGCCTCAGTTTGGGGACCGGAATGCGGTAGTTGATCGCCGCCGCGGTCCCGGACCCGTCACTGCTTCCCCCGCTCCGCTCACCGTTCCACCGCAGGAGCCACGAGTCCTCCCCGGCACCTGCCTCGCTCGAATCCGGCACTCCAACCACCGGGGTGTGGCCGACTGCCTTGAGGGACAGCCCGAACCCCTCGGTCCAGAAGTATGGCTCGAAGTCGAGCGCCGGTGCGGCGTCGCCATCGAGCAGCCCCAGCGCGGCCGTCTTGGCCTGGTCGATCGCGCTCGTCCAGAGCGGCACCCGGCCGAGCCCGCGCCGCGTCGGGAAGTGCGCGACGTCGCCCGCCGCGACGATCTCCGGCCGCACCCGCCCACGCGAGTCCACGCGCAGCGTCCCGTCGACGAGCAGGCCCGAGCCTGCGAGCCAGCCGACGTTCGGCTCGTCGCCGGCGGCGGTGACCACGAGGTCCGCCGCGATCTCGGTCCCGTCCGCGAGGACCACACGGGTCTCCGCGGCCGAGCCGACGAACCTGGCCTTGCCGCCGTCCACGATGCGCAGGCCGCGCCCGAGCGCAGCGGACGTGAAGAGCCCCGAGAGGTGGTCGCCGAGCTGGCGCGCGAGGGGCGCACCGTCGGAGACAAGGGTGACCTCGCAGCCGGACTGCAGGCAGCCCGAAGCCACCTCCATGCCGAGCGGGCCGCCGCCGATCACCACGACCGAGGGGTGCTCGGCGACGCGTCGCTTGAGCTCGAGCGCGTCCTCGATCGTGCGGAGGGTGAGCTCGGCGTCGTCGCGCGTCTGCTCCTTCCCGGCGTGCCGGCCGAGGCGCCGCGCACGCGAGCCCGACGCGATGACGAGGCCGTCGTACGGGAGGCGGTCGCCGCCGTCGAGCATCACGAGGCGGGCCCCCGGGTCGAGCCCCACCGCGGCGACGCCGAGCAGCGCCGCCGCCCCATGGGTCGGCTCAGGCAGCAGGTGGGCGTCCAGCTCGTCTTGCCCGTGCAGGAGCGCCTTCGAGAGGGCCGGGCGGCTGTACGGGTGGTGGGACTCGGCCCCGACCACCGTCAGCTCGCCGTCGAACCCTGCCGAGCGCAGGGAATCGCATGCCGTGAGCCCTGCGATCCCGTTGCCGACGACCACGATGCGCTTCACGAGGAGACCAGCTTCAGCGCCGCGACGGGACACACCCGCACGGCGGCCTTCGCGGCCTCGACGTCCGCGCCGTCGGCCTCATCGAGAACCGGGAGGTCGATGACGAGCTCGCCGTCGTCGTCCAGATGCATGAGATGGGGCGCGGCCTCCTCGCAGAGGCCGTGGCCCTCGCAGCGGGAGCGGTCCAGTTCGATCCTCAAGCTCATGCTGCCACGACCTTCACGACGCGGAGCTCCTCGATGCTGCGGGTGATGTTGGTGGGCACGCGGACCGGCTCGGCGATCTCCATGGACTTCACCTGGTGGGCGAGCGCGGCGATGATCGCGTGGCCCTCGAGGCGTGCGAGGCCCTGGCCCGCGCAGCCGTGCGGGCCGTAGCCGAACGAGAGGTGATCGGTCGGGTTGCGGGTGACGTCGAACTCGTCCGGGTTCTCGTAGTGGCGCGGATCGTGGTTGCCCGCGCCGAAGAGGATGCCGATCTGGGCGCCCTTCGGGACGATGACACCGTCGATCTCCACCTCGCGGGTCGTGGTGCGGCCCCAGATGTGCAGGGGCGGCCAGAAGCGCAGGACCTCGGCGAACGCTGCGGGGACCAGGTCCGGGTTCTGCCGGACGAGCTCGAGCTGCTCGGGGTGGCGGCCGAAGAGCGCCACGATGTTGCCGATCGCGGCGATCGTGCTGTCGACGCCGGCGCCCAGGTACTGGTGGATGATATGGCCGGCGGAGCCCTCGGGAATCGCCCCGCGGGCCTCCGCATCGAAGATCCCGCGCCCGATCGAGCCCGGCGTGAGGTCCTCGGCCGTGACCGAGGAGCACCAGCCGTACAGCTCGCCGGCGATCGGGAAGTTCTCCTGCGTGCGGCGGTTCATGGGACCGATAACCTGCATGGCGGCCTGGCCCCAGCGGAGCATGTTCTCCTTCACGGGCCCGGTGAAGCCGATCAGGTCGGAGACCACCTCGAGCGGGAACGCCCTCGCGAGGGCGTCGATGGCCTCGAAGCTGCCCGTGGCGGCGAGCTCGGCGACGAGCTTGTCCGCCTTCTCATCGATCGTGACCTTGAGCCCACGCAGGGCGCGCGGGGTGAGGTTCTGGGTCAGGGTGGCGCGCAGCTGCGTGTGCAAGGGCGGATCCGAGGCGAGGGAGGTGCCCTGGAGTGCCTCGTTGACCATCGGGTTGAAGCCGAGCGAGGTGGACGAGTATGTCTCGGGGTCGCCGAGCGCGTCCCGGATCACATCGTAGCGGGTCAGGACGTACACATCGTTCTTGGGGAGATAGACCACGCTGGCCTTCTCGCGCAGCTCGGTATAGGCCGGGAACGGATCGACGGTGACGGCGTCGTCCCAGATGTCGATGTCAGACTCGACGATGCCGGAATCGGAACGGGTAGCCATGGGTGGCTCCTTCTCTGTGTTCTGAGCTTGATCTGAAGTTCGGGGTCTGGTGTGGTCAGTCGCGGGCGGCTGCCTCGGCGTCGGCCTCCGCGTTCGCCTCGGTGGTCTCCGCGATGTCGTCCACGCTCGGGGCAGTCGAGCGGCCGGTGATGAACAGCGTGAGGGCCGCCGAGACGGTCGCGGCGATGCCGGCCACGAGGTAGACCATCTGGAAGCCCTGGCCGAGGGAGGAGCCGGCCGCGCCCTGGATGGCCGGCTGCGCGGCGGCCAGGGACTTCGCCATGCCGTCCACTGCGGCCTGCGGCGCGCCGCCGGCGAGCGCTTGGCCCGAGAACTGTGCGATCACGCCGTCCCAGCCGGAGAGGAACCCCAGGGGAGGGACCTGGCCGAGCCCGGCCGCGGCGTCGGCGGGGAGCCCCGCGCCGTGGAGGATCCCGGCAAGCGGGCCGGCGAACGCGGAGGCGCCGAGGCTGAACGCGATCGCGGAGCCGATCACCGGTCCGAGCGCGAAGCCGAGGTCCCGCAGGAGGTTGGTCGTCGCGGAGGCCATGCCGATGTCCTTCGGGTCCACGGTGTTGATCGCGACGGCGGTGATCGAGCCGACGGTCAGCGCGAACCCGATGCCGAGGAACAGCAGCGGCAGGATGAACGCCGTCCACGGCGTTCCGCCGAACTGCTCGGGCGTGCCGAGGCGGAACGTTGAGAGCCAGTAGCCGGCCACCGCCATGAGCGCGAAGCCCGCGGTGAGCGCCCAGCGCGGGGCCACGTGGTGGATAAGCCATCCGACCACGGGGATGAGGAGGAACGCGGGGCCCTGGATGAAGACGAACAGGATGCCGACCTTCCAGGTCTCGGCCAGCGCGAGGCCGCCCACGGCGACGCTCGTGCTGAACGCGATCGCGAGGAACGCGAACATACCGGTTACGGCCACGATGCCGGTGATCGAGAAGGCGCGGTGGGAGAACAGGCTCAGGTGCAGGAGCGGGTGCTTGGCGCGGGATTCGATGACCACGAACGCGATCAGGAGCACGACGCCGGCCGCATAGCCTGCGATCACGTCACCCGAGCCGAAGCCCGAGTCCACGGCCTGGACGGTCGAGTACAGGAGCGCGATGAGGCCCAGGGCGAGCGTGAGCTGTCCAGGGAGGTCGAGCTTGCGGCTCCTGTCCTGGGGCACGTCCTGGGCGCGGACGGCGATGCCCATCACCACGACCGCGAGCACGGCGGCGATCAGGTAGGAAACGCGCCAGCCGCTGAACACGTCCGGCGCGCCGCCGGCACCGCGGACGGTGAACAACTGAGAGGTCAGGCCGGCGAGGACCGGTGAGATGACGGCGCCGAGGGAGAGGAATCCTGCCCACGTGGCGATCGCCCGGGCGCGGGCACGGTGGTCGGGCGTGATGGCGGCGATCATCGAGAGCGAGATCGGGAAGAGGATGCCGGCGCCGATGCCGCCGATCGCCTGGGCGGTGATCATGACGCCGGTGGTCGGCGCGAGCGCGGCGAGGACAGATCCGACGATGCTCGTGGCGCCTCCGAGGTAGAGGAGCTTCTTGCGCCCGAACATGTCGCCGAGGAGGCCCCAGCTGAGCTCGAAGACAACGATGCCCATCATGAACATCCCGGCGATCCAGGTCAGGCCGGCTCCCGAGGTGTGGAAGTCGATGGCGAAGGTCCCGTTGAGGGCGCCCGGGAGGGCATTGGTGATCTGCGCGAGGGTGACGGCGCTGTAGGCCGCCACGAAGGTGGCGCGCGCCGAGCCCCCGGCGCTGGTGGTGGTCCGACTCATCGGTGAAACTCCTTCGTTTCGGCGTGGGCTGAATCACAGTCTGAGCGAGATCTTTACACAATGTCAAGAGACACCGCTCGAGAAAGGTTTCTTGACATCGTGTAAAGGAAAATGTGATGCTGGGCCTATGACACAGACCACATCCGTGAACACCGTCCTCGGTCCGGTGCCCGCCGAGTCGCTCGGCGTCGTGGCGGTCCACGAGTCCCTCCTGTCCGTGGTTCCCGGTGCCGAGCACGCGTTCGATATCTCGATGGACCGCGCCGAGATCTTCGAGGCCCTGGTCGCGAAGCTGACCGCGTTCCGCGAGGCCGGGGGGCGGACCATCGTGGACAGCACGGGCATGTTCCACGGCCGGGACGTGCGCCTCTACGAGACGCTCTCGCGCTCCACGGGCGTGCACATCGTCGCCTCGACGGGCATGGGCCCCGAGGAGATGCTCGGGGGCTACTTCCTGACCCCGCAGACCAACCCGCCCACGCCATGGCCGGCCGAGAAGTTCGCGGACCTCTTCGCCCAAGAGGTCACCGAGGGCATGGTGGTGCCCCGTGTCGAGCGCCGCGGCGCCGCCGGCCTCGTGGCCACCACGGCCACCCGCGCGGGCATGACCGCCACGGACGAGAGCCTCTTCCGGGGGCCGCCCGCGCCGCGCTGGCCACGGGCGTGCCCGTCTCCATCCGGTACGGCAGGGACGCTCTGCACGATCTCGGGATCGTCCTGGACGAGGGCCTCCCAGCGGAGCGCGTCGTCGTGGGCGTGCTGGACCGGCGCGACGCCGCCGAGTCCGGCGCCGCCCTCGAGGTCGCCCGGCGGGGAGCCTTCGTCGCGCTCGACCACGTGGGCCTCGATGACGACGTCGCGTACCTCACCGACCGTGAGAGGGCCGCCGTCGTGCTCGAGCTCGTCGAGGCGGGCCACGCGGACCGGATCATCCTCTCCTCGAACGCAGTGGGCGTGGCTAAGGGCCACCCGGCCTACGACCTGCCGTTCGGCCACGTCCTGACAGCGTTCGTCCCGCAGCTGTTGGCCCAGGGCCTCAGCGACGAGGACGCGTGCCGCATCCTCGAGGACAACCCCCGCGCCCTCCTGACCGTCTCGAACAAGGCTGAGTGACTATGTCCAAGGTGAATACCGTCCTGGGAACGATTCCCACGGAGGAACTGGGCTTCGTGGCCATCCACGAGCACATCGGGTACGGAATGCCCGGCTCCGAGCTGGACACGAAATGGTGGAAGACCCCGGAGCAGCGCTACGAGGAGACCGTCCCCAAGCTGCGCACGTTCCACGAGAACGGCGGCGGCACGTTCGTGGACGCCACCGGCATCTGCAACGGCCGCGACGTGGACTACTACAAGTCCCTCTCCGCCAAGACCGGCGTGCACATCGTCGCGTGCACCGGATTCGTGGGCGGCGACACCGCGCTCCCCCACTTCGCGAACGCATCGGTGGACTACCTCACCCGCCAGTTCGTCCACGAGATCACTGTCGGCATCGGCGGCACCGGCGCCAAGGCCGGCGTCATCAAGGTCGGTGTGAGCCGCGGCGGCCGTATGACGGAGCTGGACAAGAAGATCTACCGCGCCGCCGCACGCGCCGCAGTGCAGACAGGTGTGCCGATCCTGACCCACCTCGCGATCGACGCCGAGCCAGCCATCGACATCTTCCACGAGGAGGGCCTGCCGCTGGATCGCGTGCTGTTCGGCCACGTGGACGACGGCGTCAACGCCGAGAAGACGCAGGACGCGTGGATCGTCGAGCAGGGCGGCCGCCTCGGCTTCGACACGTTCGGCTACGAGACCGAGCTGCCGGACCCGCCGTTCTGGGCCCGTCCCCGCAACGACCGCATGGACCACTTCCTGCGCTTCGTCAAGGGCGGCTTCGAGGACAAGGTGCTCGCCTCCGCGGACGCCAACTGCAGCCCCCTCGGCTGGCCGGGCGTGAAGGGCCACACCGTGAACTACATCTTCGAGCGGCTCCTGCCGGACCTCCGCGACGCCGGGGTCGCCGAGGAGACCATCACGAAGATCTTCGTCGAGAACCCTGCCACCTTCCTCACCATCCAGAACTGACCCGGCACGCCGGAACGAGACAGACAAGGACGTCACCCGTGAACACCGAAGACCTCAAGAACCTGAACATCGCGATCGTCGGCGCCGGGTACGCCGGCGCGGCCACCGCCAAGGCCCTGAGCCTGCTAGGCGCCACCGTCACCGTGTACGAGCAGGCCAGCCAGGTGCGCGAGGTGGGTGCCGGGATCGGCCTCCGCCCTAACTCGATGGAGCGCTTCCGCCAGTGGGGCATCAGCGACGCGATCGCCAAGGTCAGCTCCCCAAGCGACTACTTCGAGATCCTCACTGGCACCGGCGAGGTCATCATGAAGGATTCGTGGCCCGAGATCGAGAAGTACGGCCCCACGCACCTGATCCACCGCGGCGACTTCATCGAGGCCCTCCTCGGCGTCCTGCCCGAGGGCATGGTCAAGCTGGGACACAGGCTCGAGCGCATCGAGGACAAGGGTGACCGCGCCGTCCTGACGTTCACGAACGGCACGACCGCCGAGGCCGACCTCGTCATCGGCGCGGACGGCATCAAGTCTGTGGTCCGCCAGCAGCTCTTCAGCGACGAGCCGCCGGTCTTCTCGGGTGAGCACGCCTACCGCGTGGTCATCGACGGCGACGCCGCCCACGGACTCTCGGTGGACGACAACCTGCGCATGTACATCGGCCACGGCACGAAGGTCTACTTCCTCCCGCTGCGCCACCGCAACCAAGTCTCCTTCGACATCACGTCTCTCAACCCGGACGGCACGTGGGCCCCGGAGATCACCAAGGAGGACCTCCTGAAGACGGTCGAGGGCTTCGATCAGCGCATCGTGGACATCGTCCGGGACCTCGACATGGATGCCGTGAATATCCGTGCGGTCTACGACATCGACCCAGTGGACACATGGCACTCCGGCTCGGTGGTCCTCGTGGGCGATGCGGCGCACTCGATGCTCCACCACCAGGGCCAGGGCGCGAACTCCGCGATCCTCGACGCAGGCGCCGTCGCCGACGCGCTCGCCGAGGCGCCCTCCGTCAAGGAGGCCCTCGCGCAGTACCAGGCCGCCCGCAAGCCCGTCACGGACGAGCTGCAGCGCATCTCGCGTCAGGGCTGGAGTGAGGACGAGGTCAACGACGTCTTCCCCGGCCAGAAGCCGGCGTCCCAGCATCCTGCGGAGCAGAGTACAGAGCAGCCGGCGGAGAAGGTCGAGGCCTAGCCGATGGCCCTCCACCCCCAGATCGCCGAGGTCGTCGCCACCCTGCCGGCCCCGCCGCCCGGCCCCCTCGACCCCGCAGTGCTGCGGGCCGACGAGGAGTCGCGCATCCCGGTGCTTGAGGACCGGCTCCCCCTGTTGGCGGTCGACGACGCCGTGGCCCCCACCCCGTCCCGCGACGTCCCGATCCGCATCTACACGCCGGAGAAGAAGGACGCCTATGGCCTCATCGTGTACCTCCACGGCGGCGCATTCTTCCTCGGCAGCCTCGACACGCACGACCACGTCGCGCGGGCATTGGCCGAGGAGGCCGGGTTCAAGGTCGTCTCCGTGGGCTACCGACTCGCCCCCGAGCATCGGTTCCCCGCCGGGCTCGAGGACGCGTACGCCGTCGTGCGCTGGGTGGCCGAGAACGGCGGCGAGCTCGCGTGGGACGGCGAGCGGCTCGCCCTCGCGGGCGACAGCTCGGGTGGCAATTTCGTGGCAGCGGTCGCCGCGATGGCGCACGACGACGGGTTCACCCGCCTCACGCACCAGGTCCTGTACTATCCGTCGCTCGACCTGGACTTCGATACGGACCGCTACGCCTCCCTGCGCGAGAACGCGACCGGCTACGGCCTCGAGACCGCGGGCCTGAAGCCGTTCAACGCGTTCTACCTCGACAGCGGCGCGGACCCTGCGGACCCGCTCGTCTCGCCGATCAAGCGGGCGGACCTCTCCGGACTCCCCCGGGCACTCGTCCTCACCGCGGAGCACGATCCGCTGCGCGACGAAGGCGAGCTGTACGGCCAGCGCCTGCGGGATGCGGGCGTGGACGCGACCGTGACCCGCTACGCGGGGGCGAACCATGGGTTCGTGGCGAACTTCGGCTGGCTCCCCGAGTACGCGGCGGCCTTCCGCGAGACGGCCGAGTTCCTGAACGGAACTGACGCCGAGAGCGCCGCTGGGAGCACCAATGAGTAGCGCCACCGTCCACCCGCTGGTCTCCCCGTGGGGCCGGTTCGGCCTGTACAGCTACTTCATCGATGCGCCCGAGCCGGCGGTCGTGGACACGGGCATCGCGTCCTCCCCCGAGGAAGGCATGATCCCGGCCTTGGAGAAGCTGGGCCGGAGCATCGACGAGGTGACGTGGATCTTCCTCACGCACGGCCACATCGACCACCTCGGCGGGGCGAAGGCCCTGTTCGACCTCACGGGCGGCCGCGCGAAGGTCGTGATCCACGAGGCGGACGCGCACATGCTCCGCTCCCGCGCGGGCCACGTCGAGGAGTACACCAACGGCCGCCACCGCTACCTCCACAACACCGAGGGCGTCGAGCAGCAGACCCGCACCGCGGAGGCCGCGATTTCCGGTGAGATGGAGCCGACAGTCCTCGTACGCGGCGGTGAGATCATCTCCCTCGGCGGCGACGTCACCGTTTCGGTGCTGCCCGTGCCAGGCCACACGCCCGGCTCGGTGGCCTACCGGCTCAGCACGGGGGATCCCGGCGCACAGAACGCAGTGTTCGTGGGCGACGCGGTCCAGATCCACGGCGCCGCGAACCGCTTCCCCGGCTACACCGACCCGGACGCGTACCGCGCGTCCCTGGAGTACCTGCGCGACGAGATCCGCCCCGAGCGCCTCTACCTCGGCCACCCGTACCGGGGCGCGGACGGCGAGCCGTACGGCGTCGAGCTCGACGCCGCCCAGGCCCGCCGCGCCCTGGACGAGAGCCTCACGCTCGAGTCGCGCATCCGCCGCGCCGTCGTGCACTACACGCACGACGGCGTGGCGGAGACTCAGTCTCCGTACTCGCCGTTCGAGCGGGTCGCCGCCGAGCTGGGCTACGACGGCGATCCGACGCTCGAGCCGTCACCGTTCTTCACGACCCTCGACGGCTACCTCGCCCTCACAACCCAACAGACCCGTCCTGAACAGGAGTCCCAGATCCATGGCTGACTACCAGACCATCGACGCGGGCGGTGCGCAGATCGCCGTCCGCAAGCACCTCCGCGCCCCGATGCGCGACGGCGTCGAACTCGCGCTCGACGTGTACCACGGCACCGAGGACGTGCCCCGCCCCGCGCTCGTGGCGCTGAGCCCGTACGGCAAGGAGCTTCAGGCTCTGGCCCTGACCATGCCGCCGCAGCGTCGCCCGTCCCCGATGTGGGACGGCTGCATCGAGGCAGGGGACATCGCCCGCGTGGTCGGCGAGGGCTACGCCCACGTGATCGGGGACCTGCGCGGCTCCGGCGACTCCGGCGGTGAGCACATCGGCAACTACAACGCCGGCGGCGTATCCCTCGGGCAGGATGCGTACGACGTCATCGAGTGGGTCGCCGCGCAGCCGTGGTGCGACGGCAACGTCGGCATGATCGGCATCTCCTACTTCGGCTCGATGCAGGTCCTCGCCGCCGCTGAACGTCCCCCGCACCTCAAGGCGATCTTCGTTTCAGGCGGGCACTACGACTTCTACGAGACCACCTACCACGGCGGCGTCATGTGGTTCATGCCCCGCGCGGCGCGCGAGGGCCGCGGCGGCGACTCCGGATGGGCGTTCACGGACCGGGTGAAGTCGCGCATGCTCGAGACGCACTCCCAGGAGCAGATCGCCAAGCTCGTCGCGGAGCGGCTTCAGGATCCGGACGTGGCCGCGTGGCCCAACTTGGTCCACACGCTGCACTACCCGAAGCACCACGAGGCGTGGTTCGACATCGTCATGAACGAGCTCGACGGCGAGTGGTACGAGGAGCGCAACCCGATCAACCTCGCGAAGAACATCGACATCCCCGTGTACCTGCAGCTGGACCAGGGCCGCGGCTGGACGCTGGACGGAACGATCGAGCTGTTCAACACGCTCAAGGGCCCGAAGAAGCTGGACATCGGGCCGTACCCGCCCATGCAGTCGCGGCCGTGGGTCGAGGAGCACGAGAAGATGTTCCGCTGGTATGACTACTGGATCAAGGGCATCGACAACGGCATCATGGACGAGCCCGAGGTCTCCGTGTTCGTCGAGGGCTCCCGCGAGGTGGCCACCGGAACCGCGTTCCCGCCCAAGGACGTCGAGTACCGGCCTCTGTACCTGCGCCCCCGCCGCAAGCTCTCCCCCGAGCCCGAGCTCATGGGCACTGAGCACGCCGCCCCGGACGGGTTCTTCCAGGCCCCGCTCACGGTCACGGACAAGGTCGAGGTCATCTCGTGGGACACGGCCCCGTTCACCGAAGCCACCGAGATGATGGGCACCGGCGCCGCGCACCTGTTCGCCGAGATCGACCAGCCCGACACGAACTTCATCCTGCGCCTGTGGGACACCGCCCCCAACGGCAACCGCCAGCTCATCACCACCGGCTACCTCAAGGCCTCCCACCGCGAGCTGGACGAGCGCACCACCGAGGGCAACCCGTACCACCCGCACACCCGCGCCGTCCCCGTGGAGCCGGGTGTGATCGAGGAGTACGTCATCCGGCTGTACCCGTTCGCGAACACGTTCCTGCCCGGGCACAAGCTCACCGTGGAGCTCTCCAACGACGAGCCCCTCGTGGACGAGCACAACTCCCTCCTGCCCCCGGACGCGTTCCACCTGCCCGTGGGCCGGCCCGTCACGCACAAGATCTACCGCGACGCGACCCACCCGTCGTGCCTGATCCTGCCGTACACGGCGCGCCCGGCGTCCCAAGGCTGAGCCGCCGCCCCTTTCATCTAAGAGTCAGCTTCTGGACGTCAGACGAAGGGGACGGATCCACCTCAGGTTTTGGACAAGACCTCCGTCTACAGACCGAGGTAGTGTCCAGAACCTGTGGTGAGAGCGGAAGGGCTCTCACGTGCAGCTCGATCGGATCACGACCACGTTACGCCACGCTCAACCGGCCCACTCAAGCGGCGAGGTGCCGTAGCGCACTGGCGGGTGGGGGTAGTCAAGCGGGACGCCGCCGACGGCGAGTAGCGGGCCAACGTACTCGAGCTCGCCATAGGGGGACGCGGCTTTGCGTGTCTCGACGGAGAGGTCCGCGGGCTCCGCGGCGGCCGGAGTCCCGGCACGCAGGAGCTCGTTCGCCGTCGCGATGAGGCTGAGCCGTGCGCTGCCCGCAATGCCCCGTGCCCGTGCGGCGAGCAGCGCGACGGCCGCGGCGGCCATGCCCATCCCGGTTGCGTGGTCGAGGGCTTGGACGGGAAGCGCGCCGGGTCGCCACGCGGCGTCGTGAGCCCCACCATCCCGCGCCGTCCCGTACAGGTCCGCGATCCCGCAGGCGGCCTGCACGATGCTGTCGAACCCGCGCGCGTGCGCCCACGGGCCTTCCCAGCCCCACGCGTTGAGCGCCACAACGGCCGCGCGAGGGAAGTCCGCACGCAGTGACTCGGCGTCCATCCCGAACCGTGCGAGCGAGGCCTGCCGGTAGCCGAGGAGCACGACGTCGGCGCCCCGGGCGAGCGCCCGGACCTGCCCGAGCTGCTCGGCCACGCGCAGGTCCGCGACGGCGCTGCGCTTGGCGAACCCGGTGTCGAGGTGCGCGTCGAGCAACTCGGGATGCTGCGGCGGGTCGACACGCAGGACGTCCGCCCCGAGCGCCCCGAGGAGCCTCGACGCGCTCGGTCCCGCGATCACGCGGGTGAGGTCCAGCACGCGGACGCCGTGCAGCGGGACGCCGGGCGCGGCGTCGTGCGTCAGGGCCACAGCGGGGACCTCACCGAGTGACCACCGGATCCACGGCTCCCCCGCCGCGGCGGTCCCGGCGCCCGACGCCGCCCACTCGCCCGGGGTGCGCACGGCGGCGGCCACTCCCCCGGCGGCCCGCACGGCGGCTTCGACGTCGAGGGCGTCGCGCTCGCGAACCGCGGCGTCCAGCTGCTCGGAGCCCGCGATGCCGAGGCCCGCCAGGAGAGCCTGCGCGTGGTGGGGGTAGTTGGCGTGGAGTCGCACCCAGCCGTCGCGGGCCTGGCGGAAGCCGGACGTGGGCGCCCAGATGTCCGGTGGCTTGCCGTCGACGCGGAGCCGGCGGATCGAGTCGAACGAGGCTGCGGCGAGCGCGGACGACGTAGCGACGCGGCTGCCGCTCACCGCCTCGCCTCTGGTCTCGGCGAGGGCCGTGAGCGCGGCGATGAGCGCCCCGAGGGAGCCGAGGGCGAGGCCCTCGACGTCGAGCGCCCCCGCCCACCACGTACGCGGGCCGGACCACCAATCGTGAAGTTCCGGAACGTCGCCGAGGACGGGTGCGAGGTGACGCCGCAGCCCAAGGAGGCCGACCCCGTCGTGCGTGGTCATGGCTTCCCCTCCCGCTGGGACGCGGCGGCTACCGGGTCGAGGTCGTCGAGCGTGAGGCGGCGCGTGGGCTCGTCGGGGAACGGGGAGGTCCGGGTGACCGTGAGGTCGCGGTCCACGTGGAGGAGGACTCCGGGGTCCATGAGGTGCCAGCGGAGGTCGTTGGCCATGGGCTCGGTCGCGACGAGGACGAAGTCGCCGATGTCTTCTCCGTGCGCCGAGATCCGCGGGCTGCGCGCGCGGAGGTGACGGCCGGGCGCGGCGGCGCCCGTGCGGTTGTCGAGGACGTGGAGCTCGTGGGTATCGGGGTAGCGCACGGCCCACAGGTCCGTAGCGGTGGTCAGGATGAAGTTGAGGCTGAGGACGGGCACGTTCTGCGCGATCCACGTCAGGGCGGCCTCGATGCCGGCCGCGACGTCGCCGTCCGCACGGCGGGTCTCCGAGGTGATGAGGGCGAACATGCGCTCGCTGTCAGTCTGGCCCTGCACGAGGTCTGCGGCTCCGAGCTCATCGAGCCGCTGGTCGACGGCGGCGACCTCGGTGAACGCTCCGTTGTGGGCGAACAGCCGGCCGTCCTGCTCGAACGGGTGGGTGTTGGCGTACGTGTGCTCGCCGATGCTCGCGTAGCGCACGTGTGCCAGGAAGGTTGAGCTCACGAGGTCGCGGGCCTCGCGGGCGAATGCCCGGTCCTCCCACGCGGCGATCGGCTGCTTGTCCACTCTGGGCAGTCCGTCCGCGGTGAACGTGCCGACTCCGGTCCCATCGGGCTCGCGGCGGCTCTGCACCTCGAGACTGTCCGGAGCCGTGAGGAGCCAGAACGTCGCGTGCACGGACCTGTGGCCCGCGTGCATTCCGAAGAGCCTGCACATGGGCCCATCATCGCAGGTCGAGCCCACAGACAACGGTGGGCCGGGTACGGGACCCGGCCCACCGCCGTCGTGCGCGGCGTTCTGCGCGCTACATGTTGTACTCGACGACCCCGCCCTGATGCAGGCAGAGGATGTTCCCATCGGGATCCGCGAACCACGAGGCACGCTCGCCGGCCGCGGAGAAGATGTGGTGATCATCCGTCTTGAGATCAGGCAGGTCGTAGTCCTCGAAGTGCACCCCATGGCCTTCGAGGTCCGCCATGGCCGCCTCGAGGTCGTCAACCTCGAACGTCAGGGCGGTGTGGCCCGAATGGACGGCGTTCGCGTCCACCATCAGGCCCAGCGATGCGGATCCATCCAGACCGAGGATCATCATCCCGGTCGGGTCCTTTCCGCGGACAGGGAGCCCCAGCGCTCCCTCGTAGAAGTCCTTCGCGCGGGCCTCGTCGGCCACGGTCAGGATTGTGGTTGCCGGTCGTGTTGCCAGCGTCATGACACACCTCCACGAGGGGAACTGACGGGCACCAGTTTAAGCCCGCAGCGGCGGTTTGGAGCCGCCCGCTTCCCTGCGGCCCCCACACGCACGACGGCGGTGGGCCGGGTACGGAACCCGGCCCACCGCCGTCATGCGCATCTCCTTCGGGAGGTCAGGCCTTCTTGGGCCACTCCTTCTCCACGAGGGTGAGGACGTCGTAGTTGGCGATGAGCTCATCGTCCTGATTGGTCAGGACGGCGTCCCAGCGGACCTCGCCGTACTCGTCGGTGACCCGCGGGGTGATCTGCTTGGCCGTGAGGGTCACGCGGATCGAGTCGCCGGCGGGGACGGGCTGGAGGAAGCGCAGGTTGTCCAGGCCGTAGTTCAGCAGCACCGGGCCGGGCTCGGGCGAGACGAACAGGCCCGCGGCCCAGCTCACGAGCAGGTACCCGTGTGCCACGATGCCGGGGAAGACGCCGGCGGCGCGGGCGGCCTCGTCATCCATGTGGGCGTAGAACGTGTCGCCGGTCTCGGCAGCGAAGTTCGCGATGTCCTCGCGGGTGATCTGGCGCAGCTCGGAACGCATCGCGTCGCCCACGCGCAGCTCGGCGAGAGACTTGCGGAACGGGTGCGTCGACGGATCCGTCGGATCGGCCAGACGACGGTCCGCGCCCGTGTGCCACACGCCCGTCACCGCGGTAAGCATGTTCGGCGAGCCCTGGATCGCGGTGCGCTGCATGTGGTGCTTGACGGAGCGGATGCCGCCGAGCTCCTCGCCGCCGCCCGCGCGGCCCGGGCCGCCGTGGACGAGGTGCGGGACCGGGGAGCCGTGGCCCGTGGAGGTCTTGGCATCCTCGCGGTTCAGCACGAGCACGCGGCCGTGGTGCGCGGCGATGCCGGTGACGAGGGTCTGGGCGACCTCGGGATCGTTCGTGGCCACGGACGCCACGAGCGAGCCGGCGCCCATCGCAGCGAGCCTGATGGCCTCATCGAGGCTTAAGTACCCGACCACGGAGGAGACCGGGCCGAACGCCTCGGTGCCGTGCAGGGCGGGCGCCTTGACGTCCTCCCACGTGAGGATCACGGGGGACATGAACGCTCCGTCCGCGACGACGGCCTTCTCGCCGCTCGCCGTGACGACCTCGGGGGCGTCGAGCGAGCCGAACGCGATCTTCCCGCCTGCCTCGACGAGGGACTCGACGGCGCCGCGGACATCCTTGAGCTGCTCGAGCGAGGCGAGCGCGCCCATAGTCACGCCCTCGGCCCGGGGATCGCCGACCACGACGCGCTCCGTCACCCGCGCGCCGATGGCAGCAACGACGTCGTCCACGAGCTCCGCCGGGACGATCGAGCGGCGGATCGCCGTGCACTTCTGGCCGGCCTTGACCGTCATCTCGGTGACCACGGACTTCACGAACGCGTCGAACTCCGGGGTGCCCGGGACGGCGTCGGGCCCGAGGATCGCGGCGTTGAGCGAGTCCGTCTCGGACGTGAAGCGGACGCCGCCGTGGACCACGTTCGGGTGCGACTTGAGCAGGTTGGCGGTCGCGGCGGAGCCGGTGAAGGAGACCATGTCGCGGTAGTCGAGCTCGTCCAGGAGCGTGCGGGCGGACCCGGAGATGAGCTGGATCGAACCGGCTGGGAGGATGCCGGAATCCACCATGAGCCGGACCATCGCCTCGGTCACGTAGCCGGTCGGGGTGGCGGGCTTGACGATGGTCGGGACGCCGGCCACGAACGCGGGCGCGAACTTCTCGAGCATGCCCCACACGGGGAAGTTGAACGCGTTGATCTGCGCAGCCACGCCCGGGATGCGGGTGTAGATGTGCTCGCCGGCGAACGAGCCGTCCTTCGAGAGGACCTCCATGGGCCCGTCCACGATCACGTGGGAGTTGGGCAGCTCGCGGCGGCCCTTCGAGCCGAACGTGAACAGCACGCCGATGCCGCCGTCGATGTCCACCATCGAGTCGATCTTCGTGGCGCCGGTCTTGAACGAGAGCTCGTACAGCTCCTGGCGGTGGCCGTTGAGGAACTGTGCGAGCTCCTTGAGCTTGAGCGCGCGCTCGTGGATGGTGAGCTTGCCGAGCTCGGCCTGCCCGACCGTGCGGGCGTGCTCCACCATCCCTGCGAGGTCGATGCCGTCCGATGTCACGACGGCGAGCAGCTCGCCCGTGCTGGCGTCCCGCACCTCGGCGCCGCGGCCGGGGTTCTCCGGCGTCCACCACGCGTCGCGGACGTAGCTGGGCACGACTGCGGTGGCGGTTTCCTTGGTGGGGGCTTCCGGGGCAGTGGTCATCGTCGACGGATCCTTCCGGTCGGGGGCCTTCACGGCAGGCTCTACCCGCGTCGGGTATTACTGACCGGCCGTTCGGTAATGGATCTAGAATACACGGGCCCTTGGAGTTCGGCACGGCTTCTTTGCGGCCAGGGCCTTTCAGCCCCTTCTGCCGGGCGCCTGCCCCGGCCTACGATGGCGCCCGTCAGGACTGTCCGCCTCCTCGGCGTGAGTCCGCCGGTTGGGGGTCGGACGACGGCGCGGGGGCACCTCGAGCGAGGAGCTCAGCTATGAACGTGCCTACCGCCCCCGATCCCACACCAACACCGCCGCGCCGACGCTCTGCGATCGCGCGAGCCTTCCTGACCCTCCTTACCGCCGTCGGCCTCGTCGCCGGCGCCAGCGCCCTTCCCGCCTCCGCCGCATCACCCCAGACGTACTTCGGGCTCGGGGACTCCATCGCGGCCGGGACCGGCGGCGGCACGCCGCTCAATGCGTGCGTGCAGACCGCAGCCGCGTACCCGACCCAGCTGAACGGCACGAACCTCGGATGCTTCGGGGCCAAGACCCAGGACGTCATCGACTCCCAGGTGCCCTCGGTCCCCGCGAACACCCGAACCGTGACCATCACGGTCGGTGCCAACGACGTCGGCGTGGGGGCAGTGGTCGCCGCGTGCATCAACCCCGCGACCCCCACCCTGTGCCAGCAGGAACTGAACAACTCGACCACCTCCCTGCTCCCGCAACTGCCAGCGAAGCTGGCCGGAACGATCGCGTCTGTCCGCGCCAAGGCTCCGAACGCACGCATCACGCTCACGGGCTACCCGCTCCTGTTCACGGTCTCGGGCCTCCCCACCGCCCTGCAGCCTGTGGCGGCCGAGATCAACGCCGCGACAGCGCTGCTCAACACGACCATCGCGACTACGGCGCTGCGGAACGGCGCGCTGTACACGGACGTGACGTGGCGATTCCTCGGACACGGCTATGGCTCCGCCGCCCCGTGGATCAACGGGCCGATCGACAACGGGTCGGGCGGTCTTGATCCCAGCTCGTTCCACCCGAACTACGCCGGATACACCTACGGCTACGTCCCGGCCGTGCGGCCGTTCGTGGGCTGACGAGGAGAGGCGGAATGACCTCTTCGCATCGCGGCTCGCCTCTGGGCCGAGCGCTGCTAGCCCTCCTGGCAGCCCTCGGCCTCGCCATTCGGTCCGGGCGCCCTTCACCCGAATGACAGCGGCTACCTCGAGGGCTACGCGCATCTCGTCGGACCAGCGCTAGGACTTCCAGTGCCCGCGCTCGCTGGCTAGTTGCCGGCGGGCCATTAGCAGCGCAACGCACGACGGCGGCGGGACGGACCCGTCGTCGTCGTGCGTTGCGCTGTGCGCGCCGTGGGCCGGGGTCAGTGAGCCGCGAGGCGCAGCTCGAGGCCGTTGCGGACCATCGGCCACTCGGAGGCGACGATCGAGTAGACGACGGTGTCGCGGAGAGACCCGTCAGGCATGATCTGGTGGCTGCGGAGCACGCCGTCCTGCTTCGCTCCGAGCCGTTCGATCGCGGCGCGGGACTGGCGGTTCATCCAGTGCGTGCGGAACTCCACTGCGATGCAGCCCAGTTCCTCGAAGGCGTGGCGCAGCAAGAGGAGCTTCGACTCGGCGTTGGTGCCCGTGCCCTGGGCGCTCGCGGCGTTCCACGTCGAGCCGATCTCGACCCGGCGGTTCGCGTCGTCCGCGTTCATGTACGTCGTCATGCCGATCACGCGGCCGTCCGAGGCGCGGCGGGCCGCGAACGGCAGCATCGAGCCGGCGTCCTGGAGCGCGAGGCGGCGGTCAATTTCCGCCGCCATGCCCTCCGGCTGCGGGACGGACGTATACCAGAGGTTCCACAGCTCGCCGTCGCGGACCGCGTCCTCGAGCTCGGCGCGGTGATCGTGCGAGAGCGGCTCGAGGGCCACGAGGCGGCCGGTCAGGGTGACGGGTTCGAGGAAGGGCATGGGGCGAGTCTAGGCGTGGAGCTTTGCCCGAACTGCGGCGAGCTCCGCATCGGTGAGGCCGTGCTCGCGGAGGAACCGCTCGACGTCGAGCGTCTCCGCGAACGCCGCGAGCGAAGCCTGCCGGTCGGCAAGGATGGGGGCGAGCTCGGCGTCGTCGTGCCAGCGCTCGTAGGGGTGCTTGACCGGGCTGACGCGGTGCCAGTCGTTGATGCCACGGACGCTGGCCTCGTACTGCTCGGCAGCCGCGCGCCCGGCGCCCGCGGGATCCGCGAGCTGCAGGAGCATGGTGACGACGAGGCCCGTGCGGTCTCGCCCGGCAGAACAGTGGAGCACCACGCCCGCCGGGGCCTCGGCGATCGCCCGGAAAACGCCCACGATGCGATCGGGGAAGAGCCGGACAATACCGGCGTACCCCTTCGGGTGGCTCAGGTACGGCGGCAGCTGGTCCGCGTAGGCCTCGGCGTGCTCGGGGTGGTCTGGGTCCTCGGTCGGGGCGCTCACGACGGCGATCCCCGCCATCGCCTCTGGCCCCACCTTGGGGCGGTGGGACGACGCTTCTGCTCGACCGGGTTTCGAAGGTCGATGACCGTGCGGATGCCGTCGTCGTGCATCTGCCGCCAGCCGCGCTCGGTGAGCCACTCGCGCCGACCCATCCGGTAGACCTCGCCCAGGACCCGGCGCGCGTTGACCGCGCCCTCCCACGCGACGCCGTTCACCGCGCCCCGCCAGCGGTCACGCTGATCGGATGCGCGCGACGGAGCAGGGCCACGGCTGCCCAGCCCGTGAGGGCTGCCATCGTGGTCGCCATCGCGGCGGCGCCGAGCGCACCGATCGCGAGCACAAGCGGCAGCGGCTGCCCCTCGTTCCACAGCGGCGGCGCGATCGCGAAGAAGGCGCCGAGGCCTACGCACCAGGCCGCCGCGGTGGCGAGGACCCACACCCACGCGGCGGCGAGGTGTCGGCGCAGCTCGAGCCACTGCGCGACTCCGATGCTGGCCAAGAGCGCACATCCGAGGACCACTCCGGCGATCACGACCAGCGGGCCCGGCCAGTCAGCCCACACGTCCAGCGTGACAACCGGCAGCATGCCGAGCGCCCAGGCTACGGCGCCGCCCACGGCCGAGAGCAGGACGAACCGGCCACGGCCCAACGCGGGGATCCGCCTGGAGAACCGCCACGACATCGCCGCGCCGAGGGCCGCTCCCTCGCCAAGGCCCGCGACCACGAGCAGCCCGGCCCCCGGGAGGTCTTCGAGACCCGCGGTGATGATGAGCGCCTCCACGGCCGTGGGCACGAGGAAGCCGATGAACTCACCGAGCGCGACCCAGCCGAGCCAGGGCAGGAAGAAACGCCGTACCGGCTGCTGAGGAAGAGTCACAGCTCCATTGTCCAGTGCTTCAGCCGCTCAGATGCGAAACGGTTATTGAATGGCTTCCTTGCAGCTATTGAGTGGACCGACGCTGGACGGTCACAATTTATCGTTTCGCTTGAATTATCTGGCGATCCCACCCTGAAAGGCGCACCCATGATCCATCCACTCCTCCGGGCCCTCGCGGCCGGAACCTCTGCCGTCGCCGTCCTTGGCCTCGGCTCGCTGCCGGCACAGGCCGCCGTCACCGACGGCCACCAAGTCACCGAGTTCTCCCGCTGCATCTCCGACGAAGGCGCAGGCTTCACTTTCTGCGTCGAGGGCGTGAACCAGGGCATCGAGGTGCACCAGCCGAACGGGCGCGCCGTCTTCGTGTCCTCAGGCACGGCCACCATGACGTTCACCTACGCCAACGGCGATGTGGTGACGGTCGCCAGCGCGTACCGCGGCGTCAGCAACTTCAGCTACTGGCTCGACGGACTGTTCTATGACCCACAGATGATCCTCTCGGAGGCCGCGACCACGAGCACCCTGCCTGACGGGAGCTCGTGCACGTCCGCCTCGACGGCGCTGGGCATGGGGACCGACCAGCGCGCCGTCCGCTGGCAGTACGAGGTCACCTGCACGCGGGCCGGGTGACCACACAGTGCCCGGGAAGTGACCCCTCAACGGGGAAATGACCCCTCACCGATGGGGACGGTGGGGGTCATTTCCCGGTGCTCGCGGGTCAGCTCCAGGTGTAGAAGCCCTTGCCGGTCTTGCGGCCGAGTTCGCCGCGGGCGACCTTGTCGCGCAGGATCTGCGGGGGGGCGAAGCGGTCGCCGAGGGTGGCGTGGAGGTACTCGGCGATGCCCAGGCGCACGTCCAGGCCGACGATGTCGGTGGTCTTCAGCGGCCCGGTGGGGTGCTTGTAGCCCAGGACCATGGCGGCATCGATGTCCTCGGCGGTGGCCACGCCCTCCTGGACCATGCGCATCGCCTCCAGGGCGATCGCGACCCCGAGGCGGGAGGAGGCGAACCCCGGCGCGTCCTTGACCACGACGGCGGTCTTGCCCAGCCCCGCGACCCAGCCGCGGGCGGCGGCCTCGGCCTCCGGGGAGGTCCGCTCGGCGATGACGACCTCGATCAGGGTCGAGGCCGGGACCGGGTTGAAGAAGTGCAGGCCCAGGAACCGCTCGGGCCGGGCCAGCGACGCGGCGAGCGTGGTCACCGACAGGGAGGAGGTGTTCGTGGCCAGGAACGCGCCCTTGCCCAGGTGCGCCTCCACCGCGGTGAGGGCCTCGGTCTTCAGGGCCGGGTCCTCCGGCACGGCCTCGACCACGAGGCCGCACCCGCCGAAGTCCGCGTAGTCCACGGAGGTCGAGAAGGACTCGACGATCTCGTCCAGGTTCCCGTCCACCACGCCGCGCTCGATGCTCTTGGCCACCGAGGACTCGACCCGCTCCCGGGCCCCCTGGGCGGCCTGCTCGTCCCGCTCGACGACGACCACGCGGGCCCCGCCCATGAGGAACGCGTGCGCGATCCCGGCGCCCATGCGCCCGCCGCCCAGGACCCCGACGGTTCCGGGGAGGCCTTCGGCCAGGTTGATCTTGCCCATCTACTTGCTCTTCTTTCGGTCGAGGAATGCCTGCATGCGGTCGAACTTGGCCTGGGACTCGAACAGCATCCCCTGCGCGAGCGTGTCGATGAGCGGGTGCACCTCCCGGGGGGTGTGGAACACGGCCTTGGAGATCCGCACCGCCAGCGCATCCTGCGCGGCGATCCGGTCCGCCAGCCGGTGCGCGGCCGGGACCAGGTCCGCCGGCTCGACGAGCTCGGTGACCAGGCCCGCGGCCAGGCACTCGGCCCCGGTCAGGACCTTCCCGGCCAGCAGGATCTCCTTGGCCAGGGCCTCCCCCACGAGCTCGCGCAGCCGCCACGTCGCACCGGCGGCGGCCATGATCCCCAGCCCGGTCTCCGGGTTGCCGACCCGCAGCGACTCGGTGCCGATCCGGAAGTCCGCCGCGTACGCCAGCTCGGCGCCGCCGCCGAGGGCGTACCCCTCCAGCGCCGCGATCACGGGCATCGGAAGCTTCGCGATCCGGTCGAACACGGTCGAGTTGATCCCCGCGAGCGCATCGTTACGGCGCCGCTGCCGCAGCTGGGCGATGTCCGCGCCCGAGGCGAAGATGCCCTTCGCCCCCGAGTCCGGGTCCGCCGGGGTGCCCGAGAGGATCAGCACCTTCGGGTGCGCCTCGAGGTGCGCGCACACCGCGTGCAGCTCATCCACCATGGACTGGTCGATCGCGTTGCGCACCTCCGGGCGGTCCAGCCGCGCATGCAGCCGATCACCCCGCTCCTCGACCACCAGCGTGCTGAAGCCGGACCCGTCAAGACGCGCAGCGTCGTTGTCGGACGCGCCGTCGTGCGCCGCGCCGTCGGAGGCCGCGGACGACGCCGCCGCCCCGGCCTCAGCGGTCGAGGCGCCTTCCGCGGTGCTCGTCTGGGTGCGGGGCACCGTCATCTAGACCCCCTCGATAAGCAGGGCCGTGCCCTGGCCCACGCCCACGCACATCGTGGCCAGGCCCAGCCTGCGGCCGGGCCCGGTCAGCTCGCGGTCCATGCGGCCCAGCAGGGTCACCACGAGGCGCGAGCCCGAGGAGCCCAGCGGGTGGCCCAGGGCGATCGCGCCGCCGTCGTTGTTCACGATCCCCTCCTCGAGCTTGAGCTCGCGCATCACGGCCAGGGACTGGGACGCGAAGGCCTCGTTCAGCTCCACCGCGCCCAGGTCCGCCACCGAGACGCCCTGCCGCTCGAGGACCTTGCGGGTGGCCGGGACAGGGCCCATGCCCATGATCTCGGGGGCGATGCCGGCCGAGGCGCCGTCGAGGATGCGGGCGCGCGGGGTCAGGCCGAACCGCTCGATCGCGGCCTCGGAGGCCACGACGATCGCCGAGGCGCCGTCGTTCAGCGACGAGGCGTTGCCCGCGGTGACCACGGAGCCGCCCTTGACCACCGGGCGCAGCCTGGCCAGCACGTCCATCGTGGTCCCGGGGCGGGGGCCCTCGTCCGTGTCCACCACGGTCTGGGCGCCCTTGCGGCCGGTCACCGTCACGGGGACGATCTCCTGCGCGAACCGGCCGGCCTCGATCGCGGCGATGGCCTTCTCGTGCGAGCGGACGGCGAACGCGTCGCAGTCCTCCCGGGAGGTGTCGAAGACTCGGGCGACCTCCTCGGCCGTCTCCGGCATCGAATACGTGGCCTTCCCGTCGCGGGAGAGCTCCCCGGAGAGGAACGCCGGGTTGGTGAAGCGCCAGCCGATCGAGGTGTCGAACACAGCACCGGGCTTGGCGAATGCCGTGCTGGGCTTCTCCATCACCCACGGCGCGCGGCTCATGGACTCGACCCCGCCGGCCACCACGAGGTCCGCGGCCCCGGCCTTGACCATGTGCGAGGCCATGATGATCGCCGAGAGGCCCGAGGCGCACAGCCGGTTGACCGTGATCCCCGGCACCGCATCCGGGTAGCCGGCCAGCAGCCACCCCATCCGGGCCACGTTGCGGTTCTCCTCGCCCGCGCCGTTCGCGTTGCCCAGGATCACCTCCTCCACCTCGGCCGGATCGATCCCGGCCCGCTCCACCGCCGCCCGCACCGTCAAAGCCGCCAGATCATCCGGACGCACCGAGGACAGCGCACCGCCGTACCGCCCCACCGGGGTCCTCGCCCCACCGACCAGAAACGCCTCAGCCATGTGCACTCCCTCATGCCTCGTCACATCGGACACGTTCGGCACCGGGCGCACATGCGCCAATAGTTACCGACCGTTCGTTCTATAAAGATTCTCATCCGGTCCCCCTCGGGTCAACCTCTGTGACCTCAGCCCGGAACCGGGCGGGCGCCGAGTTCGTTCTTGCCCTTGATGCTCCGTTCGTCCTCCGTCACCCCAGCCAAGCCGCGGCGTTTCAACCGATACACGCTCGCGGACGCGCTCGCCGTCGTGCTCTACCTCGGCCTGCCCGCGGCGCTGATCCTGCTCCCCCTCGACCGGTTCTCGTGGCTCACGCGGGACCCGATGTTCGGCTCGTACCTGCTCAACCTCGCCCTGTACGCGGCGGTGTTCATCGTGGCGGTCATCGCCGCACGGCACTACGTGGCCCGGGACGCGCGGATCCTTGCCACGAGGCCGTGGTTCACCCTCGGCATCCTGCCTCTGCTCCTCGTGGCGATGCTCGTGGTGACCGCGATCGTCGTGGCCGCGGCCGGGGGCGTCGAGGTGTCCGTGAACCAGACCGGACTCGAGGACATGACGGCGCACGTGCCGTGGTGGCTCACCGCCCCGCTGCTGGTGCTCGTGGGGCCGTTCGTGGAGGAGTACATCTTCCGGCACCTCATGATCGGCAAGCTCAGCCAGTACCTGAACCGGTGGGTGTGCTACGCGGCGTCGGTGGTACTGTTCGCAGCGCTGCACATCGCGGGCCGCGAGGCCATCACGTTCCAGGCGCTCGCACCGTACCTGGGGCTGGGGCTCGTGCTCGTGTTCGCGTACGCGTGGACGGCCAACAACCTGATGTTCAGCTACTCCCTGCACGCCCTGAAGAACCTGCTGTCCGTGGTGCTCATGTACACCGTGGACCTCAGTTCGCTGACCTCGTAGGACCCCGTGAGCAAGCGCATCCTCCTCATCCCGCTCGGCATCGTCGTGGCGGTGATCCTCGCCGTCGTGATCGGCGGCCCGATCATCACCTCGGCCATCAGGCCCAAGCAGGTCGATCCGTTCAGCATCACCGCCGCCGCTGGCTCCGGGGGAAGCACGACGCCGCGCCCCGCCGGCGCGGACAACGGCACCTGGGCATTGGGCAGCGGCTCGCAGGCCGGGTACCGGGTCAACGAGGTGCTCAACGGCGAGTCCTTGACCGTGGTGGGGCGCACCGACCAGGTCACCGGCTCGGCCGCCGTCGCGGACGGGAAGCTCACCGCCGCGAACGTGGTGGTCGAGGCCGGAAGCATCGCGACGGACAACGCCGGCCGCGACAACTACTTCCGCTTCACGGTGATCTCCGCCGGCAAGTATCCGCAGGCGACCTTTGCTTTGGGGGCACCCGTCACGTTGCCCGAGATCGGCGGAACGCCCGTGTCGCTCACGGTCCCCGGCACGCTCGCACTGGCCGGGGCGAAGCACACAGTCACCGCGGACCTGAAGGTGGTACGCGACGGCGCAGGCATTGCCGCCGTCGGCTCCATCCCGGTCGCGGTCAGGGACTTCGGCATCGACCCGCCGAACCTCGGCTTCGTCAAGGTCGAGGACCACGCGACCGTCGAGTTCCGGGTGAACCTGACGCAGAACGGCTGAGCGCCCGCCAGTCCACCGCCATCTCGGCAACCCCCAGCTGGGCAACCCCAACTGGGCAACCCCCATCTGGGGGTCACCTCCTGACGGCCAGCTTCTGGGAGTCAGCTTCTGGGAGTCACCTCCTGACGGTCAGCTTCTGGAAGTCAGCTTCTGGAAGTCACGTCCGTGCGGTCGGCTCGTCCCCAGCTATAACCTTCAACCCACGGCGTGTCGGGCCTTCTTGTCGGCGTGTCGGGCGTTAGGCCTCTCCAAGGCTGGGGAGCTCGCGACACACAGTCCGCAGGATGTGCCACCCAGGAGGTGACTCCCAGAAGCTGACCCTTAGGCGGGGGGTCAGTGGTGGGCGTGGAGGCGGCCCGCCGAGGCCACAGGCTCGAGTAGGAGCCGGCGGTGGCCCCGGCGGCCGACCCCGCCGGCGCCGTCCCCCACGTCTCCGAGTCCGTCGAACCAGCGGGCCAGTGCCCGGTCGTGGCTGGCCACCACGAGGGTCCCCCGGTACCGCGTGAGCGCCTCCTCGAGTTCGCCCACGAGGAGCGGCGCGAGGTGGTTGGTCGGCTCGTCGAGGAGCAGCAGCTCGGGCCGGCCGGCAAGGAGCCGCGCCAGGGCGAGCCGCCGGTACTGGCCCGCGGAGAGCGAGCCCACGGGCACGAAGAAGTCCTGCACCCGGAACAGGCCCGTGTGCATGAGCGCCTCGGCGTGGTCGTCGAGGTCACCGGGCAGACCCGCGGCGTAGGCGGCCAGGAGCCGGGCGTCGGGATCAGCGGGCGCAGCGAGCTCCTGCGGGAGGAGGCCGACGACGGCGGGACGCCGCCCGCCGTCGTGCGCCACCGTCGCACTGGCCGCCCCCTCGCAAGGGACCGTCCCGGCAAGCAGCCCGAGAAGCGTCGACTTCCCAGCCCCGTTCGGCCCGGTCACGAGGAGACGGTCCCCGGGCGCGAGCGAGAGGTCCACGGGCGCGAGCCGCCCCGCCACCCCGGCGCCGGCCAGCACCACGGAGGCGCCGGCGGCCACGTCAAACGCCGCCGCCAGGTGCAGGGGGCGAGGCGGGGGCAGCACCGGATCCGCCTCGAGGCGCCGCAGCCGCTCGCGGGCCGAGCGGATCTGGCTCTCCACCGCGGCGGAGACGCGCTGGCCGAAGTAGTTGTACCCGGCCTTGTCGTTGTCCGTCATGCGCCCGTAGGCGACCCGCTCGGTGACCGTCGCGGCCTTCTCGCGTTCTCGCTCCTTCGCCGCGAGCCACTCGGCGTACCGGCGTTCCCAGTCGCGCCGCTCGCGCGCCTTCTCGGCCCGGTACCCTGCATACCCGGCGCCGTAGCGGCGCACAGAACGCGTGTCGGCGTCGACCTCGAGGATCACGCGGGCAAACCGCTCGAGGAAGTCGCGGTCGTGCGAGACGGCGACGACGATCCCCGGCCGCGCCGCGACCTCCGCCTCGAGCCACGCGAGCGCGCCCGCGTCGAGGTGGTTGGTGGGCTCGTCGAGGAGCAGGATCGGCGCCGGGTCCGCGAGCGCAAGCGCAAGGGCGATCCGCTCGGCCTCGCCACCGGACAGGCTCGCGAGCGCCCGGTCGCGGCCCGCGCGGACCAAGTGGCCCACGCCGAGCCGCTCCAAGGCAATCGCGGCGGCCACCTCAGTGCGCACGACGGCGCTCCCCGCCTCGTCGAGGTCGGGGTCCTCGCCGCCGGGCTCACCGCGCTCCGCCGCCAGCGCCGCAGCGACCCGCTCCGCGCCGGCGGCGAGGATGCCGCCGACGGTCGCGGCGCCGTCGTACGTCTGGGCGAGGCGGGAGGCGCGGCCGTGCACGGCGACCGTGCCCGCCTCGGGCAGCTCGTCGCCGGAGAGCAGGCGCAGGAGAGTGGACTTTCCGGCGCCATTCTCGCCGACAACGGCGACGCGCTCGCCCTCGGAGATGACGAGGTTGACGCGGTCGAGGAGGAGCCGGTCGCCGTAGCCGTGGCTGACCTCCGTAACGGTGATGTGGAGGGACTCACGGTGGGGCGCGCCGTCGCGGAGCTCGGGACGGCTTGCGTGGAATCGGTTCAGGGGTGCAGGCATGCTGGGCTCGCTTCGCGGCTCGGGGCACGCACGTGCCTGGGGCGGAGAGGGGATGGGGAAGCGGTCAGCGGAGCATGCCCTCTAGCGTGGCGGGGGCGGTGTGCCCTGTCAAGCCACTGGGCCGCGGCGTGCAGCACACACTGGCCTCATGGGAGTCCCGCGGCGGAGAAGACCTGATTGATGAGGGCGACGAGTCCGTTGGCCAAGGCCTGCACCTCGCCGTCGGAGTGAGCGAGGTCGGTCGCTTCCACCGTGACGGTGCCTCTGCGGGCCCCCATGATGACGTGGATCTCGCCGGTCCCATCCGAGAGCCGGTAGGTGAGGACGTAGGCTGCATCGCCCCCTGGGCCCTCGGCCAGTTGCTGGATCGAGGACCACGGCCTTTCGTGTGCGCCCGGTAGGACGTTCTCGGTGATCGATGGGCAGTCCCGCAGCGCCGAGGCCCTCCCGTCGAAGGGGTAGGGCGGCGTGACCGACTCGGCCATGCTGATGACCGTCAACATGGTCCACGACTTCACAGACCCGGAGAACGTGGCCGTAGCCATCGACGAGCCAGCCAGGCCCGAGAGGTAGGCGGCGTCGTCGTAGGTGCAGCGGTCTGGGGCCGACGTGGCACCCGGGGACCTGACGAGCTGGGCCTGGACCATCGGAGTGCTTCCGCCGGGCCCCGCGATGCCCTTGAGCAGACTTGCGAGCTGCTCAGGCGTGCGCGAATTGGGTGCCGGGGCGCTCACCGTGGGGGCATTGCTGGCCGCCTGGTCGATCAGCTCACGAGCCACCCCCGCCATCGAGTCCACCGCTGTCTGGGCGTCGGCATCCGAGGCAACGCTCAGAGAGAGGGTAATGGACAGGGTTCCTGCTAGCACCGCGAGCCCGGTTCCCGCCATGTCCCCGGGGTTCCGTGGCTTCGGTGTCCGCAACGTCGCGAAGGCCTTCTCGCCGATCTGCGGGGCCTGCAGCATCTGGACACCGGAGGTCAGCGTGCCCGATCCCTCGGTGTACGTGACGTCGAACTGCCGGCAGCTGGACGCGACCTCGTCCGAGTAGACGAACTGCGAGGTCCTGAGCGCGTCGCGTGCCGCACTCCGGACGGTGAACATGACGGTCGAGGTGGGCCCACCCGCGGTGCCCGCTGGCGCAATCGCGCCCATGGCGAAGTTCACGCTCTTGTCCGCCGCGGTGGCCTGCATGTCCCTCTCCACGAACGTCTGGCACTCGCCGGGCGCGACGGCGGTCGTCTGCGTTGGCACCGGGTTGGTGGTGAACGCGATGCGCAGGCGTTGGGTGTCCTGCGCGGCGTACGGGAGGCCGCGCTTCTCGGCGACCCGATTGACCAGGGCCATGAGCTCCTGGTCGGTGAAGACCTTCGTGGGCAGCCCGGCCGCTGGGGCCACTGAGGCCGACTGCGTGGGAGTGGGCCCGCTGGTCCCGCCTGGTGTGTCCGATCCGGCAGAGCATCCGGCCACGACCAGCACCGACGCCATGAGGGCCGCGATCCAGCCCGCACGGATCGTGGACCCCGCACCTCTCCCGGAGTGCCGGCGCCCCAACTGCACGCTGCCTTCGCGGATCGCATCCATGGTCCGGCACCTCCCTCGTCCGGTATCAGCGTGGCCGCTTCCGAAGGGCCCGGGTAGAGCCCTTCGCCCCGCATGCTCCGCTTGCCCGTGACCGCAACGCTGCGGACCCAAACTGTCCGCTTCGGCCTTCCGCCCGCAGCGGCGGAAACCTACCGTGGGGCCATGGCATACAGATTCCAGGTGGTCGTGGACAGCCGCGACCCGCACGCGCAGGCCGACTGGTGGGCCGAGACGCTCGGCTGGACCGTCGAGCCCAGTGACGAGGACTTCATCCGCAGCATGGTCGCCCAGGGCTATGCGACCGAGGCGGAGACCGCCACGCACCACGGCGTCCTTGTCTGGGCCAGTGCGCAGGCCATCTGCCCGCCGGACCAGGTCGGCAGCAAGGAGCGGCAGCGCTTCCTGTTCCAGGCCGTCCCCGAGGGCAAGACGGTCAAGAACCGCGTGCACTGGGACGTCCGGCTCGACGGCGACGACAAGGACGCCGTCCGGGCCAAGCTCGAGGCCCGCGGCGCCACGTTCCTGTGGGAGGGCCACGAGGGCCCGCACGGCTGGTACACGATGGCGGACCCGGAAGGGAACGAGTTCTGCATCTCGTGAGCCGGTAGGCTCGCTGGCGTGCACTCTCTGGGTTCTGTCCGGTGACGCCGCTCGCCTGGGCGTTCGCCGGGCTCGCCGCCGTCGCGGCGGTCATCGACTGGCGGGCGACGGCGCGTGGTGCGGTCGCCGCTCGGCACCGCACCAAGCCCGCCCCGATGGTCCTGCTGATCGCCGCGGCGGCGTCGGTCCAGCCGTGGCATGGGTGGACCCAGATGTTCATCCTCGCGGCGTTCGCCGCCTCCCTGGCCGGTGACCTCCTGCTGCTGCCCGGCCGCCCCCTCGCGCCCGGCCTTGCGGCGTTCCTCGTGGCGCACGTGGCGTTCATCCTGGCCTTCTCCGGGCGAGCCGAGACGGTCGCTGGGTCGCTGTTCGGCGCGGCGTTCCTCGTGGTGCTGCTGCCCCTGACCGTGCCGACGCTCATGCGGGGGGTCCGGGCCACGGAGCCCCGGATGATCGCACCAGTGGCGGTCTATATGGCGGCGCTGTGCGCGCTCGTCATCGCAGCCGGGACCACCGGGTCGCCGTGGCCCCTGCTCGGGGCGATCGTGTTCCTCGTCTCCGACCTCATGATCGGCTGGCGCGAGTTCGTCGGGCCCATCCGCGCGGAGTGGCACATCATGGCCACGTACCACGCCGCGCAGTTTGCGTTCCTGGCCTGGCTCGCGGGGCTCGCCGGGTAGCAGGTCTCGCCGGGTAGCGGCGCTCCCCTCAACCGCCGCGACTCAGTACCCGAGCGACTGTGCCGCCGCGCGCAGTGCGTCGGCCGAGCGGGCGAGGCGCGCCAGCTCACCGTCGTCCATCGGAACCTCGAGCACCCGCCGCACGCCGCCGGCACCCACCACGGACGGCAGGCTCAGCGCAACGCCGTGGATCCCGTACTGGCCGTCCAGCACCGTGGAGACGGGCAGCACCGCGTCCTCGCGGCCCAGCACGGCCTCGACGATCCGCGCGGCGGAGAGGCCGATCGCGTAGTTCGTGGCGCCCTTCCCCTCGATCACGCGGTAGGCGGCGGTGCGGACCTCCTGAGCGAGCTCGTCGAGGGACTCGGGGGTGAACGCGGGGGCGCCGTCCGGCCCGGCCCAGTCCCGCAGCGGCACGCCGCCGATCGTGGCGCACGCCCACAGCGGGAATTCCGTATCGCCGTGCTCTCCCACGATGTACGCGTGGACCGACGCGCGGGACACCCCGACGCGCTCGCCCACGAGCCAGCGCAGCCGGGAGGTGTCCAGGACGGTGCCCGAGGCGAACACCCGCCCCGCCGGCAGCCCCGAGATGCGCTGCGCGGCGACCGTGAGCACGTCGCACGGGTTGGTCACGAGCACGTACACGGCATCCGGCGCGTGCTCGAGCAGCGCCGGAAGGAGGCCCTCGAGGATGCCGGCGTTGGTGCCTGCGAGCTCGAGGCGCGTCTGGCCCGGCTTCTGCTTCGCCCCGGCGGTGATCACGACGACGTCCGCGCCGGCCGCGAGCGCCACGTCCGTCCCGCCCGTGATGCTCGACGCCCCGGTGAACTGGGTGCCGTGCGCGAGGTCGAGCACCTCGGCCTCCACCTTGGCCGCGTCGATGTCGTAGAGGACAACCTCGCGGGCCGATCCGCGGATGAGGGCGGCGTACGCCGCAGAGCTCCCCACCGCGCCGGCGCCGACCACCACGAGCTTGCCTGCCTGTGCCACCATGAGCCCAGACTAGACTCTTCTGACGTGACCACTTCCGCCCTGCCAGATCGCCATGGCCTGCCCGAGTCCGTCTCCGACACCTTCGACCCGACGCGCTGGCGCGTGGTCGAGGGCTTCGACTTCGAGGACCTCACGTACCACCGGCAGGTCGAGCGGGACAGCAGCGGCGCCGTCGTGCGCGATCTGCCGACGGTGCGGATCGCGTTCAACCGCCCCGAGGTGCGCAACGCGTTCCGGCCCGGCACGGTGGACGAGCTGTACCGCGCGATGGACCACGCCCGCATGACGCCCGATGTCGCCACGGTCCTCCTCACGGGCAACGGCCCCTCCCCCAAGGACGGCGGCCATGCGTTCTGCTCGGGCGGCGACCAGCGGATCCGGGGGCGTGACGGATACCGGTACACGGTACCGGTCAAGGACGGCGATACGGCCGAGACGATCGACCCGGCGCGAGCGGGGCGCCTGCACATCCTCGAGGTCCAGCGGCTCATGCGGACCATGCCGAAGGTGGTCATCGCGGTGGTGAACGGCTGGGCGGCCGGCGGCGGCCACTCACTCCACGTCGTCTCGGACCTCACAATCGCCTCCCGCGAGCACGGGAAGTTCAAGCAGACGGACGCGACCGTCGGCTCGTTCGACGCCGGCTACGGCTCGGCCCTGCTGGCCCGGCAGATCGGGCAGAAGAACGCCCGCGCGATCTTCTTCCTAGCCCGCGAATACTCGGCCGAGGACATGGTCGCGATGGGCGCGGTCAACGAGGCCGTGGAGCACGCCCGGCTCGAGGAGGTCGCGCTCGAGTACGCCGCGGACATCGCCCGCCAGTCCCCGCAGGCCATCCGCATGCTCAAGTTCGCGTTCAACCTCGCCGACGACGGCCTGGCCGGCCAGCAGGTCTTCGCCGGGGAGGCCACGCGCCTTGCCTACATGACCGACGAGGCCGTGGAGGGCCGCGACGCGTTCCTGCAGAAGCGCGACCCTGACTGGTCCCCCTTCCCCTACTACTTCTGACCGACCGGCCCGCGGGGACATGACCCCTCAACGGCCCGCCAGAGACCCCGCAACGAGAGGTGACCGTGAACCTGGACCCCGTCCTCAAGGCCCTGGCCGCCGCCTTGGCGGGCGAGGGGCCGGCCATCGAGTTCGGCACGTCGGAGACGGCCCAGGACCGGACGGAGACGCACGACGACGCGTGGCGGCCCTGGCTCCCGTCGGAGGCTGCCGCTGAGCTGCCCGAGGGGACGGCCGTCGTCGTGCGCACGTCCGGTTCGACTGGAACGCCCAAGGCGACCGCGCTGACGGTCGACGCGCTCGCGGCGTCCTCGATGTCCACAGCGATCGCGCTCAAGGACGAGGGGCAGTGGCTCCTGGCGCTCCCGCTCCAGTACGTCGCGGGCGTGCAGGTCCTCGTCCGCTCGCTCTACGCGGGCACGCGGCCGTGGGCCATGGACCTCTCCGGGGGCTTCACGCCCGAGGCGTTCGCGGACGCCGCCGAGCAGCTCACGGACCCCATCCGCTTCACCTCGCTCGTGCCCACGCAGCTGCGGCGGCTCCTCGACGACGGCTCGCCCCGGGTGCTCATCGCGCTCGCGCGCTTCAAGGCGGTCCTGCTCGGCGGGGCCCCGATCCCGCCCGGCCTCCTCGAGCGGGCCCGTGAGGCGGGCGTGCGGGTGGTCACGACGTACGGCTCGGCCGAGACGTGCGGCGGGTGCGTGTACGACGGCGAGCCGCTGCCGGGCGTCGAGGTGCGGCTCGACGAGGGCCGCGTGCTGCTCGGCGGGGACGTGGTGGCGGCGGGGTACGTGGGCGACCCGGAGCGGACCGCCGAGCACTTCCGCACCGACGAGGACGGCCAGCGCTGGTATCTCACCTCGGACGTCGGCGAGTTCGCCGAGGACGGGCGCCTGCGGATCCTCGGGCGGGCCGACGACGTGGTCATCACCGGCGGCGTGAAGGCCTCCGCCGCGCGCGTGGCGGCCGAGATCGACTCCATCGAGGGCGTCCGGGAGGCGTTCGTGGCCGGCGTCGAGGACCCGGAGTGGGGGCAGGCGCTCGCCGCGGCCGTGGTTCTGGCTCCCTCAGGGGCCCCGCGCGAGGCGACGCTCGCCGCTGTGCGCGCGGACGCCGTCGTGCGCCTGGGGAAGCTCGCCCCGAAGACGTGGCTCGTCCTCGACGCGCTCCCCCACCTGCCCAACGGCAAGCCGGACCGGCGGTCGCTCACCGAGCTGCTGCGCGCCGCGCACGGCCGCAGCTAGCTCCACACCCGACCAGCGCCCACCCACCCGTCCCTGGAGGAACAGAACACGTGGCCACACTCGCCCAATGGATCGACGGCTCGCGGCCGAGGACCCTGCCCATGGCGGTGGCGCCCGTGGTGATCGGCAGCGCCGCCGCGTACGGGCTCGGCGCGTTCAAACCGGTCAACGCGGTCCTCGCCGCCGTCGTGGCACTGCTGCTCCAGGTGGGCGTCAACTACGCGAACGACTACTCCGACGGGATCCGCGGAACCGACGACAACCGGGTGGGGCCGTTCCGGCTCACCGGGTCCGGAGCGGCGGCGCCCGCGGCGGTCAAACGGGCGGCGTTCGCGGCGTTCGGCGGCGCGATGGTGTTCGGCCTGATCCTCGTGATCCTGTCTCAGGCATGGTGGCTCCTCCTCGTGGGCGCCGGCTGCGTCGCGGCCGCCTGGGGGTACACGGGAGGGAAGAACCCCTACGGGTATCTGGGGCTCGGAGACGTCTTCGTGTTCGTGTTCTTCGGCCTCGTGGCCACCCTCGGCACCACGTACACGCAGGCGGGGACGCTCAGCGCGGCCTCGTGGGTCGGCGCCGTGGGGACCGGCCTCATCGCGGACGCCCTGCTCATGGCCAACAACGTCCGCGACATTCCGACGGACACGGAGTCCGGAAAGCGGACCCTCGCCGTGCGCCTCGGCGACCACCGCGCGCGGCGGGCCTACGCGTGGATGCTCGGGATCGCGGTCCTCGGCCCCCTCGTGCTCGCGCCGTGGAACCTCTGGACGCTGATCGTCCTGCTGCTCGTGCCCGCGTGCCTCACGCCCGTGTGGATCATGCTCGGCGGGAAGAAGGGCCGCGATCTCATCCCCGTCCTGCAGCAGACCGGGTTCATCAACCTCGGCTTCGCGGGGCTGTTCTCGCTCGCGGTCGTCCTCGGGGTGCTCGTCTAGGAGCGCTCCTAGGAGCGTTCCTCCTAGGAACGGTCCGTCGTCGAGCCGTCGGGTCCGTCCTCTTCGGGACGCTGCGCCGTGTCGAAGCGGCCCTCGTAGCCCTCGTCCTCGGCGCGCTGTGCGTCATCGATGGCGTCCTCCTCCTCGGCGTCGTAGCGCTCCTTCTTGGAGCGCACCTCCTTGCGACCGCTGAAGACTTCGCGCACCTCCCCGGCGGCGGCGTTGCGTTGACGGGAGAAGAACAGGAAGTTGAGCGCGAACGCGATGATGACCGCGAAGACCGCCGAGAAGATCACCCCGATCTTCAGCACCATGAACAGCGCAAACGGCACGACGAACAGGACAGTGCGGAGCAGGAAGTACTTGAGGGATGCCACTGGACGAGTTTACTAAAATGGACCTATGATCCGCGTTCTTCCTTGGCTCGTCGTCCTGGTCGTCTGGCTGTATGGCATGGTCGACTGCGCGATCAGCGACCGCCGGGGGGTGCGCGGAGGGATCTCCAAGACCCTCTGGTTCCTCATTGCCGTCATCCCCGCGGTCGGCGCGGCACTGTGGTTCATCTACGGACGCCCCCGGGGCACGACGCCGCCCCGCACCGGGGGCGACAAGGGTCGCCGCCCGGTGGCACCGGACGACGACCCTGACTTCCTGCGCGGCCTCTGAGGCTGTCGCTGCCCTTTTCCCGCCCTACTTCTTCGCGCTCTTGATGAGGTTGTCGGCGTCATTCTTGAACGCCGCGGCTGCGTCCTGGGCGCTCGCGCGGCCGAACAGGACGTCCGTCGCGTGGCGTCCCAGCGCGTCGGCGACCTTACTCGTGCCGACCGGCGGCACCACCGGCGTCGGGCCCATGTCCGGCTTGATCGCGGTGAGGAAGCTCAGTGCCGCATTGTCGGTCGGCGTGAGCAGCGGCTTGATCGCCTCTTGGATCGCGGGCGAGGTCGAGAAGCCGCGCTCGGTCGTGATCACCTTGGCCACGTCAGTGCTGTTGACGAGGTAGTTGATGAACGTCGCCGCCTCGGCCGGGTGCTTGGAGCGGGACGACGCAGACCAGTACATGGAGGGCTTGTAGAACAGCCCGTTGCCCTTCGCCTTGCCGTCCTGGCTCGGCATGCGCAGGATCTTGATGTCGCTGCCAGTCGCCTTCGTGAGCGCGCCCAGCTGGTTGGTCCACCAGAACGAGAGGGCCGTCTTGTTGGTGGCGGCCAGAGTCTGCTCGACCGCCGCGCCGATGTCCTCCTGGGCCACGCTGGCCGGCGGAGCCGCCTTGGCGTCCCCGAGCTTCTTGAGGAAGTCGAGGAAGGAGGCAACGCCGTCGACCGTGAATCCGGTGTTGCCGTCCGCGGTGTAGAGGGACTCGCCGCGCTGGCGCAGCCAGATGCTCAGGCTGCTGTCCGTGAGGCCGTAGGAGGACCCGTAGTTCGCTGCCCCGCCCTTCGACGCGCCGGCGGCCACGGCCTGCGCCGTCTTGAGGAAGTCGTCCCAGGTCCACGTGGTGTCGTCTGGGAGCGGGACGCCCGCGGCCTGGAAGAGCTTGACGTTGGCGAACACGCCGAGCGCGTTCTGGCCGGTGCTGATGCCGTAGAGCTTGCCGCCGTACTGGCCGGCGTCGAGGGTGGGCTGGTCGATCCCGGAGGTGTCGAGCTCCTTCTGCTTCGACAGGTCGAGGAGGGCGCCGCGCCCGCCGTACTCGGCGATGTAGGCGAGGTCCATCTGGATCACGTCCGGCGCATCGTTGGCCGCCGTCTGGGTGGCGAGCTTGTCCCAGTAGCCGGACCACACGCCTGGCTCGGCCTGGATCTTGATGTTCGGGTGCTCCTTCTGGAACGCGTCGATGGCCTGCTGGGTCTGCTTGTTCCTGACGTCATTGCCCCACCACGTGAAGCGCAGCGTCACAGAACCGTCGGCGTTCTCGCTTCCTCCCCCGGTGCCGCACCCGGCGAGCAGTCCTGCGGCAGCAGTCCCTGCGAAGAGCTGTAGCGCTGTGCGGCGGGTCAGAGTCGTCATTGTCTCTCCAAGGTCCAGACGGGGATGGGGGGTCGATACCGATGTTGCCTGAGAAATCGGTTTCTGTTTCACTGAGTATGTCCGAGGTCACATCCGGCGTCAAGAGTTTAGGAAAACGCATTCCACCCGACATTCCGGGGTCTTGACGGCGAGCCGACGGGAACCTACCTTGGCGTGAAAGCGCATTCCAAGCACGAGGAGGAAGCCATGCCGCAGCAAGGCACAGTACGAGCGGTTCTGCACAGGACCGCATCTTTGAAAGGATACAAGCAGTGAGCGCCCTCGCCGAGCTCGGCGGCCTCGGCAAGAAGGCTCCGGCGCGGGGCAAGGGCGGCCCGGAGGGGTCCCGCGGGCGCCGTCTCACCACCGCGAAGGACAACCGCGCGGCCTTCATCTTCCTCGCGCCGTGGATCGTGGGGCTCGTGTGCATCACGGTCGGGCCGATGCTCATGTCCCTGTACCTGGCGTTCACGGACTACAACCTGATCCAGGACCCGAACTTCATCGGCGCGGACAACTTCACCCGAATGCTCGGGGACCAGCGCTTCTGGAACTCCCTCGGCGTCACGCTCACCTATGTGGTGATCGGCGTCCCGCTCCAGCTCGGCCTCGCCCTGCTGGTGGCCCTCGCGCTGGACAAGGGCCTGAAGGGCCTGGCGTTCTACCGTTCCGTGTTCTACCTGCCGTCCCTGCTGGGCTCCTCGGTCGCGGTGGCGATCCTGTGGAAGCAGATGTTCGGCACCTCGGGCCTGGTCAACCAGCTCCTGGCCTTCTTCGGAATCCACGGCCCGGGCTGGATCTCGGACCCGAGCACCGCGCTGGGCAGCATCATCCTGCTGCACGTATGGACCTTCGGCTCGCCCATGATCATCTTCCTCGCTGGCCTACGGCAGATCCCCACCATGTACTACGAGGCGGCGGCCGTCGACGGTGCCGGCCGTTTCACCCGCTTCGCGAAGATCACACTGCCGCTGCTGAGCCCCATCATCTTCTTCAACCTCGTCCTGCAGATCATCGGGGCATTCCAGTCCTTCACACAGGCGTTCATCGTCTCCGGCGGCACCGGCGGCCCCTCTGACTCGACGATGTTCTTCACCCTCTACCTGTACCAGCGCGGCTTCGGCCAGTTCGACATGGGCTACGCCTCAGCTATGGCCTGGGTCCTGCTGATCATCGTCGGCGCATTCACCGCCATCAACTTCTACGCATCGAGATTCTGGGTGTTCTATGACGACTGAAGCAGCCCCGCAGACCATGCCCGGTACCGACGCCGGGCCGTCCACGGTCCCCGCCCCTACCCCGCGGCGCAAGCGCCGCACCGGCGGCGACCTCGCCTTCACGACCCGCGGACGCCTCCGCGGCGTCGGGAAGCACGTGCTCCTCATCGCCGCGGCGATCGTCATGATCTACCCTCTGCTGTGGATGCTCGTCTCGTCCTTCCGCCCGAGCGACGACGTCTTCCGTGCCCCGGGGCTCTGGCTGACCGAGGCCCACCCCGAGAACTACGCCAACGGCTGGAACGCCCTCACCTCGCCGTTCGGCACGTACCTGCTGAACTCGACCATCGTGGTCCTGGGGTCGATCGTGGGCAACCTCGTCTCGTGCTCGATGGCCGCGTACGCGTTCGCAAGGCTCGAGTTCTGGGGCAAGAAGTGGTTCTTCGGCGCGATGCTCATCACGATCATGCTGCCGATCCACGTGATCATCGTCCCGCAGTACATCCTGTTCTCGCAGCTGGGCTGGGTGAACACGTTCGCGCCCCTCATCGTGCCCAAGCTGCTGGCAACGGACGCGTTCTTCGTGTTCCTCATGGTCCAGTTCATCCGCGGCATCCCCCGCGAGCTCGACGAGGCAGCCAGGATCGACGGCGCCGGCCACCCGAGGATCTTCCTGCGGGTCATCCTGCCCCTCATGACCCCCGCCCTGGCCACGACGACCATCTTCACGTTCATCTGGACGTGGAGCGACTTCTTCAGCCAGCTGATCTACCTGACCTCGCCGGACGTGTTCACGGTCCCCGTCGCCCTGCGCGCGTTCGTCGACGCACAGTCCAGCACCGACTGGGGCTCCATGTTCGCCATGTCCGTCGTGACCCTCCTGCCGGTCTTCTTCGCCTTCCTCATCGGCCAGAAGTTCCTCGTCAAGGGCATCGCGACCACCGGCATCAAGTAGCAGGTCCCGGGACTGAAGAAGCCCGCGCCGCCGCCTCGTGGATGAGGCGGCGGCGCGGGCTTCCTGCGCGCAGACGCGGCTCAGCCGCTCACGCCCGCGTAGGAGTGCAGGCCCGAGAAGTAGATGTTGACCACGGTGAAGTTGAAGATCACGCACAGGTAGCCCACGATCGACAGCCACGCGGCGCGCGCGCCGGTCCAGCCGCGGGTAGCGCGGGCGTGCAGGTAGGCCGCGTAGACCACCCAGATCACGAAGCTCCAGACTTCCTTCGTGTCCCAGCCCCAGAACCGGCCCCAGGCCTTCTCTGCCCAGATGGAGCCGAACATCACGGTGAGCGTCCAGCCCACGAACGCGATCGTGTTGATGCGGTAGGACAGCGCCTCGAGCGTGAGCGAGCTGGGGACCAGTCGCATGAACCGGCCCGTATCCGGCGCACCGCCGGCGATCTTCGCCTCGCGCCGCCCCTGGATGAGCTGCAGAATGGACATCGAGAACGTGAGCGTGAACAGCGCCGAGGAGAGCACGGCGATGGACACGTGGATGACGAGCCAGTAGCTCTGCAGTGCCGGGACGAGGTGGCCCACCGGGACGTAGAACGCGACCGCCGCGGCGACCATCATCACCACCGCGAGGCCGAGCACGAACGTGCCGAGGAACCGCAGGTCGCGCCTGATCAGCACGACGAGGAAGACGGCCACGACGAGGAACGCACCGGTCGTGCAGAACTCGTACATGTTGCCCCACGGGACGCGGCCCGCGGCGATGCCACGCGTGAGCACGCCGGCGGCATGGATCACGAGGCCCAGGATGCTCAGGGCCACGCCCACGCGCGCGGCCTTGCGGCGCGAGCGGTACTTGAGGTCAGGGTCGGCGACCTCGACGGTGTCGGCGCCGGAGCCCTTCCCGGCGGACGACGGCGCGTGCCCGCCCCCGCCCGAACCCGCGCCCTTCGCGGTCGTCGCCGCACCGGCGAGGGCCGGCTCCTTCACCGCCGCGGCGGCCTTCGTGGCAGTGTTGTTCTGCTTTGCCAAACGCGCGGCGTCGTGCTGCGCGACCTTGCCGCTCGTGGCCATGTCCCACGCAAACGCGAGGAACGCGACCACGTAGGTTCCCGCAGCGAGGAGCATGAACAGCTCGCTGTAATCACCAAGCAGGAAATTGATGGGGGGCATCAGGAGTCCTTCTGCGTACTGGGCGTCGTGGTCTGTGCGTCTGTGGCTTCGGCGTTCTTAGTCTGCTCGGTCTGCGGCACCTCGGGAACACCCCAGGCGCGAGCGAGGGCCGCGCGCACCGCCTTGCCCTCGGCAACGAGGCCGCCATGGTCCTCGCCGCGGGTGATGAGGCCGTACTCCACCATGGTGCGCCCGTCCTCGTGCCTGCCCACGCGGACCCAGAGCCGGCGGCGTGTCAGGAACAGCGAGCAGATAAGGCCCGCGAGGGAGAAGAGGGCGAAACCGAGCGCCCACTCCTGGCCGGGGTTGTGGTGGATGTCGAGGGCCACGTACCGCTTGAGGCCGTCGAAGCTGATGGACCCCTGTCCGTTCGGCAGCGAGTAGGACTGGCCCGCGCCGAGGACGATGCCGCCGGCGGGCTTGTCGCGGCCGTTGACCTGGGTGAGCTTCGCGACGTCGAGCGCGTAGACGTTCTGAGGCGTGCCCTTGTCGAGACCGAGGTCGCCCACGTAGGAGTTGAGGTTGAGCTGGACGTTGAGCGGGTCGGGGTCGGCGCTGAACGCCACCCCGTTGGCGCCCTTCTCCGCAGTGGGGAGGAAGAAGCCCACGAACCCGAGCTGGGTGGGCTTGGCGTCGGGGGCCTTGATGACGATCGTCGAGGTGTACACGGGGTCGGTGGGGATCGACGGGACGGGGCCCTGGTAGGCGATGTTCCCGTCGCCGCCCCGCACCGTGATGACGGGGGCGTACCCGTTGCCGACGAGGTACACGTTGGTCCCGCCGATCGTCACCGGGTCATTGACCTTGAGGTCCTGCTGCTTCTCCGGCGCGTCCGGCGAGTCCTTCGTGGTGACGTGGGCGGTGAAGTCGAGCGGCTGGCCGAACTGCTTGGTCGACTCGCGGTCGTACCGCACGTCGAACTTGTCGAGCCGGAGCGAGTACGGCGCGAGCCAGCCGGACTGGAAGTTGGTGCCGGGGTTGAACGTGTCGTAGCCGACGAGCGTGTTCACGAACGTCTCCCCCTCCACGAGCGTGCGCTGGCCGCTGTAGCCGAAGAGCCCGCCGGCCGCGACCGAGATGAGCACGCCCACGAGGCCAGTGTGGAAGCAGAGGTTGCCGAACTCCTTGAGGTACCCCTTCTCGGCTCCCACGGAGTGGAACGACGGGTGGAGCGACGAGTGGAGCGACGAGTCGAGCGACGACGCACGGTCCCCGGGACGGACGTCGACGCGGTAGCCGCGCTTCTTCAGCAGGGCCGCAGCTTGTTCGGCGGCGGCAGCAGGATCGAGGTCCTGCTCGGCCGGCACCACGAGCGTGCCATAGGCAGGCAGCCTGCTCAGGCGCGCCGGCGTCCGCGGCGGTTTGGACCGCCACGACTTCCAGTGCGCGATCGAGCGCGGGATGATGCAGCCGATCAGCGAGATGAACAGCAGCAGGTACACCGCAGAGAACCAGACGGACGAGTACACGTCGAACATCTGGAGCTTGTCGAGGATGGGCCCGTAGTCCGCGTGGTCCTTGAGGTACTGGGTCACGACCGCGGGGTTCACGGGGCGCTGCGGGAACAGCGAGCCCGGCACGGCGGCGACCGCCAGGAGCAGGAGCAGGAACAGCGCGGTCTTCATGCTCGTCAGCTGGGTCCAGGCCCAGCGGAGCATGCCGAGGGGGCCGAGGGACGGAAGCGCGACGTCGGTGCGCTTGGCCTGCTTTCCGCGCCCCTTGGAGGGCTTGGTCCCCTTCTTCGGGTTCTGGGTTGTCGTTTCGGTCATCAGACAGGCAGCTCCACAGTTCCGATCCAGATCTGCACTTGGCTGATCCAGTAGGTCCAGACCCCGGAGACCATGAGGACTCCGACGAGGATCAACAGCCCACCGCCCGCAGCCTGGAGGGCGCGGCGGTGCTTCTTGAAGAACGCCATCGCCCCGAGGCCGCGCCGAATCCCCAAGGCGATGAGCAGGAACGGCACGCCGAGGCCGAGGCAGTAGACGAAGGTCAGCAGTGCGCCCTTGTAGGCGCTGGGTCCGTCCGAGAACGCGAGGACCTGCACAGCCGCGAGGGTCGGGCCGATGCACGGGACCCAGCCGAGTCCGAACGTGATGCCGAGCAGCGGCGCACCCCACAGGCCGGCGGGCGGACGGGCGTGCACGCGTGCCTCGCGCTGGAAGATGCCGAGCCCACCCATGAAGACGATGCCCATGAGTACCACGACGATCCCGAGCACCCGCGTGAGCCACCCGGAGGAGATGGCGAGCCAGCTTCCCAGGCCGCCGAAAACCGCCCCGGTCGCGACGAACACGACCGTGAACCCGAGCACGAAGAGCGCGATCCCGGCCACCATCCGTCCGCGCCGCTGCTTGGCGAGGTCGACGCCGGTCAGCCCGGTCACGTAGCCGAGGTAGCCGGGGACGAGCGGGAGGACGCACGGGGAGAGGAACGAGACGATCCCCGCGATGAGCGCCACGGGGAGGGCGAGCAGGAGGGAGCCATTGAGGACGGTGTCGCTGAAGATCCCGCCCACGCTACTCGGCCGCCGCGGACGTGATGAGGGCCTTGAGCGTGCCGCGCTCGAGCTGGCCGAGGACGCGGGCGGCGACCCGTCCCTGCTTGTCGAGGACGAGCGTGGTGGGGACGGCTCCGGGCGGAACCATTCCGGACATGGCCAGAAGCACCTGGCCGTCCTTGTCGTTGAAGCTCGGGTACGTGAGCTTGAAGCTCTGCTCGAACGCCTCGGCCGTGCCCTTCTCGTCCCGGAGGTTCACACCGTAGAAGGCGACGCCCTGGGGCTTGAATTCGGTGTGCAGTGCCTCGAGTTCGGGGGCCTCGACCCGGCACGGCGCGCACGCCGCGAACCAGAAGTTCAAGACGGTGACGTTGCCGGCGAACTGCTTGGAGCTGACGGTGGTGCCGTCGTAGAGGGTCCCCGTGAACTCCGCGGGGGGCTTGCGCACGTCCTTCGCGTATTCCGTCACGGACCCGTCGCCAGCCACGTAGTTCTTGTTGTCGCCCGCACGCGCCTGCTTGGCCAGCGGATCGTCCGCCGCGCATCCCGACAGGACCGCGGCGAGGCCGACGGCGCCGAGCGCGCCCGCCGCGCTCAGGATCCGGCGGCGTGAGAAGGCAGGGGGGATGTTCTGCTCGTGGGCCATTCAGGCCCCCGGGGTGGTGGCCGCGCCCGGGAGGAGACGGGCCGCCGGTTCGGCGTAGCGCACGGAGATGACTGTCCCCGTGGCCTGGTCAATGGTCAGGGAGGTGAGAGAGGCAAGGGTGCATTCGCGCTTGCGGGGATCGTGGGCCAGGGAGCGGCCCTCGGCCTTGAGCCGTGCCGCCCAGATGGGGAGCTGGTGCGCGACGAGGATGGCCTCGGCGCCGTCCCCGCCGATCTCCACCGCGCGGCTGGCCGCGTCCCGGGCGGCCGCGAGCACTCGCGCGGCCTGGACCTCGTAGGGCTCGCCCCAGGAGGGCTGCATCGGATTGACGAGGTAGCGCCAGTGCTTGGGCTTGAGAAGCTCGCGCGGCGTGACCTTGAGTCCCTCGAAGTGGTTCTCGGCCTCGATGATCCTCGGTTCGGTGTGGATCGCGAGGTTGAGCACCTTCGCCGTCGGCTCTGCGGTCTCCTGGGCCCGCGTGAGGGGCGAGGCCGCGAGCAGGACGATCTGTGCGCCGTCGAGCGCCCGCCGCGCGAAGTGGGACGCGACGGAGTTGGCCATCTCCCGGCCGAGCGCCGAGAGGTGGTAGTCCGGCAGCCGACCATAGAGCACGCCCGCGGGGTTGTAGACCTCACCGTGGCGCAGCAGATGGACGGTAGAAGAGGGCATAGCATCCAGTTTCTCAAACGGGGCGGGCAGCGGCGAAATCGTCGGGAGGGTCGGTCCCCACCGGCCACCCATCGATTCTACAGCTAGTAGAACTACCACGCGGAACCTAGAGTTCCCTGTGTAACGTCTGCCACACCCCTTGCGGTGCATGCATTTGCATGTTTTCATGGATACAGCGGTACTTGACGCTTCAATCAAATTTTCTAGACAGGAGATTCTCCCGTGACCCTCCCCCACGGCCTCACCACCGGAACCTGGACCCTTGACGGCTCGCACAGCGAGATCGGCTTCACCGTGCGCCACGCCGGCATCAGCAAGGTCCGCGGCCGCTTCACCGACGCGACGGCCACCGTCGAGGTCGGCGCCTCCGCCGCCGAGACCAAGGCCACCGCCGTTGTGAAGACCGCGTCCTTCGACTCGGGCGACGCCAACCGCGACGGCCACGTCAAGAGCGCCGACTTCTTCGACGTCGAGCAGTTCCCGGAGATGACGTTCGAGGCGACCTCGATCGAGGCCAAGGGCGACGACTACGACGTCACCGGCAACCTCACGATCAAGGGCGTCACCAAGCCCGTCACCATCGAGACCGAGTTCAACGGCATCGCCGTCGACCCGTTCGGCAACACCCGCGCGGGTGTCTCGGGCGAGACGACGATCTCCCGCAAGGAGTTCGGCCTCACCTGGAACGCCGTGCTCGAGACGGGCGGCGTGCTCGTCTCGGACAAGGTCGTCATCTCCCTCGACCTCGCGTTCATCGCGCCGAAGGCCTGATCAGGCCCTCGAGGATCCCGGGCCGGCCCGTGAACGGCCGGCCAACTCCGGGCCCGTCGCCAGTGAACATCTGGCGGCGGGGCCTTTTTCCTGCAGCTCATGACACTCGCCCTCTCGTGAATATTCCCTCTCGGGGATACAGTGTGCGCATGAGCGAATCCATCACCCCAGCGCCCCAGGATCCAAGCTCGCAGAACCCCTACGGCCAGAACCCCGCCGGCCCGGATCCCGCAGCTCCCAACCCGCCCGTCCCCGGCCCCGCCGGGGCTCCGCAGCAGCCCCAGTACCAACCGCCCCAGTACCAGCAGCCGCAGTACCCCAGCCAGCCTCCGCAGGGGCCGCCGCAGTACCAGCAGGGCAACTACCAACAGCCCCAGGCCCCAGGACAGGGCTTCAGCTTCGAGATGCCGCACGACCGGCCGAAGAACTTCCAGGACGTCATGCCGACCGGCGGACTCTCCGGCATGTTCAACGTCGCGGCGCTCCCGATGGAGCTCAAGGTCTCCTACTGGATCTGGCTCGTGGGCGGCGCGCTCGGCGTGCTGTTCGGCCTCTTCGGACTCCTGGCGGGCTTCGCGGCCGTCGCGATGTTCGGTGGCCTCGGAGCCCTCGTGCTCGTCCTCGTGCTCGTGGCAGTCGTACTCGCCGCCGCCCAGGTCATCCTCGCGATGAAGATGAAGGAGGGGAAGCAGTGGGCCCGCCTCGCCCTGACGATCCTCGCGGCCCTGAACATCGTGCTCGCGATCGGCGTCAGCAGCGGCAACGGCGCGGGCAGCAACTGGTTCGGGACCGTGATCGCCGTCGTCGCGGCGGTCCTGATGTGGCTGCCGAACTCGCAGGCCTGGTTCCAGCGCCAGGCTGCCCCCGCCTGACCCACACACCGAACCCACGCCCCGGCACCCCGCCCGTCACGACGGGGTGCCGGGGCGGCGTCGTCTGGCGATATGGTGATGTCAACGTATCGGGGGCGTGAGCGTTCCCGCCGGGCCACCTTCGACGATTGGACCCCCCATGAGCACGCCTGATGTCCCGCCGAACGGCTCCGAGCACCCCGCGGAGCCTGAGCAGGGGAACCAGCCGGCGGGGCCGACGGGTCGCCCCGCGCCACGCTATGGTCAGTACGCCCCAGGACACGGAAACGAGCCACAGCAGCCGCCCCAGTACGGCCAGCAGCCGCCCGCCTACGGCCAGCAGCCGCCCCAGTACGGTCAACAGCCACCCGCCTACGGCCAGCAGCCGCCCCAGTACGGCCAGCAGCCCCAGCAATACGGCCAGCCGTGGCAGCAGCCCGCACCTTATGGTCAGGCCCCGTACGGCCAGTACCAGTACGGTCAGGCCCCGTACGGCCAAGCGCCCGGCTTCAACGTGCCAGGCCCGGACGAGCAGCGTACGGCCGTGCGGCGGGCCTCGATCCTGATGTTCGCAACCGCCGCGGCAGAGGTCGTCATCAGCGCGTTCGTGATCACGACGATCCTGAACATGCCCACGAGCACCCTCCGCGACATGTTCAACCAGGTCTCGAGCGCCGCGGGCACGTCGGCCATCTCCTTCGCGGAGTTCCAGCAGGCCATCCGTACGTTCCTGTACTTCGCGATCGGCTGCGTCATAGTCAACGCGGCCGTGATCGTCCTGTGCGGCGTGTTCCTGGCCAGGGGCAAGCGCTGGGCGAGGACGGTCGGCACGGTGTTCCTGTGCCTCACGCTCGGCAGCTTCTTCGCGGCCAGCATCTACGCCCTCGTCACGATCGCCCTCGCGGTCGCGTCCGTCGTCCTGCTGTTCCGCCCGGCGGTCACCGCGTTCCTGAACTCGCGGAACCAGTTCGCCAACCCCTACACGACCCCGAAGGGCCCCACCTTCGGCAACCCCTACGGACAGTGACGCCTTGAGCCAGCAGCCCACGCCGCCGCAGTACCCGTCCGGCTCCGGCCAGCCCGGAACGCCCCCATACCAGCCCTCCTACGCGCCGCTGCCCCCGCAGGGCGCGTATCAGGGCCCGTGGCCGAGCCAGATGCCGAGCGGGACGTTCCCGGGGATGCCCACGGTGGGCCTCCCCCGGCCCCTGACACTCACGCTCGCGTTCTGGCTCCTTCTGGCCGCTTCCGTGCTGCCGCTCGCCACGATCCCCGCAGTCCTCGACTGGATGCACGTCTACCTGCGCGAGGCCCTCATCGCGTCCACCGCACGCGCCGGACGGTCGGGGAACGCGGGGGCGTTCGCACAGCAGTTCAGCGCGATCACCGCCCCGATCGTGTGGGTCTCCGCGATCGCAGGGTCCGCGCTCAGCGCGCTCATGGCCTTTGGGGTGCGCGCCGGGATGAACTGGGTCCGGATCCTCACGACCGTCTCCGCCGGGTTCACGCTGGTGGGCTTCCTCGGCAACATCGCGGTCGCCGCGTTGGCTGCCCCGCTCGCGACGGTGACGCGGTTCCCGATGCCACTCATGGTGTACGTCATCTCGTTCACTGCCGGGGCCATCTTCATCGCGGGGACGATCCTCGCGTGGCTCCCGCCGTCCAGCCAGTACATCGCCGCCCGCCGGGCCGCGAAGCTCGGCGGCGGCTACCTGCGCTGACGCAGTCCGCGCACGACGGCGCGCACCGCCTCAGGCGGGTTGCCCCCGGCGGCGAGGGGCGTCGTCGTGCGCTGCGGCATCGACGGGCGCACCTTCCGACGGCTGGCCGCTCTCCCCGCCCGACTCGCCGCGCTGGGCGTGGTAGGCGAGGATCTGCAGCTCGGTGGCCATGTCCACCTTCCGCAGGGTCACGCCGGCCGGGACCTGGAGGATTGTGGGTGCGAAGCTGAGGATGCTGCGGACGCCGGCGGCGACCACGCGGTCGCATACGGACTGCGCCACGGAGGCCGGGAGCGCGAGGACTGCCATGTTCGCCTTGGTGCGCTCGAACACGGCCTCGAGGTTCGCCGCGTCGGAGACGCGGAGCCAGCCGATCTCGTTTCCGATGATCTGGGGGTCCGTGTCCAGGAGCGCCACGACGTCGAAGCCGCGGGTCTCGAATCCGCCGTATCGGGCCAGCGCACGGCCGAGGTTGCCGGCGCCCACAATCGCGACGCGCCAGTCACGGGTGAGGCCAAGAGCAGCCGAGAGGTGCTGGAGCAGATTCTCGACCTCGTAGCCGACCCCGCGGGTGCCGTACGAACCGAGCTGGGAGAGGTCCTTGCGCAGCGTGGCCGAGCTCACGCCGGAGGCCTCGGCGAGGGCGTCCGAGGAGACGCGGTCCACGCCGTCCGCGAGGAACGAGTTGAGCGCGCGCAGGTAGACGGTCAGGCGGGCGACGACCGCCGGCGGCAGCCCCTTCTCGTCAGGCGCTGCGGAGGAGCCGTGCCCCTCGTTCCTCGCCTGACGTGCCACTTGCCGTTCCCTCGATTCCTGCCGCACGGGCGGCCGCACTCACTCTAAGTTCTGGTCCGCGGCCGCGCCAAATGCCTGACGCGCGCGGCTTCAGGCGCGGCGTGCGGCGTCGACCGTGCGGCGGAGGCGTGCCTCGTTGATCGTCCAGAAGTCCCGCTGGACGCCGTCCACGAGGACCACGGGTACCTCCTCGGCGAAGCGGTCGCGCAGGGCCGGGTCATCGTCGATGCGGCGTTCCTCCCAGGGGATCCCTGCGTCCGCGGCCACACGGTCCACGACCTCCCGGGCCGCCTCGCACAGGTGGCACTCGGTCTTGGTTACCAGGACGATCTCGGGGACGCGCATGCCTCCACCGTAGCGCCCTGCATGTGGGCCGCGAATCTCCGCCCGGTGGCGAATGGCTAGACTCGGACCATGCCCGCAGAGAAGAAGGCGCCCGCAGCGGTGCGGCCCACGCCGCATGCGCGGCCCCGGGAGGCAGCCTTCTTCGACGTGGACAACACGCTCATGAAGGGCGCGAGCATCTTCCACGTGGCTCGCAAGATGTACGAGCGCAAGGCCTTCACCCTGCAGGACGCCGCCGGGTTCGCGTGGAAGCACCTCGCGTTCATGTTCCGCGGCGAGAGCCTCAAGGACGTGCACTCGATCCAGGCCTCCGCGCTCTCCCTCGCGGCGGGGATACAGACGGCGGACGTCGCCACCGTGGGCCACGAGGTCTACGACGAATTCATCGAGTCCCGCATCTGGCCCGGGACCAAGGCCCTCGCGGAGCAGCACCTTCGGGTGGGCCGGCGGGTGTGGCTCGTGACCGCGACTCCGATCGAGATCGCGTCCGTCATCTCGGACCGGCTCGGGCTCACCGGGGCCCTCGGGACGGTCGGCGAGATCGAGGACGGCGCGTACACCGGACGGCTCGTCGGGGACATCCTGCACGGGCCGGCCAAGGCCGAGGCGGTCTCGGAGCTCGCCGAGACCGAGGGGCTGGATCTCCGGCTCTGCTGGGCGTACTCGGACTCCCACAACGACATCCCCCTCCTGAGCCTCGTGGGCCATCCCGTGGCCATCAATCCCGACGCGCGGCTCCGCATCCACGCCAACGCGCACAACTGGCCCATCTACGACTTCCGCTCGGGGCGCCGCGCCGCGACGCTCGGGCTCAAGGCCGCAACGGTGGGCGGGGTCCTGTACGGCCTCTGGCGCGGCTACTCCCGGATCCGCCGCTAGCCGGCGCCGAAGTCGGGTCCAGGGAGTCGGGCCCCGGGACGAGACGCAGCGAGGCCCGTCCCCACCGGGGACGGGCCTCGCTTCACCTCAGCCCCAGAGGGGCCGCGCGGCTACTTCTTGTTGCGGCGCTGGTGACGAGTCTTGCGGAGCAGCTTGCGGTGCTTCTTCTTGGCCATGCGCTTGCGGCGCTTCTTGATAACCGAACCCATAGAAGTTCCTTACCGATAGTTGGTTCCCCGGCTGCTGGCCGGGCGCGCGCGGGGCGCGGTTCAACCAACTGCTGGTGACGTGACGTGAAACGTTCCTGAACAGGATACCGTACGCGTCAGGCGGTCTCGCTCCGCCCGTCCACGACCGACTTGCGCAGGTACTGCTCGACTGCGGCCTCGGGCACCCGGTACGAGCGGCCGAAGCGCACCGCGGGCATCTCCCCAGAGTGGACCAGGCGATACACCGTCATCTTCGACACCCGCATCATCTCGGCGACCTCGGCAACGGTGAGGAAACGCGACGAGGAGAAATCCATCGCAGTCATACAAAATACTCTAGTTGCTGGAGTGGCTCTTGTGAACGCGGCGTGCGCGCACGGCCCCGGCCAGCTGCTGAAGGACCTGCTCGGTGACGTCCCAGTCCATGCACTTGTCGGTCACGCTCTGCCCGTACACGAGCTGGGTGCGCCCCGCGGCGAACTCGGCCACGTCGAGGGACTGCGCTCCGCCCACGAGGAAGCTCTCGAGCATGACGCCGGCCAGCGCCTCGGCGCTGGCGCCGCCCGCCGCGAGCTGGGCGCCGATCTCGAGCGCTACCTCGGCCTGGCGGTGGTGGTCCTTGCCCGAGTTGCCGTGGCTCGCGTCCACGATGAGCCGCGGGTTGAGCCCCTTCGCCGCCATCTTCTCCGACGCGGCCTCGACGTGGCCTGCCGAGTAGTTCGGCCCGTCGGACCCGCCGCGGAGGATGAGGTGCGTGTCCGGGTTCCCGGCCGTCGCCACGAGCGCCGCGCGGCCGCCGTCGTCGATCCCGAGGAACGCCTGGGGCGCGGCGGCCGCGCCGCACGCATCGACGGCCACCTGCAGGCCCCCATCCGTGCCGTTCTTGAACCCGACCGGCATGGACAGGCCCGAGACGAGCTGGCGGTGGATCTGGCTCTCCGTGGTTCGGGCGCCGATAGCGCCCCAGACGATCGCGTCCGCGGTGTACTGCGGGCTGATCGGCTCGAGGAACTCGGTGGCGGTGGGCAGGCCCAGTTCGAGGACGCCGAGGAGGAACCGCCGCGCCGCGCGCAGGCCGCCGGCGATGTCGTGGCTGCCGTCCAGATTCGGATCGTTGATGAGGCCCTTCCAGCCGACCGTGGTGCGCGGCTTCTCGAAGTACGTGCGCATCACCACGAGCACGTCCTCGCGGAGTTCACGCGCGACGCCGGCGAGTCGGCTCGCGTACGCAAGGCCCGCCTCGGGGTCGTGGATCGAGCAGGGCCCGACGATCACGAGGAGGCGGTCGTCGAGGCCGTCCATGATGGCGCGCACCTCGTCGCGGCCGCGGGCGACGGCGCGGGCCGCCTCATCGCCCAGGGGCAGCTCGTCGAGGAGGTCCCCCGGGGCCGGGAGCGGGGTGAACTCCGCGACGCGGAGGTTGCTGGTCGAGGAATCGGCGGCGCCGAGTGCGGAGACGGTCTGGGTGCTGGGCGGGTTCATGGTCTGTCCTTGTCCTGACAGGCCCCCGCGTGGGCCAGAGCCTGCCGTTGATATGGCAAAGGGCAAGGACCGTGAGGTCCCTGCCCTGTTGGCTCTGGAGTCGGTACGCGACGAAATCTACGCTTGGCCCTCCAGAGCCAACGCAAAATACGCATACCAACGCTTGAACATGTGCCTACGGTAGGCCCCAGCCGTGCCGGCATGCAAACGGCCGCCCACATGCTGGACACATGTGGGCGGCCGCGGCGCGCAGTAGCGGCGTCCGCAGGGAGCTAGACGAGGCCCTGCGCGAGCATCGCCTCGGCAACCTTGACGAACCCGGCGATGTTGGCACCGAGCACGTAGTTCCCGGGCTGGCCGTACAGCTCGGCGGTCTCGGCGCAGCGGTCGTGGATGCCCACCATGATGTCTGTCAGGCGCTGCTCGGTGTGCTCGAACGTCCAGGAGTCCCGGCTCGCGTTCTGCTGCATCTCGAGCGCAGACGTGGCCACGCCGCCGGCATTGGCCGCCTTGCCGGGCGCGAAGAGAACGCCGGCCTTCTGGAAGACGGCGACGGCCTCGGGGGTGCACGGCATGTTGGCCCCCTCGGCCACGACCTTGACCCCGGAGTTCACGAGGCGCACCGCGGCGGCCTCGCCGAGCTCGTTCTGGGTGGCGCAGGGCAGCGCGATCTCGGCGTCGACGTCCCAGACGCTCCCGCCCGCGACGTAGGTGACCGCGGAGCCGCGGCGCTCGGCGTACTCCTTGAGCCGGCCGCGCTCGACCTCCTTGATCTGCCGGACGATGTCCACGTCGATCCCCGCCTCGTCGACGACAAAGCCGTCGGAGTCCGAGCAGGCCACGACGACGGCGCCGAGCTGCTGGGCCTTGGCCATCGCGTAGATGGCCACGTTGCCCGACCCGGAGACGACGACGCGGCGGCCCTCGAGGCTCCCGCCGCGGGTCTTGGCCATCTCGTTGGCGAACAGCACGGTGCCGTAGCCGGTGGCCTCGGGACGCACGAGGGAGCCGCCCCAGCCCAGGCCCTTGCCGGTGAGCACGCCGGACTCGTAGCGGTTCGTGATGCGCTTGTACTGGCCGAACAGGTAGCCGATCTCGCGGCCCCCCACGCCGATGTCCCCGGCCGGGACGTCGGTGTACTCGCCGATGTGGCGGTAGAGCTCGGTCATGAAGGACTGGCAGAAGCGCATGACCTCGGCGTCGGAGCGCCCACGCGGGTCGAAGTCCGAACCGCCCTTGCCGCCGCCGATCGGCATGCCCGTGAGCGCGTTCTTGAAGATCTGCTCGAAGCCGAGGAACTTCACGATGCCCAGGTACACCGAGGGGTGGAAGCGCAGCCCTCCCTTGTAGGGCCCGAGTGCGGAGTTGTACTCGACGCGGAAGCCGCGGTTGATCTGGACGCGCCCGGAGTCGTCGGTCCAGGGGACGCGGAAGATGATCTGGCGTTCGGGCTCGCAGAGCCGCTCGAGGACGGCGGCCTCCACGTACTCGGGGTGCCGCTCCATCACCGGCCCGAGGCTCTCGAAGACCTCGTCGACGGCCTGATGGAACTCGACCTCGCCCGGGTTCCGGGCGTAGACCTGGTCGCGGATGGCAAGCAGCTTGGCGTGCATGATGACCCCTCATCGATGGTGCGTGGCCCGCCTGAATCCCCTACGGGCAGTGCGATTATTCCAGAACGCTCGGCCCGCCCCCGAACGGGGGCCACATGGTGAACCCGCACTCGAGACCCGTCATGATGCCTCGCTGCGGCTCGAACACGGGTCGGTAACCGGTTGCTATGCTGTGCGCATCCGCACCGAGGGAGGACCCATGGCCCGCATGAGCACGCGCACTCCGGGGCGTGTCACGATCGCCCACGTCGCCGCAGAGGCCGGCGTTTCCCGCGCCACCGTCTCGAGGGTCATGAACGGGCTCGCCACGGTGGACCCCGCCATCGGGGAGCGTGTCCGCGCGGCCGCCGAGAAGCTCAGCTACTCCCCCAACACCGTGGCACGCAGCCTCGCGATCGGCCGCACACAGACGGTCGCCATCGTGGTTCCGGACCTCGCCAACCCCATGTTCCAGGAGATCCTGCGCGGGCTCTCCCGCGCCGCGGCCAAGGACGGCTACCGGGTCCTCGTGGCCGACTCGGTCGAGAACCCCGCCGAGGAGCTGATCCTCGCCCGGGAGGCACGACGGCGATGCGACGGCCTCGTGCTCGTCTCGCCGCGCATGGACCCGGCACAGCTGGACGCCCTGCTTCCGGAGCTCGCGCCCGCGGTCCTCATGAACCGGTCTTCGGGGGTGCCCGGGGTGCCCGTGCTCGCCGTCGACTACGCGTCCGGGATCCGCAGCATCGTCGCGCACCTGACCCAGCTCGGCCACCGCCGCATCGCGTACCTCGCGGGGCCGAGCGCGAGCCGCGGCGACCAGGCCAGACGCGAGGGCCTCGAGCACCCGCTCCCCTCGGCCGCGGGCACCGAGATCGTGGCGGTGCCGTGCGGCGCGATGTTCGAGGACGGCTACGCCGCCCGCGACGCCGTCCTCGCCACGGGCGCTACGGCGGCCGTGTGCTTCAACGACCTCGTGGCGATGGGCCTGCTCGGGGCACTGCACGAGGCCGGGGTGGCGGTGCCCGGCCAGCTCTCGGTGACGGGCTTCGACGACATCCAGTTCGCCCGCTACACGGTTCCGGCCCTCACGACGGCGTCCGTCCCGCAGCACGAGCTCGGCGAGCAGGCGTGGGCGCGGCTCTCGGCCCTCCTCGGCGGCCGAGAGCCCGAGCAGGACGTCCACGTGACCCCGCACCTCGAGCCCCGCGCAAGCACCGGCCCCGCCGCACGGCCCGGTCAAGCGGCACCCGCTGGGACCTGAGGTGGCCGACGACGCGTGGTCGGGCTGGCAGCGGGAGGTCGCGGCCGCCGTCGTGCGCACCCGCCCGCTCTTCGCCGAGCGCATCACCGAGACCGCAGAGGAGATCCGCGACGCGCTCGCCGCGGCCCTCGGGCTCCCCGGCATGCCCACGGATCCGGGCGTCCGGGTCGAGGGCGAGCTCACGCGCGATGGGCTCGCGGGGACGGAGCTGAGCTGGGACTGCGGCTACGGCCCGCGCACCCGCGCGTGGCTCCTGCGTCCGGCGGGCGCGACGGGTGATCTGCCGGGCGTGCTCGCCCTGTTCGAGCACGGCGGCGTGAAGATGCTGGGGCGCGAGAAGCTGTCCGACGGCCCCGGGCTCGCCGGGCCGGCCGCGCGCGCCGCGGCCGGCCACCGGGCGGCGTGCTCCGAGGGCCACGCGTGGGCGGAGGAGCTCGCGCGGCGCGGGGCCGCGGTCCTCGTGCACGATGCCTTCGGGTTCGGCTCGCGGCGGCTGCCGGAGGCCGAGGCCTCGCCGCGCACTGTGGGTGCAGCGCTCGCTCAGGGGGCGCTCGCGCGTGCGGGGGGCGCGCCGTCGTGCGCCTCCGCGGACTCCGCCGCGGATCCCGAGGACCTGCACGCCGCGTTCGAGGGCGAGGCGGCCAAGGCCGCGGGAGTCCTGGGGACCTCGTGGGCGGGGCTGCTGGCGGCCGAGGACCTCCTCGCGCTCGGCGTACTCGGGTCTCTGCCGGGGGTCGACGGCGGCAGGCTCGCCGCGGCGGGCATGTCCGGCGGCGGTGCGCGGGCAGGGGCACTGCGGGTGCTCGCCCCGCGACTGCGGGCCACCGCGATCGTGGCGATGATGAGCGCGCTCCCGGACCTCATGGCCTCGCACGCGGACGCGCACTCGTGGACGTGGCTGAGTCCAGGCCTTGGCACAGTGGGCGACTGGCCGTCGGTGGTCGCCTCGTGGACAGAGAACCCGCTGCTCGTGCAGTACGGGCTGGAGGACCGGCTGTTCCCCCGCGCGGGCATGGAGCGCGCCGATGCGCAGATCCGGCGGCGGTTCGCGCACTTCAGCCGTGGCGAGAAGTACACGGGGGCCTTCTATCCGTCGGGGCACGTGTTCACCGCGGGCATGCAGGACGACGCCTTCCGCTGGCTGCTGGCGCGGCTCGCGGGATGATCCACGGGAAACCGGTTGCCCGCACCATTGACGGGGGTGGGACGGCAGGCCTAGGGTAACGAGAAATCGGTTTCTCACTGTGGAGGAAGTCCCATGCCGCTCCCCCATCCGGACGACGCCGGCGTCGTCGCTCCGCCCTCCGTCCGGCCCGCACCGTCCACTGCCGGCAGCGAGGACAGCGCGGCCCGCGAGCACGCCGAGAAGCGCCGTCGCGTTTTGGCGCTCCTCGACGCGGCCGGCGCCGACGCCGTCGCCCTCACGTCCCAGACCGCGCTCGCGTGGTACCTGCACGGCGCGCGCACCCATGTGAGCCTTGCGGGCGCACCGGTCGCGGCCGCCGTCGTGGGCCGCGCCGGCGACACCGTACACGTCACGTCCAACGAGGAGCACCGGCTCGCGGCCGAGGAACTGCCCGCGTGGGCCCGGCCGGGTCTGGTCTCCCACCCCTGGCACGGCGACGTCGCCGAGGCCGCCCGGGCGGAAGCCCTCGCTGCGGGCGGGGTGCCCGAGGAGGCGCTCGACGCCGCGCTCCGGGCCGCCCGGCAGTCCCTCCTTCCCGTGGAGGTAGCCCGGTACCGGGTCCTGGGGCACGACGTCGCGCGCGTCCTCACGCGCGAGCTCGCCGCCGCGCGCCCCGAGGAACGGGAGCTGGACCTCGCAGCCCGGCTGTCGGCCGAGATCATGGCGCTCGGGGCCGAGCCGCTGGTGGTCCTCGTGGGGGGCGAGTCTCGCGCGACGCACCGGCACCCCCTGCCGACCCAGGCGGCGCTCGGACGCCGCGCGATGGCGGTGGTGTGCGCCCGGCGGCACGGGCTCATCCTCAACATCACCCGCTGGGTGCGGTTCGGGCCGCGCACGGCCGAGGAGCGGTCCGCGGACGCGCGCATCCTCGGCGTCGAGGCCGCGTACCTTGCGGCATCACGGCCGGGTGGCTCGTTGCTGCAGGCGTTCAACGCCGGGACCGCCGCCTACGGAGCGCACGGGTTCGCCCGGGACGAGTGGACCCAGCACCATCAGGGCGGGATCGCCGGCTACGCGGGGCGGGACCCCCGCGCGCGGCCCGGGCTCGACCTGAGCTTCGGCGCGGACGTCGCGTTCGCATGGAATCCGACGGCCGCGGGCTGCAAGGTCGAGGACACGATCCTCAGCACCGGGGCCGGCTTCGAGCCCCTCTCCGCGGATCCCGAGTGGCCGATCGTCGTCCACGAGATCCCGGCCTCGGCCGACGGCGCGTGGGCGCCCGAGCCCCTCGACCGCCCGGACGTCCTCGAGCTCTAGCCCCCCACCGAACGTCTGAGGTCAGCTCCTGAGGGTCAACTTCCGGGAGTCACGTCCCGGGGGTCAGCTCCTGAGGGTACTCACCGGAGCTGCCCTTCAGCGTGGGAGCGCCGCCTTCGGGGCGCACCGTGGTGACGCGAAGATTCTTCGAACCTTCGCGTCAGGAGGTCCCCCAGAAGTACTCCCACGGGACCTGACCCCCAGGAGGGGCCCCCCAGAAGTACACCCACGGGAGCTGCCCTTCGGGAGGTGCCCCCCAGATGGTGACCCCCAGGTAGTGACCCTCAGACGGCGCCGCGGGTGAGGCTGCCGTCGATTCGCCGCGGGATCCCCCGCGGGTTCCCGTCGCGGAGGGCGGCCGGCAGCACCGACGCGGGCGCGTCCTGGAACACGACCGGGCGCTGGAACCGTCGCACGGCCGTCGCCCCGACCGACGTGTGCAGTGCGGACGTCGTGGCGGGCCACGGGCCGCCGTGGTGCTGCGACCACGTGACCGCCACCCCCGTGGGCCATCCCCCGAACAGCACGCGCCCCGCACGCTCCGCCAGCCGGGCCGCGAGCGCGGCCACGTCCTCGTCCGGCTCCGCGTGCAGGGTCGCGGTCAGCGAGCCGCCGACGGCGTCGAGCACCGCATCGCGCTCGGCCTCCGACCCGTAGCGCACCACCAGCGTCATCGGCCCGAAGCACTCCTCGAGCAGGACGTCGGGGCGCGCGAGGACGCGGGCGGCGTCGACCGCGAGGACCACGGGGCGGGCCCCGCCGCCCGACGTGTCCTGCCCAGGATCGCCAATCACGGCCGTGGCCCCGCCCTCGGCCACGAGCCGCCGAAGCCCGGCGGGGAATGCGTCCGCGATCCGCGCCGTGAGCATGGGCCCGCCGGCATGGGCGGCGGCCTCGGCGGCAAGGGCCGGCTCGAAGCCGGCCCCGGCGGGGACGAGCACGAGCCCGGGCTTGGTGCAGAACTGCCCCACGCCGAGCGTGAACGACGCCGCGAGGCCGGCCGCGAGCTCCGCCGTCCGGGCCTCCGCGGCGGCCGGCGTCACGACCACGGGGTTGATCGAGCCCAGCTCGCCGTAGAACGGGATCGGGTCGGGCCGCGCGGATGCGAGGTCGAACAGCGCGCGGCCGCCGGACAGCGATCCGGTGAACCCGACGGCGGTGATGCCGGGCGCCTGGACGAGCGCGTTCCCCGCCGTGCGCCCGAGCACAAGGCCGAACACGCCGTCGGGCGCGCCGGCCCCGGCGAGCGCGCCGGCAACGATCCGCGCCGTCCGCACCGAGAGCTCGGGGTGTCCCGAGTGGCCCTTGACGACGACGGGGCATCCCACCGCGAGCGCGCTGGCCGTGTCCCCGCCGGCCACGGAGAACGCGAACGGGAAGTTGCTCGCGGAGAAGACGGCGACGGGGCCGAGCGGGCGGAGGATGCGGCGCAGGTCGGGCTGCGGCGGCATGGCATCCGGCCGCGCCCGGTCGATGATGGCCTCGAGGTACGCGCCGTCGCGCACCACGGACGCGAACAGGCGCAGCTGCCCGGTGGTGCGGGCCACTTCGCCGGTGAGCCGCGCGGCGGGCAGGTGGGACTCGCGCTCCGCGATTGCGACGAGCTCGTCGCGCGCGGCGTCCAGCGCCTCGGCGACGGCCTCGAGCCAGGCGGCCCGCTCGCCGTCGGACGCTGCGGCGGCGGGCGCGGCGGCGCGGACGGCGGCACGCACGACGGCGTCGAGCACCTCGGGCGTCGTGTCCGCGGTGGTCTCGGGGACGAGGAGGGCGGGGGCGGTCATGCGTGGTCTCCTAGGGGTGTGGCGGCTGACAGGACGGCGGGGGCCGCAAGCCGCTCGACGAACTCGAGGCCCAGGCCAGGAGCCGGCTCGAGGTGGACGGCGGCGCCCTTGCGAACGACTGGCGACGGTGCGGCGAGCAGCCCGAGCGTCTCGAAGGCGGTGTCCTCGACCTCCTCGACGTGCACGGCGCCGGGCAGGGTTGCGGCGAGCTGGGCCGAGAGGTCGGTGAGCAGGTGCGGTGCGAGCTCCACGGATCCGGACGCCGCGAGCGCCGCGATGCGCCGGAACGGCGTGATCCCGCCGACGCGGATGATGTTCGGCTGGATGATGTCGCACGCGCCGGCCACGAGGTACTCGCGGAAGCGCTGGAGCGTGTGGAGGTTCTCCCCCACGGCGATCGGCACGGACACGGACCGGCGCAGCTGCACGTGTCCGTCGAGGTCCTCGGCGCGCAGGGGCTCCTCGAGCCAGTGCAGCCCGAACCGCTCGAGCGCGGCGACGGCCCGCCGCGCGGCGGGCAGGTCCCAGCGCTGGTTCGCGTCGACCATGAGCCGCCGGTGCGGCCCGAGGACCTCACGCACTGCGGCGACCCGCTCGACGTCCTCCTCGATGTCCGGCCCGCCGACCTTGATCTTGACCGCGCCGTACCCCGCGGCGACCCACCGGTGGACCTGGTCGAGGAGTTCCTCGAGGCTGTAGTGCAGGTTCACGCCGGACCCGTAGGCGGGCATCGACGCACGACGCCGCCCCAGCAGTCCCGCGATCGGCTCGCCGAGGCGGCGGGCGGTCAGGTCCCAGAGTGCGAGGTCGAGGCCCGCGAGCGCGATGGTCGTCAGGCCGCCCCCTCCGGCCTCGTGCAGATGCCGCCAGAGGGAGTCCCACACGGCCTCGGGGTGCGTGGGCCCGCCGACGGCGGCCCGTGCGATGTCCTCCTCGAGGAGGCCGCGCACCGCACCGGCGCCGATGGTCGGGGTCCACGAGAATCCTGTGCCACGGTTGCCTGCCGTGTCCTCGACGTCGACGACGATGACGTGGACCTCGGGCACGTCCGGTCCCCAGGGCCGCGGGAGCGGCGGGACGAGGAGCCTCGTGGTGAGGGAGGCGAGCACCGGCTCGGGCGAGGTGCTCACGACACCGTGAGGGCGTCGGTGCCCACCAGTGAACCGGCGGGGCCCGCGGCCGGCTCGGCCGCGGCCAGCTCTGCACCGACAGCCAGGATCCGCTCGAGCTCGGCGAGGTGCTCCGGCGAGGGGTCCACGAGCGGCGGCCGGACCCCGCCCACGGGCAGCCCGCCGAGGCGCACGCCGGCCTTGACGAGCGAGACCCCGTAGCCCGGCACGGCGTCCCGCAGCGCGACGAGCGGGCGGTAGAACCGCTCGAGCAGCTCACGGCGCCGCGCTTCGTCCCCCGCGGCGTACGCACGGTAGTGCGCGTTGGCGACCTCGGGGGCCATCGCGAACGCCGCAGACGAGTACAGCGGCATCCCGATCCCCCGGTACGCACCCTGGGTGAGCTCGGCCGTGAGGAGTCCGTTGAAGAACTGGAAGTCGGCGCGGCCCGTGGCCTCGACGGCGAGGACCACCTCCTGGGTCACGCCGATGTCCCCGACGCCATCCTTGAACCCGACGATCTGGGGGTCGGCAGCGAGGCGCGCGACGGCGTCGGGCGTGAACTTCGCGTTCGCGCGGTGGTACACGACGAGCTCGAGCGACGTCGCCGCGGCGATCGCCTCGACGTACCGCTCGAGGCCCGCGACGGGCGCGTTGACGAGATAGGGGGGCAGCACGAGCAGGCCGTCGGCGCCGGCGTCCTCGGCGGCCTTGGCCGCCTCGATCGCGTGCCCGAGCGGGCCGCCTGTCCCGCCGATCACGGGGACGCGGGTGCCGCCGGGGGCGGCCCCCTCTTGGACTGCGTCGACCGCGGCGCGCACGACGGCGCCCGCCTCCTTTGCGGTGAGCGCGTGGTACTCGCCGGTGCCGCACGCGGCGAAGACGCCCCCGGGGCGATGCGGGAGGCGGGAGGCGATGTGCTCACGGGTGAGTCCGGTGTCCACGGCGCCGGAGGCGTCGTAGGCGGTGACGGGGAAGAAGAGGATGCCGTCGAAGTGCATGGTTCTCCTTTGGAGGGTGTCAGCTGAGGTGGGCAGAGGTGGTCGCGAGGGGCTCGCCGGCGAGCTCGGTGCGCCACGAGCGCTGCGGCCGCCAGCCGAGCAGCCGCAGGGCCTTGGCCGAGGAGAACGCGGCCTGGGTGCCGGTGAGGGGCTCGGCGATCCGCTCGGTGCCGGGGAAGTACTGCGGCACGAGCTCGGCGAGCGGGGCGCGGGCCATGGCGTCGTCGGCGCCGACGAAGAACACCTCCCCGTTGGGCACCTCGTGCGCTCCCTCGAGCCAGCGCTCGGTGAACCCCGCGGCATCGCGCGCGTCGACGTAGTTGAAGAGGGAGACGGCGGCGAGCTCGGGGCAGGCGAGGCGCTCGGCCACGGTGTGGCCCTGCTGCGTCGGGGCACCGTGCCACTCCTGCGGGCTGATGACGAAGCACGGCCGGAACGCGCCGACGCGGAACGCGTCCCCCCGCGCCGCGACGAACATGCGCACGGTCGCCTCCATGGTCGCCTTCGAGAGCGCATAGGCGTTCCACGGGGCGATCGGGTGCTCCTCGTCGATGGGCAGATACTCCGGCGCCCACCCCTGCGGCGCCCCGTAGCCGAGCACCGTGGGACTCGACGCGACGAGCGCGCGCCCGGCGCCGGCGTCGGCCGCCGCGGTGAGCACCGAGAGGCAAAGCTGCGCGTTGGTCCGCAGGATCACGTCCTCGGGCGCGCTGAACGGCACCGCGATCGCGGCGAGGTGCACGACGCCGTCGGGCCGCAGCCGCTCGAACGCCGTCCGGGTCGCGGCGGCGTCGGTGAGGTCGACGGCGAGCTGCCGCACGCCGTCGTGCACGAGCTCCGACGGCGCGCGGTCGAGTGAGACGACCTCGTGGCCGCGGGCGGCGAGGTGGTTCGCAACGCTCACGCCGAGGCGGCCGGATCCGCCGGTAACGACGATGCGGGACGATGAGCCAGAGGAGGCAGAAGGGTTCCAGCTCATCGGGCGGCCGCCTTCTCGGCGGTGGCGACGGCCGCGTCGCGCGTCGGCGCGTCTTCGAGCGGGAGGCCGAAGTCCGCGATCCGGACGGGCTGGCCGGTGCGGAGCGACTCGTTGCCGGCGATCCCGACCAGGACGCTGCGCACGCCGTCGGCCCACCCGGCCTGGCGGCGGAGCGGGTCCTCGGCCGGGCCGCGGAACACGTCGTCGAGCAGCATGGAGTCGCCGCCGCCGTGCCCGCCCGCGCCCTCGTGGACCTCGACGATCCGTGCGGGCTCCCACAGGCGCTGGACGCGCACGATCGTGCCCTCGGGCCGGGCCGCGGCGCCGGTCAGGTGGGGGTCCGCAGCGGCGGAGGGGTCCAAGGTGTGCTTGTCCGGGGCGACCGAGCCGCGCTCCACGACCTCGATCTCGACCCGGCCCTCGGTGCCGTTGATCGCCACGCGGTAGCCCTCCCATGGCGAGTGCGCCACGAGCGTGTACGCCATCGACGCGCCGCCGCGGTAGCCGACCACGAGGCTCAGGTTGTCCTCGATGTCGATCCCCTCGGTGAAGACGTCACGATCGCGGAGGTAGCCGTCGTCGGCCTCGGCGTCGAGGTAGAGCTCGCGGAGCTTCTCGTCCGCGGCGAGGTCGAGGTTGAAGGGGTCGGTGCGGTCCGGGTTGTCGCGGCTCAGCTCGGGCCGCTCGCCGAGGCCACGTGCGGCGGCGTTGGCGGCGCCGTAGAAGCGCAGGCCGCCTTGGGCGTAGACGGTCTCGGGGACGTCGTCGAGCCACCAGTTGACGAGGTCGAAGTGGTGAGTGGACTTGTGCACGAGGAGGCCGCCCGAGTTGGCCTTGTGCCGGTGCCAGCGGCGGAAGTAGTCCGCGCCGTGGACTGTGTCGAGGCACCACTCGAAGTGGACAGAGGTGACCTTGCCGATCTGCCCGGACTGGATGATGTCCTTGATGACCGAGTTGCGGGGCGAGTACCGGTAGTTGAACGTGACGACGAGCTTGGCGCCGGACGTCTCTTTCTCGCGCCGCGCCGCGTCGACGATGCTGCGCAGCCCCTCGGCGCTCGTGGTGAGCGGCTTCTCGCACACGACGTCGACGCCGCGCGCGAGCGCCGCGGTCACGTAGCGGGCGTGGGTGGAGTCGGGCGACGTGACCACGATGGCGTGTGGGCGCTCGACGCTGAACATCTCCTCGAGCCGCTCGGGCGTGTAGTGGAGCGGGACGGGGCCGGAGGCCACGGCCGCCCGCGAGTCGTAGTGGGACATGCGCCGCTCATTCGTGTCGACGAACGCGACCACACGCCCTTGGCCGGCATGGCTGCCGGCCAGGGCGTCGATGTACATCTGGGCACGCGACCCGGTGCCGACGATGGCGTAGCTGCGGGGTTCGGGGGACATTGAGGTCTCCTTGCGAAGGCTCCGGCGACGCCTCCCTCGGCGCTCAGTAACCGGTTTCTCACCACGGTACCCGCAGCCGCGCCCCGTGCCAAGGGTTTACCGGAAAACCCTTGCCGACCCGTCGTCGCGCCCACATTTCGGTACCTGCCGTGCGGATTTGACCGGAGCCGCGGGGTCTGTCCAAGATGAGCGGCAGGGGGACGGGCCACGCCACGGCCCCCGAGCGCTCAAGAAATGGGCACCTGCCACTCGTCCGCGGCCCCTGCATGCCCGCAGGCCGTGTCCCCTGAGGAGCGCTCCATGGCCGCCCGGCCTCCGCACGACCCTGCCACCCCAGACCCCATCCACCTGCTGCTGGCGCATACCGACCTCAGCTCGCTCCTCGGCGCCCTCACCGTGCGCACGCAGATGCTGCTCTCGCGCCTTGCGCCCGCCGAGTGCGGGATCGTGCTTCGGCGGCGCAATCACTCCGCGCCCACCGCCGCGGGCAGTTCCGATGCCCTGGCCGGGCTGATCGAGGAGAGGCTCGCGGACGACGACGCCGACCTCGCCACCGCGCTTGACCGCGGCAGCTCCGCCGCGCACGTCCGGCTCCCCGCCCCCTGGGCATCGACGGCCGCATGGGGCCTCGACGCCGGGCTCCTCGTGGCGCCCGTCGCCGCCGGCCCGACCGCGCGGGCAGCACTGGCGATGATCGGCGCCATTCCCCCGGACCTTCCCGGGCGGCGTAGGATCCTGGCCGGCATCGGGCGGCTCCGGAACCAGGCATCATGGGCGCTGCGGCTCGGGGTGCGGTTCGCCGACCACGAAGAACGGTCACAGCATCGGGCGCACGCGATGGAGCATCGCACGGTCATCGACGTCGCCGTCGGCGTCATCATGGCCCAGAGCCGATGCTCCGCGGAGGAGGCGTTCGGCATCCTGCGGAGAGCATCGAACAACCGGAACATCAAGGTCCACGATGTCGCCGCCGAGCTGGTCCAGCGCATCCACCCCGAGCTCCCGCAGACGGCGTTCGTCGACTGAGCAGGGGCCGATGGGGCGCGGCGCGTTCGGGCACCGTGCCCCTCGAGAGGGTCTACACCGCCGCGGGCACGTGCTCCCGCAGCTCGACGCTGGCCCGGACGGCCGCGCGGAGGGCGGCCAGGCCACCGGAGAGCGCCCCGGCCGCGCGGGCCTGGACGAGCACGTTGCCGAGCGCCGTCGCCTCGACGGGGCCCGCGAGCACCGGCAGCCCGGTCGCGGCCGCGGTGAGCCGGCACAGGAGCTCGTTCTGCGACCCGCCGCCCACCACGTGCACCACCCGGGGGCGCCGCCCCGACAGCTCGGCGGCCCGCGCGATCGTGCGCGCGTAGGCGGCCGCGAGGCTGTCGAGGATGCAGCGTACGACGGCGCCGGGCGCCTCCGCGAGCGGCTCGCCCCGGCGCGCCGCAGCGGCCGCGATCCTTGCGGGCATGCCGCCGGGGGCGATGAACTCGTCCGAGTCGACGTCGACCTGCGGGCCCCCGGCAGGCAGCGCTGCGGCCGCCTCGAGCAGCCCCTCGAGCGTGAGGCCGCGGCCCTCGGATGCCCACTGGCGCTGGCATTCGCTCAGGAGCCAGAGCCCGCCGACGTTGCGCAGGTAGCGGATGGTGCCGTCCACGCCGCGTTCGTTCGTGAAGTTGGCCGCCCGGCTTTCCTCGGTGAGCACGGGCGTCTGGAGTTCGACGCCCACGAGCGACCACGTTCCCGAGGAGATGTATGCGACGTCATCCCCCGCAATGGCCCCGCCCGCCTCCACCGGCACGGCCGCGACGGCAGAGGCGGTGTCGTGCGAGCCGACCGCGACCACGGGCGTGTCCGCGGGCAGCCCGGTGCGCTCGACAACCAACGGCAGGAGCGTGCCATACGCCTGGCCCGGGGCGATGAGCTCCGGAAAGAGCCCCTCGGGCAGCCCGAGCGCCTCGAACAGCTCGCGCGACCAGGTCCCCGTGCGCGCGTCGAGGAGCCCGGTCGTGGACGCGTTCGTCTCCTCGGTGCGGCGCGCGCCGGTGAGCCAGAACGCGAGCAGGTCCGGGATGAGCAGTGCCTCGTACCCGTCCAGGCGCGGCTCGGCCGCGAGCTGGTAGACCGTGGTGAAGGGCAGGAACTGCAGGCCGGTGACCTCGTAGAGCCGTTCGGGCGGGACCGTGCCGTGCACGGTCGGGACGGTGGCGTGGGTCCGTCCGTCGCGGTAGGCGTACACGGGCTCCTTGAGCCGTCCCGCGGCGTCGACGAGGCCGTAGTCCACGGCCCATGTGTCGATGCCGATGCTCTCGATCCGCAGCCCGCGCTGCCGCGAAGCATCGGCGGCCTTGCCCAGGCCCGTCATGACCTCGGCGAAGATCCCGGGCGCGTCCCACCGCAGCACGCGCGCGCCGCTGCGGTCCACGCCGTCGTCGATCACGCCGTTGGGGAAGCGGTGGACGACGTCGAGCGCGACCTTCGCGGCGCCGTCGTGCGTCCTGCCCTGCTCACCCGCCGCACCGCCGTTCGTGACGGTGGCGAGGATGACGCGTCCGGAGGAGGCACCGACGTCGACCGCGACAAACATCCTGGCGCTCATCGCAGGAACGCGGCGGCGACGCCGGCGTCGACGGGCACGTGCAGGCCCGTGGTGTGGGAGAGCTCGCTGCCGGTCAAGACCGCGGTGGCGTTGGCGACGTGCTCGGGCAGCACCTCGCGCTTGAGCAGGGTCCGCTGGGCGTAGAACTCACCGAGCTTCTCCTCCTCGACCCCGTACACCGCGGCGCGCTTGGCGCCCCAGCCTCCGGCGAAGATGCCCGAGCCGCGGACCACGCCGTCGGGATTGATGCCGTTGACGCGGATGCCGTGCTCGCCGAGCTCGGCCGCGAGGAGGCGCACCTGATGCGCCTGGTCGGCCTTGACGGCGGAGTACGCGATGTTGTTCGGGCCGGCGAAGACGGAGTTCTTCGAGGAGATGTAGACGATGTCCCCGCCCATGCCCTGGGCGATCATGGCCTTCGCGGCGGCCTGGGAGACCAGGAAGGAGCCCTTGGCCATGACGTCGTGCTGGAGGTCCCAGTCCTTCTCGCTCGTCTCGAGCAGCGGCTTGGAGATGGACAGGCCCGCATTGTTGACCACGAGGTCGATCCCGCCGAACGCGAGGACCGTCGCGTCGACCGCGGCCGCCACCTGGGCGGCGTCGGTGACGTCCGCGCGCACGCCGATCGCGACGTCGGTGGTCCCAAGCTCCGCCGCGGCGGCCTGGGCCTTCTCGAGGTCGAGGTCCGCGATGGCCACGCACGCCCCCTCGGCGGCGAGGCGGGTCGCGATGGCCTTGCCGATGCCCGACGCCGCTCCGGTCACCAGGGCGATCCGGGTCGCGTGGGACTTGGGCCGGGGCATGCGGGCGAGCTTGGCCTCCTCGAGCGCCCAGTACTCGATGCGGAACTTCTCCGACTCCTCGATCGGGGCGTAGGCGGAGACGGCCTCGGCGCCGCGCATGACGTTGATCGCGTTGAGGTAGAACTCGCCGGCCACGCGGGCGGTCTGCTTGTCCTTGCCGTAGGAGAACATGCCCACGCCCGGAACGAGCACGATGGCCGGATCGGCGCCGCGCATGGCCGGCGAGTCCGGCTCCGCGTGGCGGCGGTAGTAGGCCGCGTAGTCTTCCCGGTAGGCGGCGTGGAGCTCCTTGAGCCGGGCCACGCTGTCCTCGATCGAGGCCTGCGCGGGCAGGTCCAGAACCAGCGGGGCCACCTTGGTGCGCAGGAAGTGGTCCGGGCAGGACGTGCCCAGGGCCGCGAGACGGGGGTGCTCGGCCGCGGCCAGGAACTCGAGGACGCGCGGGTCGTCGTCGAAGTGGCCCACCTGGGGCCGGTCCGTCGAGGCCAGGCCGCGGATCACCGGGGCTAGGGCGGCGGCCTTGGCGCGGCGCACCTCGTCGGGCAGCGCCCCGTAGCCGTCCAGCGCGGGGCCGAACGGCTCGGGACGGCCGTTCTCAGCGATGTACTTCTCGGCCTCGGCGATGATCCACAGCGAGTTTGCCTCGGCCTCCTCGCTCGTGGCGCCCCACGCCGTGATGCCGTGGCCGCCGAGGATCGTCCCGATGGCCTCGGGGTTCGCGGCCTTGATCGCCGCGATGTCCAGGCCGAGCTGGAAACCGGGGCGCCGCCAGGGCACCCACACGACCTTGGTGCCGAAGACCTTCTCGGTGAGCGCGACGCCGTCGGCCGCGGTAGCGATCGCGATGCCCGCGTCCGGGTGGAGGTGGTCCACGTGGGCGGCGTCGACGAGGCCGTGCATCGCGGTGTCGATCGACGGCGCAGCGCCGCCCCTGCCGTGGAGGCAGTACTCGAAGGCGGCGACCATCTCGTCCTCGCGCTCCACGCCCGGGTACACGGTGGCGAGGGCCCGGAGGCGGTCCAGGCGCAACACGGCGAGGTTCCTCGCGGTCAGGGTCCCGAGGTCTCCCCCGGAGCCCTTGACCCACAGCAGCTCGACCGGCTCGCCGGTCACGGGGTCGGTCTCGGTGCCCTTGGCGGACGTGTTGCCGCCGGCGTAGTTGGTGGTGCGCTTGTCCGCGCCGAGGCGGTTGGAGCGGGCGATGAGTTGGGCAACTGCCCGATTCTGCCGCGGGTTCTGCGCCGGGCTCTGCGTCTCATTCATGGTGTGGTGCATGTCCTCTCAGGCGCCCCAGCCGGCCTGGGTGCCGCCGACTCGGGTGTCGTTGATCAGCTTCTGGTAGCCGGAGGCGGCGTAGGCCGCCATCGGGTCGGCGGGCAGGCCGCGCTCCTCGCGCCGGGCCGCGAGGGCAGGGCGCACGTCGGTGTAGAACGCGTCCATGAAGACGGCATTCGCCGCGAGGACGTCGCGGCTGCGCTGGGCGTCCTCGAGGGCCGCGCGGTCCAGCAGGAGGGCGCGCATCGTCATCTCCTGGACGTTGAGCACCGAGCGGATCTGCCCCGGGATCTTCTCCTCGAGGTTGTGGCACTGGTCCAGCATGAGCGCCACGCCAGACCCGGGCTCGAGGCCGCCGCCGCGGACCACTTCGACCATGATCCGGAACAGCTGGAACGGGTCCGCCGCGCCCACGATCAGGTCGTCGTCGGCGTAGAAGCGTGAGTTGAAGTCGAACGAGCCGAGCTTCCCCAACCGCAGCAGCTGCGCGACGATGAACTCGATGTTCGTCCCGGGGGCGTGGTGCCCGGTGTCCAGGCACACGAGCGCCCTGTCGCCCAGGGCGAGGGTCTGCGCGTAGGACGTGCCCCAGTCCGGCACGTCCGTGTGGTAGAACGCGGGCTCGAAGAACTTGTACTCGAGCACGAGGCGCTGGTCGTCGCCGAGCCGGGCGTAGATCTCGGCGAGGGACTCCGCGAGTCGGTCCTGACGGCCGCGGATGTCGTCCTGGCCGGGGTAGTTCGTGCCGTCCGCGAGCCAGACCTTCAGGTCCCGCGAGCCGGTCTCGTCCATGATGTCGATGCACTCGAGGTGGTGCTCGATCGCGCGGCGCCGGACCGCGCCGTCGGACGAGGTGAGGGAGCCGAACTTGTAGATGTCGTCCTGGAACGTGTTCGAGTTGATGGTCCCGAGGCTCACTCCGAGGCCCTCGGCATACTCGCGGAGCGCGGCGTAGTCATCGACCGTGTCCCATGGGATGTGCAGCGCGACGGACGGCGCCAGGCCCGTGAGCTCGTGCACCTTCGCGGCGTCCTGGATCTTCTCCTGGACCGTGCGGGGCGTGCCCGGCGTGCCGAAGACCTTGAAGCGGGTCCCGGAGTTGCCGTAGGCCCACGAGGGGACCTCGATCGCGAGGGCGTCGAGGCCTTCGGGGACGGTGGTGGGGGCGGTCATGGTCATACTCCTGCGGTGTGGGGGTCGGTGCCGGCGGCCGACGGCGCGTGGCCGGCCCGAATGTCGTCGCTGCGGGCTGCGGCGAGCTGGGACTCGAGGTTGAAGACCTCCTCGAGTGGGACGAACGACTCGTCCGGAGGTGTGCCGAGGCCTTCGAAGAGGTCCGCCATCTCGGCCTGCCAACGGGCATTGACCTCATGGGCGGCCATGCGGGCCGTGGCCGCCTCGAGACTGTCCGTCTCGACGTAGCCGATGAGCAGCCCGTCCGGGCGGAGGAACAGCGAGTAGTTGTGCCAGCCGGCGGCCTCGAGGGCCCCGAGCATCTCGGGCCACACGGCGGCGTGGCGCCGCTTGTACTCCTCGATGCGGTCGGGCTGGATCCATTGCTGGAAGCAGATGCGCTGCCGCGGCGCTGCGGTCGGGGCCATGGGCGCTCCTTCATGTCCTGTTCTCAAAATGAATCGATTCAAACCCTGCACCGATGGTAGGGGGTCGAATCGCGGCCGGTCAATGGCCGCCCCACATGTCCCCGTGGCGGGCACCACGGCATCTCGGAGCCTTTGGCCCCTCCCGTACCGGTGGCGCGAAGATGAGAGTGGAGGGAACGCATCCCGCGCACAGCATCAACGGCCAGAGCACTGGCCCAGACCGACCAGAGGACTCCTGCCGTGGACATGAAGGCCGCCATCCTGATCGCACTCCCCGCCTTGGCGATGGGCCTCGCCGGCTGTTCCGCCCAGGCCGGGGCTACGACCCCCGGCGCATCGACTCCAGCCGCGGAGTCCGTGCAGGCCCAGGCGGGATGGTCGCTGGCTCCCTCCACATCGAGGCGCCGACGGCGGGCCGGACCTACACCCTCGGCCAGCTCCTGACCGAGTGGGGTGTCCTCGACGGGACGGGCGGCGCGCCGGGAAGCGCCCGCTCGAGCGCCGCGGACTGGGCCGTCTACGTGAACGGGGCCAAGCAGCAGGGCAGCCCCCGCGACGTCGCCCTCAGTCCGCACGCCGAGATCGCCCTCGTCCACGGGCAGGAATCCGCTTCATCCATTCCGAGCACGTACGCCTTCCCGGCCGGGCTCTGAGGCCGCGGGGCGCCACCGTCAGACCAGCCCCTGCACCCGAGACCTCTGGACGTCCGCCTCCTCCTCGTGCCAGACTGGAAAACGCTTTCCAACGTCTCTGACTCCGGCGCGAAGGATCTCCATGAGCACGCATGCCTCCCATCCGGTGCGGTCCGAATCCGCCATAGTGCCCACGGGCACGAGACCCGCGCGCATCGCCCTCGTCGGCGCCCACGGCTTCGGCCTGGTCCACCTGCGGAACCTCTCGCGCCTGGCCCGCGAGGGCGCCGTCGTCCTCGAGGCGGTAGCCGACCCGATCGCACCGGAACCAGGCAGCGTGCCGGAGGGCACGCCGTCGTACGCCTCGCTCGACGAGCTGCTCGCCGCCCGCCCCGCCCCGGACGTCGCGATCATCGCGACGCCCATCCAGACGCATGGGCCGCTCGCCGCGGCCGCGCTCGGCGCGGGCGCCCACCTGTACCTCGAGAAGCCGCCGGTGCCCTCGCTCGAAGCGTTCCGGAAGCTCCTCTCCGACGCGGCGTCCCGCGAGGCCGCCGTCCAAGTGGGCTTCCAGAGCCTCGGCTCGCACGCGCTGCAGGCGATCGAGCGGCTGCTCGCCTCGGGCGAGATCGGCAGCCTCCGCGCGGTCGGCGCGATCGGCCTCTGGAGCCGCGACCGCGCCTACTACGCCCGCTCGCGATGGGCCGGGAAGCGGTCCATGGACGGCGTCGAGGTAGTCGACGGCGTCGTGACGAACCCGCTCGCGCACGCGGTCGCGACGGCCCTGCGCATCGCGGGCGCACGGGGTGAGGCGGACATAGCGGGCATCGAGGTGGACCTCTACCACGCGCACGCCATCGAGGCGGACGACACCTCCGTGGTCCGCCTCACCACGACCGACGGCATCCCGGTCACGTGCGCGCTCACGGTGTGCGCCCCCGAACAGCTCGAGCCGTGGGTCACCGTGTACGGCACCGAGGGCGAGGTGCAGTTCTTCTACACCCAGGACCGTCTCGTGGTCCGCACCGAGTCGGGCGAGCGTGAGGAGCACTACGGCCGCACCGACCTCACGGAGAACCTCCTCGACCACCTCCTGAACGGGACGCCGCTGCTGAGCTCCCTCGCGGACGCCGGAGCGTTCATGCGCGTCCTCGAGGCGATCCGCACCGCGAGCGCGGTCCACCCGATCGCCCCCGAGCACGTCAACTGGGACGGTGGGGGCCCCTCGGCGAGGCCCGTTGTCCGTGGGATCGAGGCCGCGCTCGAGAGAGCCGTCAAGGCGCAGGCGACGTTCGCCGAGCTTGGCCTGCCCTGGGCTGTCCCGACCGAGCCTGCGGCCGTGCTCGCGCTCCCCGGGGGCGAGCCCGTGGCCGGGCTGCTCGACGGCGCCCGCCTCGCGCCGACCCTCTCTCCGCGCCCGTACCTGCACCCGGTCCGCACGCTCGCCGGGACAACGCTCACCGACCATCTCCCCTTCGACCACCCGTGGCACCTGGGCCTCGGCTTGGCCCTCCAGGACGTGTCCGGTACCAACCTCTGGGGTGGCCGCACCTACACGCGCGAGGCCCGGCGGTACGTGTGGCGGCCGGACCACGGCCGCATGGCCGTCGAGGCCGCCGAGGAGTCGCCCGGCAGGCTCGCCCTGCGGCTGCGCTGGGACGCGCACGACGGCGCCGCCCTCCTCACCGAGGAGTGCACCCTCGCCGCCGAGCGGGTTCCGGAGGACACCGCGCACGACGGCGCGTGGCGCCTCACGCTGCACACGCGCCTCACCGCGGCGCGGGACGTGAGCCTCGGCGGGCCCGGCTCCAACGGGAACACGGGCGGCGGGTACGGCGGGCTCTTCCTGCGCCTCGCGCCGTGCACCGGGGCCACGGTGTTCACGCCGGGCGCCGAGGGCGAGGACGCCGTCCACGGCCACGCGGCCCCGTGGGTGGCGTGGAGCGCCCGGTTCGGCGATGGCGGCACCGGTGACGGGCCCGGCGGCGAGAGTACTGAGGCCGGCGTCGTGATCGCGGCGGCACCCGAGGCCCCGGCGGACCCGTGGTTCGTGCGGCTCGCGGGGTACCCGGGCATCGGCTCGGCGCTCGCGTGGGAGCGGGCGGTGGAGCTCGCGGCGGGCGGGACGCTCGAGCGGACGTTCCGGTTCTGGTTCGTCGACGGGCCCCTCGACGCGGCCCGCGCCGCCGCGCTCGTGGCGGGTCCCGGCGCCGTGGGCCCCGAGTCCGCGGGTGCCTGAACGATGACAGGCACCGACACCTCCGTCGCCCGGCGCGCGCGCGATGCCACCGGGGCCTCGGGCCTCCTGGTCCCGCTCCGGCTGCGGGTCGAGGGCGCCGAGGACTGTCTCAGCGCGGGCCCCACGCCGCGGCTGTCGTGGCACGCAGAGGTCCTCGCCGGGTCTGATGCGCCTGGCCGGGACCCGTCGAACGGCCCGGACCCGGACCCGCGCCTCATGCCGGTGGCCGCCGAGCCGCACGTGCGCGCCGAGGACGGCCGCACGCTCTGGGCCCCGGGGCCCGTCCCGCTGCCGTCCCACGCGACCACCCGCGTGGCTGTCCCCGCGGACGCCGCACTCCCCGCGGACACCGCATGCACGTGGAGCGTCAGGCTCCGCACGGCCGACGGCGCGTGGGGCCTCTGGAGCGACGAGCACTCCTTCGCCACGGGGCCCGGCAGCGCGGACTGGACCGCCGGATGGATCACCCGTGCCCCGGGCGGCCGCGCGCCGCTGCGCCTCGAGCGCGGCGTCGGGGGCCGGCCGGAGCTGCGCTGGCACGGCACGCCGTTCCTGCCGGTGCCCTGCGTGGCGGCCCCGGTCGGCCCCGTAGTGCCAGCAGATCCGGGCGCGGACTTCACGCTTGAGGCCGAGCTGCGACCCGTGCTGGGCGCGTGCGGCATCGCGTTCCATAGCGCCGGACCGGGTACGGGCCTGCTGCTGGAACTCGGGCCGGGCGAGCGCCTCACGCTCCGGCCGCTTCCCGCGTGGGACCAGCCGTGCGAGCCCCGGGACTGGGCCACCGCGCCCCTCGCCGAGGCAACGCTCCCGCCCGCCGCCCCCGGTGCGACCGATCGGCACCCCGACGGCCGCGTCCGCCCCGGCGAGACCCCGTGGCGGCGCCTCCGGGCCGAGGCCCGCAGGGGCAGAATCATCGTCGCGGTCGACGGCGTCCCCCTCCTCAACGCCGCCCTCCCCCGGCCGCCCGTCGCCGGCGGGACGCGGTTCGCCCTCCACGCCGCGCCGAGGGCCGAGGGCGCGCTGCGCGCCCTGGGCATCGAGCGCGCGGGCACCGAGGCCTTCCGCTGGGCCGCCGACGGGCCCGCTGGGCTACCCGTCCCGTGGCCAGCCGAGACGCCGTTCCGCCAGCCGGACGAGTGGTCGCTCCTGCGCGCCGAGGTCCGCCTGGCCGGGCCGGTGCGCCGTGCGGTCCTGTACGCCGCTGCCCGGCATCAGGCGTGGGTGCACGTGGGCGGGAGGGAGGTCCTCGCGCTGTGCTCGTTCGGGTACCCGGGGGAGGACTACTTCGACGCAGCGGACGTCACCGCTGCCGTCCGCGCCGCCACAGGCTCCCCTGCAAGCGCCGCCGCGGCCCCGGACGAGGCCCCCGCGCCGGACGAGGCTGCCGGGCCGGACCGGCCCAGGCTGGCCCTCGGCGCCCTGGTGCACTGGTACGGGCCGGGCCAGGGCCGCGCCGCGGGGCATCCCGGCTTCCTCGCCGAACTGCGCGTCGAGTACGAGGACGGCAGCCGTGAGTCCTTCGGCACCGGCCCCGGCTGGCGCGCGTCCGAGGCGCCGTATGCCCAGGCCGGGTACCGCAACGACGAGGGCGACGCGGTCGAGCACGCCCTCGGGCCCCTCCCCGCGGGCTGGGGCGCGCCGGGGTTCGCCGAGGGACCCGGGTGGGGGCCCGCCGTCGTGCTCGGCGCCCACCCGCACGAGCACTTCCCTTCGCTGCACCCGCGCCGGGCGCACGTCACCGAGGAGCGGGTCTGGCCGGCGGCCCGGCTCGAGGCCGGGGACGGGACGCGCGTCGCCGACTTCGGCACCGTCCGCGCCCTGCGCCCGCGCGTCGACCTGCGCGGCGGATCCGAGACCACGCGGCTCCGCGCGGGCTACAGCCTGCGGCCCGACGGGCGGGTGGACGAGGCGAAGACCCCGAGCCAGAACACGGACATGAGCTTCCTCGCCGGGCCCGGGTTCTCGGGCACCGTCGGCGAGCCGGCCGTGCCGTTCGACGCGCGCGTCCACCTCGGCTTCCGGTACCTCGAGATCGAGGCGCCCGAATCGCCAGGCGCGGTGGCCGCCGACGTGAGCGCCGCCGTTGTGCGCGCGGACCACCCGGCCTCGCCGGCCGCGGTCGAGACCTCCGATCCCGCGCTCAACCGTGTCCTCGCGCTCCTGCAGGACTCGGCGCTCCACGGCGTCCAGGAGCGGTTCATGGACACTCCGACGCGGGAGAAGGGCCAATTCCTCGCGGACGCGGTGAACATCTCCCTCACGACCATGGCGGCGTTCGGCGAACGCGAGTTCACCCGCCAGGCGCTGCGCGAATTCGTGTGGTCGGGGGCCCGGTACTGGGACACGCCCGGCGAGCGCGGCCGCGTCAACGCGGTCTACCCCAACGGGGACGGCAAGCGGGACATCCCAGACTTCTCGCTCATGCTGCCCGAGTGGGCGGAGGCGTACTGGCGGCACTCGGGCGACGACGCCTTCGCCGTCGAGCTCCTGCCCGCGCTCGAGGCCACATGCGGGTACGTTCTGCGGGCGATCCCCGCGGAAGGCCCGTGCGCAGGGCTCGTCACCGAGCTTCCCGGCGGCAGCGGACCGTACCTGCACGGGATCGTGGACTGGCCCGCGCCGAACCGCTTCGGCTACGACATGTCCGCCGCGGCGCGCACCGCCGTCAACGCGCAGGCGTACGCTGCGCTCGCCTCGACGGCGCGGCTCGCCCGAGCGCTCGGGCAACGCACGACGGCGGCGCGGCTCGCCTCACGCGCCGGGGCCCTGGCCGCGGCGATGGAGGCGAGGCTGCGGGTGGACGGCGTCCTCGTGGACGGCCTGGCCGCGGACGGGACGCCGAGCCCCCACGCGTCCCAGCATGCGACCGCGATGCCGCTCGCCGTGGGCGCCACCGGCCCGGCACACCGCACCGCCGACGCCGCCCGCGCCGCATCCCTCGGCCTGCGCATGGGACCCATGACCTGGCACCGGCTGCTCGCGGGGCTCGTCGGCGAGGGGCGCACGGAGGAGGCGCTCGGCGTCGTGCTCGACGACCCGGCCCGCGGCCCGCTCGCGTGGCTCGCGCGGGGCGCGACGTCCGCCTGGGAGTCGTGGGAGCTCGTCGAGGGGACGGACTTCAGCCAGTCGCACGCGTGGGCGGCGGCCGCGTGGCCAGTGCTCGTGGACGGGGTCCTCGGGCTTCGGCGCACGGCGCCGGGCGTGTTCGAGCTGAGCCCGCCCTCCTGCCGCCTCGAGTGGGCGCGCGCGGACCTGCCGCTCGAGCAGGGCCGCCTCCGCGTGGGGTGGCGCCGGACGGCCGCCGGCGTCCACCTCGACTGCGAGCTCCCGCCCGGGACCCGCGCCACGGTCAGCGTGGCGGCGCACGACGGCGCGCCCCGCCTCCTGGGGCCCGGCCGCCACGCGCTGCGGCTCGGCGACTATGCCTCCGCCGCGCGGTAGCCTGCCAGCATGAACCGTTCCAAGCTCCCGGCCCCACCCGCGGTGGCCTCGGCGGGCGCCGCGGTGCACGGCACGGCGAGCATCCGCGACGTCGCCGAGCTCGCGGGCGTGTCCGTGGGCACCGTCTCCAACGTCCTCAACAGGCCGGACATCGTCCGGGCGGCGACGGTCGAGCGGGTGCACGCGGCGATCAACGAGCTGGGGTTCGTCCGCAACGACGCCGCCCGGCAGCTGCGCGCGGGCCGCTCCACCACGATCGGCCTCCTCGTGCTCGATGTGCGGAACCCGTTCTTCACCGACGTGGCGCGCGGCGCCGAGGACGAGGCGGCCTCGGATGGCCTCTCGGTCGTCATGGCCAACAGCGACGAGTCGGCCGAGCGCGAGGCCTCGCACCTGGACTACTTCGAGACGCAGCGCGTCCTCGGCATGCTCATCTCCCCGATCGGCGATCTCGGCGACCGGCTCGAGCGGCTCCGCGCCGCGGGCACCCCGGTGGTGCTCGTGGACCGCACCGCGGGAACGCGCAGCCTGAGCTCGGTGGCGGTCGACGACGTGGAGGGCGGGCGCCTTGCCGCGCAGCACGTCCTGGATGCGGGGCGGCACCGGCTCGCTTTCGTGGGCGGTCCGCGCGAGCTCGAGCAGATGCGCGACCGCCTCGCCGGCGCCCGCGCCGCGGCGGAGGGAGTGGAGGGCGCAAGCGTCGAGGCAATCGCGACGGCGGCGCTCGGCTTCGAGGACGGGCGGCGCGCCGCGCGGGCCCTCCTCTCCCGGCCCGCGGGCGACCGGCCGGACGCCCTCCTGGCCGGCAACGACCTCGTGGCGATCGGCGCGCTCCAGGTGCTCATGGGCGAGGGTGGCCTGAGGGTCCCGGAGGACATGGCCATTGTCGGCTACGACGACATCGACTTCGCCTCGGCGGCCGTCGTCCCGCTCTCGTCGATCCGCCAGCCGCGCGAGCTCATCGGCCAGACGGCGGTGCAGATCCTGCGCGAGGAGGCCCAGGACCCCAGCCGCGAGCCGCGCCAGGTCCTGTTCAAGCCCGAGCTCGTGGTGCGGGCCTCGACCGCGGGCCGCGGAGCACACACCTGACCTGACGTGCCGGGCCCGGGCGCTTGAGCCCACTGCGGCCTGCCGGCCTCAGCGCAGCGCAGCGAGCCTGGCGAGGACCGTCTCGGGGTCCGCGTCGGCGGGGACGCGCGCGAGGAGGATGTCCGCCTCGGGGGCCGCGGCGTCGTCCGTCCAGTACCCCTCCGGAAGGCGACGGGCGCGCGGCGACGAGTCCGCGCCGGATCCGCCGTCCGCGACGTGGATGAGGCCCCAGCGGTAGTGCTCGGCAGCGTTCGCCACGGGCGCGTAGGCCGCGAGGTCCTCCTCGGGCAGCCGCTCGAGCGCCCCCGGGTCCCCCTCGAGGTCCCTGCTCCCGTCGAGGACGAGGAACGCGATGTCGCGGTCCGCGACGTGCCGCAGCCAGTCCGAGACGTACATCGCGGCGGCCTCGGCGTGGTCCGCGGTGATGCCGGACACGTCCGGGTTCCCCGCTGCACGCTGCGCGAGCGCGAGCCAGACGAGGGGCGAGGGCGCGAGCAGCGCGATGGGGGCGCGGCTCGCGTGCGGGAGGGCTGCGAGGGCGCGGGAAAGCGCCTCACGGATCGGATCGGCTGCGAGGAGCGTGCGCAGGGCGTACCCGGGCCGCGGCCGGGCGGCCATGTCTGCACGGATCGAGGGATTCTCGGCGAGCACGGCGTCGACGAGCAGCGCAACCGGCACGACGGTCGCGTCGGAGCCCAGGAGCGCCTGTGCCTTGCCGTAGTAGCCCGCGAGCTCGGCGGCATTGGTCCACGGGATCGGCCCCCGGAGGATCCGGTGGCCGCCGAACGCCGTGTGGTCGATGAAGACGGCCGGGCGCGAGGCCGCGCTGCGGGGCGCCAGCAGGTCGTCGAGGACGGTGGACATGTGGTCTCCTTCGGGGGCGTTGCGGGCTGGGGTTGCGGGGCCGCGCCGTCCGTCCGGCGCGGCCCCGCGGACGACTAGGCCTTGGTGGCCCTGTGGTCGTCGTAGCGGCTCTCGAGCTCGAGGATGCGCTGCTCGAGCTTGGCGATCTTCACCTCGCGGCGGTCCGGGATCATGATGATCGGCATCTCGTCGATCGTCCGGGTCACACGCTCGGCCCCGTTGACGGTGAACACGGTCGCGGTGAGCTCGTCCGTGTCGTCGCCCCAGGAACCGTAGTACAGGAGGTCCGCGGGCGGTTCCTCGGTCACGAAGTCCTTGACGAACTCGGCGTACGGCTTGCCCTGCGCACGGCGGCGGTCGCGCTGGGCTGCGCGGAGCCGCTCCGTCTCGGCGGCGTCGAGACGGAAGTGCTCCTCGTCGTAGGCGACGCAGAAGACGTCGCGGGCGACCTTGGGCGAGATGCGGCCGAGCTCGGCGTCCCGGACAACCGACTCGGGGTCGCGCTCGATCGGGTCGCCGTAGCCGCCGCCGGCACCCTGGCTGATCATGTACAGCTCACCGTCCTTGGCGACGTCGAACTGCAGGCCCATGTGGGACGTCGTGTACTTCGCACCCTCGAAGGGGCGCTCGTTCATGACCTTCTCCATGGACAGGTCGAAAGTCTTGGGATCACGGCGGAAGTGCTCGTACGCGTTGACCCCCTTGACCATCGCGAGCGGGTACGTCCCGCAGCCGTAGCCGCCGAACATGCCGTAGACCGACGAGAACTTCGCACCGGATGTGACGGTCATGAACCCCCAGTGGGGGGTGCCCTCGGAGGCGACGATCATCTCGTAGCCCATGCCTCCGGTGAACTTCCCGAAGCCCATGTTGTCCTTCACGAGGCGCTTGGAGACGAGCTGCATGAACGGCACCTCCTCTTCCATCACCTCCTGCTCGGCCGTGTCGGCCATGGCGCAGAAGAGCGGAGACACCGCATCCTCGCCGTCCTTGAACGGCTTCGCCCCGCCCGGCATGCCGTTGAGGTCGGCGCAAAGATTGCCCACCTGGTCGCCGTGCTGGGTCTCGCCGCCCCACAGGAACGTGTTGATCTGGTTGAACCAGTTGGCCACGACGTTCGAGTACTTCTCCGGCGTCGAGAACTGCAGCTTGCCGAACGAGGACTGCAGGGCGGAGAAGCCGCGGAAGCTGGCCTGGAGCGACTGGCCCATGGGGGCGTCGTAGCCGGCATCCGCCCACGTGCCCTCGTCGGAGATGATGTCGATGCAGCTCATCGCCGAGGTGCAGCGCGGCAGGTCGGGCCACCAGAACGCGAGGATTGCCTGCATCATCATGGACTTCACCGAGCACAGCGGCGAGTTGATCGCCCGGTTGAAGATCTCCGGGCCGGTGCCACGCAGGTCGATCGTCATGTGGTCGCCCTTGACGGTGATCTTGCAGGCCAGCTTGATCAGGATGTTCTCCTTGAGCGTGCTGTCCATGAACTGGTTGAAGCTCACTGTTCCGTCGGGGAGTTCCGCGATGCGCCTCCGCACCTCGACATCGACATCCTCGACCGTCATCCGCAGGGCGGCGACGAACGTCTCCACGCCGACCTCGTCGATGAGCGTGTCGATGCGCTGCATGATTCGATTGACCGCGCCGATCTTGACCTTCAGGTCGGCGAGCTGGAGCTTGGGGTCGCGGACCGAATGCTGGAGGAAGGTGAGCAGGTCGCGGCGCAGGTGGCCCCCCTCGACGATCTTGAAGGGGCTCATCCTCAGTCCGTCGTCGAACGCAGTCTCCGAGCCGGAGGGCATGCCGCCGGGCTCGCACGCGCCGTTCTCGCCCTCGTGGATGGTCGCGGCGACCCAGGCGATGATCTGGTCGTCGCGGATGATCGGCATGATCATCGACTGGTCCGTGTTGTGGACGTTGCCGAAGCGCGCGTCGTTGTGGATGAAGCCGTCTCCGGGGTTGATGCCGACGGTCGGCTCGTCCTTCCAGTACTTCACGATGTAGCGGATGGGGTGGTGCAGGATCGCGCTGAACGCGATCACGCCGTGGCACGAGAGGTAGGAGACGTCGCCCGCGGCGGTGTAGATCGCCGTCGTGAGGTCTCCCCACTTCGCGCCGGGGGCTGCGCCCTGCGCCTCACACATCTCGTAGCCCTCGTCCAGTGCGCCGGCGATCCGCTTGCGGATGCGCTCGGCCTCGAGGCGGTCGACGCCCTGGGCAATGCATGCGTCCTCGTAGGGCGAGCGATCGGCGATGCTGTGCGAACGCATGATCTCGGGATCGGGCCCGAGGAACAGCGTCGTCTCATCCATGAACTTCTCGACCCACTCCTGCTCCTGCGAAGTGAGCTGTGCCTTGGGTGCGGCCGCCTCGATGCGGTCGTCGTTGACGATAGTCATCGTTTCTCTCCTGGAATCTCGGGGTCAGTCCTGCAGGAACCAGACGGCGCCCTGCGCGGTGGGCTCGAGCCGCCATCCCGGCTCGACGAGGAACGTGGTGGTGTCCGTGGTGACGATCGCCGGGCCGGAGATCACCGAGTCCGCGGTGAGGGCCGTCCGGTCGTACACCGGGGTCTCGATCGCGTGCGGCTCATCGACGAAGTGGACCCTTCGGCTGCCCACGGGCGTGGCGGGATGCCGCTCTCCCCCATGTTCGAGCGACTCGAACGCCACCTTGTCCCCCTCGACGTAGGAGGCCACGCGGACGGTGCCGACGCGGATCCCCGCCTCCGGGGCCGCACACGAGGCACCGAAGCGGTGGCTGTACACGTCGCCGAAGGTCTTGATCATCTGCAGGACGTCACCGACCCCGGTCAGCCGGGTGATCTCGAGCGGCACCGCCTGGGTGAGCAGCTGGTTGCCGTAGCGCATGTCCAGCTCCAGGCGGTAACGGACGTCTTCGGGGGCGAAGCCCTGGCGGACGAGGTCCTCCCGACCCTGTGCCTCGAGCTCCTCGACGACCGCGTTGAACTCGTCGTAGCTGTCATACAGTGCGCGGGTCGTGGCGTTGTACATGACGATATGGGCGCCACGCTCGTGGAAGTGGAGCTGCTGGACGTTGCCCGCCCCGCACGCGGAGAACACCGAGCTGAATGGCGGGGCCAGGACCTTCTTGATCCCGGCGTGCTTCGCGATGCCGCACGCGTGCAGGGGCCCGTTGCCGCCGTACGCGAGCATCGTGAAGTCCTCCGGGAGGTAGCCGCGGACCCGGAGCTCCTTGCCGATGCCGATCGCCATCTGCTCGTCGACGCTGCCTTTGATGATCTTGGCAATCTCGAGGACGTTCTTGTCGAGCTCGTCGCAGAGCGTCTCCTCGATCGCGAAGTAGGAGCGCTTGGGATTGAGCTTGATGTATCCGTTCGCGTAGTTGTCCGGGTCGAGGTACCCGAGGAGGAGGTCGGCATCGGTGACGGTCGGGCGCAGGCCGCCGCGGTCGTAGCACGCGGGCCCCGGGTTGGATCCGGCGGACTCAGGGCCGATCTTGATGCTGTGGTGGATCCGGTCGTAGCTCGCGATGGACCCGCCGCCCGCACCGAGTGTGTCGAGGTGGACCATGGGCACGGACACGAGCCAACGGTCGATCGTCGGCTGGAAGTCGTAGTGCTTGACGCCACCGGCCGGCACGAGGCCGATGTCGAAGGACGTCCCGCCCATGTCCGTGGAGATGACGTTGCCCAGGTCCGTCGCCTCGGAGAGGTGCTGGGCCGCCCCGACGCCCGCGATCGGTCCGGAGTGGATGGTCTGGAGCGCGTCCGTCGAGTTCATCTGCGCCATGCCGCCGGAGTTGTGGTTGACGAGCATGGGCTTCGTGTACCCCGAGTCGCGCAAGTTGTTCGAGAGCTGGGACAGGGCGTGGAACATCGTCGCGTGCAGGAACGCGTCGACAATCGTGGACGTCGCCCGGACGTACTCCCCCTTGCGGCCCGACACCTGGTGCCCGAGGAGCACGGGGATCGCTCCGAGCTCGTGCGCGGGGAACTCGTCGAGGATGATCTCCTGGATGCGCAGCTCATGCTCGGGGTTCTCGGTGGCGTTGGTCAGCGAGACGACGATCGCCTCCGCTCCGGCGCCGACGAGCTCGCGCACCACCTGCCGGACGTCGTCGTCCTGCAGCGCCGCGACAACCTGGCCGGCCGAGCTGATGCGCTCCTTGACCGAGCGGATGAGTGCCTTGGGCACGAGGGGCTCCGGGCGCTCGGCGGCCGGCAGGTTCTGCTGCATCTCGTACCCGAGGCCCTCGCCGTATCCGCGGCCGCGGGAGAGGGGAATGGTGTCCTCGAAGCCGTGCGTGACGATGGCCGCCATCTTGGGGCCCTTGCGCTCAATGAGGGCGTTGGTCCCGAGCGTCGTCGCGTACCGGACCGAGTCGACCTCGGACAGGACGGTCGTGCGCTCGAGGCCGGCGCGGGAGCAGGCCAGATCCAGAGCCTCGTTGAAGCCGAGGGCCAGGTTGTGGTGGGTCGTGAGGGCCTTCGCCTCGATGTAGGTGTCGTTCCAGACGAAGAAGCAGTCGGTGAACGTGCCGCCGATATCGACGGAGATGCGCTTCATGATGGTGTCTCCTTTGACGTGTGACGAGGCGCTAGCGGATCTGGCCCGCGGCCTTGAGCTGGGCGGTGTACTTCTGGGCGTCCTCGCCCGGGCCGTAGGTGAAGACCTCCTCGGGGTCGGTCCCGCGTTCGGCCCACTGCTGGCGCAGAGCGCCGAGGTCCCAGACCATGTCGACTGTCGGCGGGTGGCCCGGCGGGACGTACTCCGTCTCGAGCTGGGTCGCGCACCCGGGGCAGTAGAACTCGAGGATCCGGCAGTAGGACGGGTCGGGGCTGAACGTGTACTCGTACCGTTCCGGGTCGATGACGGGCTGGTGGATCTCCCGCGGGTCCCGGTCGTACACGAGGCAGCCGGGCTTGTAGTTTCCGTTCGCGTCGCCGAGGTCGTGGCCGCACACGCGGCACGTCCACCGCTCCGTGTCCAGGTCGATGAGCAGGTATTCCGTCATGGGCACTCGCATGGTCGCGGCGTCCTTTCTCAAGTGGTGGTGGTCAGCGGGGGTCGGTGAGGATGAGGTCGCCGTTGGAGGTCACGTCCAGCTCCCAGCCGGGCGAGACGCGCGCGGTGAAGAACGGGCCCTCGACGATCGCCGGGCCCGCCGCGTGTGCCCCGTGCGGCTGGTCGTCGAGGACGTACACGGGCAGGTCCGCGATCTCGGATCCGGACATCCGCACGCTGCGCCGGCCGGCGCTGACCGCGTCCTGACGCATGACGGCGGCGCCGTCCTCGAGCGGCGCGTGCGGCAGGGCCGCGGCTACTTCGAGCCGGAGGGAGAGCCGCACGCCGGCGGAGCGAGGGGCGTCCCCCCGGGTGTAGCGCGCCTCGTCCACGATCTGGCCTCCGGCGTCCTCCCCGATGACGCTCCAGCGCAGCTCGCAGGCCTCAAGCGGGTAGCCCTCCTGGAACATGTCACGCTCGGCGCGCGCCGACATCTGGTCGTGCAGGGCGGCGAGGGCAGACGCATCAGCCCCTGAGGCTCCCGCCTCATAGGTCTTGCCGATGTCGGAGAAGCTGATCCCGAACGCCGAGAACACCGCGGCCATGCGCGGGATCAGCACCGTGCGGACGCCCGCGAGCTCCGCGGCGCCGCACGCGCTCATCGGCCCAGCCCCGCCGAACGCGGCCAGGGTCGTGCGTCCGTCCACGAGATGGCCGACGGCGCGGGCCATCGTCGCGTAGTAGGCCCGCTCCATGAGCACGAGCGCCTCCTCGAGCGGCACACCGAGGGGCTCGGCGACGGTGGAGCGGATCACGGCCTCGGCGCGGGCCGCGTCGAGCTGCATCTTCCCGTCGAGGTAGCTCGACGGGTCGAGGACGCCGAGGAGGAGGTTGACGTCGGTGATCGTCGCCTCTTTGCCGCCGAGCCCGAAGCACGCCGGGCCGGGCGCGGCTCCCACCGAGCGCGGGCCCACCGTGATCTCGCCGTCGCGGACCGCGATGATCGAGCTCCCGCCGACGCCGGAGGACTGCACGTCGCACATGGGGAACGAGATGGGCGCCCCCCCGACCGCGCCGTGCCGCGTCGTGCGGATGACCCCGTCCTCGACAACTCCGACGTCCGTCGTGGTCCCGCCGACGTCCATCATGAGCACGCGCCCGAGCCCGTAGCTGGCGGCGAGCGCACGGGTTCCCTCGAGTCCGCCGCGGGGACCCGACGAGTACGTCTTGAGCGCGACCGACTTCGACACGCGCGACGACGCGCCGTCATTGCGGTAGACGAGGAGCGGGCTGCTGACCTTGTGCTCCCGCAGCCGGCTCTGGGCCTGGAAGAGGAACCCTTCCATGACGGGGTGGAGGAACGTGTTGATCACCGAGGACCATCCCCGGCGGGCACGGAGCCGGTCGGGCACGAACTCCCAGCTGTACAGGAACGGGACGGACCCGAGGAGGTGGCGGGGGAACTTGCGCAGGAGGATCGCGCGCAGCGCGCCCTCCGACTCGGGTGTGTCTCCAATGACCACAATGCGCGCCGCCCCGCGGGTGGTCAGGGCGTTGGCCTTCTGGACGAGGTCCTTCTCGAGTGCCTCGGGGGGCCGGGCGGCGTCGACCGCCTCGACGCGGTCCCCGACGAGGTCGTCGAAGAGGAGCTGTGTCTCGGGCGAATGGCGCAGATCGTCCACGATCGAGTCGTCCTCGACGATGAGGCCGATCGCTGGTCCGCGCCGCTCGACGAGCGCGTTGGTCCCCTGCGTCGTCGAGTACCGGATGTGGGCGGTGTGGTGGAGGAGCCGCTCGGTGTCCGCCTCTCCGTAGAGGGTGGCCGAGGCCTTCGTGATGCCGTCGAACAGGCATTCCGACAGGTCGTACGGGGTCGTGAGTGTCTTGGTGAAGGAGAAGGCGGACCCGTCCCAGACACAGATGTCCGTCAGGGTCCCGCCGTTGTCGATGTTGATCAGGTGCTCCATTGCTTCCTCGCATCGTCGGTGAGGCGGCGGCCGCTCAGCTCGCCTGAAACCATGATTGGAGTGATCCAGATCACTGCCGTGTCCCAGCGTGGGACAGCCCCCGATCGGCGTCTGGGCAGGGAATCCGGCCGGCGCCGGAGCATCGGTGTCCCACCTTGGGACATTCATCGAACGACTCTGGCCACCACCGATGTCCGATGGGAAAATCCAATGTCACGAGGAGGTATCGGATGGACCGGTTGGATCGTCAGGTCCAGATCGCGGTGGCACGCGAGCAGCTGCTCCGGAACGCACGGGCAGATACGAGCGCCGTCTCCGACCTCGTGGCCGCTTCGTGGCGCCGGAGCGTCTCCGCTGGCGTCGGCCCCAATGACCTTGAGGTGGGCTTCCACGCAGACATCGATACCGGCTCGAGGCTTGTGCGGTGCGCGCAGCCCGTCCTTGACCGCCTGCACGACGAGACCTCCGACCTGTCGCTCGTCATCGCGCTCACCGACAACCGCGCACGCATCCTCTCGCGCACGGACACATCGACGCAGGCCGCGGCCGTCTTCGACGGCATCAACTTCGCCCCGGGGTTCGACTACGCCGAGCACTCGCTGGGAACGAACGGCGTCGGCTCGGCCCTCGAGTCCGCGCAGCCGGTGAGCATCGTCGGGACCGAGCACTTCCACGAGCGCCTCCAGGCGTTCGCGTGCACCGGCGCGCCCGTGCTGGACCCGGTGTCCGGGCGAATCGAGGGCGTCCTCGACCTCAGCCTCCTCAGCCAGCACTGGAGTCCGGTGCTGCACTCGCTCGTGCGGGCCGCGGCACACGACATCTCCCGCAACCTGCTCATCGATCGCAGCCAGAGCCAGCAGGCACTCTTCGAGACGTATGTCCGCGCGGACGCCCGAACACGCCACCCCGTCCTCGCGTTCGGGGAATCAGTGGAGATTGCCAACGCGGTGGCGCAACTGACCTTCACCCCCCAGGAGCGGGAGGCGATCGCGGACCACGCACGGTTCCTCTTCACGGGACGCGACCGTGCGAGCGACAGCATCGTCCTCGAGTCGGGAACGGTGGTGCGCCTGCACGGGACCAGGATCATGGTCGGGATGGACGTGGCAGGCGTCGTCGTCGTCGCCGAGGTGAGGCCCGAGGCCACGGCGCTGCCGCGGGTTGCCCTCGCGGACCGGGTTCTGCCTGCTCCGTCGGCAGCGGTGGAATCCACGAGAGCGCATGTTGCGGAACTCACGGCCGGGCCAGCGGCCCGGTGCGAGGGCCGGAACCTCGCATGGGTGCGGGCCATCGAGGAGATACGCGCGACCATGGCGGAGCGCCGGCCGCTGCTCGTGAAGGGCGAGACGGGCGTGGGAAAGTTCTCTGCGGTCATCGACCAGTTCCACCTGCTCATCCCCGCCGGTCGGAGCCTGTCCTTCGACGCGCCGTCGTTCGACAGCGACGCCTACGAGGACATGGACCTCGACGCGCTGCTCGCTGCAGACACGACACTGTGCGTTTTCCGGAACATCGACGAACTCAGCGGCGACGGCGTCGAGCGGCTCGAGGCCTTCCTCTCGCGGCTCACTGCCTCCGGGCGCGGAGTGCAGATCGCGGCAACGCTCTCGGGCGCCGCGCTCGAGAGCGGCCTGCCCTTCTCCCAGATCCTCCACCTCTTCGATGCTGCGGTGACGCTGCCGCCGATCCGCTTCCGCTCCGAAGACATCCCGGACATGGCGAATCGGCTCGTCGCCACCCTCGCCCCCGGCCGCGACGTCCGGATCGGGCCGGAGGCCATGGCGGTGATCCGGCGGTACACGTGGCCCCGCAACCTGACCCAGCTGAGCGAGGCGCTCGCGCACGCGCTGAGCCGCCGGCCCGCTGGCACCATGACCCGGGAGGACCTCCCCGCCTACTGCTACAGCCACCCCAGGCGCCAGCTGACCCACCTCGAGCAGACAGAGCGCGACGCGATTGTCGCCGCGCTCCAGGCCCTCGGGGGAACCGGGTCAAGGCCGCTGAGTACCTCGGGATGTCACGGTCCTCGCTCTACCGGAAGATCGAAAGGTTCGCGATCATGACCGTGTAGCGCGTTGTACCTCCCCGTCCTGCCACCCCAGAAGAAGCGTCACGATCAAGGAGGAACCACCACATGAAGGCACTCGTCTACCACGGCCCCGGGCAGAAGTCCTGGGAGGACGTCCCGGACCCCGTCATCAAGGACCCCACCGACGCGATCGTCAAGATCGAGACGACCACGATCTGCGGCACCGACCTGCACATCCTCAAGGGCGATGTCCCCGCCGTCACCGACGGGAGGATCCTCGGCCACGAGGGCGTCGGCGTCGTGACCGAAGTCGGCCCGGACTGCACCAAGGTCAAGGTCGGCGACCGCGTCATCGTCTCGTGCATCAGCAAGTGCATGCAGTGCGACTTCTGCCGGTCCGGACTGACCTCGCACTGCCAGACTCTCGGTGGCATCGGCTGGATCTTCGGCCACCTCATCGACGGCACCCAGGCCGAGTACGTGCGCGTGCCCTTCGCGGACAACGGCCTCATCCCTCTCCCCGAGGGCGTCACGGCCGAGCAGGGCGCGATGCTCAGCGACATCCTCCCGACCGGCTACGAAATCGGTGTGCTCTACGGCGCGGTCAAGGAGGGCGACGTGGTTGCCGTCATCGGTTCCGGCCCCGTGGGCCTCGCATCGATCATGACGGCGGGCCCGGCAGGCGCGTCGAAGGTCATCGCCGTGGACGGCAACGAGTACCGGCTCGAGGAGGCGAAGAAGTTCGGCGCGACGGACACGGTCCGGGTCGCTGAGGGCGTGGACGTCGCGGCGGAGCTGAAGAAGCTCAGCCGCGACGGGCTCGGCGTCGACGTCGCGATCGAGGCCGTGGGCGTCCCGGCGACCTTCGCCACGGCGCTCGACTCGATCCGGCCCGGCGGGCGGGTCGCCAACGTCGGCGTCCACGGCAAGCCCGTCGAGTTCCCGATCGACCGGGACTGGATCAACAACATCACGATCACCACGGGGCTCGTGAACGCGACGACGGCGCCGGACCTCCTCGCCAAGATTCAGGCAGGCGAGATCGACCCGGCGAAGTTCGTGACCCACCGGTTCACCTTCGGCCAGATCGCGGAAGCCTACGACACGTTCGCGAACGCCGCGACGGAGAAGGCCCTCAAGGTCATCATCACCGCGGAGTAGCTCTGATTGAGCGCGGCACACGCTGGTTGAGCGGAGCGGAGTCGACCCCCGCTCCGCTCAACCCGTGCGGCGTCAGACCGCCTCGAGCACGCTCACGTAGTTGGCGATCGCGAGGCCGCCCATATTGTGCACGGCGGCCCGGCGGGCGTCGGCGAGCTGCATCTCCCCCGCGGTCCCGGTCAGCTGCATGGCCGCGATGACGTGCTGCGAGACCCCTGTCGCCCCGATGGGGTGGCCCTTGGCCTTGAGGCCGCCAGAGAGGTTCACGGGCAGCCGCCCGCCGCGGTAGACGGAGCCGTCCTCGAGGGCCACGGCGCCCTTGCCGCGCTCGGCCAGACCCATGACCTCGTACATGATGAGCTCCGCGATCGTGAAGCAGTCGTGGACCTCGGCGAGGTCCAGGTCCTCGAGCCCGACTCCGGCCATCGCCAGCGCCCGCATCCAGGCCGCCCGGGAGCCGGCGAACTCGAGTGGGTCGCGCTTGGCGGCGGGCAGGAAGTCGTTCGCGTGCCCGAACCCGGCGAGCCGCACCGGGGCGGTGGCGGCCGACTGCGCACGGTCCGCCGAGAGCACGAGGGCGGCGGCGCCGTCGGACACGGGCGAGCAGTCGGTGCGCCGCAGCGGCGCGTCAACCATGGGGTTCTTCTCGGAGACGGTCCGGCAGAACTCGACCCCGAAGTCGCGGTGCATCTGCGCGTACGGGTTGGCCATGCCGTTGTGGTGGTTCTTCGCGGCGATCGAGCCGAGCACATCGGAGACGGGGCCGTAGCGGTCCTCGTAGGCCCGCGCGACCTCGGCGAACAGGCCGGTGAAGCCCGTGCTCGAGGGGTGCCCGGCGGACTCGTATCCCGCCGCGAGGAGCGCCGCGCCCACCGTGTCCGCGCCGGCGGCCGTCATCTTCTCCGCGCCGACCACGAGGACGTTGCGCGCCGTCCCGGCCAGGAGCGCCTTGACGCCCTGCTGGAACGCGCCCGACCCCGACGCGCACGCGTTCTCGACCCGGGTCGCGGGCACGTTGGCAAGGTCGTCCGAGACCTGGAGCGCGAGCGAGGACGTGAACGCGAGCGGCACCATGCCGGCGTTGTAGTTCCCGAGGTAGATCTCGTCGATCTGGCCCGGCTCGAGGCCGGATTTCGAAATGGCCTCGCGCGCCGCGGCGACGACGAGGGACTCGAGCGTCTCCCCCTCGAGCTTGCCGAACTTCGTGTGACCCCACCCGGTCAGCAGGACATCGGTTCCGAACTGGTCCTTGACGCTCATGACCGCACTCCCTCGAGCTCGAACTCGCCCTCTACTGCAACATCGAACGCCGCCGCGGTCTTCCCCCGCACCTCGTCGAGCCCGACGCCGGGGGCGAGCCTCACGAGCGTGAGCCGCCGTGCGCCGTCGTGCGCCGCACCCTCCGGGCCACCGCCCGGGACGACGTCGAACACCGCGAGGTCCGTGATGATCCGGTCCACGACACCCACGCCGGTCAACGGGAGGGTGCACTCGGCGACGATCTTGGGCGTGCCGTCCTTCGCGACATGCTCCGTGAGCACGACGACGCGGGGCGTCCCCGCGACGAGGTCCATGGCGCCGCCCATGCCCTTGACCATCTTGCCCGGGATCTGCCAGTTCGCGAGGTCGCCGGAGCCGGAGACCTGCATCGCGCCGAGGATCGCGACCTTGACGTGGCCGCCGCGGATCATGCCGAAGCTCGTCGCGGAGTCGAAGATGCTGCCGCCGGGCAGCACCGTGACGGTCTGCTTGCCGGCGTTGATGAGGTCGGCGTCCTCGTCGCCGTCGTAGGGGAACGGGCCCATGCCGAGCAGCCCGTTCTCGCTCTGCAGGTGCACGGTCACGCCGTCGGGGAGGTTGTTGGCCACCAGGGTCGGGATGCCGATCCCGAGGTTCACGTAGTCGCCGTCGGCAAGCTCGGCGGCGGCGATGGCCGCCATCTCATCACGGGTCCAAGACATGGGGAGGAATCTCCTTCTAAGAGTCAGCTTCTGGGGGTCACCTTCTGACGCGAAGGTTCGAAGAACCTTCGCGCACCACGGTGCGCCCCGCAGGCGGCGCCCCTATGCTGGAGGTCACCTTCCGGGGGTCACCTCCCGGGGGTCACCTAGCGGGGGTCACCTAGCGGGGGTCATCTAGCGGCGACGGGCTCGACGGCGGCGGGGCGGGGCCGCGTTGTGACCTGCTCGATATGCTTCACGCGGTCCGTTGCGGGCACGAGCCGCTGGACGAACACGCCGGGGGTGACGATGTGGTTGGGGTCGAGCTCTCCGGCCGGCACGATGCACTCGGCCTCGACGACCGTGACCCGGCCGGCCGTGGCGACGATCGGGTTGAAGTTCCGCGCCGTGTACCGGTAGACGAGGTTTCCGGCAGTGTCCGCAGTGTGGGCGTGGACGAGCGCGACATCCGCCACGATCCCCCGTTCTTGGACGTACAGCTCGCCGTCGAACGTCTCGTGCGGCTTACCCTCGGCCACGAGCGTGCCCACGCCGGTCTTCGTGTAGAACGCCGGGATCCCGGCGCCCCCCGCGCGGAGCCGCTCGGCGAGGGTGCCCTGCGGGGTGAACTCGACCTCGAGCTTCCCGGCGAGGTACTGCTCGGCGAAGAGCCTGTTCTCCCCCACGTAGCTCGCGATGACCTTGGCGACCTGCCCGGCCTCGATCAGCACGCCGAGGCCCTTGCCGTCCACGCCCATGTTGTTCGAGACGACGGTCAGGCGTGTGACGCCGGAGTCACGGACGGCGTCGATGAGGTCCGCCGGGATCCCGCTGAGCCCGAACCCGCCGACGGCCAGCGTCATGCCGTCCTTGAGCGTCCCCGCGAGCGCCTCGGCGGCGTCGGTGTACATTCTGGGCATTGCTCCTCCTCGAGCCGAAGAACCTGACTACATAGTCCGGGCATCCACGTTGTGGACCTGCTGATCAGCGAGCCTAGGCAGGACAGAGCAGAGCCGACAAGGGCAGGCGTTCACTTCGTGGGATTTTGCGCCTAGACTGTCCACATTGTGGCGAGATTCTCCAAGGAGGCACCATGGGGGACGTTCAGGGCACCCAGGTGGTGGGGCGCGTGGCGCTCCTGCTGCGCATCATCGCGAAGGCCGGCGGCTCCGGCCTCTCCCTCGCAGGCATCGTGCGCGCCTCGGGCCTCACGCGCCCCACAGTCCACCGACTGGTGAAGGCGCTCGCCGCGGGCGGCCTCCTCGACTTCGACGGCGAGACCGGGCGCTGGCATCTCGGCCCCGAGCTGTACGTCATGGGCACGGTCGCGGCCGGCCGCTTCGCGGTCGAGCACCTCGCCCGCCCGGCGCTGCGCCGCCTCGCCGAAGCCACGGGCGAGTCCGCGTTCCTCTCAATCCGCCGCGGCGACGAGACGGTGTGCCTCGCGCGCGAGGAGGGCAGCTTCCCCGTCCGCTCGTTCGTCCTGTACGAGGGCAAGCGGTTCCCGCTCGGCGTCGCCTCCGCCGGGATCGCGATCCTGGCCTTCCTGCCCCCAGACGAGGCGGAACCGATCATTGCCGACGACGGCGACCGCACCTCCGCGTACGGCCCGGCCCACGCGGCCGCTCCCCTCAGGGCAAAGCTCGCCGAGACGCGGGAGCTCGGCTACTCCGTGAATCCAGGCCTCATCGTCGAGGGATCCCACGGGCTGGGCGCGGCGGTGTTCGATCCGGCGGGCCGGCCGGCGTGGGCGCTGTCCCTGACGGGGATCGAGCCGCGCTTCCGGCCAGGGCGCCGCGAGGAGCTCGGCGAGCTGCTCATGGCCGAGGCGCACCGACTCTCGACCGCGATCGCCGCGCCACGGCCCTGACGGCCGGCGCGGCCTGAGGGCCTGGCCCTGAGGGCCCGGTCTGGGCCTCAGCCGCCCCAGACGTCCCCGGCTGCAAGCCGCGCGAGGTGCCCTCGGGCCTCTTCCTCGCTGAGCCCCGCACGGACCAGGCTGTCCACGCGGGCCTGCTCGTCGACGTGCGGCTGCGCAGCCTGGGGGGCGGGGCGCGTGTGGTCCGCAGGATGGGGGGCCAGCCGACGAGGTGCGGAGGCCGGTCCGTGCGCCGGCGATGTCGGGGAGAAGTGCATGAGCGGGTGACCTCATCTGGGAGCGGCCCATGGCCGGGACATCGTCGTCGCCGACTGTGGGCTGGCGGATACGGAAGAAGACGCGGGCCCGGATGGGCTCCACGTGCCGGTGGGGTGCGGCCTCTCGTCGTCGTCAGAGGCGTGTTTCCCCAGAGTCCACCGATGACATGCGCATCGGGTAGGGGCCAAGGGCCCTACCGCCCACAGGCCGCCGATGCATTGTTCCCGGCAGCGTCCCCGGCGGGTAGCGTGGGCAGCGTGCCGGACAACCTGACCACCTGGCTCCTCGCGTCCGACCCCGCGCTGAAGTGGCAGGTCGAGCGGGAGCTGGTCCACGCGCCGTCGGACGTCTGGGAGACTACGCGCGCCCGGGTCGCCACCGAGGGCTTCGGCGCGCGGCTGCTGGCCCTCCAGGACCCGGACGGGCAGTGGGCCGGCGGAGCGTTCTTCCCCGCCGACTTCGACTTCCACGGCCCCGAGGCGGCCGACGGCGCCGGGCAGCCCTGGACCGCGACGACGTGGACCCTCACGACCCTGCGCGAGTGGGGGCTGGACGCCGACGTCCTCGAGGGCACCGCCGAGAAACTGGCCGCCAACAGCCGATGGGAGTATGACGGCCTGCCCTACTGGGGCGGCGAGGTCGACGCGTGCATCAACGCGGCCACCCTCGCGAATGGCGTCTGGCTCGGCGCGGACGTGTCCGGCCTCGCCCAGTGGTTCGTCGACCACCAGATGGGCGAGGGCGGCTGGAACTGCGAATGGGTCAACGGGTCGGTCCGCTCGTCCTTCAACTCGACCCTGAACTCGCTGCGCGGCATCCTGTACTTCGAGAAGGCCAGCGGCGCCACGGACAGCAGCGACGCGCTGCGGGCCGCGCGGAAGGCCGGCGAGGAGTACCTCCTCACGCGCGGGGCGCTCCGGCGGAAGACCACCGGCGAGCTGGTCCAACCGTGGTTCGGGGTCCTCGCCTACCCATTCCGCTGGCAGTACACCGCGCTGCGCGCTCTGGACTACTTCCGCGAGGCTGCGATCCACGACGGCGCCCGGCCGGACCCGCGCCTCGCCGAGGCGGTCGGGATGGTGCGCGGCAAGCGACGCGAGGACGGCATCTGGCTGCAGGAGCACCGGTTTCCGGGCCGGGTGTGGTTCGACGTGGACGTCCCGCCCGGCGAGCCCTCGGCATGGCTCACATTCCACGCCCAGCGGGTGCTGGACTGGTGGGACTCTGAACCCGGCTGAGCGCTCCCGGGCCGGGCTACTTGCGCCGGCCGAACTTGGGCAGGTTCGCCATGATCTCGGTGGCCCGCGCCGCTGCGCGCGCGGCCGTGCGCTCGACGGTCCGCTGGATCTGGGCGGGACGGCTCGCATCGCCCGGCTCCGCCTTCGCGTCCGGGGCAGGCACGACGCCGGCCGGAACCAGCGCGCGCTCCTCACCCGGGTCGGTGGTCGCCTCGGACGAGGACCCACGCCCGGGCGCGGCCGCCGAATCAGGCGCCGGCTCCGGCGCCGCGGCGGCCAGCGGTGCGGCCACGGCGGGAGCGGGGGACGGCGCCGTCGTGCGCGTCCCCTCGGGACCGAGACCGGCGAGCCAGCCACCCACCTCGCCGAGCGGCTCGAGGCGCAGAGCGTAGAAGCGCTTCTGTCCCTGGGCGCGCGTCGTGACGAGACCGGCGTCGCGCAAGACCTTGAGGTGCTTGGACACCGTGGGCTGGCTCGCGGAGAGGGCCTCGACGAGTTCGCCGACCGCCTTGTCGCCGGAGCGCAGCGCCTCGAGGATGTCCCTCCGGGTGCGGTCCGCGATGACGGCGAAGATGTCAGTCACCATGCCTCCAGACTACCCACCTCAGTCGAACCACGGGTCGAGCCCGTGGAGCGGGAAGACCTCCTTGCGGGTGGCCATGACGGCGCGGTCCACGGGATCGTTGGGGTTGAAGCCGATCTCCCACGAGCGCCACCAGAGGTCCGCGTCCTCGCCCATGAGGGCGGGCGCGGTCTTGCCGTACTCGTCGCGCACGTAGTCCCGCCACGGCTGCGGGGTCGGCGTGTGCAGGCTGACCGGATGGCCGGCGGCGACCCCCACAAGATGCGCCCACGCGCGCGGCACCACCTGCACGACCTCGTACCCCCCGCCGCCAGTGGCGATCCAGCGGCCCTCGCAGAACCTGCGCGCGAGCGAGGAGATGGACAGGGCCACCTCGCGCTGGGCGTCCACGGTGACCTTGAGGTTGGTCAGGGGGTCGAGGTGGTGCGCATCGCAGCCATGCTGGCTCACGACCACCTCGGGCCGGAAGGCCTCGACGAGCTGGGGCACGACGGCGTGGAAGGCACGCAGCCAACCGGCGTCGCGGGTGCCCGCGGGGAGGGCCACGTTGACGGCCGTCCCCTCGGCCCCTGGCCCGCCCACCTCGGTGGGGAAGCCGGTGCCCGGGAACAGCGTGAGGCCGCTCTCGTGGAGGGAGATGGTCATGACCCGGGGCTCGTCCCAGAAGATGCGCTCGGTGCCGTCCCCGTGGTGCGCGTCGGTGTCGATGTAGACGACGCGGGACACCCCGCCGTCCAGGAGCCTCTGGATGGCCGCCGCGGCGTCGTTGTAGATGCAGAAGCCGCTGCCATGGTCTGCGGCGGCGTGGTGCATGCCGCCGCCGAAGTTCACGGCATGCGCGGCGGTGCCGGCCAGGACCGCGTCCGCGGCCGCGAGCGAGCCGCCCACGAGCCGCGCGCTGGCCTCGTGCATGCCCGCGAAGGCGGGATCGTCCTCGGTGCCGAGGCCGCGGCCCGGATCAGGATCCTCGGGGTTCTCGCTGACCCGGCGGACCGCCGCGATGTACTCGCGCGTGTGCACGGTGGCGAGTTCGTCGTCGGTGGCCACCGGGGGATCGCCGAGGTGCACGAGCGGGAGGGCGAAGAGGCCGAGCTGCTCGCACAGCCGGGCGGTGAGGTCGAGCCGGGCGGGGCTCATGGGGTGGTGGTCGCCGAAGTTGTACTCGAGCATCGACTCGCTCCACGCCACGAACGTGGGGTACTCGATGCGCCGGACGGCGCTGGTGGAGGCACTGGCAGAGCCTTCGGCCTGCTGCGGTGCACCCTCGGACATGTGGCCTAGGCTACCGGACCGCCACCTCGCTGCGGCCCTCGGGGCCCTGTTGGTGGTTTACTGTGACACGAAGCTGCCCGGCACCTCAGGGGTGGCCCGGACACACAGGACACGCTTTCCATGGCTCAGACCAAGCCGACGTGGCAGCCCGCGCCCGAGCGCGAGGGCCTCGGCCCGCTGACCGGCCTCCGGGACTTCGTCGACCGGCTCGCCGTCTCGTCGCCGGCCCGGCTCGCGGTGCTGACGTTCACAACCGTGATCATCCTGTTCACGCTCCTGCTCTCGCTGCCCATCTCCTCGGCGGATGGCAAGGTGACCCCGCTGCACGAGGCACTGTTCACGGCCGCGTCCGCGGTGTGCGTGACGGGCCTCACGGTCGTCTCGACCGCGACGCACTGGACGTTCTTCGGCCAGTTCGTGATCCTGCTCGGGATCTTCGTGGGAGGCCTCGGCACGCTCACGATCGCGTCCCTGCTCACGCTCATGGTGAGCCGGCGCCTCGGCCTGCGCAGCAAGCTCATCGCCCAGGAGGGGCTCAACACGAGTCGCCTCGGCGAGGTCGGCGAGCTCCTGCGCGTGGTCATCATGACGTCGGCCGTGATCGAGGGCACGCTCGCGGTCGTGCTCACGGCGCGCTTCCTCACGCTGGGCGAGGGCTGGTGGCAGTCGCTGTGGCACGGCATCTTCTATTCGATCTCGTCGTTCAACAACGCCGGATTCACGCCGCACTCGGACGGCATCGTCCCCTATGAGGAGGACCTCTGGATCCTGGGTCCCCTCTCCGTCGGGGCCTTCATCGGCTCGCTCGGCTTCCCCGTGATCCTCGGCCTCCGGCAGGGAGGGCTCCGGTGGAAGCGATGGAGCCTGCACGTGAAGCTCACCGTCCTCGTCTCGGCGATCCTCGTCGGCGTGGGCAGCATCCTGTGGGCCTGGATGGAGTGGGACAACCCCCGGACGATCGGCAGCATGAACGTCGGGGACAAGATCATCCATGCGGTGTTCGCATCGATCATGACCCGCTCGTGCGGGTTCAACCTCGTGGACCAGAACGCCATGGAGGGCACCACCCGGATCCTCACGGACGCGCTCATGTTCGTGGGAGGCGGGTCCGCCTCGACGGCCGGCGGCATCAAGGTCACCACCCTCGCGGTGCTCTTCCTCGCGCGACCTCGCGTGCTCTCGCGTCGCGAAGGGCGGGGCGACGCGGACGTCAAGGTCTACGGGCGCACCATTCCGCAGAGCGCCCTGCGCGTGGCGATCTCGGTGATCGTGGCGGGGCGACCCTCGTGCTCGTCGGCTCGTTCCTCATGTCTGCCATCACCGGGCAGGCCCTCGACCGGGTCCTGTTCGAAGTCCTCTCGGCGTTCGCGACCGTCGGCCTGAGCACGGGCCTCAGTGCCGAGTCGCCGCCCGCCGGCATGTACGTCCTCACGGTGCTCATGTCGCCGTCCGCCGCACCATCACCCTCGCGTCCGGCTGTCCGTCCGCCAGCGTGTCCAGCTGTACCACTACCCGGAAGAGAGGCCGATCATTGGCTAATCCCACGCCCAGCGCGACGGCCGCCAACCGGCGCCCCAACCCCAGCGCGCCCGTCCTCGTCATCGGCCTCGGCCGCTTCGGCGCGGCCACCGCCGAGCAGCTCGTCAAGCAGGGCCGCGAGGTCCTCGCGATCGAGCGGGACATCAACCTCGTCCAGAAGTGGTCCGGGACGCTCACGCACGTGGTCCAGGCCGACGCGACGAACATCGACGCGCTGCGTCAGCTCGGCGCGCAGGAGTTCCAGTCCGCCGTCGTGGGAGTGGGCACGTCGATCGAGTCGTCAGTGCTCATCACGGCGAACCTCGTGGACCTCGGGATCGAGCAGATGTGGGTCAAGGCGATCACCCCCTCGCACGGGAAGATCCTCTCCCGCATCGGCGCGAACCACGTGATCTACCCGGAGGCGGACGCCGGGGTGCGCGCCGCCCACCTCGTCTCCGGGCGGATGCTGGACTTCATCGAGTTCGACGACGACTTCGCGATCGTCAAGATGTACCCGCCCAAGGAGACTCAGGGCTTCACCCTGGCCGAGTCCGGGGTGCGCTCGAAGTACGGCGTGACGATCGTGGGGGTGAAGAGCCCCGGCGAGGACTTCACGTACGCCCAGCCGCACACGAAGGTCTCGAGCCGGGACATGCTCATCGTCTCGGGCCACGTGGACCTGCTGGAGCGGTTCGCCGCGAGGCCATAGCCCCCTCCCCCCGCCCCCGCGAAATGTTGGTTTGAGCAGGGTCAGCGGCCGGCGCACCCTGCGAAGCTCAACATTTCGCGGAGGCCGGAAGCCAAGGGGACGCACGACGGCGCGGCGCCGGCTGCCGCTCAGAGCCTGCGCAGCGCGGCGTCGAGCATCTGCTCGGTGAGGCGCCGCGTGGACGTGTTGTGGGGGCTCACGTGGTAGCAGCCGAGCAGACGGACGGCGCCGCCGTCCGGGAGCCCGAGCTGCACCTCGGCGCCGTGGCCGAACGCGGGCTTGGGCCGTGGCACCGTCCAGCCGAGCCTGCGGGCGGCGGCGAGGGCCGCGTTCCATCCCACGCCGCCGAGCGCGAGGATCCCGTCGAGCCCCGTGGATGAGGCGGCCGTGAGGGCGAGGTCGCGGTCAAGCCACTGCCCACACGTGGCGAGCTCGGCCGGCGCAGGCCGGTTCTCCGGAGGCGCGCAGCGCACGGAGGCGACCATGCGGATCCCGGTGAGCACCATGCCGTCCCCGGCGGCGACCGATGTGGGCTGGTTCGCGTAGCCGGTGCGGTACAGCGCCGCATAGAGCCAGTCGCCGGAACGGTCACCGGTGAACATGCGGCCCGTGCGGTTGGTCCCGTTGGCCGCGGGCGCTAGCCCCACGATGAGCCTGGTCGCCGCCGGGTCGCCGAACGACGGCCCGGGCCGGCCCCAGTACGGCTGGTCGGCGAAGGACGCCCGGCGCCCGCCTGCGGCCACCGCCTCGCGCCATGCCACGAGCCGCGGGCACGCGCGGCACACGGAGCTCATGGCGTCGACGTCGTGCAGCGTCGAGGCACGGGCGGCAAACCGTGCGACGTCCGCCGCGGTGCGGGCCACCGGCGTCATGGGCGTCGCGGGGTCCCCCGGCCAGCCCGTCCCGGGCGGCACCGGGGAATCAAACAGCTGGCCGGTGATCGGGTGCGGTTCGGCGGGCATGCCACCACGGTAGGCCGATGTGCCCGGTGGGACCGCGCATCGCCGCCGTCGGGAATACGCCGCGCCGCCCGGCGGGTTGCGCCTGACATGACAACGATCGGAATCATTGGAGCGGGACACATCGGCAGCCAGATCGCACGCAAGGCCGTCGGGCTGGGGTACGACGTCGTGATCAGCAACTCGCGCGGGCCGGAGACACTCGAGGGCCTCATCGCCGAACTCGGGCCGCGGGCGCGGGCGGCGACCGCGGCGGAGGCCGCAGCAGCCGGCGATTTCGCGGTCGTCACGGTCCCCCTGAAGAACCTCGGGCAGGTCCCGGTCGAACCGCTCGCCGGAAAGATCGTGATCGACACGAACAACTACTACTGGGAGCGCGACGGGCACGTCGCTGCCCTCGACGAGGGGCAGGCAACAACCTCGGGGCTCCTCCAGGAGCACCTGCCGGCGTCCAAGGTGGCCAAGGGCTTCAACCACATCCGCTACACGGACATCACCACGGACGGCACGCCCGCCGGCACACCGGACCGCCGCGCCCTCGCGACCGCGAGCGACTTCCCCGAGGCCGCCGAGCTCGTGACGCGGCTGTACGACGAGTTCGGCTTCGATACGGTCAACGTCGGGCCGCTTGCGGACAGCTGGCGCGTCGAGCGCGACCGCCCCGCGTACTCCGCAGGCCGCCAGACAGCGGCCGAGCTCACGGCGAACCTCGCCAAGGCACCCCGCACCATCTGAGTGCGCGGCGCACCCCGGAGGCGACAGCGCACGACGGCGAGCGCTCGCCGTCGTGCGCGACGGCCGCCGGAGAGCAGGATGGCGTGGCGCCTCATGGTGAGGTTCCCTTCAGGCGCCGGTGGGCAGCGCGCCGTCCTGCGCTGAGGCCCACAGCGACGCGAGCGAGGCGGCGACGCGGTCCGGTTCCACCCGGTGCGGCGGGTCGAAGTGGTGGCGCCCCGGGAACACCTCGAGCCGGAACCGGGGAAACACTCCGGAGAGGCGTTCGGCGATCTCGCCGTAGTCGTCCGGGTTGGAGAGGGCACCGAGGGCGAAGTAGACGGGCCTGCCGAAGCGGGCGAGGACGTCGCGGTCAAGCGCGTAGGTGGCGAACGTGTGCAGGAAGGCTCGGATGCCGGCCGGCCGGAGCGCCATCCAGGGAGGCTGTTCGCTCCCCTGCACGGGCAGGCCGGCGGTGACGCCCGGGCGGACGCCGAGACGGACGAACCGCGCCATGAACTCCCCGGGCGGCAGCCCCTCGAGCTCTCGGTACTGCTCCCAGAGGGCCCGGTGCGCGGGGCTCCAGCCCCAGTCCCCGGCCCACGCGGGCTCGAGCAGCGCGAGCGACTCGAGCATCTCGGGGTGGCGCGCGGCGAAGGCGAGCGCCGCGGCGCCCCCGCCCGAGTAGCCCACGAGGTGGAAGGTGTCCCAGCCGAGCTCGCGTGCGGTGCGCACGACGCCGGCAACCTCCGTGTCGAGCGAGTAGTCCTCCGGCGGTGTGGGGCCCGCGTACACTTCGAGATCCTTCGCGACCGCCTGGACGGCGTCCCCGAGCCGGGCGTGCAGGGCCGCGATGAGCGCGCCATACGCGGGCGTGGCGGGCAGGACGCTGCCGGGAAGGAGGATGGCGCGGTATCCGGTGGTGTTCATGAAGCAAGGATCCGGCGCGCGGGACGCTCGCGCGTCGCGCGATCGCGCTATCGGGGCCAACGCCGCCGCCCGCCCCCTGTACGCGGGCACCCCAGGGGCCGATGATCTACGCATGGCCGGTTCGCTGCGCCTGGCCGAGTTCATCGCCGCGATGTCGCTCGCGACGGACCTCGGCATGGGCCAGCCACTCGAGCACGGCCTGCGGACGTGCCTCACGGCGCTCGAGCTCGCAGACCTCGCGGGGGTCGAGCAGGACAGCCTGGGAGAGGTCTACTACACCGCGCTGCTGCGTTTCCTCGGCTGCACGGCGGACGCCCACGAATCGGCTGCGCTCGCTGGCGGCGACGAAGTCGCGCTGCGCGCGGCCATCGCCCCGGTGATGGGGGGCCCACCCGGGGAACTCCTGAAGGCCGTTGTGCCCGTCTTGGCAGCGGGGCACTCGACGGCGCAGCGGCTCCGGACGACGACGGTGTTCCTCGCCACCGGACGGGCGCGGCTGCGCGCGGGCATGCGCGCCCACTGCGAAGCGGCGGAGATGCTCGCGGTCCGGCTCGGGCTCCCCGAGGCGACGCGGCGGTCCCTCGCCGCGTCCTTCGAGACATGGGACGGGCACGGCTTCCCGGACGGACTCGAGGGCGAGAGCATCCCGCTGCCGGCCCGGATCGTCTTCCTGGCCCGGAACATCGAGGTCATCGGCAGGCTTCGAGGCCCGGAGGCCGTCCGAGCCGCCCTGCGGGACCGCGCCGGGCACTCGATCGACCCCGCCCTCGCGGCCGTGGCCCTGCGGTCCCTCGACCGGCTGCTCGGCGCGGCCCGTGCCGAGATGCCGTGGGACGAGGCGCTGCGCCGCGAGCCGCGCCCGTTCGCGGAGATCCCCGCCGAACGGGTCGACGGGGTCCTCGCGGTGTTCGGTGACTTCGCCGACCTCAAGTGGCCCGCGCGTGCCGGCTTCTGCCGGGACGTCGCCGCGCTCGCCTCAGCTGCCGCGCCGGACCACGCAGAGACACTCCGCCGCACGGGGCTCGTCCAAGACCTCGGGCGAGTGGCCGTTCCGGGCGGGATCCAGGATTCGCCGGCCCATGACGAGCGCCTCCGCCTCCACCCGTACTACAGCGAGCGCATCCTGGCCCGTGTGCCCGCGCTGGCAGCACTCGCACGACTGGCCGGGATGCACCACGAGCGGCTCGACGGCTCCGGCTACTACCGCGGGGCCACCGGGCCCGAGCTGCCGTGGGAGGCGCGCGTCCTCGCCGCGGCGGACGCCTTCCGCGAGTTCCTCGTCACCGCACCCGTGCAGCCTCCTCCGCCGCCCGCGCGGGCGGCCGACGCGCTTGCCCGCCAGGCGCCACAGAAGCTCGACAGCGACGCCGTCGAGGCGGTCCTCGCCGCCGCCGGCCTCCGCGACCGGCGCACCCGCCCCGCCTGGCCGGGCGGGCTCACGGAGCGCGAGGTCGAGGTCCTGCGGCTCATCTGCCGCGGGGCCACGAAGAAGGACGTCGGTGCCGCCCTGGCCATCTCGCCGAACACCGCCGACCACCACGTGCGGCACATCTACACCAAGATCGGCGTCTCGTCCCGCGCGGCGGCAACGCTCTTCGCCGTCGAGCACGACCTCCTCTGAGCCGCGCGCCGGGCGCCTCAGGCGCTGGGACGGGACGCGTCGAGCTCCCGGGTGATCTGCTCGGAGCGCGCAAGGGCGGCGCGGGCGCCGTCGGCGATGATCGCGGGGAGACCGCGCTCGTCGAAGACGCGGATGGCCTGCTCGGTGGTTCCGTTGGGGCTCGTGACGGCCTTGCGCAGGGCGACGGGATCGGCGCCGGGCTCGTCGAGCATGTATCCGGCTCCCACGACAGTCTCGCGGGCGAGGCGCAGGGCCAGTTCGGCGTCGAGCCCGAGGGCCTCGCCCGCCTTCGCCATGGCCTCGGCGAGGTAGAACGCGTACGCGGGCCCGGAGCCGCTGATGGCGCTCGCCGCGGCAATCTGGGCCTCCGGTACCTCGACCACGAGGCCGAGCCCGGAGAAGAGATCCAGGACCTTCGTCACGTGCTCCCTGGTCGCGTGGGTCCCCGCGGACAGGGCCACGACGCCCTTGCCGAGCCGTGCGGGCGTGTTCGGCATCGTGCGGATCACGGGCTGCCCGTCCGGGAGTTCCCGCTCGAGCTGCTCGAGCGAGACGGCGGCCGCCACGCTCACCACGACGGCGCCGGGCTCAAGCACAGGCGCAATCTCCCGCGCCACGGCGGCGACGCCCACCGGCTTGACCCCGATGACCACGACCGACGCCCCACGGGCCGCCTGGGCGTTTGAATCGCCCTCCTCGTCCCACGCCATGACGGTCACCCCGTAGCGGGAGGCGATCTCACTGGCACTCTCCCGGCGCCGGACGGTCGCGATGATGTCCGTCTTGGGGAAGCCCGCCGCGAGGAGGCCGCCCATGATGGCCCCATTCATGGAGCCCGTGCCGAGGAATGCGATCTGGTTGCTCATGCCCCCATCCTGCCAGCCGGTAGCGCTGGCCGCATTGCGGGGCCCCTGCGGGGGCCCAACCATTCCCAGCCTTTTCCCATGCTGGTACCGGGGTTCTCCCAAAGTCGCTCCGTACAGTAAGTACTACCTCACAGGGTGCGAGTGATGGGGCGGTCAGTCTCCCCCCAAGACTGACCGCCAGGCACTGGCAGTTCGGATGCATGGTCCCCTAACCTTCCCCGAACTGCCAGTGCCAAACTCGTTTAAGGGCCGGATGAAGCCCCCGGTGACGTGCCCGTGCAGACAGCCCGCAGGGCCACGCCGCGCCGTCGCGGCCTGGCCCTGCCCGCTGGATTCGCCGCCTAGATCCCGCCGCCTGCCTCGAGCTCCGCGCGCTGCCCCAGATGGGTCCGGGCAAACTCGAGCGTCTCGGCAAGCATCCGCTCGCGCTCTCCCGTCACCCTGGCCTTGCGCGTGCTGATCTCGGCGACCACTGCGCCGTCGAACCCGCTCTGGGCGAGATGTGCGAGGCACTCCGCGACCTGCTGCGTCCCCTGGCCCGGGAGAAGGTGCTCGTCGCGGAAGGAACGCCCCGACCCGTCGGTGAGGTGGATGTGCCTCAGTGTGCTGCCGAGCGCCCTGATCGCGGCCAGGCTGTTCTCGCGGGCCGTCGCGGCGTGGGAGAAGTCCCACGTCACGTCCGTGTACCCCTGGCCCACGGGGTCCCAGTGCGGGAGGTATGCGAGGGTCTCCCGGCCCCGCACGCGCCACGGGTACATGTTCTCCACGGCGATCCGCACGCCGAACGCGTCTGCAAGGTCACGGACACCATGCGCGAACGTCTCGGCGTAGTTGCCCTGCCAGCGGAACGGCGGGTGCACCACGACCGTGTCGCAGCCCACCTCGACCGCCATCTTGCAGGACTGGCTGATCTTGTTCCACGGCGAGCCCCACACCTGCTGCGTGAGCAGGAGGGTCGGGGCGTGGATGGAGACGATCGGCTGGTCGTAGCGCTGGGCGAGGTGGATGAGCTCGTCGGACTTCTGGCTCGTCGAGTTGTTGGTCACCATCACCTCGACGCCGTCATAGCCCAGATCCGAGGCGACGGCGAACGCGTCGTGGACACTGAGGGGGTAGACGGAGGCGCTCGAGAGCGCCACGGGGATCTCGTTCTCTGCAGGACTTGACGGTGCGGACGTCTCGATCTCGATCTCCACTTCAAAGCTGTTCATACGCGGGCCCTCGAGGGATGCATGCGCTCGGACCGAAGCCGCTCGCTCTGGATCGGACCGATGTGCGCCGGCGGCTCGAGGGGGCCGTCGAAGACGAGCTGGTCGAGGCGGCGGAGGATGAGCCCCTCCCGCAGCGCCCACGGACAGATCTCCAGCTCGTCGATCTCGAAGAGCTCCATGGCAGCCTCGGCCGCGAGGGCCCCTGCCAGCAGCTGCTGCGCCCGTGCCTCCGAGACCCCGGGCAGGTGCACGCGGTCCGAGGCGGCCATCGCGGACATGCGCTGGGCCCACAGGCCGAGGTCGGTGCGCTGGAGGACGCGGCGTACATAGGGTCCGGCGCCCGATGGCGCCGCGCCGGCAATCCGCGCCAGGGAACGGAACGTCTTGGACGTGCCGGTGACGAGATGAGGCGGCCCGAGCTTGTCGAAGCCCTTCACCGCGGGCCGGAGCGTGTCGCGGACGTACTTGCGCATGTCCTTGATGCTCTTGGCTGTGGGCGGATCCTGCGGCAGCCAGTCCCGCGTGAGCCGCTGGGCCCCGAGTGGCACGGACGTGGCGTGGGCGGGGAGGGAGTCGTGGCCCATGGCCATCTCGAACGAGCCGCCGCCGATGTCCAATGCCAGAATGGTGCCAGCACCCCAGCCGTACCAGCGGCGCACCGCAAAGAACGTCATCGCTGCCTCCTCTGGCCCCGTGAGCTCCTGAAGCGTCACATTGGCCTCGCTCTGGACCCGGTCCAGGACGGCCTGCCCATTCTTCGCCTCGCGGATCGCGGAGGTACAGAAGGCCAGCAGGTCCTCGGCATTGTGGCGGCCGGCGAAGGCCCACGCCTCCTGGACGAAGTCGATCAGCTCCGTCTGGCCCCGCTCGCTGATGCTGCCGTCCTGCTGCAGGAACTTCACGAGGGAGAGCGGGCGCTTGTGCGAGGCGTAGGCCACCGGCTGCGCGCCGGGGTGAGCGTCCACCAGGAGCAGGTGCACGGTGTTCGAACCGATGTCGAGGACGCCTAGCCGCATGAGCCCATTATTCCCCGGTGTGGAGGTCCGGGTGCTCTCCCGGCTGTGCCGGGCGGAAGTCCCGCAGCACGGCAGCCACGTGCTCGGTGCTCAGCTCGAACCCGAACGCGCTGCCGGGGTTGAGCACGAGCCCCAACTCGGTCCCGAGGTTCTGCAGGAGCACCGCGCCCTGCGTCTCCACGACGGTCGGCGCGTGCTCGAGGAAGTCGGGGCGGATCCGCTGCCGGTGTGTGAACGCGGCCACTACAGGCTTGCCCTCGCCGTTCGTCAGGACAAGCGGCTCTACGAACTCCGTCTCCCCCGGCACCGGCTCGGGGACGAGCAAGCACACGAGGCTGTTCAGGAACACGAGGATGGACTGCTGGCCCTCGTCCTCCTTCCCGGACTCCGTCGCTGACCGCAGCGACTCCTCGAGCTCGGTCAGCGGGGCCGGATCGAGATGCGCCGGAACAGGCTCGCCGGATGCGGACGACGCCGCGTCCGCGCCCGAGGCGACCGGCTCGCCGTCGTGCGTGCTCACTTCGCGCCCGCCCTGGTGCGGCCGGCCGGCTTCTTGGCCGGACCCTTGGCACGCTTCTCGGCGAGGAGCTCGATGGCACGCTCGCGGGTGAGCTCCTCGATCGAGGTGGCCCGGGGGACCGTGATGTTCGTGACGCCATCCGTGATGTACGGCCCGAACCGGCCCTCCTTGACCACGATCGGCTTGCCCGAGGTCGGGTCGTCCCCGAACTCGGCCAGCGGCGCCGCGGCCGTCCTGCCGCCACGTGTCTTGGGCTGTGAGTAGATCTCGAGGGCCTGCTCGAGGGTGATCGTGAAGATCTCCTCCTCGCTGCCGATCGACCGAGAGTCCGTGCCCTTCTTCAGGTAGGGGCCGAACCGGCCGTTCTGGACCGTGATGGCGTTGCCCTCGGTGTCCTCGCCGAGGCGGCGCGGCAGCGTGAGCAGCTGGAGCGCCTGGTCCAGGGTGACGGTGTCCAGGGTCATGGACTTGAACAGCGAGGCCGTGCGGGGCTTGACCTTGACCGGCTTCTTGGGCGGCTTGGGCTTGCCGTTCTTGTAGTACTCGACCGGCTGGGCGGCGATCTGCTCGGGCGTCAACTCGGTGATCACCTCGGTGACGTAGGCGCCGTAGCGGCCGTTCTTGGCGACGATCTCGTGTCCCGTGAGCGGGTCGGTCCCGAGGATGTGTTCCTCGGGGCCCGCGCTCTCCATGAGCTCGAGCGCCTTCTCCGCGGTGAGCTCGTCCGGCGCGAGGTCGTCGGGGACGTTGGCCCGCTCAGGAACCGTCCCCTCGGGGGCGTCCGCGGGGAGCGGCTTCTCCAGGTACGGGCCGTACTTGCCCACGCGCAGCACGATCCCCGGTGCGAGCTCCACGGAGTTCACCTCGCGCGCGTCGATCTCGCCCAGCCCGTTGACGATCGTGGTCAGGCCGGGGTTGTGGTCGTCGCCGAAGTAGAAGTGGCTCAGCCAGTCCGACCCAGCCTGCTCGCCGGCCGCGATCTTGTCGAGGTCCTCCTCCATCTCGGCGGTGAAGTCGTAGTCGACGTAGTCGTGGAAGTGCTCTTCGAGCAGGCGCACCACGGAGAACGCGATCCAGCTCGGCACGAGCGCGGTGCCGCGCGCCCGGACGTAGCCGCGGTCCATGATCGTGGAGATCGTGGCCGCGTACGTGGACGGACGGCCGATCCCGCGCTCCTCGAGCGTCTTCACGAGCGAGGCCTCGGTGTAGCGCGGGGGCGGAGACGTCTGGTGGCCGTTCGAGGAGATCTCGAGGGCGTCGAGGGGCTGGCCCTTCGCCAGGACCGGGAGCCGACCGCCCTCCGAGGACGCGCCGCCGCCTCCGGCGCCCTCCGTATCCTCGCGGACCTCGTCACGGCCCTCCTCGTACGCGGCGAGGAAGCCACGGAACGTGATGACCGTGCCGGATGCGGCGAACTCGGCGTCGCGTCCCGCGGCCTCGCCGGAGACTGCCGTCGCTCCCAGGCGGACCGTCGCGGTCGAACCCTTGGCATCCTCCATCTGGGACGCGACGGTCCGCTTCCAGATGAGCTCGTAGAGCCGGAACTCGTCCCCGGAGAGCTGCTTGGCAACCTGCGCGGGGGTGCGGAACGCGTCGCCCGCGGGACGGATCGCCTCGTGCGCCTCCTGCGCGTTCTTCGCCTTCGACGCGTACACGCGCGGGCGGGAGGGGACGTACTCGGGCCCATACAGCTCCGAGGCCTGCCGGCGGGCGGCGGTCACGGCCTGGTCCGAGAGCGCGGTCGAGTCGGTACGCATATACGTGATGTAGCCGTTCTCGTACAGGCGCTGGGCCACCTGCATGGTCACGCGCGCGGAGAACCGCAGCTTGCGGGCCGACTCCTGCTGGAGCGTGGATGTGGTGAACGGTGCCGCCGGACGGCGCGTGTAGGGCTTCTCCTCGACCGAACGGACCGCGAAGGCCGCTCCTTCGAGTCCCGCGGCGAGCGCAGTGGCCGTCGCCTCGGTGAGCAGCTCGGCGTTCTTCGCCGTGAGCTCGCCCCGGTCGTTGAAGTCACGGCCCGTGGCGACCTTCTTCCCGTCCACCGACGCGAGGCGGGCCTGGAAGCTCTGGCGGCGCGCGCCGTCGTCCGCGGTGGCTGCACCCCGCGTGCCGCCGCCCTCGAGCGGTGCGAGGGTCGCCACGAGGTCCCAGTAGTTCGCGGTGCGGAACGCCATACGCTCCCGCTCGCGCTCCACCACGAGGCGCGTCGCGACGGACTGCACCCGGCCGGCCGAGAGCCCGCCCGCCACCTTGCGCCACAGCACCGGGGAGATCTCGTAGCCATAGAGGCGGTCGAGGACGCGGCGGGTCTCCTGCGCGTCCACGAGCGACTCGTCGACGTCGCGCAGCTCCGCCATCGCGCGCTGGATGGCTTCCTTGGTGATCTCGGGGAACGTCAGCCGGTGCACGGGCACCTTGGGCTTGAGCACCTCGAGGAGGTGCCACGCGATGGCCTCGCCCTCGCGGTCACCGTCGGTGGCGAGGTAGAGCTCGTCGGCGTCCTTGAGCTTGGCCTTGAGCTCCGCGACCTTCTTCTTCTTGTCCGGGGACACGACGTAGTACGGCTCGAAGCCGTTCTCGATGTCGACGGCGAACTTGCCCACCGAGGTCTTCTTGAGCTCCGCGGGCAGGTCAGAGGGCTGCGGGAGGTCCCGGATGTGACCCATGGACGCGTCGACCTCGAAGCCGTCGCCCAGATACTGGGCGATCGTCTTGCTCTTGGCCGGCGACTCCACGATCACGAGCTTCTTGCCGGTTTTAGCCTTGGTGGCCACGGTACTCCTCGCCAAACTGCTGCCGTTCTGCCGCGCCCGCCGCCGGTCACCGCCGGGGTCAGGGCACGAGGGAGCGCGGCCGAGCGCCGCGCAAGTCCCTAGTTCACCATACGACGGCCCCGGACGCGCAAGCCGCCCGCCGTGTATGTGGACGTCGGGGGCGCGTCAGGCGTCCGCAGCGGTAGCCGCCTGCGCCGGGGGTGCCGGTGCCGGGGGTGCCGGGGCCGCCTGCGCCGGGGCCGCGGCCGCGCGCTCCGGGGCGGCCGCCTTGGCGCGGGGCCGCGCCGCCTCGCCGCGCGCACCGCGGGCCCTCTGGGGACCGCGGACCTCGGGGAGCATGGACCACACGAAGTACATGCGCTCGGACTCCTCGTCCGGCCCCGGCTCCTCGAGCTCGAACTCGTCCATGAGCTCGAGCATGCGCTGCTTGAAGCGGGCCCGCTGCTCGAGGGTGAGCTTGATCCCGTTGCCGGAGATCATCATGACCGGCGACTCGTCCGGCTCTCCCCGGCGTCGGGCGGCCTCGCGGTGCTTCGCGTGGCTGGCGATCCGGGATCGCAGCGCCTCGATCTCCATGTCGATGATCGCGAGGCCCGGGGTCTGGCCGGTCGTCGCGGTGTCGAGGTTGAGATCGGTTCCGGCGGCCTTCCAGCGCCGTTCCCGGCCGTCGCCGTCGCTCGGCGCGTCCACGACAATGCCCCACTTCTTGAGGGCACGGAGGTGGTAGCTCATGGCGCTCGGCGTGAGCCCCGTGAAGGCGGCCAGCTCGGTGGCGGTCCGGCTCTCCTGACTCGAGTAGAGCTCGTTGATGGCCTCGAGTCGGGCGGCGTGGGCGAGGGCCCTGATCGCCTTGGGGTCCGTGATCCGGACAGGGTTCTCGCTACGCGAGCTGCGCTTCTTGTCAGTCATGATGCTTTTTCGTTGTGCTGATGTTGCTGTGTAATAAACGACACATTCCGGGCAAATGTCAAGCTGTTTCTTCACGGTTTCCCGCGGGCGCGTCATGCGCGCCCTCTGACAGGACCAGGAAGCCGTCGGCCACGAGGTTGGCGGCCTCCTCGAGCACGCCTGCGCGGAACGCCGGATCGTCGCGGCCCAGGAGCGCCGCGAGGGCGGACGCGATCTGCCCTGCCGTGAGCTCGCCGTCGCACGCCGAGACGAATCCGGCGAGCTCGGTGCTCATGAGCGTGGTCCGCCGGAACCCGGCGCCCTGGCGCAGGAGGATCACCCCCGGATGCTCCGCGCCGGGCCGCTGGTGGCGCTCCTCAGTGACGTCGTCCGCCACCACGAGCCGCTCGCCGGCCAGGTCCGGGTGCCCCGCGAGCCAGTCGGCGCGCCCCACCGCCGCGGACCAATGCGGGCCGATGGGCTGCTCGAGCGGGTGGGTGAGCTTCTCGAAGCGGTCCAGCCGGGCCTGCCCGCGCGCCGGGCGCCGCAGCCACACCACCCCGAAGCCGATCGCTCCGGTGCCCCGCGCTGCGAAGTCGGCCAGGTACGCGCCGTACGACTCCTCATAGGCATGCGGGTCGCGCTGCTGCGACGCGTCGGCGAGCCACGTCTCGGCGTACTGGCCGGGACCCACCTCCTCGCGCTCGAGGACCCACGCGTCCACCCCGTCAGGAATCCAGCCGCGGACCCGCTCGTGCCACGCGGCCCCTTCGGGGATCTCCCAGTTGCCCAGCAGCTGGGCAGTGCCGCCCTCGGCGAGCACCTTCCCGAGCCCGGCGATGAGCGTCGCGACGAGCTGGTCCCCGGGCAGCCCGCCGTCGCGGTACGTGAACTGGTCTTCGGCCCGCTCGGAGGCGGTGCGGGGCGTGATCACGAACGGCGGGTTCGAGACGACGAGATCGAACAGCTCGCCCGCGACAGGCTCGAGCAGCGAGCCCTTCCGCAGCTCGATGCGGTCCTCGGGCCGCGCCGGATCGATACCGAGCGTGCGCGCGTTGAGGAGGACGTTGAAGCGGGCGAACGCGAGGGCCCGGTCCGAGATGTCCGTCGCGACGACGTGCCGGGCGTGGTCCAGGAGGTGCAGGGCCTGGATCCCGCAGCCGGTGCCGATATCGAGGGCACGCTCGACAGGCCGCCGAGCGGTTGCCTGGACGAGCGTCGAAGAGGCATGCCCGATCCCGAGCACGTGATCGTGGCTGAGCACACCCGGACGCTGGTGCGCGGCGAGGTCCGAGGCCACCCACACCTCCCGCTCGCCGTCATCGGCCTCCCACGCGTACGGGCGGAGATCGACCGCGGCGGCCAGCGTCGCGCCGTCGTGCTCGGCGCCGTCGTGCTCACGCACGGCAGCGAGCCCCAGCGCGACGAGCCCCTCCGAGCGGATGCCCGGCAGGACGGCGTCGAGCGCGGCGGCGGGGAGCGGGCGCGTGAGCAGGAAGAAGCGCACGACGGCGCCCAGCGGCTCGCGCGCGGGATCCTCGCCGGCGGCGCGGGTCGCGACGAGCGCCGGGACGATCTGGTCCCGAGCGAGCGCCGCAGTGGCCTCGGGCCCGAGCAGACCGGCAACGCCGTCGACGGTGTACCCGACGGCCGCGAGATCGCGGGCGAGGGCGCCGAGCAGGTCGAGGCGGTCGGACAGGGGCAGGTCGGGCTGCTCGGACGTCACCCTCACGAGTCTAGGGGGCCCTGCTGGGAGCCTTGTCCGCACACCGTGGCGGGCCCACACTGGGGACATGGCGCCGCTCCGACCGGCAATCGAACGCCGCGTTCCGGCTCAGCCGTCCCTGACCCGGCGGCGGGGACAAGAGGTTCCATGAGTCCCGGCGCCCTGCGCGGTGGCGGCGCGGCAGCGCGAGCGGCGGCGATCGCCTCTGGTCTCGGGCTGGCGGTCGCGTGGTGCGCCGTCGGATGCGCCTACTCGTATGACGACGGCCTCGCGCCCCTCGGCCAGCGGGAGGCGTCTGCGAGCGCCTCGGCAGAGACGTCCAGCGCTGCGCTCGGCGACACTCTCTCGGGTGCGGCGCTCGATGTCTGGGCAGCGTCGGCGCTGCCTGACAACTCCGGCCTGTCCCTCGGCGACGACGCCGGCTCAGTGATGCCCGGCGCGGGCTCGCGGCGGATGACGGTCGACACCGATCCCGGAGCTGCGACGCTGCACTACGCGTGCCGGGGTATCGGCCTGGCCGCCGTGCGTGTGACGGCTGAGGGCGCCGAGATCCTCGACATCACGTTCACGTGCAATCGCCCGTGGTCCCGTGCGGTGGACGTGCCCGCCGCGGGGCATCTGGACATCGTGTTCAGTTCGGCCGGCGACACGGCGGCGAACGTCGCCTACCGCCTCACGCGCCCCTGACCGACCAGGCCGGGGCGACCGAGGGTCACCTCCAAGTACCGCGGGGTCAGCCTGAGCAGCCCTGCGGACACCGAAGCGATTCCCCGGACCCCGCGCAGTCGGTGCAGTAGAGCGTGAGCTTGCGGCACGCAGGGTTCGAGCAGTTGTGGAAGTCGCTCGTGGGCGCCTCGCATCGGGCACAGCGGCCGATCGTGGCTGCATCCTCGCTGAACTCGAGGCGCATGCGCCGGTCGAACACGTACAGCGATCCTTCCCACAGGCCCGCGTCCTTGTACTTCTCGCCGTAGCGGACGATTCCGCCGTCGAGCTGGTAGACCTCGCGGAAGCCACGGCGGCGCATGTGGGCCGTGAGCACCTCGCAGCGGATCCCGCCCGTGCAGTACGTCACGACGGGACGCTCCTTGAGGTCGTCGTACTTGCCGGAGTCCAGTTCGGCCAAGAAGTCGTGCGTGGTGGTGGTGTCGGGGACGATCGCGTCCTTGAACCGGCCGATCTGGGCCTCGAACGCGTTGCGCCCGTCGAAGAACACGACCTCGCGGCCCGGGGCACCGTCCCGCCCGGCGTCGACGAGTTCGTGGAGCTCCTGTGGCGTGAGGTGCGTGCCCCCGCCCACGACGCCGTCTGGCCCCACCTCGAGCTCATGGGGCGCCCCGAACGAGACGAGCTCTGGGCGCACCTTGACCGACAGCCGGGGGAAGTCGGCGGCTCCGCCCTCGGACCACTTGACGTCGAGGTCCTTGAAACCGGGGTACTCCTTGGTGACGCGCAGGTACCGCTTGACCTCGTCGAGCCCGCCCCCGACGGTGGCGTTGATCCCGTCCTTCGAGATGATGATCCGGCCGCGCAGCCCCAGCCCCTCGCACAGGGTCCGCTGCCACAGCCTGACCGCCTCAGGGTCGGTCAGCGGGGTGAAGCAGTAGAACAGGACGATACGGTGCAGAGCCACCCATCAAGGGTAGCGGTCGCGGGGCCGGCGGCGGCCGGATGACAGTTCGGTCACAGGCCCTATCAGGCTCTGGCGCTACCGGTTATCGTCTTGGCTATGGGAGAGGAATCGCTGCGAGAACTTCTGGGCACGTGGGTCGAAGGCTGGGCCTCCACACGCCACTACCCCGTCCAGGACGTGGGCTCGTTCAAGGCCGTGCAGCTGACGGACAAGTCCGGTGACTGGGAGGCCTTCGCCGCGAGTCCGAGCAGGCAGGAGTTCGCGGACCTCGCCGCGTTCGTCGCGGAGTCGTCGCCGCGCCTCCTGACCATCCTCACGGACGATCTGCCCGCCTACCGGACGCTGGCCGCCGAGCACGGTCTCGTGGAGCTTGCCGGCGATCAGCAGCTCATGATCATGGACTTCGAGGGCAAGGACGTCGAGGCGCCTTGGCTCAACGACGACGAGCTCAAGCTGACCACCGACTACGAGGACCACAGTGCGACCGTCACGGTGAAGACCACCGCGGGGGCGCTGGCAGCGAGCGGGCATGTCGCCGTCGCCCACGGGTATGCGGTGTTCGACCGCATCGTGACGGAGCCCGACTTCCGCCGCCGCGGCCTCGGCAGCTTCGTGATGCGTGCCCTCACCGCCGCGATGAGCGAGCACAGCCTCGATCAGGGCCTGCTGATCGCCTCGGTTGACGGCCAGCACCTCTACCACCACCTCGGGTGGAGCGATGTCTCGGGCGTCCTGGTCCTCACCAACAAGGGTACGACGGCGGGCGGCTCGCTCTCCGCGGACTGACCCTGGCGCTAGGGCTGGCAGAATGCTCCCGTGGCCGCGCATGATTCCCTCGTCTCCCTTCTGGGGCGCTCGGCGGACCCCGAGGAGCTGCGGCACCTTCGCACGATCCCCTCTCGACCCGCCCGTCACGCCCCGTGGCCGGTCTGGGCACACCCTGATCTGGTCGACGCGTACGGGCGGCTAGGGATCCACGAGCCCTATACGCACCAGGCCAAGGCCGCGGACCTTGCCCACGGGGGGACCCACGTGGTCCTCGCCACGGGCACCGCATCGGGCAAGTCGCTCGGGTACCAGCTGCCCGCCTTGGACGCAGTCCACCGCTCGGAGCTGCGGGTCGCTGCCGAGCCCGGTCGGATTCACAACGACGGCTCCGTGGTCCTTTACCTCTCCCCCACCAAGGCCCTGGCGGCTGACCAGCTGGCCGCCATCCGAGCCCTTGGCCTTCCCACCGTCCGTGCCGAGACGTACGACGGCGATACGGAGCAGTCCGCCAGACGCTGGATCCGGGACCACGCCAACGTGATCCTCGCCAACCCGGACATGCTGCATCTCGGGATCCTGCCGAACCACGCGTGGTGGTCGGCCTTCTTCCGGCGCCTGCGGTTCGTGATCATCGACGAGGCCCACTCGTACCGTGGCGTCTTCGGCTCGCACGTGGCCAACCTGCTCCGACGGCTTCGCCGCGTGTGCGGCCACTACGGCTCCGAGCCCGTGTTCATCGCGGCCTCTGCGACCTCTGGCGATCCCGAGGGCTCGGTGGGCCGACTCATCGGTGACCGTGTCACGGCGGTCACCGACGACGGCTCGCCGCACGGCGCGACGGAGGTCGCGTTCTGGGAACCTGCACTGACGGAAGCAAAGGGCGAGAATGGCGCTCCGCAGAGGCGTACCGCGATCGCCGAGACGGCTGATCTCCTCGCCAACCTGGTCTCGGCCCGCGTCCGGACCATCGCCTTCATCAAGTCCCGCCGCGGGGCCGAGGCCATCTCGTCCATCACCCAGCGGCTCCTCGACGAGATCGACCCAAGCCTGCCACTGAGGGTGGCGGCGTATCGCTCGGGCTATCTGCCGGAGGAGCGCCGCGAACTGGAGCGGCGCCTGCGCTCGGGCGAGCTGCTCGGTGTGGCGAGCACGTCCGCCCTCGAGCTCGGCATCGATATCTCGGGACTCGACGCGGTACTCGTGGCGGGCTGGCCGGGAACGAGAGCGTCGCTGTTCCAGGAGATCGGCCGGGCGGGGCGTTCCGGCCAGGACGCGCTTGCCGCCTTCGTGGCGAGCGACGATCCTCTCGACACCTATCTCGTCAACCACCCGGAGGCCATCTTCGATTCCTCCATCGAGGCCACCGTCCTGGACCCCTCGAACCCGTACGTCCTGGGCCCACACCTGTGCGCGGCGGCAGCGGAGAGGCCCCTCACGGTGTCGGACCTGTCGCTGTTCGGCCCGACCACCGAGGGCCTGCTCGGGCAGCTCGAAGCACAGGGCTACCTGCGCAGGCGGCCTTCCGGGTGGTTCTGGACCCATCCGGAGAGCGCGGCCGGAATGGTCAACCTCCGCGCCGACGGAGGAGGACCCGTCAGCATCATCGATGCCGAGACAGGACAGCTTCTCGGGTCGATGGACTCGCCACAGACGCACTATCAGGCCCACCAAGGTGCGATCTACGTGCATCAGGGCGCAAGCTATCTCGTCGAGGAGCTCAACGAGGCAGAGCACTGCGTCGTGGTGCGTCGCGTGAACCCTGACTACTACACGACGGCGCGGGACATCACCACCGTCGAGGTCCTCAACGGCCTCCGCTCCGAGCAGTGGGGTCCGGTCGGCGTCCACTTCGGCGAGGTGCGGGTGACCACTCAAGTCGTCTCCTTCCAGCGCAAGGCGCTCATCTCCCACGAGGTCCTCGGCGAGGAACCCCTCGATCTCGGCGCCCGGGACCTGTTCACCAAGGCCGTGTGGATCACGATTCCCGAACCGACCCTCGCGGCCTCAGGGCTGATCCCCGCCCAGTTCCCGGGTGCGCTCCACGCGGCCGAACACGCGTCCATCGGCCTGCTCCCCCTCGTGGCCTCGAGTGACCGCTGGGACATCGGCGGAGTCTCCACGGCGCTGCATGCCGACACGGAGCAACCGACGATCTTCGTCTACGACGGGCATCCGGGTGGCGCGGGCTTCGCGGAGCGCGGCTACGAGCGCATCCGTATCTGGCTCCGCGCCACCCTTGAGGCGATTGAGGCCTGCGAGTGCGACGCGGGCTGTCCCTCATGCGTGCAGAGCCCCAAGTGCGGCAACAAGAACAATCCACTCGACAAGGCCGGAGCCATCGCCCTCCTCTCGGGGGTCCTCCGCCAGGCCCGCCTCGCGGACCAGATCGTCGCCGGCCACGGGAAGGGGCACTGAGGCGACCGCCCAGGTCACGTGGCCGTCGCCGGCGGTCACCGCTCCGCACTGCAGACTGGCACGCATCATCTCCGCGGACGAGCCGCGTCACCACTCGATCGCCTCCGCACGCGGGGGGCCAGCCCGTGCGCGTCCCCGCGCCGGGCCCCATGGGGCACCCGTGTCGATCTCGACCACGACGCGCACGGTGCTGCCGGGTACCTCCACCTGGTATCCCACGAGTGCAGCCCCGTTGAGCTCGGCCACGGTGCGTCCCGTGTCGCAGGCCGTGCCGGCGCGTAGCCCGCGCTCGGCGTCGGCCGCCGCGAGCGCTGCGAGGTCCGCGGCCGACGCAGCACGTGCCGAGGCCGCGAGGGCCTGCCCGATCAGCAGCACGGCGGCGCAGGCAAGGATGAGCAAGAGGCACAGGCCGAGCGCGAGCACCGTTCCGGACCCGCGCTCACCCTCCCTCGCGGCTCCCGTACGGTGTGCGGATGCGGTGCGGTGTGCAGGCATACGGACTGGCGGCCAACGGGCCTTCGAGGGGGTCATCGCGCCCCCTCGATGCTCAGGCTGGCCCTCGCGCTGGCGGCGAGTCCTGCCGCGGCGGCCACGGGGCCCGGAATGGCGGCGGTGACCCGCACAGTGATGACACCTGCGGACGATTCAACTCTGTGGTCCGCCCCGGGACCGGCCACGCGCGCGACCTCCTGGGCAACTGCCTCCGGCCCCTCGCCGCGGGCAATGATCCGGGCCGCGGAGCGGGCGGCCTCCTCTACCCGGACCTGGCACATCGCAGCGGAGCCGGCGCTGAGCAGGATGCCGAGCAGCAGGATGACCGCGGGGACCGCCACAGCAAACTCCGCCGTGACGGATCCCCGCAGGGACGCCGAGGCCCACGGCTCCTCGGCGCCCCCGCGGTCCGGCCTCACGGCAGTGCGAGGGCCGCGCGGATGATCCCCAGGAGGAAGCCCCGGACCTCGTCGCTGCGCATGATCACAACCAGGAGGCCCGCAAACGCGACCGCGCCCAGAGTGGCGATGGCGTACTCGGCGGTGGCCATCCCCTGCTGCCCAGTGGCTCGGCCGGCGATCCAGAGCCGCAGGAGCTGGATGCGGATGGCCGTGCGCCTGCGCGCGAGGCGGAACGTCCGACCCGCCCGATCGGCGCGCGCGCCCCGTGCGTCGCCGTCCGACGAAGCAGCAGCCCCCTTGTCTGCCGCGCGCGTCCCCGAGTGTGCACTCGGGTTCGCGCCACGGCCTTCTAGCGCGGCCTCGGGATAGCCCGCCTCGGGGAACAACTCGATGACCTGGCATCGGCCGTCGATCGTGCGGACGGCCTCGGGCCGCGGGCCCGCCGATGGTGAGAGCCGCAGGTCAGCGGGATCGGGGTCCACAGCGAGAGGGCCGAAGACGGCTCCGGGGGCGAGTGCTGGCATGATTCCTCCTGGTGAGTGACGGCTGGACCTCCCGCAGGATGGCCGCCGAGTGTCGTCCCGGGCCGACTGCGCCGGAACGTTTGGCGTCTGAACGCCGCCTGCCCGCAGCGGGCAGGAGTCTTCTCTCCTTCGCGTGCCTGGATTCAGCCGCCTGGCATCATGGCCAGGAGGACGGGCACTACGCCGAGGCACAGGAATGCGGGCAAGGAGCAGACCCCCAGCGGGACAACCAGCCTCACGCCGAGCGCAGCAGCTCGTTTCTCGAGGTCCCGGTGGCGGGTGCGGCGCAGCTGCCGCGCATGTGCAAAGAGCAGCTCGGCCGAGGGCGCGCCGGTCGTCGCGGCGAACTGGAGGGCCGCGCGGATCTGTTCCACGTACGGCTCAGGCTCGTCTGGCCAGGCGCTGTTCCAGTCGACTCCCAGCTCGAGGGCAGCCGCGGCCCGCGCCAGGGCCTCCGTCGCCTCGCCGCCCGTGCGCGCCGCGATCTCAAGAGCGCGGGGCAGGGCGAGTCCCGCCTGGAGCATCGCGCCCAGCAGCTCGAGCAGGAGCGGGACGCTGTCCGAGCTCTGGCGATGAGCTCTCCCAGCGCGGTCGGGGAATGGATCCGAACCCGCTCCCGGCCTCGCGGCTGGCCCGCTGGTGCGTTCCAGCCGGGACCCTGCGAAGTCGACGGTCCGGCCCGCCGGCCCCGAGGATGCCACGGCGAATCCGATCACGAGCAGCGCGAGCCCGATGAAGATGCTCATCGGGCCTCCGACGCCGAGCGGACGAGCCGCGCGGACCACCAGCGGCCGACGAGCGTCAGAGCGCATCCGAGTCCGAGGCACATTGACCCCAACGGCGTGGCGAGAAGAGTGGCGAACGGGTCCGCGCCCATGAGCATCCCCAGACCCAGACCGGCGACGGGCAGGACGCTGAGGACCTGGGCAGTCGCCCTCGGACCCGCGAGCGCTACGGCGCGGGCCGCGGCGGCGTCTGCATCCGACTCCAGCTGGTTCGCCAGCCGGTCGAGGACACCAGCCAGCGGGCTGCCGGATGCCTCGGCCGTTTCGATGCAGGCGGCCACGCTCATCCACACCCCCGCCGCCGTCCCAGTCCGGTCCCGCGGCCGAGCAGCAGCCGGTGGACGCCGACAGGCTTCCCTGATGGCCGCGGCGACAGGACGACCAAGCCCCGCGGCGCGGGCGGCCGCAGACAGGACACGCAGCGTGTCCTCGCCGGCGCGACGCTCGTGCATGACCTCGCGCCCCGCGGGCCGACCGGGCCAGCGGCGACGTGCGGAGGCCGGCGCGCCACTGCCGGAATGGCAGCGCGTCCCCGGACGGGCCTCGACGGAATGAGTCTCGGCGGCCTGGCACCACATCTGCGCCGGTGTGCGCCCAGCCCGAAGGAGCGCACCGATCTGCGCCACGACCATGGCGGCCTGCTGGAGTTGCATCGCCGGATCGTCTGATGCGTTCCTGCGCCTCCTCGCGGCCCACCTCGACCGTTGGGCGACGCCCACGCCAGAATCATCATCGCTGCCCACCCCCAGCGTCGGTCGGATGCCGGACGCGATGACGCACCATCCTGCGAAGAGCGCCGTGGCGACGGCAAGCGCACCCACCATGCCCTCTCTCATGCGACTGCCTCGAGACCCCGGTCGAGGCTCAGGAGCGCAGCGAGCCGGTCCCAGCCCGGCCCCCGCTCGGACGCCGCCGACGTCGTGTCGACTCGCCGCACGGCCTCCTCGACGACGAGGCCGGAGCCCCGGGCGGAGACGACCGCAATGCTGGCGACACGCCGTCCGGCAGCCGTCCGCTCGAGGTGTATGACCGCGTCGAGCGCGCTGGCGGCCTGCAGCGCGGTCGCCTCGGCGCTGAGGCCCGCGAGGGAACCGAGGGCAGCGAGGCGCGCGACCACCGAGGCGGCGGTGTTCGCGTGGACGGTTCCGGCCCCGCTGTGGCCCGTGTTGAGGGCGGAGAGGAGCTCACGCACCTCCGCGCCGCGGCACTCCCCGACGACCAGCCAGTCGGGGCGCATCCGAAGTGCCTCCCTGACGAGTTGAGCAAGGTCGACGCCGCCCGCGCCCTCGACGTTGCCGTGGCGTGCCTCGAGGCAGACCGCATGTCCGTGGTCGGGAGCGAGCTCCGCCGCGTCCTCGACCAGCACGATCCGCTCTCGTGCAGAGACAAGCCCCAGGAGGGTGCTCAGCAGGGTCGTCTTCCCAGAACCGGTGGCACCGCTCACGAGGAAGCTTCGCCGTTGGGAGACGAGCAGCTCGAGGATGCGCCGCTGATCCGGCAGGACGGCCCCCGCGGCCTCGAGCTCGTCCAGGCTCATCGACGTCGCGCGCCTGATCCGCACCGAAAGGAGCGTGCCGCCCGTCGACACCGGCGGGAGTACCGCGTGGACGCGGTAGCCACCCGGCAAACGGACGTCCACGCACGGGCACGAGTCGTCAAGCCGCCGCCCTCCCGCGGCCACAAGCCTGACGGCGAGTGACCTGACGGCTTCCTCAGAGGGGAACTGCACGTGCGTCCGTTCAAGCCCGTTGCCCCTGTCGAGCCACACGTCGTCCGCGGCGTTGACGAAGAGGTCCGTCACCGCCGGGTCGTTCGCCAGTGGCTGCAGCGGTCCCAAGCCCCTCAGCTCTGCCGAGATGAGTTCCACCGCAGCAAGGGCACCGCCGGTTCCGAGGACCCGGCCGCTGTCCTGCACCGCGGCTGCGATACGTGCCGGGGTCACGGGCCCGGACCCTGCCAGAACCGATCGGCGTACGCTGTCGAGGAATTCCGGCTCGACGCCGCGCAGTCCACTCATCGCGCTGCCCTCCGCCCACGTTCGGCGAGACGCGCGCCCACGGCGAGCGCGGCGACGTCGTCCATCACCGGACCCGTCCGGCCGACGGGATCAGAGAGCGTGGCGAGAACCGCCTGTGCAAGCCCACGGACGGACCGGTGACGGCCGAGATCCATGAGCCGTCCTGCCTCGGCCGCGGCGGCGGCGCGCCTGAGATGGGGAATGCGTCCGACGAGCGGGCACCCGACGAGATCGCTCAGTCGTTCCGCGTCGGTCCCCTCGGCGGTGCGTCCACGCACCACAGCGCCCACCGGAACCGGCGGGAGCTCATGCAGCAGCTGTGAAGCGGACAGCGCGGCGCCGAGCGTTCCCGGCAGCACGACGAGGACCTGGTCGCTCGCCCATCCGAAGTCGTCGAGCCCCTCACGCCCGCGCCCCACGTCGATCACGACGAGGTCGAAGGCGGAGCGCGCGGCGTCGAGCGCACCCGCGACGGCGGTCCCCGGTACCGGAACGGCCCGTCCCGGCCCCGCCGGCCACGACAGGAGCGCGGTGCCCCCGACCCGTGGCAGCGACGCGGCGAGCTGCGCGGGGTTGATGGCCCCGCTCGCGGACGCGAGGTCGGGCCAGCGCAGGCCCTCTCCGGGCCGCTCGCACAGGGAGGCCTCAAGGCCTCCCGCGAGCCGGTCGCCGTCCACGAGGAGCGTCTCAGCGCCGTCGAGTGCCGCGGCCGCGGCGAGGAGCGCCGCTGTAGTGCTCGCCCCGGCGCCCCCACAGCCGCCCAGGACACCGACGATGCTCCCGGAGGGGCCCTCGGGCCCACGCCGGGAGAGGAACTCGACGAGCCAGCCTGCGGCGTCAGGCAACTCTGCAACATGGTCGACCCCCAGCGCCGCGGCCCGCGTCCAGAGCGTCTGGTGGTGCTCCGGCCGGCCGACGAGCACGCTGGTGCCGCGGCGCTGTGGCGGAAGCTCCACCACGTCCGGGCCGACCAGCACGAGGTCCGCCTCGCGCCACACCGCATGCGTGCCGCCGGCGGCAGCGACCCCCTCGAACGCCACGCCCGCAACGGCCGCGACCCGCGCGCACTCCTCGAGCAGGGCGCTGTCACCCGTGATGCAGCACACGGTCGCGCTCGCTTCCGGGAGCCAGCCCGGTTCCCATCTGTCGTGTCCGATTGCTTCCATGCGTCCCAGCGTTGTCGGGCCCCCTCTCAACGGGAACGGCGCTCGCCTCGTATGTGGACAACACGCCGGGGTGTCTCGTGTGGAGGACAAGTGCGGCCACAAGAGCCGCGAGAATGAGGAGCGTGTATGCACTCGTTGTCCCCGCCTCGGACGGCAGCGTGCTCGTTCAGCGCATGGAACGCACGGGCGGCTTGACGTCGGACCCGGAGACGGTGCCGCGCTCTGGTCTCGCGGACGCCATCCGCGGGATCGAGGAGCGCCAGCGGCCCCGTTGGGTCTGGGAACGCACCGCCGACTTCTACCCGAGTCTGCTGACGGCGGGGGTCAGGGTGGACCGGTGCCATGACCTCTCGCTCTCTGCCGCCGTCCTCGCCCATTCCGCGTACACGTCCGGGTACAGGCCCGGGATCGGGCTTCCCGGCGCCATCGATTCGGACGATGAACCGGTCGGCGGCCTCCCGGCCGCCGCTCCGTCACCGCTGCAGGGGACGCTGTTCGAACCCGCGGGGGCGCCCGGACCCGGCGCGGACGTCCTTGCAGCCGAGCTACGCCGCCAGCTCGCCGCCGTCGCCCGGTCCCCGCGGGCGGGTCGTCTCAGGCTGCTGCTGGCCGCGGAATCGGCGGGCGCGCTCGTCGCGGCAGAGATACAGCACGCGGGCATGCCCTGGGACGTCGCCGCCCATGATGCCCTCCTCACCGCGAGGCTCGGACCCCGCCCCGCGCCGGGGGCCCGGCCCGCGCTGCTCGAAGCGAAGGCCGCCGAGCTCCGGGCGGGGCTGGGGTCGCCGAGGCTCAACCCTGACTCCCCGCAAGAGCTCATACGCGCGCTCCATCGAGCCGGCATCGAGGCGCGGACCACGCGGGCGTGGGAGCTTCGCCAGTACGCCCATCCCGCAATCGCGCCCCTCCTGGAGTACAAGAAGATGGCCCGGCTCCTCTCGGCCAACGGCTGGGCCTGGCTCGACGCGTGGGTACGGGACGGACGATTCCGCCCCGAGTACGTGGTGGGCGGAGTCGTGACGGGCCGCTGGGCATCCAGGGGCGGCGGGGCCATGCAGATCCCCGCGGACGTCCGCTCCGCCGCGCGCGCGCTGCCGGGCCACCGGCTCGTGGTGGCCGACGCCTCGCAGCTAGAGCCCAGGGTCCTCGCCGCGCTCGCCGGCGACGGTGCCATGGCTGCGGCCGCCCGCGGAAGTGATCTCTACGCCAGCATCGCCGCCGCCGGTTTCGGTGGCGACCGGGCCAAGGCCAAGGTCGCGCTGCTCGGTGCCATCTATGGCGCCACAACGGGAGAGTCGGGCCGGCTCATGCCGCAGCTCACGCGCCTCTATCCGCGGGCGGTCGCGCTCGTCGAGCGGGCCGCGCGCGACGGCGAACGCGGACTCACGGTCACGACCCACCTCGGGCGCAGCACTCCTCGCCCGTCGGAGCGATGGATCGCGTCGCAGCGGACGACAACAGCCGACGAGCAGCGCCGTGCCGACGCGATAGCGCGCGAGCGCGGCAGGTTCACCCGGAACTTCGTGGTGCAGGGAACCGCTGCCGAGTGGGCGGAGTGCTGGATGGCCGACCTGCGAGGCAGGCTCCGCGGGCTCCAGCGCCAAGGCATGACCGCGGAACTCGTGTACTTCCTCCATGACGAAGTGGTGATCCATGCCGAAGAGGCCGCAGCAGAGGCGTGCGCGGCTGCCGTCCGCGATGCGGCACGGGCCGCGGGACGGCTCCTGTTCCCGGGAGCGCCAGTCGAGTTCCCGCTGAGCGTGGCGGTGGTCGAGTCCTACGACCAGGCCAAGTGAGGGGCCCGCCTCGGCCAGAACGTCAGTCTCCTGGCCACGTCAGGTGCGCCTCGATGCCCAGCCGGGTCACATGTCGATGCGGTGTTCCCTCGTCGTGTCCCAGGGGACGCCCCAGCCGAGGGCAGTGAATAGCGAGTCGAGGACCATGGCCGTGAAGCCCCAGACGAGAACGTCGTTGACCAGGAACCCCGGGCTCGCGAAGCGGGCACCCCGCCGATGGAGCACGACCATGACGCGGTTCGCGGGGTCGAGGAGGTCCCGCACGGGGGTCCGGAACACCTGGGCGGATTCGCCGTAGTCCACGACGTCCACGGGCGATGGGGCCGCCCACCAGCCGATGACCGGGGTGACCAGGAACCCGCTCACGGCCATCCCTAGCGGCGGGAGTTCCCCGAGCACCTCGACGCCGGACGGATCGAGACCGGTCTCCTCGCGGGCCTCGCGCAAGGCGCAGTCCACGAGTGTGGCGTCTTCGGGGTCCTGGCCTCCCCCGGGGAACGCGACCTGGCCCGGATGCGATCCGAGGGTTGCGGCGCGCTCGAGGAGCAGGACGTCCAGCTCCGCGGGGGCGAGCGGGCGACGGGACACGGCCGGGACGTCGTCGAGGGCACCGAACAGCACAAGTACCGCGGCTCGGCGGAAGTCACCCGGGAGTGTGGCGGGGTGCCAGCGTCGGTCGAACGGGTCCGTTGCCCCTGCGCGGATGGACTCCACGAGGTCCTCGAGCTCGTCGCGTGCGCTCACGTCCCAGCACCCGTGGCGAGAGGCTCTCCGCTGCCCTGGGCTTCTGTCCGCCGGCGGATGGAGGCGGCAAGCGAGGCGTTGGCCATCATCTCGGCGTGCAGTGCTTCGCTCCCGGGAGCCAACTCGAAGCGCAGGAGCTTGCGGGCCTTGGCCGGATCGGTCTCCCCCACTCCGTAGGACGGGCAGAGGGACGCGACGGTGCAGGCGCCGCACGCAGGCCTGCGCGCGAGGCAGACCCGGCGCCCGTGGAACACGACCCGGTGCGAGAGCATGGTCCAGTCCCGCGGCTCGAACAGCTCCATGACGTCGCGCTCCACGACGAGTGGGTCTTCCGAGGCCGTCCACCCGAAGCGCCGCGCGAGCCGGCCGAAATGGGTGTCCACGGTGATGCCCGGGACACCGAAGGCGTTGCCGAGCACCACGTTCGCCGTCTTCCGCCCTACACCGGGAAGCGTGACGAGCTCGGTGAGGGTTCCCGGAACCTCGCCGTCGAACTCATCGACGATCTTCCGGGCGAGGGTGTGCAGGCTCCTCGTCTTGGCGCGGAAGAAGCCAGTGGGGCGGATGATCGCCTCGACGTCGGCGGGGTCCGCCTCCGAGAGTGCCCGTGCGTCCGGGTATCGGGCGAACAGGACGGGGGTCACCTGGTTGACGCGGACATCGGTGGTCTGGGCGCTCAAGACGGTGGCGACGAGGAGCTCGAACGGGTTCCTGAAATCGAGCTCAGCGTGGGCGTAGGGATAGGCCTCCGCGAGGGCGCGATTGATCTTGCGGGCACGGCGCTTGAGCGCGAGTGGCGACTCATCGGGGCTCATCCGCCGCCGACGCGGCTCGGGTCCTTTGGCTGCGCTCACCCGCGTTCGATTCCGGCAAGCTCCCGGAGGACCCCGATGCGCCCGTCGCTGCTCTGGACCACGAACTCACGGCCCCGGTCCTGGAGGGCAAGGATCCATTGGCCCGGGTGCAGTTCGAACACCGGCTGGCCCGTGGTCGGATCGACGGCCGTGCGCCGCTCGCTGACGGCGAACCAGAAGGCCTCGTAGGGTTCAGGCTCCTCGTATGCCTTCGTTGCCGCGATGTCCTCGTGCGGGACGCCGGCCCCGCGCGACGAGGCGGGGAACACTGCCGTCGCCGGTCCGCCGAGGCCTTCGCGGGCGGCGCGTTCGGCGGCCGGGCGTTCCGCACTGGGCGCCCCGGCCTCCGGCCGCTCCCTCACAGGGCTCTCGACCACCGGGGCCACGGGCTCAGGCGCGCCGTACATCTCGCCGTCGGCCTCGCCGAAGTGGTCCATGGGTGCGGCGTCGGCCTCCTCCCGGCCCCGCTCGCCGTGCGTCGACGGCTGCCCCGATGCGGACGACGCCGCTCCCTCGCCGTCGGCTCGCCCGGCAACGTGCGCCTCGGTCGCCTCGAGGGCCGCACCGTCGCCGGCATTGACCGCGCCGAGGCCACCGAGCGCACCGACCGCAGCGGCCCCCCGCGGCGTGGCGTCCTCACGAGCGCTCTCCGGGTACTGGGCCCCCTGGTGCACTGCTTCGTCACGTTCGGCACGCGGGGCCGCCTCGGGCGCGGACGGCAGCACTGGCGCGGGCGACGACTCGGGCCCGAGGCCGCCGTCGAGCTCGTCCGGCGACGCGAGAAGGTCCGCGGCGCCCACGTCGACCGACCCGGCAGCGGCTCGCGCGGACTCGGCCCCCACTCCTGCTGCGGGCACGCCGTCGCCCGGTCCTACGTCCTCGGCGCCGGCCGGGCGACTGGTCTCCGCCGGGGCCACGTCGTCGGCCGACGGAACGCCGGCGGGGGCCCTACCCTCCGCCTGTCCCGATCGGCCCGGACCCGACGCAGGCGGGACCCACGCACCGTCGTCCTGGTGGGCGCCCCACGCCGAGCCCGCAGCGGCCGCACCAGCGGCAGCCGCACCCCCCACACCGCCGGCCACTGCGCCAGCGGGGCTCCCGTCCGTCCCCGGCTTGGAGCCCGCAGGCTCCCCCGAGCCATCGGGGCGGGCCGCACCTGCGGCGCCGGCGGCCGGCTTGGGCCGCCGCACGGCCGGCACGGCGTCGCGGGCCGTGACGTGGGCCGGCACCTCGACGCGGCCGTCGAAGTCGGCGGCGAAGGGCGGAATGAGCCGGGCGAGCGTCGTCGCGGCCAGCATCGCGAGCCCGCCCAGGAGTCCCACCACGGCTCCGGCCGTGAGGGTCGTGACCGTCAGGATGAGGTAGAAGGCCGTGCTGAGCACCGCGACCACCGAGGCGAACTGGTCCACCGAGAGGGACCCGATCCGCAGTGACCGCTTCGGCTCGACCCGACGCCACGCGAACAGGGCTGCCGCCGCGATGGGCCCGAGGACGCCGATCGCGAGGAAGAACAGGTTCGAGGCGTTCCAGAGGTTCGCGAACAGGAAACGGTCGAACAGGGGCAGGAGCGACGCCACGAACGTGATGACGACACCCCCGCCGAGCGTGAGGTCACGGACGGTGAACGGCCCGAGTACGGCCTCGCTGCGGCGCCCTTCGGACGGGCTCTTGCTGGGTTCAGACATGAGTCACTCCTTCGGTCTTGGGGATCAGCCTAGCCACATGGCCTTGGGCGAACCTAGATGCAGTGCGGTGCACGAGGGGAGGCGAGCACGCCCGCACGAGCCCGCCGCTCGCCGTCGGACGCCTACCGCCTGCCGCACGGAACCGGCCGTCGGGCGCCGCCGTGTGACGTACGCAACGTCGTCGCGACCCCGATCGCGCTACTGTTGACGAAGGCAGCCGATGTGTGCGGCCTCACATCGACGGCGGCCGTCCGCGACCGTCGCAGGAGGCGTCGGAAATCGGCTGCAGCACGCGAGGAACGAGCCGAAAGGACATCCATGTCCCACGAAACCGTCAAGGGTGACGCCTTCGAGAACCTGCTCCGTGAGGAGCGCCAGTTCGCCCCAACGCCGGAGTTCGCCGCGGCGGCCAATGTCAACGAGGGCATCTACGCCGAGGCGAACGCGGATCGGCTGGCCTTCTGGGCGGACCAGGCGCGCAAGCACCTGACGTGGTCCAAGGACTTCACCGAGACCCTCGACTGGTCGAATCCCCCGTTCGCGAAGTGGTTCGTGGGCGGGGAAGTCAACGCGGCGTACAACGCGCTGGACCGGCATGTGGAGAACGGTCTCGGCGACAGGGTCGCGATCCACTTCGAGGGCGAACCGGGCGACACCGAGACCATCACCTACGCAGACCTGACCGAACGCGTCAAGCGCGCCGCGAACGCCTTCGAGGCGCTCGGGGTGGCCAAGGGCGACCGGGTTGCCGTCTACCTTCCCATGATCCCCGAGGCCGTCGTGACAATGCTCGCGTGCGCCCGGATCGGGGCGGTCCACTCGGTGGTGTTCGGCGGGTTCTCGGCCGAGGCGCTGCGCTCGCGCATCGACGACGCCGAGGCCAAGCTCGTCGTCACCGCGGACGGCACGTTCCGCCGCGGCAAGCCGTCCCCGCTCAAGCCGGCCGTGGACGAGGCCCTCGCCGAGGACGGGCACACCGTCCAGCACGTCCTCGTGGTCAAGCGCAACAAGCAGGATGTCGCGTGGACCGAGGGCCGCGACCTGGACTGGTCCGAGGCGATGGGTGCTGCTTCCCCCGAGCACACGGCAGTGGGCCACGACTCCGAGCACCCGCTCTACATCCTGTACACGTCCGGCACCACCGGGAAGCCCAAGGGCATCCTGCACACGACCGGCGGCTACCTGACCCAGTGCGCGTTCACGCACTCGGCGGTATTCGACCTCAAGCCTGAGACGGACGTCTACTGGTGCACCGCGGACATCGGGTGGGTCACGGGCCACTCCTACGTCACGTACGCCCCGCTCATCAACGGCGCCACCCAGGTCATGTACGAGGGCACCCCGGACTCCCCCCATCAGGGGCGCTGGTGGGAGATCGTCGAGAAGTACAAGGTCTCGATCCTCTACACGGCCCCGACCGCGATCCGCACCATGATGAAGTGGGGCTCGGACATCCCGGCCAAGTACGACCTCAGCTCAATCCGCGTCCTCGGCTCCGTGGGCGAGCCCATCAACCCCGAGGCGTGGATGTGGTACCGCGACGTCATCGGCCACGGCAGGGCCCCGATCGTGGACACGTGGTGGCAGACCGAGACGGGCGCGATCATGGTCGCGCCGCTCCCGGGCGTCACCGCCACGAAGCCGGGCTCGGCCCAGGTCCCGCTCCCGGGCATCGCCGTGGATGTCGTGGACGAGGCCGGGCACGCCGTTCCGAATGGCCACGGCGGCTTCCTCGTGATCCGCGAGCCGTGGCCGTCGATGCTCCGCACCATCTGGGGGGACCCCGAGCGGTTCAAGGACACGTACTGGTCCCGGTTCGAGGGCATGTACTTCGCCGGGGACGGCGCGAAGAAGGACGACGACGGCGACATCTGGCTCCTGGGCCGCGTCGACGACGTCATGAACGTCTCGGGCCACCGCCTCTCCACGACCGAGATCGAGTCCGCGCTCGTCTCGCACCCGTGGGTCGCGGAGGCCGCCGTGGTCGGCGCCGCCGACGAGACGACCGGTCAGGCCGTGGTCGCGTTCGTGATCCTGCGCGGCGAGGCGGAGCTCCCGACCGGTGAGAACGCCGGCGACGAGATCATCCAGACGCTGCGGAACCACGTGGGCCATGAGATCGGCCCGATCGCGAAGCCCCGCCACGTCCTTGTGGTCCCGGAGCTGCCCAAGACCCGCTCCGGCAAGATCATGCGCCGCCTCCTCAAGGACGTCGCCGAGGGCCGCGACCCGGGCGACGCGACGACCCTCGCCGATCCGAGCGTGATGCACAAGATCGCGGCGGACCTGCGCAAGTAGCAGCCAGCGCACGACGGCGGCGCCTCACCCCAGCGGGCAAGGGGTGAGGCGCCGCCGTCGTGCGTGGCCAGAGGCGCGTCAGCACCCGCAGGAGGCCCGTCGCACAAGTGTCGGCGGGAAGATCCGATGGGCCGTTGGGCCTTCTCCCACGAGGGCCTCGACGGCAGCGCGGGCCATCTGGGCAATCGGCTGGGCGAGCGTCGTGAGACCGGGCCAGCTGTACTCGGCCTCAGGCGAGCCGTCGAAGGAGACGATGGCGATGTCCCGGGGCACCCGCACGCCGGACTCGTGGAAGCCGCGCAGGAGCCCCACGGCGAGGATGTCCGAGCTCGCGAACAGCGCGGTGGGCCGGTTGGCGGAGGCGGCGAGCTCGAGGCCCACACGGTAGCCGTCCGCACGGTGGAACGGCGCCCTGATGACGGGACCGGGCACGAGCCCGGCCGCGCGGATTCCCTCGAGCCAGCCCACCTCGCGCCCGTCGAGCCCTCCGCCGGTCGCCGTACCCATGACGAGTCCGATGTCACGGTGCCCGTGCCCGGCGAGGTGTTCGACTGCGGCGCGCGCGCCTTCGCGGAGGTCCACGCCCACGGAGGCGAAACCCGGACTCTCCGCACTGTGGTTGAGCAGGACGACGGGGATGTCCGCCGACTCGAGGTCGCGCAGGTCCGGCTCGAACAGCACGCTCGAGAGGAACACGCCATCCACACGTCGGCTGGCAAAGCTCTCGACGTGCCGGCGCTCGGCCGCGACGGACGCGTCCGAGTTGGCGATGAGGAGCGCGTAGCCGCGCTCGGCCGCGGCCACCTCGACCGCGTGGGCGAGCATGACGAAGAACGGGTTCGTCGAGTCCGGGACAATCATGCCCAGCATCTCGCTCGAGCCGAGCTTGAGGGCACGGGCCGCAGCGTTCGGGCGGTAGCCGAGCACGGCAATCGCATCGCGCACCCTCGCCTCGGTCGCCGGGGCGACCTTCTTGGGGCCGCCGTTGACCACATAGCTCACCACGGCCGTGCTGACACCAGCCAGCCGCGCGACGTCCTTGCGGGTCGCGGTCGGCTTGGCGGCGGGGGTGTGCGGCATGGCCACCATGCTAGCCGCGGACATCCCCCGGACCGGCGGCCGGCGACGCGCCCTCCACCGCGGGAGCCGCACCGGGAGCGTCGCCGAAGTCCGGAATCGGCAGGCGCGCGCCGTCCGCAACGGCCGACTGGTGGGCGACGATTCCGGGCAGCGTGTATCGCGCCGCCTCCCAGGCGTTCACAGGCGGGAGGCGTCCCTCCGTGACGGCACGGACAAAGTCGTCCACGAGGAAATGGTGGCTGCCCTCGTGGCCGTTGGGCAGGCCGCGGAGCTCCTCGGGGAGGCGGCCGGCGTCATGCACGGGAGCGAGTCCCGAGACGAAGGCGTCGCGCAGTGCGGGGGCCACGTGGGCGAGCGAGGGGTCGTCGGCGTCGAGCGTCGAGGCCGTCTCGACGAGCTCCGTCACGTCGGAGAAGCCCTCCTTGTCCTGCCAGACGGCCGAGCCCACGAGCTGCTCGAAGCTACCCTCGGTCCCGAAGTAGCGGAAGCGGCTCTCGCGCAGGTGCGAGGGGTAGCCGACGCGGCGGAACTCGTTGATGCGCATGGACCCCCCGCCGGCGAGCTCGAAGAGGGCGCTTGCGTTCGAGAAGTCGTTGTCGAACATGCTGACGCCGCGCTCGAACACGCCGTCGCCGCGGTCGTCCCGCACGCCAATGCAGCTCACGCTCACGGCATGCCCACCGATCGCCCCGATCACGCCGCCCACGGAATGGGTCGGGTAGAGCATCGGCGGATAGCTGGCGGTGCGCTTCCAGTCGGCCCCGCCGCTGTACCGGTAGGCGTCATAGAAGCCGAGGTCCATGTCGTGGACGTAGTCCCCCTCGGCGTAGAAGATCCGACCGAACGCGCCCTCGACCCGGCGCTGGCGCGCGTAGACCGTCGCGGGGTTGTAGTAGCTGGTCTCGCCCATCATGTAGGTCAGCCCGGTCTCGCGGACTGCGTCGATGATGGCCGCGATCTCGTCGACGCTGATGGCCATGGGGACGGCGGAGTAGACGTGCTTCCCGGCGCGGAGGGCCTGGACGACGAGCGGGCCGTGGGTCCAGCGCTGCGTGAAGATCGCGACGGCGTCCACGCTGCTGGCCAGCATGTCCTCGAAGCTGGCGAAGGTGCCCGCGAGGCCCTGGGACTCGACGAGAGCCTGGGCGCGCTCCTCGAGGACGTCAGTGACGTACACGGCGGAGACCCCGGGGTGGGCGTTGAAGAGCTTGGAGAACTGGCCGGAGAACTGGCCGGCGCCGACGATACCGAGCGAGAAGCCTGTGGTGTGAGTCATGGGGGAAGTCTCGCAGTGGAATCTACACGAGTCAACAGATTCCTCACTTAGGTATCAAGCGCTCCTACTTTGCAGGATTCCCTCTTGCTCATCACGAGGTTACTCGTGTAGATTTCTGGTCACCTGTAATCCACATCACAGCGAGGAACCAATGACTACCACCTCAGTGGGGGAACGGAAGCCTACGCGGCGCAGCGCCGATTCCGGAGGCCGTCAACACACCGCCCGCCGCCGCGGCCGCGGTGACCTTCGGGTCGCGCTCATCTTCGTAGCACCGGCCCTTGTGGGGTTCGTGCTCTTCTACCTCGTCCCCACGATTCGGGGAATCTACCTGAGCTTCACCGACTACAGCATCCTGGGGAACCCGGTCTGGGTCGGAGTCAAGAACTACGTCAAGATCTTCCAGGACAAGCTCTTCTGGAACTCGATGGGCGTCACGCTCGAGTACGTCCTGCTCAACATCGTGGTCCAGACGGTCGTGGCACTCGGCCTCGCCCTCCTCATGTACCACGTGGCGAAGTCCACAGTGATCCGCGGGATCCTGCTGCTGCCCTACCTCGTGGCCAACGTCATCGTCGCACTGCTGTGGTTCTGGATGCTGGACTACCAGATCGGCATCGTCAACCAGATGCTGCAATGGCTCGGCATTCCCAAGGTCGCCTTCTTCGGCAACGAGTTCTGGGCGATTCCAACCATTGCGTTCGTCAACGTCTGGCGCCACATGGGCTACACGGCGCTCCTGCTCTTCGCCGGCCTCCAGGCGATCCCCAGCCATCTCTATGAAGTGGCGAACCTCGACGGTGCGAGCAAGTGGCAGACCTTCTGGAAGGTCACCATGCCGCTCCTGCGCCCAGTGCTCCTTCTCGTCCTCGTGGTCACGGTCACGGGATCGTTCCAGATCTTCGACACCGTGGCCGTCACGACGCAGGGCGGCCCGATCAACGCCTCACGCGTGATCCAGTACTACATCTACCAGCGCGCCTTCACCCAGCAGGACTTCGGCTATGGCTCGGCGCTGAGCGTGATCCTGTTCATCATCCTGGGGATCGTTGCCTTCCTGCAGATGAAGTTCCTCCGCGGCAACGAGAACGACCTGGCCTGAGAGGACAGCCATGACCACCTTCACCCCCGCCGCCCGCCGTCGCGCTCCGGGTCGGAGCCGCCTCAACTGGGGCCGCATCGCCACCTGGACCGCACTGATCCTGGCGATCGTCGTGACGCTCGGCCCCTTCCTCTGGATGCTGCGGACCGCACTGTCCAATAATCACTCGCTCGCGACCCACTCGGGCGACCTCCTGCCCGCGGACTTCACCTGGGGCGGCTTCGAACGGGTCCTGGGCCTCCAGTCCACCGCCCAGGCGCAGGCCGAAGGGGGGTCTGGGGCCTCGATCAGCTTCTGGCAGTACCTCCTGAACTCGGTCATCGTCTCAACGCTGATCACTGCTTCCCAGGTCTTCTTCAGCGCCCTCGCCGCCTACGCGTTCGCGAGGCTGCAGTGGAAAGGCCGGAACAAGGTCTTCGCGCTGTTCCTCGGCACCCTCCTCGTCCCGGGAATCTTCACGGCGCTGCCCAATTTCCTCCTGATCAAGAACATGGGCCTGCTCAACACCTATCTCGGGATCGCCCTGCCCACGATGCTCATGACCCCGTTCGCAGTGTTCTTCCTGCGGCAGTTCTTCCTCGGCATGTCCCGCGAAGTCGAGGAGGCCGCGATGCTCGACGGCGCGAAACACGGCCGGATCTTCTTCCAGATCGTGCTCCCCAACGCGGTCGGCCCGCTCGCGACGCTGTGCCTGCTCACGTTCATTGCTGCCTGGAACGACTACTTCTGGCCCCTCCTCGTCGGCAATGCACCCGCGGTCCGGGTCCTCACCGTCGGGCTCGGGGTCTTCAAGTCGCAGTCGCCCCAGGGCGCGCCTGACTGGTCCGGCCTCATGGCGGCGACCCTGATCTCGGCACTGCCGATCCTCCTGCTGTTCATCGCCTTCGGGAAGAAGATCGTCAATTCGATCGGCTTCTCGGGGATCAAGTAGCTCCCAGGCACGCCACAACCCACAGAGAAACAAGCACCAACCGGTGTCCGGCTCCGCCGGAGGCCTCCCCTCCCCTGTCCCGAAAGGACCTCCGATGAAGAAAGCACTCGGCGCAGTCGCCGCCGCGGCGGCCGCCGCAATCGCCCTCTCTGCCTGCACGGGCGGCGGCGCCCAGCCCGCCTCGGGCGCGGGTGATGCGAGCGGCACCATCAGCTATTGGCTGTGGGACGCCAACCAGCTCCCCGCCTACCAGCAGTGCGCCGATGACTTCCACAAGGCCAACCCGAACATCACCGTCAATGTCACCCAGACCGGCTGGGACGACTACTGGACGAACATCACCAATGGCTTCGTGGGAGGCAACGGTCCCGACGTCTTCACAGACCACCTCTCCAAGTACGGCGACTTCGTCAAGAACAACCAGCTCCTGTCCCTGGACGACGCGGTCAAGAATGACAACGTCGACCTCGGCCAGTACAACAAGGGGCTCGCGGACCTCTGGGTCGGCCAGGACGGGAAGCGCTACGGACTGCCGAAGGACTGGGATACCATCGCGCTCTTCTACAACAAGGACATGCTCGCCAAGGCGGGCGTCACCGCTGACCAGATGGGGAGCCTCTCGTGGAACCCCAAGGACGGGGGCACCTTCGAGAAGGCGATCGCGCACCTGACCGTGGACAAGAACGGCAAGCGCGGCGACGAGGCGGGCTTCGACAAGAACAACGTGGCCGTATACGGTCTGGGCCTTGACGGCGGCTCGGGGTCGGGCATGGGTCAGACCCAGTGGAGCTGGCTCACCGGGACCACCGGGTGGAACTACACCGACAAGAACCCGTGGGGCACGCACTTCAACTACGATGACGCCAAGTTCCAGGACACGATCACCTGGTTCCACAGAATCATCGACAAGGGCTACATGCCCAAGCTCGAGACGGTCGTCGGGGCGAACATGGCCGACACGTTCGCGGCCGGCAAGTCGGCGATCAATGCCCAGGGATCCTGGATGATCGGCCAGTACTTCGGGTACAAGGGCGTCAACGTGGGCATTGCGCCGACGCCGACCGGCCCTGACGGGAAGCGCGCCTCGATGTACAACGGCCTCGCCGACTCGATCAACGCCGCCACCAAGAACCCGGCCGCCGCCGCCAAGTGGGTCGAGTACCTCGGCTCGCCGGCCTGCCAGGACGTGGTTGCCGCGAAGGCGGTCGTCTTCCCCGCGATCTCGGAGGCCGCGGACAAAGCATCGGCAGCGTTCAAGGCCAAGGGCATCGACGTCACCCCGTTCACCCAGCAGGTCAAGGACAGCACCACGTTCCTCTTCCCCATCACGGAGAACGCGGCGAAGGTTGACGGGATCATGAAGCCGGCCATGGACGCCGTCTTCTCGGGCAAGTCGCCCGCGAGCTCGCTGACCGACGCCAACGCCCAGGTCAACGCGCTCTTCCAGTAGTCCAGACGACCGGTCCTGATGGATCGGCACCAGGGGCCCGGCCTGCGCCGGGCCCCTACGCTGGACTCAAGCGGCCCTCCAACGCCCACCCACCACCGAAAGAACCTGCCATGGACCCCCTCCACCTCCGTTCCGCCGGTACCAGCCTGCTCCTCGCCTTCGGTTCCGGCGAGGCCGAGATCGTCCACTGGGGCGCCGACCTGGGCGAGGCCCTGCCCGACCTCGCCCTCCTTGCGCCGCCGATCCCGCACTCGGCACTCGACGTGCCGGTGGTTGCGGGACTCCTTCCGCAGGCCTCGTCGGGGTGGCTGGGACGCCCCGCGGTCCGCGGCAACCGGACGGGCGACGGCGCCCCCGGCCTCTCGTTCTCCCCCGCCTTCCGCGTGGTCTCGGCTGAGGCGACCCTCGACGGGTGCGGCGCGAGGATCGTCCAGTCCGATCCCGACTCAGGACTGAGCGTGGCCTCGGACCTGCTCCTGCACCAAGGCGGGCTCCTCGAGCTCTCGCATGAGCTGACCAACACAGGCACCACCCCCTACAGCCTCGACGAGCTCGGCGCCGTGCTCCCGGTGCCGGGGGACGCCGTCGAACTCCTGGACCTCACCGGCCGATGGTGCCGCGAGAACCATCCGCAGCGGCAGGCGATCCGGCAGGGCACGTGGGTGCGCTCGGGCCGGCATGGCCGCACCGGCCACGACTCTTCGCTGCTCGTTGCCGCGGGGACGGCGGGCTTCTCGAACCGGTCCGGCCGCGTATGGGCCGTGCACTTCGGCTGGTCCGGCAACCATGAGCAGTACCTCGACACGCTCGCGGACGGTCGGCGGATGCTCGGCGCGTCCGAGCTCCTCGGCTCGGGCGAGGTGGTTCTGGCCCCAGGGACGAGCTACCGCACGCCCGTGCTCTATGCGGCGTACTCCGACCACGGCCTTGACGGCGTGACGGAGGCGTTCTACCACTGGTTCCGCGGGCGTCCGCAGCATGTGGGGCCGGGCGCCCGCCACGCAGCGTCGGGCCGCCAGCGCCCGGTGGTCCTCAACACGTGGGAGGCCGTGTACTTCGATCACCGCCTCGAACCCCTCCTCGAGCTCGCCGAGTCGGCTGCGGAGCTCGGCGTCGAACGCTTCGTGCTCGACGACGGCTGGTTCCGTGGGCGCCGCGACGACCACGCGGGCCTGGGCGACTGGTACGTCGACGAGACGGTGTGGCCCGAGGGCCTGGCCCCGCTCATCGAGCGGGTCAACGCTCTCGGCATGGAGTTCGGCCTCTGGGTCGAGCCCGAGATGCTCAACCTCGATTCCGACGTGGCGCGCGCCCACCCGGACTGGATCGCGGGACCGTCCTCGAGGTCCTACAAGGACGGAGGCAGGCTCCCGCTCGAGTGGCGCCACCAGCACGTCCTGGACCTCGCGAACCCCGACGCCTGGCAGTACGTCTACGACCGCCTGGACGCCCTCCTCGGCGCGCACCGCATCGCGTACCTGAAGTGGGACCAGAACCGCGACCTCACCGAGCACGGCCACGCGGGCCGGCCGTCGGTGCGCGAGCAGACCCTCGCCGCGTACCGGCTCTTCGACGCGCTCAAGGCCGCACACCCGCACGTCGAGATCGAGTCGTGCTCGTCCGGCGGGGCCCGCGTGGACCTGGGCATCCTGCAGCGCACCGACCGCGTGTGGGCCTCGGACTGCAACGACGCCCTCGAGCGCCAGACCATCCAGCGCTGGACCCAGGCGGTGCTCCCGCCCGAACTCGTCGGCTCGCACGTCGGCCCGACCCACTCGCATACGACCGGCCGGATCCACGACATCTCGTTCCGCGCGATCACGGCGCTGTTCGGCCACTTCGGGATGGAGTGGGACATCCGCCAGGCCACGCCCGCCGAGCGCGGGACGCTCCAGCGGGCCATCGCGCTGTACAAGGCGCACCGGGGGCTCCTCCATTCGGGGGTCCGCGTCAACGCCGACCTTGCGGAGCCGAACCTCGCGCTGCACGGCGTCGTCGCGCACGACGGCGCGTCGGGCCTCTTCGCGGCCGTCGCCTTGGGCACGCTCTCGGCTGAAACGCCGGGGCGCGTGGGCATTCCGGGCCTCGACCCGGAACGCACATACCGCGTCCGCGCCGCACTGCCGACGTCAGACGACGCAGATCTGGCCAACACGTTCACGCAGACCGCGCCGCCCGCCTGGCTCGCCGAGGATGCCACCGCCACGGGGCGCTTCCTCGCGGAGGTCGGCCTGCCGCTGCCCGTCCTGCGGCCCGAGCACGCGCTCCTGCTCGAGATCACCGCGACCGAGTAGCCATGCCGCCCGGGCTGTTCGGGTCGCGGACCCTCGGCGCGGCCCTGGGCTCGCGCACCAACGCCCTCAACGGGCTCCGCCTCGTCTTCGCCGCGGCCGTCATCATCTCCCACGCATGGTGGCTCGGAGGCTACGGGCCGGAGCCCGCCCTGTACGGGATCAAGCTCGGCACGGCGGGCGTGATGGGGTTCTTCGCGATCTCGGGTTACCTCATCACGGTCAGCGCGGAGCGTTCGGACGCGCTGGCCTTCGCCGCGGCGCGGTGGACGCGCATCTATCCGGCACTGGCAGTCGCGGCGCTGGCGGTGGCGTTCATCGCGGCGCCCATCGGTGCACTGCTCACCGAGGGACAGTGGGAGGTACGCGGAGCACTGGCCTTCGTGGCCGCGGCCCTCACACTCGTCATCGGGACCACGAAGACACCGCCGATCGGGACCTCCCTCGCAGGCAACAACGATCCGTCAGACTGGGACGGCCCCCTGTGGACGCTCACCTGGGAGGTGCTGTGCTATGTCCTCGTCGCGGTTGCGGTGTACGCCGCCCGGAGGGCGTCGGCCGGAAGGACACTGCACGGCAGGGCACCACACCGCATCGTGATCCTGTTCCTGTTCGCGCTGTTCTCCGGGGCCGTCGCCGGGAAGGTCGTCGGCGGCGGATACGGATCCGGCCGCACGGAGTTCGTCCTCCCGTTCATCGCGGTCTTTCTGGCGGGCGCTCTCCTGGCAACCCTGCGGAACCGGCTGCGGCCAGGCGTCTTTCCGGCCGCTGCGGCAGGGCTCGCGGTCTGGGGTGCACTCGCCACGGGCTTCGGGACCGCCCTGGCTCCGCTGCCCTTCGCCTACCTCGTGCTGTGCGCAGGATCAGTCCGGTCGCATGTGGGGAATCGCTGGGACATCTCGTACGGCATCTACATCTACGGGTGGCCGGCCCAACAGCTCCTTGCGGCAGCACTGGTCCCCGCCCGCTTGTCGCCCCTCGCGTTCGCCGCCATCGCACTCGTCGTGGTGTGGCCGCTCGGCCTGCTCAGCTGTCTGGCGATCGAGAGGCCGGCGCAGCGGCTGCGCGCGCGCATCCTCGGCGCGCCACGCACGGGCCAGGGGCCCCCGGAGCCTGTTGCGACCGAGTAGCCGTGCTCTCGGGCTGTTCGGATGTGCGGGCGCGCGGGGAGTCAGCGCACGACGGCGGTGCCCCACCCCTTGTGGGGCACCGCCGTCGTCGGCGGGTGGTTGAGTCGCGCGGCCTACGGCGTCACGACGACGTCGCCGACCATGCCCATGTCATCGTGGAACTCGCAGATGTAGTGCCACGTGCCGGCCTTGGTGAAGGTGACCTGGAACGTAGACGGTCCTCCGGCGAAGGCGGGCAGGAGAATCGGTGACGCGGGCGGCGTGACTCCGGCCGGGACCGACGTGAACGTCACGGTGTGCGGCACCACGCCAGCATTGGCGCTCAAGTCGAACGTCACTGTGGTCCCCTTCCGGACCACGTCGAGCGACGGGATGAACCGCATGACCATGGCCTTGTCATCCATGGCGCCGGCGAACACGTGCGTCGGGCTGGACTTGGCGAGGGTGGTGGCCCAGAGCCGGTAACCGTCGCCGAGGATCTGGGCTGCGGCCACGGCCGCCTGGGCGCTGTAGTACTGCTTGGAGTGCGGGTACGCCGTTCCCGCCGCGTGGACGTGGACGGTCGCGGACATCATCTCGCCATGGATCATGCAGAAGAACGTGAAGTCACCTGTTGTGGTGAACGTGAGCGGGTACGTCCTGATGCCGGGCCCGGCGGGGGTGTTGCCGGTGGAGATGAGCCCCGAGTTCCACCACGACTGGGTCGGGTCGAACACTGGTCCGCCGGCAGGGATGAAGGCGTCCTTCTCGAGGTTCTCGAGTGAGGTGGGCGGGAAGGGCGGGGTCCCGTGGCTCACCGTGTGGATCTCGGCGCTGTTCGCCACGAAGTTGATGGTGTCGCCGGAGTTGATCGTGATGTCGTCGGGCAGGAAGCGCATGCCCTGGACGGCCATGTCGGGCGATTCGTTGCCGACGAGGACTGTCCATGTTGTCGAGGGGGGCGCTGCGGGCACGGCCTGCGCCGGCGCGACGCCGAGGAGCCCGAAGGTGAGGGTGACGAGTGCCGTGAGGACCACGGCGGGGGCACGGAACGGAGTGTGGGATGACATGGGAACCTCTGCTCTGGAGGCCATGCGCCGGGAGGGTGTCAGATGGTTTGTGTGAGGGCGGTGTCCCTGACAGAAAGCCGAGACACTGATGAGCATGGTCAGCAAGGAAGAGCGGCAGGAGCGCCGCAGGGCCCAGCGTGAGGGCGTGGAAGCGCTCGAGGCGTCGGGGGCGCTGGATGAGCTGTACTCGATGATCGATGCCGGGCAGGTCCAGCTCGAGGGCAGGGACGGGCTGATCCAGCAGCTGATCAAGGCCGGCCTCGAGCGCGGGATGCAGGCCGAGCTGTCGGACCACCTCGGGTACGAGAAGGGCGACCCGGACGCGGCGCTGTTCCCGAACTCGCGCAACGGCTCGTTCCCGAAGACTGTCGGCACGATCGCCGGGGACGTGGAGCTCGCGGTCCCGCGGGACCGGGACGGGACCTTCACACCGATGCTCGTGCCCAAGGGCGCCCGGCGCCTGTCCGGGCTCGATGACATGATCATCTCCCTGTACGCGGGCGGGATGACGGTGCGCGACATCGAGCATCACCTCGTCTCCACGGTCGGCACCGAGGTCAGCCGCGAGACGATCTCCAAGGTCACCGACGAGGTCCTGGACGAGGTCCTGGCCTGGCAGCGCCGGCCGCTGGAGTCCTTCTACCCGGTCATCTACCTGGACGCGATCGTGGTCAAGGTCCGCGACGGGGCGCACGTGCGCAACAAGGCCGCGCACATCGCGGTCGGGGTGGACATGGACGGGATCAAGCACGTGCTCGGGATCTGGGTCCAGGCCGCCGAGGGCGCGAAGTTCTGGGCCGGGGTATGCGCCGAGCTGGCCAACCGCGGCGTCCGGGACGTACTCATCGTCTGCTGCGACGGGCTCACCGGCTTCCCCGAGGCGATCGAGGCAACCTGGCCCGAGTCGCTGGTGCAGACCTCATCTGTCCACAATGGCGGTGGCCGAACCGTTCGGCCAGCCACCTGCGCCGTGGCGGTCAGAACCCTTGCAGACGCGTCGCCCTCGAGGCCCACATGCAGACCCGTTCGGCCGCCGCGGGGCAGAATCGTGAATCAGCCAGCGGGAGATGCGACGCCGGTGCGGCGATCGCCGAGATGAGGTCCTGACGCGAGGCTGCCGCGCATCCCCGGCACAGGTGGGTTCAGTCCGAGAGGAAGGACCTGCGGTATGACAAGTACTGAACTGGCTACCGCTGCCGGGACCCCCGAGGTGTTCGCCGGCGTGGACTGGGGCGGTGCGTTCCACCAGCTCTGCCTCGTCGACTCGACCGGGGCCACGCTGCTGCAGAAGCGCTTCCCGCACACCGTCGAAGGCCTTGCCGGGCTGTGCGCCGCCCTTGCCGCGGTCGCTGGCGTGGTCCGGGTCGCCATCGAACGCGCCGAAGGGCTCCTGGTCGAGCGGCTGCTCGAGCTGGCCGTGGAGGTCTACTGCATCTCCCCGAAGGTCTCCGCCCGGTCCCGGGAGCGCTACCGGATGGCCGCGAAGAAGTCCGACGCGTTCGACGCCTTCGTCCTGGCCGACAGCCTCCGCCACGAACACACCCATTGGCGCCCGATCCGACCCGCGTCCCAGACCCTGATGCGCCTGCGCGCCGTGATCCGCGACCGCGAGCGGCTCGTGTGGCGCCAGCGCGACCTGGAGAACCAGCTCCGGGCGGTGATGGAGTCCTACAACCCTGCGGTCCTGCACCTGTTCTCCAGCCTCGACCGGGACATCTCCCTGCAGTTCATCAGGCGCTACCCACAGCCCGCCCAGGCCGCCCGCGTCGGGGTCAAGCGCATGGACGCCTTCATCACCGCCCACGGCTACTCCGGGCGCACCAGCGCCGAGACCCTCGTGGAACGCCTCCGCCCCCACCTGCTCGCCGCGGGCGAGGGCACCAGCGCCGGCCGGGCGTTCACCGCAGTGCGGATGGCCGAGGAGCTCTCCCTGCTCAACGGGCACCTGCGCGAATACGACACCGAGATCCGGGCACTGCTCGCCGCCCACCCCGACACCCGGATCTTCACCGCCTTCCCCGGCGTCGGCCCCGTCACCGCCGCGACCCTCCTGGCAGGGATGGGCGAGGACCGCGACCGGTACCCCTCCGCGGCGTCGCTGCTGGCCGAGACCGGGCTCGCTCCCGTCACCCGCGCCTCCGGGCGCACCCGCCAGGTCCGCTTCCGCTACGCGGCGAACAAGCGCATGCGCCACGCGATCGACTGGTGGGCCTTCGTCGCCGTCCGCGAGGACCCCCACTTCACCGGCGAGCACTACCGAAGGGCCCGGGCCGCAGGCCAAGGCCACCACCGCGCACTGCGCGGCGTCGCAGCCCGCTGGGTCCGCATCCTCTGGCGCTGCTGGCACGACCGCACCGAATACGACCCGGCCCTGCACCCCCTACGCCGGCAGGCCCTCGAAGCCGCCGACCACGCCCAGGACACCGGCCCCATCCCCCAGCGCACCGCAGAGGAACACCTGGCACTGCCCGCCGCGAGCTGAGCCCACGCACACCCCCAGCGGACGGGAAGCCCCCGCCCGCCGATCAGCCCTGCCCCCCGCGACCCCCATCCGGACCCCAGGGGTTGACAGCGGGAGTCTGCGTGGTGCACCTGATCCGGGCCTCGATGCGGTTCGTGGCCTACGGCCAGCGCAAGGCCGTCGCCGCGGCCCTCAAGACGGTCTATCAGGCCCCGAACGAGGCCGCCGCGAAGGCGGCCCTTGAGGAGTTCGCGGCCTCCGAGCTGGGGAAGAAGAACCCCAACACGGTCCGGGCGTTCCAGGACGCCTGGGAGCGGTTCATCCCGTTCCTGGCGTTCCCGCCGATGCTGCGCCGGGTCATCTACACCACCAACGCGATCGAGTCGCTGAACTACCAGCTGCGCAAGGTCATCAAGAACCGCGGCCACTTCCCCTCCGACGACGCGGGTCGTGAAGCTGCTCTGGCTCGCGATCTGCAACATCGAGGACAAGCGCGCCCGCCAACGGGCCAAGGAGCGCGGACTGCCCGCACACCGGCGCAAGGCCGACGGGCGCCTCGTCCAAGGCCAGGTCACCACGAACTGGAAGCAGGCCCTGGCCCAGCTCGCCCTGGCCTACCCCGAACGCATCAACCCCTACCTCTGAACCAAACCGGAGACCGACCACTCACACAAACAACTTGACACGCTCTGCGCCGGGTCCCTCCAGCGGGGAACACGGCAACGGAAGCGCGGGCAGCGCATACAGCGCGAGCCCGCCGCGCGGCGTCGTGCGCCGCCAGAACGATGGCGCAGTGGCCGCTTCGGTGCCGAGACCCCACCGAATCAGGGTGCTGCTCCCCCTCGAGGTCCCCGGGGAACACGCCAAGGATAGACCCACGCCTAGAGTGGGTCCATGGCAGAGAACCCTCACCGCGGCACCGTCCTGGTCATCAACGGCCCCAACCTCAACCTCCTGGGCACGCGCGAGCCCGAGAAATACGGCACGCACACCCTCGCGGACATCGAGCGGCTGTGCGCGGACGCCGCCGAGGCGCAGGGCCTCGCGGCCGAGTGCTTCCAGTCGAATCACGAGGGCGCGATCATCGACGCCATCCACGCTGCACGGACCACGGCGCTCGGGATCGTGCTCAACGCCGGCGCCTACACGCACACGTCCGTGGCCATCCGCGACGCGATCGCAGCGGTCCAGCTGCCGCTCGTCGAGGTGCACATCACGAACGTCCACGCGCGCGAGCCGTTCCGACACCACTCGTACCTCAGCGACATCGCCAAGGCGGTCATCGCGGGCGCGGGCGTGCTGGGCTACCGCTTCGCGATCGAGTACCTCGCGGACCTCACGGCCACGCGCAAGCCGGTCGACGCGTAAGGCGGCTCAAGGCCGGCGCAGATCGAGAGCCGGCTACTTCCGCGTGCACACGCCGGAGGCGACCGTCTGGCTGAGCCCGGAGGCCCGGGCGGCAACGGGAGCGAGCTCGTCCATCGTGATCGCGTAGCCCACGTTCGCCGTCGAATCGCTCTTGGCGAACACGACGCCGGTCACGTGCCCGTCGAGGGTCATGAGCGGGCCGCCGGAGTTGCCCTGCTGGACATTGCCGGAGATCTGGTACACCTGCTTCGGGACCTCGTTGGCGCCGTAGATGTCCGGGGCGAGGACCGTCGTCGTGCCCTGCACGACCGCTGGGCGCAGCTGGTACGGGCCACCGAGCGGATAGCCGCCGAACGCCGCCGACGTGCCGGCGGGGCTCATGCCCGTCAGCGGCAGCGGTGTGGCGCGGAGACCGGAGACGGCGATGACGGCGAGGTCGTGGACGGCATCGAAGTACACGACCCGCCCGCTGCGCGCGCCCCCGCCGGGAAGCTCGACGACGGGCTCGCTCACCCCCGCGACGACGTGTGCGTTCGTGATGACGCGGTCCGGGGCCACGACCCACCCCGAGCCGGTCTGGTTCTGCCCGCACTGGTACGCCGTCCCGGTGATCCGCAGGATCGACGGCGCGGCGGCACGCAGCTCGGGCGTGTCCACCGAGTCCGGCACCTTAACGGGCTGGGCCGGGGCGATGCCCTCGATGAGCTTGGGCAGCCCGTCCCCGATCACGAACGCGCGCAGCGCCGCGGCCTGCTCCTTGACGGGGTCCGGCGTGGCGTCGTCGATCGCACGGACCACGGCGGAGCCGGCGATCTGCTGGGTCAGGACGGGCACACCGATGCTCGAGACTGTGAACGAGATCATCGAGATGACGAGCGCTGCGACAACGACGCTCACGAGGCCGCCCAGCCCGCGGTCGACGGCGGTGGCCCCCTTCCAGCGGATCCCCCGACGGACGCGGTGGCCCAACGCCGAGCCGACGGCGTTGCCGGCGGCCATGAGGAGGATTGCGGTGATGATGATGCCGGCCGCGCGCCAGCCGCCATCGGTGAGCCAGCCGCTCACGATCGGCACGGCGAAGAAGGCAGCGATGCCGCCGGCCACGAACCCGAGGATCCCGCCGAGGCTCACCACGAACCCGGCCCGGATCCCGTTGAGCAGGTAGCCCACGAGAACGAGCACGAGGATGATGTCGAGCAGGTTCACCCGAGGAGTCTACCGGCGCACGCTGGCCCGACACTGGGAGCCGCCGGAGACCCAGCGGCCGGCGTGGGGATGTGTCGCATGCCAAGTTCGTCACAAAACATGCCGCGCATCTGAAACAATGGCCCCAGCGCAAGCATGTGAACGCCACTGACACTAGGAGAATGAATTGGACCTCGAGGTACTGCGCCGCGCACCCCTCTTCGCCACGCTGGACGACGAAGGCTTCCGCCTGCTCACGGACGAGTTGACCGAGGTTGACCTCTCGCGCGGCGCGTCGGTGTTCCGCGAAGGGGACCAGGGCGACCAGCTCTACTTCATCGTCTCCGGCAAGGTGAAGCTGGGCCGCACGTCCCCGGACGGGCGCGAGTCCCTCGTGGCGATCCTCGGCCCGGGCGAGCTCTTCGGCGAGATGGCCCTCTTCGACCCTGCCCCCCGCAACGCGACCGCCACGGCCGTCTCCGAAACCCGGCTCGCCGGCCTCAAGAACGAGGCGCTCGTCGCGCTGCTGCGCTCCCGCCCGGAGGTCTCCGCGCAGCTGCTGCAGGCCCTCGCCCGCCGCCTGCGCCGCACCAACGACTCGCTCTCGGACCTCGTCTTCTCGGACGTTCCCGGGCGCGTCGCGAAGGCCCTCCTGGACCTCGCAGACCGCTTCGGCCGCCCCGCGACGGACGGCGTCCTTGTGGCCCACGAGCTCACGCAGGAGGAGCTCGCCCAGCTCGTGGGCGCCTCGCGCGAGACCGTGAACAAGGCCCTGGCCGAGTTCGTCCAGCGCGGCTGGATCCGTCTGGAGGCGCGCGCCGTCGTGATCCTGGACATGCAGCGCCTCCGCCAGCGCTCGCGCTGACGCCGGTTGAGCTCGCCCGCGCTGGTTGAGCCCACTGGCCGAAAGAAGGAGAGCCGGACCCTTTCGGGTCCGGCTCTCCGTGTCTGTCAGGGGCTTGGCCCCTCAGGGCTCGACGACGCGCAGCGCCTCCGTCGGCGGCGCGACGGCGCCCGGCGCCTCGACCTCGAGGTACAGCTGGCCGTTCTCCTCGACCAGCTCGGCGCGGTACAGGTGGTTGCTGCGCTTGATGCTCAGGTAGGCGATGCAGCCCTTGGCCTTGGCCATCTTCGCGAGGATGATCTCGGTGGCGGGGACGAGGAGTTCGGGGAGCGCGAGGCCGCGCGTGTCGGGCTGGCCGATCTCGTCGCCGAGTGCGCTCGTTTCACGCCCGGCGACGACCTTGGCCGCGCTCACCCACTGCCCCCACACGCCCTTGCTCGGCAGGAGCATGGGCGTCTGGCCCACCGGCAGGGTCGCCGCGAAGTAGCGCGTGTCGAAGCGCCGGTGCGCGAACTCGGGGGTCACCCAGTGGACGAGCGAGCGGAGCAGGTCCGTGCGGAGCCCGAGGCCGCGCTTGGACAGGAGGTCCCGCGAAGCCGATCTCCTGGTTCGCGAGCGCCTCGCGGGCTCGGACCCAGTCGGCGGTGCTGGTCCCCTCGACGACCACGGACTCGTCGGAGCCCGCGAGCAGCACGCCGGTCTCCTCGAAGAGTTCGCGGATTGCTGCGACCACGTGGACGCGGGCGAGCGCGTAGTCGTCGGTGCCGAGGAGCTCGGACCACTGGCCTACGGATGGGCCGAACCAGTCGAAGGAGTCCTGATCGGCGTTCTCGACCGATCCCCCGGGGAAGGCGACGACGCCGAGCGGCGAGTCGCCGGTGCGGTAGGTCAGCCAGGTCTCGGTGCCGTCGGGCGCGTCGCGCACGAGAGCCACGGTCGAGGCGAGGCGGGGCTTGCGGGGCGCGCGGTCGGCCTCCTCGAGCCAGCTGCGCGCGGCGCCCTGGAGGTGCCGGGGCAGGGTGAAGCGGCGCTTATACGAAGTCGGCAATCAACTCAACCTCCACTGGTGCGTCGAGCGGCAGGACCGCGACGCCGACGGCCGAGCGGGCGTGCGTGCCCGCCTCGCCGAAGATGGTGCCGAGCAGCTCGGAGGCGCCGTTGATGACGCCGGGCTGCCCGGTGAACTGCGGGTCGGAGGCAACGAAGCCCACCACCTTGACGATCCGCGTGATCCGGTCAAGGTTCCCGATCTGGGCCTTGACGGCCGCGAGGGCGTTGATGATGCACAGCTGTGCGTACTTCTTGGCGTCCTCGGCACTCACCTCGGCACCCACCTTGCCCGTGGCGGGCAGCTGGCCGGAGACGAACGGCAGCTGGCCGGACGTGTAGACGCTGGTGCCGTTCACGACGGCCGGAACATACGCGGCGACGGGCGCGGCGACCTCGGGCAGGCTCAGGCCCAGCTCGGCGAGACGACGTTCGACCGCGCTGCTCACGTCGGTCTGGGATGTCCCCTGCGCTGCGTCCTGGCTCATGCTTGCTTCTCCCTCTTCATGTACGCGACGAGTCCGTTCCCGCCCGGTCCGGGAACCACCTGAACGAGCTCCCAGCCGTCCTCTCCCCACTGGTCGAGGATCTGTTTTGTAGCGTGCACGATGAGGGGCACGGTGGCGTATTCCCAGGCGGTCATGAGGCCAGATTAGTACGTCCCGGTAGACTGGCCCACATGGCGTCTGGCAAGAACCCTGTCTTTGACACGGCCACCACCTTGGGGAAAATCCTTGCATTCCTTGGAGTGAGTGCGATCTGTGGCGTGCTCGTGGCCGGGCTCATGGTGCCCGCTGCGGCGGTCACGGGGAGCGCGGCGAACGGCTCGGTGCAGTTCTTCGAGAGCCTGCCGAGCGAGCTCACCGTGGACCCCCCAGGACAGGTGACGAAGGTCCTCGCCGCAGACGGCTCCCAGATCGCCACGCTGTTCGCCGAGAACCGCACCAAGGTCACCCTCGACCAGATGTCCCCGTTCATCAAGGACGGCATCGTCGCGATCGAGGACTACCGCTTCTACGAGCACGGCGGCGTGGACACGACCGGTATCCTCCGCGCGCTCGCCGCGAACCTGCGCGGCAGCAAGCAGGGCGCCTCGACCCTGACGCAGCAGTACGTGAACAACGTCATCAACGAGAACCTCGTCGCGGAGGGCAAGGACAACGAGGTCCTGCTCAACGGCCTGAACAAGGGCGTGGGCGACAAGCTGCGGGAAATGAAGCTCGCGATTGCGCTCGAGAAGAAGTTCACGAAGGACCAGATCCTCGAGGGCTACCTCAACATCGTCTTCTTCAACGCCAACGCCTACGGCATCCAGGCTGCGAGCCAGTACTTCTTCTCCACCGATGCCAAGGACCTCACGCTGCCGCAGGCCGCGCTCCTGGCGGGGCTGGTCAACAGCCCCTCGGTCTACGATCCGATCGCACATCCGGACAACGCGAAGAAGCGCCGCGACCTCGTGCTCGACGCGATGCTCGAGCACGGCAAGATCAACCAGAAGCAGCACGACGACGCCGTCGCGACCCCCGTGCAGACCAAGGTCAACCCACCGAAGCAGGGCTGCCAGTACGCCGCGACTGCCCAGTACTTCTGCGATTACGTGATCCACCAGATCCTCAACGACCCGGCCTACGGCGCGGACGAGAAGGAGCGCCTGGCCAAGGTGGTCCGCGGCGGGCTGACGATCAAGACGACGCTCGACATGCGCCTGCAGACTCCTGCCCAGACGGAGGTCGACTCGACGGCCGGTGCGAACAACGGGGCCTGGCCGTGGGGTGCCTCGCTCGTCTCGATCGAGCCCGGCACGGGCAAGGTCCTCTCGATGGCCCAGAACAGCCGCATGCTGCCCGGGCAGGGCAAGGACTACGTGACGGTCTACAACTTCAACGTCGACTCGGCGGACAAACAGGGCAACGATCTCGGCGGTCTTGGCGGCATGCAGCCCGGCTCGACGATGAAGCCCATCACGCTCGCGGCATGGCTCGGCGAGGGCAAGTCGACCAACCAGATTGTCAACGCGGCCCAGCGGCGCTACGGGATCAACTACCCATGGAAGACCACGTGCCAGCATGTCCAGGGCTGGTACGACAGCACCGTGCCCGACTCGATCGACCTCCAGAATGACGAGCCGGGCTGGTATCGCCCGATGAGCGTCCGCGAGGGCATCTACCAGTCGATCAACACCGCGACGTTCGCTACCGCAGCCGGGTTGAACGACTTCTGCGACATCCAGCGCACCGCGGACGCCATCGGTATGCACCTCGGCAGCGGGAAGGACGAGAAGCTCGACCTCGCGACCCTCGGCAACCTCCTCGGTGGCTCCAACGTCGCGCCGATCACCATGGCGAACGCCTTCGCGACGTTCGCGGGCAACGGCACCTACTGCCAGCCGATGTCCATCACGGAGGTCACGGATCCGCAGGGCAAGAAGATCGGCGGTCAGGCGCCCACCTGCCAGCAGGGCGCGATCAAGCCGGACGTCGCCAAGGCCGCCACCAACGTGCTCCAGGACGTCCTGACCAAGGGTTCGGGCCTCAACATCAAGGACGCGTCGGGCAAGTTCATCAGTGTTGGCGCCCCCGCCGCTGCGAAGACCGGTACCAACCAGTTCAACAACCAGACCTGGGTGGTCGGCTACACGCGCGGCGTCGCGACGGCCTCGTTCTTCGGGATCGCGACAGGCGGCATCGCAGACAAGATCGGCCAGAACGTCTACGTCAACGGCCGTTTCTACAAGTCGGTTGACGGCGCGTTCATCGCCGGGCCGCAGTGGGCCCGGTACATGCAGATCGCTGCGCCGCTCTACGACCACGGCGAGTTCGATGCGCCGCCGCAGAACCTGATCAGCGGGGGCTCCTCCCCGTCTGCGCCGGCCTCGGCCCAGCCGCAGCAGAACCAGACCCAGCAGCAGTCTCAGCAGACCCCGGTGAACCCGCCGGCACCCGCGCCGCAGCCCGCCAACCCCGGCAACGGCAAGGGCAAGGGCAACGGCTGATCTGGTGACCGCCCTTGCCACGGTAGCCCGGCGCGCTGCCCTCGTCGCCGGGCTCGGTGCGAGCGCGGGCGCCGCCGCCGCAGCCTACGGATGGTGGGAGAAGGACCAGTTCGTGCTCCGCGAGGAGACCGTCCCGATCCTGCCCGAGGGCTCGGAGCCGCTTCGCGTCCTGCACCTGAGCGACATCCACTTCGTGCCGGGCCAGGCCGCGAAGGTCCGGTGGCTCGCGGGCCTGTCCGAGCTCGAGCCGGACCTCGTGGTGAACACGGGAGACAACCTGAGCCACCCGGACGCCGTCCTGCCGCTGCTCGACGCGCTCGAGCCACTCCTGAGATTCCCCGGCGTCTTTGTCCCGGGCTCGAACGACTACTACGCGCCCGTCAGGAGCAATCCGGCGGGCTACCTTCTGGGGCCATCGAACCGGAAGGCGGTCCCCCGGCGCGTCGAGCTCGACTGGCGTCGACTCTTCACCGGGTTCGGCTCGGCTGGCTGGATCAACCTGACCAACAGGTCGCAGTCGCTGGATCTGGGCGGGCTGCGTCTCGACTTCTCGGGCGTGGACGATCCGCACCTGAGGCGCGAGCGCTACGCCGGCTGGCCCCGGAGCACGGCGGCAGACGCGGGAGGGCCTACGGTCAGGGTCGCCGTCATCCATGCCCCCTACCAAAGGGTCCTGGACCACTTCACGGACGCCGGAGCGGACGTGATCCTCGCCGGCCACACCCACGGCGGCCAGATCTGCCTTCCGTTCTACGGCGCGCTCGTCTCGAACTGCGACCTGCCCACGTGGCGCGCCAAGGGCCTCACCGAATGGGAGCACGGGGGCCGGCTGGTCCCGCTCAACGTATCGGGAGGGATCGGCACGTCCCGCTACGCCCCGATCCGCATTGCGTGCCGCCCCGAGGCCATCATGCTCACGCTCACGCCCCGGGCCTGAACCGACCCACCCGGGAGGTATGACCGGGGCCACCGGCGAAGGCGTAGGGTAGTTGCCACAGCTAACCACTTCCTATCCTTCGAGGTGTGAGCCCCGGCATGCCACAGCGCGCCCCTGCAGCCGCCCCACCGGGCGGCGCCCGACCGGGCACGGCCCAGCAGACGAGGTACTGGGCGTCAATCGCCCGTCTGGGACCGCTCGTGCGCCCCATCGTCCCGCGTCTGCTGATGGGCCTCGTGGTGGCGCTCGCGGCCTCGGCGCTGGCCCTGGCCGTCCCGCAGGTGCTGCGCCTCGTCATCGATGAACTCGTGCGCAGCGGGACGCAGGGATCGGCCGTGTGGGGAGCGGCCGGCGTCGTGCTTGTCCTCGGCGTGCTCGAGGCGAGCATGATCTACCTCCGCCGGGTACTCGTGATCGAGCCGAGCATCAGCCTCGAGCGGCAGATGCGCGTGGCCCTCTACGACCACCTGCAGGACCTCCCGGTCTCGTTCCACGACCGCTGGGGCTCGGGGCAGCTGCTCTCGCGGTCCATCGCGGACCTCGGGTTCCTGCGCCGCTGGCTCGCCTTCGGCGCGATCTTCCTCGTCGTCTCGATCAGCACTGTGGCGCTCGGCGTGGTGCTGCTGTTCACGCTCGCGTGGCAGCTGGCGCTGATCTTCCTCGCCGCGGCCCTGCCGATCATGGTCTACGGCGCAATCTTCCGCCGGCGGTTCTCCCTCGCGACGCGCCGCAGCCAGGACCTGGCCGGCGACCTCGCCACGACGGTCGAGGAGTCAGTCCACGGGATCCGAGTGCTCAAGGCATTCGGCCGCGCGCGGGAGGCGCTCGAGGGCTTCACAGAGCAGGCCCAGCAACTGCGCGAGACCGAGGTCGCCAAGGCCCGGCACCAGGCCCTGTTCAGCCTCGTGGTGACCCTCCTGCCCGAGCTCGCGCTCGGCGTCGGGCTCATGGTGGGCATCTGGCTCGCAGCGACCGGCCAGCTGAGCATCGGCTCGCTCGCGGCGTTCTTCGCCACCGCCGCAGCCGTCGCGCAGCCGGTCGAGGCGAGCGGCATGCTCGTGGGTATGGCACTGACCGCGAAGACCGCGGTGGACCGCCACTTCGAGGTCATGGACGCGGAGAACACCCTCACGGACCCCGCCGAGCCGCGGCATCTCCCCGACCCGCGCGGCGCGCTCACGTTCCGCGACGTGCGCTTCGCGTTCACAGCTCCCTCGCACGACGGCGCGGGGCCGCCTCGTGCGGACCTCCCGCCAGCGGCTGGCCCGCCGGGCGTACTGCGCGGCGTGAGCCTGGACATCCGCCCGGGCGAGACGATGGCCCTCGTGGGGGCGACGGGCTCGGGCAAGAGCACTCTGCTGCAGCTCGTCCCGCGGCTGTACGACGTCACCGGCGGAGCCGTGGAGATCGACGGGATCGACATCCGCCGGCTGCCTCTCGCCGAGCTGCGGCGCCTCGTCGCGGTGGCCTTCGAGGACACGACCCTGTTCTCGTCCTCGGTCCGCGAGAACGTCCTGCTCGGCGCGCCCGTTCGGGAGGGACCCGAGGCGGAGGCGCTCCTCGAGGAGGCCCTCGACGTCGCGCAGGCCCACTTCGCGCACTCGCTCCCGGACGGCCTCGACACCCGCATCGGCGAGGAGGGCCTGAGCCTCTCCGGCGGGCAGCGGCAGCGCATCGCCCTGGCCCGCGCGATCGCGGCCCGGCCCGCGGTCCTCGTGCTCGACGACCCGCTCTCGGCGCTGGACGTCGCCACAGAGGAGCGAGTCTCGGAGCGCCTCGGCGACGCCCTCGCCCACACCACAACGCTCATCGTCGCCCACCGCCCCTCGACCGTGGCGCTCGCGGACCGAGTGGCGCTCCTGCGGGACGGAGTCATCGAGGACGTCGGCACGCACGCAGAGCTGCTCACGCGCAGTGAGCACTACCGCTGGGTCATCGCGAGCCTGCCCCGCGGGCCGCGGGACCTGGACAGGGACCGCGAGCCCAATCTGGACGACGTCTACTCGAAGGAGGCCCGGTGACCCACGCGACCCTCGGAACGCGCGGCGAGGACGCGGTAGACCTCACGCGGGAGGCGAGCCGCGCCGTCCGGCGTCGCTCGCTCGCTCTCCTCGGCGACCTCATGCGCCCCGTGCGGGGCCGCCTGGTGGCCACGCTCGCGATGGTCGTCGTCTCGCAGGCCAGCCGCGCGGCGGGGCCGGCGATCATCGCGTTCGGGATCGACCGCGCGCTGCCCGCGTTCGCGTCCGGCGATCCGAGGCTCACGTGGCTCGTCGGCGCAGGCTATCTGGCCGCGGCGCTGACGACGGCGCTGCTCACCGCCGGCTACGTGACCTCCACGGCGCGCCTGAGCCAGGCGATGCTGCTGGACCTGCGCGTGTGGGTGTTCCGGCACACCCAGCGCCTGAGCCTGGACTTCCACGAGACGTACACGTCCGGGCGGATCATCTCGCGGCAGACCTCGGACCTCGAGGCTCTGCGCGAGCTTCTCGACTCAGGCGTGAGCGCCCTTGCCTCGGGCCTCCTGTTCATGCTGTTCACGGCGATCACCGTGTTCGCCCTGGACTGGCCGTCGGGGCTCATCATGCTCGCCGCGGCCGTGCCGATGACGCTCCTCGCGCGCTGGTACCAGGTCCGCTCGCAGCGGGCCTTCCGTGCCTCGCGAGTGGTCTCGGCGCGCCTCATCGTGCACTTCGTCGAGACGATGACCGGCATCCGCGCGGTCAAGGCGTTCCGCAAGGAGCGCGCCAACAGCGCCGAGTACGGCGTCCTCGCCGACGACTACGCCGCCGCAACCCAGCGCTCCGTCATGCTCAACGGCGTCTTCCAGCCCGGGCTCGTGCTCACGGGGAACGTGACGGTGGCCGTCATCCTGCTCGTCGCTGCGTTCCGGGTGCTCGAGGGAAACCTCGCGGTGGGCGTGCTGCTCGCCGTCGTGCTCTCCACGAAGCGGTTCTTCAGCCCCCTCGAGACGATCGCGATGTTCTACAACTCGTTCCAGAGCGCCCAGACAGCGCTCGAGAAGGTCTCGGGGCTGCTCGAGGAGGTGCCCACGGTGCAGCCGCCGCGGGACCCGGTGCAGCTCCCCGCGGCGCGCGGGGAGGTGGCGTTCGAGTCCGTCTCGTTCTCGTACGCGTCGGGGCCCGAGGTGCTGCCGGAGTTCACGCTGCGGATCCCGGCCGGCCAGACCGTCGCACTGGTGGGGGCGACCGGGGCGGGCAAGTCGACGCTCGCCAAGCTCGTGGCCCGGTTCTACGACCCCACCTCGGGCGCGGTGACGCTCGACGGCGTCGACCTCCGCCGGCTCTCGACGCGGGACCTGCGGCGCGCCGTCGTCATGGTGACGCAGGAGGCGTTCCTGTTCTCGGGGTCCGTCGCGGACAACATCGCGCTCGGGCGTCCGGACGCGTCGCGTGAGGAGATCGAGGCGGCCGCGCGCGCCGTGGGCGCGCACGGGTTCATCTCGGCACTGCCGGACGGGTACGACACGGACGTCACCAAGCGCGGCGGCCGCGTCTCCGCGGGGCAGCGGCAGCTCATCTCGTTCGCCCGGGCCGTGCTCGCGAGCCCGGCCGTCCTCATCCTCGACGAGGCCACGAGCTCCCTGGACATCCCCTCGGAACGGCTCGTGCAGGCCGGCCTCGCGAAGCTGCTCAACGGCCCCGGCACGGACGGCGCCGCGGCGCACGACGGCGGCGGCCCCCCTCGGGCGGGCGGCGACGGCGGGGCTGGGGCGTCCGGTGCGGGCGCGCGGACGGCGATCATCATCGCCCATCGGCTCTCGACCGTCGAGATCGCAGACCGGGTGCTCGTGGTGGACGGCGGGCGCATCGTCGAGGACGGATCGCCTGCGGAGCTCCTGGCCGGCGGCGGCCGGTTCGCCGCCCTCCACGGGGCCTGGCGCGACTCGCTCGTGTAGAGCGCCGTTGACGCCCTCACGTCCCTCGCCCTCATCCAGGCACGCCAGACTGCCGGGAAGACCGCCCGCAACAACGGCACCCGCAGACCGTGACCGCCTCCTCTGCCTCATCGACGATCCAGCCCCAACACCGCTCACACAGTCCGGCGCGTCCCGGGCGAAGGACCGCCCACGGCCGACGTTCACCGCATGCAAGACCTGCCGCCATTCTGATCACCACGGGACGTCGCCTGCTGCTTCAAAACCGCCCGCTCGATTTCACGTTCGGGAGCGAATCGGGTACTCTAGACGAGTTGCTCCGGGGAGACTCGGGCGATGGATCGGGATGTAGCGCAGCTTGGTAGCGCGCTTCGTTCGGGACGAAGAGGTCGCAGGTTCAAATCCTGTCATCCCGACCAAGGGAAGGCCCCGCAGCCAACGCTGCGGGGCCTTTCGCTGTGCACCACCTGGAACGGCACGCCATCTGGAACTAATGGTGCGGCAGGACCGGATGAGTCCTGCCTCGACCGAAGCGATGCCGCATGGCCTTGTGGACGGCGTCGCCGATGACGACCCCGGGGATCGCGAGCGCGGCGATCACGAACCCTTCGAGCGGCGGTGGGGCCTGGCCGAGCACGGCTGCCACCGGGCCGATGAAGAGGAAGACCGCCAGAAGTGCGAGCTCCACGAGGATCGCCCAGAGGAGCATCCGGTTGCCAGTCCACGAGAGCCTCCACGCGGACCGGCTCGCGCTGCGGCACGCATAGGCATTGGCGAGCTGCCCGAGCACCACGGCCGTGAATGCCGCCCCCGAGGCCGCGGCAATCACGCCCACCGGAGGCAGGTCCCCGCCCGGCCGCCAGCCACCGAGCCACAGGACCCACGCGAACGCGGCCATCTCGAAGACGACCTCCACCGGCCCGAGCACCGCGAAGACCCGGAACATCAGGCTCCCGTCCATGAGGTGGCGCCGCTCTGGGGGCCGCTTGAGGACCCCAGCACTCGGCTTCTCGCCGCCGAGGGCGAGCGCAGGCAGGAGGTCCGTCCCGATGTCCAGGCACAGGATCTGCAGGACTCCCAGGGCGAGTGGGAAGTGCCCCGCCGACAGCGCCCACACGACGAACGGCGTGAGCTCGGCAACGTTGTCGGTGAGGTGGTAGGTGAGGAAACGGCGGATGTTCGCGTAGGTGGCGCGGCCCTGCTCCACCGCGACGATGATGGTCGCGAAGTCGTCGTCGAGGAGCACGAGGTCTGCCGCATTGCGCGCCACGTCGGTCCCGCTGCGCCCCATGGCGACCCCGATGTCCGCCGCCTCGAGAGCGGGACCGTCGTTGACGCCGTCGCCCGTCATCGCGACGCAGTGCCCCCGCGCCTGCAGCGCGTGCGCGACGCGCAGCTTCTGCTCGGGCGTGACGCGGGAGATGACCACGCCGTCCCGGTCCAGGAGCGCGCCCAGCACCTGCTGGTCCTCCGGCAGGCTCGCACCCGAGAGGACGTCGTCGGGCCCTGCGGGGTGGTCGATCAGGCCGATCTCCCGGGCGATCGCCGCGGCCGTCATGGGATGGTCCCCAGTCACCATCGCGATCCTGATCCCCGCCTCGCGGGCCTGGCGGATGGCCCCGGCCACGGCGGGCCGGGGCGGATCGTGCAGCCCGACCAGACCGCGGAGCACCAGGTCCCGCTCAAGAACGACGGCGTCGGCCTCTCCCGCCGCCGCTGCGCGGACTTCCGCGCCGGTCATCCCGCGCGACGCTACCGCGAGGACCCTCAGTCCGCGCTGCGCAAGCGCTTCGATGGCGGCGTGCGCACGTCCGCGCCACCCGCCGTCGCCCGGCCCCTGGGCCTCCCCCCGGTCAGGGTGGCGCTCGGCGCGATCGTCGGCGCTGTGGTCGCCGATGCACAGGTCCAGCAGCACCTCGGGAGCACCCTTGACCCAGAGCTCCCCGGCCTCGGCCTCCCCCGGGAACGAACCGGCCCCCAGGACGGCGCTCTGCCGCTTCCGCTCGCCGTCGAACGCGAATCCCGCGATCGGCACGATCCCCTCGGCCTCACCGCCAAGCCGGCGATCGAGGGCCGTCAGCGCGGCCTCCATGGGGTCGCCGACGGCGCGCCACTCGCCGTCGTGGGACACTCGATGTCGCCCTGCGAGGCCGCACGTGCACCGGCCGCGAGCTGCGCCGCGGCCGCGACGGCGCCGGCCGGGCCGTCGACCGCCGCCTCGGGGGCGTACCCGGGCCCCTCGATGGCCACCGACCCCGCAGGCGTCCAGACCTCGACGGCCCCCATCCGGTTCTGGGTGAGCGTCCCGGTCTTGTCGGTGCAGATGAAAGTGGTGGACCCGAGCGTCTCCACAGCCTCGAGGTTGCGCACGAGCGCATGCCTCCGGCTCATCCGCTGGGCACCCATGGCAAGCGAGAGGGTGACCGTGGGGAGGAGCCCCTCGGGGACCAGCGCCACCGTGACACCGATCGCGAACAGGAACGCGCCGGCAAGCGGGTTGCCGATGAGGAGCGAGACGAGGAAGAACGCGGCCCCCACCGTGACGGCGACGATCGCGATGATCTTCACGATCCGCCTGAGCTCGAGATCAAGCGGGCTGGGCGGGGGCTCGGCCCGCGTGGTGAGGCGGGCGATCTCAGCGAGCCGCGTCGATGTGCCCGTCGCGGTGACGCGACCGACGGCGTCTCCCGCAGCGACGAAGGTGCCGCCGGCTCCCGCCTCGCCCGCCCCGCGCGGCACAGGCACACTCTCGCCGGTCAGCATGGACTCGTCGACAGAGACGCCGGAGGCCTGCAGGAAGTCGAGGTCTGCGGGGATGCGGTCGCCGGCCGTCAGCAGCACGATGTCTCCGGGGACGAGCTCGGCCGCGTCGACCACGGTGGTCCGCCCATCGCGCCGGACTTGGACGTTGCTCGGCAAGAGCTCCCGGAGCTTCGCCGAGGCCCGTTCTGCCCGTGCCTCCTGGAAGAACGCGAAGAGCCCGTTGATGACCACCACCGCGGCGATGGCCCAGCCCAGCTCGGGCATGCCGGCGACGAAGGCGAGAATCGAGGCGGCCCACAGCATGAGGGCGAAGAAGTGCGCCAACTCCGCCCCGAGCCGAAGCCACCATGGTCGCGCCTTCTCGCGCGGAAGGCTGTTGGGGCCGAACTGCCTGCGGAGCTCCCCCACGGCACGGGTGCCGAGGCCGTCCGCCACGGTCATTCCCGAGGCTGGCCGCACGCGGCCGGGCGGGACGGCCTGGCGGCCAGAGGAGACGCTCACGGACCACATTCTGGTGCCCAGAGGGGCCATCCGGAAGGGGCCTAGTACCTGCACGCACGACAGCCCCGGACCGTGCGGCCCGGGGCATGCGCATCAGATCCTAGGGAGCCCGCCCTAGAGATCACATCGGATAGCTCACATCGGGTCGGGCCAGTTGCCGATTCCCCCCTGGGGCGACACCTGCATGGGGTCGGGCAAGTTGCCGATGGCCACCGGAGCCTTCATGGGGTCCGGCCAATTGCCGATGGCCTGGACCCGCATCGGGTCGGGCCAGTTGCCGATCGCCGTCGGCGCGCCGGCAACGCCCGATACCGCGAGGGCGCCTCCCACCGCAAGCGCTGCAATCAGTTTCTTGAGCATCTTCTTGTCCTTGAATTCTGTCGCGTGATGACGCGGGACTGGGTGCGTGTTTCCGGGCGGAGCATGCTTTGTCGTGATTGACATGCCTAGTAAAATATCTTCCACATGGCCTGTCAAGGAGAGCCGCCGCCTTCGGGACGCCTCCTGATGGGCTGCGGCACACACAGCAACCCGGGGTTCGAACGGTCTCGGGAGGGGGCCAGGAGGTCAACGTGGGTAGTGGATTCGGCGAGAAACTGCGTGCTGAGAGGCTCGAGCGCGGGCTGACGCAGGCAGAGCTCGGCAAGGACCTGTACTCACCGAGCTACATCTCGCTGCTCGAGACCGGTCGCCGTGAGCCGACGGCGGAAGTCATCCAAGAACTGGCCCGGCGGCTCCAGCTCGCGCCCAAGGCCCTCGAGGCGTGGAGCCAGCCCGTCAGCGCCAACGACGCCGAATATGTCCTCGCAGGGCTCTACGCCCGCCAGGCATGGGACCTCCGCGACTACGCGCAGGCCGCCACCCACGCCGCCACGGCCGCCCAGTTTGCCCTCGACGGGAAGAACAACAGCGCGTGGTGGAACATGACATACATGCAGGCCGAGTGCCTCATGAAGCAGGGCGAGCTCGCCGAGTGCCAGCGGATCGTCCAGCACCTCCTCGAGCACCCGATCGTGGCGGAGTCCGCCGGCCTCGCGGTGCGCGCCCGTCAGATGCTCGCGGCGGTCTGCCACGGGCTCGGCCAGCTGGGCACTGCCGTCGAGCACGCCCGTGAGGCCGTCCGCCTGGGCGCCCAGCTGCCGCCGGGATCCACGATCTACATCGGCGCCCTCCGGGCCCTCATCGGCGCCCTCGCGGAGAGCGGCCGCCTTGACGAGGCGTGGGACCAGTGCCGCATCCTCGCGACGCTCGTCGACGAGGACTCGATGGGCCAGCTCGCAGGCGAGGTCGAGTGGGTCATCGGGAATGTCGCGTTCATGCGCGCCGACTATGAGGAGGGCGTCAAGCACCACGAGCGTGCGGCCAAGCTCCTCTCCCCCGCCAATGACATCGAGCTGTGGGCCCGCTTCAACAAGGCCTCGGCCGCCGTGCGCCTCTCGGGCGGGATCATCGAGCCCGAGACTCTCGCGGCGATCGAGCGCGCCGAGCTCGCGCTGAGCATCGTGGGCGGATCACGGGCCGAACAGCTCGAGGTGATGTTCATCCGGGCGCGCTGGCTGTACCTCAACGGCCAGATCCCCGAGGCCATCGAGCTCCTGCGGACCATCTACGCGGAGAAGTCCGCGCTGGGGCGGCACACGGCCGGCGAGGTGGCGCTCCTCTACGGCCGTGCCCTGAAGGCCCTGGGCCAGAATGAGGAGGCCCTCGAGCTCCTGAAGGACGCCCGCGAGCAGTTCAGCTACGCGGGCGCCTCAGACAAGGTTCAGCAGACGATGGACGCAATCCTGGAGATCCGGCTCGCCGCGCAGCGCGCAGAGCGAGGCGCGGAGAAGAGCGGCGCCCAGGAGACCGTCGGGAAGGGCGCCGCCAGCTGACCCGTCAGCTGAACGTGCGTCCCGTGAGCCGCTCGTACGCCTCGACGTAGCGCGCCCGGGTGCGCGTGACGACGTCGTCCGGCAGCACCGGGGCCTCCTCGCCGGAGGCCCGGTCCCAGCCGGATTCGTCGGAGGTCAGCCAGTCACGGACAAACTGCTTGTCGAACGAGGGCTGGGCGTGGCCGGGCTCCCACGAGGCGGCGTCCCAGAACCGCGAGGAGTCCGGGGTGAGGACCTCGTCGCCGAGCGTGATGATCCCCGAGGCCGGGTCCACGCCGAACTCGACCTTGGTGTCCGCGAGGATGATCCCCCGCTCCCGCGCGATCCGCTCTGCCTCGCGGTACAGCTCGAGTGTGAGGTCGCGCAGCTGGGCGGCGGCCTCGTCGCCCACCATGCCGGTCACGTCCTCGTAGGTGATGTTCTCGTCGTGCTCACCGAACTCCGCCTTCGCCGAGGGGGTGAAGATTGCCTCCGGCAGGCGCGAGCCGTCCACGAGGCCCTCGGGAAGCGGGATCCCGCACACGGTGCCGGACTCGCGGTACTCGAGCAGACCGGAGCCGGTGAGGTACCCGCGGGCGATGCACTCGACCGGGTACATCTCGAGTCGACGGCAGATCATCGCGCGGCCCACGACCTCGGCGGGGACTCCGTCGTCGACCGTGGAGCCGATCACGTGGTTGGGCACGTTGAGCTGCTCGAACCACCACAGGCTCATCTGCGTGAGGATGCGGCCCTTGTCGGGGATCGTGCTCGCCAGGACGTAGTCGTAGGCGGAGATGCGGTCGCTCGCGACGACGAGGACCTCACCGGACTCGCCCGGTCCGGCCTCCGCGGGCTCATACAGGTCGCGAACCTTGCCCGAGTAGATGTGCCGCCACCCCGGCAGATCGAGGACCTCGGTCGTGTAGCCCTTCGTGTTCTCGCTGGTCATCACTCGGCTCCCGTTCCGGCGCTGTTCTGGGCGCCCGTCGACACGCCGGGCACGCTCACGCCGCCCCGCGCCGCCTTAGCGGCGATGTCTCGGCGGTACTGGCCGCCGTCGAGCTTGATCAGCTCGATCCCCTCGTAGGCCTTCTCGCGGGCGTGCGTGAGATCCTCGCCGAGCGCCACGACGGCGAGCACACGCCCGCCGGCGGAGACGACCTTGCCGTCGTCGGACAGCTTCGTGCCGGCGTGGAGGACGTGCACGCCCTCGAGCGCCGCGGCCTTCTTAAGGCCGCGGATGCGGTCGCCGGTACGCGGCGTGTCCGGGTAGTTCTCTGAGGCGAGCACGACGGCGACCGCCGCCTCGGGCGCCCAGCGCAGAGTCTCGGCCTGGTCGAGACGGCCGGTCGCGGCCGCGAGGAGGAGGCCGCCGAGCGGCGTCATGAGCCGGGCGAGGACGGCCTGGGTCTCGGGGTCGCCGAACCGGGCGTTGAACTCGATGACGCGGGTTCCGCGCGATGTGAGGGCGAGGCCGCAGTACAGCACGCCGACGAACGGCGTGCCGCGCTGGGCCATCTCGTCGACGGTCGGCTGCGCGACGCGCTCGATCACCTCGTCGACGAGGCCCGCGGGCGCCCACTCGAGCGGCGTGTACGCGCCCATGCCGCCGGTGTTGGGGCCCTCGTCGTTGTCGAAGATGCGCTTGAAGTCCTGCGCCGGGGCGAGCGGGACCACGGTGCGGCCGTCGGAGAGGACGAACAGGGAGACCTCGGGGCCGTCGAGGAACTCCTCGATCACCACGGACCCGCCCGCGTCGAAGCATGCCTGGGCGTGGGCGAGGGCCGCGTCCCGGTCGGATGTCACGACGACGCCCTTGCCGGCGGCCAGCCCGTCGTCCTTCACCACGTAGGGGGCGCCGAACGTGTCGAGGGCGTCCGCGGCCTCCTCGGCATTGACCGCCACGCGCGCCATCGCGGTCGGCACGCCGGCCTCGGCCATGACCTGCTTCGCGAATGCCTTGGACGCCTCGAGCTGGGCGGCGGCCTTGCTCGGCCCGAACACGGGGATGCCGGCCGCGCGGACGGCGTCAGACACGCCCGCCGCGAGCGGGGCCTCCGGCCCCACCACCACGAGGTCCACGCCGAGCGTCTCCGCGAGCGCCGTGACGGCCGCAGGGTCGTTGGCGTTGACGGGGTGGGTGGGGACCACCTGGGCGATGCCGGCGTTGCCCGGGGCGGAGTGCACCTCGGTGACGCTCGGATCGGCGAGGAGGGAGCGTACGATGGCGTGTTCGCGGCCACCCGGGCCGATCACGAGAACCTTCACGCCCCAAGGGTATCGGGACGGCCCCGCGCGGCGCACCCGCCGGTGGGTTGGCGGCTTCATGCGTGTACGCGCACATAAACTGGGGACCATGGACCACGCAACCTTCTCGGCGGACGACTCCGTCGAGCTCGCCGTGATCGAGCGCAGCGGCTTCATCGAGTCGCGCCATCTGGGCTCCGCGCTGGTGATGGCCGGGGACGGCTCGGTGGTCACGGAGCTCGGCGACATCCGCACTCCCGTGTTCGCGCGGTCCACTCTCAAGCCGTTCCAGGCGCTCGCGTCCATGCAGGCGGGCGTCCCGCTCAGGGGCACCCAGGTGGCCGTCGCGTGCGCGTCCCACACGGGGTCGCTGGACCACATGGACGTGGTCGAGGGCATGCTCGGCGCGGCCGGACTGCGCGAGGCGGACCTCCTCTGCCCGCCGGACTGGCCGACCGACGAGAACGCCCGCGGCTGGCTGGTCCGCGCGGGCCACGGCAAACGGCGGCTCGCGTACAACTGCTCGGGCAAGCACGCGGCGTTCCTGTGGGCGTGCGTGGAGAACGGCTGGGACCGTCGCAGCTACCTCGAGCCGAACCATCCGCTCCAGCAGCGGGTCCGGGCCACGATCGAGGAGTACGCCGAAGAGCTCATCGCGCACCTCGGGATCGATGGATGCGGCGCCCCCGTCGCCGCGCTCTCGCTGCACGGCCTGGCCCGCGCCTACTCGCGCCTCGCGAAGGCCCCCGGCGACCAGGGCGCGAACGCCCGTGCCGCGACGATCGCCACGTCGATGCTGGACTACCCGTGGGCCGTCCAGGGCCGCGACCAGCCGAACACGATCGTCATGGAGGAGCTCGGCGTCCTGGCCAAGGTCGGCGCCGAGGGCCTCGTCGTCCTCGCCACGCCCCAGGGCGCCACGGCGGCAGTCAAGGTCCTCGACGGGAACGTCCGCGCCACGACCCTTGTGGCCCTGACCATGCTCGCGGCCGCGGACGCGGTGGACGTCGCAGACGTGGCGCGGGTCCTCGAGCGGGTCGTCGAGCCGGTCATGGGCGGCGGGCGGCAGGTGGGCCGCATCCGCCTCGGCCGCGCCGTGTCGGCGCTGCTGGACTAGATTCACGCAACCCCAGGAGGCACGCAGATGGCTGTCCGCCGCAGGATCGCGCACGACGACGGGCGCGCGGCCGTCGCCGTGTGGCGCGCCGCGCGCTCGGCGACGTCCGAGCGCGAGGAGGGCGTCGCCGTCGTGCGCCAGGAGGTGCCGCGTCAGACCGTGGCGACCGCGGTGCGGTACCTCCTCGAGGAGCTCGCGGAGCGCGCGCCGGGGAACTCTGTCGAGGTGCGGGTGCCGCCGTTCGGGGTGGCGCAATGCGTCGAGGGGCCGCGGCACACGCGCGGGACTCCGCCCAACGTCGTCGAGACCGACGCCGAGACGTGGCTGGGGCTTGCGACCGGGATGCTCGCGTGGCCGGAGGCGCTGGCGTCGGGGAAGCTCAGCGCGTCCGGCATCCGCACGGACCTGAGCGAGTTCCTCCCGCTGGGGTAGCCGGTCTGGGGCGCACTATCCGCGGCCCACGAACGGCATGCCCGAGGCCGTGATGAGCAGGCTGCCCACGCTGGCCTCGCGCGGGAGGGACGCCATGAAGGCGACCGCGTTGGCGGCCTCCTCGACCGCGAACGTCGGCTCGACGCGGCGCGAGCCGTCCGCCTGGAGTGCGCCCTCGCCGACGCTGAGCCCGTGCATCATCTCGGTCCGCGTGTTGCCGATGTCGATCTGCCCGGCCGTGATGCCGTAGGGCCGGCCGTCGAGTTCGATGCTCTTCGTCAGGCCCGTGATGGCGTGCTTCGTGGTGGTGTACGCCACGGACCGGGGGCGCGGCGCGTGCGCCGAGATCGAGCCGTTGTTGATGATCCGGCCGCCCTGGGGCTCCTGCGCCTTCATGGCCCGGAACGCCGCGGCCGCGCACAGGAAGCTGCCCGTGAGGTTGACCGCAACGGTGGACTCCCAGCCGGCCATGTCGATCTCGCCCACGTCGCCGGAGGGCCCGAACGTGCCCGCGTTGTTGAACAGAACGTCCACCCGGCCGAAGGCGCGCAGCGTCTCGGCGAAGAGGCGGTCGACGTCGTCGGGCCGGGTCACGTCGCACGGCACCACGAGCGCGGGCGGGCCATCGCCGGCGCCGGAGGCGAGGCCCGAAGTGCCACCGACTGTCTCGGTCAGCGCGTCCTCGCGCCGGCCGGCGAGCGCCACGCGCCAGCCGTCGTCAAGGAGCCTGAGCGCCACCGCTCGGCCGATCCCGCTGCCGGCACCCGTCACGACGGCGACGCGCCGCGCGTGCTCGTTCTCTCCCATGTGGCCTCCCGATCGTCACGGACTTGACGTGCGTCACGCTGACCCTGCACGCTAGTTTCACATTACAGTATTTTGTTTCCGCAATACGAAATGAGAGCGGAGCCAATCCACCCAGACCCGGGCGCGGTACCCCGCGCAGAAAGAGGTTGGACGTGTTGACTGGAGAGCCTACCCAGTTCCTCGGCGCCCGATTCCATGGCGCCGAGTTCCATGGCGGCGGTGCCGCCCTGGACCGCGACCCCGAAGAGACCGCCGAGTGGATCGAGTCCTTCGATTCGCTCGTGTCCGAGCAGGGCACCGAGCGGGCCCAGTTCATGGTCAAGAGCATCCTGCAGCGCGCGGGCGCCCAGAGCGTCGGCGTGCCCATGGTGCACACCACGGACTACGTGAACACCATCCCCGCGGACCAGGAGCCCGCGTACCCCGGCGACGAAGAGGTCGAGCGGCGGTACCGGGCGTGGATGCGCTGGAACGCAGCCGTCCTCGTGCACCGGGCCCAGCGGCCCGGCGTCGGCGTGGGCGGGCACATCTCGACCTACGCGGGCGCCGCGACGCTCTACGAGGTGGGCTTCAACCACTTCTTCCGCGGCAAGGACCACCCCGGCGGCGGCGACCAGGTCTTCTTCCAGGGCCACGCCTCCCCCGGCATGTACGCCCGCGCCTTCATGGAAGGGCGCCTGACCGAGGAGGACCTCGACGGCTTCCGGCAGGAGAAGTCCCGCGAGGGCCACGCCCTCTCCTCCTACCCGCACCCGCGGCTCATGCCGGAGTTCTGGGAGTTCCCCACGGTGTCCATGGGCATCGGGCCGATGAACGCGATCTACCAGGCCCAGTCGAACCGGTACCTGCACAACCGCGGGATCAAGGACACCTCGGACCAGCACGTGTGGGCCTTCCTCGGCGACGGCGAGATGGACGAGCCCGAGTCGCGCGGCCTCCTCCAGCTCGCAGCCAACGAGGCCCTGGACAACCTCACGTTCGTCGTCAACTGCAACCTCCAGCGCCTCGACGGGCCGGTGCGCGGCAACGGCAAGGTCATGCAGGAGCTCGAGGCGTTCTTCCGCGGAGCGGGCTGGAACGTCATCAAGGTCGTGTGGGGCCGCGAGTGGGACTCGCTGCTCGCGCGCGATGACAACAACCAGCTCGTCAAGATCATGAACGAGACCCCGGACGGCGACTACCAGACCTACAAGGCCGAGAACGGTGCCTTTGTCCGCGACCACTTCTTCGGCAAGACGCCGGAGACGAAGGAGCTCGTCGCGGACCTGACCGACGAGCAGATCTGGAACCTCAAGCGCGGCGGCCACGACTACCACAAGGTGTACGCCGCCTACCGCGCCGCCGTGGAGCACAAGGGCCAGCCCACCGTGATCCTCGCCAAGACCGTGAAGGGCTACGGCCTGGGACCGCACTTCGAGGGCCGCAACGCGACCCACCAGATGAAGAAGCTCACGCTCGAGGACCTCAAGGACTTCCGCGACTACCTCCGCATCCCGATCACAGACGAGCAGCTCGAGGCCAACCCCTACGAGCCGCCCTACTACCACCCCGGATTCGAGGCGCCCGAGATCCGGTACCTGCTCGCCCGCCGTGCCGAGCTCGGCGGCGCGGTGCCCCAGCGGCGCAAGGAGCATGCCGCCGCCGTGCTTCCCGAGCCGAAGGCGTACGAGGTCGCCAAGCGCGGGTCGGGGAAGCAGCAGGCCGCCACCACGATGTCCTTCGTGCGGCTCCTCAAGGACCTCATGCGGGACAAGGGCTTCGGCCGGCGGATCGTGCCGATCGTTCCCGACGAGAGCCGCACGTTCGGCATGGACGCGTTCTTCCCCACCGCGAAGATCTACAACCCGGGCGGCCAGAACTACCTGTCCGTGGACCGTGACCTGGTCCTCGCATACAAGGAGTCGCCGGCCGGGCAGCTCATCCACCCCGGCATCAACGAGGCCGGTGCCGTCGCCGCGTTCACCGCCGCCGGGACCGCGTACGCCACCCACGGCGAGCCGCTCCTGCCGATCTACGTGTTCTACTCGATGTTCGGCTTCCAGCGCACCGGCGACTCGTTCTGGGCGGCCGGGGACCAGATGGCGCGCGGGTTCATCATCGGCGCCACCGCCGGGCGCACCACGCTCACGGGCGAGGGGCTCCAGCACGCCGACGGCCACTCCCCGCTCCTGGCGGCGACCAACCCCGCCGTTATGACCTACGACCCGGCGTACGGCTACGAGATCGGGCACATCGTGCGGGCGGGCATCGAGCGGATGTACGGCGCCGCTGGTACCCCCGGAACCACCGCAGATCCGAACGTCATGTACTACCTCACGGTGTACAACGAGCCGATCGTCCAGCCGGCCGAGCCGGAGGGCCTCGACGTCGACGCGCTGCTGAAGGGCATGTACCGGCTGCCGTCGGGTGGCGCGGGCGGAGCGGACGACGCCGCCTCGCGCCTCGCCGCCGATGCCCCGCGCGCGCAGCTGCTCGCCTCGGGCGTGGCCGTGCCGTGGGCGCTCGAGGCGCGCCGCATCCTCGCCGAGGACTGGGGTGTCGCGGCGGACGTGTGGAGCGTGACGAGCTGGACGGAGCTGCGCCGCGAGGGCCTCGCCGCCGAGGAGCAGGCGTTCCTGCACCCCGAGCTCGAGGCGCCGGCGCCCTTCGTGACCCAGCAGCTCGCGGGCACGTCCGGGCCGGTCGTGGCCGTCACGGACTACAACAAGTCCGTGCCGGACCAGATCCGCCAGTTCGTGCCGGGCGACTACGCGGTGCTCGGCGCCGACGGGTTCGGCTTCTCGGACACGCGAGCGGCTGCGCGCCGATTCTTCAAGATCGACGCGCACTCCGTGGTGGTCCGCACCCTGGCCGAGCTCGCCCGCCGCGGCGAGGTGCCGGCGTCGGCGGCGCGCGACGCGATCGGGAAGTACCGTCTGCTCGACGTGAACGCGGGAACGACCGGCGGCGCGGGCGGCGACAGCTGATATGGAGTGAGCTGCTGTCAAGTGGGCAGGGTGAGGCGCCGCCGGGAGGAGGTCCCGGCGGCGCCTCTGTGCTTCGCTGGAGGGGGTGGTCGGCGAGCGTGTCGTTGGCGACGCGCGGTCAGGCTGATATGCGCGGATTGGCTACCGCAGGACGGTGGTTCGGCTGGAGTCGGTCCGCGTGTCTAGGAGCGAACGTGGGCCCCCTCTGGGGTGCCTGTTCATAGCTGTGCCGCGGGTGGCTCCACGCGCTGCCGCCGACCTCTGTGGGATCCGGCGAAGCGGTCTGTGGGCGGCGGGGGTCAGTCGTCGTCCATGACTGCCAGCGACCAGCACCACCCGGCCAGCTCGCGGGCGATTGCGACGTTGGCCACGGTGGGGCGCTTGCGCCGCTCGAGGAAGCCCACCCACCTCTCGTGCAGGCGCCGGTTGCCCTCATCGCCGCGCACGCGGGCCGCGGCCGGGGCCAGGTCCCATCGGTCGCGCATGGTCTTGCCGGCCACATACCGGGCCCGGTGGTGCCAGGCGGCCTCCACCAGGAGCCTGCGGACGTGGGCGTTCCCGGTCTTGGTGATCGGCCCCTGCGCCCGGGAGGCGCCGGAGGAGTGCTCCGAGGGCGTCAGGCCGACGAAGGAACCGATCGTGGCCCCAGTGAACCGGCGCCAGTCCCCGATCTCCACCGCGAGGGCGAACCCCGTCAGGGTACTGACCCCGCGCAGGCAGCCCAGCCGGTGCACGAGCGGGGCGAACTCGCTGACGGCGGCGAGCTGCCCGATCGCGGCATCGAGCCGGTCGCGGCGGGCCCTGACCGTCAGCACCGCCTCGTAGTCGGAGTCGAACGCCATCCTGGTCGCCGGGGACAACAGCTGAGGAAGTGCCTCCTTCCGAAGCCAGACGTCGTGGGCCCCCGTCCAGGCGTCCCCGCCGTCATAGACAATCCCATACCGCAGGAGCAGCTTGGAGAGCCGGTGCCGGGCCCGCATCAGGTCCCCGCGGCAGTCCTCCCTCGCCCGCACCAGATCCCGGGCGGACTCCTGCGCCACGGTCGGGACCGCGACCGGGGTGACCTCGTCCAGGCGCAGCAGCCTGGCCAGATGCACCGCGTCCCGGGAATCGGTCTTGACCCGGTCCCCCGACGGGCGCTGCAGCCTGGACGGGGCGGCGACCACGCACCTGACTCCCTGTGAGGTCAAGGCCCTCGAAAGTCCGAATCCCGTCGGGCCGGCCTCGTAGACCACGGCGATCGGGCCCGGCAGGCCGGCGAGCCATCCGCTGATGGCCTCCTGGGACGGGGCAAGCCTGGTCTGCACCAGCTCGCCGGTCACCCCGTCGATCGCCGCCGCCGCGACCGAACGGGCGTGCACATCCAGACCAACACTCGTACGCTCAATGAACACCGGGGCCTCCCCACGCATGTCGGATAGGCCGGGCAGGGGACTCTGTCCGGTAACCCACGAATCTGCGCGAGAGAGGCCCCGGCCCGCAACCACCCACACAAGGCGGTCACTCCATACCGTCTAGCCCCGACGCGATAGACCGCCCCGCACACCGTCCTCTGGGCCTGGTTGGACAGTGTGCGGGGCCTTCGCGTCTCCGGGGCCGAAAGTCGCTCCGGCCATCTTCGTCGATGAACGCTCCTGTGAGATCACGGGATGATAACGCTTACGTTTCTGAACTGTTCTGATCGTTTTCGATCGCCTAACATTCTGGAATGTGATGTGGGTCATAGAAGCCCCGTCGTTCACATCCAGGAGAAGCAGATGAACACTTCCGGCAGCGGTTCCGCCTCCACGTTCCACCTCCCGCCCATGGATCGCCGGGCCGTTCTGAAGACGCTCGGCATCGGAGCCGTCGGACTCGCGGGCATACCCCTCCTCTCCGCGTGCACCGGAGGCTCGGCACCCGGCGGGGGCTCCTCTGGCTCGAAGACCATGTCCTTCGGGTCGGGCGCGTCGGACGACGTCCCCAAGCGCGCGTACCAGGCCGTGGTCGACGCGTTCCAGAAGAAGGAGGGCGCCACCGTCACGGTCAACACCGTCCCGCACAACGACTTCCAGAACAAGATCAACTCCTACCTCCAGGGCAGCCCGGACGACGCCTTCACATGGTTCGCGGGCTACCGCATGCAGTACTACGCGGGCAAGGGCCTCCTCGCGCCCATCGACGACGTCTGGGAGAAGATCGGCGGCAACTTCTCGGATGCCCTCAAGAAGGCCTCGACAGGGCCTGACGGAAAGATGTATTTCGTCCCGAACTACAACTACCCGTGGGGCTTCTTCTACCGGAAGAGCTTCTGGGCCGAGAAGGGCTATGCCGTCCCGAAGACCTTCGACGAGCTCAAGACCCTCGCCGCGAAGATGAAGTCGGACGGCATCATCCCCATCGGGTTCGCCGACAAGGACGGCTGGCCGGCCATGGGAACGTTCGACTACATGAACATGCGCCTCAACGGCTACCAGTTCCACGTGGACCTGTGCGCCCACAAGGAGTCCTGGAACCAGCCCAAGGTCCAGTCCGTCTTCGACACGTGGAAGGCGCTCCTCCCCTACCAGGACCCGGGCGCGCTCGGGCAGACCTGGCAGGATGCGGCCCAGTTCCTCGCCCAGAAGAAGACCGGCATGTACCTGCTCGGCTCGTTCGTGACCCAACAGTTCACGGACCCGACCGTGCTCGCGGACATCGACTTCTTCCCCTTCCCCGAGATCGCGGTCGAGGGCCAGGACGCCATCGAGGCACCGATCGACGGCCTCCTCCTGTCCAAGAAGGGCGGCCAGAACCAGACCGCGAAGGACTTCCTCGCGTTCATGGGCACCCCCGAGGCCCAGAACGACTACTACAACGTCGACAACTCGAACATCGCGACCGCGAAGGGCGCGGACACGTCGAAGTTCTCGCCGCTGAACAAGAAGTGCGCCGACGTGATCGCCAATGCCAAGCACATCAGCCAGTTCTTCGACCGCGACGCGCTGCCCGCCATGGCGAACAATGTGATGATCCCGGCCCTGCAGTCCTTCATCAAGGACGGCAGCGTGGACATCAAGAACCTCGAGTCCCAGGCGGCCGCGCTCTACGCGGCCCAGTAGGCCCGGACCCCAAGCGAACCTCGGCGCGGGCGGCCCTGAACCGCCCGCGCCGGCTCCTCCCACTGCAGGAAAAGCCATGCCATCAACCCGTCGCAAGGTCCGCCGGCTGTCCAAGCGGGACAAGATCGTCCTCGCCGTCATGGTCGCCGTGCCCACCCTCATCGAGCTGCTCTTCGTGTGGCTCCCGACCCTCTTCTCGATCGGCCTCAGCTTCACGCGCTGGAACGGCCTCGATCTCACCGACATCCGCCCCGCAGGCACGGACAACTACAAGTTCGTCTTCCAGGACTATCCACCGTTCTGGCCGGCAGTCGAGCACAACGTCCTCTGGCTCGTGTTCCTCGCCCTCATCGCGACGCCGCTCGGGCTGCTCCTCGCCGTCCTCCTCGACCAGAAGATCCGCGGCAGCCGGATCTACCAGAGCATCTTCTTCGTCCCCGTCATGCTCTCCCTCGCCCTCGTCGGCATCATCTGGCAGCTCTTCTACCAGCGCGACCACGGCCTGCTGAACTTCCTCCTCGGCACGTCCGGCACCCCGGCGGCAGTCGACTGGTTCGGGGACAGCAACGTGAACATCTGGGCCGCGCTCATCGCGGCCACGTGGCGCCACTCCGGCTACGTCATGCTGCTCTACCTGGCGGGCCTCAAGGGCGTCGACCCCGCCCTCAAGGAGGCTGCGGCCCTCGACGGCGCCAATGCGACGCAGACGTTCTTCCGGGTCGTGTTCCCCGCGATGCGCCCCATCAACATCATCATCGTGGTCATCACCATCATCGAGTCCCTGCGCGCGTTCGACATCGTCTATGTCATCAACCGCGGCACCAACGGCCTCGAGCTCATCTCAGCGCTCGTGATCCAGAACCTGGTCGGCGAGGGGCAGGTGATCGGCGTGGGCTCCGCTCTCGCCACCATCCTCCTCGTCATCTCCCTCGTCCCGATCACGTTCTACCTCTCCCGCACCTTCGGCAAGGAGGCCAAGGAATCATGACCGTCCTCACCACCCGCGTGAGCGGAGCCCAGGCCCCCGCAGGCCGGCCGGGCGGCAAGCCCAAGCGGCACTACGCGACGCACCTCGTCCTGCTCGTACTCGCGGTCATGTGGCTCCTTCCGCTGGCCTGGTCCCTCTACACCGCGCTGCGGCCCATCGAGTCGACCAACGAGCACGGCTACTTCAGCATCGCCGGACCCTACAACTTCGACAATTTCGTCACGGCGTGGAACCAGGGCGGCTTCACCCAGTACTTCTGGAACTCGTTCCTCATCACGGTCCCTGCGGTGCTCCTCACGCTGTTCTTCGCGTCCCTCATGGCCTTCGCGGTGAGCCGGGTGAGCTGGAAGTTCAACGTCACGCTGCTCATCCTCTTCACCGCCGGCAACCTGCTCCCGCCGCAGGTCCTCGCGGCCCCGCTGTTCCAGATGTTCAAGCAACTCAACGTCCCGTACTGGTTCTCCGACTCGGGCACCCTGCTGAACACGTACATCTCGGTCATCGTGGTGGACACGGCGTTCCAGATCGGCTTCTGCACGTTCGTCCTCTCGAACTACATGAAGGCGCTCTCCCAGGATCTGACGGAGGCCGCCCTCGTGGATGGCGCGGGCATCTGGACCCAGTACTGGTCCATCATCATGCCGCTCTGCCGGCCCGCGTTCGCCGCCCTGGGCACGCTCGAGGTCATCTTCATCTACAACGACTTCTTCTGGCCGCTCCTGTTCATCCAGAGCGGTGACCGCCTTCCCGTCACGACCGCGATCAACAACCTCCAGGGCGTGTTCCTGAGCAACTACAACCTGCTCGCCGCGGGCGCGACGATCACGGTCATCCCCACCCTGGTGATCTACCTCGTACTCCAACGACAATTCGTCGCGGGCCTGACCCTCGGTTCGAGCAAGGGGTAGCCATGCTGGCCGCCGCGCGGCATTCCGCGATTCTGGACGCCGTCCATGCCGAAGGCATCGTGAAGGTCGCCGACCTCGCGCAGCGACTCGGCGTGTCCACGGTGACCATCCGCCGCGACATCGACGCGCTCAGCGACTCCGGCCTCCTGACAAGGGTGCACGGCGGGGTCATGGCCCCGAGCGAGGGCGGAAGCCACGAGCCCGGATTCGCCCTCAAGTCCACCCAGAACCTCGAGGCGAAGGAGGCGATAGCCCGCGAGGCGGCCTCGCTCGTGGCGGAGGACATGGCGGTGGGCATCACCGCAGGCTCGACGACGTGGGTGCTCGCCAAGGCCCTCGCCGCCGGGCCGCGCATCACGGTCCTGACCAACTCGGTCCGGGCCATGGAGGCATTCGACGCCTCGCCGTCGGGCTCGACGGTCCTGCTCACGGGGGGCCAGCGGACACCGTCGGATGCCCTCGTGGGCCCTCTGGCGACGGCCTCGGTCCGCCGGCTCCACCTGGACGTGCTGTTCCTCGGGGTGCACGGCATGGACGAGCGCGCGGGCTTCACGACGCCGAACCTGCTCGAGGCGGAGACCAACCAGGCATTCGCCGCGACGGCGCGCCGGGTCGTGGTCGTGGCCGACCACAGCAAGTGGGGGGTCCAAGGCATCGGGAGCATCTGCGGCTTCGACGACGTGGACGCACTCGTGACGGACGGGGCCATGCCTGCCCACGCTCTCGGCATCCTCACCGAGAGGATCCCGACAGTGCGGGTCGCACCCTGAGCGTCGGCGATCCGCTGGCGCGTGACGACGGGGCCGGCGCGGCGCCTCAGGCCGGGGCGCCGCGCCGATCGCTTCCGTGCGGCATGATCGCGCGAACGAACGCGACCAGCTGGGCGACGATCCCGATGAACCCTCCGACGATGGCGACGACGAGCACGATCCTCACCACGAGCGCCCAATCGAAGGAGGTGTTGCCGAAGTCGAATGGGAAGACGTCCCAGATGCGGAATGTCGCCACGATCCCGAAGATGAGCACGACGATCTCACCGATCGCGCGGACCGCCCTCACGCCGACGAGCAGGTAGACCACATTGGCCACGAGGCCCGCAATCCAGGCGGCGTTGACAGCGCCCATGACCTCGGAGGTCCGGGGCGTGAGGAACGGGAGGATCCGCCATCCGGGCGCGACGTTGGCGAGGTACAGCAGCACGCCGATCACGATGATCGACGGCACCGCGCCTGCCCGCGCGGATCGTTCCCGATCTCCCCTGGCCATGGTCCCAGTGGACACCGTTCCGCCCCGCCGCGCGAGGGGCTTTCGTCCCGCGGCCCGGCTCAGGACGCACAACGGCCCCGCCTCCTCACGGGAGACGGGGCCGGCTGCTTCCAGAGGCCGCTCGGCTTCCGGCAGTCAGCGCGCGACGAACCAGTTCAGCACCGGGACCCGGGCGGCCCAGCCGCCCTTGCCCTCGTGGCGGTCCGTCCGGACCGCGATGTCCGGGTCGATGTTCGTCACCTTGGGGATGTAGCGCTCGGCCGGCTGCGGGAGGACCGCCGCCTCCCCTGCAGATGGACGCGTGATGGTCGTGGTGATGGACATGTCTCTCCCCTTTCCAGGTCGGTCGCTTCCGAGTTACTTTCATATCTCGGAAAACTTTTCTTGATACATGAAACTCTAGTGGGATACCAAGCAAGGGGTCAAGGGTTATCCGAGAACTCACACGCGCCCCACCCGGCGTCCAGGCCGTCGGCCTGGGCCTCAGGCCGGCACGGCCTGCGGCGCGGCAGGCAGCGCGAGCCCCGCGTCCTTCAGGGCCAGGTAGATCCGGTCCCGCGTGAACGGGGTCTGCGTGAACCGCAGCCCCGTCGCGGCGCGCAGCGCATTGGCCAGCGCCGGGGCCACGGGGTTGAACGGGCTCTCGCTCATCGACTTGGCCCCGAGCGGGCCCAGCTCGTCCGAGGTCTGCGCGAAGTAGACCTCGCTCCGCGGCACGTCTGCGAACGTGGGGATGTGGTACTGGCGCAGGATGTCCGTGGTCACCCGCCCGGTCCCATCGACCTGCACGTTCTCCCACAGCGCGGCCCCGAGCGCCTGCGCGATGCCGCCCTCGACCTGCCCCCGGCACTGCCGCGGATTCACGACCACGCCCGCGTCCGCGGCCTGGACGCTCTGCAGGATCTGCAGCTCGCCCGTGCCGCGGTGCACTGCCACGCGGAACCCGTGGACGTTGAACGCGACCGAGCGGGGCGTGCCACCCCAGCGGCCCTCCGCCTCGAGCACCGCCCCCCGCCGGTGGGCCTCGGCCGCGACGGCAACCAGACCGCCGTCGTGCGCGTGCTCCAGCCCGGCCCCGGACGCGAACTCGCGGATCCGCCGGCCGAGCTCTTCGGCCGCTGCGAGCGTCGCCTTGCCGGCCACGACGGTGCCGGTCGAGCCGAACGCCCCGGTGTCGTGGTCGGTGAGGGCGGTGTCCGCGTTGCGGAGCACGACGTCGCGCGCCCGCACCCCGAGGTCGGCGAGCGCCGTCGTGGCGAGCTGGACGTGCACGGTGCTCGTGCCGTTGCCGAACTCGGCTGTGCCCACGTCCAGCGCCACACGCCCGTCCGGCAGGAGCGCGATCCGCGAGTGCGCGTGGTGGCCGCGCGGCGGGACGGTGTCGATCATGGACAGCGCGGTCCCCTCCCCCACGAGCCACTCCGGGCCGAGGTCGGCGAGCGCCAGCACGGGCCCCTCGCCGAGCCGCGCCCCGCGGGAGCGCCCGCGCCTGAGCGCCTGGGTGACGAGCTGCACGCACTCCTCGAGGCCGTACGAGCCGTAGAGCACGTCCTCCTCCGGCTCGGGGCTCGAGGCAATCATGGGGTCACCCTTGCGGACCATGTTGCGCCGCCTGAACTGCAGGGGGTCCATGCCGATGCCCGCAGCGAGCTCGTCCACGACCGACTCGACCGCGAAGATCATCTGGCTCAGCCCGTATCCGCGGAACGCGCCGGCGGGCACGGTGTGGGTGTAGACGGCGCGGGCGTCGATCTTCTTGTTCGCGCACCGGTACACGGACACGGACTCGTTGCAGCCGTGGAACATGACGCCGGGGGCGTGGTTGCCGTACGCGCCGGTGTTCGTCGTGACGTCGAGGGCGAGGGCCGTGATGGTCCCGTCACGGCGGGCGCCGGCGCGGACGCTGATCTCGAACGGGTGTCGCGTGGTCGCGGCGGTGAACTGCTCGGTGCGGGTGAACTCGAGCTGCACCGGCCGGCCCAGGCGCAGTGCAGCGAGCGCGGCGACGTCTTCGGTCAGGATCTCCTGCTTGCCGCCGAACCCGCCGCCCACACGGCCTGTCACGACGCGCACGCGCTCCCGGCTGAGCCCGAAGATCCGGGCCAGGCTGCGCTGGACGAGGAACGGCACCTGGGTCGAGGAGCGGACGGTGAGCGTCCCGCCGTCGCGCGGGTCCCCCTCGGTCCACGCGATCGCGCAGTGCGTCTCGAGGGCAGCATGCTGCACCCGCTGGGTGCGGAACGTGTTCTCGTACACGAACTCGGCCTCCCTCAGGCCCGCTGCGACGTCGCCGACCTCGGAGTGCAGCTCCGCGACGATGTTCCGTGCGGGGTCCGCAATACGGCTCGTCTCCGCGTCCCTGTCCCCGTGCACCGGCACCGCGCCCGGCGCGAGCGCCTCGTCCGTGGTGAGGACGGCCGGCAGCACCTCGTAGTCCACGACGACGGCACGCACCCCCGCCTCGGCCGCCGCCACGGTCTCGCCCACGACGGCGGCGACCCGCTGCCCGACGAACCGCACCATGGTGCCGAACAGCTGCATGTCGTCGGGGTCGTCGGAGACCAGCTCGTGCTGGGCAGTCGAGTAGTACAGGCCCGGCGCGTCGGCCTGCGTGAGGACGGCCAGGACGCCCGGGACCGCGAGCGCCGCGGACGCGTCGATCGACCGGACGCGCGCGTGGGCGTGCGGGGAGCGGACCAGCTTGAGGTGCGCGAGCCCGGCCTGGCCGCCGGGGACCTCGTCCTCGGTGACATCGAGCGTGTACCGCTCGGCGCCGGTGACGATCCGCCGGCCCGCAAGCGCGGGGACGTCCTCGCCGAGCCGCCCGGACCCCGCCAGTGCGGCGGACGACGGCGCCTGGCCGCCGTCGCGGCGATCATCACCCGACGCCTCCGGCGGCGCGGCGGCGACCGCGTTCTCGATCGCCGCGTACCCCGTGCAGCGGCACAGGTTGCCCTTGAGGCTCCGCGGCAGGGTGGCGAGCTGCGCGTCGTCGAACGTCGCGGCCGTCATGACCATCCCCGCCGTGCAGAAGCCGCACTGGAAGCCCTGGGCGTCGACGAACTGCTGCTGCATGGGGTGCAGGCCCACGCCGGGGCCGTCCGCGGCGTGGCCGGCGCACGTCGCGGCGAGGCCCTCGATCGTAGTGACGGCGTGGCCCTCGGCGCGCACCGCCGGGTAGAGGCACGAGTGGACCGGGACGCCGTCCACGTGGACGGTGCACGCACCGCAGTCGCCGCCGTCGCAGCCCTTCTTGACCCCGAGCGCGCCCTCCTCGCGGAGGAACGTGCGCAGGCACTGTCCCGGGCGGGGCGTGCCCGCGGCGTCGTGGCCGTTGATCTCGATGGCCATCTCAGGCACTCTCCTCGGGGTCTTCGGTGGATTCGCACAGCTCGAGCCGGAGCTCCTCGGCGAGCCGGTAGGTCATGTCGCGGCGCCATGCGGGGTCGCCGTGGATGTCGTCGTGGTAGAGGTCCGCCGGGATGGCGGTGCCGATCGCGGCGGCGAGCCGGCCGGCGTCGGGCGCCTCATGGGCGCTGTCTCCTGGGAAACGGAGCTGCACGGGGCGCTTCGTCGACGCGGTCACCGTGAGCACGAACTGCCCGTCCCGGTCCCGCCGCCCGATGAGCAGCACGCCCGAGCGCCCGCGGTTGCTCAGCGACAGCCGCCGGAACGCGGTCCGGGCGGCCAGCGCGTGCGCGGGGAGGCGGACCGAGCGGATGAGCTCGCCGGGGGTCAGCGCGTTGACTGCGTCGCCGGTGACGAGCTCAGCGACCGGCATCTCGCGCACGGTGCCGCCGGGCCCCCACAGCGTCGCGACGCCGTCGAGACCCGCGGCGAGGGACGTCATCGGCCCCGCGGGCAGGGACGTGGCGATGTTGCCGCCCACGGTCGAGAGGTTCCAGATCTTGAACGACGCCACGAACGCGTCGCAGCACGGGCGCACGACGGCGAGCCCCGGCCACCGCTGCACCGCGGCGCCTGCGGGATCACCCAGATCCCACAGGCGCGCGATCGTGCAGGTGGCTGCGAGGGTGATGCCGCCACTGTCCTCGGTCACCGGCTCCCAGCCGGCGGAGGTGAGGTCGAGGAGGCGGCGCAGGGTCTGGCTCCCGTAGGAGAAGAGGACGGTGCCCCCCGCGAGCCAGGCGTCGCCCTCGCACCAGGCGTCAGGGTCGGCGGTGGGGACGTAGGCCTCGATCGTGTTCATGTCCATGCCGGGGCCTCCCGCGGGCGGGACTGGGATGATCTGGTGGGCCGGGCGACTCCCCCACGTCTGGGGGTCACCTCCCGGAGGTCACCTCCTGTGGGTTCCGCGTGGATCCGGCCCTCGCGGTCCCGCAGAGGCCGGCCGCTCGCGCCCGGGTGCCTCGTCGCGACGACCTCGGCGAGGATCGAGACGGCCACCTCGGCGGGGGTCGTGGCCCCGAGATCCAGGCCGATCGGCGAACGCAGCCGGCCGAGGTCGACGGGACCGTGGCCGGCCTCGAGGAGCGCGGCGATGCGCTGCTCGTGGCTGCGCCTCGAGCCCATCGCACCGAGGTAGGCGAGGTCGAGGCCGAGGGCCAGGTCCAAGAGCGGGACATCGAACTTGGGGTCGTGGCTCAGGACAGCGACCGCCGTGCGCGCGTCGAGCCGGCCCGCCTCCGCCTCGGCGGCGAGGTACTCATGGGGCCAGGCCGTGACGACCTCGTCCGCGCACGCGAACCGCGCTTGGGCCGTGAACGCCGCGCGGGCGTCGACGAGCGTCACCCGGTAGCCCAGCAGCTTGGCGGCCGGGACGAGCGCTGCGCCGAAGTCGTTGGCCCCGATCACGATGAACCGCGGCGCCGGCAGCCGCGACTCGACCAGCAGCCGCACGCCCTGATCGGGCCGTGCCCCAGCGAGATCGGGGCCCGCGCACCCGCCCTCCGGCCCGACGACCACGACCCCGGTCATCCCCTGCGCGAGCACGGGTGCGACGAGCACCGCAGCGCGCGCGGCCATGGCCGGCTCGCCCGGGAACAGCGGCGCGAGCGCCGCGGCCAGCGCCTCCCCCGCGGTCGGCGCGCCGAGCAGCACGAGGTGCGTGCCGGCGTCGTGCGTCGAACCGTTCGGATCGATTGAATCGATTGAATCCAACCGGCGCACGACGGCGGTCGCCTCCTCGGGCGCGCAGCCCGCCGGCGTGCCGGCCGGATCAGCGGCATCCGGCACAGTCGAACCGAGCCGCGCGATGTGCACCTCGAGCTCGCCGCCGCACGTGAGGCCGGCGGCGAACGCGTCCTCGGCGCTGTAGCCGAAGCGCTCGATCCGGGCGCCGCCGCCGTCGAGGACGTCCAGGGCCGCGGCGACCACCGCGCCCTCGACACATCCGCCGGACAGACTGCCGAGGATGCGGGGCGCGCCGTCGGCGGCGCCGTCGGGCGCAAGGCACCGGGCCACAAGCATCGACGTGCCGACGGGACGCGGCACGGAGCCGGTCGCGGAGACGACGGTGGCGACGGCGCACGGCGCCCCGCGGGAGGTGCGCTGCCACGCGGGCAGCGAGGTCAGGAGCTCGATCATCGCTCCCCCTTTCCCGGCCGCTGGGCCGGAGGTCCCCGGCGCGCGGCCGGAGAGGGTCTGTAGGTCAATGGTGCGCCCGCGGGGGCCCGGAGCGTCACATCCGGGGGCCCCGCGGGCGCGGTCTGGGGGCGGACGCGGTCTGGGGGCGGGCGCGGCGCCCACCGGCGCCCAGCGCCTACGCGCCGACGAGAGCGCCGAGCGGCCCGCGCACGAAGTACACGATGAAGCCCGCCGCCACGATCCACATGAGCGGGTGGACCTTCCGCACCTTGCCGGTGCAGGCCTTGACGAGCACCCAGGTCACGAAGCCCACGCCGATGCCGTTGGCGATCGAGTACGTGAGCGGCATCGTGACGATCGTCAGGAACGCCGGCAGTGCCACGTGGAACTTGTGGAAGTCGATCTCGCGGATCTGCCCGGCCATCATCGTGCCGACCACCACCAGCGCGGCGGAGGCGACCTCGAGCGGCACCACGGACGTGAGCGGCGTGAGGAACATGGCGCCGAGGAACAGCGCGCCGGTCACCACAGAGGCGAGGCCCGTGCGGGCACCCTCGCCGATCCCGGCCGCGGAGTCCACGTAGACGGTGTTGGACGAGCCGGACGTCGCCCCGCCCAGCACGGCGCCGAAGCCCTCGATGATGAACGCGCTCTTCAGGCGCGGGAACGTCCCGTCCTTCTTGGCCACGCCCGCGCTCTTCGCGAGGCCCGTCATGGTGCCCATCGCGTCGAAGAAGTTCGTGAACACGAGGGTGAAGACGAGCGTGATGGCGGCGAGGGCGCCGACCCGCTGGAACGCGCCGAACAGGTCCACGTGCCCCACGAGGCCCAGATCCGGGACCGCAAGGATCTGGCCCTGCAGGACCGGGGTGTTCAGGTGCCACCCGTCGGGGTTGTTCGGGCCCGAGGGGCCGAGGTGCCAGATGGCCTCGACCACGGCCGCAAGGATCGTCGTGGCGACGATGCCGATCAGGAGCCCGCCCTGGACCTTCCGCGCAACGAGAATGCCCATGAGCAGGAGCCCGATGACGAACACGAGCGTGGGGAGCGTGGTGATCGAGCCATCGTGGCCCAGCTGCACGGGCGGCCCGGCGGGGGTCCGCGTGACGAACCCGGAGTCCACGAACCCGATGAACGCGATGAACAGGCCGATCCCTACCGTGATCGCCGCCTTGAGCTCCTTCGGCACGGCGCGGAAGATCGCGGTGCGCGCCCCCGTCACGCCGAACAGGACGATCAGGACGCCGTTGATCACCACGAGGCCCATCGCTTCGGGCCACGAGACTTCCTTGACCATCGCCACCGCGAGGAAGAACGAGTTGATCCCCAGGCCGGCGGCGAGACCGAACGGGAGGTTCGCGACGATGCCGAAGATGATGGTCAGCACGCCGGCCGTGAGGCCCGTGACCGCGCCGACCTGCGCCGCGGGGAGGAACGCGCCGGTGACGTCCGTGGGAGCGGAGTCGGCGCTGAAGCCGCCGAGGATGAGCGGGTTCAGGACCACGATGTACGCCATCGTGAAGAACGTGACGAGCCCGCCGCGGATCTCCCGCGACACCGTGGACCCGCGCTGGGTGATGTGGAACAGGCGGTCCAGGAGCCGGGGCGCCGGCCTGGTCTCCTTGGGCTCCTCTGGAGCCCCCGGCGCACGACGGCGCGTGGTCCCCGCAGCCGGGGACGGCGCCTGGGCGGGGCCCGGCACTCCGGCGGGGGCCGGCGTCGTGCGCGGTGCGGGTTCGAGCTCGTCGGTGAGGGTCTGCTGCATGGTCATTGTGGCCACCCCTCAGTACTCGACGCGCTGGGCGAAGCTCGCCCACTGCTCGAAGGGGGCCTTGCGGCTGATCCCCGTGGGGGCCACGGCCGCGACCGGCATGCTGCGCTGCTCGACCGGGGTGTCGAAGTAGTCGTAGAAGGCCGCGTCGTCGAAGCCGGCCTCGGCCGCGTCGTGGCGGTCCGCGGCGAAGTAGACCCGGTCGATCCGCGCCCAGAGCGACGACGCGAGGCACATGGGGCACGGCTCGCAGCTCGAGTAGAGGACGGCGCCGGTGAGGTCGAACGTGTTCAGCTGGCGGCACGCGGTGCGGATCGCGGTGACCTCGGCGTGTGCTGTGGGGTCATTGCTGTCGGTGACCCGGTTGACGCCGTCGAAGATCTGGCCGTCGGCGGTGACGACCACGGCCCCGAATGGGCCGCCGTTCTCGAGGACGTTCTGCGCCGCGAGCTGGACCGCGCGGGCCAGATGGAGCTGGCCGGCGTCCGTGATCGTCCGGTCTTCGCGCTGCGCTGTGTCGTGGACGGTGGTGGTGGTCATGGAGGGACTCCCTCGCTCGGGGAAGCCCGGCCATGTGCCGTGCACGGGGCGCGCGCTACTGCGGGCCAGACTTCCTTGACATGTGATGTGAGGTTGCCTGGTAGATAGCGCCCGGATCCGTTCTTCGGATACCCGGGGGCCCGCCGTGACTTATCGAGCGTAGCAGGGTCGGTGTGAGGTGCGCCATAGGTCTGGGGGAATTTTTGGAATCGAATTTCCGCCAGCTGGAACCATTTGCCCCGAAATGGAGGCGTGCACCGCCGAAATGGGGGACTTGTCCGCCGAAGTGGGGGCCCTACGACCTGCTGGCCAGGAGAACTTCACCCCTCACCGCACCGAAGCTCTATTCCGATCGACGTCGGGCGGACGACGCCGGGAGTCGCCTTCCGCGCAGTCGACACCCGGGCGGGGCGCGCCGTCGCGCACCAGCAGGGGGGCGACGTCGCGGTCACGGGACCCCGCCTCGGCGGGCAAGGCCGCCATTTCGGGGGACGTCAGGCCCGGTTGAGCTCCGCCGAGATGTTGGCCGCCGCCTCGCGCAGGAGCGGCACGGCGCGCTCGCCGAACGCCTCGTCCACGCGGGACACGGGGCCGGAGACCGAGATCGCCGTAGGCGTCGGCGCCCCCGGAACGGCCATGGAGAAGCAGCGCACGCCGATCTCCTGCTCCTGCTCGTCGATCGCGTAGCCGCGGGCACGGATCTTGTCGAGGTCGGACAGGAGCGAGTCGATGTCGCCGAGGCTGTAGGCGGTGGGCGTCGGCATGCCCTGGCGGGCCACGATGGAGCGGACCTGCTCGTCGTCGAGCTGGGCCAGGATGGCCTTGCCCACGCCGGTGTCGTGCGTGTGGGCGCGCCGGCCCACCTCGGTGAACATGCGCATCGCGTGGGGCGAGGGGACCTGGGCCACGTAGATCACCATGTCCGAGTCGAGGACCGCCATATTGGATGTCTCGCCGAGCCGCTCCACGAGCATCTGCAGCTGCGGCCGCGCGACGGCCCCGAGCTGCTTGTTCGCGCCCTCGCCGAGGCGGATGAGCCGGGGGCCGAGCGCATAGCGGCGATTGGGCAGCTGCCGCACGTACCCGAGGGAGACGAGCGTGCGCAGGAGCCGGTGGATGGTGGGCAGCGGGAGCTCGGTCGAGGATGAGAGCTCGCTGAGCGTGACGTCGCCGCCGGCGTCGGTGATGAGCTCGAGGAGCTCGAACACCCGCTCCACAGACTGGACGCCGCCGGATGCCTTCTCTGCCATGTTCCCTCCTGAGGGGTGCCGCCGGATCTCGATTCCGGCAAAACTTATCCGCATCCCGGAAACTTGCGGCGATTCCACGATACCGCACCACGTACCCCCGGAAACAGGTGTCCGTCCCTCAGGACAGGGACTTGTCTTTTCCAAGATACAGAGAATAATATCCGTAGTACGGAAAACGCAGCGAGGCGGATGCCTCCCGGACCCAAGGACGATTCAATGGCGAGCCCTAGCCCCGGCAACTCCATCACCCTCCGCGTCGACGCCCCCAGCCGCATCAGCATCACGAGCGAGCTCGCGGCCGCCGTCGCCGCCGCCGGCGCCCCTGTCACCGCACTGGACATCAGCGAGTCCCACCACGACGGCGTCGTCGTGGACATCACCTGCAACACGACCTCCGAGCAGCACGCCGAGGAGGTCGCCGCCGCGCTCGAGGCGCTCGAGGGCGTGCACGTCCGCAAGGTCTCCGACCGCACCTTCCTCATGCACCTCGGCGGCAAGCTCGAGGTCGTCCCCAAGGTTCCCCTCCGCAACCGCGACGACCTCTCGCGGGCCTACACGCCCGGCGTCGCCCGCGTGTGCCGCGCGATCGCGGAGAACCCCGACGACGCGCGCCGCCTCACCGTCAAGCGCAACACCGTCGCCGTGGTCACCGACGGCACGGCCGTGCTCGGCCTGGGCGACATCGGCCCGGCCGCCGCGCTGCCCGTCATGGAGGGCAAGGCCGCCCTGTTCAAGCAGTTCGCCAACGTGGACGCATGGCCGGTGTGCCTCGACACGAAGGACACCGAGGAGATCATCAAGATCGTCAAGGCGATCGCACCGGTCTACGGCGGTGTGAACCTCGAAGACATCGCGGCCCCGCGCTGCTTCGAGATCGAGGCCCGCCTCCGCGAGGAGCTGGACATCCCCGTCTTCCACGACGACCAGCACGGCACCGCGATCGTCACGCTCGCCGCCCTCGTCAACGCGCTCAAGCTCGTGGGCAAGAAGATCGAGGACGTGCGCATCGTGGTCTCCGGTGTCGGCGCCGCGGGCAACGCGATCATCCAGCTCCTCCAGGCCCAAGGCGCGAAGAACATCATCGCGTGCGACCGCAAGGGCGCCATCCACAAGGGCCGTGAGCTCACCGACGCGCACCGCGTGTGGGTCGCCGAGAACACGAACCCGGAGTCGTTCTCCGGCACGCTCATCGAGGCGCTCAAGGGCTCAGACGTGTTCATCGGCGTCTCCGCGCCGAACCTGTTCGGCCCCGAGGACGTCGCCACGATGGCCGAGGACGCCATCGTCTTCGCCATGGCCAACCCGGACCCAGAGACGGACCCCGTCGCCGCCGCGGACCACGCCGCGGTCGTGGCGACCGGCCGCAGCGACTTCCCGAACCAGATCAACAACGTGCTCGCCTTCCCGGGCGTGTTCCGCGGCCTGCTCGACGCCGGGGTCTCGGACATCACTCCCGCGATGCTCGTCGCCGCCGCCCAGGCCATCGCGGCTCGCGTGAGCGACGAGGAGCTCAACGCGAGCTTCATCATCCCGAGCGTGTTCGACCCGCACGTCGCCCAGGACGTCGCCGCAGCGATCGTCTCGGCAGCGCGCGTCTAGACCGGCGCGCACAGGCTCGCACAAAGCGCAGTCGAGCGCCCGCGCAAGACCCCCAGCAAGCAGTTCAACCAGGCCCCAGGGAGAACCCGGATTCCGGGAGAAGGAACGTGAAAGCTATGGCCATCACAGTCACCGACAACGCGCCGATCGCGGGCGCCGACGAGATCCTCACCGACGAGGCGCTCGCCTTCGTCGAGGAGCTCCACAAGCGCTTCGCCGGCGAGCGCAACGCTCGGCTCGAGGCCCGCAAGGCCCGCCGAGCCGAGGCCGCGAGCACCGGCAAGCTCGATTTCCTGCCGGAGACGGCGGAGGTCCGGGCCGGGGACTGGAAGGTCGCCGAGGCCCCGGCGCCGCTCATGGACCGCCGCGTCGAGATGACCGGTCCGGCGAGCCCGGCCAAGATGGCCATCAATGCCCTCAACTCCGGCGCCAAGGTGTGGCTCGCGGACATGGAGGACGCCGCGAGCCCGCACTGGGCCAACGTGGTGGATGCCGTGAAGAACCTCCGCGACGCGGCCAACGGAACGCTCTCGTTCACCTCGCCCGAGGGCAAGGAGTACACGCTGCGCACCGACGCGCCGCTCGCCGTCGTGGTCACCCGCCCGCGCGGTTGGCACATGGACGAGCGCCACGTGCTCATCGACGGCGCGCCGGGCGTGGGCGCGCTCGTGGACTTCGGCCTGCACTTCTTCCACGTCGCCAAGCCGCTCATCGCCTCGGGCCGGGGCCCGTACTACTACCTGCCCAAGATGGAGAGCCACCTCGAGGCGCGCCTGTGGAACGAGGTCTTCGTGTTCGCACAGGACTACCTCGGCATCCCCCAGGGCACCATCCGCGCCACGGTGCTCATCGAGACGATCCCGGCCGCGTTCGAGATGGACGAGATCCTCTACGAGCTCCGCGACCACGCCTCGGGCCTGAACGCCGGCCGCTGGGACTACCTGTTCAGCATCATCAAGTTCTTCCGTGACGCGGGCGAGAAGTTCACCCTGCCGGACCGCGCCTCGGTGGTCATGACGGCCCCGTTCATGCGGGCGTACACCGAGCTCCTCGTGCAGACGTGCCACAAGCGCGGCGCATTCGCCATGGGCGGCATGGCCGCGTTCATCCCGAACCGCAAGGAGCCCGAGATCACCGCGGCGGCGATCGAGAAGGTCCGCGCGGACAAGACCCGCGAGGCCACGGACGGCTTCGACGGCTCGTGGGTCGCGCACCCGGACCTCGTCCCGACGTGCCGCGAGGTGTTCGACCAGTTCCTCGGCGACAAGCCGAACCAGGTGGACCGCCAGCGCCCCGAGGTCAACGTGACCGCGGCCGACCTGCTCAACGTCTCCGCGACCGCGGGCGAGGCCACCGAGGCCGGCCTGCACCTGAACCTGTACGTCGCCGTCGCCTACACGGCCGTGTGGCTCTCGGGCAACGGCGCCGTCGCCATCCACAACCTCATGGAGGATGCCGCGACCGCCGAGATCTCGCGCTCCCAGGTGTGGCAGCAGATCCACAACAAGGTGGTCCTCACGGACACGGGCAACACGGTGACCCGGGAGCTCGTCGAGCAGATCCTCGGCGAGGAGACCGACCGCCTGCGCGCCGAGGTGGATCCGCAGATGTTCGCGAAGTTCTACGAGCCGGCAAGCCGCCTCATCGCGGACATCGTGCTCTCCGAGGACTTCACGGACTTCCTCACCACGCCCGCCTACGAGCTGGTGGGCTGAATGAGCGAGCCCCACGTGGACCAGGGCCTGCCGGCCCGCGTGCTCGACGACGCCGACCTCGCCCGCATCGACGCCAGCCTCGCCGCCACCGACCGGCTCCTCGCCGAGGACTACCCCGGCGACTCGGGGACCCGCCAGCCCGTCCACACGGTGTACGTGCCCGCGGACCGCTTCACCCCGCAGCTCGCTGCGGAGTGGGGCGCCGCGGCTCTGGCCGCCGCGGACGAGGCCGGCGGGCTCGAGGCCCTGGCCCGGCGCGTGGGGCTCGCACCCGCCCTCGCGGCCGAGGTCGCGCCGCGCGTCCAGGCGAAGCTGACCTCCGAGCCGATCGAGGACCTCCGCATCGACTTCGAAGACGGCTACCTCGCGCCGGGCAAGGCCGCCAAGGCTGGCGGCGACCCGGACGCCGTCGAGGACGGCGGGGCCATCCGGGCGGCGGATTCGGTCGCCGCCGCACTCGGTGCCGGAAGCACGACGCCGTTCGTCGGCATCCGCTTCAAGTGCTTCGAGGAGCCCACTCGCCGCCGCGGCCTGCGCACGCTCGAGCTGTTCATCGCACGCCTCGCGCAGAACGGCGGGCTCGCGGGCCTCGGCGGCGCCCAGGTAGGCCTCGTCCTCACGCTGCCCAAGGTGACCACGGTGGACCAGGTCAAGGCGATGGTCTTCGCCGTCGAGCGCCTCGAGTCCGCTCTCGGGCTGGACCCGGGCCGGCTCGGGTTCGAGGTCCAGGTCGAGACGCCGCAGCTCATCATCGGCCCGGACGGCACCCACCCGGTCGCGCAGCTCCCGCACATCGCGGACGGCCGCATCACCGCCCTGCATTACGGCACCTATGACTACTCCGCGTCCCTGCAGATCGCCGCCGCCTACCAGTCGATGGAGCACCCTGTGGCGGACTTCGCCAAGGAGGTCATGCAGCTGGCCGTGGCGGGGACGGGCATCCGCCTCTCCGACGGCTCCACGAACGTGCTCCCGCTCGGCGACGCCGCCCAGCGCGAGGCCGCGTGGGCGCTGCACGCCCGGCTCGTGCGCCGCTCGCTCGAGCGGGGCTACTACCAGGGCTGGGACCTCCACGCGCACCAGCTGCCCACCAGGTACATCGCCACGTATGCGTTCTACCGCGAGGGCCTCGAGGCCGCGACCACGCGCCTGAGGAACTACGTGAACCAGACCGTCGGCGCCGTCCTGGACGAGCCGGCCACGGCCCGCGCGCTCGCGGCCTTCGTGCTCCGCGGGCTGCAGTGCGGCGCGGTCGGCGCGGACGAGGTGCTCGCCTCGGCCGGACTCACAGAGCTCGAGCTCACACACCTCGCGCATCCGCGGCTGGCCGCCGCGACGAACTAGAAGGAGGCCCTCATGGGCAAGTACTACTACCCCGAAGGCGGCCTGCCGCCCCAGACGCACCTGACCACCGAGCGCGCCATCGTCACCGAGGCGTACACGGTCATCCCGAAGGGCGTCCTCACGGACATCGTCACGTCCAACCTGCCGGGCTTCTCGAACACCCGGGCGTGGATCATCGCGCGCCCGATCTCGGGGTTCGCCACGACGTTCTCCCAGCTCATCGTGGAGATCGGACCGGGCGGCGGGGCCCCGAAGGCGGAGTTCGAGGCCGGCGTCGAGGGCGTCGTGTTCGTGGTCAAGGGCAAGGTGAACCTCACGCTCAACGGCGAGGTGCACGCGCTCGAGGAAGGCGGCTATGCCTACCTCGCGGCCGGCGACGAGTGGGGCCTCGAGAACGTCTCGGATGACATCGCCTCGTTCCACTGGATCCGCAAGGCCTACGAGCGGCTCGAGGGCTACGAGGCCAAGAGCTTCGTGACCTCGGACTCCGAGGTGGAGCCGGGCGAGATGCCGGACGTCAACGGCGTGTGGAAGACCACCCGCTTCGCCGACCCGAACGACCTCGCGCATGACATGCACGTGAACATCGTGACGTTCCAGCCCGGCGGCGTCATCCCGTTCCCGGAGACCCACGTCATGGAGCACGGCCTGTACGTGCTTGAGGGCAAGGCCATGTACCTGCTCAACAACGACTGGGTCGAGGTCGAGGCCGGCGACTTCATGTGGCTGCGCGCGTTCTGCCCGCAGGCCTGCTACGCGGGCGGCCCTGGCCCGTTCCGGTACCTCCTGTACAAGGACGTCAACCGCCAGGTGCGCCTCACGGGCGCCCCGCTGCCGGGCTGACGCGCCGGTGACCCTAGCGCACGACGGCGCCCGCTCGGCGTCGTGCGCCGCCCCACCCGCGGCGCCCTGCCGCGTGTGGCGGCCACACAGCACGACGGCGCGGGGCTGGCCTGGCACTGAGCCGCCCCGCGCCGTCGGAACCACCACAGGGAAGGCCCGCCCGAGATCCCGGGCGGGCCTTGCCTGCGTCGAGGGGGCATCTCCCCGCGGCCCGGGGTCGCCCTCAGCCCGCTCCGCCCGCGATCCGGTACGACTCCTCGACCACCTCCGCGAGCTCCTCGCGCGAGATCCGCGCGAGGCGGACGAGCACGAGCTCCGGCGAGCCCAGATGATGCGGGATCTCCCAGTAGAACGTCTCAGGGTCCGTGGCGTGCAGCGCCTCGCGCTCCCCCGTCTTGAGCGTCACGACGCCCGGCTCCCAGATCCGGGCGAACAGCGTCCTGCCGAACCACGCCGGCTGGTTCCAGCTGGGCCGCTCGGTCACGCCCGGCAGGGCGAGGCAGAGCTCGCGGACGTCCTCCTCAGTGGCCATCCGCCCACGGTGCCATGCGGCGCGGCGCGGTTCAAGGCCACGGACAAGCGAAGGGCCCGCCACCGGTAACGTGGCATCGACATGACCAAACGCAGCAGCTACCCGTGGGCCGTCCTCGCGCACGCCTTCTTCCTCCAGCTCGCCGTGTACATCGTGCGCCCGACGGCGTCCTACCGGGCCCTCGAGCTCGGCGTGGACGCCGCGCTGCTCGGGCTCATCGTGGCAAGCTTCTCGCTCCTGCCGCTCGCCGCGGCGGTGTGGGTGGGCAGGATGAACGACGCCGGCCACGGCCGCGCGCTGCTGCTCGCCGGGGCGGTGCTCATGGTGGCCTCCGGCGTGGGGCTCTTGGCCGCGACGCCGGACGTGTGGTGGCTGCTGGGCTGGAATGTGGCGCTCGGGCTCGGGCACCTGGTCAGCCTCCTGGGCGAACAGGCCCGCATCGCCGGGTCGCTCGCCGACGGCGCACAGCGCCGGAGCCTCGACTCGCTGTTCGGCCTCTACACCTTCACGGGCTCGGCAGGACAGGCGATTGCGCCGTCGCTGCTCGCCGTGGTCGGCGGCGGATCCGTCCTGCCCCACACGGGCCCACTCTTCGGCTGGTACCTCGCGGCCGCCGCCGGCATGCTCGCCGTGACGCTGCCCCTCGCGCTGCGCCGGGGCGCAACGACGCCGGCGACGGGCCCGCACGCGGCGAGCGGCGCCGTCGTGCGTGCCCCGGGCCCCTCGCGGCTGGGGATGCGCGCGAGCCTCGCGGCGGACCCGGCCTCGCGCCGCCCGCTCGTGGCGTCGATCGGCGTCTCGATGATGGTCCTGTGCGCGATCGACCTGATCCAGGTGTACCTGCCCGCCCTCGGGGTGGAGCGGGGAGTGCCGGCCGCGGCCGTGGGCGCGCTCCTGACGGCGCGGGGGGTCGCGACGATGGCCTCGCGGTTGGCGATGGGCCGGCTCGTGACGGGGTTCGGGCGGCCGTGGCTCATCCTGTGGGGCACCGCGGCGGGCGCGGCGGCCGTGCTGGCGATTGCGGCGCCGATGCCCGAGTGGGCGCTCGCGGCGGTGCTTGTCGTGGCGGGGTACGCGCTGGGGATCGTGCAGCCGCTCACCATGACCGTGGTGTCGCTCGCCGCGCCGCCCGGCACCGCCGGCACTCGGCTCGCGGCCCGCATCACGGCGAACCGGCTCGGCCAGGCGCTCATCCCGCCCGCGGTGGGGCTCCTCGCGGCAGGGCTCGGGACGGCCGGCGTGTTCGCCGCGACGGGCGTGCTACTCAGGGCTGCGGCGGGCGCATGGCGCGCCGTCCGCCCCTGACGGTTCCGGTCACCACCCCCCGATGAGGGGTCACATCCCCGATGAGGGGTCACATCTCTATAAAGGAGAGTGGCCTCTCTAGAGATGTGACCCCTCATCGGGGACATGACCCCTCATCATTGAGCGGGGACCCGGGTTCCGGAGGGAAGCCCCCCGCGGGTCAGGCGGGCAGTGCGGGCCGTCAGCCTCCTCGGCCCGAGCCTTCGATGGCTTCCTCGGGAGTCTCCTCCTCGCCGTCCGGAAGGGCGCCTCCGGCCGCCGGGACCTCGTCTTCGTCCGGCGGGGCGTCGGCCTGGTTCTGCGGGTGCCAGCTGAGGTGGACGCAGGCGCCCTCGTCCTCGGCCTCGATCCGCATGATGATGTCCTGCCCGATCAGGTGCTTGTGCTCGAGAAAGCTTCGGTCGGTCCGCGCCTCTTCGAGGAGACGCGTGAGGGCAACGGCCATCGCGCGGCCCCAGTCATGGGGATCCTTGCTCGAGGCGTGCTCCAGTGCTCTGTACGTGGCCATGCCTCCATCATTCCCCGGCCGGGCCCTCATGAACCAGTGACCAAAGAACCGGGCGATTTGGTATCCAAGAGGTTGACCCCAGTCACATCGTCGATCTACACTTTCATACAGAGAAAGTTTCCTTCCGCAATATGGAAATCAATTCTAAAGACCTGACGGACAAGAAAGGCCCCGACGATGACGTACACGGTGAACTGCTCCATCCTCCTGACCGAGCTGCCCCTCCTCGAGCGCCCGGCGGCGGCGAAGGCGGCGGGCTTCGACGCGGTCGAGTTCTGGTGGCCGTTCGCCGAGGCCGTCCCCGCTGACAAGGACGTCGACGCGTTCATCGCGGCCCTGGACGACGCCGGCGTGCGGCTGTCCGGCCTGAACTTCTTCGCGGGCGACATGCCGGCCGGTGACCGCGGGCTCGTCTCGTGGACCGGCCGCGAGCGCGAGTTCCTCGACAACATCGACGTGGTCGTGGCCATCGCCGAGCGCACCGGCACCAAGGCGTTCAACGCGCTGTACGGCAACCGGCTCGACGGCGCGTCCTCCGAGGCGCAGGACGAGCTCGGCGTCGCGCACCTCGTCGCCGCCGCCCAGGGCGTCGCGAAGATCGGCGGCACCGTGCTCCTCGAGCCCGTCTCCGGCACCCCGGCCTACCCGCTCAAGACGGCGGCGGACGCCCTCGCGGTCATCGCGAAGACCCGTGAGGCGGGCGTCGACAACGTCAAGCTCCTGGCCGACTTCTACCACCTCGCGGTCAACGGCGACGACGTCGCCGCCGTCATCGAGGAGCACGCCAAGGACTTCGGCCACATCCAGATCGCGGACAACCCCGGCCGCGGCGCCCCCGGCACCGGCGAGCTCCCGCTTGGCGAGTGGATCACCCGCTCCCGCGAGCTCGGCTACGCCGGCTACATCGGCCTCGAGTACAAGGCGCCGCAGGCCGAGGCATTCACGTGGGCCATCCGCCCCGTCGCTTGAGCCCCGTCGCTTGAGCCCCGTCGCCTGAGCCGCTGGCACGACCACCCACACCCAAGACTTCCAGGAGCAGAAGATGAGCAATCCCGCCAAGACCAACATCGCCGTCATCGGCCTCGGCATCATGGGCCTCCCCATGGCCGTCAACCTCGTCAAGGCCGGCCACACGGTCACCGGCTACAACCGCAGCGAGGACAAGGTCACCAAGCTCGTCGCCGAGGGCGGCCAGGGCGCGGGGAGCATCGCGGAGGCGGTCAAGGACGCCGAGGTCATCATCACGATGGTGCCGGACTCCCCCGACGTCGAGGGCGTCGTCTCCGGCGGCGACGGCGTGTTCGCGAACGCGCCGAAGGGCGCCTTGTGGATCGACGCCTCCTCGATCCGTCCCGACGTGGCCGCGCGGCTCTCCGCCGATGCCCGCGAGGCCGGCCTCCGCCCCCTCGACGCTCCGGTCTCCGGAGGCGAGCAGGGCGCCATCGACGCCGTCCTGTCCATCATGGTTGGCGGAGACAAGGCGGACTTCGACGCCGCACTGCCCGTCCTCGAGGCGGTCGGCAAGACCATCGTCCACGTGGGCCCCTCCGGCTCCGGCCAGACCGTCAAGGCCGCGAACCAGCTGATCGTCGCCGTCAACATCCAGGCGCTCTCCGAGGCGATCGTCTTCCTCGAGGCGTACGGCGTCGACACGGACGCCGCGCTCAAGGTCCTCGGCGGCGGCCTCGCCGGCTCGAAGGTCCTGGACCAGAAGGGCCAGAAGATGCTGGACCGCAACTTCGACCCCGGCTTCCGCCTGGCCCTGCACAACAAGGACCTCGGCATCGTCACCTCGGCCGCCCGCGAGGCCGGCGTGGTCGTCCCGCTCGGCGCGGCCGTCGCGCAGCTGGTCACCGCCCTCGTCGCCCGCGGCGACGGCGGCCTCGACCACTCCGGCCTCTTCAAGCTCACCGCCGAGCTCTCCGGCAAAGACCGGCGCTGACGGCAAGCAGCCCCGCGACACTCACCGACTGACGCACGACGGCGGCCACTCGCCGTCGTGCGCACGGCACCGCACGCTCCGCGCGGCACCTCGCGCAGGCGGTGCCCCACAGACCGCCGGCCCCGGGCGCGCAACCCCGGGGCCGGCGCCCCATTCCACCCGATTCCCCAGACTCATCAAGACTTTCCAGTTAGGAGCAACGGCAATGGCAAAGATGCGCACTGTCGACGCGATCGTGGCCATCCTCGAGAAGGAGGGGGCCACCGAGACGTTCGGCCTCCCGGGCGCCGCGATCAACCCCCTGTACTCGGCCATGAAGGCCCACGGCGGCATCCGCCACACGCTCGCCCGTCACGTGGAGGGCGCCTCGCACATGGCGGACGGCTACTCCCGCGCCAAGGCGGGCAACATCGGCGTGTGCCTGGGCACGTCCGGCCCCGCGGGCACGGACATGATCACGGGCCTCTACGCCGCGCAGGCGGATTCCATCCCGATGCTGTGCTTCACGGGCCAGGCGCCCGTGGCGAAGCTGCACAAGGAGGACTTCCAGGCCGTGGACATCGAGTCCATCGCCAAGCCGCTGACCAAGATGGCCATGACCGTCCTCGAGCCCGGCCAGGTGCCCGGCGCCGTGCAGAAGGCGTTCCAGCTCATGCGCACCGGCCGCCCGGGCCCCGTGCTCCTGGACCTGCCGTTCGATGTGCAGATGGCCCTCGAGTTCGACATCGACGCGTACGAGCCGCTCCCCGTCGAGAAGCCGCGCGCCACGCGCAAGCAGGCCGAGAAGGCCCTCGACATGCTCACCGCGGCGGAGAGGCCCCTCATCGTGGCCGGCGGAGGCATCATCAACGCCGACGCAGCCCCGCAGCTCGTCGAGCTGGCCGAGATCCTCAGCGTGCCCGTGGTTCCGACCCTCATGGGCTGGGGCATCATGCCGGACGACCACCGCCTCATGGCCGGCATGGTGGGCCTGCAGACCGCCCACAAGTACGGCAACGCGACGTTCCTCGAGTCCGACTTCGTGATCGGCATCGGCAACCGCTGGGCCAACCGCCACACCGGCTCGGTGGACAAGTACACCGCGGGCCGGACGTTCGTGCACGTGGACGTGGAGCCGACCCAGATCGGCCGCGTGTTCTCCCCCGATTTCGGCATCGTCTCGGACGCGGGCGCCTTCCTGGAGGCGATCCTCGAGGTGGCCCGCGAGCGCAAGGCCGCCGGGACCCTCCCCGACTACACGGCGTGGGCAGCCTCGGCGCAGGACAAGCGCGGCCGCATGCAGCGCAAGACGCACTACGACAAGGTGCCCATGAAGCCGTTCCGCGTCTACGAGGAGATGAACAAGGCGTTCGGACCCGAGACCACGTACGTGACCACCATCGGCCTGTCCCAGATCGCCGGCGCCCAGCTGCTGCACGTGTTCGGGCCGCGGAAGTGGATCAACGCGGGCCAGGCCGGCCCGCTGGGCTGGACCGGGCCGGCCGCCCTCGGGGTGGTGCGCGGCAAGCCCGGCGAGCCGGTGGTGGCACTCTCGGGCGACTACGACTTCCAGTTCATGATCGAGGAGCTCGCGGTGGGCGCGCAGCACCAGCTGCCGTACATCCACGTGGTGGTGAACAACTCCTACCTGGGGCTCATCCGCCAGTCGCAGCGGGGCTTCGAGATGGACTTCGAGGTCTCCCTCGCGTTCGAGAACATCAACGCGACCTCCGAGACGGGCACGGCCGCCGGCTACGGCGTGGACCACGTCAAGGTGGCCGAGGGCCTCGGCTGCAAGGCCATCCGCGTGGAGCACCCGGACGACCTCGCTCCGGCCTTCGAGAAGGCGCGCGCCCTCATGGCGGAGTACAGGGTCCCCGTGGTGGTGGAGTGCATCCTCGAGCGCGTGACCAACATCGCGATGGGCACGGAGCTGGACAACGTGACGGAGTTCGAGGAGCTCGCCGAGCGCCACGAGGACGCGCCGACCGCCATCGTGGCGCTGCTGGACTAGCACCATGAAGATCGTCCTCGCCCCCGACAAGTTCAAGGGCTCGCTCACCGCCGCCGAGGTGGCCGAGGCGCTCGCCGCGGGCATCCGCGAGGTGCTCCCCGAGGCAGAGCTCGTCCAGGTCCCCGTGGCCGACGGCGGCGAGGGCACCGTGAGCGCGGCCCTCGGCGCGGGGTTCTCCCCGCGCCGGGCGGCCGTGGCCGGTCCCACGGGCCAGAGGCTCACCGCCGAGTTCGCGGTCTCGGCCGACGCGGACGGCAACCGGACCGCGGTCATCGAGATGGCGGCCGCCTCGGGCCTCGACGTGCTCCCCGGCGGCACCCTCGACGCCCGCGGGGCCACGAGCCTCGGCACGGGCCAGCTCATCCGCGCGGCACTCGACGCGGGCTGCCGTGAGATCGTCCTCGGCGTGGGCGGCAGCGCCTGCACCGACGGCGGTGCGGGGATGCTCGCGGGCCTGGGTGCGCGGTTCACGGACGACGCCGGCCGCGACCTCCCGCTCGGCGGCGCGGCCCTCGCGCGGATCGCCTCGGCGGACCTGTCCGGCCTCGACACCCGCCTCGACCACGCAAGCGGCTCCTTCCAGCTGACGCTGGCCGCCGACGTCGACAATCCCCTCCTCGGGGTACGCGGAGCGGCAGCCGTGTTCGGCCCGCAGAAGGGGGCATCGCCGTCGGACGTCACGGAGCTCGACGCCGCCCTGGCGCGGTTCGCCGCCGTCCTCGGCGCGGAGATGGGCCCCTGGGCCGCGGCAGCGAAGGACCTTCCCGGGGCGGGCGCGGCGGGCGGCGTCGGCTATGCGGCGCTCGCCCTCGGCGCGAGGCGCAGGCGCGGGATCGACGTCGTCGTCGAGTTCACGCGCCTGCGCGAGAAGCTCGCCGGGGCCGAACTCGTGGTGACGGGCGAGGGCAGCCTCGACGCGCAGTCCCTGTCGGGGAAGGCTCCCGTGGGCGTCGCGGCGGAGGCCGCGGCGCTCGGGATCCCCGCAGTCGCGGTGTGCGGGCGCAGCCAGCTGGACCCCGCGTCACGCGCCGCGGCGGGGTTCCGGTCCGTCCACGCCCTCACGGATCTCGAGCCGGACGTGGACACGTGCATCCGGGAGGCCGCGAGCCTCCTGCGGCAGGTCGGGAGAGATCTGGCCGCGACAATCGTTGACAGCAACAGCAGGAAGGAGTCCGTGCGGTGACTACCGAATACGACCTGGTGATCCGAGGCCAGAGGGTCCTCACGACTGCGGGCATCGTGGCCCGCGAAGTGGGCATCGTGGATGGGCGCATCGTCGCGCTCGAGCCGCTCGGCAACGCCCTCGTGGGCAAGGAGACGATCGAGCTGGCCGATGACGAGACGCTCATCCCCGGCCTCGTCGACTCCCACGTGCACGTCAACGAGCCCGGCCGCACCGAGTGGGAGGGCTTCGCGTCCGCCACGAAGGCCGCGGCGGCCGGCGGCGTCACGACCATCATCGACATGCCGCTCAACTCGATCCCGCCGACCGTGAACGTCGACGCGCTCGACGTCAAGCGCGACTCCGCCCGCACCCAGGCGTTCGTGGACGTCGGCTTCTGGGGCGGCGCGATCCCGGGCAACACCGGCGACCTGCGGGCGCTCCACGACGAGGGCGTCTTCGGCTTCAAGTGCTTCCTGCTGCACTCGGGCGTCGACGAGTTCCCGCCGCTCGACCCTGACGAGCTCGAGAAGGACATGGCGGAGCTGGCCAGCTTCGACGGCCTCATGATCGTCCACGCCGAAGACTCCCGCGCGATCGACCGGGCGCCGAGCCCCGAGGGCGACGAGTACGAGGGCTTCCTGCACTCCCGCCCCCGCGGCGCCGAGAACATCGCGATCGCCGAGGTCATCGAGCGGGCCCGCTGGACCGGTGCCCGGGCGCACATCCTGCACCTGTCGTCCTCGGACGCCCTCGCGATGATCGCGACGGCGAAGCGGGACGGCGTCAAGCTCACCGTCGAGACGTGTCCGCACTACCTCACGCTCCTGGCCGAGGAGATCCCGAACGGGGCCACGTCGTACAAGTGCTGCCCGCCGATCCGCGAGGCCTCGAACCGGGAGCTGCTCTGGAAGGGCCTCGAGGACGGGGTCATCGACTGCATCGTCTCGGACCACTCCCCCAGCACGATTGACCTCAAGGACCTTGAGAACGGCGACTTCGCGGTCGCGTGGGGCGGCATCTCGTCGCTGCAGCTGGGCCTGTCGATCATCTGGACCGAGGCGCGCCAGCGCGGGATCCCGCTCGAGAAGGTCGTCGAGTGGATGGGACGCAAGCCGGCCGAGCTCGCCCGCCTGCAGCGCAAGGGCACCCTCGCGCCGGGCTTCGACGCGGACCTGGCGATCTTCGCCGCCGACGAGGCGTTTATCGTGGACGCGGACAGGCTCTACCACAAGAACCACATCACGCCGTATCAGGGCAAGCCGCTCTCGGGCGTGGTGCGCAGGACCTTCGTGCGCGGCACCGAGGTGGACTTCAACGAGCCGAAGGGCCAGCTGATCCGCCGCGGCACTGCGTGAAGCCAACCCCCTAGGAGGAACCCTATGACAGCACTGACGAAGCTCTCCGCTGGGCAGCAGGCCCCCACGTTCTCGCTCCCGGACGCGTCCGGGAAGGCCGTCTCGCTCGACGACTTCCGCGGCCGCCGGGTGGTCGTGTACTTCTACCCCAAGGCGGCTACACCGGGCTGCACCACCGAGGCCTGCGACTTCCGGGACAGCCTCGACGCACTGAATGCAGCCGGCGTGAGCGTCATCGGGATCTCGCCGGATCCGGTCGAGGACATCAAGGCCTTCGCCGATGACTTCTCCCTCACCTTCCCGCTCCTCGCGGACGACGGCGCGGCCGTCGCCAAGGCCTGGGGAGCGTGGGGCGAGAAGATCGTGCAGGGCGAGGTGCGCGAGGGCATCCTCCGCTCCACCGCCGTCGTGTCCCCCTCGGGCGAGATCGAGTCGATCGACTACGGCGTCCAGGCCGACGGACACGTCGCCGCGCTCAGGACCAAGCTCGGCCTCTGAGCCAGCACCACAGCAGAACTGCGCCACGGCTGAACGAAGCCGAAACCGGGCCCCGGACCAGTACTCACTGGTCCGGGGCCCGGTCGTTCCCGAGTTCACCCAGTCGACCAGGTCGCCCCTCCCGCCCACCACAGCCGTCATGCGGTCTGGGGAGAAATCGGCGAAACCGGCCGCGCCCCCAGAACGGGACCTCAATTATTCTGTATCCCAGATCACTGAGATGTGTTGACAGTCACAGGGCAGATAGTGCAGACTAATTGCACATGCTGAAATAACAGTTCCACGATACGGAACCCAGGCGATCTGGACACCGATGTTCCGTATAGCCGTCACCGTGGATGCCAGCATTGAGCAGTTGAGGACCAGACAAGCATGCTGCTTGAACAGTTCAACGCCGCCCCCGCCGAGAAGGCACGAGAGCTCCTGAAGCCGTGCCTCGACGTCGACCGCTGGGTCGAGGAGATCACTGCAGCCCGCCCGTTCGCGAGCGTGGAGGCCCTCCTGGATGCAGCGCACGGCGCGGCCGATCCCTTCACCCCCGCGGAGCTTGAGGGCGCGCTGTCCCACCACCCACGCATCGGCGAGAAGGCGGCCGGTACGAGCACCGAGGCCGGGATGTCCAGGAGCGAGCAGGCGGGTGTGGACCACGAGGACCACGCGACCGCGGCGGCCCTGGCAGCCGGCAACCGGGCCTACGAGGAGAAGTTCGGCCGGGTCTTCCTGATCCGGGCGGCGGGCCGCAGCGCCGAGGACATGCTCCGGGCCCTCCGGGAACGCCTGGGCCACACGCCCGAGCAGGAGGAGCCGATCGTGGCCGGGCAGCTGCGGGAGATCGCCCTGCTCCGCCTCGAGGGCCTGCTCGGGCAGAGCCTCGCGCCGAGCCCGCAGGGCCAGAGCACCGCTTCGAGAGGAGCCTGAGCGCATGAGCGTCTCACATGTGACCACCCACATTCTGGATACCGCCGCCGGGAAGCCGGCTGCAGGTGTCGCCGTCGAACTCTACGCCCGCGACGGCGACGCATGGTCCCGGATTGGCACGGGCATCACCGATGCGGACGGGCGGGTGAAAGACCTCGGCCCCGAGCGGCTGGAAAGCGGCAGCTACCGCCTCCAGTTCGCCACGGGACCGTACTTCGCCAGCATCGGACAGGACACCTTCTTCCCAGAGGTTTCGCTGACCTTCACGGTCAACGCGGCCGAGGCGCACTACCACGTGCCGCTTCTGCTGAGTCCTTTCGCCTTTTCTACTTATCGAGGGAGCTAAGCGACCATGGCGCAGAACAACAGCAACGAGAACAACAAGATCGTCCTGGGCAAGAACCAGTACGGCAAGGCCGAGGTCCGCGTCGTCAAGATCACCCGCGACACGGACCGCCACGAGATCGAGGACCTGAGCGTCACGTCGCAGCTCCGCGGCGACTTCGACGCGGCCCACTTCGAGGGCGACAACGCCCATGTGGTCCCGACGGACACCCAGAAGAACACCGTCTTCGGGTTCGCCCGCGACGGCGTCGGCTCGCCCGAGCAGTTCCTCATCCGGCTCGCGAACCACTTCACCTCCGAGTTCGCGTGGGTCACGGGTGGCCGCTGGGAGGCCGAGCAGTACGCGTGGGAGCGGATCCAGACCAGCACCGCCCCGGGGGAGGGCAAGGCCGCGGGCCACGACCACTCCTTCGTCCGCAAGGGACAGGAGGTCCGCAACGCGGTGGTCGTGAAGGACGGCGACGCCATTCAGGTCATCTCGGGCCTCAACGACCTCACGGTCCTCAAGTCGACCCAGTCGGGCTTCGTGGGCTACCCGAAGGACCGCTTCACGACGCTCGAGGAGACCACGGACCGCATCCTCGCGACGGACGTCTCGGCCCGCTGGCGCTACAGCCCCGAGGCGATCGCGAACGGCGGCGTCGACTTCAACAAGTCGTACGACGACGTCAAGGCGCTCCTCCTCGAGGGCTTCACCGAGGGCTATTCGTACGCGCTCCAGCAGACCCTGTTCCAGATGGCGCAGAAGGTCCTGGACGCCCACCCGGAGATCGAGGAGCTGCGCTTCTCCACGCCGAACAAGCACCACTTCCTCGTGGACCTGACGCCGTTCGGCCTCGACAACCCGAACGAGGTCTTCTACGCGGCCGACCGCCCGTACGGCCTCATCGAGGCGAACTTCCAGCGCGAGTCCATCTCGGGCGACAACAACGCGTGGGACGGCATCACCGGCTTCTGCTGACCGCTGTGCCGAGCCTGACGGCTCCAGCACGCTCGCTGCACCCCCACGGAAGGCGCGCACGACGGCGGTGAACTCCGGCCGCCGTCGTCCTCCTTCCGCTCGCCCCCTTCGGGCGAGATCGCCCCGGTTCCGGGGCCACCTGACCGCCGCGGGCGGCCCTGCCCTCCCTGGGGCCGGCCGCCCGCGGCACCCAACCCCTTCCCCAAGTTGCGCACTCGGAATATCACAGCTGACAAGGAGGTCCGCTATGTCCCGAAAGTCCGCGCCCGCACCCGAGGCCCAGGCCCAGGCGGCACGCCCCGAAGACCAGAAGCTCCCGGTTGGGACCGCGTTCGCGTACGGGTTCCAGCACGTGCTGACGATGTACGGCGGCATCATCGCCCCGCCGCTGATCATCGGCTCGGCGGCCGGCCTCGGCGGCCAGGACATCGCACTGCTCATCACCTCGTGCCTGTTCGTCGGCGGCCTCGCAACCCTGCTGCAGACGCTCGGCGTGAAGTGGTTCGGCTCGCAGCTGCCGCTCGTGCAGGGCACCTCGTTCGCCTCGGTCGCGACGATGCTCGCGATCGTGAGCGGCGGCGGAGGCATCCAGGCGGTGTTCGGCGCCGTCATCGCAGCCTCGCTCATCGGCCTGATCATCGCGCCGTTCTTCGCGAAGATCATCCACTTCTTCCCGCCGGTCGTCACGGGAGTCGTGATCACGACCATCGGCCTCTCGCTGGTCCCGGTCGCCGCCAACTGGGCGCTGGGGAACAACGCCAAGGCACCGGACTACGGCTCGCCCGCGAACATCGGCCTCGCGGCCCTGACCCTCGTGGTCATCATGCTCCTGAGCAAGCTCGGCAACGCGGTCATCTCGCGCCTGTCCATCCTGCTCGCGATCGTCATCGGCACGATCGTGCGCTGCCTTCGGCATGGCGGACTTCTCCAAGGTCGGGACCGGCGCCGTCTTCGAGCTGCCGCGTCCGTTCGCGTTCGGCCTGCCGACGTTCGAGCCGGCCGCGATCATCTCGATGGTCATCGTCATCCTCGTGATCCTCACGGAGACCACGGCAGACATCCTCGCGGTCAGCGAGATCGCCGGCACCACGGTGGACTCGAAGCGCATCGCCAACGGCCTGCGCGCCGACATGCTCTCCTCGGCCGTCGCCCCCGTGTTCAACACGTTCACCCAGAGCGCGTTCGCCCAGAACGTCGGCCTCGTCGCCGTCACGGGCATCAAGTCCCGGTACGCGGTGGCCGCCGGCGGCGGAGTCCTGACCCTGCTGGGGCTCCTGCCGATCCTGGGCCGCGTCGTGGCCGCCGTCCCCGCCCCCGTGCTCGGCGGCGCCGGGATCGTCCTGTTCGGCACGGTCGCGGCGTCCGGCATCCGGACCCTGGCCAAGGTCGAGTACAAGGACAACATGAACCTGATCATCGTCGCGACGTCCATCGCGTTCGGCCTCGTCCCGGTGATCAACAAGGACTTCTACCACGCGTTCCCGACCTGGTTCCAGGTCATCTTCGACTCGGGCATCAGCTCCGCGGCCATCATGGCGATCCTCCTGAACCTCGTCTTCAACGTGTTCAAGCGCGGCACGCCCCACGATCCGTCGGTGTTCGGCGCCGCCCCCGTCCGCGTCATCCCCGAAGAGGTGCTCGAGTGCCTCGAGGAGGGCGACCGCTGCGAGAACGGCAAGATCCTCGACAAGGAGGGCAACGAGGTCGCCGTCAAGTCCAAGGCCGGGAAGTCAGACAGCGCCGCCCACGGCCACTGACCCCGCATCCTCCCGCCGGAGACCCCTCAACACCCCGTTGAGGGGTCTCCGGCCGTCTGTTGAGGGGTCTCTGGCGCCACCATGCGGGGCCGCGGGCGCCCGGTAAGCTTGTCCCATGCCCACCCAGCGTCAGATCACCGTCCGCCGTGCGCCCAAGTACGTCCCGTTCCTCGTGGCGGGCGGCCTGCTCGGCGTCATCGTCGCGGCGGTGACCTCCTACTCGGTCCCGGCCCCGAAGGACTACACGCAGGGCTCGGTCTTCGGCTACTTCCTGGTCCTGTTCGCAGCGGCGGGCGTCCTGGTGGGCGGCGTCGTCGCCCTCGTCCTGGACCGCGTCCTCCTGCGCCGCACCGAGCGCGCGACCGTCGAGGAGATCGACGAGCCCGAGGAGACCCCGGAGACCGAGGCCGTCGGTGCGCCGGCGCACGACGGCGAGCACGCGCCGTCGTCCGCGGAGACCGCCTCTGGCGACGGCACAGGCGAGGGCACGGCCGGAGGTGCCGCCGCCGCGAGCGCGCCGAAGGACCCCGAGGCGGGTGCCACCTCGGCTCCGTGAGACAATCGACCAGTGGTACGCGGTGACGGACTCCTCTCCCTTGATATAGATCCCCTTGACAAAGGCCCCAAGGACGCCTGTGGCGTCTTCGGTGTGTGGGCACCCGGCGAGGAGGTCGCCAAGCTCACGTATTACGGCCTGTACGCCCTCCAGCACCGCGGGCAGGAGTCCGCGGGCATCGCCACGAGCGACGGCGAGCGCATCAGCGTGTACAAGGACATGGGCCTCGTCTCGCAGGTGTTCGACGAGTCGACCCTGAACTCGCTCACGGGGCACCTCGCGGTGGGCCACTGCCGCTACTCGACGACGGGCGCGAGCCACTGGGCCAACGCGCAGCCCACGCTCGGCGCAACCGCGTCCGGAACCGTGGCCCTCGCCCACAACGGCAACCTCACCAACACCGCCGAGCTCCGCGACATGATCGAGGAGCTCACGGGCGGCGAGCTCACGGGCGAGATGAAGCAGGGAAACACCTCGGACACGGCGCTCGTGACGGCGCTCCTGGCGGGCCAGAAGGGCCAGACGCTCGAGGAGACCGCCATGGAGCTGCTGCCGAAGATCCGCGGCGGCTTCTGCTTCGTCTTCATGGACGAGAACACGATCTACGCCGCGCGGGACACCTTCGGGATCCGGCCGCTGTGCCTGGGCCGCCTCGAGCGCGGCTGGGTGGTCGCGTCGGAGCAGTCCGCGCTGGCGACCGTGGGCGCGAGCTTCATCCGCGAGATCGAGCCGGGCGAGTTCATCGCGATCGACGAGAACGGCGTCCGCTCGCAGCGCTTCGGCAAGCCCACCCCGGCCGGGTGCGTCTTCGAGTACGTCTATCTGGCCCGCCCGGACGCGAGCATCGCGGGCCGCTCCGTGTACGAGTCCCGCGTCGAGATGGGCCGCCAGCTGGCCCGCGAGAACACCCACGACGCGGACATCGTCATCCCCGTCCCCGAGTCCGGCACCCCGGCCGCGGTGGGCTACGCGGAGGAGTCCGGCATCCCGTTCGCGCACGGCTTCGTCAAGAACGCCTACGTGGGCCGCACGTTCATCCAGCCGTCCCAGACCCTGCGCCAGCTCGGCATCCGGCTCAAGCTCAACGCGCTCGAGTCCGTGATCCGCGGCAAGCGCGTGGTCGTCGTGGACGACTCGATTGTGCGCGGCAACACCCAGCGCGCGATCGTGCGCATGCTGCGCGAGGCGGGCGCGGCCGAGGTCCACGTCAAGATCTCCTCGCCGCCCGTGAAGTGGCCATGCTTCTACGGCATCGACTTCGCCTCGCGCGCCGAGCTCATCGCCAACGGCGCCACGATCGAGGAGATCTCCCAGGCCATCGGCGCCGATTCCCTCGGGTACATCTCCGAGAACGGGATGATCGCCGCGACCCAGCAGCCGCGTGAGCGCCTCTGCACCGCGTGCTTCACGGGCACGTACCCGATCGAGCTGCCCAGCGCGGACAAGCTCGGGAAGAACCTGCTCGAGCGGCGGAACGGCACGGAGGGCGGAGCGCACGACGGCGCCGGCTTGCCGGACGCCGTCGGGTCGCCGGACGGCGACGCTCCCCTCGAACCGGTCACCGACGCCGAGGACGGGGGCCACCCGGGCTCGACCGGCTGCGACCCGGGCCCGGACTCGGAGTTCGAACCCCTGCTGACCGAGGCAGACAAGACGCCCGACGCCGTGAGGAAAGAGACCGTATGAGCGCCACGCCCGCACAGCCCCAGCCCGCCGGCACGTCCGCTGGGAGCACTTCCCCGGCGCCCACCGACACTGTGATTACCTACGCCGGCGCTGGAGTCGACGTCGAGGCCGGGGACCGCGCCGTCGAGCTCATGAAGGACGCCGTCAAGGCGACGCACAACGCCTCGGTGCTGGGCGGCGTCGGCGGCTTCGCGGGCCTGTTCGACGTCTCCCGGCTCCTGACCTACAGGCGGCCGCTGCTTGCGACGTCCACGGATGGCGTGGGCACGAAGGTCGCGATCGCGCAGGCCATGGACGTGCACGACACGATCGGGTTCGACCTCGTGGGCATGGTCGTGGACGACATCGTGGTGGTCGGCGCCGAGCCGCTGTACATGACCGACTACATTGCGTGCGGCAGGGTCGTGCCCGAGCGGATCGCGGACATCGTGCGCGGCATCGCCGCGGCCTGTTCCGTGGCGGGCACGGCGCTCGTGGGCGGCGAGACGGCCGAGCACCCGGGCCTCCTCGGCGAGAACGAGTACGACGTCGCGGGCGCGGCCACCGGTGTGGTCGAGGCCGATGCGCTGCTCGGCCCCGATCGGGTGCGTGAGGGCGACGTCGTGATCGGCATGGCGTCCTCGGGGATCCACTCGAACGGGTACTCGCTCGTGCGCCGGGTCATCAACCACGCCGGCTGGGCCCTCGACCGCCAGGTATCCGAGCTGGGCCGCACGCTCGGCGAAGAGCTCCTCGAGCCCACGCGCGTGTACGCCGCCGACTGCCTCGACCTGGTGCGGGCGCTCAACGGCGCCGGCGGCGCCGGTGCCGGCAGCGAGCCCGGCGCGGGCCTCCCGCTGCGCGGGTTCTCGCACGTCACGGGCGGCGGCCTCGCGGCGAACCTCGCGCGGGTGCTGCCCAAGGGCCTCCTTGCGACCGTAGACCGCTCGACGTGGGAGCTCCCGGCGATCTTCAAGGTCATCGCCCAGCTCGGCAACGTGCCGCAGGCCGACCTCGAGCGCACGCTGAACCTCGGCGTGGGCATGGTCGCGATCGTGGCGCCCGAGGCCGCCGACGCCGCCCTCGCCCGCCTCGCCGAGCGCGGGCTGCCCTCGTGGGTCATGGGCCGGGTGGGCGCGGACGACCTCGCAGGTTCTGCTGCTCGTGCAGCGGCTGCAGGTCCCGACTACGTGCAGGGCGCCAAGGGCGTGGACGGCGGAGCGGTCCGCCTCGTCAACAGCTACGCCTGACCCGAGCCTCCCTCCGCTCGCTCACCTCGCGCTTCTCGCCCCGTCTCGGGTACAGATCACCTCGCGAAAACGGCGTTTCGGGTACACACCTCGTACCCGAGACGCCGTTTTCGGCACGTCATATGTACCCGAAACGGGATGTCTGGCACCGTGGACCCCATGACTGAGAAGCCTCAGGAGACGGCCCACAGCGCGGCGCCCGTCTTCGACTGGGACCCCCGCTCGGAGGAGGTCCAGGCCGACCAGATTGCCGCCTACGACGCGATGCGCGCGCGGTGCCCTGTGGCGCTCGGGGCCCAGGGCAACTGGGCCGTGTTCGGGCACGCGGACAACCGCGCGATCCTCGACGACCCCCGCACGTTCTCCAACGCCGTCTCAACGCACCTGACCGTCCCCAACGGCATGGATCCGCCCGAGCACGGGCCCTACCGCGCAATCGTCGACAAGTACTACACCCCCTGGCGCATGCACGCCTTCGAGCCCACGTGCCGTCGGATCGCGCACCGCCTCGTCGCGGCGCTCCCCCGGGACGCCGAGGTCGAGATCATGGGCGCCCTCGCCGAGCCGTTCGCGAATGAGGTCCAGTGCGCCTTCATGGGCTGGCCGGACACGCTCCACGGCCCGCTGCGCGAATGGACCAAGAAGAACCACGCCGCAACCCTGAGCCTCGACCGGGCCGCGATGTCCGCCATCGCCCTCGAGTTCGACGGCTACATCCGCGAGCAGCTCGAGCTGCGGCGGAAGGCCGGGGCCGCGGCACCCGAGGACGCGACCACCGAGCTGCTCGGCGAGGAGGTCCACGGCCGCACCCTCTCCGACGAGGAGATCGTCTCGATCGTGCGCAACTGGACGGTCGGCGAACTCGGCACGATCGCCGCGAGCGTCGGGATCATCGCGCGGTTCCTCGCCACCCACCCGGACGTGCAGGCTGATCTGCGGTCCCGGAGGCACGACGGCGCCCTGCTCGCCAGAGCGAGCGACGAGATCCTCCGCCTCGACGCGCCACTGATCGCCAACCGTCGCAGGACCACCCGCGAGGTCACGATCGGGGGCAGGACCGTCCCCTCCGGGGAGCGCGTCGTGGTGCTCTGGGCCTCCGCGAATCGGGACGGGAGCGTGTTCGAACAGCCCGACGAGTTCAGGCTCGACCGCAATCCGGCCGACAACCTGCTCTACGGGGAGGGGATCCACGCGTGCCCGGGCGCCCCGCTCGCCCGGCTCGAGCTGAGCGTGCTCATGCAGGAGCTGCTGGGTGGTACGGCGGCGATCGAGCCGGCGGGCGAGGCGCCGCAGCGGGCGCGCTACCCGTCGGGCGGGTGGAGCACGGTGGGCGTGCGCCTCGCCTGACCCCGTCTGGGAGCCACCTCCCGGGAGTCACCTCCCGGGAGTCACCTCCCGCGGATCACAGGAGCGCCGAGAGCTCCTCGAGGGCCCCGCCCACCTCGGTGCGCCAGCGCCATTGCGCCCGCGAGTCGCCTCGGGACGGGCCCTGGTTGACGATCCCCACCGGCTTGCCGTCCCGGACCGCATCCAGAACGAACCGGAAGCCGCTCATGACCGCCAGGGACGACCCCAGCACGAGGAGGCTGCGCGCGGAGGCGAGCATCGCCGTCGCCCGTTCCTTGCGTTCGAGCGGGACGCTCTCGCCGAAGTACACGACATCGGGCTTGAGCATGTCGGACCCGCACACGAGGCACGGCACCATGATGAACCGCGCGACCCAGTGCGCATCGAGCTCGACGTCTCCGTCCGGGTTGACCGTCGCGGGGTCGTGGGCGACGGCCTCGGCATAGCCCGGGTTGGCCTGGGCGAGACGCTCGTCGAGATTGGTGCGCCCCTCGACGTTGCCGCAGTTGAGGCACACCACCTTGTCGAGGTCGCCGTGCAGCGCCACCAGTCGCCTCGTCCCCGCGGCGGCGTGCAGGCCGTCCACGTTCTGGGTCACGACGCCGGCCACGGAGCCCCGCCCCTCGAGATCGGCGAGGATCCGGTGGGCGCGGTTCGGCTCGGCACGATGGAGATGCCGCCAGCCGATGTAGCTGCGGGCCCAGTACCGGTGGCGGGCCGCCGCGTCGTGGCGGAACTCCTGGTACGTCATGGGCCGATGCTTGCGCCACGAGCCCTGCGGGCCGCGATAGTCCGGGATCCCCGACGCAGTGGACACGCCCGCTCCGGTCAGCGCCAGCACTCCCCCGTCGCGCAGCATCCCGAGGATCCCCTCACGGGCGACGTCGGGCTGCTGCGGTTCCGCGGTCTCTGTCACCTCGCGCGCGATCGACCGCAACGCGGCCGCGTGCGCACCGGCGACGGCCGGGTGCTCGAACGGGTTCAGGGCTCAACCGATCCGGCGGGAGTCCTCGTCATCGTCATCATCGGCAAACTGATCCCCGTACTTGTCCTCGTACTCCGAGTAATCCGGCTCGGAGTCATCGGTGTACCGGTGAGAAGAATGGCCACCCTGCGAGCCGAGTTCGCGCTCGAGAGCTCGATAGTCAGTGCTCGGGCTGTAGTACTTGATGTCCCGGGCCTGCTTGGTTGCCTTAGCCTTTTGACGGCCGCGCCCCATGGCGTGACCCCCTCTTTTGCGTCGGTCCCGGAGGTTGTCGCGAAGGGCATGCTCGCGAGGCCCCGGAGTGTCTGATCAATTTGTCGTAGGTCTAGACTACATGTAATTGCGCCGTCATGCGTATTCGCTCCGGCGCTGTCCACTGGCCGTGTGAGCTACAAGGAAGCGAGCCCAGTGCATGAGCACGCCCAACGTCCCTGGTGCCCCTCGCCGCGGGAACTTTCCGCCGCCCCCGCCGAAGCCTGCACGCTCGCCGGGAGCCCCTGGCGCGCGCACGCCGGGCCTGCTCGACCGCTTCAGGAGGAGCCCCTCGCGCGGCGGCCCCTCCCGGGGCGGTACACCCGGGACCCGGCGTGAGGAGCGCAGACGCCGCCGGCGCCGGGGGCCCCTGTTCCTGATCGCGGCGGTCGTGGCCGTCGGCCTGATCATCTGGGGCATCGCCGCGCTGGCCGGCGCCGGGAAGCCCAAGGCCGCGGTGGAGTCGACCGCATACGCGAAGGGCGACTGCTTCGCCGACTTCGACGCCGCCGCCACGTCCGGGAACAAGGTCGACTGCGCCGAGGCCCACTCGGCGCAGCTCGTGGGCGTCGAGAACGCCCCGGCCGACGAGGCATATCCCGGCCGCGACGCCCTCGAGCAGCGCGCCAGCCAGCTGTGCAAGACGTCCGACATCACCCTTCCGGACGACACGAGCCACCTCAAGCAGCGCTCCGCGTACCCGAGCCAGGACGGGTGGCAGGGCGGTGACCGCCGCATGGACTGCTATGTGGTGACCACTGACGGGAACACGCTCACCGCGTCGCTCCTCCACTGACCCGCCGCCGAGGTCACACGGGGTGACCTCGGCGGCGGCAGCCTACTGGACGGCGGGCACCTTGCGCGTGACGCTCAGGCCGCTCGTGGCACCGGACAGGTCCTTCAGGTCCACGTTCACGTCGGCGACGTCGACGAGAACGGTGTCGCCGTCGCCGATCTCCCCGGCGAGGATCTCCCGCGCGAGCCGGTCCCCGATCTCGCGCTGCACGAGCCGCCGCAGCGGCCGCGCGCCGTAGGCGGGGTCGTAGCCGGCCATCGCGAGCCAGGCCCGGGCGGCGTCGGTCACCTCGAGGGTGAGCCGGCGCTCCGTGAGCCGCGACTGGAGCGACGCGACCTGAAGCTCCACGATCCGCGACAGCTCGTCCACGGACAGCGCGTCGAACATGATCACGTCGTCGAGCCGGTTGAGGAACTCGGGCTTGAACGAGGCGTTGACCACGCTCATGACGGCCTCGCGCTTCGAGGACTCGCTCAGCTCGGGGTCCACGAGGAACTGGCTGCCGAGGTTCGAGGTCAGCACGAGGATCACGTTGCGGAAGTCCACGGTGCGGCCCTGGCCGTCCGTGAGACGGCCGTCGTCGAGCACCTGAAGGAGGATGTCGAAGACCTCCGGGTGCGCCTTCTCGACCTCATCGAGCAGGATCACCGAGTACGGCCTGCGGCGCACGGCCTCGGTCAGCTGGCCGCCCTCCTCGTACCCCACGTATCCCGGAGGGGCACCGACAAGCCGGGCCACGGCGTGCTTCTCCGAATACTCGGACATGTCGATGCGCACCATGGCGCGCTCGTCGTCGAACAGGAAGTCCGCGAGGGCCTTGGCGAGCTCGGTCTTGCCCACGCCGGTGGGACCGAGGAAGAGGAACGAGCCGGTGGGCCGGTTCGGGTCGCTGATGCCGGCCCGGGCCCGCCGCACGGCGTCGGAGACCGCGGCAACCGCCTTGGCCTGGCCGATGAGGCGCTTGCCGAGCTCTTCCTCCATGTGCAGGAGCTTCTGGCTCTCGCCCTGGAGCATGCGGCCGGCGGGGATGCCGGTCCACGCCGAGATGACCTCGGCGATGTCGTCCGCGGTGACTTCCTCGGCGACCATCGTGGACTTGCCCGCGGTGCCCTGCTCAGCGGCGGTGGCCACCTCATTCGCCTCGGCGAGCTCGCGCTCGAGCGTGGGGATCTCGCCGTAGAGGATGCGGGAGGCTTCGCCGAGATCGCCCTCGCGCTGGGCCTTGTCCGCGAGGGAGCGCAGCTCGTCCAGCTTCGCCTTGAGCTCGCCCACCCGATTCAGGCCGGCCTTCTCGGCCTCCCACCGGGCGTTGAGCGCCGAGAGCTCCTCCTTCCTGTCCGCCATGTCTTCGCGGAGGGCGGCAAGCCGCTCGACGCTCGCGGCGTCGGTCTCGCCCTCGAGGGCGAGCTCCTCCATCGTGAGGCGGTCGACGGCGCGGCGCAGCTGGTCGATCTCCTCGGGCGCCGAGTCGATCTCCATCCTCAGCCGGGACGCGGCCTCGTCGACGAGGTCGATGGCCTTGTCGGGGAGCTGGCGGCCGGAGATGTACCGGTTGGACAGGGTCGCGGCGGCCACGAGCGCGGAGTCGGCGATGGCCACCTTGTGGTGCGCCTCGTAGCGCTCCTTGAGGCCGCGGAGGATCGCGATCGTGTCGTCAACGCTCGGCTCCCCCACGAACACCTGCTGGAAGCGGCGCTCGAGGGCGGCGTCCTTCTCGATGTTCTCGCGGTACTCGTCCAGCGTCGTGGCGCCGATGAGGCGCAGCTCGCCGCGGGCCAGCATGGGCTTGAGCATGTTGCCGGCATCCATGGACGAGTCGCCCGTCGCACCGGCGCCGACCACCGTGTGGATCTCGTCGATGAACGTGACGATCTGGCCCTCCGAGGCCTTGATCTCCTCGAGGACCGCCTTGAGCCTCTCCTCGAACTCGCCGCGGTACTTGGCGCCCGCGACCATCGAGCCGAGGTCGAGGGAGATGAGGGTCTTGCCCCTCAGGCTCTCGGGCACGTCCCCGGCGACGATCCGCTGGGCGAGGCCCTCGACGACGGCGGTCTTGCCGACGCCGGGCTCGCCGATCAGCACCGGGTTGTTCTTGGTGCGGCGGGAGAGGACCTGGATGACGCGGCGGATCTCGGAGTCGCGCCCGATCACCGGGTCGAGCTTGCCGGAGCGCGCAACGGCGGTAAGGTCCGTGCCGTACTTCTCGAGCGCCTGGAACGTGTTCTCGGGGTCCGGGGAGTCCACCTTGCGGTCGCCGCGCACGCCGGGGAGCGCCGCCTTGAGCGACTCGAGCGCCGCCCCGTTGTCACGCAGCGCCGCGCCGGCCGGACCGCCGTCGGCCGCGAGTCCGAGCAGGAGGTGCTCGGTGGAGACGAACGAGTCCCCCATCTGTTCCGCCTGCTGCTGGGAGGCCTGGACGACCTGGAGACCCTGGCGGCTGAGCTGCGCCTGGGCCACAGTGCTGCCGGAGCTCGACGGTAGGGCCTTGATGGCCGTGCTGGCCGCGACGCTCACGGCGTCCGGGTCCGCTCCCGTGGCCCGCAGGAGCGCGACGGCGACGCCCTCGCGCTGGTCCATGAGCGCTTTGAGGAGGTGCGCGGGCTCGATCTGCGGATTGCCCGCCGTCGAGGCGTTCATGGCGGCCGCGGAGAGCGCCTCCTGGCTCTTGGTAGTGAATTTGACGTCCAAAACGAGCTCCCTTCCACGCGCTTCCAGATCCATCCAACCGCGTCGACCTCACCGAGGTCAACGCATTTAAGTTGAGTGTACATGACTCAACTTTGTGGACAAAGCCGAAGGGCGCGCGCCCACCGGCGCCCATCGGGCCCCGCGCGGTCCGAGCCCCCGGTGGCATGCTGTTCCCATGGGCATCCTCATCGACTCCCCGATCTGGCCCGCGCACGGGACGGTGTTCGCGCATCTCGTCTCGGATGCGTCCCTCACCGAGCTGCACGCCTTCGCGGCCGCAGCGGGGATCCCCGAGCGCGCCTTCGACGAGGACCATTACGACGTCCCCGAGCGCCGCCATGCCGAGCTCGTGGCACTCGGCGCCCGCGAGGTGACGGGCCGTGCGCTCGCCCGCGCCCTAATAGGCTCGGGTCTGCGAGTGCCAGCACGCGAGCGTGCCAAGGCCTTGGAGCGCCCGCTCCTGCAGCGCTGGGAGGCCCTCCTGCCCGGACGGGGCGACCTGGGCCGCGAGCTCTTGGACCGCTGGGCCGAGCCGCACCGCCGCTACCACACGCGCGCCCACCTCTTCGCCGTCCTGGAGTCCCTCGAGCGGATTGCGGACGGGGGCTCCTCGCCCCACGGGGCGCCGCGCGCCGTCGTGCTCGCGGCCTGGTTCCACGACGCGGTCTACCGAGCGGGAGACGCCAGCGGGCGGGAGGGAGAAGCCGGCGCCGCCCCGGGGCAGGATGAGGAGGACTCGGCGCTCCTCGCCGAGGACCGGCTGAGCGGGGCGGGCCTGCCCGACGCGGAGGTGGGCGAGGTGGGGCGGCTCGTGCGGCTCACTGCGGCGCACGCCCCCGAGGCGCACGACGGCGCCGGCCAGCTCATGTGCGACGCCGACCTCGAGGTACTGGGCCGGGATCCACACGCCTATCGGCGCTACGCCCGCCAGGTGCGCGAGGAGTTCGCGCACGTCCCCGACGAGCTGTTCCGCGCGGGCCGGGCCGCGGTGCTGGAATCGCTCCTGGACCTCGACCCACTCTTCCACACCGAAACGGCTCGCGGCCTGTGGGCCGCGCAGGCCCGGCTGAACCTCCGGGCCGAGCTCGAGGCGGGGTCCTGGATCGGGCAGTGAGACAGGCGGCTAGCGCCACTGGGCGACGGGCAGCCGCCACTCGGTGTCGCCGCCGGGTGCCATGTCCACGAGGGCCACGCTGTGCAGGAGCACCGTCTCCCCGGCGTGGACGCGCCGCTCCCCCTGCACCGTGACATGCGGGCGGAAGCCCCGGCCCGTGTGCTGCAGGCTGTGGATCCGGCCGCCGAGGGCCACGACGGCGTCCCGGACGCGCTCGTGCAGCTCCTGCAGCGGGTCGGGCGCCTTGAGCGGATCCGAGTGCGCGGCGTCGTGCTCCACGAGCGAGACGCGGACCCGGCCGCGGTAGCCGAAGTCGGCGTCGCGGCCGATCCGGATGCGGAACGGCTGGAACGCAGACAAGGCCCCGGTGGCCGCCTCACGGGCGGCCTCCGGGGCCAGGTCGAAACGCAGGAGGGTCACGTGCAGCGGCCAGTGCCGCTTGCCGAAACGCACCTCGCCCACCGGCTCGACGAACGCGACGGCAACGAAGGGATGGAGGCCCTCATCGCCGTCGTCCACGTCAGCCTGCGGTGGGGGTCAGCTGTGCTCTGACTGCTCGGCCTTCGACTCGTCCGCAGCTGCGGAATCGCCGCTGGGGACGGTCTTGATGGCCGAGATCTCGAACTCGAGCAGGATGCGGTCGGAGACGAGCACGCCGCCCGAGTCCAGGCCGGCGTTCCAGTTGACGCCGAAGTCCTTGCGGTCAATCCGGCGAGAGCCCTCGAAGCCGGCGCGCATGTTGCCGAACGGGTCCGTCTCGATGCCGACGAACTCGATCGGCAGTGCGATCTCCTTTGTCACGCCGCGGATCGTAAGGTCGCCGGAGACGATGAAGCTGTTCTCCTCGACCTGGTCGATGCGCTTGGAGACGAACGTGATCTCCGGGTGATGCGGGGCGTCGAAGAAGTCGTTGGTCCGCAGGTGCTCATCGCGCTGGGCGTTGCGCGTGTCGATGCTGGCCACCTTGATGGTGACCTTGACGGACGAGTTGGTCGGCTCGTCGACGTCGACGTTGATGATGCCCTCGACGTCGTTGAACGCGCCGCGGACCTTCGTGACCATCGCATGCCGGGTGGAGAATCCGACCCGGGTGTGGGCAGGATCGAACTTCCACTCGCCGGCAAGGGAACTATCGAGTTCGGGCATTCGTGCCTCCTTATCAGGTCAAACCTATAGTGCGCTCTGCCTACTGTCCAAGAACGCCGCAATCAGTTCGACGCGCCGGATCAGCGTCCGTAGCTGGCCAGGAGGCGGTCTGTCGGCACGATTTCCTTGCCGAGGGGCATGAGCGAGACGGGGATCAGCTTGATGTTGGCGATGGCGAGCGGTATCCCGATGATGGTCGTGGCCATCGCGATCGCGGTGGCCACGTGGCCGATGGCAATCCAGATGCCGGCCACGAGCAGCCAGATGATGTTCCCGATCGTCGAGGCCGTGCCCACGCGGCCGCCCTTGTCCACGATGGTGCGCCCGAACGGCCACAGCGCGTAGGAGGCGATGCGGAAGGACGCGATGCCCCAGGGGATCGTGATGATGAGCGCGCAGCAGATCAGGCCCGCGAGGAAGTATCCCAGCGCCAGGACGAAACCGCCGAAGATGAACCAGATGAGATTCAGGAGGGTCTTCATGGCACCAGTCTGCCCCGATGCGGCCCACTACCTATAGTTATCCCATGTCCAATGTCTCTGCGGTGCCCGACATCACGCTCGCACGCCGCGGCGAAGGCGGCTACGCGCAGTACCGCATCCCTGCGCTGGCAGTGACGAACGCCGGGACCGTGCTCGCGGCGTACGACGGCCGGCCCAACCTGGACGACCTGCCCAGCCCGATCGACCTGCTCGTGCGCCGGTCCCACGACTCCGGCGTCACATGGGGCCCCCAGCAGGTGGTCCGTACCGGCACGGGCCTGCAGGGCTTCGGCGATCCCTCCCTGATCGTGGACCACGCCACCGGGCGGATCCTCATGTTCCACGCGACGGGCACGCTCGCGGGGTTCTTCGAGGCGGTGGAGGGCCCCGGGAGCACCGAGGGCCACGACGCGGTGCAGCATGTGGACGTCTCCCTCTCGGACGACGACGGCGCCACCTGGATCCACCGCCGCCTCACCTCCCAGCTCAAGAGGCCGGGGATCACGGGGATCTTCGCCGCGTCGGGCGGCGGCCTGTGCGTGCCCGGCGGGCCGTTCGCCGGGCGCCTCGTCCAGCCCATGGTCCTCCTCGACGGCGGCGAGATCACCGCCGCGGCTGCCTACAGCGACGACCACGGCGAGACGTGGACACTCGGCGCGCCGGTGGGCGGGGGCACCAACGAGTCCGCGATCGCGTCCCTCCCCGACGGGTCGCTCCTGCTGCACTCCCGCGCCACGCCGTCGCGCCTCGCGGCGGTATCGCACGACGGCGGGGCCTCCTGGGGCGCTGCCGTCGCGGTCGAGGGGCTCCCGGACCCGAGCGACAACGGCTCGCTGGTCATGCTCGGGGGAGGCTCCTTGCTCGCCTCCTCCAACCTCGACCCCGAGCTGCGCCGCAACACGGGCCTGAGCCTCTCGCTCGACGGCGGTGCGACGTGGCCGCACCAGCTCGTCCTGTGCGAGGGCAGCTCCGGGTACTCGTGCGCCGCCGAGCTCCCGGGCGGCCGCATCGGCGTGCTCTACGAGCGCGAGGGCTACTCCGAGATCGCCTTCGCCTCGGTGTCCCGCGCCGAGATCGAGGCGAGCGGTCCCGCGGACGGCGAGCAGGCCGGCGTCGTGCGCCCGGCCGAGCCGACGCTCGAGGTAATCCTCCGCTCGGTCACCCCCGGCCTGCCCGAGGAATGGGTGCACGTGGGCGAGCACCACGTCTACCCCGTGGACGCCGGCGGGGTCGACGCGAGCGCGTGGAAGGAGGTCGGGCAGGCGTACGGAGCGGCCGGCGGGATGATCCTCGGCACGCGCGAGGCGCAGCTGCTCAACTACGGCCCGCCGCGGCCGGGACTCCACGCCGGGGACATCCTCGCGTTCCACGCCCGCGTGCGGCTGCCCGAGGGCGTCGCCGCGGACGGCGTGGTGCTCGAGCACCCGGGCGGGGCCACGATTCCTGTGGACCTCCCGCCCGGGGGGCGCGCGGTGTTCGGCGCGCCCTACCCCGCGCTGACGGTGACGGACGCCGACGTCGCGGCCGGGGTGGCCGCGGCGCGGTTCGCGGTGCCCGCGCTGGGGCTGGCCCGCGAGCTGCGGTACTCAACCGCCACCGGGGAGTTGCTACCGTAGAAGGAGGGGCCGCACTCGGCTCCCCGGACGAGGGAACCCAGTACCCGGAACGCGACAAGACTGGCCGGAAGGTTCCTCATGTCCTGGGTCGTCCTCATCGCGTCCGGCGCCCTCGAGGCCGTCTGGGCGGCCGCGCTCGAGCGCTCACACGGCTTCCGCCGCCCCCTCCCCACCCTCGTGTTCCTGCTCGCGCTCGGCGCCAGCATGGGCGGGCTCTCGTGGGCGCTCACCGAGATCCCCGTCGGCACCGGCTACGCCGTGTGGGTCGGCGTGGGCGTGGTGCTGACGGCGGTGTACGCCATGGTGCGCAAGCTTGAGCGCACGACGGCGGCGCGCGTACTCCTGCTGCTCGGCATCGCCGGGTGCGTGGCCGGGCTCAAGGCGGTGGCGTAGCCATGGCGTGGATCGTGCTGCTCGCCTCCGCCGTGCTCGAGGCCGTCTGGGCGACGGCGCTCGGCGCATCCGAGGGCTTCAGCCAGCCCGCCGCGACGGCGGTCTTCGCCGTCGCGGCCACGGCGAGCATGGCCGGGCTCGCCGTGGCCGTCCGGCGGATCCCGCTCGCGACGGCCTACGCCGTGTGGGTGGGCGTGGGCGCGTCGCTTACTGTGGCGTGGGCGATGCTCACGGGAGCCGAGGCCTTCAGCTGGCTCAAGCTCGTGTTCATCGCCGGGATCGTGGCGTGCTCGGCCGGGCTCAAGGCCCTGGGCGGCGAGTCCTCGGCCGCCTCTACTCCTGCGACGCCCGGTGCATCCCGGTGAACTGGGAGACCCAGTGCGAGGGGTCCGCGACCTTGAACTGGCGCCCCGTGACCTCACCGGGGACGATCCGCACGAAGAACGCCTTCTCCCCCGACTGCCACGGGAACAGCGGGAGCGCGACGGCGTCGACGATCGATGCGGTGTCCAGCACCGGCTCGAGCGTGCCGTGGACCACCACGGACCAGGCCTCGTTGGTGTCCGCCTCGTAGCCATCCACCTCGAACGCGACCGCGAGCCGCTCCATGGAGGCGGCCAGCTTGGTCCCCGGCGCGGTGCGGAAGAGCACGGTGCCGCGGTCCACGAGGTAGTTGATCGGGAACAGCTCGAGACGGTCGCCGCCGCTGAACGCGAGCCGGCCGACGACCATGGTGCGCGCCCGCTCCCACGAGTCCTCGGGGGACAGGTTGCGGACGCCTCCAGAGGGGGCCGTGGTGTCGTGGGTGCTCATGCCGCCAGTCTAGGACCCGCGCGGCCCCGGGGCGAAGGGCCATACGGCCCGCCCTCCGTTGAGGGGGGCGGGTCAGCGGTTGTTCGACGCCGGCGAGCTCGCCCGGCGCGGGCCGCGGGGGCCCCGGCCGCCCTGACCGCCGGCGCTACCGCCCCGGCCCTGGCCCGCGGCGCCGCCGCGACTGCCGGAGCCGTAGCTGCCGCCGGACGTCCCGCCGGTGGTCGAGGTCCACACGGTCGGGATCGCGCCCGCACTGCGGGGGCCCGAGCCCTGCCGGCGCTGCTTGGGCTGCTCGGTCCGAGCTCCCTTGTCGCTGCGCGGGGCCCTCTCGTTCCTCGCGGCGCCCACGTCGTTGCGGTGGCCCGGACCGCCGGTGCCGCGGCCGCCGCGGCGGGCGACGTCGTCCTGCGCGCCCTGGCCCGTGCCACGACCGCGCGAGCGCTTGCGCTGCGCGTTCGCGCCGGTGGACTTCCCGCCGCCCTGCTGGGGCATCTTCGCGGCGACCGCGGCGGCACGGTCGGCCGGGTCGACGTACGCGGCGCGCTCGCCCACGAGGGCGGTGACCTGCGGCGAGGACGTGGTCACGGGCGTGACCTCGACCTTCACGCCGGCGTCGCGGAGGAGCTTGCGGACGTCCTGCTTCTGCTCGGGCAGCACGATCGTCACGACCGTGCCCTCCGAGCCCGCGCGCGCCGTGCGGCCCGAACGGTGGAGGTAGGCCTTGTGCTCGGCCGGCGGATCGACGTGGACCACGAGCTCCACATCGTCCACGTGCACGCCACGGGCCGCGACGTCCGTCGCGACCAGCACGCGCACCTCGCCCGAGGCGAAGTCCGCGAGGTTGCGGTCGCGGGCGTTCTGGGACAGGTTGCCGTGCAGGTCGACGGCGGGGATGCCCGCCTTCGTCAGCTGCTGCGCAAGGCGCTTGGCGTGGTGCTTCGTGCGCATGAACAGCACGCGTCGGCCCTGCCCGGAGGCGAGGAGCTCGATGAGGTTCTTCTTGCTCGTGGCGTCCGCCGTGAGCAGGACGTGGTGCTCCATGGTGCTGACCGCGGCTTGCGGCGCGTCCACGGAGTGCGTGAGCGGGTTGTGCAGGTAGCGCTTGACGATCTTGTCCACGCCGTTGTCGAGGGTCGCCGAGAAGAGGAGGCGCTGGCCGCCGTCGGGCGTCTGGTCGAGGATGCGCTTGACCACCGGCAGGAACCCGAGATCCGCCATGTGGTCCGCCTCGTCGAGGACGGTCACCGCGATGTCGTTCAGGTTCACGATGCCCTGACGCCCGAGGTCCTCGAGGCGACCCGGGCACGCGATCACGATATCGACGCCGGCCCTGAGCGCGCGCTCCTGGCGCGCCTGGGAGACGCCGCCGTAGATCACGGTCGTGTTGAGGCCCATCGCGGCCGCCAACGGGGCCACGGTGGCGTCGATCTGGGTGGCGAGCTCGCGGGTCGGCGCCAGGACGAGGCCCGTCGGGCGCCCCGGGCGGCGGCTGCCCGCGCCGGCGCGGCCGGACTCCGCGAGGCCCGCCACGAGCGGCAGGGCGAACGCGATGGTCTTGCCCGAGCCGGTCTGGCCGCGGCCGAGGACGTCGCGGCCGCCCAGCGTATCCGGGAGGGTCTTGGTCTGGATGGGGAACGGCGTCTCGATGCCCTGCTCCGCAAGGACGCGGGAGAGCGCGGCGGGCACGCCGAGGGAAGTGAAGGTGGTTTCGGACATAGGTGGTCCAGTGCTCCGTCATCGGAATGTCCCCGCGGGCCAAATCGGCTCACGCAGGGTTCGCCGAGGAAAGGAGCCGTGGCCGGAGGGCCGGCTTGCGCGATCTTCGACGCAGGCGGCGCGGACGCCCAGCCAAACTCTCTGGGACTACGGCGCACTGCCAGTTGTCCTAGTCTACCAGTTCCGTCAGGGGGTCCAGATCCGGGGCCGAGACGACCTCCCCCGTGGTCGTGCCGTCGGCCCGCAGCATGACGCCTACGCGCTTGACCGCGCGGATCATCACGACACTCTCGACGAGCTCGATGCCCGGGACCTTCTCGCGGAGCGTGAGCTCGCCCGTCATGACGTCCGCGACGCTGCGCAGCCACATCATGATCGTGAAGTTGGTCCGGCCGGTGGTCGAGGCGGCCAGGCGGATGTTCCGCAGGCCCGCAAGCGCCGCGGCGGCTGCGGCATGCTGCCCCGGAGGGACCTTCGCGAGCCATTTGCACGCCACGGGGTAGCCGGCCCGCGCCTGGGCGACCTCGCACCGGAACGAGAGCAGGCCGCTGCCCATCACCCGGGTGAGCTGCCGGTGCACGGTGGCAGCACTGCGGCCCAGCACTCTCGAGAGCTCGGCCGCCGTCGCGCGCCCGTCGAGGGAGAGGTGCGGCAGGAGGTCCAAGGCGGCCGGAGGCAGCCTGCCGGCGAACGGCTCGACGCGGGCCAGTTCCGAGACGGCGGCGATCTGCGCTCGGTTGAGGGCCGCGAGCCGCCAGGTGTGGCCGCCGGCGTGGAGGCGCGTGCACAGGTGGGCATCCATGCGCAGTACCCCCGGCTGCGCCGCGATCCGCGGGACGGCGTTCTCCGCATAGTCGAGGATCGAGGCGGCGAACACGGTCAGGGAGATGTCGGGGTGGCTGGACCCGATGTCTATGGTCTGGACCTCCGGCAGGCGCGCTAGCGCGGCAACCGCTTCCTCGCGCCGCCCAAGCTCGCACTCCACGTCGACGAACGCGAGCACCATCGCCGCCGGGTCGCCGCGGAGGTGCGCCGTGACCCAGGCCAGCCCGCTGGAGCGCATCCGCTCCCACCGGCGCGCGAGCGTCGCCGGGTGCGCGTCCAGCACGTCGGCGAGATCCGACCATGCGGCCCGCGGGGCGATCTGGAGCGCGTGCAGCAGCGCGAGGTCCTCCTCCGAAAACGCCACCGATCCCTCCGTCAGTGAGATGGGCTGCAGAATACGGGTCTCCATGTGAGAGATTATTGCGATTCTCCGCCCAGGAGTGCTGCTTTGGCCCACACTCGTTGACGATCACTTCATGTGTGGCGGCATGCCACATACCGCGCGCAGCGCAAGAGCGGCGCAAGAGCAGCACACGGGACGGAGACACTGTGAACCTCATCGACGAGGCCAAGGGCCTGCAGGGCCAGCTCACTCAGTGGAGGCATGCGCTCCACCAGGAGCCGGAGATCGGGCTCGAGCTGCCCCGGACCCAGGAGAAGGTCCTGGCAGCCCTCGACAGCCTCGGGCTCGAGGTCTCCACGGGCACCGACACCACCTCGGTCACCGCGGTGCTGCGCGGCACGGGCGCGCCAGCGCACCCGGGTGGGCACCGCCCCGGCGCGACGCACGACGCCGGTGACGAGCCGCCGTCGTCCGCCTCGCCGGCCGCCGCCGCACTCCGGGCGCACCCGACCGTCCTCCTCCGCGCTGACATGGACGCCCTGCCGGTGCAGGAGCGCACGGGCGCCGAGTTCATCTCGCGGATCGACGGCGCGATGCACGCGTGCGGCCACGACCTGCACACGTCGATGCTGCTCGGGGCCGCCACCCTGCTCGCGGACAGCCGGCACCGGCTCGCCGGAGACGTCGTGTTCATGTTCCAGCCGGGCGAGGAGGGCTACGACGGCGCGTCGGTCATGATCCGCGAGGGCGTGCTCGACGCAGCCGGGCGACGCGCCGACGCCGCGTTCGGGATGCACGTGTTCTCCTCGATGGCCCCGCATGGGCAGTTCGTGACCCGGCCGGGCGTGATGATGAGTGCCTCGGACGGCCTGTTCGTGCGGGTGCTCGGCGCCGGCGGCCACGGCTCCGCGCCCCACATGGCCAAGGACCCGGTGACGGTCGCCGCCGAGATGGTCGTGGCGCTGCAGACCATGCTGACCCGCCAGTTCGACATGTTCGACCCCGCCGTCATCACCGTCGGCAGGTTCACGGCGGGGTCCAAGCGCAACGTCATCCCGGACACGGCCGAGTTCGACGCGACGATCCGCACGTTCTCCGGCGCCCACCGCGAGCGCATGCAGACCGCGATCCCGCGCCTCCTCAAGGGCATCGCCCAGGCTCACGGCGTCGACGTGGACGTCCGGTACGAGGCCGAGTACCCCCTCACCGTGACGGATGTGGCGGAGACGGAGTTCGCCGAGGGCGCGATCGCGGACCTCTTCGGAGGCGCCGCCGGTGCACCCGGCCGCCACGCGCGCCTGGCCAATCCGCTCTCGGGCTCCGAGGACTTCTCCCGCGTCCTCGCCGAGGTGCCCGGCAGCTTCATCGGGCTCAGCGCCGTGCCGGCCGGGGCCGATCCGGCTACGTCCGCGTTCAACCACTCCCCCTACGCCACGTTCGACGACGCCGTCCTCGCCGACGGCACCGCCCTCTACGCCCACCTCGCCCTGACCAAGCTCGCCGCGCTCGCGGGCGCCTGACCGCGCATCTTCGAAAGGTAGCCATGTCCACCAACACCGCCGTTGCCGGACGCGTCCGGAAGGCACCGTCGACCCGTCAGACGGTCATGAGCACGGGCGTGGGGAACGCCGTCGAGTGGTTCGACTGGAACGTCTACGCGACGTTCGCGCCGTTCTTCTCGAAGCAGCTCTTCAATGGGGCAGACCCCACGTCCGCGATCCTCTCCACGCTCGCCGTGTTCGCGGTGGGGTTCCTCGCCCGGCCGTTCGGCGGACTGGTCTTCGGCTGGATCGGGGACCGGATCGGGCGCAAGACGTCGATGACATTCGCGGTGGCCCTCGCCGCCTTCGGCAGCCTGCTCATCGCGATCGCGCCGACGTTCACCGCGGTCGGGGCGTTCGCCTCCCTCACGCTGCTCGTGGCCCGCCTCATCCAGGGCCTCGCGCACGGCGGCGAGCTCCCCTCGTCCCAGACCTACCTCTCGGAGGTCGCACCGCGCGAGAAGCGCGGCTTCTGGTCCTCGCTCATCTACGTCTCGGGCACCGTCGGCGTCCTCTTCGGCACCTTCCTCGGCGTGGTCCTCACGAGCATCCTGACCAAGGCGCAGATGGACGCGTTCGGCTGGCGCATCCCGTTCTTCCTCGGCGCGGCGATGGGCCTGTACGGCCTGGTCATGCGGTTCCGCATGCCGGAGACGGAGGCTTTCGAGGGCCTCACCGCCGCTGGCGGCACAAAGCGGCCCAAGCACCCGATCTGGCGCTCGATCGTCGAGCACAGGAAGCAGGCTCTGCAGGTCATCGGCATGACCGTGGGCCTGACGATCATCTACTACGTGTGGGGCGTCGTGGCCCCCGCCTTCGCCATCTCGAGCCTGCACATCAACGCCTCCGAGGCGCTGTGGGCCGGCGTCGGGGCCAACGCCGTGTTCCTCATCGCCCTGCCGCTGTGGGGCAGGCTGAGCGACCGGATCGGCCGCAAGAAGGTCATGATCATCGGCGGCGTGGGCGTCGCGGTGCTGCACTTCCCGATGACGTGGCTGCTCCAGAACTCGGCCTGGCAGCTGTTCGTCTCGATGTCGGTCATGCTCATCTTCATCGCGTGCTCGGCCGCGATCGTGCCCGCCGCCTACGCGGAGATGTTCCCGGCCCACATCCGCACCGTGGGCGTGGGCGTCCCGTACTCGATCTGCGTGGCGCTGTTCGGCGGCACGGCGCCGTACCTCCAGCAGCTCTTCGCTGACGTCCTGCACGCATCGTGGGCATTCAACGTCTATGCCGTGCTCATGGTCGCCGTCTCCATCCTGACGGTGCTGGCCCTGCCCGAGACGAAGGGCAAGGACCTGCGCCACTGAGGCCAGCGGCCCGCAGCGCCCCCTCTCCCCCGCGTGGACAGCGGCCGGCGAGGGGGCGCCGTCGTCCGTCCCGTAGCCTTTAAGGCGATGAGCGAGCACCCCAACCCCGTCACCCCCGGCTCCCAGGCCTCCTTCGGCACGTACCGGCGGCAGCCGGTGAGCTTCGTCCGGCGCGGGACCCGGCTTCAGGGGCGGCGGCAGGCGGCGTGGGACGAGCACGCGGACGCGTTCGTGGTGGACGTCCCGCGGCACGTCGCGGACACGTCGGTGCATCCGGACTACGAGTTCGACGCGGCGGCGGAGTTCGGCCGCCCTGCGCCGCTCGTCGTCGAGATCGGCTCGGGACTCGGCGAGGCGATCGTGGCGGCGGCCGAGGCGGACCCGGCCCGCAACTACCTCGCCGTCGAGGTCTACAAGCCGGGCCTCGCGAACACGCTCCTGCGGATCGGCCAGCGCGGCCTCACCAACGTGCGCGTGGTCCAGGCCAACGCGCCCGAGGTGCTCGGCAGCATGCTGCCCGCCGGGTCCGTGGCGGAGCTGTGGGTGTTCTTCCCCGACCCGTGGCACAAGACGAAGCACCACAAGCGCCGGCTCGTGCAGGAGTCCTTCGCGGGGCTCGCCGCCCGCGCCCTCGCGCCGGGCGGGCTGTGGAGGCTCGCGACCGACTGGTCCGGCTACGCGCAGCAGATGCGCGAGGTCATCGCCGCCTCGCCGGAGTTCCGCAACGCGCACGACGGCGAACTGGCCGGCTCCGAGAGCCCCCTCACCGCGGCGTGGGCCTCCGGTGTGGACTGCGAGGCCACGGGGGACCTTGACCACGTGGGCGGCTGGGCGCCGCGCTTCGACGGGCGCGTGCTCACGAGCTTCGAGAACAAGGCCCACCAGGCCGGCCGGGTGATCTTCGACCTCACGGCCGTGCGAGCGTAGTGTGCGGGACTGCACAACTCGCGGCGCTGATCCCCTGAATCCGCGATGAATCGGCGCTGACGTCTGCAGTTCTGCACCCGTGATCACATCGGGGGCCTGTGGCACGCCGCCACACATCTGATATATCTAGGCTGTGGCAAGAACCAGCACCGCGGGCCGAACGCTGGCCGAGCACGCGTACCTCGAGCTGCGCGAGCGCATCATCGACATGCGCCTGGAGCCGGGCGAGGCTCTGGACGAGGACGCGCTCATGAAGGAGCTTGGCGTGGGCCGGACGCCAATGCGCGAGGCGGTCAAGCGGCTCGAGTCAGACCGCATGCTGACCGTCTACCCGAGGCGCGGCACGATCGTCTCCGACGTGAACATCAAGGACCTGCGCGCGATCTCGGATGCGCGCCGGGTACTCGAGTCCTTCGCCGCGCGCCGAGCGGCCGAGCAGGTCACCGATGAGGACAGGGTCATGCTGCGGGCCTGCCTGGATGATCTCGCGCGCGACGGCGCCACGTCGAACATTGACGCGATGGATCTCGACGAGCGCATCCACCGCGCGATCTACTCCATCATGCGGAACAGCTACGTCGAGGCGACCCTCATCCAGTACTTCAGCCTGTCCCAGCGCATGTGGAACTTCGTCCTGGCCGGGCTCGCCCCCATCAGCTCCAACGTGCGCGAGCATGCCGAGCTCCTCACGGCGATCGTGGACGGCGACCCGGCGAGGGCCAGCGCGCTCGCCGAGCAGCACGTGACGCACTTCGAGGACGTCGTGCGCGGCGCCCTCATGCGCTAGCCCGCGCGGCGGGACCTGTTCCCGCGCACGACGGCGGGCCCCGCCTCCCGGAGATCTTTCCGGGAGGCGGGGCCCGCTTCAGGCGGCCCTGCCGCGGCCGCCCGTCGGTCGGGGACTCAGGCGCGGATCTTTGCCATCTCGGGGTCGACGAGCGGCTCGGCCTGGACCGTCGCGGCGATGCGGGCGCCGAAGTACTCGATCTCGACGCGGTCGCCTACCTCGACGTCGCCGGGGAGCCACGCGTAGGCGACCGGGCGGCGCACCGTGTGCCCGAACGCCGCGCTCGTCACGTAGCCGGCGACGTCGCCGGCTACGTAGACCGGCTCCTTCCCGAGGACCATGGACGTGCCGTCGTCCACGGTGAGGCAGCGGAGGCGACGGGCCAGCGGCGCATCCGCGGGGCCGTCGAGCGCTGCCTTCCCCACGAACTCGCCCTTGGCGGGACGGACCGCGAACTCGAGGCCCGCCTCGGCCGGTGTGTGCTCGGTAGTCATGTCTGCGCCCCAAGAGCGGTACCCCTTCTCGAGGCGCAGGCTGTTGAAGGCCGCGCGGCCCGCCGCGATGAGGCCGATCGGCCGTCCCGCTCCCCACAGGGCGTCCCAGAGCCGCTGGCCGTACTCGGCGGACGCGTAGATCTCCCAGCCGAGCTCCCCCACGTAGGAGAGGCGCATGATCCGGACGGGGATGCCGGCGATCGTGGTCGAGACGGCGCGGAAGTACTTCAGGCCGTTGTTCGTCAGGTCGGCCGGGGTGAGCGGCTGGACGAGGTCGCGGGCCCTCGGGCCCCACACGCCGATGCAGCACGTGCCGCCGGTCGTGTCGCGCACCTGTACCCACTCGGCCGGGGAGGCGGCGGTCTGGTCCGCGGCCGCGCGGGTGAGGTAGTCGAGGTCCTGGCCGCCGTTGGCGCCGATCTGGAAGAGGTCGTCCCCGATGCGGGCCACGGTGAGGTCGCTGCGGATCCCGCCGTCCTCCGTGAGCATGAGCGTGTAGGTCACGGACCCGATGCTCTTGTCGATCTGCCCCGTAGTGAGCCCCTGGAGCAGGCGCAGGGCGCCGGGGCCGGAGACCTCGAGTCGCTTGAGCGCCGTCATGTCGTACATCGCCACGTTGGTGCGGGTCGCGTGGGCCTCGGCAGCAGCGATGGGCGAGTCGAACTGCGCGGACCAGTCGTCGCGCGCCGGCTGATGCCACTCGGCCGGGAGCGTGTCGAGCAGTCCACGGTTGGCCTCGTACCAGTGCGGGCGCTCCCAGCCTGCGGCCTCGAGGAAGTACCCACCGAGCTCACGCTGGCGGGCGTGGAACGGCGACACGCGCAGGTTCCGGGGCGACTGGCGCGGCTCGAGCGGGTGCTTGATGTCGTACACCTCGACGAAGCTCTGCTTCGAGGTCTCGAGCACGTAGGCATCCGTCATATGGATCTCCTCGAAGCGGGCCACATCGAGCTCGTGCAGGTCCGTCGCGGACTGGCCGTCCACGACGAGCTCGGCCACGGCCTTCGCGACGCCCGCAGAGTGGGTGACCCACACCGCCTCGGCGATGAAGAACCCGCGCACCTCCGGGGACTCGCCCACGAGCGAGCCGCCATCCGGCGTAAACGAGAAGATCCCGTTGAAGGCGTCCGCGATGCCCGCGTCCTCGAGGGCCGGCAGCAGCTGCCGGGAGGCCTTGAATGCCCGCTCGAAGTCCTCGGGCGTGAAGTCCAGACGCGACGGCATGGAGTGCTCCCCCATGTCCTTCCCGTCCACGGCCGGGAGCTCGTCGTAGCCGACCGCGATGGGACGGTGGTCGTAGGAGCCGATGCCGAGGGACTCGCCGTGCTGGCGGAAGTAGAGGCCCGCGTCCTGGTGGCGCAGGATCGGAAGCGCCGCACTGTTCCCCGAGCCGAGGACGTGGCTGCCGCCCAGGGCGACGCCGTCGGCCTGCTCGGCGAGCTCGCGCACGGCGGTGGTCTTGACGTACTGGTGCGCCATGGGCACGAGCGGGACGCGCATCCCCACGAGTTCTCCGAGCTCCGGTCCCCAGAAGCCCGCGGCGGAGATCACGACGTCGGCCGGAACCACGCCGTCGTCCGTCACCACTCCGGTGACGCGCCCCGCGGAACGCTCGACGCCGGTGACCCGCACGCCGCCGACGAACCGCGCCCCGCGCTCCGCGGCCCGCTCGCGGAGGAGCTCGACGGCGAGCACCGCCGAGGCGAGCCCGTCGCCGGGGAGGTGGAGGCCCCCCAGGACGATGCTCTCGTCGATGAGCGGGTGGAGCGCCTTGGCCTCCGCCGGGTCCACGAGCCTCGCCTCCACGCCCCACGCGGTGGCCCAGCCGTGGCGCCGCTTGAGCTCGGCGAGGCGGCGCTCGCTCGTGGCGATCTCGAGGCCCCCGACGGCGTTGAACGCGCGGGCCCCCGGCCGGGCGAGCGAGGACAGCTTGGCCGCGGTGTACGCGGCGAACTCGGTCATGGTCTTGGACGAGTTGGTCTGGAAGACCAGGCCCGGGGCGTGGGACGTGGACCCGCCGGTGAGCGGGATCGGGCCCTTGTCGAGCACGGTGATGTCCGTGACGCCCCTGGCCGTGAGCTCGTCGGCGAGGTTGGCGCCGACGATCCCGGCTCCGATGATGACAACGCGTGGTGAAGGCATGGTGGGATTCCTTGGAGATAGTGGGAGCCGGGGATTCAGGGGAAGACGACGGTGCGGTGGCCGCTGAGCAGGACGCGATTCTCGGCGTGCCAGCGCACGGCGCGGGCGAGGATCTCGGCGTCGCGGCCAACGGTCGCGAGCCGCTGCGGCGCCAGACGGTGGCCCGCGTGGACGATCCCAGCCCGCTGCGGGCAGGAGAGAGTCGGGACAGCGGCGTGCGGGACGGCCGGCGCCGATGCGGCGGCGGGCACCGGGCGTGGATCGGTCATGGTGGAGGTCACGGGGATCCTTTCCAGGAGGTGCTGCACCGTCCAGCTGCTCATACAACTGATATATAAGAAGATAGTGGCGCCCATCACAGGCCGTCAAGGGTGTCTTCCCGCCCGGGTTGCGTTCAGCTCAGGGAGCTGCGCGCGACCGTCTGCTGGGCGGCGTCCCGGATCTCGATCGCGCGGATCGAGGCGAGCTGGAGTGATGTCGCGCCCGTCAGGACGGCCTTCGCACCGTACCCGCCCGAACTCCAGCTCGCCGCCTGCTGCGCCGCGCCGTCGGCCCCGACGACCCACACCGTGAACACGCCGTCACTCGGCATGCCGCGGCACGTGAGGTCCAGCTCCGTGCCCCAGGCCTTGTGGACGAGCGAGAGGTCGACGTGCGCGCCGTCCGCCGAGGTCAGGGTCAGCGTCTGGGCCGGCGTCGAAGCGGGCGCGGACGTACTGGGGGTCGACTGGGCAGCCGGTCCCTGGCCCGCCCCCAGCGAGGGCCCGAGGGCGATCCCCGCGGCGAAGAACCCTGCCGCTGCCGCCGCGAGCGCCCCCGCCCACCCTGCCGTCCGCGCACGACGCCGCCTGGCCACCCGGGCGAGCAGCTCGCGTGGCGCAGCGGTCGGCACGAGTCCAGGCTCCGGCGACCGGGCGGCGTCGTGCGCGATCTCCTCGGCGCGGGCCCCGGGCACCGCGTCGAGGAGGGCTGGGAGCGACTCGATCGAGGCGAGCTCCGTGCGGCACGCGGCGCACGTCACGAGGTGCGCCTCGAGCGCGCGGGCCTCCTCGGGGCTGAGCGCGCCGAGGACGTACGCGCCGAGGTCAAGGCGGAGCTGGTCGTGGTCCCGTCCGAACGGTGCGGTGCTCACCGGTCCACCCCCATCTCGTCGAGCGCGGAGCGCAGCGCCTTGAGCGCGTAGAAGCAGCGGGACTTGACCGTGCCTGCGGGGACGCCGAGCTCGCGGGCCGCCTCCACGACGGTGAGGCGGCGGTAGTGGACGGCGACGAGGGCCTCGCGGTGCTCGGGCGTGAGCCGGGTCAGGGCCTCCTCCATGACCACGCGGTCGAGGAGCTCGTCGATGCGCTCGGCATCCACGGCGACGGCGAAGCCATCCGCCGCCTCATCCACCGAGGCAACGGTGCGCGGCCGCCGGGCGGCGAGTCGGTGCTGGTCCACGATCAGGTTCCTCACGGTCCGGTACAGGTAGGCGCGGAGGCCCTGCGTCTCGGGCGGCGCCTGCCGCCACACGCGGATGATGGCCTCCTGGACGATGTCCTCGGCCTTCTCGCTTCCCACGGCGCCGCGGGCGAACCGGCGCAGCGCGGCACCGTGCTCGCGGTAGAGGGCCGCGACGGCGTCCTCGTCCATGGGCATGCTGGCCTCCTTGCCGTGGAACACGCGCTCAGGGCCGATTCGGTTCATTCCTGCGGTGATCCCGGCGCCCGCTGAACCATTTTCCTCCCGATGGCGTGTGTGTGGGCAGCGGTGGGCCCACCGCCGCACAACAGGAAGGCGAACCATGAACAAGCGAGCAGCCTTGTGGATGGCCGCGGCCTGGGCGATCCCCGCCCTCGCTCTCGCGGGGTGCGGCAGCAGCACGAGCAGCGGTGCCGCGTCGTCCGGCGGGACCACGTCCTCGTCGAGCGCAGCATCCGGCTCGGACAACATGGGCTACGGCGCGGGCGGCTCGGCCGCGAGCGGGTCCGCGTCGGCAAGCTCGGGCGGCTCCGCCCAGTCGGGGACGAGCGAAACGCTGAAGACGGCCACCATCGGCGGGCAGACCATCGTGGTGGACGGTCAGGGCAAGGTGGTCTACTACTACACCCGCGACAACGCAGGGGCGACCGTGAGCGCGTGCACGGGGGGCTGCGCGACGCTGTGGCCGGCCGTCACCTCCGCTGACGCGCCGACGCTCCAGGGCGTCACGGCGAAGGTCGGCAGCATCAAGACCGCGGACGGCAAGAGCCAGGTCACGCTCAACGGGATGCCGATCTACTTCTACCAGAAGGACACGGCACCGGGGCAGGCCAACGGCCAGGGCGTGGCAAGCGTCTGGTACGTGATCGGCGCGGACGGGACGATGATCACCACCGCGCTCAAGTAGGGCGACGTGCACGGCGCGACTGGCTGCGCCGTGCACATCGTCGTGTCCCAACTCCCCGCGGGCGCGCTCTCCCGTAACACGCAGGTCCGGGAGTAGTGTGGAAAAACCCCGCGGTGGAGGAGGAACCATGTCAGACTTCCGCACCTATACGGAAGAAGAGAAGCACAGCTTCGTCGCGCCGGCGTGCGACCTGTGCGGCCAGCACCGGCACATTGTGTGGCAGCAGGACGGGGACAAGTGGATCCCCCGCGACAAGGGCTGTTCGAACGAGGCGTGCCCGCAGTACGGGGGGTGATGGGGCCGCGCGAGACGTCCGTCAGAGGGCCGGCTCGCTCTCGTCGAGCTCCTCGAACTCGACTGCGGCGAGCACCCTCCCGTCCTCGGGATCGATCATGTAGGCCTCGTCGTCCTCCTCGACCATGAGGTACTCGCCCTGATCGGTCGTGAAGCGCCACGCGAGGGTCCTGACGCCGTCGTGCATGTAGTTCGGGTCGCCCATCGTGATCGCGGTCAGCTCGTGGCCGGCCACGTCGCACAGCTCGCGGATCACGAGCTCGAACTCGGGCATGTCCGCGAAGTCTTCGGCCCGGGCGGCTGCACGGCGCTCCTCGAGGTCCTCGATGAGGCCAACCCGCCGGGCGATCTCGTCCTCGATCCCGTCGTCGTCGAGAGCGAGGAGGCCCTCCTGGCCGCGGAGCCACGCGGCGTTGAGCGCCACGAGGTCCTGTTCGTCCTGGAGCGCCTCGAAGCGCTCGTCGAGCTCCTCGAGCGCGGCCACGGCCGGGGAGGTCCCGTCCTCGCCGTCGAGGTACGCCTCGACGTCGTCCGCGGAGAGTCCGTCGAACGCGGAGGTGAGCTCGTCGAAGAGCGTCGCGTGCTGGGGCGCGCCCATCTCGCGCAGCCCGTCCCGGATGAGCCCGTCCGTGCGCCGGCGGTCCCCCGCGGTGAAGACGTACTGGGCAAACCCGCCGTCGAGCATCTGCGTCAGGTAGAAGTCAACGAAGTAGCTGCGCAGTGCGTTCACGGCGATCTCGCGCTCGTCGAGCAGCTCCTCGTACATCGCGTTGACAACGTCGACGTTCGCATCGACGACCGCCTCGTCGCCCGCGTGCAGGGCTTCGGCGGGAAGGACAACGGGGTGCTGGCTGGTGCTCATGCGGGGCTCCTCGCTCGTGCGGTCACTCACCCCTCGAACGTACGACGGCGCGCCGCGGCCCGGCGTCCACGGCCGGTGAACGCTGGGCGAACCTTGGGCGAGCTTCTGGTGGTCGCGTTCGGCCCCGGTCAGTGCTTGGGGCGCCAGACCACGAGCGCCTGGGACCGTTGCTCGGGCCGCTGCCCGCGCGCGAGGGTGACGACATCCCCCGCGATTCCGGCCGCGAAGACGCGCCGCGGGTCCGCGCCGCGCTGCGTGTTGGCGAGCTCCGCCTGCAGCTCAGTGACGCGGGAGCGCAGGGCGGCGACCTGGTTCTCGAGGTCCAGGATGCGCCTGATGCCCTCGAGCGAGACGCCATCCTTCGAGAGGCGCTGGACCTCGCGGAGCATCTCGACGTCGCGCTGCGAGTAGCGCCGCTGCCGCCCACCCTGGCGCGACGGCGAGACGATCCCCAGACGGTCGTACTGGCGCAGGGTCTGCGGGTGCATCTCGGCCAGCTCGGCCGCCACGGAGATCACGAAGATCGGCGCGTACGGGTCGATGGCCATGGCCTAGAGCCTCGCTTTCTCCGCGAGGTGTGCGCGCGGGTCCGACTGGCCGTTCTTCGAGGTCGCCGCGGCGAAGGCCCTGACGGCGTCCTCGGCCTCCTTGGAGAGGTTCTGGGGCACGACGACGTCGACCGTCACCAGCAGATCGCCGGCCCCCTTGGACGTCGTGACGCCCTTGCCCTTCACACGCAGGGTCCGTCCGGAGCTCGTGCCGGCGGGCACCTTCATCTTGACGGTCGTGCCGTCCACTGTCGGCACCTCGATCTGGGCGCCGAGGGCCGCCTCGTCGAAGCTGACGGGCACGTGGATGCGGAGGTTGTCGCCGTCGCGGGTGAAGAAGCCGTGCGGCTTGACGTGGACCGTGACCATGAGGTCGCCGGGGCCGGCCGAGCCGGGGCCGCCCTTGCCGCGGACGCGGACCTTCTGGCCGTCGCGGATGCCGGCGGGGATGCGGACGTCGATGACCTCGCCGCTCTGCTCGCGCAGGCCCACGGTTGTGCCGCGGATCGAGCCGGCGAAGGAGATGGTGGTCGTCGCCTGGCGGTCGGCGCCCTTCTGGGGCGGTGCCTGGAAGCCGCCGCTGAATCCGCCGCCGCCCCCGAAGAGGTCGGCGAACTCGGGCGGGAGGTTGCCGGTGCTGAAGCCGCGCGAGTGGCGGCCCGCGCCGCCGCCGAACAGGCCGCCGAAGAGGTCCTCGAACCCCGCGGCGCCGGCGCCGCCGCCCGGTCCGCCCGCGGAGAACCGGGCACCGCCCATGGCACGGATAGCATCGTACTGCTGGCGCTCCTCGGGGTCGGACAGGACGGAGTTGGCCTCGGTGATGTCCTTGAACTTCTTCTCGGCCTCGGCATTCCCCGGGTTCTGGTCGGGGTGGTACTTGCGGGCGAGCTTGCGATAGGCCTTCTTGATGTCGGCCTCGGAGGCGTCCTTGGACACGCCGAGAATGGCGTAGAAGTCCTTCTCCACCCAATCCTGACTTGCCACGAACGCTCCTTCTCTCTCTACAAAACTAAGTTACGCCGATGCTTGTGAGCCGACAGCCAAGCCGGCGCGATGCGGGGGCCCGGGAGTGGCATCGGGCCTGCCTTCGGGCGGTGGCCTGCGTCGCAAGACGCAGGCCACCGCCCGAAGGGGCGGGGCCCCCGCATCGCCCCCGGCGAAGGTGAGGCGGGTCAGCCCTGCGGCGTCGCCACGATGACCTGGGCCGCCCGAAGGAGGCGCGCCTCGGTCTTGTAGCCCACGCGCAGCACCTGCTGGACGGTGTCCACCTCGATGCCCTCGCCGGGTTGCTGGATGAGCGCCTCGTGGACGTTCGGGTCGAACTCGACACCCGTCTGGTCGATCCGCTGGAGCCCCTGGCTCGTGAGGACCGACTCGAGCTTCGCGGCAATCGCCGCGAACGGCCCGTCCGTGAGGTCACCGTGGGCGCGGGCGGCGTCGAGGTCGTCGACCACCGGCAGCAGCGAGCTCAGGACGCCGAACACGGCGGCCTCCCCCGCCACCGCACGGTCGCGGTCCACGCGCTTGCGGTAGTTGACGTACTCGGCCTGGAGCCGCTGCAGGTCGTCGCGGAGTTCCTTGACGACCACGGCCAGTCCGGCGCCCTCCTCCTCGCCGGCAGCTTCCCGGAGGATCTGCTCGGCCTGCGCGAGGGCGTCGTCGGCGTCGTGGGGCTCGTCGACGGGACGCATGTCCTCGTGCTCGGGGTGCGCCGCGCCTGCCTCGTCGGTGTGGCGGGCCTGACCCGTGACCGGGTCGACCTTGCGGTTGTCCCGGATTACCGGTTCAGGACGCTCGCCGTCGCGCTCGCGCTCGGGTTCGTTGTGGTTCTGGTCTGAGTGAGAAGCCATGGTTACTTCTTCTCGTCCTCGTCCACGATCTCCGCATCGACGATGTCCTCGTCCGCGTTGGCGCCGGACGCCGTGCCGGCGTCGTGCGTACCGGCCTGCGCGCCGTCGCCCGCTGCCCCGGCCTGCTGCTGCGAGTAGATCGCCTCGCCGAGCTTGGTCTGGGAGTGCTGCAGCTTCTCGAAGGCGGTCTTCACCTCCTCGTCGTTGTCAGACCCCTCCAGCGCCTTCTTGAGGGCGTCGACGTCGGCCTGGACCTCGGTCTTGACCTCCTCGGGCAGCTTGTCGGAGTTGTCGGCGATGAGCTTGTCCGTCGAGTAGGCGAGCTGCTCGGCGGAGTTGCGGCGGTCGGCGGCCTCGCGGCGCTTCTTGTCCTCGGCCGCGTGGGCCTCGGCGTCGGCGACCATGCGCTCGATGTCGTCCTTGGACAGCGCGGTGCCGCCCGAGATCGTCATCGACTGCTCCTTGCCGGTGCCCTTGTCCTTCGCGGACACGTGCACGATGCCGTTGGCGTCGATGTCGAACGTGACCTCGATCTGCGGGATGCCGCGCGGGGCCGGCGCGATGCCGGTGAGCTCGAACGTGCCCAGCGGCTTGTTGTCGCGGGTGAACTCGCGCTCGCCCTGGAACACCTGGATGGACACGGACGGCTGGTTGTCGTCCGCCGTGGTGAACGTCTCGGAGCGCTTGGTCGGGATGGCGGTGTTGCGCTCGATGAGCTTGGTCATCACGCCGCCCTTGGTCTCGATGCCGAGGGAGAGCGGGGTGACGTCGATGAGGAGGACGTCCTTGCGCTCGCCCTTGAGGACACCGGCCTGGAGCGCGGCGCCGACGGCCACGACCTCGTCCGGGTTCACGCCCTTGTTCGGCTCCTTGCCGCCCGTGAGCTCCTTGACGAGCTCGGAGACGGCCGGCATGCGGGTCGAGCCGCCGACGAGGACCACGTGGTCGATATCGGCGACCTTGATGCCCGCCTCGGAGATCACGTCGTGGAACGGCTTCTTGGTGCGCTCGAGCAGGTCCTTGGTGAGGTCCTGGAACTTGGCGCGGGAGAGCGCCTCGTCGAGGTGGACCGGGCCGTCGGGGGTGACGGAGAGGTACTGGAGCGAGATGTTCGTGCTGGTCGAGGAGGACAGCTCCTTCTTGGCCTGCTCGGCGGCCTCGCGGAGGCGCTGGAGGGCGATCTTGTCCTTGGAGAGGTCGATGCCCTTGACCTTGAGCTGGTTCAGGAGGTACTCGACGACCCGCTGGTCCCAGTCGTCGCCGCCCAGGCGGTTGTCGCCGGCGGTGGCGCGGACCTGGATGGTGGAGAAGCCGTCCTCGTCCTTGCCGACCTCGAGGAGCGAGACGTCGAAGGTGCCGCCGCCGAGGTCGAAGACGAGGATCAGCTCGTCCTCCTTGCCCTTGTCGAGGCCGTACGCAAGGGCCGCGGCGGTGGGCTCGTTGATGATGCGGAGCACGTTCATGCCCGCGATCTCGCCGGCCTCCTTGGTGGCCTGGCGCTCGGCGTCGTTGAAGTAGGCCGGGACGGTGATGACCGCGTCGGTGACCTTCTCGCCCAGGTACGACTCGGCGTCGTTCTTGAGCTTCATGAGGATGCGCGCGGAGATCTCCTGCGGCGTGTACTTCTTGTCGTCGATCGCGATCGACCAGTCGGTGCCCATGTGGCGCTTCACCGAGGCGATGGTGCGGTCGATGTTGTTGACGGCCTGGCGCTTGGCGATCTCGCCGACCAGCACCTCGCCGGTCTTGGAGAACGCGACGACGGACGGGGTCGTGCGGCCGCCTTCGGCGTTCGCGATGACGGTCGGCTCGCCGCCCTCGAGAACGGAGACGACGGAGTTGGTGGTGCCCAGGTCGATGCCGACTGCACGGGACATAGGTTCCTCCTGCTGGTTGCTGGTCTTACGTGAAATCGCCCGGATCGACGGGCCTGCAAGAAGCCCGATCAAGTTGAGCGGTCTGCACTCAACTTTACGCATCGGCGCCGCGATGTCAAATGAACTTGAGCGCGGTCGACTCAAGTTCACTCGAGACCAACTCTGGGATACCATTTCAAACAACGAAAATTTATTTCCGCAATGCGGAGTGGAGGACCGATGAAGTTCCTGAGACTGGGCGCGCCCGGCGCCGAACAGCCCGCCGTCCTGGCCGAATCGCCCGACGGCACCGAGCGGGCCTACAGCCTGCACCCCCTCACCGCAGACATTGACGGCGCCTTCCTCGCGCACGACGGCGCCGCCAGGGTCCGCGCAGCCCTCGCCGCCGGGGAGCTCCCCGCCATCGAGACCGCCGGGGTCCGCGTCGGGATGCCGGTGGCGCGGCCCCGCGCCGTCATCGGCATCGGGCTGAACTACGCCGACCACGCCGCCGAGGCCGGCGCGGCACTGCCGGAGGCGCCCGTCGTGTTCCTCAAGCCCACGAGCACGCTCGCCGGCCCATTCGACCCCGCGCCGATCCCCGCCGGGAGCGCCGAGTACGACTGGGAGGCCGAGCTCGCGATCGTCATCGGCCGCGATGCGCACCAGCTCGCCTCGCCGCCCGAGGCCGAGGCCTGCATCGCGGGCTTCACCGTGGCCAACGATCTCTCCGAGCGGACCTGGCAGATGGGCGGCGGGGCGGGCCAGTGGACCAAGGGCAAGTCCTCCCCCGGCTCCACGCCCCTGGGCCCGTGGCTCGTGCCGGCCCGCGATCTCGATCCGGGCGCGCTGCGGGTGCGCAGCTGGGTCAACGGCGAGCCGCGTCAGGACGGCAGGACCTCTGACCTCATCTTCACCCCCGCCCAGATCGTGCAGCACGTGAGCCGGTTCATGCTGCTCGAGGCCGGGGACGTGATCATCACCGGGACGCCGGCCGGCGTGGGCATGTCCGGCCGGTTCCCGTTCCTGGCCGAGGGCGACACGGTCGAGGTCGAGGTCGAGGGCCTCGGCCGCCAGCGCCACGTCCTCACGGGCGGATCGGTCAGCCCCGCCCGCTGACTCGGGTCCCGGCGCGCCGCGGGAGCAGCGCGCTGTCGGCGACGGAGATCAGCATGAGCACGGCGATCGCCGCGAACGCCACGCGGTAGGGTGCCGCCGCGGCGGCCGGATCGCCCGAGGCGATCAGGCCGCCGTCGTGCATCGCCGACCCGGCGAGACGAATCAGGAGCGCCCCCACCGCGACTCCGAGCGCGTTCCCGAGCTGGACGAAGGTGTTCGAGATCGCGTTCGCGCTGGGCAGCTGGTCCGCGCCGACGTCGGCGTACTGGAGGGTCATGTACGCGGAGAAGCCGATCGAGCGGAACACGCCCGAGAGGATGAGGACCCCGAACAGCACGGCGTCGGGCCACTCGGGCGTTGCGAGGGCGCACACGGCGAAGATGGCCGCGGAGGCGGAGGCGGCGCTGACGAGCACGGGCTTGAAGCCCAGCCTGCGGATGAGAGGAGTCGTGGCGGGCTTGATGCCGATGTTGCCCACGAACACGGCCGCGACCATGATCCCCGCGTGGACCGGGTCCCAGCCGAAGCCGTCCTGCAGCATGAGCGGGAGCATGAACGGCACGGCGGAGATGGTGAGGCGGTAGATGAAGCCGCCGGTCTGGTTCGCGCGGAACGTGCGCACGCCCAGCACCCGGAAGTCGAACAGGGGGTGCTGGGCGCGGCGCATCCACGAGACCGCGCCCGCGAGCGCCGCGGCGCCGGCCGCGAGGACGGCGACGCCCCACGTGGAGTCGCCGCCGCTGTGCCCGAGCAGTTCGAGGCCGACGACGGCGCCCGCGACTCCCAGCGTGGTGAGTCCCAGGCCGGGCCAGTCGAGCCGTCTGCCGGGATCCGCCCCGCCCGAGGGGACGAGCCGGGCGGCGGCGACGAGCGCGGCCGCGCCGAGCGGCAGGTTGACGAGGAAGATCCAGTGCCACGAGAGGAACTGGGTGAGCGCCCCGCCCACGAGGGGCGCGAGGACGGGGGCGAGGAGCCCGGGCCAGACGAGGAACGCGGTGGCCCTCAGCAGCTCCTCCTTCGGGGTGCCGCGCAGCACCACGAGCGAGCCCACGGGGACCATCATCGCCCCGCCGAAGCCCTGCACCGCGCGGAACACGGTGAGGGCCGCGAGCCCCGGGCTCAGCGCGCACGCGAGCGAGGCGAGGGTGAAGACGAGGATCGCGGCCATGAAGACCCGGCGTGCGCCGAAGCGCTCGGCGAGCCATGAGCTGACCGGGATGCCCATGGCCACCGTGATCAGGTAGGCCGTCATCGTGATGTTGACGTCCGCCGGGGCCACGCCGAAGTCGGAGCCGATGGCCGGGAGCGCCGTGGCCAGGGCCGTCCCGTCGAGGAACTCCATGAAGTAGGTCGCGGCCACGAGGAGCGCGAGGCGGGGGTTCCAGGCGGAGGCCGTCGCGGGTCCATCGGAGGCACGGGGAGTCACCGGCCAAGCCTAGCGCCGCGCGCACGAGGCGACGCGGCGCCGTCGTGCGCCGCGGGGCTGTGGGTCAGGCGCGCGCGTCACACGCGCGCGCCCGGCGAGGATCCGGTGAGGATCAGAAGGACGGGTACATCATCGACTGGTTGAGCACGTCCGCGCTGGCCGGGGTGACGGCGGCCAGGGCCACGATGCCGACCGTGAAGATGAGGCTGATGAGCAGCCAGACGGCACTGAACTTCGCGAGGGTCCGGATCTCGGCGCGGCTCACCTCGGCCTTGTCCTCACGGACGGCCTGGACCTGAGCGCTGAGGCGTGCCAGAGGCGACGGCGCGGTGGCGAGGATGCGGTTCGACGCGCAGTCGATGCTGCCGTCGCGCAGCGTGGCGACCATACGGTCGGCGCGCCGGTCGAGGCGCATGCTTGCGATGTTGTGGCCGTGTCGGGCCAGGAGGATGTCCTCGCCCAGGCGCATGCGGCCGCGACGACGGATACCACCGGTGGTGTGCGGGTTCTGGATCAGGGACATGCGTGCTCCTCTCTGACGAGGGGCACCATCGGCCCTCAAAGTCGTATATGATTCGCTCCCAGTCTACGGACCGGGCGGGTGCTGTTCCGACGCTTTGCGGGCTTTCGTAGCCAACCTCACAGGGGTGTGTGATCGCTTCGGTAACGTTGAGACATGGATGCCCCGGACAGCACCGCCCAGACCCCCGACGACGTCTACACGCACGGCCACCACGAGAGCGTCGTGCAGGCGCACGCCGCACGCACTGCCGAGAACTCGGCCGCGTTCCTCGTCCCCCACCTCAACCCGGGCCTGGCCGTGCTCGACGTGGGCTGCGGGCCCGGGAGCATCACGTGCGACTTTGCCCGGCTCGTGGACCCGGGTACCGTGCTGGGGCTCGACCGGTCCGAGGACATCGTGGCCCAGGCGCGCGCCCTCGCGGAGGAGCGCGGCGTCACGAACGCGTCCTTCGCGGCGGGGAACGTCTACGACCTCGACCTCGAGGACGAGTCCTTCGACGTGGTGCACGCCCACCAGGTCCTCCAGCACCTCACGGACCCCGTCGCGGCGCTCCGGGAGATGCGCCGCGTGGCCAAGCCCGGCGGCATCGTCGCCGTGCGCGATGCCGACTTCCACGGGATGAGCTGGTACCCCGAGCTCCCCGAGCTGGACGAGTGGATGGACCTCTACCAGCGCATCGCCCGGCACAACGGCGCCGAGCCCGACGCCGGGCGGCGGCTCGTGAGCTGGATGCAGGAGGCAGGCTTCACGGACGTGGCGCCCACGTCCAGCAACTGGCTGTACGCGACGCCGCAGCAGCGCGCCTGGCAGGCCCGCGTATGGAGCGAGCGGGTGCTGCATTCGGCGTTCGCGGAACAGTCGCTCGAGTACGGGTTCGCCGAGCGGGCCGACCTCGACCGGATCGCCGCAGGGTGGCACCGGTGGGGCTCGTCGGCCGACGGCTGGTTCCTCATCCCCAACGGCGAGATCATCGCCCGGGCCTAAGGCCCGGCGGCCCCGGCGTTCGCCGCGGCCGCGGGCATCGAGACCTCGAGGCGAGCCTCGTGGCCCTAGGCTTGTCTGGTGCCCATCTCTGTCTGGGGCGCCCTCGTGGGCGCCTGCCTGCTGATCAGCTTCACCCCCGGCGCCGGCGCCATCAACACGATGAGCAACTCGCTCACCTCGGGGTTCCGGCGTGCCATCTGGGGCGTGCTGGGGCAGCAGGCGGCGCTCGTGGTGCACCTCGCCATCGTGGCGGCGGGGCTCGGCGTGCTGGTGGCGAGCTCGCCGGTGGCGTTCAACGTGATCCGCTACCTCGGCGCCGCCTACCTCGTGTACCTGGGCATCCGGCAGTTCATCAGCAAGCCGGACACCTCGCACGAGGCCGTCGCGGCACTGGCCAACGAGCCGGCGTGGTCCATGTTCCAGCGCGGGCTGTGGGTCAACCTGCTCAACCCGAAGGCGATCGTCTTCTTCCTCGCGTTCATCCCGGGGTTCGTGCGCCCCGACCTGCCTCTGTGGAGCCAGTACCTCGTGATCGGCGCGACGATCGTGGTCGTGGACATCCTGGTCATGTGGTTCTTCTTCGCCCTCGCCGCGAAGAGCTTCCAGCGCTTCACCCAGAGCGAGCACGGCCAGCGGGTCGTGAACCGGGTGTTCGGCGTCCTGTTCGTGGGCGTCGGAGTGCTCCTCGCCGTTGTGTGACCGGCGATGCGTGCGCCGCTGTATCGGGACCCTATGCTTAGTCGCATGAACTCGACGGCGAGCCCCTATCGGATCATCACGGTCTGCACCGGGAACATCTGCCGCTCGCCCATGGCCGAGTTCATGCTTGCCGATGCGCTGCGCGCTGCGGGCCTCGGCGACAGCACCGTGGTCGACTCCGCGGGCACCACGGGGTGGGAGATCGGCAGGCCGATCGACCCCCGCGCCGCCCGCGTCCTCGACGGGCACGGCCTGCGCCCCCAGCTCCACACCGCACGGCAGTTCGAGCCCGTGTGGTACCTCGAGCGTGAGCTCATCCTTGCCCTCGATGTGGACCACTATGGCCACCTGCGCGAGCACGCCCCCGCCGGGACCGAGCACAAGGTGCGGATGATGCGGGAGTTCGACCCCACCGTCGCCCATCTCGACCACCTCGACCAGGGGATCGAGGACCCTTGGTTCGGCGACCAGAGCGACTTCGAGGCGACGTGGAAGCTCATTGCCGCCTCTGTGCCCGGGATCGTGGCCCACGTGCGGCGTGAACTCGCTGCGTGCGGGCTCCCCGCCGACGCGTGAGCCGCGTGGCCGGCGGAAGCGGGCCCCGGCCGGTCGTCGTCGCGATCGATGGCCGCTCGGGGGCCGGCAAGACGTCCCTCGCCGTCGAGCTGGCCGCCGCGCTGCGTGAGCACCGCACGGTGGCCCTCGTGCACCTCGAGGACCTCTACCCGGGGTGGGACGGCCTCGGAGAGGGGATCCGCCGCTGCGCCGAGCAGGTCCTTGCGGCGCTGTCCCAGGGCAAGCCGGCCCGGTGGCGCGCGTGGGACTGGGCGGCCGGCGCGGAGGGGCCGGAGCGGGTGACCCAGCCCGCCGACGTCGTGCTCGTCGAGGGCGTCGGCGCGGGCGCGGGCCCCCTGCGCGCACTGTCCGACGCGCTCGTGTGGGTCGAGGCGCCGGCCGAGGAGCGCAAACGCCGCGCCCTCGCCCGCGACGGCGACGTCTACGCGCCGCATTGGGACCGCTGGGCAGCGCAGGAGGAGGCGTGGCTCGCGCACGACGACGCCGCCTCGGCCGCCGCCGTCACCGTCGCCTCCCTCGCGGGCCCGGACAGGCCAGACGGGCTCACGGCCCGGGTGCTCAGCGCGCTCGCCGAGCTGCCGCAGCTTCGCGAGTTCCTCGCGCCCGAGCGGTCCGGGCGGGAGTCCGCGGGCGCCGTCGTGCGCAGGATGCGGGGGGTGCCGGATCCCGAACGGCTCTTCGGCGAGCTGTTCGGCGGCTCCGGGCACGCCGTGTGGCTCGACTCCTCCGACGCCGAGGCCGGGGCCCCTGACGCCGAAGTCTGGCCCCCTGACGCCGAGGTCATCCGGCGGAATCGGTTCAGCATCATGGCCGACGACGGCGGCGAGCTCGGCCGCCGGATGTCCCATCGTCGGGGCCTGACCGAGGTCATCGAGGGCCCCGCGACCGACGCCCCGGTGAACGTGCGCTTCGACGCGCCGTTCTTCCGCTGGCTCGACTCCGAATGGGGGCACGGCCAGACGCCGGCCGTCCCGGGCCTGGAGTGCGGATTCGCGCTCGGCTGGCTCGGCTATCTCGGGTACGAGCTCAAGAGGGAGTGCGGCGGATCGGACGCCGACCCCGGGCTGCCCGACGCCCAGCTCCTCTACGCGGCACGCGCCGTCGTCCTCGACCATGCGCTCGGCGAGGCCTGGCTTCTCGCCCTCGACGCGCCGGATGCCGGGGCGTGGCTCGACGCCGCGTCCACAGCCGTCGATGAGTGCACACAGGACCAGACCCCGGCGTCACAGGGCCCGGCCTCCGCGCCGGAGCCGGCCTTCACGGCCCGGGACTCCGCCGCCGCATACATGGACAAGGTCCGCGCGGCCCAGGCGGAGATCACCGAGGGCAATACGTACGAGGTCTGCCTCACGACCACCCTGGAGGCGACGGTCCCGCATCCGCCCGGCCAGCCCGGCGTCGAGCCCCTTGAGATCTACCGCGCCCTGCGCCGCCGCAGCCCGGCGCCGTTCGCGGCGTTCGCGCGTTTCGGCGGCCTCCAGATCGCGAGCACGTCCCCGGAGCGGTTCCTGTCCCTCACGGCGGACGGCGCCCTCCGCGCCGAGCCCATCAAGGGCACCCGCCGCCGGTCCCCCACCGCGTCCCCCACTCACGCCGCACTCGCCGACGAGCGAACGCGCGCCGAGCTCGCCGCGAACCCCAAGGACCGCGCGGAGAACCTGATGATCGTGGACCTGCTCCGCAACGACCTCAGCCACCACGCAGTCCCGGGGTCGGTGCGCGTCTCGCGCCTCTTCGCGGTCGAGACGTACGCGACCGTCCACCAGCTCGTGAGCACCATCGACGCGCGTCTCCGGCCCGGTGCCTCCCGCGCGGAGGCCATCGCGGCGGCGTTCCCACCGGGTTCCATGACGGGCGCGCCGAAGATCAGCACGATGGGCATCCTCGACCGCCTCGAGGCCGGCCCGCGCGGCGTCTACTCGGGCGTGATCGGCTACTTCTCCCGCACGGGAGCCGCGGACCTCTCCGTGGTGATCCGCACATTGGTCGTCGAGCGGCTCGGCGGCGCGCACGACGGCGCCACCCGCCTCACGCTGGGAGTGGGCGGCGCCGTCGTGGCCGACTCTGACCCGGCCGACGAGTACGAGGAGATCCGCACCAAGGCCTTCGCGGTCCTCAGCACGCTCGGTGCCGAGTTCCCGGGCTGACCCGCGAGCCGGCCGAAGCCTTTGGAAGTCACGTCCTGGGAGTCACCTCTTGTGACCCCCACGAGGCGACCCTTAGATGGATGGCATGAAGGCCATCGTCGTGGGCGCCGGGATCGCCGGCCTGGTCACCGCCCGGCAGCTGGGCCTGGCCGGCTGGGAGGTCGAGGTCATCGAGCGGTCGCCGGGCCCGCGCAAGGACGGGTACATGATGGACTTCTTCGGCCCGGGCGTGGAGGCCTCGGAGCGGATCGGCCTGTACCCTCGGCTCGCGGCGGCATCGTATCGGGTCGAGGCGGCCCAGTACGTCACGCCCGAGGGCCGCGTCACGTCGAGCCTGAGCTACCGCCGCTTCGCCGACCTCGCGGGGGGAAAGGTCCTGAGCCTCCTCCGCCCCGACATGGAACTCGCGGCCCTCGACGCGCTCCGCGACGTCCCCGCCGGCCGGGTCGAGGTCCGCTACGGCGCGGGCGTCGGGGACGCCGCTGTGCGGGCCTTCGCAGCGGACGCCGACGTAGTGATCGGGGCGGACGGCATCCACTCGGAGGTCCGCGCGCAGGCGTTCGGCCCGGAGCCGGAGTTCCTCCGCCCTCTCGGGATGCGCGCCGCCGCATTCATCGTCACGGAGCCGATCCTCAACGCGCGCTTCCACAACAGGTTCATCCTCACGGACAGCATCGACCGCATGGCCGGGCTATACAGCCTCCGCACCGACGAGGTCGCCGCATTCCTCGTCTACCGTGACACGGCAGACGGCGCCGCACACGACGCTGCCCCGGCCACCCTGCTGGACGCCCGCGCCCGCCTGCGGGAGCGCTTCGCCGGCCTCGGGCCCACCGTGGACCGGCTCCTCGAGCTGTGCCCCGAGCACCCCTACGACGACGTCGTCGCACAGATCGTCATGCCCCACTGGCAGACGACCCACCGGCACACCGCGGACCGCCGCGCTGCCCCCGTGGTCCTCGTCGGCGACGCGTGCGGCGCGGTCTCCCTCCTGGCCGGGCAGGGCGGCTCGCTCGCGATCGCCGGCGCCGCGCTCCTCGGCGACCTGCTCGGACCGGTCGCCGGCCCCGAGGGGATCCCCGCTGCCCTCGCCGCGTTCGAGGACCGCTGGCGCCCCTTCGTGCTCACCGCACAGGCGTCCGGCCGGCGCGCGGCGGCCTCATTCCTCCCATCCGGGCCCCTCGCGCGGCTCCTGCGGCGGTGGGTCATCCGCGCGTCGAACCTGCCGGTGATCGACGGGATCGTCGCCCGCAGCATCGTGGGCAGGATCGCGAAGTAGCGTCCCGCGTCGCACACCGCTCGGCGCACGACGGCGCCGTCCCCACCAAGGCGGGCACGCGCCGTCGTGCGCTGGGCACACCCGCGCTACTGCAGCGTCGCCGTGAGCCGCGCGACGTTGTCCACATACCGGCTGAGCATCGGCCTGCTGCGCCACTCGTGCAGATCGAGGCGCTTGCTCACGTTGCGGTACATGTCCTCGACCTTGCGCATCTGGTCGACGATCTCCGCACCCGGGAGCATGAGCGAGACCTCCATGTTGAGGGAGAACGAGCGCATGTCCATGTTGGAGGAGCCGAGGACGGCCACGTCGTCGTCGACCGTGAAGTGCTTCGCGTGGAGCACGTACGGCTTGGGATACCGGTAGATCTTGACCCCGGCGACGAGGAGCTGGTCGTAGTAGGACTGCTGGGCGTGGTGCACGAGGAACTGGTCCCCCTGCTCGGAGACGAACAGCTCGACGTCGACCCCACGCTGCGCGGCCGTCGTGACCGCGTAGAGCAGCGAGTCGTCGGGGACGAAGTAGGGGCTGCAGATGGAGAGGCGCTGCTGGGCCGAGTAGATGAGTGTGTTGAACAGGCGCAGGTTGTTCTCGTTCGCGAACGCTGGGCCGCTCGGGACGACCTGGGCCGGCTCGTCGCCGGCGGGTTCGGGTGCCACGAGCTGCGCTTCGAGCATCTCGTCCGTCTCGGAGAGCCAGTCGGTGGCGAAGACGACATTGAGTGTCGTGACGGCCGGCCCCTCGACCCTGGACATGAGCTCGACCCACTTCCGGTTGCCGCGGCGGTGGTACGAGCGCTCGATGAGGTTCAGCGAGCCCGTGAACGCCGCTTCGCCGTCCACCACGAGGATCTTGCGGTGGTTGCGGAGGTCCATGCGGCGCCACTGTCCGTGCACGGGCATGACCGGCAGCATCCGCCGCCACTGCATCTTCGTCGCGTCGAGCCGCTTGAGGAACGTGCGGTAGCCGGGGATCCGGAGGGATCCGATGTGGTCGAACAGGAACCGGACCTCGACGCCCCGCTCGGCCGCCTCGGCGAGTGCCGTGAACAGCCCTTCGGTGACGTCGTCCCACGCGACGATGTAGAACTCGGCATTGACGAACCGCTTGGCGTTGCGGACGGCCTCCGTCATCTCGGCGATCGCGTCCTCGTAGCCGGGGATCAGGCGGACGCGGTTGCCGCTGACCATCGGAAGCGACCCGAGGCCCCGGTTCAGCTGCGCCGCAGACTGCAGCCAGTCAGGGCCATCGAACTCGGTGTCGACGTCGTGCGAGTCCGCGAGCGCCGCCCGGACGCGGGCGCTCACCTCCTGCTGCTGCTCGCGGCGCCTCCCGGAGAAGCGGAAGTTGCCGAACATGAGGAACAGGAGGAGGCCGACGGTCGGCACGAAGAAGATCGCGAGGAGCCAGGCCATCGCGGTGGTGGGCCGACGGTTGCCCGGGATGACGCCGAGCATGACCACCCGGATCACGAGGTCCACTATCCCGAGGACGAACGTGAGCCAGTTCGGCAGGAGCCCGATGAGCGGCAGCTGCAGGAGCATGGGCCCAGCCTACGGTGAGGCACAGCCTAAGCTGTCCCCATGACTCAGACCGTTCTCGTGTTCCTCGACCGCGCGTTGCCCGACGGACGGATCGAGGACGCCACCAAGCCGCAGCTTTTCGCCACCGATCTCGGGGCCACACGCGGCGACGGGGTGTTCGAGACGCTCCTCGTCCTCGACGGGCACGTCCGCAAGCTGCCCGCGCACCTGTCCCGCATGCAGCACTCCGCCGCGGTGCTCGAGCTCGAGGTGCCCGGGCACGAGGCGTGGGAGCGGGCCATCGTCACGGCCCTGGACGAGTACCAGCGGGCGGTGGGGCCGCTCACCGAAGTGGTCGTGAAGCTCGTGGCGACGCGCGGCGTCGAGGGTGCGCACGAGGCGACGTGCTGGGTCGCCGCCTCCGCCCCCGCTCCGGCGGCGAAGCGCCAGCGCGAGGAGGGCATCGACGTCCTGCTCCTGGACCGCGGCTACGACTCCGACCTCGGCGAACGCGCTCCGTGGCTCCTCCTCGGTGCCAAGACGCTCTCCTACGCGGTGAACATGGCCGCGCTGCGGTACGCGCACTCCCATGGCGCCGACGACGTCATCTTCACCTCCTCGGACGGCCAGGTCCTCGAGGGGCCCACCTCGACCGTGCTGCTCGCCCACGCCGAGACGGACGACGCCGGCCGGGTCACCGCCCGCAGGCTCGTCACCCCGCGCCTGGATTCCGGCATCCTCCCGGGCACGTCCCAGGGGGCCCTATTCGCCGCGGCCAAGGAGGCCGGTTGGGAGCTCGGGTACGGGCCGCTCGTCCCGGACGACCTGTTCGACGCCGACGCCGTGTGGCTCATCTCCTCGGTGCGCCTCCTGACCCCCGTGAACCATCTGGACGGCAAGCCGATCGGGGCCGACCCGGTTCTGGCGAAGGCCCTCACGGACGAGCTCGCGGCCCTGTTCGACAAGATCCACTGACGTCGCGATCGGGTCGGGTGCTCCGCTTGTCGCGCCCACACGACCCGACCTCGGCGGAAGCGGGCCACCTCTGGAATTTAGTTGGAAGTCCGAGTATCTTCGATCTCAGATGACTTGGATCACATCCGCCCCCAAGCGAAGGAGCTTGTCATGGTCCGCGACCTCACGCACTACATCGGCGGCACGCGCGTCGACGGCACGTCCGGGCGTTTCAGCGACGTCTACAACCCCTGCACGGGCGAGGTCCAGGCCCGCCTGCCTCTGGCCAGCAAGGAAGAGGTCGGTGAGGCGGTCGCCAGCGCCGAGAAGGGCCAGGCCGAGTGGGCAGCCATGAACCCGCAGCGCCGGGGCCGGATCCTGCTGAAGTTCGTGGACCTCGCCAACGAGCACATGGACGAGCTCGCCGAGCTGCTCTCCTCCGAGCACGGCAAGACGTTCGCGGACTCGAAGGGGGACGTGCAGCGCGGCCTCGAGGTCGTCGAATTCTCCGCCGGCGCGGCCCCGCACCTGCTCAAGGGCGAGTTCTCCGACAGTGTCGGGACGGGCGTTGACGTGCACTCGCTGCGCAAGCCCCTCGGCGTCGTCGCGGGCATCAGCCCGTTCAACTTCCCGGCCATGATCCCGCTCTGGCAGGCCGGCCCGGCCCTGGCCGCGGGCAACGCGTTCATCTGCAAGCCGTCCGAGCGGGACCCGTCGGTCCCCCTCCGCCTCGCTGAGCTCCTCACGGAGGCCGGCCTGCCGGACGGCGTATTCAACGTGGTGAACGGTGACAAGGAGGCCGTGGACGCGCTCATCGGGGACCCGCGCGTCAAGGCGATCGGGTTCGTCGGCAGCACCCCGATCGCCCAGTACATCTACGCGGAGGCCGCGGCGCACGGCAAGCGCGCCCAGTGCTTCGGCGGAGCGAAGAACCACATGGTCATCCTCCCCGATGCAGACCTGGACATGGCTGCGGACGCCCTCATCGGCGCGGGCTATGGCTCGGCCGGCGAGCGCTGCATGGCGATCTCGGTCGCCGTCCCGGTGGGCGAGGAGACCGCCAACGCGCTCGTCGGCAAGCTCCAGGAGCGCATCAAGGACCTGCGCGTGGGCGCGAGCATGGAGCCGGACGTGGACTTCGGGCCGGTGGTCGCCCAATCGGCCAAGGACCGGATCGAGGGCTACATCGCCGCAGGCGTCGAGGCGGGCGCAGACTTGGTCGTGGACGGCCGCGGCCACACCGTCGAGGGCTACGAGGGCGGCTTCTGGGTCGGCCCCACGCTGTTCGACCGCGTCACGGAGGACATGTCGATCTACCGCGAAGAGATCTTCGGCCCGGTCCTGTCCGTGGTCCGCGCCGCGGACTACGACGAGGCCCTCCGCCTGTGCTCCGAGCACGAGTTCGGCAACGGCGTGGCGATCTTCACCCGCGACGGCGACGCCGCCCGCGACTTCGCGAGCCGCGTCGAGGTCGGCATGGTCGGAGTCAACGTGCCGATCCCCGTCCCGATCGCGTACTACACGTTCGGCGGCTGGAAGGCTTCCGGCTTCGGCGACCTCAACCAGCACGGCCCGGACGCCTTCCGCTTCTTCACGAAGACCAAGACCGTCACGTCCCGCTGGCCGTCCGGCGTCCGCCAGGGCGCGAGCTTCGTGATGCCGGCGGGCAGCTGAATGGGGGCGGGGGAAACAGCTACGGCAGCTGAGCCGGAGGTCCTGTTCGAGCGGAAGGGGAGGCTCGGCGTCGTCGTGCTCAACCGGCCGCGCGCGGTGAACGCGCTCACCGAGGGGATGGCCGCGGCGATGCTCGCGCGGCTGACGGAGTGGGCGGAGGACGACGCCGTGCAGACGGTGCTCGTGCGCGGGGCCGGCGAGCGCGGGCTGTGCGCGGGCGGCGACATCGTGGCGATCTACCGCGACCTGCTCAACGGCGGCGACGCGACCGCGCGCTTCTGGGCGACCGAGTACCGGCTCAACTCGCTCATCAGCCGGTACCCGAAGCCATACGTGGCGTTCATGGACGGGCTCGTGCTCGGTGGCGGCGTGGGCGTCTCGGCCCACGGCTCGCACCGGGTCGTCACGGAGCGGACTCGCACCGGCATGCCGGAGACCACGATCGGGTTCGTGCCCGACGTCGGCGGAACCCTCCTGCTCGCCTGCGCGCCCGGCGAGTCGGGCACGCACGCGGCGCTCACGGGAGCGCACCTCGACGGCGCGGACGCGCTGCACCTGGGCCTCGCGGACTTCTTCGTGCCGAGCGATCGGCTCGACGAGCTCGCCGCGTCGCTGGAGACGGAGCGGGCGGACGCCGCCGTGGCGCGCCTCGCGTCCGAGCCTCCCCTCTCGGCGCTGGCCGAGCAGCGCGGCTGGATCGACGCCGCGTACTCCGCGGACGAGGCCGAGGAGATCGTGGCCCGGCTGCGAGCCTCGGACAACGCGACGGCCCGCGAGGCAGCCGACACGATCGCGTCGAAGTCCCCCACCTCGGTCAAGGTCACGCTCGAGGCGCTTCGCCGCGCCCGGGCGCGGGGACCCGTGCCGGCGGCGCTCGAGGAGGCCCTCGAGGAGGAGTACCGGATCGGGCTGCGGCTCCTGGCCGGGCATGACTTCCGCGAGGGCATCCGCGCCCAGGTCATCGACAAGGACCGCAGCCCCCGGTGGGAGCCCGCGACGCTCGAGGGAGTGCGCCGCGCCGACGTGGAGGCGTTCTTCGCGGCCTTGGGCGGGCGCGAGCTCGGCCTCGTCGCGTCGGTGGCAGCCGCGCCATGACCGCACGCACTCGGACCGCATCAACCCGCAGCACGAAGGAGAAGCCATGACCGACCAGTCGACGGCCCCCCAGCCGGGCGCCATCGCATTCCTCGGCCTCGGCCACATGGGCGGCCCGATGGCGGCCAACCTGATCAAGGCCGGGTACTCCGTCGTGGGGTACGACCCGATGCCCGCCGCCGTCGAGGCCGCGAAGGCCCACGGGGTCCCGATGGCCGGGTCCGCCGCGGAGGCCGTTGCCGGTGCCTCCGTGGTGCTGACCATGCTCCAGAAGGGCCAGCAGGTCCTCGACGTGTACCGCGGAACCGACGGGCAGCCCGGGCTCCTCGCGGTGGCGGCTCCCGGCACGATGTTCCTGGACTGCTCCACCATCAACGTCACGGAGGCGCAGGAGGCCGCCCAGGCCGCGATCGACGCCGGCCACCGCGCGGTGGACGCGCCGGTCTCCGGCGGTGTCGTCGGCGCGGAGGCCGGCACGCTCACGTTCATGGTGGGCGGGGCCGACGAGGACTTCGAGACCGTGCGCCCCCTCCTCGAGGCCATGGGCAAGCGTGTGGTGCACTGCGGCGCGCACGGGCTCGGGCAGGCGGCGAAGGTCTGCAACAACATGATCCTGGGTGTGTCCATGATTGCCGTGAGCGAGGCTTTCGTGCTTGGCGAGAAGCTGGGCCTCACGCACGAGGCGCTGTTCGACGTCGCCGCGCACGCCTCCGGCCAGTGCTGGGCGCTCACCACCAACTGCCCCGTCCCCGGCCCGGTGCCCACGAGCCCCGCCAACCGCGACTACCAGCCCGGGTTCGCCGGCGCACTCATGGCCAAGGACCTGCGCCTGGCCGTGAACGCGCTCGAGCACGCCGGGGTCTCGGCCGAGATGGGCCAGCTGGCGTCCAGGATCTACGACGCGTTCGCCGCCGGCGACGGCGCGGGCAAGGACTTCTCGGGCATCATCAACACGATCCGCGACCAGTCCGAACCAGCCGCCCCGCCCTCCGTCTAGGGGTCACCTTCTGGGGGTCACCTCCTGGGAGTCACATTCTGGGGGCCACCTCCTGCGGGTCGCGTGGGCGAACTCCCCAACCTTCGATCGATGCCGCGCGCGACACGCCGGCAGAATCACCCGACACGCCGCGCATTGAAGCTTAAAGCTGGGCGCGAAGCCCGAAGGACCTGCCTCCCAGGAGGTGGCCGCAGAAGCTGGCGCGACCAGGGAACCTAGGCGCGGTCACGCACGACGGCGACCACTCGCCGTCGTGCGCGACCTCCCCTGGCGCCCCGCGCCCCGTCTGAAAGTCAGCTTCTGGGGGTCACGTCCCGAAGGTCGCGCGTGGCGAGCTCCCCAACCTTCGGTCGATACCGCGCGCGACACGCCGACACAACCACCCGACACGCGGTCAATTGAAGCTTAAAGCCGGGCGCGAAAGCACACCGACGAAAGGTGATCCCCGGAAGCTGACTTCTAGATGGTGACCCCCAGAAGGTGACCCACAGACGGGGGCGTGGGCGTCGAGCCGCCTCCGTGCCGGGAAGTCCCCCCGCGTCTACGCGAAATCGCCCGCGTCGCGGCGGAATTCGCCGAGGATGCGGATCAGGTCCTCGACGTCGCTGCCCGTGAAGCCGGACCGCCCGAAAACCTCGGTGTTGAGGGCTGCCGTCGCCTTCTCGGCCAGCGCGCGCCCCTCGGCCGTGAGCTCGATGAGCGTGGTCCGTCCGTCCGTGGGGTGGCGCGTCCTGGTCACGAAGCCAGCGCCCTCGAGGCGGTCCACGGCGTTGGTCACGGACGTGGGGTGCACCTGGAGCAGGGCGCTTGCCTTGCTCATGGGCAGCGCCCCGGTCCGCGCGAAGCTCAGGAGCGCGAGCATCTCGTACCGGGCGAACGTGAGCCCGAGCGGCTTGAGCACGTCCTCGATGCGGGCGATCAGGATCTGCTGGGTCCGCATGATCGCGGTGATGGCGGCCATGGGCGCCGCGACGTCGCCCCACCCGTGCCGCTCCCAGTTGCGCTGGGCGTCGGCGATCGGGTCACGGGGAAGCGGGGCGCCCATGGTCCTCCTGTCGTGGTGTGGTGCGTGCGCGGCTAGTCCTTCAGGGACGGGAAGTCGGCCTCGGAGTACTCGATGCCGAACCCGCCCGCCGCCGGGACCTGACCCGCCGACGCCTCGGGGGCACCGTGCCGCGCCTCCTCACTGTGCCGCAGTTCGACCCGGCGGATCTTGCCCGAGATGGTCTTGGGCAGCTCGGCGAACTCGATGCGCCGGATCCGCTTGAACGGCGCCAGCTGCGCGCGGCAGAACCGCAGGATCTCCTCCGCGACGTCCGGCCCCGGCTCGTACCCGCCCGCGAGGACCACGAACGCCTTCGGCACCGAGAGCTTCACCTCGTCCGGCGAGGGCACGACGGCGGCCTCCGCCACCGCGGGGTGCTCGATCAGCACGCTCTCGAGCTCGAACGGCGAGAGCCGGTAGTCCGAGGACTTGAACACGTCGTCGCCGCGGCCCACGTAGGTGATGACGCCGTCGGCGTCCCGCGTGGCCATGTCCCCGGTGTGGTAGTAGCCGTCGCGGAACGCGTCGGCCGTCTTCTCCGGGTCGCCGTGGTAGCCGATCATGAGCCCCACCGGGTGGGGGTCGAGGCGGAGGCACAGCTCGCCGTCGTCCGCCTCCTCGCCGGTGGCGGGGTCAAGGAGCACGACGTCGTAGCCCGGCAGCGGCTTTCCCATCGCGCCGACGGTGACGGGCTGGCCCGGGCAGTTGGCTATCTGGACGGTGGTCTCGGTCTGCCCGAAGCCGTCGCGGATCGTGACTCCCCAGGCCTTCTCGACCTGGCCGATGACCTCGGCGTTGAGCGGCTCCCCGGCGGAGACCACCTTGCGCGGCGGGGCCTTCAGGCGGGTCAAGTCGGACTGGATGAGCATGCGCCAGACGGTGGGCGGGGCGCAGAAGCTCGTCACGCCCTCGGCGTCCATCTGGGCCATGAGGGCGGAGGCGTCGAACCGCTCGTAGTTGTAGATGAACACCGTGGCCTCGGCGATCCACGGCGTGAACACGTTGGACCACGCGTGCTTCGCCCAGCCGGGCGAGGCGACGTTGAGGTGGACGTCCCCGGGCTCGAGGCCGATCCAGTACATCGTCGAGAGGTGGCCCACGGGGTACGACGTGTGGGTGTGCTCCACGAGCTTGGCCCGGCTCGTGGTGCCGGAGGTGAAGTAGAGCAGGAGGGTCTCGTCGGCCCGGGTGGGGGCGCCGGGGACGAAGGCCGTGTCCGCGCTGGACGAGTCCGCATAGTCGAGGGCGTCCCGCTCGAGGCTCGCACCCGTCGTCGCGCCTCCGATGACGATGACGCGGTAGGCGCCGGGCACGTCGTCGAACTTGTGCGCATTCGCCTCGCCGACGGCCACCCACTGGGCGCCGCCCCGCTCCACCCGGTCCTCGAGGTCGCGGCGGCCCATGAGCGTGGTCGTGGGGATCATGACGATCCCGAGCTTGATCCCGGCGAGCATGAGCTCCCAGAGCTCGACTTGGTTGCCGAGCATGATGATCATGTGGTCCCCGCGCTTGACCCCCTGGGCGCGGAGCCAGTTCGCGACCTGCGCGGAGCGCGCCGAGAGCTCGGCGAACGAGCGGCGCGTCGAGCTGCCGTCCTGCTCGACGATGACGAGTGCAAGCTGGTTGCCGCGCGCCGGGTCGGCGGCGACGGCGTCGAACCAGTCGAGCGCGAAGTTGAACTCGGTGAAGCGGGGCCACTCGAACTCGGCGCGCGCCCGGTCGTAGTCCTCGCGGAGCTCGAGCAGCCTGTCCCGGGCAGCCCGGAAGTCCTCGGTGACAGTCATCGTCCGCCTTTCCGTCCTCGTGATCTGTGTCACGATGAAATATAGTTGGACTTCCTAGGGTTTGAACAGGGACTCCCCGAGAACTGCAGAGAGGCCACATGCTCCAGGCACCAGAATCGCCGCTCCGAGCCGCCGCAGCACCGACGGCCCCGCCCTTCCCCGACGCCGACCTCATGCGCGTCACGGACCTCCTGCCACCGGACGAGCGGGCCCGGCTCGCGGGGATCCGCGCGGTCCTGCAGGAGGACATCCGGCCGCTCACCGCGGCGTTCTGGAACCGGGAGGAGTTCCCGTTCGGCCTCCTGCCCCGGCTCGCCGCGCTCGGCCTCGGCCGGCTGCAGACGGACGGGTCCTCCCGCCTGTTCACGGGCCTCGCGTACATGGAGGTGGCGCGCGCGGACGTCTCGCTGTCCGCGCTCGTGGGGATCCACAACGAGCTCGTGGTCGGCATGATCAACGACCTCGGCTCCGAGGCGCAGAAGGCGCGGTGGCTGCCGGGCCTCGAGTCCTTCACCGCCCTCGGCGCGTTCGCGCTCACGGAGCCGGACCACGGCTCGGACATCGCCGGGGGGCTCGCCACGACGGCGTCGCACGACGGCGACGGCTGGGTCCTGCACGGAGCGAAACGATGGATCGGGGCCGGCACCATCGCGGACTTCGCACTGGTCTGGGCAAGGGACACCGCGGACGGAGCGGTGAAAGCCTTCATCGTCGAGACCGACAGGCCCGGGTTCACGGCCACCAAGATCGAGAACAAGATCGGGCTGCGGATCATGCAGAACGCGGACATCGTGCTCGACGGCGTGCGCGTGCCGGATGCGAACCTCCTGCCGGGTGCGACCGCGTTCTCCCAGGCCAACGAGCTCCTGCGCGACTCCCGCGCGTGGGTGGGCTGGCAGGCCGCGGGGATCCAGCTCGGCGCGTTCGACATCGCGCGGGCCTACGCCCTCGAACGCCTCCAGTTCGGGCACCAGCTCGCGGGCTTCCAGCTCATCCAGCAGCAGCTCTCCGAGATCCTCGGCAACGCGCACGCGTCGCTGTCCCTCATGGTCGGGCTCGCGCGGATCCAGGAGGACGGCCACCTCGAGATGGTCCAGTCGGCGATGGCGAAGGCGACCACCACCCGGCTCGCGCGGGCATCCGTGGCGCTCGGCCGGTCCATCCTCGGCGGCAACGGGATCACCACGGACTACGAGATGGCCAAGCTGTTCGGCGACGCCGAGGTCCTCTACACGTACGAGGGCACCTATGAGATCAACTCCCTCATCGTCGCCAGGGCCGTGACGGGGAAGTCCGCCTTCGTCTAGCCCGGACCCACGTCCCTGCGGCCCGAGGCCTCCTCCCCGTCATGAAGCGGCCACGACGCGCCGCGGGGCGAACGGCTCTGGCGCGGCGCGGCGTCGTGCGTCTACGGTGCCGGTATGGAACAGAAGGATCGCGTGCCAGCCCCACCCGGCATGGCAGCATTCGACGAGGAAGCCCCGCTCGACGACGGCTACAGCCAAGAGGGCAGCTACGGGCACAACCAGGAGTCCTTCCAGCTCCGCGATCCGCGGAAGTACGCCGACACGCCGCCGGGCGAGCCCCTGCGGGAGCTCGAGGCCACGCCCGAGGCGGAGAAGAAGCCGCGGCGCCGACGCCTCAGCCTGGGGACGTCCGGGGCGGCAGGCATCCCCGATTCGTCGGGGGCGACCCACACGGGGTTCGGCGACCCGGATCGGGACTAGGGCCCGACCTCGGCGCCACACGACCCGATCTCGGCGCCCCACGACCCGATCTCGGCGTCATACGGGGCGGTCGACGCGGGGAGTGTCGCGGACCGCGGCGTCCATAGGCGAGACTGGCCCCATGCCAAACGCTGCGCACAACACGGCTCCGAACGCCCTGCACAACACGGACTTCATCCAGACCACGCACGCCGGCTCGCTGCCGCGCACTCCCGCGCTGCTCGCGGCCAACGCCGCCCAGGCCGAGAACCCCGGGGACACCGAGGCGTTCGAGCGGCTGCTCTCCGATTCCGTCGTGGGGATCGTGGCGCAGCAGCTCGACGCCGGCCTGACGATCGTCAACGACGGCGAGTACGGCCACACGATGTCCAACTCCGTGGACTACGGCGCCTGGTGGAACTACTCGTACGCCCGGCTCGGCGGCCTCACGCAGGGCGGCGTCGACCGGTGGCAGATGACCGAGCAGATCCGCTCCGAGCCCGGCAAGATCCGCCTCACCACGATGCGCGACCGCCGCGACCGTGTGCGCTTCGAAGAGGCGTACAACGACCCGAACTCGTTCATCCTCACCGGCCGCAAGGCCGTCCCGCAGCCGACCATCACGGGCCCGGTCACCTACATCGGCCAGGATCTGGTCCGCCGCGACGTCACGAACCTCGTCGGCGCGCTCGAGGCGCAGGAGGCCACTGCCGGCTTCCTCCCGGCGCTCTCCCCCGGCTCCGCGTCCCGCCTGGCCAACGAGTACTACAAGACCGACGAGGAACTCCTCTTCGCGTGCGCGGATGCCATGCGCGAGGAGTACAAGGCGATCATCGACGCGGGACTCACTGTCCAGATCGACGACCCGTCCATCGCCGAGAACTGGGACATGATCAACCCGGAGCCCACGGTCGAGGACTACCTCGCGTTCACGAAGCTCCGCGTCGAGGCCCTCAACCACGCGATCCGCGGCCTCCCGCCGGAGCAGATCCGCTTCCACCTGTGCTGGGGCTCGTGGCACGGCCCGCACACCACGGACATCCCGTTCAAGGACCTCGCCGAGACGATGCTCTCGATCAACGCGGGCTCGTACTCGTTCGAGGCGGCCAACGTCCGGCACGAGCACGAGTGGAAGGTCTGGCGCGACCTCGACCTGCCCGAGGACAAGGTCATCGTCCCAGGCGTCGTCTCGCACGCGACCAATGTGGTGGAGCACCCCGAGCTCGTCGCCGACCGGATTGAGCGGTTCGCGCAGATCGTGGGCCGCGAGCGCGTCATCGCCTCCACGGACTGCGGGCTCGGCGGCCGCGTGCACCCGCAGATCGCGTGGGCCAAGCTCGAGGCGCTCACCGAGGGCGCGAAGATCGCCACCGAGCGGCTCTGGGGCTGACCACGGTGACGCACGACGCCGCCCCGCATCCCGGCCCCGCCTCGCCTCCCGGGGCGGCAGCCGCCGCGGGCAACGAGGTCACCCTCCGCTTCCTCGCCGCCCCGACGGACAAGGGCCACTCCGGGTCGGTGGACGCGGGAACGGTCCTCGAGTGGGTCGACAAGGCCGCGTACGCGGCCGCGGTGGGCTGGGCCAAGGCGTACTGCGTGACCGCGTACGTGGGCAACATCCACTTCGCGGACCCGGTCAACGTGGGCGACATGGTCGAGGTCACGGCCACGATCGTCTACACGGGCCGCACGTCGATGCACATCCGCACGGTGGTCTCCTCGGGCGACCCCAAGGGCGGCACCCCCACAATGCGCAGCCAGTGCCTCGTGATCTTCGTGGCCGTCGGGGACGACGGGCGCCCGGTCGAGGTCCCCCGGTGGGTCCCGCGGACGGAGGCCGAGCGCGAGGCGGAGGAGCACGCCGTCGCCCGTATCGCGGTGCGCGACGAGATCGTCGCGTCGATGAAGCGCCAGGAGTACACGGACGCCGGGACCGCCGAGCGGGTGGTGCTGCGGTTCCTCGCCGCGCCGACGGACGTGAACTGGGGCGGCAAGGTCCATGGCGGCACGGTCATGAAGTGGATCGACGAGGCCGCGTATGTGTGCGCGTCGCGGTACTGCGGGAGGGACGCGGTGGCCGTGTTCTCCGGCGGGGTGCGGTTCTACCGGCCGCTGCTCATCGGCGACGTCGTGGAAGTCGAAGCCCGGCTGGTGTACACGGGCACCAAGGGCATGCACATCGCGGTCCACGTCCGCTCGGGCTCGCCGAAGGGCCGCGAGTTGAATCTGACCACGTACTGCCTCACCGTCATGGTGGCCCGCGACGAGACCGGCACCGCCGTCCCGGTCCCCCGCTGGGTGCCCGTCTCCGACGAGGACAAGCGGCTGTGGGAGCACGCCCGCGAGCTCCTCGAGATCCGCGGACGAGCGCCCGGCGGGCGCCTGCCGAACCACATGCTCGGGGCGTAGCCCGATTTCTTCATCCGGGTGTTGTCGTCCACCATGAACGGGGCTAACCTACAACCAAATGGTTGTAGATCAGAAACCCCGAGACTTCACCGACGAGGAGATCGACCGGATCTTCGGCGCCCTCGCGGACGCCACGCGCAGGGACATCCTGAGGCAGTCCATGCTCGGAGAGCAGTCCGTCTCGGGACTCGCCAAGAACTACGCCATGAGCTTCGCGGCCGTGCAGAAGCACGTCGCGGTGCTCGAACGGGCACTGCTCGTCACGAAGGAGCGGCGCGGGAGGGAGCAGATCGTGCACTCGAATCCCGCGGCGATCCGCAGGGCGGCGCGCCTCCTCGAGCGGTATGAGGAGCTGTGGCGCGACCGCATCGCCCGCATTGGGGCCATCCTCGACGCGGAGCCAGGACAGTCACGCACCGACCAAGGGACACTGCCATGACGTTCGTCAGCAGCACCACGGACACCGAGAACCTCACCCTCACGCTCGTCACAGAGTTCACCGCAGACCCCGCCCGCGTGTGGCAGGTGTGGGAGGATCCACGCCAGCTCGAGCGCTGGTGGGGGCCGCCCACGTGGCCCGCCACGTTCGCCACGCACGACTTCACGCCGGGCGGCCGCTGCCACTACTTCATGACCGGCCCGGACGGCGAGACGGCCCACGGCTGGTGGCGCTTCATCGCCATCGACGAGCCGCGGCGCCTCGAGATCGAGGACGGCTTCGCGAACGAGGACGGCTCCCCCACCGACCCGGAGGACTCGGCCACCTTCGTCGTCACCCTCGAAGACTCGGGCGGCGGGACGCGCATGACGACGGTCTCCGCCTTCCGCACCCTCGGGCAGCTCGAGCGCATGCTCGCGATGGGCATGGAGGAGGGCATGAAGCAGGCCTCCGGCCAGATCGACGCGATCCTCGCCGAGGTGAGGGAGGACACTGCGTCGAGGGCAGACTCTGCGGCGACGGAGGACTCAGTCCGCTAGTGGTGCGGGCCTAGTGGTGCGTCCCGTCCGGGCGGCTGAGCACCACGAACGAGCGGCGATGGCTGATGTAGTCGCTCGGCCAGGTGGCCACGGCGCGGATCTTCTGCATCGTCCCGGACAGCAGCACGACGTGCACCCCGAGCCATCCCAGGAACGCGAGGGGCCCGGTCAGGAGCAGTCGCTTCGGGCCCGGGCCCACCTCGGCGACCGCCGCCCCGCGGCCCACCATCGCCATGTAGCCCTTGTCGAAGTAGGCGAAGGGCTCGCGGCCCCGGCCCTCGATGTCCGCGAGGATGTTCTTCGCCGCCCACGTGCCGGCCTGCAGGGCGCATGACCCCAGCTGGGGGAGGTTGTTGCCCTTGGCATCGGTCATGTTCGCCGCGTCGCCGAGCACGTACACGCCCTCGACCCCTGGGGCGGTCAGGTCCGGGTTGACGTCGATGCGCCCGCCGCGGCCCTGGGGCAGACCCGAACCGGCGACGACGGGCCCAGCCTTGAGCCCGCCCGCCCACACCACGAGGTCGGCCGGGATCTCCGTGCCGTCCTTGAGCGCGACCTTGCCCTCCTCGATCCCCGAGACCGGAGTGCCGAGGTGCAGCTGCACGCCCATGCCGGCCAGCCGCCGTCGTGCGTATTCCTTGGACTTGTCCGCGAACGCATTGAGCACGTTCGGGATCATGTCAACGAGATGGACGCTGCAGCGGCTGGCGAGACGCGGGGAGAAGTAGTCCGGCAGGACGTACTTGACCGTCTCCGCGAGGGCGCCTGCCGTCTCGACGCCGGTGGGCCCGCCGCCGATCACCACGAAGTTCAGGGGCCTGCCGTCGTCCTCGCGCTCCGCGTCCTCGAGCATCATCGAGAGGGAGCCGCCGAGGTTCACCGCGTCGTCGACCGAGTAGAGCGGAAACGTGCGTTCCTCGGCCCCGGGGGTGTTGAAGAAGTTCGCCTCGGCACCGGAGGCGAGGACGAGGAAACGCGCCTCGTAGGCCTTGCCGTCCGAGGTGGTGACGCGCTTGGCCTGGGGGTCGACGGCGGTGACCTCCTCCACGATGACGCGCACGTTCGGCTGTCCGCGGAAGATGTCGCGCAGGGAGCGCGCCACCTCGGAGACCCCCAGCTGCACAGTGGCGACCTGGTAGAGCAGGGGCTGGAACTGGTGGTAGGGGTTCTTGTCGATCAGGAGGACCCGGACGCCCTTGCGCCCGAGGGCGCGGGCCGCCGCGACCCCCGCAAACCCTCCGCCGACCACGATGACTTCGTAGTTCTCGTCCACGAGGCGCACACTACCCGGCGAATGGCACCCGTGTGAACCGCTCGCACGGGCATGGCGGGGACCTGCCATGTTCCCCCGCCCAAGATGCGCGGCGGATTCCTGTGCGCCAACCCACAGGGCCACCGCTGTGAGCCGCCTAACATTGAGGCCACCGAGGCTCCGATGGGGCCAAGAGCGCTTCAAGGAAGAGGCAGTGAGCCCAACGATCAACGACATCCTCGCGGATCTCCCGCCAGGATGGGCAAGACTCAGGCTGGACGCGGCGGGCACGGATCAGGACATCAACCGAGTCCTGGTGCTCGATGCCGACGATACGGACGCGAATCCTGACGTGCACTCCGCACTCGTGTGCCTCATCGGGGCACGGGGACGGGCGGCCGTCCCGGTCGTCGCGCGGCTCGTCGAGGCGGGCCCCGTAGCGGTGGCCGTCAAGACCGCTGGAGACCAGGCACCCGAGGCCGAGGAGCTCTGCAAGGCCGGTGGCGTCGGCCTCCTCCTCGTTGCCCCGGACGCGCCGTGGGACCAGATCGTCTCGATAGCGAAGTCCCGCGTCGAAGACATCGAACCGCAGGCCGCCGCCATGGCCCTCCTCGAGGAGGACCTGTTCGCCCTGGCCCAGACCATTGCCAGAGTCACGTCGAGCCACGTCGTGATCGAGGACGCTGCGAATCGGGTCCTCGCGTACTCGACGCTGTCGAACAACATCGACGAACTCCGCATGGCCTCGATCCTGACCCGCCGCGGGCCGCGCGAGTACGAGCTCATGCTCAAGGACCTCGGCGCCTACCGCGAGATGCACCGCACGCGCGGCGTGGTCCGTGTGCCGGCCCGGCCGGAGCAGCAGCTGCGCGAGCGGGCCGCGATCGCCATCTTCGCCGGGGACAGGATCATGGGCTACATCTGGCTCCAGGAGACCGGTTCGGGTTTCAGCGATGACGTCGCCTACGCCCTGACCGGTGCGGCCCGGCGCGCCGCATCCGAGCTGATCAGGTACAGGAACCAGCAGTCCGTCAACATGCACGAGGACCGCATCGACCGGCTGCTGTCGGGGCCCGCCGAGGCGGCGGCCTGCGCCAAGACCCTCGGCGTGGCAGCCGATACGCCCTCCTCCCTGCTCCTCGTCGGGGTGTCTCATGCGGACGCTTTGGCCGAGGACGCCGAGCTCGTCCACGGACAGCTCGCCGACCTTGTCGCACTGCACGCCGCCGCGTTCAAGGGCTCCTCGATCGTCGGCCAGTACGAGGGCCGCACGGCCGTAGGGATCCCTGCGCTGGCGGCACGCACCGCCGTCGCGGCCCTGCGCTCGCTCGGCAGCCTGATCGTGGCCGACGCGAGAAGGCATCTGGGCGTCACGGCGTTTGTCGCGGTCGGCCGGGTCGTCCCCGGGCTCACCGCCCTGCATTCCACGCGTGCCGAGACCTCCGCAGTGATGGACTGCCTCATCCGCCGCAATGACGTCCAGGTCGCGATGATCGAGGACGTCGAGACGGAGGTCCTCCTGCACGAGGCCGTCACGCGCTTCGCATCCTCCGGTTTCCGGCACCGGGCCCTGACGGAACTGCTCACCGAAGACCGGGAGCTCGCCGAAACCCTCGCCGGCTACTTCGAGGCATCGATGGACGTGACCGCGTGCGCGCAGGCCATGCAGGTGCACCGGAACACCGTGTACTACAGGGTGGGCAAGGCTTCGCGCCTCACCGGGTTGGACTTCGGGGATCCCGCGCACGCCACGATCGTCCAGCTCCACCTCGGCCTCTGGGCCCGCGGGGCGCTCGACGGCGCGGGGGCGGCGTCGTGATGGCGGTCGCCGCCGCCGCGCGTCCAGTCAGCAATGCCATCGGACCCAGCGGCCTCGGGCTCGGCGGTGTCCTCGAGGACCTCGTCCGGCAGCACCGGCCCGCAAGCATGCTCGGTTCCGTTCCCCAGTCCATCCCGCACCTGGCGGGGGCCGACTTCAGGAGCTTCGGGATCGCCGTGGCCATGGTCTCGGGAGAGGTCTTCTCGGCGGGGGATGCTGCAGTCCCCTTCTCGATCCAGAGCATCTCCAAGGTGTTCTCCCTCGCCTTGGCCCTCGGGCACGAGGGCGGTCCAGAACTCTGGTCACGAGTCCACCGCGAGCCCTCGGGCACCGCCTTCAACTCTCTCGTGCAGCTCGACGCCGAGGGCGGCATACCCCGGAATCCCTTCATCAATGCGGGGGCGCTGGTGGTGACGGACCACCTCATCGACGCGTTCGGGGACGCAAGCGAGGAGGTGCTCCGGCTCCTGGCCTCCCCCTCCGGACGCGGTGCGGTCAACACCGAGGCGGTCCAGTCCGAGCTGTCCAGGAGCGAGCGCAACTTCGCCCTCGCGCATTTCCTCGCGGACCTCGGCAATCTCCGGAATCCCCCCGCTGCCGTCGTCCGGCACTACGTCCGCCAGTGCTCCATCGAGATGTCGTGCAACGACGTCGCCCTCGCCGGGCTGTTCCTGGCGAACGACGGCGTGGGGCCCACCGGGCAGCGGGTCGTCTCCCCGTCCGTCGCCAAGCGCATAGGGGCAGTCATGCTCACGTGCGGGATGTACGATGCGGCCGGCGAGTTCGCCTACCGCGTCGGACTGCCGAGCAAGAGCGGCGTCGGCGGAGGCATCCTCACCATCGTGCCGGGGGTGGGCTCCGTCTGCGTGTGGAGCCCGCGCCTCGACGCCCACGGCAATTCCCTCGCGGGGGCCTCGGCGCTCGCTGAGCTCTCGGATCGGACCGGCTGGTCCATCTTCTGACACCTCACCTCCCCTTTCTGTCCCCTTTCTGTCCCTCTTCTGTTCCCTCTTTTCCCTGACAGCACACCGTAAGGATCCACCATGCCCACAATCAGGCCCACGGCCAGTCCCCTTCCCGACCATCTCGAAGACCATGGGCATGCCCATGTGGCCGACCATGTCATCCATGCCGAGGACGCCGGCTACCACAAGGGCCTCAAGGCGCGCCAGATCCAGATGATCGCCATCGGCGGGGCGATCGGCACCGGCCTGTTCCTGGGCGCCGGCGGGCGCCTGGCCGCCGCCGGGCCCTCCCTCGTGTTCGCCTACGCCATCTGCGGGGCCTTCGTGTTCCTGATCCTGCGGGCCCTGGGCGAACTCGTGCTCCACCGCCCCTCCTCCGGCTCCTTCGTCTCCTACGCCCGCGAGTTCTTCGGCGAGAAGGCCGCCTACATCTCCGGCTGGTTCTACTGGATCAACTGGGCCATGACCACCATCGTGGACACCACCGCCGCGGCCCTGTACATGCACTTCTTCGGCAAGTACGTCCCCTGGATCGCCGCCGTGCCCCAATGGGCCTGGGCCCTGATCGCCCTGGTCCTGGTCCTGGCCCTGAACCTGGTCTCGGTCAAGGTCTTCGGCGAGATGGAATTCTGGTTCGCCCTGATCAAGGTCGCCGCCCTCGTGGGCTTCCTGCTCCTGGGGATCTACTTCGTCCTCTTCGGCACCCCCACTGGCGCCCCCACCGGCCTGTCCCTGATCACCGACCACGGCGGCATCTTCCCGATGGGCATCGCCCCGATGATCCTGCTCATGCAGGGCGTCGTCTTCGCCTACGCCTCCGTCGAACTCGTCGGCACCGCAGCCGGGGAGACCCAGAACCCCGAGAAGATCATCCCCCGCGCGATCAACTCCGTCGTGGTCCGCATCGCCGTCTTCTACGTCGGCTCCGTCATCCTGCTCTCCCTCCTGCTGCCCTACACCGCCTACCAGCAGGGCGTGAGCCCCTTCGTGACCTTCTTCGGCTCCATCGGCGTCCAGGGCATGGACGTGATCATGAACCTCGTGGTCCTCACCGCCGCCCTGTCCTCCCTCAACGCCGGCCTCTACTCCACCGGACGCATCCTGCGCTCCATGGCCGCCGCCGGCTCCGCACCCAAGTTCGCCCTCCGGATGAACAAGGCCGGCGTCCCCTACGGCGGCATCGCCATCACCGCCCTGGTCTCCCTCCTGGGCGTGCCCCTGAACTACCTCGTGCCCGCCGACGCCTTCGAGATCGTCCTGAACGTCGCCTCCGTGGGCATCCTCTCCACCTGGGCCACGATCGTCCTGTGCCAGATCCAGCTCCAACGCTGGGCCAGGAAGGGCTGGACCCAGCGCCCCGCATTCCGCATGCCCGGCGCCCCCTACACCGGCTACACCACCCTGGCCTTCCTCGCCATCGTGTTCGTCCTCGTGCTCATCGACTCCCCCTGGACCCTCCTGGCCACCGCAATCGCCTCCATCCTCATGGTCATCGGCTGGTACGCCAGCCGAGAACGCATCCACGCCATCGCCGCCGAACGCAACGGCTACACCGGCGCAGCACCCGTCATCGCCAACCGACCCGCCGGGCGCTGATCAGCATCGGGCCATCTGGGCCTCACAGGCTGGGGATCTCGAATCCGCGTATTGCCAATCGTTACTGCCGGGCCGTGGTCGGCCACGGGGCCCCGTGCTACGTTCAATCGAAGAGTAATGAGCGCCAGTGCCAAGCCCTGACTTGCTGGCCGGCAACCCTCCAGGTGGCGGGGTGCCTCAGGTGAGTACTCGGCTTTTCGTTCTCTCGATTCGCAAGCTACGAAGGAGCCCCGCCATGTCCGACACCGCGACTGAGCAGCCCTCTCCGGCCGGGGTGCCGGTACCGGCCGCCGCGACGACCCCGCTCAACGATCCCGCAGCCCCCGCCGGCCCCGCTGAGGAGAAGCTCGCCTACAGGCTGCTGACAGGCCCGGACACGCGCGAGTTCTGTGCGCGCATCTCGCAGGCCCTCGCGGACGGCTACGTGCTGCACGGCAGCCCCGCGGCGACGTTCAACGGCACGGACGTGATCGTGGCGCAGGCCGTGATCCTCCCGCACGCGGTGGCGCGCGCGGATGCCGCCGTGGCCTCAGCCGTCGATTCCCTCGAGTACGAGGGCGAGGGCCACGCGTGAGCTACGCCGGGGACCTCACGCCGCTCGAGGCCTGGGAGAAGCTCGCGGGCGGCGACGCGATCCTCGTGGACGTGCGGACCGAGGAGGAGTGGGCCCACGTCGGGATTCCTGACACGAAGGGCACCGACAACGATCCGCTGTTCATCCCCTGGGTGTTCGACGGCGGCATCCCGAACCCGGACTTCATTATGGAGCTCGAGCTGCAGGGGCCCGAGGACAAGGCCACCGAGCTGCTGTTCCTCTGCCGCTCCGGGGCCCGCTCCGCCGCCGCGGCGGCCGTGGCCGCGAATCTCGGCTTCACCGCCTACAACGTGCTCGAGGGGTTCGAGGGCGTGCCCGGCCCCGACGGCGCAAGGACCGTCAACGGGTGGAAGAACCGTGGGCTGCCGACCAATCTGGGATAGGACGAAGAACTCTTGAGCTTTGACAACACCATAGAAGTCACTGAGGGCTGGGCGGAGGACACCCGTGCTGTCCGTGGCGGGCTCCTCCGCACCGGCTTCCATGAGACCTCCGAGGCCGTGTTCCTCAATTCGGGGTTCGTCTATGAGTCCGCCGAGGCGGCCGAGCGGGCATTCACCGGCGAGGACGAGCGCTTCGTCTACTCCCGCTACGGCAACCCGTCCGTGGCCACGTTCCAGGAGCGGCTGCGGCTGCTTGAGGGCACCGAGGCATGCTTCGCGACGGCGTCCGGCATGTCCGCCGTGTTCACCGCGCTGGCCGCCCTCCTCGGCGCCGGCGACCGGGTCGTGGCCGCCCGGAGCCTGTTCGGCTCGTGCTTCGTGATCCTGAACGAGATCCTGCCCCGGTGGGGCGTGGAGACCGTATTCGTGGACGGTCCCGATCTTGACCAGTGGCGCGAGGCCCTCTCCACGCCCACCACGGCGGTGTTCTTCGAGTCCCCATCCAACCCGATGCAGGAGATCGTCGACATCCAGGCGGTCGCCGACCTGGCCCACGCCGCCGGCGCGCAGGTCGTCGTCGACAACGTCTTCGCCACGCCCCTGCTGCAGCGCAGCCTCGACTTCGGCGCGGACGTGGTGGTCTACTCCGGGACCAAGCACATCGACGGTCAGGGCCGCGTGCTCGGCGGCGCGGTGCTGGGCACCAAGGAGTTCATCGACGGGCCAGTGAAGAACCTCATGCGCCACACCGGCCCGGCGCTGTCCGCGTTCAACGCGTGGGTGCTCACCAAGGGCCTCGAGACGATGGGCCTGCGCGTGCGGCACTCGTCCGCGAACGCGCTCGCCATCGCCGAGTGGCTTGAGGCGCAGCCGCAGGTGAGGTGGGTCAAGTACCCGCACCTGCGCTCGCACCCGCAGTACGAGCTCGCACGCAAGCAGATGAGCGCAGGCGGGACGGTCCTCACGTTCGAGGTGGCCGGCGGCAAGGAGGGCGCCTTCCACCTGCTCAACGGCCTGCAGGTCATCGACATCTCCAACAACCTCGGCGACTCGAAGTCCCTCATCACCCACCCGGCCACCACCACGCACCGCGCCATGGGGGCCGAGGGCCGCGCGGCGATCGGCCTGGGCGACGGCGTGGTACGGCTGTCCGTGGGCCTCGAGGACGTCGGGGACCTCATTGGCGATCTGGAGCGGGCCTTGGGCTGAGCACCTGCGGATGTCAATGCCCCGGAGGGTGTTGACAAACCGCCCGACGGCACTCGTGTGGATCGGTCTGCGAGAACCGTGTAGGTTGCTGGAGCAGGCGCGCTGCCGTTGGGGGCGGCCGACGTCGCCATCATCCGTTGCTCGACACAGGGCAGACATGCGCACGACGCGCAGGAGGGACGGCCGTGTGGACTCCAACGCACTGAAGCGAACGTGGGCGATGGCAGCCGCCCTCGGTGACGAGGTACCGCTGTACTTCTACTCGCACCTCTTCGCGACCCACCCGGAAGTACGGGACATGTTCCCCGTCGCCATGGGCGCGCAGCGCGACAAGCTGTTCGCGGCCCTCGGCCACATCATCAGCCACGCCGACCAGATCGACACTGTGGGCGCGTTCATCGCCCAGCTCGGCCGCGATCACCGGCGTTTCTCAGTGGTGCCGGAGCACTACTCGATGGTCGGCGCCTCCTTCCTGGCGACGCTCCAGCGCTATCTCGGTCCCGAATGGACGGACGAGGTAGCGCGGAGCTGGTCCGAGGCGTACGGCCTCATCGCGAAGGTCATGGTCGTGGCCGCGGAGGACGCCGCAGACGAGTCACCCGCGTGGTGGGACGGCGAGGTCATCTCCGTGGACCGCCGCAGCCTCGACGTGGCCGTCCTCGAGGTCCGCATGCCGCACGACTTCACCTACGAGCCGGGCCAGGCCGTCGCGGTCGAGGTGCCCGCGCTCCCCCGCACCTGGCGCTACCTGAGCCCGGCGAACGCGCCGCGCCCCGACGGCGTCGTGCAGTTCCACGTCCAGCTCATCCCGGGCGGGCTGTTCAGCACAGCCGCCGTGCGGAAGACCGCCGCCGGCGACGCCATCCGCGTCGGCGCCCCGATCGGCGACCAGCTCGCCGTCGACGGCCAACGGGACCTGCTCCTCATCGGCGGCGGCACCGGTCTCGCGCCGCTGTCCGCCGTGCTGGACAAGGTGGCGGCCCAATGGCGCGAGACCGGGTGGGGTCCGCGCGTTGACCTGTTCCACGGCGCCCGGGTGCCATGGAACCTCTACGACCAGGGGCGGCTCGCCGACCTCGCGGGCCGTGAGCACTGGTTCTCGTTCCACCCCGTGGTCTCCGGCGACCCCACCTTCCCGGGACTCACGGGCTACGTGGGCGCCGCCGCAGCTGCACACGGCTCGTCGTTGGGGCGACTGGTCCTCGTGTGCGGCTCAACGCCGATGGTGCGCCACACCGTCAGCGAACTCGTCGCGGTCGGAATCCCCCGCAGCGACATCCGCTACGAGGACTACGCCGGAGTCGAGGACAACTCTTCCCCGACCGGAGAAGACCAGCTAGAAGGGACACGATGAGCACCTCCCCCCACGGCGGCCGGATCAGCCCCTCCGAGGTCCGCACCGCCACGTTCGAGCAAGTCGGCCAGGGCTACGACACCGGCGCCGTCCACTACTTCCTGAACGCGGTTGCCGACCAGATGGAAGCCGACCGCGTCCAGATCGAGGCACGCGGGGCCAACGCCCAGGATGAGATGGTCAAGATCATCAGCCAGGCGCAGGTCCTCGCCGAGAAGTTCGTCGCCGAGGCCGAGCAGTACTCCAAGGACCTCGTCGCGAGCGCGAGGACCCAGTACAGCGAGATCCTCCGCCGCGCCGAGGAGTCCGCGGGCAGCCGCTCCGGCGGCGAGGTCGCCACGACCAAGAGCGCCGTGCCTGAGTACACGACGCCGATCGACGAGATCGAGTACGTCCGGACGTACACGAAGGTCGCGCAGGTACAGCTGCGCGCCGTCATCGACGCGCTCGCCGAGCAGGTCAACAAGCTCGGCGACGTCCCCAAGTCCAGCCAGTAGCCCAGCCAACCCACCGCCGTCGTCAGTTCCCAAGGAGACCCCATGCTCTCGTCAAGCTCTGCCCCGGTGATCGAGGCGACGCTCCCCGTCGTCGGCGAGCACATCAAGACCATCGCCCAGCGGTTCTACGACCACCTCTTCGAGGCGCACCCGGAGCTCTTCGACGGGGTCTTCAACCGAGGCAACCAGGCCGACGGGCACCAGCAGCAGGCCCTCGCGGGTTCCATCGCGGCCTACGCCACGATGCTCCTCGAGCACCCGGACAAGGCTCCCGAGCACCTCCTGTCCCGCATCAGCCACAAGCACGCCGCGCTCGCCGTGACTCCCGAGCAGTACGACGTGGTCCACGAGCACCTGTTCTGGGCCATTGCCGACGTACTGGGCGAGGCCGTCACCCCCGAGGTGGCCGCCGCGTGGGACGAGGTCTACTGGCTCATGGCCAACACCCTGATCAACCTCGAGCGTGGGCTGTATGCCGACTTCGGGGGCGCTCCCGAGAACATCTGGCGCACGTGGCGCGTCGTGGAGAAGCGGCCCGAGACGGACGACGTCGTCTCGATCATCGTGGAGCGCACCGACGAGCGGGACGTCTACCCCTCGCAGCCGGGCCAGTACGTGACCCTCCAGATGCCGACTGCGGACGGCCTCAGGCAGCCGCGCCAGTACAGCCTCACGCGCGCCGACGACGGCCACCACCGCACCTTCGCCGTCAAGCGCGTGCACGAGGCCGGGCGTCCCGACGGAGAGGTCTCGACGCTCGTGCACGACTCGCTCAAGGTCGGCGACGAGGTGACCCTCTCCGCCCCGTTCGGCGACGTGGTCCTCGAGCCCGGCGACGGCCCGCTCGTGTTCGCCAGCGCCGGGATCGGCGTGACGCCGTACGCGGGCATGGTCAACCACCTCGCCGCGCAGGGCTCCCAGCGCGAGGTCCTGTTCCTCCACGCCGGCACGTCCCACGAGAGCTTCGTGCTCCGCGAGCAGATCACGAAGGACCTCGAGTCCCTGCCCAACGCCAGCCTGCACGCGTGGTACGAGCAGCCGGGCGAGCTGGGGGCCAACGAGCATGAGGGCCTCATGGACGTCAGCGCCGTGGACCGCCCCGCGGACGCCACCTACTACCTGTGCGGCCCGCTCCCATTCATGCAGGCGGTGCGCGAGAAGCTCCTCGGCCTCGGCGTCCCGGCCCGGAAGATCCAGTACGAGGTCTTCGGCCCGGACCTGTGGCAGGCCGACACCGAGTAGCCGCGAAGCACCGATGGCACCGCGGCTGCGGCACTTTGTGGTGAACCTCGAAACGCCGCTTCCGGCCATCGAGGCGTGGGCGCGCGTCCTCGACCTGCGCGCCCACGACCGCTTCATCCCGTTCACCCGCGTCACGTCGGGCCTCGCGTCTGCGGCCGAGCTCCGTCCGGGCCACCGGTTCACGGCCTGCACGATGTTCGGGCGGGTGGGCTTCGACGACGAGATGGTCATCGAGTCGATCGCCCCACCCAGCGGCACTTCGCCCGGGCATGCACGGATCGTGAAGACGGGCCGGTTCGTCCTCGGCGCGGTGGAACTGACCGTTTCCGTGCACGACGGCGGCTCCTCCCTCCGCTGGTCCCAGGACTTCGCGCTCGGTCGCCTCGCGCGGCCCGTCCGGTGGGCCGCCGGTCTCGTGGCGCCTGTGCTCTACCGGACCATGCTTCGCCGGCTCCTGCGGGGGACGACCGCGGCTACTGCTCCTTGAGGACGTAGGTCCGCAGGTCGTCCATCGTCTGCTGCATGTGCGCGTCCATCGCCGCCCGAGCGGCGACCGGATCGCGCCGGTGCAATGCCTCAGCCACGGCGGCGTGCATGGCTATCGCGTGCTCCTGGATCAGCGGGACGGCCGACGTCTGTGAGCGCCGCTCCGCGAGCACGCGCCGGAGGGGCTCGAAAAGCACCGCCACGAAGGCGTTCTCGGACGCGTGCAGGATCACGTCATGGAATGCCAGGTCTGCCGCGACGTACGCCTCCAGATCCGAGCGGAGGCTGGCCTCCCGCATGTCGTCAACGAACCCGTCAAGCGCGTCCAGGTCCGCGTCCGAGATCCGGCGTGCCGCGAGTTCGCAGGCCCCGGTCTCGAGCATCCTGCGCAGTTCGACGAGCTGGACAGCGGCATCGTCCCCGCTCGTGCCCTCGCTCGTTGCGCGCAGGACGGCGTGGAGGGAGCTCCAGCGGTTGAGCGGATTCACGAAGGTGCCGCGTCCCTGCTCAACCCTCAGGATGTTCTGGGCTGCGAGCGTCTTGACTGCCTCTCGCACCGTCATGCGGCTCACGTCGTGCCGTGCGCTCAGCTCAAGCTCGCCTGGAACGGAGGAATCTGGCGGGAACTCGCCTGCGATGATTCGGTCCAGCAACTCGTCGGCCACCTCTCCCACGAGGGATTTCCGTGCCACGAGTCCCCTTCCTGCCGCGGTCTGCGGGCGTTCTCCGCCCACGCGGACCCCCGCATGAGCACCGGTTCAAGTGTAGGTAGACGAGGGTGGCCTTGCGGCCGCCCTGAGCTCTGTGTCACTCTGGAGCTCAGACGTTAGATGTCTGACATCTTACTAGCTCATCTGCACAAGGAAGTGTTGCGTTGCTCCTCGAATCCGACCTCCTCTCCTCCTATCCCGCCGAGCTAGATCTGGACGCGCGGACGGTGGCCGACGCCGTCTCCCGCTCGGGACGAGTCTTGGTGGTCCTCGACGACGATCCCACCGGCACCCAATCCGTCTCCGACCTCCCGGTCCTGACCCGATGGGAGACCGACGACTTCCGCTGGGCATTCTCCCCGCGCGTGAACGGCGTCAGGCCCCCTGCCGTCTACGTCCTCACGAACACCCGCAGCCTCGACCCGGCTGGCGCCGCAGAGCGCAACCGCCAGGTCGTGGCCTCCGCTGCCGCGGCCGCGGGCGAGACCCGCACGGCGCTCGCGTTCGTGAGCCGCAGCGACTCGACCCTCCGCGGTCACTTCCCACTTGAACCACAGGTTCTGGCCGAGTCCATCGGCGCTCTCGGCGGTGCAGGCATCGACGGGATCGTCATGGCCCCCGCCTTCCCGGACGCCGGTCGCGTCACGATCGGCGGCGAGCACTACGTACGGACGAGGTCGGGAACCCTCACACCGGTGAGCGAGACGGAGTTCGCGAACGACGCCACGTTCGGCTTCTCAACCTCCTACCTGCCCGCCTACGTCGAGGAGAAGACCGGCGGCAGCATCAGAGCCTCGCAGGTGATCGTGCTCGACCTCGGCACGATCCGCGCTGGTGCGGACGCGATCGCCGACGCCCTCGCGCCGGCCGCTGATTCCACCCCGATCGTCGCAGACATCACGGGAGAGAACGATCTCCGCGCCCTCGCCCTCGGCCTCGAGGAGTCCGAGCGACGAGGCAAGAACCTGCTCTATCGCGTCGGGCCGCCCTTCGTCCGGGGCCGGATCGGGCAAGAGGTCCGGGCGCCCCTCACGGCCGAGGAAATCTATGGCACGGCGGCCCGCAGGAGCGCCTCGGCGACCGCCAGCGAGTCAGCCCTCGGCGGCCTCATCGTGGTCGGCTCCCACGTCGGCCTCACCACGCGCCAGCTCGCGCGGCTGACCGCGCAGCACTCCTCCGCGCGCACCATCGAAATCGAGGTCGCACGGCTCCTCGATCCGCTGGCGGCGGAGGACCACATCGAGGCGACCGTGAAGGCCGTCGTGCGAGCACTCTCCCAGGGCGACGTGATCGTCCACACCTCCCGGACGCTCGTGAAGGCCGATGACCCGGCGAGCAGCCTTGAGATCGCGAGGAAGGTGAGCGCCGCCGTCGTGAGTGTGGTCAACAGGGTCCTCAAGACCACTCCCCCGCGCTTCGTGATCGCCAAGGGGGGCATCACGTCCTCCGACGTGGCCGCGCACGGCCTCGAGATCCGTCACGCGATCGTGCGGGGCCCGATGCTCCCCGGAATCGTCTCACTCTGGGAGCCCGTGGATGGGCCCGCCGAGGGCATCCCGTATGTCGTCTTCGCCGGGAATGTCGGGGACGACGATTCCCTCGCCCAGGTCACCAAGACGCTCAGCGCGACCTTCTGATCCAGCGGCCCACAGCCGATCCATCCTGAGCAGCCAATCCATCCTGAGGAGAATCCCCATGCCCGAAACCTCGAGTTCCCCCGTGCACTCCGCCAGCCAGACCATCGCAGTCCTGGGGCTGGGTGCCATGGGGCTCCCGATGGCAGCACGCCTCGCGACTGGCCTGAGCGTTCGAGGCTTCGACGTCGCCCGTGAGCGCATGGACCTGGCGCGCGCGGCCGGCATCACGACGTTCGACTCGGCGCTCGACGCGGTCGACGGGGCGGACGCGCTCCTCCTGGCCGTACGCAATGGCGAGCAGCTCGCCGAGGTCCTCTTCGGGCCCCACGGTGTTGCGCCGTCGCTGAAGGAGGGCTCGGTGGTCATCCTGACCAGCACCGTGGGGACCGACGCCATCCCAGGGGTTGCGGCACGCCTCGCCGAAGTTGGTGTGGGCCTTGTCGATGCGCCCCTGTCCGGAGGCCCTGTCCGCGCGGGCGAGGGCGATCTCCTGATCGTGGTGGGAGCCTCACCCGAGGACTACGAGAAGGCCCGCCCAGCGCTCGCGCTGCTCGCCTCGACCCTGACCGTGGTGGGAGACAGACCCGGCGACGGGCAGGCGCTGAAGACCGTGAACCAGCTCCTGTGCGGGGTCCACATCGCCGCGGCGGCTGAGGCACTGGCCCTCGCCGATGCCCTCGGCCTTGACCCGGAACGGACACTGTCAGCGCTGGAGGCAGGGGCCGCAGGCTCGTTCATGCTCTCCAACCGGGGCCCCCGGATCCTCGAGGCCTACACCGAGGGCGGCGCCGAGGTACTTTCGCGGCTCGACATCTTCGTCAAGGACATGGGCATCGTGGGGAGGGCCGCCCGCACGGCCGGGCTGGCCGCTCCCGTCGCCGCAGCTGCGGAGCAGCTGTACCTCCTCGGTCAATCGCACGGCCTCGCGGCCGCGGACGATTCCGCGGTCATCAGGGTCGTAGCGCCCGCCCGACGGGACTCCTAGCCGGCGGCGCCGCCGGGACCTTTGAGACCCGTTGACACAAAGCATATTTCCTATAGGATATTTGGTGAGTCGCATCACACGGCCTCATTTCCCACCATCTGCAACGGAGCACCATGTCGACCGAACCAGCGTTCACAGCTGAATCGTGGCCCATCGCTACCTGCCTCCACGGATTCCAGGCCGTGGACCGCACGGGACTCGCGATGCACGACGCACCCGCCGAGGTCTGGGATGACATGTTCACCCAGATCGCCGACGTCGGCTTCAACCTCGCCGAGCTCGCCGACAGCCACGTGCGCCCGGCCGATCTTGAGCCCGCACGCCGGGACGAGTTCCTCTCGATCGCCAAGGCGCACGGGGTTGGCATTCCGTCCGTGCACCTCCAGCGCCAGAGCGTGATCATGCCGGGCCACGAGGAGCGGAACCTCGAGTACGCCCACCGGACGATCGACGCCGCTGCCGAATGGGGCATGACGGTCTTCTCGACCGGGCTCCACCAGCCGTTCAGCGAGGCCCAGCGCAAGGCGCTCTGGTTCTGGACGGCAGAGGGTCCGAAGGACCCCGATGACCGCGAGGTATGGGACAGCGCCGTCGGACGGATCCGCGAGCTGGGCAAGCATGCTGCCGATCTCGGTCTCCGGATGTCCCTCGAGATGTATGAGGACACGTACCTCGGGACCGCGGACAGCGCGGTGCGCTTCATCGAGGAGGTGGGCCTCGACAACGTGGGCCTCAACCCCGACGTCGCGAACCTCATCCGCCTCCACCGGCCGGTCGAGGACTGGCGGGACCTGTTCGCGAAGACCCTCCCCTACGCCAACTACTGGCACGTCAAGAACTACACGCGCGACGAGGCTGCCGACGGCAGCTGGGCCACGTCCGTGCCCTCAACGATGGAGATGGGCCTCATCAACTACCGGCAGGTCTTCCGCGACGCCATCTCGGCCGGCTTCGACGGAATCATCCTCACCGAGCACTACGGCGGCGACAGCCTCGGCGTCTGCGCCACGAACCAGAAGTACATCCGCACTCTGCTCCCCAAGGGCTAGGAGGAACCATGCCTGACATCACCGTCGCCGTCGTCGGCTCCGGCTACATGGGCGGAGGGATCGCCCAGGTCCTCGCGCTCGCCGGCGCCACCGTGAAGATCGCGGACGTCTCCGAGGAGATCGCCGTCGCGAACTACGGGCGGCTGCTCGCCGAGGCCCGCCAGTTCGTGGCGGACGGGCTGTTCCCGGACGACGCCGTGGCGCGCCTCGAGGCGCACCTCTCGCCCGCCGCCTCGATCGAGGAGGCCGTGGCCGGCGCGGACTTCATCGAGGAGGCCGTTCCCGAGAAGCTCGAGATCAAGCACGAGACGCTGCGCCGCATCAGCGCCGCCGCCCGCCCGGACGCCGTCATCGGCTCCAACACCTCGACGATCCTCATCGCCTCGCTCGCGGAGGCGGTGACGAACCCGGAGCGGTTCCTCGGCGTGCACTTCTCCAACCCGGCCCCGTTCATCCCGGGCGTCGAGCTCATCCCGCACCCGGGCACGGACGAGAGCGTGATCCCGCTCGTCGAGGAGCTCGTGGCCTCCGCCGGCAAGGAGACGGCACGGGTCAAGGACGCGACCGGCTTCGTGCTCAACCGGCTCCAGTACGCGCTGTTCCACGAGGCGACGCAGATCGTCGAGGAGGGCATCGCCACCCCGGAGGACATCGACACGATCGTCCGGACGACCTTCGGGTTCCGCCTTCCGGTGTTCGGGCCCTTCGCGATCGCGGACATGGCCGGCCTGGACGTCTACTCGTTCTGCTACGCGTCCCTGCAGACCCGCTGGCCGGAGCGTTTCGCGACGCCGGACTCCCTCAAGGAACTCGTGGACGCCGGGAAGTTCGGCACCAAGTCCGGCGCGGGCTATCTCGATGTGCCCGCCGACCGCACCCCCGAACTCGTCGCCTACCGCAACAGGGCCTACGTGGCCATCAAGAAGCTCATCGACGAGCTCGGCCCCGCCCCCATCCAGTCCGCCACCGCCGCGGCTTCACACTGAGGAGAACCGACGCATGACTGACTTCCCCGCATCCCGCACCGCGATCCTGACCGGAGCGGCCTCCCCGCGCGGCATCGGCCGCGCCTCTGCCCACTACCTTGCCGAGCGTGGCTGGAACATCGGCATCATCGATGTCGACGCCGAGGCCGCCAAGCGCGTGGCCGAGGAGATCGCCCTCGAACACGGCGTCCAGGCCACGGGCGCCGGCGCGGACGTCTCCGACGAGGCCCAGGTGCGGGCCGCGTTCGACGAGCTCGAGGGCACGCTTCCCCAGGTGGTCGCCCTCGTCAACCTCGCGGGCGTCTCCTCGCCCGTGCCGTACCTCAAGGTCACTGCCGACGAGTGGAACCGCGTCATGGGGATCAACATGAACGGCGTCCACTACGCGACGCGCCGCGCCGTCGAGTCCATGGTCAAGAACGGGGTGGGCCGCGTCGTCAGCCTCTCGTCCGTGTCCGCCCAGCGGGGCGGCGGAACCTTCAGTAAGACGGTGTACTCGGCTGCCAAGGCCGGCGTCATCGGCTTCTCCCGCAGTGTTGCCCGTGAGCTCGGGCATGACGGCATCACCGTCAATGTCGTCTCCCCGGGTCCGATCGACACGGACATCATGGGGGGCACCCTCACGGACGAGCGCAAGGAGAAGATGGCGGCCGATGGCGTCCTGCCGCGTATCGGCACCCCTCGCGACATCGCTGCGGCCATTGCCTACCTGATCAGCGAGGACGCCGGCTTCGTGACGGGCCAGACCCTGAACGTCGACGGCGGCCTCTACATGCACTGAGAGGACCCACTGTGAAGTCCGTGTTCGGGACCACTTGGTCCAAGTCACGCATCGCCTTCCTGGCGATCGGGATCGTCTTCACCGTCATCGGCGTCGTCACGATCCTGCAGGGCCGCTAACGCCGCCCTCCCTGCTCCATCCCGACACCCGACCCACCATGGGTTCATCTCAAAGGAGAGCTGAAGTGTCCATCCCCGCACAGCGGACGCTCGCGCCGTCGGCGCATGACCTTGCGCTGAAGTCCGCTATCAGGAAGGCCGCACGGCACCTCATGCCGATGCTGGTCATCCTCTATTTCGTCGCCTTCCTCGACCGGACCAACGTCGGCTTCGCCGAGGCGGCCCTCAAGGCCGACCGCGGCGTCGGCGACGCCGCGTTCGCGCTCGGCGCCGGCATCTTCTTCATCGGCTATGCCCTCTTCGAGGTGCCGAGCAACCTCCTGCTCAAGCGCTTCGGGGCCCGCTTCTGGCTCGCGCGCATTTCAGTCACGTGGGGCATCGTCGCAGCAGCGTTCGCGTTCACCACTGATGACGTCATGTTCAACGTGCTGCGCTTCCTTCTGGGCGTCACAGAAGCCGGCCTGTTCCCGGGCGTCATCATGTTCCTGTCCGAGTGGTTCCCGAACAAGGTCCGCGTGCAGATGTTCGCGATCTTCTACCTCGCTCAGCCCTTCTCGCAGATGATCGGTGCGCCGCTCTCGGGCGGTCTCATCAGCTTCGGTGACTCCCTGGGCTTCGCCCGCGGCTGGCAGGTCATGTTCTTCGTCGAGGGCCTGCTCGCGATCGCCGCCGGCATCGCCGCCCTGTTCCTCCTCACGAACAGCCCGGCGAAGGCCAAGTTCCTCGGCGACGAGGAGAAGCTCGCGCTCTCGAACGCCATGGCGATCGAGGACCGGGCCCGCACCGAGGACGGCCCGAGGGGCATCTGGCGTGCCATGGCCAACTGGAAGGTCTGGTACTTCACCGTCATCTACTTCGCACTCCAGATCGCTGTCTACGGGACCACGTTCTACCTGCCGCAGCAGGTCGCGGGACTGCTCGGCAAGAAGGTCGGCTGGGAGGTCGGCCTCGTCTCCGCCATCCCATGGTTCGTGGGCCTCTTCGCCTGCTACTTCCTCGGCAAGGCCGCACACACGCTCGCGCGCCGACGCAACTGGGGCACCCTGCTGTACATCGGCACGGGCGTGTTCATTCTCGCCTCGGGGTGGGCAGGGGCGAACAATCAGCCGTTCCTCGGGATCCTCTTCATCACCCTCGCGGTGGCGAGCTTCCTCTCGGTCGGCCCGATCACATGGGCCTACCCCACGGCGTTCCTTACCGGCACCGCCGCGGCGGCCGGGATCGGCCTCATCAACTCCCTGGGCAACCTTGGCGGGTTCGTGGCACCGCTCATGCGCACGGGCATCAACGCCGCCGCTCCGACGAGCTCGGGAGTCTGGGGCGTCGTATCGCTGGGTGTGTTCGCCTTCCTGGCGGCGGCCATGGTATTTGCGACCAAGTTCTTCCGGGGCGCGAAGTCCGATGAGCTCCTCGACGAGGTCGCGCCCGGACACTAGCTGACCGTTCCGGCAGACAGATTGTGCCCTTGGACCGCAGACGGTCCAAGGGCACAATTGCGTGCCTCGAAGGGTCCGATGTCGGATCAGACCAGCGCGACGTCCAGACGCGCCCGTTCGCGGACCCTGTTGATGTGGCTGCACATTGCCGCGGATGCGGCGGCGCTGCTGCCCTGACGGAATGCGTCAAGGATGGCCGCGTGCTCCAGGACAGCCTCGTCAGCATCGCTGACTCCGGACTGAACTGTCTGGCGCATGCGGTGGACGCGCGTCGAGATCGCCTCGGACATGTCAATGAGGAACGGATTCTGCGTCCCCTCAAAAATGAGGTGATGGAAGTTCCAGTCAATGGCGAAGTACTCGCGGAGGAGCCCAACTGAGAGCTTCTCCCCGTGAGCAACGCTCTTGTGCACAATCCGTGAGATTGCACGGTGCTCGGCAAGTGCCTGATCAAGCCGTGGGATGAGGTCCTCGGCGTGGCGCACTGCAAGCTCGGTGGCCCCTCCCTCGAGCACGAGGCGCGCATCGAAGAGTGCCTCAAGCTGCTCTGCCGCCAGCGGCGGCGCGACCCGATAGCCCTTCAAGGCCTCCCGCGTGACAAGGCCGGTGCGCTCAAGCTGCACGAGAGCTTCACGAACCGGCGTGGGGGAAACGCTGAGGTCGCGCGCGATGGCATCGATGGACAGCCGGGTGCCAGGCTCGATGTCCGCAGTCATCAGCATGTCCAGGACCAGGTCGTAGACACGGTCGCGGAGCCCCCTGCGCTCCAGGGAAGCGGCCCCGGCCAGAGGGTAGACGGTCTCGGACATGGGCGCCTCCTGCGCCACTGATCGTACCAGTCTGATCTGCGCCGACACCGGCCCGTCCCAGCGAGGACCCACACCTCGTCGCCGGCCCCAGGAGTTGGCCGACGCGAAGGCCCCCGCGGCGCCGTCGACGACAGACGCTGCGGGGGCCGTTCTGCGGTGTCCCGGCGCGGACTCCTTCCTTCAGGCGGTGCTGCGGGCCTCAGCCTCGCCGCTCCGAGGGGACCTCGCGGGAGGCGACCACCGCCGTCGGCCGGTCTCCGCGCTTGCGGAGCGAGAGCATCACGAGGCCCGCAGCCAGGAGGCAGGCGGCCAGGAAGATCGAGGTTGCCATGAAGCTCCCGTGGGTGACGTCCTGGAGGAAGCCTCCGACGTAGGGGCCGACGAAGCCGCCGAGGTTTCCGACCGCGTTGATCAGGCCCATGGCGGTTCCCGCGACAACCACGGGCATGGCACGCGACGCCGAGGCCCAGAACGGCCCGTCGTAGGCGAGCGCACCGGCCATGGCGATGCTGATGAACACGACCGCGAGGATCGGCATCGCGCTGCCCGTCGCCACCGAGATGACGAGCGCCACGGCACCGACGGCCATGGAGAGCAGCACATGCGTCGAGTAGCGGCCCGTGCGGTCCGCGGCCTTGGCGTTGTACCAGAGGGCGAACATGGCCAGCACGTACGGGATCGCCGTCACGAAGCCAACCTCGATGGAGGAGCCGGACGTGATCGTCTTGACGACCTTCGGCAGCCAGATGTTCAGGCCGTAGAAGCCGATCTGGATGAGGAAGTAGACGAGCGTGAGGCGCCAGACGGCGCTGTTGGAGAACACGTCCTTGATGCTGACGTGCTCGTGGTGCGGGGACGCGGCCTCGTCAGCGGCGAGCCCCTCCTCGATGTAGGCGCGTTCCTCGGGCGAGAGCCACTTCGCGTCGCGCGGGCGGTCGGCGATCAGGAGCCACCAGATCGGTGCCGCGATCACGAACGGGAAGATGCCCTCGATGATGAACAGCCAGCGCCAGTCGGAGAAGGAGAGGATCCAGCCCGAGAGCGGCGCCGTGATGATCGAGGCGATGGCGATGTTCATCATCCAGAAGGCGTACGCCCGGGCGCGTTCTGCGGCGGGGAACCAGTGGCTGATGAGCACAAGGATCGCCGGCCAGATTCCGGCCTCCGCCACGCCGAGGAAGAACCGGACGACCAGCAGCTCCGTGAAGTTCTGGATGAAGCCGCCGAGAACCGCCAGGACGCCCCAGACGAGGATCATGATCCCGACGAACTTCTTGGCGCTCCAGCGTTCGGCGAGGTGACCTCCCGGGATCTGGAGGGTCAGGTAGCCGATGAAGAAGATCCCGGCGGCGAGGCCCTGCTGGGCAGCGTCGATCCCGAGATCGTTGTGGAGCCCGTTCAAGGCGAACCCGATGTTGGTCCGGTCCATGAACGAGATGATGTAGACGATGATGGCCACGGGGATCAAGCGCGTCCAGCGCTTCCTACCCACGGTCTCGTGGACAGCCTGCGCCACGATAGCCTCCCTGTTTCCTATAGGATATATCCCCCTTGGCCACGCTAGGCGTGACCCGTATCACTGTCAAGGGGTCTCCTCGGGACAGCTGCCCCGGGAGGGGACGCACGGGCGCCGGCCGGTCACCTTCAGGGGTGACCGGCCGGCGTCGTCCGTAATCCGGAACCGGGAGCTGAATTGCCCCGGCGAGGAAAGGGTTCTCAGGCGGAGGCGACGTCCCTGCGGGCACGCTCCCGGACCCGCTCGATGTGGTCCCGCATGGCGCGGGCCGCGGCGCCGCTCTCCCCGGAACGGAAGGCATCGAGGATGGCGCCGTGCTCGATCACGGCCTCGTCCGCATCGCTCACGCCGGACTCGACGGTCTGGCGCATCCGGTGGACGCGCGTCGAGATCGCCTCGGACATGTCGATCAGGAACGGGTTCCGCGTGCCCTCGAAGATCAGGTGGTGGAAGTTCCAGTCGACTGCGAAGTAGTCCCGGATGAGGCCCACCGAGAGCTTCTCTCCCTGGTCCACCGCCTCGTCGACGACATGCGAAATCTCGATGTGCTCGGCCAGCGCCTGCTCGAGGCGGGGCACGAGCGCCTCCGCGTGCCGGGCAGCCAGCTCCGTGGCGCCGCCCTCCAGCACGAGCCGTGCGTCGAAGAGGGCCTCGAGCTGCTCGGCTGCGAGAGGGGGCGCCACGCGGTAGCCCTTGAGCGCCTCACGGGTCACGAGCCCAGTGCGCTCGAGCTGCACGAGGGCCTCGCGGACAGGGGTGGGAGAAACCTTGAGGTCCCGCGCGATCGCATCGATGGACAGCCGCGTACCCGGCGCAATGTCCGCGGTCATGAGCATGTCCAGGACAAGATCGTAGACTCGGTCGCGCAGGCCCTTCCGTTCGAGGGCGGCTGCCCCGGCCAGAGGGTAGACAGTCTCAGACATGGGCTCCTCCTGCGGCCTTGATCTTACCAGCAGCGCGCGCCTCGACGAGCCGGGATACCTCCCCGAGAATCTCCTCGACGGCCGCGGGATCGTGGGCGAATCGGCCGAGGAACAGCCCGTCAACCGTGTCCGCGATCCTGGTCAGGAGGCCGGGGCCAGCGCTTCCGCCGTAGACCACCACCGAGCCCTCATGCCCCGTGAGCGACCTCACGTGCTCGCGAAGCGGGGCGCAGACCGCCCGGATGTACTCCGTCTCGGCCGGCCTTTCCGCACCGATGGCCCATTGCGGCTCATAGGCAGCCACAACCGCCCCCGACAGCCCTGACGTTCTGGCCTGGGCCAGTGCGTCGTCAATCTGTCGGATGCATTCGTCTGCCGCCGCTTCCGGTTCCCATCGTTCGGGCTCCCCGATGCACACCAGCGGTGTCAGCCCGTTGCGCAGGGCAGCGGCCGTCTTCGCGCGGACCACGGGCCCGTCCTCACCGAACAGGCGCCGACGTTCTGCGTGTCCCACCTCCGCGAGGGCGCAGCCCGCCTCGGCCAGCTGCGCCCCACTGACCTCTCCCGTATACGGACCGGAATCCTCGGTCGCGATGTCTTGGCCGCCGACCATCGCGAGGTCGCCGAGCACGGCGTGAGCGGCGGGGATCGAGAGATAGCCCGGCACGACGAAGAGCCGTGCATGTCCGCTCGTGACGGCGGGATGCACTCGTGCGATCGCTGCCACAGCGGTGCACCATGCGACGGTGGCCTCGTGGCTGAAGTACATCTTGGTGCTGGCGCCGATCAGGAAGGGCGGGGACGGGCTCACGCTCACATGCCTTCGTAGCTGCAGATCTCGCGCACCTTGTCATTGGAGGCGCTCGTCTCGTCGAATACATACGTCAGCCATTCACGCACGTTGCGACGGGCCTGCTCGATGCCGACGACGCGCTGGCCCATGCAGAGCACCTGGGCATTGTTGGACAGGACGCTGCGCTCGACAGAGAAGCTGTCGTGAGCGGTCACGGCCCGGATCCCCTTGACCTTGTTGGCCGCGACGGCGACACCGAGCCCAGTGCCGCACAGGAGGATCGCGCGGTCGGCCTCCCCCCGCGCGATCATCTCGGCGGCTGCGGTGGCGATCGTCGGATAATTGGTGTGCCCCTCCGCGGTGACGCCGACGTCTGCGACGGAGGCAACGAGGTCGCTTGCCTCGAGGTCCTTCTTGATGACTTCCTTGTAGTCGAAGCCGGCGTCGTCTGATCCGACGACAATGCGCCACGTAGGCATGGGTGCTCCTTGAGTGTGAGGTGATGTCGCCGTCAGCCGGCGACGAGGACGGCGTGGACACGGTCTGCGATGAGGGCGAGGGACACGGCTCCGGGATCCGGGGTGCCCAGGGACTTCGCACCGTGGGATCGGGCCCGCCCCATGGCCGGCAGGAGGTCCGCGGTGGCCTCCGCGGCCTCAGCTGCGGCGAAGGCTGCATGGCGCCAGGCGTCGGCAAGGGTCTCCCCCGCATCGAGGCGCGCAGCGAGCGTGTCGGCGAACGGCACGAGCGCGTCCACCATGGTCTTGTCCCCGACCTTGGCCTTGCCGTAGTCCATGACTGCGGTCTTGGCCGCGACGATCCCCGAGGCGAGGCTCGCCGGCGTCGTGCTCTCTGTGTCGCCGAGGTGCGCGCCGAGGGTCCTCAGAATGAGGCCCCAGATCGCGCCGGACGTGCCGCCGGCCCGGTCGGACCACGCGTCGCCGCAGCGGGCCAGGAGGCTTTCGGCCCCCGCACCTCGTGTGACGAGGCTGGCTGCGGTCTCTGCCGCAGCCACGGTGCCGCGCCGCATGCCGATGCCGTGATCGCCGTCCCCGGCGATGGCGTCGATCCGTCCGAGCTCAGCGGCCTGGCTGTCGATGAGATCCCGCATCGCCTCGAGCGCGTGGCAGATCACCTGCGCGGCTCGCCGGGACTCCTCGGATGACGGGGGCAGTTCCACTTCGGCGGCCTCATCATCGCGCACGCTGACGGCCTCGAGCCCGGCGTGGTCAACAGATCCCGTCCTGAAGGCGGGAGTCTCGGCAGGTGCCAGCCAGAGCCGCTCGAGCTCGTCGTCAACCCAGAAGAGGGTGAGCGAGACCCCCGCCATGTCGAAACTCGTGCAGAACTCGCCGACATGAGGATCCACGAGCGTGAGGCCCGCGCCTTCGAGCAGCTCGGCGATGCGCGCGTAGACAACGTACAGCTCCTCGTTCTTCACGGAGCCGAGCCCGTTGAGGATCGGGACCACGCGGCCGCCGCGGGCCGTGGCCCCCTCTGGGATCTCGGTCGGGTCGAGGAGCCGCTCGACGAACAGCTCCGCGAGACCGTCCGCACTGGGGATCTTGGTGATGTCAATGCCGGGCTCCCCGTGGATGCCGAGCCCAATGGCCATCTTGCCGTCGGGCACCGTGAAGAGTGGATCGTCGGCGCCGGGCAGCGTGCAGCCGGTGAAGGCAACGCCCATGGACCGCGTCCGCGCGTTCGCGGCGACCGCGACCCGTTCCACCTCATCGATTCCGTAGCCCGCTGCCGCGGCCCCGCCGGCCGCCTTGAAGACGGTGAGATCACCCGCAATCCCGCGACGCCGTTCCTTCTCCGAGGGAGGCGCGCTGAAGATGTCGTCGGTGACCACGACGGTTCGACAGTCGATGCCATCCTTGCGCACGGCATCCTGCGCTGCGCCGAAATGGAGCACGTCGCCGGCATAGTTGCCGAAGCTGAGGAGGACGCCCTGGCCGCGCTCGCTTGCGCGGATCACGCCCTCAACCTGATGTGCCGACGGGGAGGCGAAGAGGTTGCCCATGGCAGCGCCGTGTGCGAGACCGGGGCCGACGAGGCCTCCGAAGGCCGGGTAGTGGCCGGACCCTCCGCCGATGACGACCGCCACCTCAGGGTCGGCCGACTGCGTTGTCCGGGAAACGCCGCCCGCCACCTTCCGGACCCAGCGTCCGTTCGCCAGTACGAACCCATCCACCATCTCGTCCGCGAAGGACGCCGGATCGTTCCAAAGGCGGGTCATGTGTTTCTCCTCGTCGTTGAGCGCCGTCGGCGGGCATCGCCAGCTGGCCCGTCTGCATCTATCCTATAGGATATTGGACAGGCTCCTGAGGGCGTCAAGCATTCCGTCAGAACCCGTGCGGAAGAATGGCCTCATGGACACCCGCGGCCGAGACCTCAGGATCCCGCCGCAGCCCGGCGCGCGGCACGGGATCGTGATTCCGGCCGCGGAGCTCGTCGAACGGTTCAGCCGGTCGAGCGGCCCCGGCGGGCAGGGGGTCAACACCACCGACAGCCGCGTCGAGCTGCTGTTCGACCCCGGGTCAAGCGCCGCCTTCTCTGACGCCCAGCGCGAGCGCATCCTCGCCCGGCTCGGGGGCGCCTCGTGGGCGGCCGTCTCAGTGTCGTCGCCTCCGGCGAGCGGTCTCAGCTCCGGAACCGGGAGGCCGCCAGGGAGCGGCTCGTCACTCTGCTCTCCGATGCCGTCCTGCCACCCGGACCAGTGCGCCGGGCGACCCGCCCCACCCGGGGATCCCAGCTCCGGCGCCTCGAATCCAAGAAGCGCCGGGCGGACATCAAGTCGGCCAGACGCCGCCTCCCGCCGCCCGCCTGAGCCCAGTCGGGTGACCGCGCTCCCCCGTCGAGTGGCGCGCGGCGGCGTGGGCGGGGGGTCTACGCGCCGCCGTCCCATCCGCCGTTGCGCTGCTGCGTCGCCGCAACGGCGGCGCTCACGACGTCGGCCAGCCCCTCGCCGTCGGACGCCGCCTCGCGCTGCATCCGCTCGCCGGAGCCCCTGGCGAGGAGGTCCCGGACGGCGTGTTCGGCGGCCGGCAGCTCGCCGGACTCCCGCAGCACCGTGCCCACGTGGGAGAGGAGCGCCGCCAGCGCGTCCGCCGCGGAGACCGGCACGCCCTCGACCGGGTGGACGAGCGAGCCGTTGAGCCCCGAGCGGCTCGCCCGCCACGAGGCCAGCCTCAGCACGGCGACCGGCGTCCCGAGCGGCGGGACACCCAGTGCGGCCTCCCGGGCGGCAGTCTCCACAAGGCCCCGGACCAGCACGGCCACGAGGGCGGAATCGGCAGCGTCGAGGCATACGTCGGAGGCACGGACCTCCACGGTAGGGTGGCGGTGGGAGAGCCGGGCGTCGAAGTACACCATCCCCTCGTCGCTGATGGCTCCGCTGCGGACCATGGCGTCCACCAGCCGTCGGTACGCATCGAGGGACCCGAACACCTGCTGAGGCCCCGAGGTTGGCCAGCGGTTCCAGGCCTGGGTGCGGAAGCTCGCGTACCCGGTGTTGACGCCGCGCCAGAACGGCGAGTTCGCGCTCACGGCCACGAGCACGGGGAGCCACTCGCGGATCCGGTCCAGGACGAGCACGCCCTCCGCCGGCGATTCCACGCCCACGTGCACGTGCAGCCCGCACGTGAGCTGCTCCTGGGACGTGATGCGGAACTCCTCCGCCATCGCCGCGTACCGCTCCCCCGGGCTCAAGTGGGTGGCCGCGCTCAGAGGCGAGGTGCCGAGGGCCGCGATCCGCGCGTCGACCTGCCGCGCGGCCCGGTCCAGCGCCCGGCGGCCGTGGTACAGCTGGCCGAGGAGCTCCTCGTGCGTGAGGCAGGGTTGGGTCTGGGTCTCGACCTGCTCGAGCTTGAACTCGCGCTCCACGTCCCCCGGCCGGCCCATGATGGCGAGCACCTGGTCCACGAGCGGGAGCGGCGCACCGGACCCGGGCTCGACGATGAGCAGTTCCTCCTCCACCCCAAAGGTCCGCATGGCGCCATTGTGCCAAGCGACGCGGAGCCCGTGCAGGGCCCGGAGGCACATTGCCCGTGCCGACCCGATGCCCGAGCGGATCCCCGGCCCCGACCCTAGGCTGGTTCCATGGATACCGCCGCATGGTCCCTCGTGTTCGACCTCCTGGGTGTCTTCTTCTTCGCCGTCTCGGGCTGCCTCATGGCCGTGGAGAGGAACTACGACATCATCGGGTCGGTCCTGCTCGGCGGGCTCACCGGGATCGGCGGGGGCGTGGTCCGCGACCTCATCCTCGGGCACTTCCCCAACTCATTCGCGCATCCCATCTACCTCGTGCCGCCGGTGCTCGCGGCGGCCGTGGTCTACTTCCTCATGCCGGCCGTGCGGAAGCTTCGCCGCATGCTCCTGACGTTCGACGCCGCTGGGCTCGCACTGTTCTGCGTCACCGGCACCGTCACCGCGCACCTCTCCGGGGTCGGGCCCGTCCCGGCCGCGATCCTGGGCACCACGACGGCGATCGGCGGGGGCCTCTTGCGCGACACGGTCGCGAACGTGCGGCCGGGGCTGTTCGACCGGCACGACATCTACGCCGTCCCGGCCATGCTCGGCGCGGGCCTCGTGGCCCTGCTGTGGTGGCTCGGCGTGTACTCGACGGTCGCCGGTTTCGTCGTCGCGGTGCTCGTCTTCGCGCTGCGCATCCTGGCCCTGCGGTTCCGCTGGCGTGTTCCCCTCGCGGCGTCGAGCCGGCACCGGGGCCGGCTGCAGCCGCGGGAGTGAGCGCACGACGGCGCGCCCGCACCTTCCCGGCGCGGGCCGGCCGCACGTTGACCCGACCGAGTCGACGTCGTGCGCCCTTGACGAGGTGGCCACCCGAGGGGTTTGGCTTGGAGTATGACCCAGACCAGAACCCTCGGCACCGTCTCCCCGCTCACCGTCTCGGCCATGGGCCTCGGCTGCATGGGCATGTCCGAGTTCTACGGCGCCCCCGACGAGGCCGCGGGCCTCGCGACCATCCACCGCGCCCTCGAGCTCGGCATCACGTTCCTGGACACCGCGGACATGTACGGTCCCTTCACGAACGAGCAGCTCGTGGGCCGCGCCATCGCCGGCCGACGCGACGAGGTGCAGCTCGCCACGAAGTTCGGCAACGTGCGCGGGCCGAACGGCGAGCGCCTCGGCATCGATGGCAGCCCCGACTATGTCCGGTCGGCCTGCGACGCGTCACTGCAGCGCCTCGGCGTGGACCACATCGACCTGTACTACCAGCACAGGGTCGACCCCAAGGTGCCGATCGAGGACACCGTCGGGGCGATGGCCGAGCTCGTCGCGGCCGGCAAGGTCAGGCACCTGGGGCTCTCCGAGGCCTCGCCCGCGACGATCCGCCGCGCGCACGCCGTCCATCCCATCACGGCCCTCGAGACCGAGTACTCGCTGTTCACCCGGGACCTCGAGGACGAGATCCTGCCCACCCTCCGCGAGCTCGGGATCGGGCTCGTGCCCTACTCCCCCTTGGGCCGCGGCATCCTCACGGGGCGGCTCAGCGCCGAGTCGGTCACGAAGGAGGGCGACGCCCGCAGCCACCCGTACTTCCCGCGCTTCCAGGGCGCGGCACTCGAGGCGAACCTGCGGCTCGTCGAGAACGTCAAGGCCCTGGCAACGGCGAAGGGCGTGACCCCAGGGCAGATCGCCCTCGCGTGGGTCCTCGCCCAAGGCGACGACATCGTGCCCATCCCCGGCACCAAGCGCGTGCAGTACCTCGAGGAGAACGCCGCCGCACTCGAGGTCTCACTGAGCCGGGACGAGCTCGAGGCGCTCGCCGAGGCCGTGCCGCGCGGCGCCGTCGTGGGCCCGAGGTATGGCGACATGAGCAGCATCGACAACGGCTGACCTCGCCGGCGCCCTCGCCGGAAATGTTGGCGAACGCACGGTGACGGCGTCTCGCACCCTGCTGGAGCCATCGTTTTGCGTGCTGGCGGCGGGGGAAGCGCACGACGCCGGGCCCGCACCTTCGAGCTGAAGGTGCGGGCCCGTGTGTTTCGACTCCGCTCAACCGCCGTGGGCGGCAGTCACCCGTTGTCGCCGGCGGGCGTCGTGGTGGTCTTCTCGCCGAGCGTCTGGTTCGCCTTGGTGGCGAAGCTGTTGTCGAACGTGTCGGTGTACTTGATCTTCGAGACGTCCTTGCCGAGGGTCGTGAACATGTCCGCGATCGTCTTCGGCCCGCCCGCGGGCATGAGGCCATCAGGGAGGAACTGCGCCTTGTCTGCCGTCAGGGCCTTGACGTAGTCCTCCTTCGTGATGTTCTTGTTCTGGACGTAGTCGGAAGGCAGCTTGTCCGCGATCTCCTGAGCTGAATGCGTGTTGATCCAGTGCATCGTCTTGACGAGGGCGTTGACGACCTTCTGGACGGTGTCCTTGTTGGCGTCGACCCACTCCTTCTTCGCGATGATGCTCGCGGCCGGCCAGTTGCCGCCCACGGCCTTGGTGGCGCCGTCTGTGGTTGCGAGGTCGATCGCCGACTCGGCCACGCCCTGGCTCTCCATCGCGGTGACGGTGGGCTGCGTGGTCATGACGCAGTCGGCCAGTCCGTTCTTGATGGCCGCGATCGCCGTTGCGCCGGCGCCTGCCTTGACGGTCTTGTAGTCTTTGCCCGCCTTGAGGCCGGCCTTCGACGCGATGAACTGGGTGAGGGTGTCCGTGCCCGAACCGAGGTCCGTGACGCCCATGTTCTTGCCCTTGATGTCGGCAGCCGAGTGGACGTTGGCCTTCGGGCTGCACATGATGCGCTCGCCGGGGGCGCCGGAGAGCTGGACGACGCTGATGATGTCTTTGCCCTGGAGCTGGAAATCGTACGTGTGGTTGTACCACGCGCCCGACATATCGACCTGACCGGAGACCATGGCGTCCTCGGCGCCGACGCCGCCGTCCTGCTCCGTGGAGAGCTGCATGTCGACGCCCTGCTCCTTGTAGTAGCCGAGCTGCTCCGCGAGCTTGTAGGGGAGGTAGATCTGCTTGTCGATGCCGCCGATCATCATCTTCACGGTGGGCATCGGGCCGGAGGCACCCGCGCTGCCCGTCGCTCCGGCATTGGAGCTGGCGGCGCCGCCGCACGCGGTGAGGCTGAGCGCCGCCGCGGTGAAGGCCGCTGCGGCAAAGATACTGCGCTTCATCATTGTTTTACGCATCCTTCGTGGATCAATGGGAATTGGCTGGTGAGTGGACAGAAATCAAATGGCTTGGGCTTCGGACTTGTTCGCAGGCCGCCATTTCAGGAGCGAGTGCTCGAGCAGTCCGATGAGGAATTCGGCCAGCAGCGTGAAGACGGCGATGATGATCATGCAGGCGAAGACGGTGTCCGGATCGAACTTCCCCTGGGCCTGGCTGATGATGAGGCCGAGCCCCTGCTGCGCACCCAGGACCTCGGCCACGAGGGCGCCGATGATCGCGAAGCCGAAGGCGGTGTGGAGGCTCGCGATGATCCACGTCATGGCGGAGGGGATGGTCACGTGGATGGCCACCTGGAGCGGCGAGGCGCCCAGGACCCGGACGTTCGCGACGAGATTCTGGTCGACTTCGCGGACGCCTTGGAATGCGTTGAAGAACACCACGAAGAAGACGAGCACTGCCGCGAGCAGGACCTTCGGGAAGGTTCCGAGGCCGAACGCGACGATGAAGATCGAGCCGAGGATGATTCGGGGGATTGAGTTGACGATTCGGATGTACGGGCCTACCACGGCGGAGAGGTACCTGTTCGATCCGAGAAGCAGGCCGAGCACGATTCCCACGAACGTGCCGAGGAGGAAGCCGAGGATCGCCTCCTGGCCGGTCACCCAGATGTTCTCCCAGATCGAACCGAACGAGGCGTCCTCGGTGTTGGTGAAGAGCGTCACGAGGCTGTCCCAGATCTGCGTCGGCATGCCGAAGAAGAAGGGGTCGACCAGCGGGTGCCTGCCGTCAGGCTTCACGTTCGTGCAGAGCTGCCAACCGCCGATGATGATCACGGCGAGGACGATCCGTCCGGTCCAGATCCACGTAGTGCGGCGCCGATGTGCCGCCCTGCCGGCGGCTGCCGGCGTCTGCCCGGGCCCGACGAGCGCGGCTGCCTGCTGCTTCTCCTGGGTGCTCACCGTTGTCTCCTCGCGGGTAAGAGTCGTCATGCTGCTGCACCCGCCGTCTTGGCGTAGGCGCGGGTGACCTCGTCCTTGAGGGACTCCCAGATGTTGCCCTGCAGCTCGAGGAATCGCTCCTCGTGCCGGATCTCCTGCACGTTCCCGCGCGGCCGCGGCAGGTCGATGTCGAACACGTCCTTGACCGAGCCGGGGCTGCTGGTCATGATCACAACCCGGTCGGAGAGCGCCACGGCCTCGTCGAGGTCGTGGGTGATGAACAGGACGGACGGGCGCAGCTCCTCCCACAGCTTGAGCAGCTCGTTCTGCATGATCGCCTTGGTCTGCACGTCCAGCGCGCCGAACGGCTCGTCCATGAGCAGGATGCGCGGATTGTTGATGAGGGCCGCCGCCATGGCGACTCGCTTGCGCATGCCGCCGGAGAGCTGGTGCGGGTAGCGGTCCTCGAATCCGGCCAGGCCGACGCGGCGCAGCCAGTCCCGGGCGAGCTCCGTGGCCTCGCGTCTGGGGGTGCCCAGCAGGACGGGGCCCATCATGACGTTGTGCAGCACGCTCTTCCAGGGGAACAGCGCATCCGCCTGGAACATGTAGCTGACGCCCTTCGTGACGCCCTCTACCGTGCGGCCGCCCACGCGGACCGTGCCCTCGCTCGGGTGCTCGAGCCCGGAGACCTGGGCGAGCGTCGTCGACTTGCCGCACCCCGTGGGGCCCACGATCGAGCAGAACTGGCCCGGCTCCACCGAGACCGTGACGTCCCGGATGGCGGTGAACGTCTCGCCCTTGGGCGTGAGGTACCGCTTGGTCAGGCCGCTGATCTCAATGCGCGAACCGGATTCCTCCGGCGGCGGATTCGATTTAATGACATTCATGGCCCTGTGATAGATCCTTTCAACATGTCCGGTGAGCTGAATCACATCAACTGCCTCCACGGTAGAAAGGGCGGGGTCCCCGGGGCCACGCTTGCGAGTCTTGCGAGGGTTATTAGCCTTCATTCATGTTTTGAGCCTTTTGATCGCCGCGCCCCGGGAGCTTCGCGGTGACGGTGGCCAAGGGCTGGTGGCGTGCGCGCCCGCTCGCCTCGCAGATCCTCCTCTGGGTCCTGGGCCTCCTCATCGCCACGGTCGGCCTCGGCGGCCTCGTCTCCGCGCGCCTCGCGGGCCAGACCCTGGACGACCAGTTCCGTCTCCGGGCCCTCGGCGTCGCCGAGTCCGTGGCCCAGATGCCCGAGATCGCCGCGGACCTCGCGGATCGTGACCCGGCCCACCGGATCCAGGCGATCGCGGAGCAGGTGCGGACGCACGCCCAGACGGACTACGTCGTGGTGACGGATCGGGACGGGATCCGCTTCTCGCATCCCACGCCCTCGCTCATCGGCCAGAAGCTCGAGGAGCCGGTGGCGGTGCTGGACGGCCGGACCCACGTGGGCACGGACCACGGCAGCCTGGGCGACTCGGCCAACGCCAAGGCGCCCATCGTCGACGCGTCCGGCAGCGTGATCGGCCAGGTATCCGTGGGCATCCTCGAGACGACGGTGACTTCGGAGCTCCTCGGCGACGCGGGCACCATCGCTGCATACTCGGCCCTCATCCTGTGCCTCGGCGCCGTCGGCTCCTTCCTGCTCGCCCGCGGCATCAAGCGCGACACGTTCGGGCTCGAGCCGTCCGAGATCGCGTCGCTGCTGCAGGAACGCGAGGCGCTCCTGCACGGCATCCGCGAGGGCATGGTGGGGCTCGACGACGCGGGCCGCGTCACGGTCATCAACACCGAGGCCCGCCGGCTGCTGCACCTCGAGAACACGGCACTCGGGCGGCCCGTCCAGGAGCTCATCCCGGAAGGCCGCCTGCGCGACGTCCTCACCGGTCAGGCCCCGGGCGCAGACCAGTCCGTCATCACGGAGGACTCCCTCCTCGTGGCCAACCGCATGCCGGTGAGCGTGGGCGGCCGCAGCGTGGGCGCCGTCGTGACCCTGCGCGACCGCACCGAGATCGAGGCCCTCATGCGGGACCTCCGCTCGCTGGAGGGGCTCATGGAGGCGCTGCGGGCCCAGGAGCACGAGTACGCGAACCGCCTGCACACCGTGGGCGGGCTCCTCGACCTCGGCGAGGCGGAACAGGCCCGCACCTTCATCTCGGGCATCGCGGACACGTCGCGCTCCCTCGGGGAGGGGCTGCGCGGGCGCATCGAGCCGCCCGAGCTGGCCGCGCTCATCCACGCCAAGATCACCGTGGCCGCGGAGCTGGACGTGCACGTCACGGTGTCCGAGGACTCGCGCCTGCGCGAGCCCGCCGTGGCCACGCAGGATCTGCTCACCATCGTCGGGAACCTCCTGGACAACGCGGTCGACGCCGTCGCAGGGCTCCCCGGGGAACGCGCAGTCACGCTCACCCTCGACGACTCCTCCGGCGTCTTCGTTGCGGTGACCGACACGGGACCGGGGGTGCCCGCGGAGGCGGTGGACGACGTCGTGCGTGACGGGTTCACCACCAAGGCGGACAATCCGGGACGGCCCGAGAGGGCCGGGATGCGTCGCGGGATCGGGCTCGCGCTCGTGGCGCGGATTGTGCGGCGCGCGGGTGGCACGATGGACGTGTTCCCCGGGCCGGGCGGGCGGTTCGAGGTGTGGATCCCGGCGGGTCCGGCAGGCACAGACAAGGGCGAGGAGAGGGAATGATCCGGGTGCTCGTGGTCGACGACGACTACCGGGTGGCACGGCTCCACGCCGCACAGGTCGGCAAGGTCGCGGGGTACGAGTGCGTGGGCGAGGCCCACACCGCCGCCGAGGCCCGGGCGGCGATCGCGCGCGGGCGGCCGGACCTGCTCCTGCTGGACGTCTACCTCCCGGACGAGGACGGCATCTCCCTTCTGCGCTCACTGCGCGAGGCCGGGGAGGATGTGGACGTCATCATCATCACCGCCGCGAGGGACGTCGCGACCGTCCGTGCCGCGATGCGCGGCGGGGCCGTGCACTATCTGGTCAAGCCCTTCGGGTTCGAGGAGCTCGCCGGGCAGCTCGGGGCATACCGGCGGTGGCGGGCGGACGCGGAGTCCCGCAGCGCCATCGGCATCACGGGGCAGACCGACGTGGACGCGCTGTTCGCCTCCCAGCGGGCCGGCGGCGCGTCCGCGCGCCCGGGTCCCGCGGCCGCGCGGCGCCTGCCGCCCACCATGCAGAAGGTCCTCGACGCGGTCCTCGACGCCGGGCGCCCCCTCGGCGCCCAGGACGTCTCTGGCCTCGTGGGCATCTCGAGGCCCACGGCCCAGCGGTACCTCAGCGAGCTCGAGCGCAAGGGCCGGCTCACGCTGCACCTCGAGTACGGCGCCACCGGCCGACCGGTCAACACCTACGTCCCGCGGAGCCCCGGAAATGGTGGCTAACGCGGGGTGACGGCGCCCCCCACCCTGCCGAGCCCACCATTTCCGCGGGCGGTGCGCACGACGGCGCGTGGTCGCCACGCTCGGGCCGGGCGCCCGCCGTCGTGCGTGGGTCAGGCTCCGGCGTCGCCGACGGTGCGGCGGCGACCGGCGAGGTAGCCGAACACCGAGGCGCCCACGCCGATGGCGAGGAACGCGTATCCCGCGAGCGTGAAGGCGCCGGTGGCCTGGTGGATCCCGGCGACGAGGAGGGTGCCGGTGGACCCGACGCCGTAGCCGATGCCCTGCATCATGCCGGAGAGGTTCACGGCGGTGCGGGCTTCGCGGGTGCGGAGCATGATCATGGTGAGGGCGGCCGCGGTCAGGGCGCCCTGGCCGAGGCCGAGGAGTGCGATCCACACCCAGATGAGCTCGAGCGGGCCGAGCACGCTCAGGGCAAACCCGAGCGAGGTCATGACGGCGAGCGTGACGTTGAACGCGCGCTGGTCCCAGAACCGGGCGGCGAGGACCGGCGCGAACAGGGAGCCCAGCACCTGCAGGACGATCGACGCCGAGACCATGAGGCCCGCCGTGGCGCCGTCGATCCCCCGCTCGCGCAGGATCGGGGAGAGCCACGCGAAGACGCTGAACGAGGTCATGGCCTGGAACAGCATGTACAGGGTCACGTGCCACGCCGTCGGGGAGCGCCACACGTTGGCTCCGCCGTGCTCGGCGGTCCGCCGCACGGGCCGCGCCCTCACGGCCACGGGCACGAACAGGAGCGTCACCGCGAGCGCCGGGAACGCCCAGAACAGCAGGGCCGCGTCCCACGAGCCCGACGCCTGGTACACGGGGTACGTGAAGCCCGCGCCGAGGGCGGCGGACGCGACGATGGCGGCGGTGTACAGGCCACCCATGAGCCCGAGCCGGTGCGGGAAGTCCTGCTTGACCTCGCTCGGCAAAATCACGTTGCACAGGCGATGCCGCGCACGCCCGCGCACAGGCACGTGCCGAGGATCAGGCCCGGCAGGTACCCGGCGGATCCCCAGTCGGTGGGCCGGACGAACAGGCCGGCCGTGAGCACTGCCATCGCTCCGAGGAGCACGCGCTTGGGACCGAACCTGCGCGCGAGGACCGGAGCGAGCGGCGCGAACACGCCCAGGAGGGTCACGGGCGCCGTCGTGAGCAGGGAGACCGCCCACTCGGGCACCGAGCCGCTCGCCCTGATCTCGGTCAGCACGGCGGCGAAGCTCGAGAACGCCGTGCGCAGGTTCAGCCCGATGAGCACGAGGCACAGCCCGAGGAACACGAGCCGGCCCCGGGCAGCTCTGGCGGAGGGCGGTGCGTCGGCGGGGTCGGTCACGTGTGGCACGCGTCTGAGCGTATCGGTCAGACCACACGGGTTTCGACTGCGCTCAACCACCGGACAGCCGCCTAGGCTGGTGTCATGAAGATTGCGGTGGTGGGCGGGACAGGCACGGCCGGGTCGCGGGTTGCGGCGCTCGCGCAGGAACGGGGGCACCGTGTGGTCCTGCTGACGCGCAGCGAGGGCGTCAACCTCGTCACGGGCGAGGGGCTCGAGGCGGCGCTTGACGGCGTCGACGTCGCCATCGACGCCTCGAGCCCCACACCGCCGGATGCGAGCATGAGCCGGTTCGACGCCGTCGTGCGCTCGGCACGGAACCTCGCCGACGCGTGCGTGGACGCGGAGGTGCGGCGGATCGTGATCCTCTCGATAGCGAACATCGACAAGCCCGACTTCGACGCGTTCAGCTACTACGTGGCCAAGCGGGACCAGGAGGAGAGCATCCGCGACAGCGGGCTCGAGGTGTCCGTGGTCCGCTCCGCGCAGTGGTTCGAGTTCGCCGAGGGCTCGAGCGCCGTCTCGCCCGGGGACTCCGCCGTGACCGTCCAGGACTGGTACGTCCAGCCGATCGCGGTCGACGCCGTCGCCGAGGTCCTGGTTCGCGAGGCCGAGCGCACGACGGCGCGCGACGTCACCATCGCGGGGCCCGAGCCCATCCGGCTGCCCGACCTCGTGCGGCGGATCCTGGCCGCCCGCCACGATGCGCGGCCCGTGAGCGTGGTGGAGGCCCCGCTGCCCGGTTTCTCGAACGGCGCGCTGCTCGCGCCGGCGGGCGCGGAGATCCTCGGCCCGGATGTGGCAGGCTGGCTCTCCGGCCGGGCTGAACGGCTCGCGTAACCTCGTCAGGGACGGACGGACTACGGGCGGACCCCGGCCGACTGAGCCGCCTCGCCGCTCCAGGCCCTTGAGCCCGCCCGCGCCCGCTGGTAGGCATGGGCCATGCGCTCCCCCACGCTCTCGGCGCTGCAGCCGCCGTTCAGCGCCGTCATCTTCGACCTCGACGGCGTGGTCACCGACACCGCGTCCGTCCATGAGGCAGCCTGGCGGGAGCTGTTCGGTGCGGTCTTGGACGACCCCCGCCTGCCGCGTGGTGCGGATGCGCGGCCGTTCGTGCACGCCGACTACCTCGACCACGTGGACGGCCGGCCGCGCGAGGAGGGCGTCACGGAGTTCCTGCGCTCCCGCGGTATCGAGCTGCCGCCCGGTGACCCGACGGACGGCGCCGAGCAGTGGACCGTCCACGGCCTGGCCGCGCGCAAGGACGGGCTGTTCCGGCGGCGCCTCGACCAGACGGGAGTGGAGGTCTTCCCGGAGACCGCGGACCTGGTCGCGCGCCTGCGGGCGGCCGGCATCCCCGTGGCCGTCGCGACCGCGAGCCGGAATGCGCACCGCGTCCTCGAAGCGGCCCGCCTCGAGGACGCGTTTGACCTCGTGCTTGACGGCATCGAGGCGGCACGGCTCAGGCTGCCCGGCAAGCCCGACCCCGCGGTCTTCCTCGAGGCCGCGCGCCGGATCGGCGTCGACCCGGCGAAGGCCGTGGTGGTGGAGGATGCCGAGGCGGGTGTGCTCGCGGCGCACCGCGGCGGGTTCGGCCTCGTGGTGGGCATCGACCGTGGGGGCGGGCGGCGAGCCGAGCTCGAGGGGGCGGGGGCCGACCTCGTGCTCCGCAACCTGGGCGAGCTCGACCTCGGCCTCGTCCTCGCCGATCCGTGGACCCTCGTCTACGAGGGGTCCGACGCCGAGAACGAGGGGCACCGAGAGGCCCTGACCACCCTCGGCAACGGGTACGTGCGGCGTGCGCGGGCCGCCCCGGAGAGCCGGCGCAGCGGCCCCGGCTACCCCGGCACGTACCTGAGCGGGGTCTACAACCGCGTGGCCAACGTGGTCCAGGGGCAGGAGACCGAGGACGAGCACTTGGTCAACGCCCCCAACTGGCTGCACCTCGATCTCCGCATCCCCGGGGGCGGGTGGTGGTCCGAGGGCGGGCTCACGCTGCGGCATGAGCGGCGCGTGCTGGACCTCGGGGCGGCCCTCCTGCGGCGCGAGGCTGACCTCGAGGACGACGCCGGGCGGCGGCTCCGCGTGGTCCAGCGCCGATTCGTCTCGATGGCCGCGCAGCAGATCATGGCCCTCGAGACCACGGTCACGGCCGAGGGCTGGAGCGGCGAGGTCGAGGTCCGCAGCGGTGTGGACATGGACGTGGCCAACGAGAACGTGCTGGAGGACGAGCTCCTGGCCCGCAGGCACCTCCGCGATGTGACGCCGCCCGGGACGATCGACGGCACGGCCGACTGCAGCGGCACCGACGGGACTGCCGACGTCGTGGCCGAGGCCGAGACGCTGCAGAGCCAGGTGCGCATCGCGGTCGCGCTGCGCCACTGTGTCGATGGGGGAACGGCGGTGGGCGCAGCAGCGGTGGGCGCGGGGACGCCGTCGACCGCGGGAACAGTGGGCGGGCTGCACTACCGCCAGTTCGCCCTGCGGCTGCGCGACGGGGTGCCCGCCCGGGTCACGAAGACAGCAGCCTACGCGACGTCGCGGGACCGGGCGGTCTCATCGGCACGGACCGGCGCGGTCGCCGCACTCGAGCGGGCCGCGGGCGGGTTCGAGGAGCTGCTCGCCGGGCACACCGCGGCGTGGCAGCGGATCCTGCGGCTCTTCACGGTCCGGCTCGACGCCGCCGCGGACGTGCAGCCCGTGCTGAACCTGCACGTCTTCCACGTGCTCCAGACGCTGGCACCGTTCGTCGAGGAGCTCGACGTCGGTGTCCCCGCCCGGGGGCTGCACGGCGAGGGATACCGGGGGCACGTCTTCTGGGACGAGCTCTTCGTGCTCCCACTGATCACCTCCCGCATCCCGGCGGTGGCCCGGGCCCTTCTGGCCTACCGCTGGCGCCGCCTTCCGACGGCGCGGAGGGCCGCCGCGGAGGCCGGGTTCGAGGGCGCCCTGTTCCCGTGGCAGAGCGGGAGCGACGGCCGCGAGGAGACGCCGCGCTGGATCTTCAACCGCCGCTCGGGGCACTGGATCCCGGACGTCTCGCGCCTGCAGCGCCACGTGGGCCTCGCTGTCGGGTTCAGCGCGTGGCAGTACTTCGAGTTCGAGGCGACCCAGGACCGGTTCTGGCTCCTGCGGCACGGCGCCGAGCTCGTGATCGAGGTGGCGCGCCTTGTCGCCTCGATGGCGGAGTACGACGCCGGCGCCGACCGCTTCCACTTGCGCGGAGTCATGGGCCCGGACGAGTACCACACGGGCTACCCCGGCCGCGCCGCGCCCGGGCTCGACGACAACGCGTACACGAACGTCATGGCGGCGTGGGTGTGCGAGCGGGCCTGCCGCTGCCTCAGCACGCTCCAGGGCCATGACCGGGAGGACCTCATGGCGCGCCTCGGGGTCCGAGGCTCCGAGGTGGAGCGCTGGGAGCACCTCAGCCGGAGGATGGCCGTGCCGTTCCACGGCGACGGCATCCTGAGCCAGTTCGCCGGCTACGAGGACCTCGCCGAGCTCGAGTGGGACGCGTACCGCGCGCGGTACCGCAACATCGAGCGGCTCGACCTGATCCTCGAGGCCGAGGGCGACACGACCAATCGGTACAGGCTCTCGAAGCAGGCGGACACGCTCATGCTGCTGTACCTGCTCGGCGAGGAGGAGCTCCTCGGGGTTCTGGCACGGCTGGGCTACGACGTCACGCGGGACCAGCTGGAGCGCACCGTGGTCTACTACCTCGCCCGCACCGCCCACGGCTCGACCCTCAGCCGCGTGGCGCACGCCTCGGTGCTCGCCGGCATGGACCCCGAACAGGCCTGGGAAAGCTTCCGGGACGTGCTCGACGCCGACCTCGACGATACGCAGGGCGGGACGACGCAGACCGGGATCCACCTCGGCGCGATGGCGGGCTCGATCGACGTCGTGCAGCGCACGTTCGCCGGGATGCGCCTCACCGGGAATGCGCTCGTGTTCGCGCCGAGGCTGCCGGGCGAGGTGCGCTCCGTCGGCTTCCGCGTCCGGTACCGCGACCAACTCCTCGACGTGGCGCTCACGCCGTCACGCCTCGGGCTCACCGCCGCACCGGGCGACGCCGCGCCGGTCCGGATCCGCGTCGGGGCCCAGGAGGCGCTCCTCGCGGCCGGGGCGAGCTGCCACTTCACCCTTGGCACCTGATGATCTAGCATTCTGTTGTGCAGAACATTCGAATCGTGAAGCGTCCCGAGTACGCGATCGACTCGGTAGACAAGGCGCTCCAGCTCATCACGCTCCTCCAAGAACGCGAATGGGTGCGGATCGCGGACGCCGCGAGGGCGCTGGGAGTCGCCCCGTCCACCGCGCACCGCCTCATGTCCACGCTCGCGTACCGCGGCTTCGCGCTGCAGGACGACCAGCGCCGCTACTGCGCCGGGCCCGTTCTGGCGGCCGACGCCGGCCGGGCCAGGATCCGCGCGCTCGTGGCCCGCGCGCGGCCCCACCTCGAGACCCTGGCCGCGGAATCCCGCGAGACCGTGAACCTCGTGGAGCGGGTGGGCGTGACGGTGCGGTTCCTGCATTGCGTCGAGGGGCCGCAGCTCCTGCGCGTCGGCAACCGCACGGGCACGGTCCTGCCCGCCCGCACGTCCTCGGGCGGACGTGCTGCGCTCGCCGTGCTCCCCCATGCCACCGTTGACCAGCTCTACACCGGCCGCGGCGCGCAGCTGGGCGGCCACCGGCTCGATGCCGCAGAGCTGGCCGAGCTGCATGACGAGCTCGCACGGACCCGCGCGCGGGGCTACTCTCTCAACCTCGGTCGCACCGAGCCGGAGATCGCCGCCATGGGCGCGGCCGTGGCGCTCCCCCAGCGTCCAGGCGTCCTCGCGGTGACGCTGAGCGCCCCGATCTCCCGCGCCGGGCTCCTCGAGCAGCCCGCCACGGTCGCCGCCCTGCACGCCGCCGCTGACGCCATCCGCCGAGAGCTCGAACACGACCCCGACTACTGAGTTTTCTGTACAACAGAATCTCTTTGCCGGATGGGTGACCACGGTCACTACCCTCGAACAAGCAGGGCAACGTGGCCCGTGAACATTTCTGAGGAGCATCCCGTGCAGTTCTACCTTGACGGCTACCGCCCCGGCGACCCCGAGTTCCGCCCCGCAGCCCCCGGCATCGTGCCCTCCGGCAGCGGCACCCTGCCGGAGGAGGTGGACGTCCTCGTCGTCGGCACCGGCCCGGCAGGCGTGGTCCTCGCTGCCCAGCTGGCCGAGTTCCCCCACATCACCACCCGCGTCGTCGAGCGCCGCGGCGGCCCGCTCGAGATCGGCCAGGCGGACGGCGTCGCGTGCCGCACCGTCGAGATGTTCAACGCGTTCGGCCTCGCCGAGAAGCTCGTCCGCGAGGGGTACTGGGTCAACGAGGCCACGTTCTGGGGTCCGGACGGCACACGCGCCGGCGGTGCGAGCATCACCCGCACGGGGCGCGTCCAGGACGTCGCGGACGGCCTGTCCGAGTACCCGCACGTGATCGTCAACCAGGCCCGCATGCAGGAGTACCTGCTCGAGAAGATGCGCACCTCCCCCTCACGGCTCGAGCCGGAGTACGGCGTCGAGGTCACCAGCGTGGAGGTCCTCCCCGACGGCGGCGACCACGCCGTCAAGGTGACGCTGCGCCGCGAAGGCGGGGACACCGCCGTCGTGCGCGCCAAGTACGTGGTGGGGTGCGACGGCGCCCGCTCGGCGGTGCGGAAGTCGCTCGGGATCGAGCTGCGCGGCGACGCGCGCAACCACGCGTGGGGCGTCATGGACGTGCTCGCGGTCACGGACTTCCCGGACGTCCGCGTCAAGTCGGTGGTCCAGTCGCCGGGCGGCGGCAACCTCCTGATCATCCCGCGCGAGGGTGGGTACCTCGTGCGGTTCTACGTTGACCTCGGCGACCTCGATCCGGCCGACCGCGACGCGCGGAAGCGGTTCACGTTCGACTCGATCGTGGAGGCGGCGCAGAAGGCGCTGCACCCGTACACCCTCGAGGTGAAGTCCACCGCGTGGTGGAGCGTGTACGAGGTGGGCCAGCGGATCGCGGACCGGTTCGACGACGTCCTCGACGCCGAGCGCGGCACCCGCACCCCCCGCGTGTTCATCGCCGGCGACGCGTGCCACACGCACTCGGCGAAGGCCGGCCAGGGCATGAACGTGTCGATGCAGGACGGCTTCAACCTCGGCTGGAAGCTCGCCGCAGTACTCGAGGGCCGCAGCCCGGAGTCACTGCTGGACACCTACTCCGAGGAGCGCCGCGTGATCGCGCAGGAGCTCATCGACTTCGACCTGCGCTTCTCGACCATGATGGCCGCGCACCCCACCGACCCGGCGCACCCCGAGCTGGGCGGCGTGGATCCGGCGGAGAAGCAGCGGATGTTCACCGAGGCAGGCCGTTTCACGGCCGGGTTCGCGACCGAGTACGCGCCCGGCCTGCTCACCGGTTCGGCTGAGCACCAGGCCGTGGCGACGGGCTTCCCCGTGGGGCAGCGCTTCTACTCCGCGCCGGTGATCCGCCTCGCGGACGCCAAGCCGGTGGGCCTGGGCCACGTGGCGCAGGCGGACGGCCGCTGGCGGATCTACGCGTTCGCGGGGGCCGGCAACCCGGCAGCAGCGGACTCGGGGATCGCCCGGCTCGCCGAGTTCCTCAGCGAGTCCGAGGACTCGCCGGTGCGCCGGTTCACGCCCGACGGCGCTGACCCGGATGCCGTGTTCGACGTCCGCGCCGTGCTCCAGCAGGACCACCGCGAGCTCGAGGTCGAGGCTCTGCCGGCGTTCTTCCGTCCGGTCAAGGGCCCGTTCGGGCTCAAGGACTACGAGAAGGTGTTCACCCCTGACCTCAAGGGCGGCCGCGACATCTTCGACGAGCGCGGGATCGACCGCGGGCGCGGCGCGATCGTGGTGGTCCGCCCGGACCAGTACGTCGCGGCCGTGCTCCCGCTCGACGCGCACGCCGAGCTCGCGGGCTTCTTCGCGGCCTTCATGCAGCCGGCGGCTGCGCTGGTGTAGCGCACCGCCGAGGAGTTACCTCCGCGGCGCCGAAGAGTCACTTCCGCACTGCCGAAGAGTCACCTCCGCACCGCCACACGCACGACGGCGCCCCTCACCACCCGTGGTGAGGGGCGCCTCGCGTTGGTGCTCCACAGGGCAGAACGTCCACATTTCAGCAGGCCGGGCCATCCCCCTCAGTAATCCCGAAGTGGGCTCGGACGGTCGCGAGGAATGCGGCGAGCGCAGGCGTGGGATTGCTCTCCCGGGAGTGCACGAGCGTGCCGTAGAGCGGAGGGATCTCCTCGCACAGCGGCTGTACTGCGACATCCCCCGTGAAGTCCGCGACGAACTGCTCGGGCAGGAGGCACACTCCCAGCCCTGCGGGGACGAGCGGGAGCGCGGTCGGCAGAGTCGTGACCTGCTGGATGGACGACGGCCGGAACCCTGCCCCGCGCCAGACTTCCTCGGCCACCTCGACCATGCCCGCGAACCCCGGCGGCGGAGCGGGCACGATCCACGTCTGGTCCGCGAAGTCGCGCGCGGAGGCGGTCTGCCGGGCGAGGGACCGCGGCACGACGAGCACGAGGGGCACCGGGACCAGTCCGAGCACCTCGAGCGTCGGGTGGGCGGCGGCCACGATGAGGGGATCCGACGTCGCGACGAAGCCGGCATCCGCCCCACCGGCGGCGACAACCCTCAGCACCTCGGTCGGATCGGGGTCGGAGATCTCCACAGCGATGCCTGGGTGGGAGGACTTGAAGTCCGCGAGCAGTGCCGGCAAGTGGGACCACATGAAGGTCGGCACGGAGGCCACGGTCACCGTGCCCTCCAGTCCCTGCCCCGTCCGGCGCACCTGATCCTCGAGTCGCTCTGCCCGCTCGAGGAGGTGCCGGCCCTGCTCTGCGAGAAGACGCCCGGCGGAGGTCGGCACCACGCCTCGGGGAAGGCGGTGAAGGAGCGGCGTGCTCAGCTCCCGCTCGAGGGCGAGGATCGCTTGGCTCAGCGGCGGCTGCGTCATGTGGAGCCGCTGCGCCGCCACCGAAACCGATCCGGCCTTGACGACGGCGAGGAAGTACTCGAGCCGGCGCAGATTCATAGTCGAACTGTATATGGGTTGCCCGACTTATTGATATTTGTCATCTGGGAAGGCGGCCGCCACGCTGAATGTGATCCGCAGCACTTCATCCAGTGCACTGCCAGCTCAAGGAGGAGCCCATGGACCGTGCCACGAGGCGTCAGGGCAGATGCCCTGACGCTCCGAGACGCACACGACTGCTCGGCGCCGTCGTCGCCCTCATCTGCGTCCTGTTCGCGACCACGAGCTGCGGGGTGGGCCAAGGCAGCGCCGTGATCATCGGGAAGGACGACGTCATCAAGGTCGGCGTCATCCCCGTGGCGGACTTCGCGCCCGTCTACATCGCGCAGGAGGAGGGCTTCTTCGCCCAGGAGGGCCTCACCGTCAAGACGCAGGTCATGCAGAACGCGGCGGCCATCGCGCCCTCGGTCATCAACGGCCAGCTCCAGTTCGGCACGGCGGCGCTGCCCCCGTTCCTCTCGGCCGTGCATAAGGGGCTCCCCTTGGAGGCGGTGGCCAACGGCACGTCCGCGCTGGCCGATCCCGCCAAGGACCCCTCGGCGATTGTCGCGGTCAAGGGCCGCTCCATCACGCGCCCCAAGGACCTCGAGGGCCACACGGTCGCCGTCAACGCCCTCGGCTCGGTGGTCCACGTCGCCGCTGCAGCAGCCATCTCGAAGGACGGCGGCGACCCCTCGAAGGTGACGTTCGTCGCCATGCCGTTCCCGGACATGATCGCAGCGCTCAGCCGTGGCTCGATCGATGCCGCCTCCCTCGTCGAGCCCTTCCAGGCGCAGGCAGTCGCGGCGGGCGCCACCGTCGTCGCGCACCCCTACTCCCAGGCGCTTCCCGAGGGCACGTTCACCGTCATCTTCACCGCCAGCCCATTCGCCGAGAAGAATCCGGAGACGGTGGCCAAGTTCAAGGCCGCCCTCGATCGGGCAAGCCGCCTCGCGGCCGCAGACCCGTCAAAGGTCGGCGCCGTCCTCGCCAAGTACGGCAAGCTCCCGCCCCAGGTCTTCGCCAAGATCCGCGTGCCCGAGTACACGGACACCCTGAGCGTGCCGGCCATCGAGGGCACGGCCGAGCTCATGGAGGGGCTGAAGTTCCTGCCGGGCCCCGTCAACGTGGAAGGGGCGATCTGGAAATGACCGCAACCACCCTCGCCAGGCCTGCGCGCCGGGCGGCCGCCGCGCAGCCCCGGCGTCCCCGGTTCGCGAGCACACCTGCCGGCCGGTCCGTGCTCGGCACCGTCTCGGTCATCGTGGCCTTCGCCACGTGGGAAGCCATCGTTCGCACCGGCCTCGTCCCGGCCTCGGCCATTCCACCGGCCTCCTCGGTGCTGGCCGAGTTCGCGCGGCAGCTTGGGTCGGGCGCGTACTGGGCGATGCTGTGGGACACCGTCTCCGTCGTGCTGCTCGGCATGGCCCTCATCGTGGTCATCGCCGCTCCCCTCGCACTGCTCATCGGGCTCGTCCGTCCCGTGGAGGAGTCCACGTGGTTCGTCCTCGAGTTCCTCAAGCCGATCCCGCCCGTGGCGCTGATCCCGCTGGGCCTGCTGCTGTGGGGCCCGTCCCCGGGCATGAAGCTCTTCCTGATCGTGCTCGGCGCCGTCTGGCCGCTCCTCACCCAGCTCGTCTACGGGGTGCGCGAGGTCCACGGTGCGGGGACCGATCTTGCGAGGTCGTACCGGTTGGGGTGGTGGCTGACCACGAGCCGCATCGTCGTGCCGTCGATTCTCCCGTTCGCGCTCACCGGTGCCCGCATCTCCGCCGCCATCGCGGTCATCGTCTCCGTGGTCACCGAGATGATCGGCGGAGCCGCCGGACTCGGTCAGGGCATCACCGTTGCCCAGTCCGCCGGCGCGCTTCCGGAGACGTATGCGCTCATCCTCGCAGCCGGGCTCCTGGGGCTCGTACTCAACGCGGGATTCCGTGCTCTCGAGAAGCCCCTGCTCTTCTGGCACCCCTCCGTCCGGAAGGAGGCCGCATGAGCCTCAAGTCCTTGGCCCTGCGCGCGTGGCTGCCCGTGGTGCTGCTCATCCTCTGGTGGATTGCGTCCGCTGGCAGCACCTCGCTGTACTTCCCTCCCCTCGCGGAGATCCTCCGATCGCTCGGGACGGACTGGCTCGGCAGTGGGATCGCCAGTGGCCTCCTCCCGAGCCTCGGCAAGTTCGCCGCCGGCTTCGCCATCGCCGCCGTGTGCGGCGTGGGCCTGGGGCTCGTGATCGGGCTCTCCCCCGCGCTGAGCGCGCTCGCCGAGCCGATCGTGCAGTTCCTCCGCTCGCTCCCGCCGCCCGTACTGCTGCCGATCGGGCTCCTGCTCTTCGGGATCGGGCCCTCCATGAACATCGCGATCATCGCGTTCGGCGCCGTCTGGCCCACGCTGCTGAACACGGTCGACGGCGTCCGGTCGCTCGATCTGCAGGCGCTCGACGTCGCACGCTCGTACCGGCTCACGCTCCGGCAGCGCATCGTGTTCATGATCCTGCCGAGCGCCGGCCCGCAGATCTTCGCCGGTCTGCGCACCACGCTGCAGATCTCCATCATCCTCATTGTGGTCTCCGAGATGGTCGCCTCGGTCAATGGGATCGGGTACCGACTGCTGAACGCCCAGCAGACTTTCGAGGTCACCGACACCTGGGCGGGGACCCTGCTGCTGGGTCTGCTCGGCTACATCGCCGCCTTCCTCTTCATCCGCATCGAACGGCGGGTCCTCCGCTGGCAGTACGGCATGCGCGCCATCTCCGGAAAGGGAGCCTAACCATGTCACAGAGCCTCATGCCCCAGGCCGAGCAGCACACCCAGGCACTCCTCGAGCTGAGGGACCTCAGGAAGAGCTACGGGGACGCTCACATCCTTGCTGGCGTGGACCTCGAGATCCGCCAGGGAGAGTTCGTCTGCATCGTGGGCCCCTCCGGCTCGGGCAAGACGACCCTCCTGCGCTGCATGGCGGGCCTCCAGTCGCCGTCGTCGGGACGCACCGTCTTCGAGGGCACCGAGGTGACCGAGCCGCCCGCCAAGCTCGCCGTCGTCTTCCAGGACTACTCGCGCTCGCTCCTGCCGTGGATGAGCGTGGCAAAGAACATCGCGCTGCCCCTGCGCAACAGGCTGCCGAAAGCCCGCCGCGCAGAGCGCGTCGAGGAGGTCCTCACCGCGGTGGGGCTGGCCGGCAAGGGAACCCTCTTCCCGTGGCAGATGTCCGGCGGGATGCAGCAGCGCGCCGCGATCGCCCGCGGCCTCGCCTACCAGCCGGACGTCCTCCTGATGGACGAGCCCTTCGCCGCCGTCGACGCGCAGACCCGGATCGAACTCGAGGACCTCGTCCTCAAGGTGCGGGACGAGTTCGACATGACGATCGTCTTCGTCACTCATGACATCGACGAGGCCGTCTACCTCGCCGACCGGGTGATCGTCCTCTCGGGCGCGCCGACCACGGTCAACCGGGTGATCGAGGTCCCGCTGCCCACCCCGCGCGACCAGCGCGACACGAAGCTCCTGCCCGACTACGCGCGCCTCCGCGCCGAGGTCTTCGAGCTCATCGAGTCGGCCAAGTCGCACGCCTCCATCCGCTGAACCGCCGCTCATCCTAGGACGCCCCATGATCACCACCTACTCGCCTGAACACACCGCCGACGCCGCCGCCCACCGCACGCGCGTGACCCTCCTGGGAACCGCGGGCGGCCCGCCGTGGTGGGACAACTCGGACCGCACCGGCATCTCCACCGTGATCTCGGTCGGGGACCAGCACTACCTCATCGACTGCGGAGAGGGCTGGGGACCGCAGTTCCGCAAGTCAGGGCTCGGGCCCGCCGGGTTCCAGAAGGGCCTGGACGGCCTGCGCGCAGTCTTCATCACCCACCACCATTCGGACCACACCGTGGACTACCCGAACCTCCTCCTCCTCGCATGGCACAACGGCTCGGACGGCCTCCGGCAGCCCATCCAGGTCATCGGCCCCGGCGACCGCGGCGTCCTGCCGCCGATCTTCGCCGAGGAGAAGCGGGAGCACCTCCCCGAGGTCTTCAACCCCGCCTCCCCCACGCCCGGCCTGACCGAGTCCACGCGGAGGCTCATGGAGGCGTACGCGACGGACATCAACGACCGCATGCGGGACAACGCGAAGCAGGACTTGAGCGAGATCTTCGAGGTCCGCGACATCGAGCTCCCTGCTGGCACCGGCGGCGACCCCAACGGGGACCCGACGCCCGAGATGGACCCCTTCGAGGTGTACCGCGACGAGAACGTCCGTGTCACGGCGATCCTCGTGGACCACCGCCCGGTCTTCCCCGCGTTCGCGTTCCGCTTCGAGACCCCGGACGGCGACATCGTCGTCTCGGGCGACACCGGCGTGTGCGACAACCTCGTGAAGATCTCGGCTGGCGCGGACATCCTGCTCCACGAATGCATCGACATGGACTGGGTCGACGGGCTGATGGGCCCAGGCTCGCCGAAGCCCGACCCCAACCTCATGCAGCACATGCTCGCCGCGCACACCGCGATCGAGGAGGTCGGCCCCCAAGCGGAGAAGGCCGGCGTCGAACACCTCGTCCTGACGCACCTCGTCCCGGGCAACACGCCCCCCGAGAAGTGGGCGAAGGCCCAAGTGGGATTCTCAGGGAACCTGACCGTGGGCGAGGACCTCATGGCGTTCGGGCTCGGTCCCGCGCGACAATAGTCGGCATGGCTGGCTTCAGCGGCGTCCTGCCTGCGGGCTTCACGCGCTTCTCCACCGACGGGCTCCCGGATTCGCACCGGATCCCGGAGTGGGAGGTGCACAACGCGCGCGCCCTCGTGGGGCTCGCGGCGAAGACCGACGGCAGGGCGCCGCTGCGCGCCACCGAGCTCAACCTCGCACTGCCCCGCCTCCAGCTGGCACGGGTGAGCGGCACGCCGCACCGGGTGGAGCGCGACGAGTCGCACATCTCCGCGCACCCCGCGCGGGGGATCGTGGCCTACTTCGCGCTCCAGGGCTCCGGGACGTTCTACCACCGGCACGGCTGCGAGACGGTGGCCCCGGGCCAGGGGATCGTCGTCGACGCCGACCAGCCGTTCGAGCGCGGCTTCGCGGACGGCCTCACCGAGCTCGCACTCAAGGTGCCGCGCGCCGCCGTCGTGCGCCTGCTGGGCTCCCCAAATCTGGCCCGGCCCCGCCTCTTCGACTTCCGGGCCGGTGCGCACGACGCCGGTCCAGCAGCTCCCGCCGCCCGGCTCGCCGGCGCGCTCGGGGCGGCGCTGAGGGGGCGCGCCGTCGCGTGGGACGAGTTCGAGGACGAGCTGATCGGCCTTCTGGGCGCGGTCCTCGCCCACGGCGGCGCGCACGACGGCGCCGGCCACTTCCGCGCCTCCCTCGCCGTGATCGCGGCCCGCCACAGCGACCCGGCACTCGACGCGGCCTCCATCGCGGCGGCGGTGGGTGTGTCCGAGCGGCAGCTCTCCCGCATCTTCTCCTCCGAGGGCACGAGCGTGCCCAGCGCCGTCATGGACGCCCGGCTGGCTGTCGCGAACCGACTCCTCATGGCGCCGGAGCACGCCGACCTGCCGATGGCCGAAGTCGCCGCCAGAACAGGCTTCGCCTCCCAGGCCCAGTTCTCGCGCAGCTACCGCCAGCGCTACGGACTGCCCCCGCTGCGGCACCGCCGCGAGCTGCTCGCGGGCTGACGAGCCGGTGAACCACGAAGCATCCCACGAACAGCGGTCTGGACTGTCCGTGGGATGCACGTGCGTTGGCCCTCGCCCACGCCCTCCACGGCCATACCAGCCTCACGGTCACTGCCCCCGCGCTCAACACCGTCCAGGAACTCTCCGACTCCCCCGGTATCCAGGTCGACTGTCTCGGAGGCCGGCTCCGGAGCGTGAGCCAGACCTTTGTCGGGCCGCTCGCCGAAGCCGCCCTCGAACGCATGACGTTCGACAGGGTGTTCCTCGGCGCGGACGCGGTCACCGCCCGGCCAGCGTCCCTTCCACGCGTGGGTACGCCTGCCACTTCCCTGGACGCTGGTCACCGACGCCAGCGCGGACCCCGATCAGGTCGAGCTCTTCCGACGTGCGGGCACGCAGGTCCAAACCGTACCGGTCGAGCACGCGGCCCCTCGTGGCGATCTCCTCCGAGAAGAAGTGGGCTGACCAGCGGTCTGGTTCCGGTCCTGATGCGTTTTTGACGGAATCCGCCGTGATGCCGCGCACCCCGTCCTGTGGCCCCGATCACGGCGGACGATTGCTGACAGGAACCGGCACCGGCGCCGGCTCGAACGCAAGGAGCATCATGGTTGTCTTCAACGACGGCGTGGCGGAGACCGCGACGCCAGAGACCAATGTTGTCGAGACCGACGTACTGATCGTCGGCTCCGGCCCCGCGGGATCGTCCGCGGCCCTGTTCCTGTCCTCGCTCGGGATCGCGAACATCATGATCACCAAGTACCGCTGGACGGCGAACACCCCGCGGGCCCACATCACCAACCAGCGGACCATGGAGATCTTCCGCGACCTCGGCATCGAGGAGCAGGTCCTCGCGGAGGCCACTCCGCACCACATGATCGGCGACACGGTGTTCTGCACCTCGATCGCCGGGGACGAGATCGGCCGCATCCTCACGTGGGGCACGCACCCCGCCCGGCATGCCGACTACGAGCTCGCCTCGCCGTCGCTCAACTGCGACATCCCGCAGACCTACCTCGAGCCGATCCTCGTCAAGAACGCGACGATGCGCGGCACTCAGACGCAGTTCTCCACCGAGTACATCTCCCACGAGCAGGACGCCGACGGCGTGAACGTGCGCGTGCTCAACCGGCTCACCGGGACCGAGTACACGATCCGCGCCAAGTACCTCATCGGCGCGGACGGCGCCCGCTCGAAGGTCGCGGCCGACGTCGTGCTTCCGTACGAGGGGCAGATGGACATCGCCGGATCCATGAACATCACGTTCAAGGCGGACCTGGCCAAGCTCGTGGGGCACCGCCCCTCGGTCCTGTACTGGGTGGTGCAGCCGGGCTCGAACATCGGCGGAATCGGCGCCGGCCTCGTGCGCATGGTGCGGCCGTGGAACGAGTGGCTCATCGTCTGGGGCTTCGACATCACCCAGGGCACGCCCGAGGTGACCGAGGAGGACGCGCTGCAGGTGGTGCGGAACCTCATCGGCGTGCCGGATCTCGACGCCGAGATCACCGGCATCTCCCTGTGGGGCAACAACGAGCAGTTCGCCACGGCCCTGCAGAAGGGCCGCGTCTTCTGCGCCGGAGACGCCGTCCACAAGCATCCGCCGAGCAACGGGCTCGGCTCGAACACGTCCATCCAGGACTCGTACAACCTTGCGTGGAAGATCGCGGCCGTGCTCAAGGGCCAGGCCGATCCGAGCCTCCTGGACACGTACACCGCCGAGCGGGCGCCGGTGGCCCGGCAGATCGTGACCCGCGCGAACCAGTCGGGGCGCGAGTTCGTGAAGCTCTTCGAGGCGCTCGGCCTCACGGAGGCCGAGACGGAGGAGGAGATGCGCGCGGCGATCGAGTCCCGCAAGGACGCGACGCCGGAGGGTGCGGCCAAGCGCGCCGCCGTCCGGGAGGCGATGGAGCTGAAGAACTACGAGTTCAACGCGCACGGCGTGGAGCTCGGCCAGTACTACCGCTCCGCGGCCATCGCCGGCGACGGCACCGAGCGCCCCGCGCCGACCCGCGACCCGGAGCTGTACTACGAGCCCTCCACCGATCCCGGCGTCCGCCTCCCGCACGCGTGGGTCGGCGACTGGGTCAACAAGGTCTCCACGCACGATCTTGCCCCGTACGGCCAGTTCACGTTGTTCACCGGCGTCACGGGCGAGGACTGGACTACCGCTGCGCAGAAGGTCTCGGACCAGCTCGGGGTGAGGGTCGACGCCGTCGTGATCGGTCCCGGACGCGAGGTCACCGACCTGTACTTCGACTGGGAGCGGCTGCGCGGCGTCGCGGAGGACGGCGCCGTCCTGGTCCGCCCCGACAAGCACGTGGGCTGGCGCTCGCAGACACTGCCGACCGACCCGGAAGCGGCGCTGCGCGCCGCCATGGAACAGATCCTCGGACCCGCCGCACCGGCGGACGCCGCACCAGCAGAAAACGGAGCAATCGCATGAGCCTGACCTTTGACCACGTGACCCTCGGGCAGCGGGTGCTGTTCGGGTCGGGGAAGGCCGCCGTGAACCTGGCCGCGGAGGTGGCCCGTCTCGGCTCGGAGCGGGTGATGGTGATCGCCTCCGAGTCCGAGCTGCCGATGGCCAGGGACGTCGCGTCGGGGATCGAGGTGGCGCTGTGGCACGACGAGGTGGTCATGCATGTGCCGGTCGAGGTCGCCGAGCGTGCCCGGGCCGCCGCGGCAGAGGCGGGGATCGACCTCATCGTCTCCGTGGGCGGGGGCTCCACGACGGGCCTGGCCAAGGCCGTGGCCCTTACGTCCGGGATCCCGATCGTGGCGGTCCCGACCACCTACGCGGGCTCGGAGGCGACCAACGTGTGGGGCCTGACCGAGGGCGCCCGCAAGACCACCGGAGTGGACGAGCGCGTCCTGCCCGCCACCGTGGTGTACGACGCCGCGCTGACCCTCACGCTGCCCGTCCCCCTCTCGGTGGCGTCAGGGCTGAACGGGATGGCGCACTGCGTGGACTCGCTCTGGGGTCCCCGGGCGGACCCGATCAACGCCGCCATGGCCGCCGAGGGCATCCGCGCCCTCGCCAACGGGCTCCCGGCGATCGTAGCCGATCCGACCGGGGCCGAGGGCGCCCCGGGGCGGGAGCAAGCGCTCTACGGGGCGTACCTGGCCGCGGTCTCGTTCGCCTCGGCCGGATCCGGGATGCACCACAAGATCTGCCATGTCCTGGGCGGGACGTTCAACCTCCCCCACGCCCAGACCCACGCGACCGTGCTGCCGTATGTGCTCGCGTTCAATGCCCCGTACGCGCCCGAAGCCGCCGGGCGGATCGCCGCCGCGTTCGGCACCGCCGATGCGCTTGAGGGCCTCCAGGCCCTGCGGGAGCGGCTCGACGCACCCCGCGCCCTGGCCGACCTCGGCTTCAGCGAGGCCGGGATCGCCGAGGCCGTGGCCGTCGCCCTGCCCGCGATCCCCGCGAACAACCCCCGCCCCGTGACGGAGAAGAACCTCACCGCCCTGCTGCGCGCGGCCCTGACCGGCGAAGACCCCAAGACCCTCACCGACGAGCTCGACTGAGAGGACCAGACATGACCACGAACCCCACCGCCGCCCCCGGCACCGAGCCCGGCCACGCGCCGTCGCCCGCCCCGCCGGTCTCCCCGGAGCAGGCCGCGATCGAGCAGGCCCTCACCGACCAGGTCGTCGCGTCCTTCGCCGGCGCCCCGGACCCCCGCCTGAGGTACCTCATGGAGGCGCTCACCCGCCACCTCCACGCGTTCATCCGCGAGGTACGCCTCACCGAGGACGAGTGGAACACCGGCATCGAGTTCCTCACCGCCGCCGGCCACATCACCGACGACCGGCGTCAGGAGTTCATCCTGCTCTCCGACGTCCTCGGCGCCTCCATGCAGACCATCGCGGTGAACAACGAGGCCGTGCCCGGCGCTGCCCACCCGGCCACCGAGGCGACCGTCTTCGGGCCGTTCTTCGTCAACGACGCCCCCGAGATCCCGAGCGGCGGGGACATCGCCGGCGGTGCGCACGGGCAGCCGTGCTGGGTCGAGGGCACCGTCACCGACACCGACGGCAACCCCGTCCCCGGCGCCAGGATCGAGGTCTGGGAGGCCGACGACGAGGGATTCTACGACGTCCAGTACACCGATGGACGCGTGGCAGGGCGGGCGCATCTCTTCTCGGACTCCGAGGGGAAGTACGCCTTCTGGGGACTCACCCCCACCCCGTACCCCATTCCCCACGACGGCCCCGTGGGCAAGATGCTCGCCGCCACCGGGCGGTCCCCGGTGCGCGCGTCCCACCTGCACTTCATGGTGACCGCCCCGGGCCAGCGCACCCTCGTGACGCACATCTTCGTCAACGGCGATCCGCAGATCGAGATCGGTGATTCGGTGTTCGGCGTCAAGGACTCCCTCATCAAGGACTTCCACCACCAGCCCGCCGGAACCCCCACACCCGACGGCCGCACCCTCGACACGGGCTGGGCGCGCACCACCTTCAACATCGTCCTCGCCCCCGCCGACGCATAGCCCACCCGTTGTGGGGTCTCTGGCGCACCGTTGTGGGGTCTATGGCTTGTCAAAGACCCCGAAGCCACCCGCCAGAGACCCCGCAACCACCCGCCAGAGACCCCTCAACGGTCGGAAGTGACCCCTCACGCTAGAGGGCGGCGCTGACCCGGCCCCCCTCGGCCTCGAGCCAGACGAGCCGGCGCTGGATCTTCTCCCCCACCCCGTCCTCCCACATCCGCGCCCAGCCGCCTCCCAGCGTCTGGGCGCGGTGGCGCATGAGGTGCCAGGACCGCTCCGTCCGCCGGACCGCCGTCGGGACGAAGAGGGTGCGGGAGGCAGCGTCGAGCCCGTAGGCGTCCGCGACCAGCCCGGTACGCACGACGGCGTCCACTCCCCTGAGCGCCTCGCTGCGGTCCTGCTCGGGAGACAGCGGGGCCCAGTGGAAGCACAGGTTGATGACCTCGTCGAGGCGCGTCGCGGGGCGGACGAGGTCGAAGTCGATGAGGGCCACGGCCTGACCGTCGCGGAACACGACGTTCTCGGGCGTGATGTCCAGATGGCCGATGAACCGCTTGGCCCCTGGAGGCGCCTCGGGTTCGGACGGGATGCCCGGAAGCTCGGGCGGGGCGACCACCTCGAGGAGGTGGTCCGGCGGCGCGAAGCCGGCCACGGCGTCGTCGTACGCGCGGAGCAGGCGTGCCACCGAGGCGAGCCGAGCATCGGAGGCGAGCCACGGGGGGTGCGGACGGCCGGCAACCTCGCCTTGAATGAAGGTGAGGACCTCGCGGCCTCGCTCGTCGAGGCCGAGGAAACGCGGGGCGCCGTCGAACCCGACGGCCTCGAGGTGCGCCAGGACGGCGTGGACGAGGGGCGAGTGGGGGCCCACGGGCCGGCGGACGGTATCCCCGACGCGGACGATCCCCTCGGTCACGTCGCCCCCCGGCAGCGGGACCTCCGGCAGCGGGACCTCGGGCAGGGGGACCTCAGTGCTCGTCGTAGTGGTGCTCGTGCTCGGCGTGCTTGTGGCCGTCGTGGACGTAGTCCACGTGGTCGCCGTGCTGGACCTCCTCGTGGCCGCAGCCGGGCTCGTGCCTGTGGTCGTGGACGTTGTGCTCGGCCACGTGCTCGTGCTCGTCGTAGTGGTCGCCGTGGAGGAAGTGGTGGTGGTCGTCGTGCACGTAGTCGACGTGGCTCCCATGCTGGACGGGCTCGTGGCCGCACCCGTCCCCGTGCTCGTGCTCGGCCACCGTGTGGCTCTCGTGAACGTGCGTCTTCGTCATCGTGGCAGGCCCCTTCACCTCGTGTCCGTGGCGGCCCGGCAGCTCGCCGAGCGCTTGCCGCCTAGCCTACGGACGGCGTCGGCCGTCTGACCAGAGCCCGGCCGCCGCGGGACCTCAGCGGCTCGGCACCGGTGGGGCGTCGTCGGGTGCGGCCGCTGCCCCGATGAGGCGGAACAGGTCCTGGGCCCGGTTCGAGGTCTCGCCGTGGGCGTCGAACGCCTCGGCCTTGTACGTGGCCGCCACGGCGATGGCGATCTTCTTCGACGGCAGCGCGGCCTCCACAGCGGAGTAGCCGGCGAACATCGGATTCTGCAGGAGCCAGTGGCCGCTGATGACCACGCCGAGCCCGTACGTGTACCCGTCGCCCTGCGGAAAGCACGTGGGGCACCCATCGACGGCGCTGGTCCTGCCGCGCAGCGCGGTCGAGACCTGGAGCGCGTGGGACTCCGGCGAGAGGAGCCTGCCCGAGCCGATCGCGTCCGCGGTCGTGGCCATGTCCGTGATGGTGGTGGTCTGGATGGCGCCCTTGGCGAGGGTCCACGAGGGATTCCAGAAGGTGGAGTCCTCGAGGAACTGCGTCGATGCCGGGATCCCGAGGTGGTCGCGGCGTTCCGCGGTGTACGCGTGGAGGACGGGCTCGGGGATGGCCGGGGTGCCCGGATCACGGGTGTCCTTGAGCCCGAGCGGACCGAGCACCTTCTCCTGCAGGAGCGCGTCGAGGGGCTTGCCCGTGATCTTCTCGAGGGCGAGGCCAAGCAGCACGTAGTTGGTGTGGGCGTAGTCCCAATTGGTCCCGGGAGCGTAGAACAGCGGCTTGGATGCACCGATGGAGGCGAGTTCCTGAGGAGTGAACGTGCGGAACGGATTGTCGTAGAACGAGCCGATCAGGCCTTGGTCCTGCACGTAGTCCGCGTACCCGGAGGTCATCTGGGCGAGCTGCCCGAGGGTGACCTCGTTCGCGTGCGGCACGTCGGGGAGCCACGTCGCGAGCTTGTCGTCGAGGCTCGCCTTCTTCTCGTCGACGAGCTGCAGCAGCGCCGTGGACATGTAGGAGATCGCGACGGCGCCGTTGCGGAAGTGCATGTCCGTGGTCGCGGGAACGCCCGGCATGGACTCGCCGAACGCCTCGGTGATGACCGGCCGGCCATCGATCGTCACCCGGACGATCACGGCGTTGAGGTGGTCCGCGGCCATCGTGTCCGCGACGATCGAGCGCACCTTCGCCGCGAGCTCGGAATCCGCGGACGACGCCGGGCCCGCGGCCGCCGTCGTGCTCTCGCCGCCGGCGGGGGCGGGGGTGCAGGCGCCGAGCGCGAGCATCACGGCGCTGAGCGCGGCGAGGATCAGGGGCGCGCGGTTCGGGCGGGTCACGGCTGCGCCTTCCGCGTGAACGTTCCGAGGCCGCGGGTGTCGTAGTAGTCGAGCCGGACGCTCGAGGCGGGCCCGGCGCCGTCGGCCGTGAAGATCGCACCGGCCAGGCCGTTGGCGTTCTCCCCAATGGAGGCGAAGGTGAAGGTGTCGCCGGTGTAGTGGGTGAGCTGGAACGTGGTGGGGCTGGCCTCGGGGCCCATGCGGAAGGCGAGGGAACCGCCGCTGTCCGCGACCGTGATCGGGCCGTAGTACGGGTTGGCGTAGGTGCCTGTGTAGGCGGACGCGGGCTTGGCCGGGGAGGTCTGGGCGGGCGGCTTGGTGTAGTCGACCGTGGGCTTGTCCGCGTCACGGATGCCCTGGAAGGCGCGCTGGGTGAACGGGAGCCAGTCGACGGTCGGGGCACCGTTCTGGGCCACGTCGAGGAAGCCGCTGCTGATCGCCTCGGGGATGCCGTCCGGCTGCCCGTTCGTGAGGACCACGATGCCGAGCTGCTCGCCGGGGAGCATGGCGACCGAGGTCGCGGCGCCGAGGTTGAAGGCCCCGGAGTGGCCGAGCTGGAGCCGCGACTGGGCGTCGTAGCCGACGTTCCAGCCCATGCCGTAGAAATGGGTCCGGGCTGCCGGCCCCGAGGGCGGCCCCGAGACGATCTGCGGCACGTGGGTGGCCGCGAGCGCCGCGGAGTCCACGACGGGCTGGCCGCCGTACGTGCCGTTCCCCAGCTGGAGGCGGATCCACTCGACGAGGTCCCGCACGGAGGAGCTCGCGCCGCCGGCGGGGGCCTCGGCGTCGGGGTCGCGGCTGTACTTGGCCACCCAGTTCTGGCCGTCCCGGACGTGGAGGAGCGCCCGGTCCGGGGCCTTGAGGTAGTCGGCGTGGCGGTAGCTGGTCGAGGCCATCTTCAGCGGCGTGAACAGCACCTCGTCCGCGACGTCCTCCCAGGGCTTGCCCATCGCGGCCGCCGCGGCCACGCCAGCCTCGGTGTAGCCGAAGTTGCTGTAGTTGTAGCTCGCGCGGAAGGCGTCCAGAGGCTGTTGGCTGAGGTGGGCGAGGATGTAGGCCTGGTCGAAGCCGAGGTCCTCGAGCAGGTCTCCTGCCCCGGTCGCCAGGCCGCCGCGGTGGGAGAGCAGGTCCTCGAACGTGGCGTGCTCGGTGACGTACGGGTCGCTGAGCGCGAACCGCGGATTGTGCTTGATGAGCGGGTCGGCGAACTGCATGGCCTTGCGCCCCACGAGGGCCGCGATCACGGTCGACGCGATGGGCTTGGACACCGAGGCGACCTGGAACACCGTATCGGGCCCCACCTTGTCCTGCTTTGCCGCCTCCCTCACCCCGAAGCCCTTCAGGTACACGACCTTGTCCCGGTAGACGACGCCGACGGCGACACCCGGCACCGCGGTGCTCGACATCGCCGCCTCGACCATCCCGTCAAGCTTCCCCACGGCATCGTTGACCTTCTGCTCGGCCAGGAGGGGCGACGGCTGGCCTTCGGGAGCCGGGAGGAGCGACGGCGAGGGGGAGGCCGTGCTCGCGGTCTGAGTGGGGGTGCAGGCCGAGATGAGGGGCGCCGCGGCGAGGCCCACGGCGCCGGCCCCGAGGGCCCTGAGCATGGCCCGGCGCCCGGGCGGGTTCTGGAGGGTGCGCATGGACCGCACGCTACGGCAGCCCGGGGGGCGCCCAGAATAGACCTAGGTCCCCTCTATCCCCGCAGGGCGGTGTCCACGCGCCCCACGAGCGTCTCGAACCGCCGCAGGAGGAGGTCCTGTTTGCTCGCCGGCAGCTGCGAGTAGGCGACGCAGACGCTGATGAGCGCGTGGTTGCGGACCTCGAAGTGGGCGTGGAGCTCGCCGTCGGGGGACGGGCCGAAGTCCACGTTCTCCCACCCGTCGAGGCCCTCGAGCACCTCGGGGGCGAAGAACACGGCGCCGATGAGCTGGTCAAGCCGGAAGCTCAGGGAGCCCTGCTCGAGCTCGCCTCGCGGGACCAGGCCGGCGGTCGCCCCGGAGAGCAGGCTGTCGGTGAGCACGAACACGAAGCCCCCCGGCGTGCTCACCAGTGCCCCGTTGAGCTCCACGGACTCGTCGCCCCTCGGGACGAGCAGGAATCCCGGGAGCACGACGGACTCGTCCATGTACAGCTCGCGGTTGAACTTCGGGTCCGTCGCGGCGGCGCGCTCGAGCGCCGCGCGCAGCATGAGCGGCTCGGCGCGGGCCTCCACGGACACCAGCGGGTCATCCGCCGCGGCGTCCTCGGACTCGCGGGACATCTCCTCGATCGCCTCCGCCGCAGCGGGCACGTGCTTGAGGACGAGGCGGCCGGACTCCTCCGCGCCGAACAGCACCGCGCCGGCACCGAGCATCGCGACCACGGCGTCCCGGGTGGAGGTGTGCTGGCCCAGCTGCGCCTCGAGCCACTCGACGACCTGCAGCGCGCCGGCCTGGTCCAGCACGCACGCCGCGGCCTCCCCGGTGCGCTTCTCCGGCGGCACGGCGCATGCCTCGGCAAGGACGGCGGCGAGTCCGTCGGGGACGCCCGCGGCGACAAGTCGCATCGCCAGGGCCAGGCCCGGTGGAGTGATAGGCATGCTCTTCATTGTCCCGGGCGCTGGTAGCGAGGGTCAAAAGACGGCTTCCCAGATGACGCGGGCTTCAAAGAGGTGGCGCCCACGACGGCGGGTGCCCACCGATCGCCGCGGCGGGCACCCGGCGTCGTGCGCGGCGATAGACTCCTGCACGCTATGAGAATCCTGATCATCGGCGCCGGGGCGACCGGCGGAGCCTTCGGAACCCGGCTGATCGAGGCTGGCCGCGACGTCACCTTCCTGGTCCGTCCCGGGCGTGCCGAGGCCCTGGCCCGCGACGGCCTCACGCTCCAGGCTCCCGACGGGCGCCGCACCCATCGGGTCCGGGCGCTGACCGAGATTGAGCCCGGCAGCCGCTACGATCTGGTCATCGTGGCCGTCAAGGCCCCGGCCCTCGCGGGCGTTCTGGCAACGGCCGAGCCGGCGATCGGCCCGGAGACCGTGATCGTGCCGTTCCTCAACGGCATGGACCACCTCGACGCGCTCGAGCGGGCCTACCCGGGCCGGGTGCTGGGCGGGCTGGTGAAGATCGTGGCGACCGTGGATGAGTCTGGCGCGGTCGTTCAGATGACGCCGCTGAGCACCATGACCATCGGCCCACTCCACGGCACCCCGGTGCCGGACGCGGTACGGGAGGCCCTCGATGTCCCCGGCGTCCGGCTTGACGTGGACGAGTCCGTGGAAACCCGTCTGTGGGAGAAGTGGGCGTTCATCGCGTCCGCGGGCGTGATCACGTGCCTGTTCCGCGGCACCATCGGTGACATCCTCGCGGCCGGCGGCGAGGGCCACATCCTGCGGGCCATCGCCGAGACCGAGGACGTGGCCCGCGCGGCCGGCCACCCGGTGGGCAAGAGGAGCCACGGCCAGAGCGTGGCCATGCTCACCGAGCCCCGCTCGTCCTTCACGTCGTCGCTGTACCGCGACCTCCAGCACGGCGACCCGGCCGAGGCCGAGCACATCATCGGGGGCATGGCGGCCCGCGCCCGGGCGCTGGGCGTGGCCACTCCCCTCCTCGATGCGGCCCTCCTGCAGCTGCGCACACACCGCCAGGCGATGACGCGGGGCTAGCACGCTTCGGCCTGGGACCTGACGCACGACGGCGGGCCCGCACCTTCTGGTGCGGGCCCGCCGTCTCGCCATCCAGCCACTTTCACTATGCGGAATTAAAATTCCCTCTTGTGAAACTCAAGACCTGCTCCTACTCTGGATCTACCAACACAGTGTGAGGTGCCCCACTCGGCAGCCTCACTGACCTAGAAATGGCACATCGATGAACCCCTCTGCTGGCGCCGCACTGAAGACGAGTTCGGTGCGCGCCGGGAAGCGACGGCAACGCTGCCTGCTTCCCCAGACTCTGATCGTCCGTGGCCGGCTGATTCTGAATGGCCGTCCGCGGCTGCCATTCAGAATTACCTGATTCCACACTGACACGGAGCACTCCAGCACGGCTGTAGCATCGCGGCCCCCGTCGGGGCCTGCCACGTGCGGGGTCGGGAAGGCACCACCTCCCGGCGCGCGCATTGAGTCCAACTCCACTGCTCAGGAGCATCCCTTGCTGTCTCAGGCATCCAAGAACGTCCATCGCGATCCCACTGTCAAGGCGGCCCGGCCGCGCGGAAAGACGCGCTGGAGCATCGCCCTCCTCATGGGCTTCGGAATCCTCATCAACTACGTGGACCGCCTGTCCATCTCTGTCACGCAGAAGCCGCTCACGGACGAGTTCGGGCTCACGGCGACGGAGTTCGGCGTCCTCTCCTCGGCCTTCCTGTGGTCCTACGCCATCATGCAGATCCCCTCGGGCATGCTGCTCGACCGGTTCGGGGTCAAGAAGGTCTGGGGTGCCAGCGCGGTCCTCTGGACCGTGGCCTCGGTCCTGACGGCGATCGCCTCGGGAGCCTGGGTCATCATCCTGGCGCGCGTATTCCTCGGCGTCGCCGAGGCCCCGGCCTTCCCGGGCGCGATGAAGGCCACCGGCCTGTGGTTCCCCCGGCACGAGCGCGGGCTCTGCACGGCGATCTTCGACAGCGGCACGCGCCTCGCGAACGTCCTGGGCCTTCCCCTCATCGCCTTCACGGTTGCGACGTGGGGCTGGCGCGAGGCGTTCTGGCTGCAGGCGGTCCTCTCCCTCGTGTTCCTCGGTGCCTTCCTCTGGCGGTACCGGGGCCCCAAGCACCACCTGGCCAAGGGCAAGCTCTCGGCCGAGGAGTACGACTACATCATCAAGGGCGGCGCGACCAGCGAGGACGTCCGTCCGGCGAGCGACTGGAAGACCATCGGCTACCTCCTGCGCCAGCGCAAGGTGTGGGGCCTGTCGCTCGGCCTGGCCGGCGCGGGGTACGTCCTCTGGATGCTGCTGACCTGGCTGCCCGGCTACATGCAGACCAGCATGAACCAGAGCATCCTGCAGAGCGGCATCTATGCCGCGGTCCCGGCGCTCGCGATGTTCGTCTCGGAGCTGACGATCGGCGGCTGGTGGGTCGACCGGGTGATCGGCCGCGGCGCGAATCCGGACAGGGTCCGCAAGGGCGTGCTTGTCGCTGGCATGATCGTGGCGCTGTTCACGGTCGGCGCGGCGTTCAGCAACAACCCGGTGTCCGCGATCATCTGGATCGCCATCGGCAGCGCCGGGATCGCCCTCGTCTACGTGACGAGCAACTCGCTGCCCGCACTCATCGCCCCCGAGGGCAGCGCCGGATCGCTCGCGGCAATCGTGAACTGTGTGAACCTCCTCGCGGGCGTCGCAGCCCCGATCGTCACCGGCTTCATCGTGGACGCAACCGGGCACTTCCTGTACGCGTTCATCATCGGCGGCATCGCCCTCATCGGGGGCCTGGCCTCGTACCTGCTCCTCATGGGCAGGATCGAGCCGATTCCCGCCCAGGCGGTCACGGTCGCGGCCGAGGACTGACCCAGCCGGCAGCCTCATCCGGCTGCACGAGCCCCGACGCGCGACGGCGGGCACGCACCTCCCGGTGCGGGCCCGCCGTTCGCTGTGTCCTCCCGCGAGGCAACGCCAGGAAGCGCCCCACGGCCGGTAGCATCACACGGTGGACCCGACAGCCCCTCACCCCAGCACGCGCCGCCGAGGGGCCCCCAGGCTCCTCCGCCTGGGCCACCGCCTCCTCGTCCGGCCGGTGGCGGGCATCGCCGCGGATGTCACGGCGGCCGTGGTCGGCGCGAACACCACCCCGGCGCAGGGGAACCCCCGGCGCACCGCGGACTGGTGGACGACGACGCTCATCGCCTCCGCTGTCAGCGTCTGCATCGGGTGCGTCTACGTCACGACGATCTGGCCGGCCGCTGTCCTGTGGTTCGCGATCGCCGTCGTCCTCCCGGGCCGCAGGTTCAGCGAGGGCCTCAGGATGGTCCCCTACTTCCTCCTGACCGCGGTGCTGCTCTCGACCGTGCCTGTACTGGGCTGGTGGCTGGCCGGAGCCGCAGTCCTCGCGGCCGGGTTGGCCGCCGCGTTCGCATGGGTGAGATGGTGGCGGCGCAGGCGTGCGGATGCCCGCAGGATCGAGCCGATTCGCGCCCAGGCGGTCACCGTCGCGGCCGAGGACGGTCCGCCGGCAGCTGAATGAGCCCTCACGCACGACGGCGGGCCCGCACCTTCCGGTGCGGGGCCCGCCGCAGTCTGCGCGTCGGAGGCGATCAGCGCCCGAAGAGGCGGGAGAGGAGGCTGGGGCCCTTCGCGGCGTCGATCTCGGCCTGGGTGTGCTTGCCGTTGCACCAGTCGGCCTTGGCCACGCTGCGCTTGACCTGGTCGATGTGCTGGCCGCAGCCGGACCAGGTCGTCTTCTTGCACGTCTTGCAGGTGGCGGGGTAGCACATGGTCGATCTCCTCGATGCTCGGTTTGGATACCCCCCGGGGTATCTGGGTATACCCCCGAGTGTATCAGGGAGCTCGCGCTGACGCACAACAGCCCCTCCTTCCCGAGTTGGGCTAGCGGCAGGCGCGGCGATTCTGCGAAGATACACAAGACACACAAGATACACAGGCGTACACAGGAGGCTTCGTGGCCAATCCCTTCCGTCCCACTGCTGGGGCGATGCCGCCCGTGCTCCTGAGCCGTGGGGACATCCTGGAAGAGTTCGCCTACGGCCTGAGGATCAGGTCGGGCGCGCCGGGTCTACTCACGATCATCACCGGTGCGCGGGGAATCGGGAAGACCGTGGTCCTCGGACTGGCAGAAGACACAGCGCTCGAGGCGGGATGGTACGCGATCTCCGAGACAGCCACCCGGGGGTTCGCCGCCCGCATTGGCGCGTCGATGACGCTCGCGGATGAGGAGCTCGGCTCCGGCCGAGCCGTCCGCAGGGTCACGGGTGTCACGATGGCAGGCTTTGGCGTCACAACGCAGCTCACCCCCGAACAGCAGGTGAGCTGGCGTCAGATCGGCGAGAAGCTCCTCCGCAGGCTAGATGCCAACGGCACCGGCCTCCTGATCACCGTGGACGAGATCCACGCCGCGGATCGTGATGAGCTGTCTCAGCTGGCGGCCGACGTCCAGCACTTCATCCGGGCGGGCCTTCCCATCGCCTTGATGTTCGCGGGGCTTCCAGCGGCCGTCTCGGACCTCCTGAACGAGGGCGTGGCCACGTTCCTGCGGCGGGCCGATCGCATTGACCTGCATGCCGTGAGCGTCACCGAGACCGCGAGATCGTACGCTGAACTGTTCGCCCAGGGCGGCTACCGCCTCGCCTCAGAACAAGCGGACGAGGCCGCAGAGGCAACCGGTGGGTACCCCTTCCTCATCCAGCTCGTCGGATACTTCCTGTGGCAGCAGGCCGAGGCCGGCGAGGTGCTGGACTCCGCGGCCGTTGAACGCGCCGTAGCTGCGGCCCGACGCCGCCACGAGCGCGTGGTCATAGAGGCAGCCTTGGCGCCTGTCTCCGCCAAGGACCTGGACTTCCTCCGTGCCATGGCCCAGGACAACGGCGTCTCTGACGTGAGCGACATCGGGCGCAGGCTCGGCTCGCGGCCCAACACCGTCAGCAACTACCGCACGCGCCTGATCGAGGCGGGACTCGTCGAGCAGGCCGGCTACGGACGGGTGGACTTCGCGATTCCCGGCCTGCGAGAGTACCTCCGCGCACATGGGGCGGCCAGCGGCCGCTGAGCGCACGACGCCGGGTCCGCACCTTCCGAGGCGCAGACCCGGCGCGCGCTGGGCGAGCGTCAGCCCGCCGCCCGCCAGCTGGCGTCAGCCCGCGGCCAGCCTGGCGGCCTCCCGCCAGCCCTGCGCGAACCCGGCCCGCGCCGAAGGGATGCGTGCCGCGAGGTCCATGAGGTTGGCACCCATGGCCTCGAGGGACTCGGCGTCCGGGAAGACCACGTCGACCCGGCTGCCTTCCGCCCGCAGCGCCTCCACGTGCGCGGCCAGATCAGTCTCCGGGAACCTGCGCAGGCCCTCGAACTGGCCCGGACGCTCCGGCCGGGGTCCGCCCAGCGGCGAGAGCACCACCACGCGGGCGTGGCCCGAGGCCAGGTCGGCGTTCTCGGCCGAGCGCACGCCGCCGTCGAGGTAGCGGCGGCCGTTGATGGGCACGGTCGGCCCGGGCATGGCGGTGCTCGCGGTGACCGCATCCACGAGATCCGCGCCGGACTCCCGGCCCAGGGCCACGAACTCACCGGTGGCAGCGTCCACGACCGTGATGAGAATCGGCTTCTGCGGCCACTCGGCCCGGGGAAGCCTGGCGGCGACCACGGCGCGACGCTGCTCGGCAGCGCCGGGCGGGAGCGCGGCGTCGTACTCGAGGCCGAACGCGCCCATGGCGCGCTGGACGTCCGCCGCGGAGGTGGCGGAGGAGTTGATGGCCCGCATCCGCTCGATCAGGGTGTTCATCGGCGCACCGGGCCGCTGCCCGGCGTGGCCGCCGCGCGGCGGGCCGGCCTGCCCGGGGGTACGCGCCGGTTCGGAGAGCACCGATTCGTAGAGCTCGGCCACGGGCACGCCGCTGCGCACCTGCGCCGCGGCGGTGGCGCCGGCCGAGGTGCCGATCACCAGGTCGGCGGTCTCGGCCAGATCGAGGCCGGCGTCCGCGAGGCCGGCGATCATGCCGATCAGCCACGCGTTGCCGGCGGACCCGCCACCGCCGAGGACGAGGGCAAGAGAGGAGGAAGAGGAAAGGTTGGGCATGTCTGGTCCTTCAGGGTATCCGCGTTGCGGGTGCCCGAGGCCAGCGGCAGGGAGGTCCTAGAGGCTCCTGCGCGAAGGGGTGAGCACCCGACTGTGAATGAAAATCGGACTCACCTCCTCAGGCCGAGCGCGCGTTCGCGCTCATGGACAGACTCAGAGTGAAGGATACACCGTGGTCCTCTCCCTCCGCGGCATCCCCGTTCCGTCTACTCGATCAGCGTGTGCTTGTGCGCTGCGGCGTCAAGGCCCGCGTACTCCGCCTCGGCGAGCCTGGCCTCTTCCGCCACATCGACCTTGCGGGTGAGGAGCCAGTACAGGACGGCTGAGACGGGCAACCCGATGAACAGGGAGAGGTCCGCCCCGTCGATGGCCTTGGCGATCGGACCCACAAAGAGGGTGCCGGCCGAGAAGAACGGGATCATCACCACGAAGCCGACCAGGTAGGCGATGATGCCCGGCCAGCCCCATCGGCCGTAGATCCCGTTGGGCTTGAAGATCTCCGCGACCGCGTAGTGGCCCTTGCGCACGATGAAGTAGTCGGTGAGGTTGATCGCGGTCCAGGGGATGAAGAAGTAGAGGACCAGCAGCAGGAAGTCGTTGAAGTTGGCCAGGAAGTCGGCGGAGGCGATGTTGGCCAGGACCACGGAGATCGCGGCGGTCACGCCGATGGTCACGATGCGCAGGGTCAGGGTGGGCTCGATCTTGCGGATACTGTCGATCGAGGAGATGAGTGTCAGCGATCCGCCATACATGTTCAGTGCGGTCACGGACACCAGGCCGAGGGCGGCGATGATCAGGGCGATCGAGCCGAAACCCGGGAAGAGCCTGTCTGCGGTGGCCGCGATCGACGGGATCGTGTCGAAATCCTTGCCTGCGGCAGCGCCAATGAAGGCACCCAGGAACATGAGCCAGATCCCGCCGAGAGAGCTGCCCCAGAACGTGTACCGGAAGGTGTGTCCAGCCGTGGTGGGCGGCAGGTAGCGGGAGTAGTCCGAAACGTAGACCGCCCAGGAGATCTGGTAGCCCGCGGCGACGCCAAGCTGGGCGAGGAATGGCACGGACTGGAAGTCCCCGAGGTTGAACGTCGACGCGGGCACGTCGAGATGCGTGAGCGCGGCAACCGTCAGCAGCACCAGCATCGCGACGGTGAGGTAGGTCAGGTACCGCTCGGCCCGATGGATGAGGTCGTACCCGAAGAGCGCGACGACCACCGCCACGATGGTCACGGCCCAGAACCACAGGTCATCGGAGCCGACGTGCACAGAGGCCCCGATCGCCTGCCCGGCGAGGACGGTGTTGAAGATGTTGAAGCCCGCGTACTGCAGGTAGGCGAACAGCCAGACCATGAGGGCGCCGACGTAGCCGAACTGCGGGCGGGACTGGATCATCTGGGGAAGCCCAAGGTGCGGACCTTGCGATGAGTGCGCGGCCATGAACAGGGTCCCCCCGAGGACTCCAACCGCGATGGCGATCATCGACCAGATGAGGTTCCCGCCAGTGGTGATGCTGATGAGTCCCACAGCCAGCGTGCCGATCTGGGCGTTGCTCATGAACCAGAGCGGGCCGATGCTGGAGACCTTCCCATGACGCTCATCGAGGGGCACATAGTCAATCGAGCGGACTTCGAGTCCTCGGCTTCCCTGGGGCTGACCCGTGGAGCTGGACATGCGGTTCTCCTCATGAGTGTCCTGCGGTGCACCTCCCGAGCGAGACACTCTGACGTGCGCAACGCATCGCTCCAAAGTATGCGCGCAAAACTGCACACGCCCAGATGCCAGAGCACCAGAAATCGAGTCGGCAGTACGTAGTCACGCGCACAGCCGCAGACGACGGCGGGCCCCGCACCTTCCCGGTGCGGGGCCCGCCGTTCGCTGGGGGAACCTCAGTCGGCCAGAGTGGCCCCCACAGCGGGCGCCGGGGCGCCCGCGGAAGGCGAGGACGCGGCGTCGTCCGCGTCAATCCCGTCCGCGGCCTGGCCGCCAGCCTTGGCGAGCGACATGCCCTTGGTCTCCTCGGCGAGGAACAGCGAGAGGACGAACCCGCAGGCGGTGAGGACGGCGGCCACGATCATGGTCGGGCCGATCCCCCAGCCGGCGAGGGCGAACGGCAGGCCGAACGTGCCGATCGCTGCGCCGATGCGGCTCACGGCGGTGGTGATGCCGACCGCCGAGGCGCGGACGCTCGTGGGGAACAGCTCGGACGGGTAGGCCCACTCGAGGATGCTCGGGCCGCCGGAGAACAGGCCGTAGGCGAGGAAGCAGGCCACCACCACGCCGACCGGGGCGGACGGCGCGAAACCGAGGACGAACAGCGGGATCGCCATGAGGGCGAAGCACCAGATGATTAGCGGCCGGCGGCCCCACGTCTCGATGAGCTTCAGTGCGGGCAGGCAGCCGATGAGGAAGACGAGGTCGATCGCCATGGAGCCCAGGTTGGAGGCATTGCCCTCGCCGAGGCCGAACGCGGAGAGGATGGTGGGCCCGAACGTGAAGATCGCGAACAGCGGGCCGACCTGGAAGAAGTAGAACCCGGCGCAGAAGACGATGCGCTTGAGGTAGATCGGCTGCAGCAGGATCTTGAGGTCCACCTTGCCCTGCTCGGAATCGTCCTTGGCGGACTCGAACACGACGTGCTCCACGCTGAGCTGGTCGGCCAGGGCGGCGCGGAGGGCGGACTTGGCGTCCTTGACGCGGCCGTGGTGCAGTAGCCAGCGGGGCGACTCAGGGGTGCCGAGGCGCAGGAGGAGCACGATCACGCCGAGGAAGGCGGAGGAGACGAGCATCCAGCGCCACGACTCGCCGCCGAAGAGCTCGAACATGACGTAGCCGACCACGGAGGCCAGCGCCGCGCCGATGAACCAGCCGACCTGCAGGACGCCGAGCATCTGGCCGCGGCGCTTGCGCGGGAGCCACTCGGCGAGGAGGGAGTTGGCGATCGGGTAGTCGGCGCCGATGGCCAGGCCCATGATGAATCGGGCGACCACGAGCTGGACGGAGTCCTGGACGAAGAACTGCAGCACGGAGCCGACCACGAGGACCCAGAGGTCGATCGTGTACATGAGCTGGCGGCCGATCTTGTCCGTGAGCGGGCCGAGGAAGACCGCGCCGAGGAAGATGCCGACGAGCGCCGCGGCGCCGATGAGGCTCGTCTCAAGCGGGGTGGTGTGGAAGTCCGCGGTGATGCCGATCAGCGCGATGGCGATGATGCTGAGGATGTAGCCATCGAGGATCGGGCCGCCCATGCAGGCGGCGACGAGTTTCTTATGGAACCTGGTGAATCGCGCCTCGTCAATGGCGGCGTGAATGTCCATCGTGCTCCTTTGCAGCGACTGGCTGTTCGCGTCGGACGTCTGCTGACGACCTGACGACACTTGATATATCAGAACATAGAGTGCGCTCTGTCACAGTGTCAATCGGTGACGCGTGGAGGCCCCGCTCGGAGGCGGGGCGCCGCTCCCCTACCGCGTCCGGGACGGCACGCGGATGAAGTGCGGGGCGGGAAGCACGACGGCGCGGCTCACCACGGTTGCCGGGGCCGGCGCCAGGATACCCGGCACAGCCGGGCCGGCCGTGGTCGCGGAGATGGGGCCGGCGGGGGCGGCGGCCTGCCACGGCAGCACCGGCGAGGCGGAGGCGAGCGGACCGCCCGGGACCGCGCCGAGGAGGACCGTGGTCAGGAGGGTCAGCGCGCAGACCGCCGCGGCGAGCGCCGCCGGCAGGCCGCCGCGGACTGGGAGCCACTGCGCAGTGCGCCCCCGCGCGGCGCGCACGGATGCCGCACCCGCCCGGTGTGCGGGGTGCCCGTGGGGGACGAACATGGTGATCGTGGCGCGGTGCGCCGCCGGTCCTGCTGCCGCGTGGGCGCGCATGGGAATCCGCCTCTCGCTCAGGGCCCCCAGCACGTCTAGCATCCAGCGTCCGCCCGTGCGGCTGGGGCGTCAAGGTCGGGGCGCGCCGGCCGGGTCAGACCTGAGTCGTGCCACTTGCCTTAGTGACCTGCAATGAGTCCAAGCGTTGTCAGGATTTCCTGAGCTGTCGGGGGAATGTTGGGCTCGAGGGTGAGGCGTTGGCCGTTGACCTCGATTGTTGCCGAGCGGACGGGACGCAGCGTCTGGACGAGCTTCTTGATGCTCACGCCGGTGGCGTCCTGGAGGTGGCGGGCGATCGCGAGGGCCGCGAAGACCACGGTGAGGTGGGCCTCGATCGCCTCGCGCTGGTGGTGGAAGACGGGCCGGGCCTTCAGGTCGGACTTGGTCATGCGGAACGACGCCTCGACCGCCCAGAGGTCGTGATAGGCGCCGATCACCGCGCTGCCGCTCATCGTTGCCTCGGGCAGGCTGGTCACGTAGCCCTTGAGCCCTGCGAGCTGGCGGGCCCGTTCGATGGTGGTCTGGTCCAGGGCCTTCTCGGCGCCGGTGACCTTGAGGAACCTCGCCTTCTTCAAGGGAGTGGCGCCGGCGGCGATGCGTTCGGCCTTCTCGACCATGAGGTTGATGGTGCGCCGGTCGCGCTTGGCCCGCTTGAACGAGTACTGGTAGACGATCCGCCGCTCCCGCGCGTCCTTCCCGGTTCCCAGCGTCCTGACGGATTCGAGGATCTGCCCGTCCTCGAACCAGTCCCCGTGGGCTTCGAAGTGCTCGGCGAGGTCATACGGGGCCTTGGTCAGGCGGGAGCCGACGATGAAGGAGAACCCGGCGTCCTCGAGCGCGTTCAGGTTGCCGGCCGAGAGCATCCCGGCGTCGGCGACCACGACCATGTCCGTGACCCCATGCCTCTCCTGGAACGCCTTCAGCACCGGCACGAGGGTGGTGGTCTCGGCCTTGCGCCCGTCGAAGAGGTGCACCTCCAGCGGGAACCCGCCCGGGTCCACCAGCAGCCCGACCTGGACCTGCGGGTCCACGCGGTGCTCCTTGCTCATCCCGACCCGGCGCAGCTCGTCCTCGTCCTCGTTCGTGAAATGCAGGGTGGTCACGTCATACATGACCATCGCCGCAGGCCCTGTAGAGCGGACCGAGTGCGCGAGGCAGGCCTTGGCGATGATGTCGCGGTAGTCCTGCCTGCTGCACCGCTGCAGACAGCGGAACACTGTGCGCAGTGCGGGGGCCCTCACCCCGATCTCTTCGAGGACCCGGAGGGTGTCGGCCTTGGAGGTGGGCTCAACGAGCCTTGCGAGCACCAGGGATCTGAACGCCTCGTCGTCGAGGACATCGAATCCCAGACGGGAGTACGCCTGGGCCAGGACGTCCCAGAGCACCAGCGATGCCGTTGCCACCACGCGCCCGCCGCCGGCTACGAGCCGTGGGCGCCCGCCGGGAGCGGCTACCGGCAACGAGGCAGCCGCTGTCCAGTCAGCGACGTCCTCGGTGCGCACCTCTACGCGGGGCAGCGGGCCGAGATCCAGCGTCCCCTGGCCGGGCCGGAGCCGATCGCGTGCCAGGTCCAGCAGCAGCGCCAGCTCGGCATCGGTATGGGCAGAACCCACATGATCGACCTCGACCACCTGGCCCCGGTCCTTGGCCACGATCTGGACAGCGACCGCGCCCGAGGCCGTCCTGACCTTGCGCACGAACCTGGAAGCCACCCCCTGAGGCTACCTTTCGACAGGTTCTTAGTAACCAAACCGTCCGACCGCAACAAAGAAACCGCAGGTCAGAGCACCATCAGCGAAAATCCGTCAACCGAGTGGCACGAGTCAGGCCGGCCGGGTCAGACGACACTGGCGATGTACCGGCCGAAGTTGCGCACGTGCGCATCCATGAGCGAGCCGGCGCGCTCGGGGTCCTTCGCGAGGATGGCCCTGAGGATCGGGGCCAGCTCCCGGATGTGGCCGACGACGAGCGGTCGCCTCTCGAGGACCAGGAGCCAGATCCGGGTGGAGAGGTGCCCGTACTGGCGCAGGGTGTCCTCGAGGTGGCCGTTGCCGGTGAGGGCGTAGATCACGTTGTGGATGGCGAGGTCTAGGCGCATGAGGTCGCCCTGGTCCACCTTCGCCTCGTCGATGGACTCCACGAGACCCAGGTACCGCTCGACCTCGGGCCTCTGGGCCTCCCGCAGGCTCTCCGCTGCCAGCCGCGCGCCGACGGGCTCGAGGATCTGCCGCACCTGGCCCACCTCAGAGAGGTCCGTGAGGTCGATCGGGGCGGCGAACGATCCCTTCCGCGGCTGCGTGACCACGAGCCGCTCGTGCTCGAGCCGGTGCAGGGCCTCGCGGATGGGCGTGCGGCCCATCTGCATCTCCTTGGACAGCTGCGACTCGTTGATCGACTCGTTGGGCCGGATGTCCAGCATGATGAGCCGGTCCGCGATCACCCGGTAGGCGAGGTCCGCAAGCGATTCCACGGGCGGCTCACCTCCACTCGTCCTCGAGAGCCCAAGGACTCAATGTACCGGCACCGGCCGGGAACGGAAGCGATGCAGGACGGCGGGTGGTCAGCTTATTGAAGCACGCGAACGTATCGCCGCGTCACGCGGACGTAGTCAAGAGCGCTTCTACACGATCACGCTGGGCCATGTCACCCGAAATAGCCAGTACCGCAGAACCGGCATGGGAGTAGCGATCGAGATGCTCTTTCAGTCGCTTTGCCACAGCAAACGATTGCCAAGGTGAAACTGCATTGCCGACCTGAGTGTACTGCGGGACTTCCACGCGCCGACGATGTGCGCCCGTGGTCTCCTTGCCCAAGAATTCGAAATTGTCGGGGAAGCCCTGAAAGCGAGCCATCTCTCGGACAGTAAAGGTCCGAGACTCAGCCGGATGCACGTAATCATCTGGCAGCGAGACGACAGTCCGCGCGGGCCGCTCCGGGTCAAGCGCCTTCTGGCTGTGCTTCTTTGTACCCAGCTGCAGCATGATCTCGAGGAGCCGTTCCTCATCCGCGACCACCACCCCACGGTCGGTTGCGGACGATCTCAAGACTACGGGATACCGCACGTCTTGAAGGAATGGTCGGGCGATATCTACCGCTCCTTCAGGGTTCGCAGCGATCCGACCTAGAATAGTTCGATCCACGCCAGCCTGCTGCATCCACCTATACAGCGAGAACCGGCGCGTGACCCGCTCACCGTGAGTGCGGCGTTGCTGGTTTGGCGCCAGATCCCCAAGCTTTCGATCAACGACCTCGCTAAACAGGCTAAGCCCCTTAAGGTACTGGAGATTTCGGTCGCTTCCGGGGATCAGGTCCCAGTTTGTGAGGTCGGCGATTGCGTCGCGGACCGTCCAGACGTCGGCTCGGTCCACAGTTGGCACCGGCGCCAAGTTTGGGATTGAAGCTACCTCGTCTCGAAACGCGGACTGCCACACCTCTTCCGAGACAGTGACTCGCAGGGAGTCCGCGATGTCTGAGCGTAGCGCGATAAGCATGAGCCGGGGACGATGCTGAGGCGCACCGTAGTGCATCGCGTTGACTTGCACGGGCTGGACTCTGTAACCATAAGAGCCCCTCGTACTCAGGGCTTTGCGGAGCTGGGAGAAGGAAGACTCCTCGCCACGCTCAAAGCTGTTTCCCATTCCAAGCACATTCTCAATCACGACGGCCTTGGGCTGGGTGAACGCCACGAAATCGAGGTACTCCCAAGCGAGACGATTGCGGATGTCATCCTTGTTGCGCCGCCCAGCCATCGAGAACCCCTGGCATGGCGGCCCTCCCACGACAACATCGAGCTCTGCCGCCGCGAACACAGACATCACTTCGCGATCCTCGAGCACGTCAAGGAGTGGACGAACGATGACCTTGCTCGAAGCCTGTTCAGAAAGCGGTGAGGAGACGTAGCGATCCCACACTCGGGGATCGGCGGCATCGCCGACGTAATTGTGGAAGAACGTGCGTGCGGCCATGTCCGACTTCTCGACAGCAGCGACTAGCTCGCCTCCAGCGCGCTCCATGCCCAGGGAAAGGCCGCCGCAGCCCGCGAACAGATCCACGAACTTCATGACTCGAACATATCTACGAACACCATCTCTTGATTCTCACACAATCGCCCCGGACGCGTCCAGGCAACACGCGACGGCCCAGCTTACAGCCGATACAACTCGTAGTACGGAGTGACCCTCACCAACCTCGGCTCTGGACAACCGAAAGAGTGGTAGAGCACTTGATGCTTGTCCAGCGAAGGGATCCGATCCGCCGTCTTCTCTGCCACCCCCTTCAGGCCCAGAGCTCCTAGCTGCTTTACGGTGACGTTTGGCACACGGTGGATCACCCACGTCCTGAGAGGTTCCCCATAGTTGTGCTTGCCTGTGTCGAAGTGGGACAGGTACTGGCTTGAGAGCACCACGCCGAATCCGAACTGGCGCCCCTGGAGCATGAGGTCCATCAGCACCGAGAAGTTGTACCGCATGATATTGACCGCCTCGTCCACCACAAGAAAGGACTTGAGGTAGCGCAACTGGGGATCAGCGCCCTGAAATGGCGGCTTTGGCGAACGAATCATATAGTCGAAGTATAGATTGAGAAAGAGCGCAACAATCGCATTTTTAGCGTCCTGATCCTGGCCCAGCTCGTTCAGCGCGACGACAATGACGCGACCCTCTAGGAGCTCGCCAAACGAACTTAGATTAGTTCGGTCATAGTCGAACAATTCACCGTAGACAAACGTCTCGAGGATCGCCGAGACGGAATCCGGCTTCCCCTGTTCGTCTAGGTACAATTCGAGGACCTCGGCGAGGGTGGGCTCCTTCTGGCCCGGCCGTTCGAAGAGCTCTCGGATGACCTTCTTCAGCATACTGGATTGAACGGGTCCAATACCGCTATAGATCTTCGACAGAATGTCAACGAACGCGGCTGCCTGCTGATGCGGCTTTCGCGCATACTCGTCGGTCACCGGCATGAAGACGTTCAGCGGCATCTTAAACGGACGGAGAACCTTTCCGTCGACGCGTTCCAAGAACTCGCCGCCTTGGAAGTCTCCCTTGTAATCAAAAATCAGCGATGAAGTTGGTTCGTTTGGCTGGGTCTTGAGAGCCTGAGAGCGAATCTGAGCGAGAAGGGCCTTCACGAACTCAGTCTTGCCCGTGCCCAGATCGCCGACGATTCCAATGTTCATCTGAGTGAGCGCTGTGTTGCTGGGCCAGAAATCAACCGGCGCCTTGCCGATCGAATCCAAAGCGTAACCGATCCGGACCTTCACACCGCCATCGCGAATCCCAGATGCCTGTGGATCGGGCACGACAGTGGACGATGAGCTTGTGGATGAATCAGATTTCAGGTGAACTCTGGATACATCATGGGGGCCTGTCACTCTGTCGGGCACTTCGTCGACATCGTCATGGTGAGCGCCAAACCGACCTTCACCGCCGGCGTCGTCGTCCATTGCTTCCGCAGTGCGTCGGCCTCTGTCGAGGAGCTTCGCCCATGATGCGACGAGCCCGGACTTCTCGTTATCAAGAGCCGAGAACACAGCACGTGTATCAGCAACAAGTCCGACAGCCTCTAGTTCGGAATTTCCGACGTCGCCCACATAGTATGCATCCTCACCAAACTCGGTGCCTGTGTAGTCGAAGTATGTGAGGATCGGCTGGCCGGCGCGTACGGTGATCTCTCCTCGGGCTACCCGGCCTAGTCTTGCAGAAAGTGCGGTTGAATACTCATCCGCGACTGGCTTCAGCTTAATGGCGGTTTCCACCAAGGTGGCCAATGCATTGAACCACAGTGCGCGGTCAGCCCGCTGGTCGAGCGACCCTGCAGTTCGTCCTATGTCTTCGATCACGCGATAGCTTGAAGCGAGCTGTTCAAGAGCTTCGGCGAAGGCGGCTGAGTCCGGGCTGGGCAGCGGATGGCCGGGACCGGACGCCGTCTTCAAGCCATAACTCTTGATCTCAACCGGGGATATGACCAATTCTTCATCGTCGAGCTCTAGTAGCAGTAGGTCCGCACGCCGGTTCGTTTGACCGTGTTCTGACTTCCCACCAGCCAAGATTCGCAAGAAATAGTCCGCCGCATCGACGGGGATGACCAGCCTGGTGGCCTTATGAGCGGGAGCTCGGTCGAAGAGCTCGAACGCTAGATAGAAGCCGAGAGCGCCCGCCACGTGCGTTCCCCCAAGAGATAGCAGTGATGCCAAGCCAACTCCCCGGCGTCCGAGGGTGCGCTGAACTCTGGCCTTGAGTCCTCCTTGGCAACCAGTCGTGCCTGCGGACTTGCCCGAAGCCCTGGTGAGCAAGTGTTCGAGGTCATGTCCGAAGGCATCAGGCACGCGTGCAATGGAAATGTGAGGCCGTCGCTCGACCAGGGCCGGGGCGTTCTTGGATTTCTCAAAGATCGGGGGGCGCCACTCCCACAACATGTTTTGGCCGGCGCTGTACTGGTCCATGAGCCCGGCCATCACCGCCGGATTCACGTGGGTTTCGCCGAGTACGGTCCAATCCGCCGACTTGTCGGCCAGCAGCGTGGAAATCATCCCCGCTTGGATCGCAGGCGCAGTCCCTTCTACCTGCCTCAGAGCAGTCAGGAAGGCCGAATCGCCCTGTTCGTTAGGCACCCCGGGATACGAAGGGCTCTCGTAGGCCCCGAATGCTTGCCCGTGGGCTTCGAACCTTCTGAGAGGAACCGCAGCGATGGCGCCTTTGGCCACCTCCCCCGGACCTATGCGCGCCGTGATTCCAGCTCCTTCGAGGAACCGCACGTTGCACGCAACCGGGCGACTCGGGTCGGGCCGATAACGAGACCAGGTGACGAGCAAGTCCCTGTTCTCCCGGACCAAGTCGGTCACGTCGTCGCGGGGTGGAGCACCCTCTCGAAGCACTGAGTCGTACACGCGAATGCCGCCTTGGAATGACTCGGCAGACGTCCACTCCTGAGCCATTGACAACACAGCACTGTCAATCTCGGTAACACGGTTAGCGGGCTGCGACGCGGCGAGGTCAACAGTCAGAGTCGTGGCATGAGGATGCATGCGGCGAAACGACCGCAGGGCCGCGTCGACACTCGCGCCATTCAGGCCCGTGGCCGCCGTCCCGGGAGCCAGATAGTCGCCGATCCGCCCGGGAGACTTCAGGGGAATGCCCTCATCCGACCCAGCGGGCACAAGTACGGACCACCCAAGAAAGATCTGGTCCTCGCCGGCATCGGATGGGACTGCGATCATGCGGCGGGTCTTGCGGGGCCCCGGACCAGCGATGGGAAAGTTCCAGCCCTCAAGTGATCCGAGCAGGTCCTTGGCGTTTTGTGCTTCATCCAACACCGACTCACTGCCCGCGAGCCATGCCAATCTCAGGGGATGCAGTGGGCTCAGAAGGACCGTGCTGCAGTGATAGCCAGTCGTAATGTCCCAGACGCTGATCGAGAACGGATAGGCTGCCCAGAAGTGGATCGCGTCATTGGGTATTTCGGCGGCTGCTTCTACGAGGTCGCCGTAGGCGTTAAGGTATTCGTCAAGACGCGAATTTCCCCATAGTGACCTGAATGAAGTACGAGAGGGCCATTCAAATTCGACACTGGCATTCCCTGGTTGCCTGCCCAGAAGCTTCTCTAGCCCCAGATTGTCTAATGCCTCACGGAACCTGTTCGCTTCAGGGCCATTCACAAACGGATCGTCGAAGGTCAGGTTCATCATATGTGGCCGGAGCAGGCTCTCAGGCAGATCAGCCATCAAGACAGAACCACCCCAGTGCGGCCTCAGTTCGCTAAGTGAGCACGGGCGGTCGGACGGCATCGCGGCATGGCCCAGAGCCTGCCGGAACTCAGCGTCTCCGGACGTCAGCGCTCGACCGAGCATCGATTCGAAGAGTCCGCGGATCGACAGCCCGATTTCTGGCTTAGGGCGCTCGGCGATCACCTGCTCCTTCAGGGCAGCGGCAATGAGCGCTGATTGCTGACCCTTGCTCGCCGCGACAGGGCGAATCCGGAAGGTGCGGTCTTCCACAGTGAAATCGCTCTCGGCGCTTGCCGCGAACTTGATCGTCCGCAGTTCACGGATCACCGGGTGGGCTGGTACTGGGTTCCCATTCAGGGCTACGTCCGCTTCGGAGTCCGAGCACCAAATGAGCGCCTGATATCCCCGCGTGTTGGGCACCACCTCTGCGGTTGCCTCCAGAGCGCCGTCATCCGACGGCTCAACAGCCGTCGCCCGGCCGAGAGCTCCGTCAGACCGAACGGGCGCCACGACCATCAACGCGTTGTCTGGCGAGAGGAAGTAAACCTTGTGCCCGAGCTTCGCAGGAAGGAACCCGGAAAGGGCGTGCGAACGGTCAACGTCCAGGGTTATGGAGGCCGGTCTGAATTGCGCCGCGTTGCGTCCGGTGCCCGCCGCGCGGTGAAACTGTCCTCGTAGCCGAAGCCGCCCTGTCTCTACAGAAACCCCGTGGGTCTCCCACGCACCAGCTCCTTTCGGGGTCACGGTGACGCTGCATAGGCTCTTTGGGATCTCCGCTTGCGCGGACCCCGTCCAGGGAACCGATATTTCGATCCCAGGCGACCTCGGCTGCCGGCCCTCAGCGGGTCTAGTTGTAAGCGGAACAACATAGGGCGCCGCTGGTGTGTCGAAGTCAAGAAGAAGGCTACCCCCATCGGCGAGTGCCAAGGTGAGACGGATGTCTGATGCGTTCCCGGACGGATCTATGAAGTCGGCAACTGTGATGCGTGCGAGCACGTCGAGGCGTTCTGGATTATTGTCCACCCACTCGACGAGGCCAGACTTCGGATCCCCAGTTCGTAGGACCACGTCGTTGAACCCGTCCGTTGAGACCAACGAAAACGACGGGTCCTCCGTCCGTACTGCGATCTGCGCCAACGACTGCTTCAGGGAAGACTCGTCCGTCCAGTACTCGTGGAAAGCATCTGCGAGCTCGCGAATGGGGCCGGCCCCACTCGCGGTCGCCTTGGCGCTCCCGTCGGGGCGGGGCAAGCCGAATGCTGCATAGCACCATTGCTGAATGAATCCATCAAGGCTCAGGGCTGAGCCTTCGACGACAGAGGAGTGAAACCGCTTGGCCAGATTCTGCAGTCCCGTCTCAACGTGCCGGAACCACCTCACGTTCCAGCTTCCGACGCCTTGCTGGTCTGCGACGTGAAGAGCCCGGAGTGTTTCGAGGCACCGCTCGAGGAAGGCCACAGCATCGCTGTTCGTATCAAGGTCCTGACCTGCAAGACCTGCTAGCGCTTGCAGCAGCACCCTAGACATCTCGTGAAGCCCAAGCCTGCTGTCGGCTGCGTCGGGGTAGCTCGGCCCCGCAACCTCGGTGAAGGTCTGAAGGAACGATGCAAGATCAGGCTGTCGGCCGAAGATAACCGCCAGACGGTCACCCTGGCGGTAGCGTACTGATTCCTTTGCTGAGACCATCACCACGTCGTCAGCAACGGACTGCTCACTGCCGGCAGCATTGACAAGGATGGCAAACGGGCTCGAAGAACTGGGTCGCCGCTTATTTGCCGCCCTTACAATCTGCACGGCCGACTCGAACTCGATTCCGTCGGGCAAGTGAAAGTAGCTGAGCCCGTTGATTCCCGCCAGCGCTCGTCCAAGTGCTCCGGCGAGACTTATCGTCATGTCAGCCAATTCAGAAGGCCCTTTCAACAATCACTGCATTGTCTGCATCCGCGCTGCCGCGCGCCATACCCGCTCGCTCCAGAAGGGCGACGAGATCTCCAAGCTCGGGGCGCATTCCCAGACGGGATAGATCAGCCAGGACATCACCAACGGTGCAGTGGCGAGATCTCCCGCGGCATGCGAGGCTAGCTACCACCGTGACCCATTCTGTCCCCGGATCGACTAGAACGAAGCGCCGTCCGTGGGCCTTCAACACCCCAAAATAGTCAGTGTAGGGTCCGCTAGCTTCTCGAACCTGCAGCCCGTACTTAACGGTCTCATAAACTGTCTTGCTCTTGTCGGTCCCGTCAGCAAGGGATTTGACCAGCGCCTCGACGTGCCCCTTTTCGTCAGACAACTCTCGAAGAAAGTCAATGGCTGAGACGGCGGCGAGTGAACGAGCTTTGGCATGCTCTTTCATCCGGGCGCCCAGATAGGTGCGCACCTTCTCTCCGCGACGCAGCCGATGCTTGATGAGCGAGGCAACATCGCGGGTCGTGACCGTCGCACGGCTCGACTGCCAGGGGAGCGGGGGACGTACGCTCGCGACCAACTCTGTGAAGGTTGCTGGCACTGATCTGCCTATAACCGCTGCTGCAATGCGTTCATACCAGGCCGCCTCCCACAGGAATCCAAGCCCCATGGTCAATCGGAGGACCGTAGTCGCCCAATCCACCCACACTCTCGCGGGAAGCGAATCGACCCAGTCATCTGACGTCAAGGCAGACCAGACACGCGCGAACCACGAGTATGGAGTGTCGGGGAACAAACCTGCCCATTGCCTCCCCTCCAAGTGGCCGAGATCACCCGGCCGTCGCTCATAGCCGTCGGAGAGGATGCCCGTCATAAAAGCCCCGTCGATCGCCTGGAGAACGGGATCGTGGTCGAGGCGTCGGTCGACGGCCCGAAGCCAAAGCGCACTCGCCGACTGACCTTCTCGCTGCGACGAGTCGCTTCCCAACGCGAACATTGCTTCAAGGATCTCTGCGAAATCAGGTGGGTTTCTCTTGACCAGGACACCGCGAGCATCCTGAAGCAGCGCCAGTGAGGGGGACAGTGGGCTGGCGGGCTGATTCCCTGTTCGCTCGATACGAATGCCAAGAACGCTTCTCGCCACGGCGTCCCCGAGACTTTCCGGCGTTGACTCCGTGATCAGGGCCGTAGGCCGACCATGCTGAGCAAGCAACTCGCCAAGCTGGGCGAGCTTCTGGCCAGTGGGAAATGTAGATCTTACGTCGACGAACTTGCTCTGCTTTGCATCCGCCTGATACATGTACCCGGCCACTTTGCCGGTGCTCTTTTCGGCGCTTCCATCACCGATCGGAGGCGCATCCTGCCGGCGCTCGTAGGCCCGATGCGCAAGAGATGAAATCAAAAGCTCAGGCACTGAGAAATACTCCGGGCGGTTAAAGGGAAGCCTAAGGTATTCTGCCGATGGTACAGACACTAGAATTCCCCCTGCGACTTCAGCGTCACGATTCTGCTTTCACGTCCGCTAACGATTCGTATCTGAGTATCGGCCAGAACGTTGCTTCGAAGGTGCACCGCACGGATGCGTTCGAGTCGTGGCGACGTGGCGTCAACGAGATTAGTGACACCCGCGTAATCATCAACGCACGCGAGAGCCTCCCTCACGAGTGCAAAATCGAGCGTCATTCGACCGAGCTCTTTCGCTTGACCTCGAAGTATCAAAACCGTCTGATCTGGTCCAACGGATTCGGTTTGCATCTCAAGACTCGGAAGCAACACAGCAAGCTTGGATGACTTCGCCCAGCCTAGAATCGGCTCCGCTCGACTGTCAAAGAGGGGCAACAGTGATTCGTCGGCGCCTTCGCCAGGACGTCGCTGTGGCCTAATCAGAGTGCGAAGCGCCTTCGCCAGACCATCGGGAATGTTTGGGCTGTGGAAGGCGGCGTCTAGAAGCACACCAACCTCGCGCCGGAACGCTGAAATGCCGTGGGCCATCGCGTACAGCCTCATGAGATACGAGCCGTACCATGCGATGGCTTCCAGACGATCGCCCTCCTTGAGGGTGATGTCCTGCATCAGATCAACGTATGCGGAATCTAAGATCTCGTCGAAGTCATGTACGACGGATCCCAGGATCCCCTCCTCGTCGCGGGTATGGAGATATGACAGAGGTGAGGTCTCGTCATAGTTGCCTGCAAACGCATCGTTAATAGGCGTTGCCCAACCCTGCGTGGGGTCAGTGGGAGCGTCACCAGGTATCGCATCCTTGACCGGATCCACCTGACTCATGAGACGCAAGACTGGGTCTCGGCGGGAGGCTTCGACCGAAGGGGTGCCGTATCCAGCACCAAAGATGCCCTGTATCCCGCGGAGACTTGCCAGTCGCCGCAACTTCTTGAACCGCTCCAGAGGGTCCCCTGTCGGCTGATTGACGGCGATGAACTCGTCCAGTTCGTCTCGGCCCATCTGGCCGGGCGCGCTCCCAACGGCCACCCGACTCAACAGGCCCCAGAGCTCTCGATATGTGAACCGCAAACCTGTGGCAATTTCGGCCGACCGCGCGAGACTCAATATGGCAGACCGTGCACTGGAGGACTGGAGCATGGCGATATTCCCCGCGATCGGGTTTGCTTCGTAGTGCCGTGCCCAATCGACTGTGGAGAGCATGTTGGAGACCTGCTCGATGAGGTCGTGTGCCGGAGTCGACCCGGGCGGCAGATTGGGCCGCTCGACAAGTCGGGTCACCTGAGCCCAGCCACTGGAAACTACTGTGTTGTCTTTGATTACGGTGCTCGGGGCACGCTCAAACAAGGAACATTCATCGACGCCCACGGCCAGTAGATGTGCCCGAGGGTGGCCAAGGTGCTCGAGGATGGCTGATCTGACCACTCTCGACCCCGACCGCGCTTCAACGCGCCACGCGGATTCCATCTCCGGGCTGTCTGCCAGCCAGCGGATGACGGCTGCGCCTGCTGTCCACTCTCCATGCGGCGTGTGCCGGCCGAGGGCCGACAACTCCTCGATAAGGATTCCTCGGTTTATGCAAGCCAACAGGTGGATCGGCCGCGTTCCCGGCACCGTGGCTATTTGATCGACGTCTCCAGCCAACGGCGCGGGTGTCCCTGCGCGATTCCCGATCGTGGCATCGTTGATGATCAGGAGGTCCGCCGTGTCCCCGGCGTAACGGTACGACCGGTCCGCAAGTCCGTGCTCGTGCTGGCTCACGAGGCGCATACCTCGAACAGCGCGAGCGCTGGCGTGAGACTTCCCCGCGCCGGGCCCCCCGACAAGGAACAGGAGTCTGGGGAGACTGCCCGGTCGCGTGGGCCCGCGGAACCATTCGAGCGCTTCATCGACGCCGGCAGCGCTGGCTGCAACGGGCCACAAGTCATCGACTGAGTGATCAGGTCTTGCCGCCACATCCGTGCCACCAGTTGCACGATCCCAGAATCCAGAGAGGAGTGAGAGCGCCGAAGGTGGATTGTCGACGGACTCAGACAAGGTTCTTCCTCCTGAACGTGGTAGTGCGCCTATGTCTTCCGGCGTTTTGCCCTCCGACGGCGCGCGAAACCCCTCAAGTCTCGTCTCGGCCGCCCTTTGCACAGCGACGCGAAGCGATTCTTGGACATGGCTTCGGGGCTTGTAACCGTCTACGTACGGATGGCCCAGTTCTGAAAGAACATGACTGACGTTGCAGAACTTGAACTCGATGGATCCCTTGCTTCGCCCGGTGCGCTCTTGAACGCCGCGATTGTGCTCAATCTTCGAATAAGACTCGCCGAGGAGCTCTCGCTGCAGCATCGAAAAATATGCGTCGACCAGAACCCGCGTTTCGTCGTCCGTCCACGGGCCACCAGAACCTTCAAACCCCATGCCAAGAACCTACAGGACCGTGAGGACTCTGTTGTGCGCGACCGTCAGCCAGCTGACTACCCGAATTTACACACGTCGGGGTGAACACACCCGCTGACGCTCTTGGGGTGGGACCGGCAACCCTTCGGCTTAGCCCTTCCCCTGCTCCTTCTTCCGCCGCTCGCTCTCCTCGCGGTGGCGGCGGATCTGGGCCTGGATGAGCTGCTCCTCCTCGGTGAAGCGGAGGGCGTTGGCGTCATCGACGGAGTCGCGCGCGCCGTCGACCTCCTGCGCGGCGGGGTACTCGACCTCCTCCTCACGGGACTCGTCGGAAGGCTCGGGGGCGGTGGCACGCTGCTCAGTCATGGCCACACTGTAGACCCTGAAACCTCCGTTGTGTGGCTAGGCTCGCACCATGAGCGACTCCCCCACCATCGGCATCACCGGCGTCACCGGGACGATCGGCGGGCACGTGGCCCGGCTTCTCTCCAACAGCGGGCTCCCCCTCGTGCTGCTCCCCCGGAACCCGGCGAAGGCACCCACGCTGCCGCGCGCCGTCGTGCGCCCGGCCGACTACGGCGACCGCAACCTCTGCGAGCGCTCGCTCGAAGGCATCGAGACGCTCTTCATGGTCTCCGGCCGAGAGAGCGCGACCCGCATGGACGAGCACCGCAGCTTCGTCGATGCCGCCCAGGCGGCGGGCGTGCGGCACGTCGTCTACACGTCCTTCATGGGCGCCGCGCCGGACGCGACGTTCACCCTCGCCCGCGACCACTTCGCCACCGAGGAGTACATCAAGTCCGCCGGCCTCGCCTACACGTTCCTGCGCGACTGCCTCTACTCCGACTTCCTCGAGGCGATGGTGGGGGACGACGGCGTGATCCGCGGCCCCGCGGGCAGCGGCGCCGCCGCCGTGGTCGCCCAGGCGGACGTGGCCAGGTGCGCGGCCGCCGTCCTGCGCGACCCCGCCACCCACGCCGGCGTCACCTACACCCTCACCGGCCCCGAGGCGCTGACCATGGTGCAGGTCGCCCACATCATCTCCGCGGTCCGCGGCCGCACGGTGACGTTCCACCACGAGACCGTCGCCGAGGCGTACGAGTCGCGCAAGAAGTGGCCCGCGCCGGACTGGCAGTACGACGCCTGGGTCTCCACCTACACCGCCATCGCGGCCGGCGAGATGGAGCACGTCTCCGACGATGTCGAGACCATCACCGGCCAGCGCCCGATGAGCCTCAAGGAGGTGCTGCGGGCAAATCGAGGCTGACCGTACGTTCGAGGCTCTCGCGGATCGCCCACGAACCTTTCTCGTTCTGGGTCAATGGCCGCTGGCCGCCAGCTGAGATAGGGGCAGCCGCGTGCGTGATCCGGTCCCGCTTGTCCCGGATCGCACTCTGGAAGCGCCGCCGCGCCTGCGCGAGTTCGGCATCGCGGTGGAGCGGCGAATGCCCAACCCAGAGCAGCGCGAGTGCTGGGTCTTTCCTGACCCACTCCAGGAGCCACCGGCCGCCGAGGCCTTCTTCGCCGCAATCCACGGCCGACACGTGCTCGAGAGCGCCTTCTAGATCGTCAACAGCCTCCTCGTATCGCCCCAACTCCATGAGGACGCAGGACCGTTGATAGCGGGCCCTCAGGCCGACCAATTCGAGAGGATCGTCATCCCATTCGGCATTCTCAGAGTCCGCAACGGACCGGACCGGCCGGGCCAAAGTGTGGATGTTCAGCACGCTGAGCGCGGAGGGCAGCCTGCCGTCGGGGTTGTCGGGGAGGTCCGCGAGGAGTTCCCAGAGAACATCCAGACGGCTTGGTGTGAGCGCGGCCCACCCCTTCTCGGCCGGCCGCACCACGGGGCGCCCCCCATGACCAGTTGGCCGCATCTCCCACGAGGCTAGCGGCCCCGCGACGAGCGTCGCGAGGTCGTCGTATTCGCGGTCGAGGGTCCCTCGGAGCGTTTCGCTGCTCCTGCGCCTGATGGCAAATCGGCGCCAAGGGCTCTTGAAGGTGAGTTGAGTCGCGCCGACTGCCTTGGAGAGCTTGAGCGAGAGGGCCAACGACTCGCGCAGGTCATGTTCGGCCATGCCCTCCGGATCACTCGCCCGGGCTCGATGGACCAGATAGCGGTTGTAGTGTGCAACGGCCAGAGAATACGTGGTCTGGTACCAGAGAGGATCCACGCTGGCACCGCCCCGCTCCCAAGGGAGCGAAGAACGGAAGTGGTACCTGGGTTCGAGCAGACGCCGGGCGATCCTCAAATGCCGGATTCCCTCCGCCATCTCGTGATCGTCATCCACGTGGCGGGCCAGTTCGCGGCCCAACTCGACCAGCGCGCCGACATTCCGATGGTCCTTGGCCAACGCACTGTCGAGCCACTGCCTCTTCTCTTCACCGGAACATCGCTGCGCGCAACGAAAGTCGGCGTAGCTTTCCCACTTCTCCGTCCCCAGGAGACGCACCCGATGCCTCTGCTGCCGGCGACCTGCAGAATGCTTCGTGACCATAAAGGCCAGCCAGGCGCCGGCCTTCGTGGCGAGGGAGGCATAGGACTCCACATCCGTGCCCGCAGGCTGGGCGAGGGACACAGACTCCACTTCGCGGCCCTTCCGGTCGCTCAGCCTAACGTCGAGACCTATCCGGCCCTCGCTCTTGGCCACTGGAGTGAGGTCAATGTTCAGCCGACGACTTCTCGAGGCCAGCAGTGGGCCAAGCCATGCCCACTGCTCCGGCAGGAACGCAGCAGCTGCGGGAATCGCGGCGTCCGGTCCGTCAACCATCTTGAGCGTATGAGGCCCTTTCCCGGCGCTCCGCAGTTCCTCGAGAACGAGCGACTGGACCACCGCGCCGGTTCCCTCAAGGCCTGCCGGCTCTGCTATATCCCCTAGGGAGAAGCTCCTCTTGCCGACCTTGCCACGGATCAAGATGAAGTACAGACAATAGGCCACGGCCACCATGCCGATGACTGCCAGGCCCGTCTCGCCGATTTTTGCAGCCCAATCCGCAATCAGATTAAACCAATCAGTGAAGTCCACTGTTTCCACCTCGTTTGCACATCACCAGGGCTCAACTCCGAGCATTCCGAAGAGCGTGGGCGACTGATAGAGGCTTCCTGCCCGCGTCGCGTGCAGTCCTTTGGCGAAACCGATGGATGCACCTCACGTAGCGGCGTACGGTGGCCGTACAACCGGCGGAAGGAATGGCCATGACCCGCTTCCTCATCACCTATCACGGCTACCCCTACCCTGACATGGACGTCATCGCCAGCCAGCGGCGGGACTTCCGTGCCTGGGCCGAGAAGTCATTCGGACGGGCCATGGTGGACTTCGGCGCGCCGCTCTACGACGTCGGGCAGATATCGACCGCCGGCCCGCCGCACCCGCCGGTCGAGATCGACGGGTACACGATCATCGAAGCCCGTTCCGTGTCCGAGGTCCGGGCCCTCCTCGAGGGCCACCCCTTCCTCGCACTCGGCGGCACCATCCAGATCAACGAGTGCCTCGAGGTGTGACCATCCGGGGGTGCCTAGGGCTTCAGCGACTGGGTCAGCACCTCGTACTCGTCCACCCCGAGGACCTCCATGTGCTGCGCCCCGGCGGTCTCGGCCCGGATGGCGTCGATGGCGTCGCGGCTGCCGTCGAGGGCGGCCTTGTCCTCCCAGAGCGAGAGGGACAGGGACGTGCCGCCCTCACCGTGGAGGTAGTACAGGCCCCTGCAGCCCGGGAGCTCCAGGACGCGCTGGACTGTCTCCTCCGTGGGCGCCCCCGTGCTGCCGGCGCTGGGCCTGTAGGTGCTGACTCTGATGTACACGGTGTCCTCCCGGGATCGCGAGGCGGTCGGGCCGAATTCCGTGCGAGCGCGACTCCCGCCTCATCCCATCAGTAGGGACCCGGAGGCCTCCCCGCGCAATGGCGCAGGCCCACATCAGGCGGTGAGAGGGACTCCTGGGGTCAGCTGGCCTCGACGCCGAGGAGCTCGAGCACCCGGGCCACCGTCGCGGCCGCGCCGTCGAGCGCGGCGCCCTCGCCCAGCCCGCCTGAGGGTCCCAGCCCGTCGGCATGGAGCAGGGCCGCAGCGATGACCTGCATGATGAGCTCGACGTCCCGGTCCTCGAGACGACGCCCGGTCATGCGCTCGAGGGCCATGTTCACGGCGCGCGCGAGCAACGGGCGGTGTTCCCTCATGGTCTTCTGCAGGCCGGCGTCACGCCCGGCGTCGAGCATCGGCAGGAGGCGGGTCACGACGACGTCGGCCGCGAGCCCGGGCGCGAAGAACACGTCCATCAGCTCGAGTGCAACTTCCTCGAGGGTCCGGGGGCGGGCGTCCAGGGCCTCGGCCCGCTCCAGGGCGACGCGCGACCTCAAGTCCTCCGCACCCTCGACTGCCGCGGCGTACAGGGCCTGCTTGCTGCGGAAGTAGTAGTTCCCTGAGCCCGGGGCGAGCCCCGCGGCCTCGGCGACGCGCCGGTGCGTGATGGCGGCGGGCCCGTCCGAGATGAGGAGCCGGGCCGCGGCCTCAGCCATCCGCCGCTTCCGCTCCCGGCTCCGTTCCTGCTTCGCCCCCTGCACGTCCATCCCGTCCATTCTGCCGGAATAATCCGGGGCCGTCGGTTGCTGAGAATCAATAGCTATACGCATGTATAGGTTTCTGCGGGAGACCCCCGCACTGTCACTAGGAGTCAGAGATGGCGGTTCCCATGGGACTGAAGATCGACTGGTCGACGATGCCGACCTACAACACCATCATGTCCGTGGCCGCAGGCGCGGCGCTGATCGCGCTTGTGATCCTCGGCAAGGACATCATCAAGGCCCGCACGGCCGGCGCGTCCGGCTCCGAGCCCCTCCAGACCGACGGATGGGCGGTGGCGCTCGGGATCCTGGGCCTCGTCCTCTTCCCCACCGGTCTGCACATGACGCTCACGTGGCCTCTCGCCAAGGGCGGCTTCCCGTTCGACAACGTGATCTTCGGCGAAACGAGCCTCGGCCTGAGCGTCCTCCTGCTCGGCGCAGCGTTCTACCTGTGGAAGCGCGGCACGGTGCTCCGTGAGGCCACCGACCCCGTCGCCGAGGCTGCCCGCGTGGCCCGGCCGATCTCGTGGTTCGTGGGCGGGCTCGGCCTGAGCCTGTTCGGCATCGCCGCCGCCGGCATCACGTACCAGCTCTTCGCCGCCCCGCCCCAGGAGCCCATCTCCGGAGCGTTCGCCCAGTGGCCATGGCTCGAGGCGACGTTCATGTCCCTCCTGTTCGCCCTCGTGGGCCTCGGCGCCGTGCTGTTCCCGTTCGCCGCTCGCCAGCTCCGCACCGGCTACAAGCACCAGGCGATCGTGCGCTGGATCGGCGTCGTGTGGATGATCGCGGGCATCGTCTTCCTGCTGTTCGGCGCGATGAACTTCTTCACCCACATCGGGCTCATCGTCAACACGATGTGACCCCTGCGCCCCTGCAGTACCGCAGCGCACGACGGCGGGTGCCCACCCGCCGTCGTGCGCTTGCCATGTCTTCGGCTGAGGCCTACAGCGCGGCGAGGTTCGGCGGTAGGTTTACGGCACCGACGGCGGAAGGATGGCCATGACCCGGTTCCTGATCACCTACCACGGCATGCCGTATCCGGAGCGGGACGTCATAGAGCGCAGCCGCGGCGCCCTGCGCAAGTGGGCCGAGGAGAGGCTCGGCGGCGCCCTGGTGGACTTCGGCGCCCCCGTGCTCCTGGGCGGGCAGATGTCCACCGGCCAGCCTGAGGACGCCGTGGAGATCGACGGGTACACGGTCATCCAGGCCCGTTCCCTCTCCGAGGCGCGTGACCTTCTCTCCGACCACCCGTACCTGGCCCTCGGCGGGACGCTGCAGATCAACGAGTGCCAGGAAGTCTGACATCTAGCGAGGGAGTACGAGCATGAAGAAGACCGTCCTTGCCGGCCTTGCCGCACTCGTCATCGCCGTCAGCCCGCTCGTGGCGGTGCCTGCGGCAAGCGCGGCCGGCGATCCGCCGCCGCACGTCACGGGACAGATCCTCGTCAAGTTCAGAGACGATCACGCGTCTGCCGGCGTGCTCCGCCAGCACGGGCTGGCCGATGGCCCGAGCGTGGGCAGCACCGGCGCCCACCTCATCACGGTCCCGGCCGGCGCAGAGCTCCGGCTCGTGGCCGCCCTCAGCGGCAACCCGGCCGTCGAGTACGCCGAACCGGACGCCATTGCGACGGCCGTGACGAATGACCAGTACTTCCCCCGCCAGTACGCGCTGCAGAACACGGGCCAGTCCTTCACCAACACCGCCGGCACCATCACCGTGCCCGCAGGCAAGCCGGACGCCGACGTCGACGCGGTCGAGGCCTGGAGCGTCACGACGGGCGGCGGGACCAAGGTCGCCGTCCTCGACACAGGCGTGGCGAGCGACAACCCAGACATCGCGCCCAAGGTCGTGGCACAGGCCAACTTCAGCACGTCCTCCACGATCGAGGACCTCTACGGCCACGGCACGCACGTGGCCGGCATCGTCGCCGCCATCGCAGACAACACGATCGGGGTGGCCGGCGTGTGCCCGGGCTGCACGATCCTCGACGGCAAGGTCCTCGACGACAACGGCTACGGCTCCTCCTCGGCCATTGCCAAGGGCATCGACTGGGCCGTGGCCAACGGCGCGAAGGTCATCAACATGAGCCTCGCGATGCGCGTCTCCTCCCGCACCCTCGAGACCGCCGTGAACAATGCGTGGAACCACGGGGCGGTCATCGTCGCCGCGGCGGGCAACTCCGGCAACCAGGCTAAGATGTACCCGGCCGCCTACACCAACGTCATCTCCGTCGCGGCGACCGACAACAACGACGCCAAGGCATCCTTCTCGACCTACGGCAAGTGGGTGGACCTCGCGGCTCCCGGAGTCAGCGTCTACTCGACCTTCCCGAACCACCCGTTCGCTCTGCAGACGACCTACAACCGTTCGGAGAGCTACGACATCGGCAGCGGCACCTCGATGGCTTCTCCGATCGTCGCCGCCACCGCGGCGCTGGCGTGGAGCTCGCATCCCGGCGCCACGAACGCCTCCGTCCGCGCGAAGGTCGAATCCACCGCAGACAGGATCTCCGGCACCGGGTCCTCCTGGGCGTACGGCCGGGTCAACGCGAACAGCGCCGTCCACTAGGCCGGCCGGAGTCCACGAGGGCGGCGCCTGCGCCCGCGCCCGCGCCGCCCAGCCCACGCACGCCGCCGCCCTGCGCGACGAGGCTGCGATAGTGTGACGGCACGCACACCGGAAGGACGTCTCCCCATGGCCCGTTTCCTCGTCACCTACCACGACATGCCCCACCCCTCCCCGGAGGTGGTCGCCGCCAACCGCGCCGCCTTCCATGCGTGGGCCGATACCGCCCTCGGGGACGCCCTCGTGGACCCGGGCGCCCCCGTCTACCTCGCGGGCCAGCTGGCCAAGGGCGCGCCCGCCCCGCATACCGAGATCTCGGGCTTCTCGATCATCGAGGCGAAGTCACTCGCGGACGCGCGAGCGCTCCTCGCGGACCACCCGTACCTCGACCGCGGCGCCACCATCCAGATCGACTGGTGCCTCGAGGTCTGAGCACCTCTCCACCGTGGGCCGGGCGCTCATCCGAACGTGAACGAATAGAGCACGACGCCGGGGCTCGCGGTGATCTCAAGGGTCCCCGACGGCTGCGTGGCACCCTCGAGGAGCACGTAGGAGCGTGGTGTCCCGCCGACATGCACCGTCTTCTCGCCGTCCGGCCCGCGCACCGTGAGGGTGCCGGTCCCCTCGGCCACGGCCTGGACCTGGGCCGCTCTGAAGTTCAGCCGGACTGAGGCTGCGGCCCCAGCGGTGATGCTCTGGGCGCCCAGGGTCCAGGGCCCGGAGAGCGCGAAGGAGTCCGCGGGCTGCTGCGCCGGATACGAGAAAGTGCCGGCTCCGGAGCGGTAGCTGCCCACGCCTGCGTAGTTGACCTGCTTGGCAACGCCGAGGAACGTCTCCGGGGTCGTGCCGGCGGCAGGGGCCGACCCGGCGGTCTCGACGGGCGCCGGGAGGGCCAGGCCAGGGTGCGCGTCGGCGAGGAGCTGCCTGACGAGGGCCTCGGTGGTCTGGTAGCCGCCCTCGCCCTGCTGGATGTGGCGCACGTTCCCGGCGGCATCGATGAGGTACTGGGCAGGCCAGAAGCGGTTCCGGTACGCGGACCAGGTCGAGTAGGCGTTGTCCATGACCACGGGGTAGTCGATCCCGTGGTCCTTGATCCCCGCCTCGACGTTGCGCTGCTCGCGCTCGAACGCGTACTCCGGCGTGTGGACGCCGATCACCGTGAGGCCATCGGCCTTGTACGCGTCGTTGAGCGCCACGATGTGCGGCAGGGACCGCTGGCAGTTGATGCATGAGTATGCCCAGAAGTCGATCAGCACCACGCGGCCGCGGAGATCCGCGAGCGTGAGCGGGTCCGAGCCGATCCAGGCCGTCGCGCCGCGCAGCGCGGGCGCGGGCCCGCAGTCCTGCAGCCCGGTGGCGCCCTGGGTGCAGTTCGCCAGTTGCCGGTTCTCGTCGGTGACGAGGCCCCCGAGGTCCAGCGGCGTGCCGGCATGAGGGCGCAGCCGGTCCTGGAGGGACGCCGTGTAGTCGGGGAGGAGCCGCTGGAGCGCGGCCGGGAGGTCCAGCGCGAGTCCCGCCGCGAGGGCGATCATGAGCACGCCCGCCGTGATCCGGATGCCGCGCTGGCGGTGCCGGAACGCCTTGAGCCGCTCCGCCAGGCCGCGGCCGGCGAGGGCGAAAACGAGCAGCGGCACGGCGACGCCTGCCGCGAACGAGAGCGTGAGGGCCACCGATTCGGGCCCGATCCGGCCCGTGGCTCCGGAGACCACGATCGCCGCGAGGACCGGCCCCGCGCAGGGGACGAACACCGCGCCGAGCGCGATCCCCAGCCCGAAACCGCCGCGACGCGCGTCGACCCGACGCTGCGGGATCCACGAGAACGGCTTCTCGAGCCACTCCTCGACCTTCGGCACCATGAGGCCGGTCCCCACCGCCGCGAGCACGGCGATGCCGGCCCAGCGCAGGACGTCCTGGGGAAGCCCCAGCGCGGAGAGGGCCAGCGAGCCCAGCAGCGTGACCGCGCTGAAGCTCAGGACGAGCCCGGCGATCACCTGGTACGGCCGCCAGCGCGAAGCCTCGCGGGACGACGGCGCCCCGCGCCGCGCGCTGTCCAGTCCGCCGGAGAAGAAGATCACGGGGAGGACCGGAAGGATGCACGGTGAGATGCCGGTGATGAGCCCGCCAAGGAAGCCGATGAGGATGTTTTCGCCCATGGTCCCTGTTCGGGGCGGTGCAGGACCGCGGATTGCCCCCAGGGGCTCACGTCGCGCTGTTCCCCCGCCGTGGCCCAGGTTTCAGCGCGGGGAGTCCGGCTCCACGACGGTGACGTCCATGGGCATGCGGCGCGACCTGCGGAGGCGCCCGGCGAGCACGTTGCGCACACCACGGGTCACGAGCGTCAGGCCCCCCAGGCCGCGGAACTCCGCCGCGTCGGCGGTGACGAGACCGATCAGGGGGCGGGCGGCGTCGTCCGGGGTCTGTCCCCACAGGCCGGCCACCACCTGGAGCCCGCCGAGTCGCTGCTCGTAGCCGCGCTGGGAGGTGACGCGACCGAGCAGGTCCGTGAGGACGAGGCCCGGGTTCATGCCGTGCACGCGGACCCCGGTGCCCTTGGTCTCGAGCCGCAGCGTCTCGGTGAACTGGCGCACCCATCGCTTGCTCGAGGCATAGGCGTTCTGGAGGGCGACCGGTCCCCGGTCGCCCTGTCCATAGACGTTGACGAGGTCGCCGTGGCCCTGCGCGAGGAATACGGGCAGGGCCGTGCGCGACCCGTGGAAGGTGCCGAGGATGTTGGTGCGGACCACGCGCGTGAAGTCCTCGACGGGGGTGGACGCGGTGGGGCCGTAGACGCCGGAGATCCCGGCGTTGTTGACCCAGATGTCGAGCGTGCCGCGCCGGAGCGCCTCGTCGCGCAGGGCCTCGACGTCGGCCATCTCGCCTGTGTCGCACGGGCGTCCGGAGGCCTCGATCCCCTCCGCGCGGAGCCGCCGGAGCGCGTCCTCGACATGCTCGGCCGACCTCGAGGCGATCACCACCGTGGCGCCGTGCCGTCCGAGCACGCCCGCCATGGCGAGGCCGAGTCCACGGGTCGATCCGGTCACGACCGCCACACGTCCCGCGAGGCGATCCCGTTCGGTGTCCATGCCTCCTTCATACCCGCGCGCGGGCGGGCAGGGAACGGCTCACGCGAGCATCCCGGCGTGGGGTCCAATCCGATCCCGACGCGGCTCCGAAGAACCTGTGCAATGACCCGTCGGGCACTCGACGGACCGCCCTGAATCGAGGAGTGAAGCCATGAAGACCATCCATCGCACCCCCGCCGTCGCTGGCCTCGCCGCGCTCGCGGCCGTCTCCGCGCTCGGCCTCACCGCCTGCGGCGGGTCGACGACGGCGGCAGGGGACTCGCCGTCGTCCGCAGCCCCGAGCGCCGCGGCAAGCATGGCGCCCAGCGCGAGCGGCTCCATGGGCGCAAGCTCCTCCGCGATGTCCTCGATGGACCCCGCCGCGAACCTCGTGGGGCCGGGCTGCGCGGACTACGCGAAGGCCAACCCGTCCGGGCCGGGGTCGGTGCAGGGCATGAGCGCGGACCCGGTCGCGGTCGCGGCGTCCAACAATCCGCTCCTGACCACGCTCACGGCTGCGGTCTCGGGCAAGCTCAACCCCAAGGTCAACCTCGTCGACACGCTCGACTCGAGCCAGTTCACCGTCTTCGCCCCCGTGGACTCCGCGTTCGCGAAGATCGACCCGGCCACGATCGACTCGCTCAAGACCGACGACGCCACGCTGAGCAAGATCCTCACCTACCACGTGGTCCCCGGCCAGATCGAGCCCGCCTCGATCGCGGGCACGCACAAGACGGTCGAGGGCCAGGACGTGACGGTCACCGGTTCCGGCAACAGCCTGCAGGTCAACGGCGCGAACGTGATCTGCGGCGGCGTCCGCACCGCCAACGCGACGGTCTACCTCGTGGACACGGTGCTCATGCCGCCCGCGAAGTAGGCGGGTCCGCGAGGACCAGTCGACGCACGACGGCGGGCCGGCGCCCTGAGTGCCCGGCCCGCCGCGGCCGTGCCCGGGACATGAGAGCAAACGGTCAGGAGGAGCATGCGCGGACGTGAGACAGTGGTCTACATGCCCGACCAGAGCGGCGGCACACCCGCACCGGACCTCGACGAGCTCATGGCGCGCGTGGCCCGCGGCGACCAGGACGCTTTCGGGCACCTCTACGATGCCCTCGCCCCGCTGGTCCACGGCCTTGTACTGCGCGTGGTCCGCGATCCGGCCCAGTCCGAAGAGGTCACCCAGGAGGTGTTCCTCGACGTCTGGCAGCAGGCCAAGCGGTTCGACGCGGACCGGGGCCGCGCCCGCGCCTGGATCACGGTCATGGCGCACCGCCGGGCCGTGGACCGGGTCCGCGCCGCCCAGGCGGCCGCCGACCGGGATCTCCGCGAGGGCATCCGTGAGTATCAGGAGAGCTACGACGACGTGGAGCACACCGTCGAGGTGGCCCTCGAGAGCGAACGGGTCAACAGGGCGCTCGAGTCGCTGACCGAGGTGCAGCGGCAGGCCATCCGACTCGCCTACTACGGCGGCTACACCTACGGCGAGGTCGCCGAGACCCTGGGCCTGCCCCTGGGCACCGTGAAGACCAGAATCCGCGACGGGATGATCCGCCTGAGAGACGTGTTGGGAGTGAGCCATGGATGATCAGCTGCACCTGCTGACCGGTGCCTACGCCCTCAATGCGCTCGACGACGACGAGCGCCGGCTCTTCGAGCGCACCCTCGCCTTCGGCGACCCCACCGCGGAGGAGGCCCGCGAGCTGTCCGAGACCGCCGCGCTGCTCGCCGCCGGCACTACGCCGGTGGCACCCCCGCCGGACCTCAAGGCCCGCCTCATGGCCCAGATCGCGGTCACCCCGCAGCTCGACGCGGTCCCACCTCCCCACGCTGAGGGGTCACATCCCCACGCTGAGGGGTCACATCCCCACGCTGAGGGGTCACCGGCGCCCGAGGCGACGGTCACCGACCTGGGCGAGCGGCGCCGTCGTGCGCTCTGGACCGCCCCGACCAAGTGGCTCGCCGCCGCCGCCGCCGTCCTGCTCGTGGCCGCCGCCGCGACCGGCACGTGGGCCGTCAGCGCGCAGCGGCAGCGCGACGACGCCGTCCGCCAGCTCGCCCAGGCCTCCGACGCGCCCGGCGCCGTCATGGGCCGCATCCTCGCGGCACCGGACGCGAGGATCCAGGAGGTCTCCGTGCCCGGCGGCGGGACCCTGCTCATCGCGCACTCGCGGCAGGACGCGCTGGCCGGGGTCATGACCATCGGCCTCCCCCAGCCGCCCGCCGGGCACGTCTACGAGCTCTGGCTCGGGGACACGTCCGGGTCCATGACGCCCGCAGGACTCGTTGCGGGCACGGGAACCACGTGGAACGAGCTCGCGGGCGGGATCGGCGCGGCCGCGGCCCTCGGGGTGACCGTCGAGCCATCGGGTGGCTCGCCGCGGCCCACCACCGATCCGCTCGTGGTCGAGTCCTTCTCCTGAGCTGCTGAGCCGGCCGCCCGCACACCCGGGCAATCCGGGCGGCGCGGCGCTCCGAAGTGTCAGTGCGGAAGGCCCGCACCGGCGCACCAAGGCGTCGGACCTGAAGGAGATCCCATGTCCAGCTCAGTCCTCTCGCACCGCCGCACCGCCGTCCAGCTCACCGCGACCGTGGTGGGGGCGGTGTTCCTGCTCGTCGGGGTGCTCGGCTTCATCCCCGGCATCACGACCGGCTCGGGGATCGGATTCGCCGGCCACGGCTCCGACGCGTACCTGCTCGGCCTGTTCCAGGTCTCGGTGCTGCACAACGTGGTCCACCTGCTGTTCGGGGTCGCGGGGCTCGCGCTCGGCGCCTCGGCGTCCGCCGCCAAGGGGTACCTGACCTGGGGCGGGGCGATCTACCTCGTGCTGTTCGTGTACGGGCTCGTGTTCGACGGTGCCTCGGGCGGGAACTTCGTCCCGCTCAACGACGCAGACAACGTTCTGCACCTTCTGCTGGGCGTCGGGATGCTGGCCCTGGGCCTCATCCTCGGACGCACGACGGCGCGCGCCCACCTCACGAGGCCGGCCCACCACTGAGGCCAGCCCGCACAGCGCCGCGATTCCTGCTCACGGCCGCCGCCTGCAACGCGGCAGCCGTGAGCAGCGCCGCGACACCGCGGACACCTCTCGCTACTGACAGGTAACAATGGCACACTCGATGCCATGACCATCCGCATCGCCGCGTCCGGAACCTCCGCGTCCGGAACCACCGCCCCCGGGGCCCCGCCGTTCGAGCGCCTCGCCACACTGGCCACCGGTACCGGTGCCGCGCTCGAGGTGACCTCCCCGTTTGACGGGCGGGCGCTCGGAGTCGTGCGCCAGGTGGCGGAGGGCGAGGTCGAGGCGGCGGTGCGTCGCGCCCGCGGGGCGCAGAAGCGCTGGGCGGGGACGCCCGCGAGGGCGAGGGCCGCCGTCGCCCGCCGGTTCGCGAAGCTCGTCCTGGACCGGCGCGACCAGATCCTCGACGTCATCCAGGCTGAGACAGGCAAGTCCCGCCTCGCCGCGCTCGAGGAGGTCATGGACGCCTCGATGACGGCCTCGCACTACGCGCACACGGCGCCGGGGCTGCTGCGCCCGCGCCGTCACGTGGGCACGTTCCCGCTCCTGACCCAGACCACCGAGCTGCGGCACGCCAAGGGCGTGGTCGGAGTCATCACGCCGTGGAACTACCCGTTCACGCTCGTGGCCAGCGACTCCCTCCCCGCACTGCTCGCGGGCAACGCGGTGGTCATCAAGCCGGACCACCAGACCCCGTACTCGGGCCTCCTGGTCCTCGACCTGCTCCGCGAGGCAGGGCTGCCCGAAGGGCTCGCGCAAGTGGTGCTCGGGCCGGGCGCCGTGGTGGGGCCGCAGCTGGTCGACACGGTGGACTTCGTGATGTTCACGGGCTCGACGGCGACCGGACGGGCCGTCGCGCAGCGCGCCGCCGGGCGGCTCATCGGGTTCTCCGCCGAGCTCGGCGGGAAGAACCCGCTCATCGTCCTGCCCGATGCGGACATCCGCGCGGCCGCCGCCGGCGCCGCCCGGGCCTGCTTCGCCAACGCGGGGCAGCTGTGCGTGGGCCCCGAGCGGATCTATGTGCACGAGGCCGTCCGCTCGCGCTTCACCGAGGCGTTCCTAGCCGAGGTCTCTCGGATCCGCGTCGCGGCGGGGGCCTCGTGGGACGCCGACATGGGCTCGCTCATCTCGCCCGCGCAGCTGGCCAAGGTCCAGGCCCACCTCGACGACGCGGTCGGCAAGGGCGCCCGCGTCCTCGCGGGCGGCACCGCCCGGCCAGACCTCGGCCCGAGCTTCTTCGCGCCGACCGTCCTCACCGACGTCCCGGAGACGGCGGACCTCGTGCGGTCCGAGACGTTCGGCCCCGTGGTAGCCATCTATCCCGTCCGGACGGAGGAGGAGGCGATCGCCCGGGCCAACGACAGCACCCTCGGGCTCAACGCGAGCGTGTGGACCGCGGCGTCGCGCGGCCGGGCACTCGGCTCCCGCATCGAGGCCGGAACAGTGAACGTCAACGAGGGCTACGCCGCCGCATGGGCCTCCCACTCGGCGCCGATGGGCGGCTGGAAGGAGTCCGGGCTGGGACGCCGGCACGGCTCCGAGGGCCTCCTGAAGTACACCGAGTCCCAGACCGTCTCAGTGCAGCACGCGCTGCCGATCGCACCCTGGACCGGGATGGGCAACGAGACATTCGCCAACCTGTTCACCCGGGCCACGCGCCTCCTCAATCGGTTCCGCTGACGGCTCCGCTCGCGGGGGCGCGACGGCGGAGCGCATCCGTGATCGAGAGCCTCCTGCCGTACTGGATGGATCCGTAGCGGAAGAGGTGGACAGCCAAGCGCAGCACGAGGAATCCCACCACGAAGAGCTCGGCGATGACCGCCGTGGCCTCGAGCGGGCTGAGGGTTCCGAAGCCGTTGCGGAGCATCGCCGTGATGGGGGCGGAGAGCGGGAAGTACGTGAACACCTGCACGATCGGCGCATGCGGATCGGACACGATGAGGCTGACCGTGTAGAGGGGCACGAAGATGAGCGCCATGACGGTTCCGAAGAGCGCGCCGGCATCCTTCGCCGTGGGCATGACCGCACCGATCGCGACGAGCAGGCCCGTGAAGACCGTGAACCCGCCCAGGAGCAGTAGCGCGCCGACCACCATGGCCCCCGGCTCGAAGACCATGTGCGTGAGGTCGAGGTCGGGGAGGGCCAGCCTGTCGTGGAAGAAGACATAGGCCACGACGATCGGGCTGATGAAGACGGCCATCTGCAGGAGCCCGACCATGAAGAGGGCGATGACCTTGCCCACGATGAGCGTGGTGGGGTTGAGGGTGGTCAGGATCATCTCGGTGACGCGGTTCTCCTTCTCCTCGAGGGTGCTGTTGAGCATCTGGTTGGAGAGAAGGATGATCGAGACGTAGAAGATCACCAGGAAGAGCAGCGGCGGCACCACGGCCCCGATCCCGCCGGTCTCCTGCCCATCCTTGAAGGTGACGGAGTCGATCTTGATCGACCCGCTGGCCGCGGCGGTCAGCGGGGCCGAGCCGATCTTGGCCTGCGCCGCCGTCATGAGGACCTGCCGTGCGACGGCGTCGTACTTGCCGTTCTCGAAGATCCCCCGGTCCGCCCCGTAGACCCTGACCGGCTGGCTGGCCGGGTCGGCCGGGTAGGCGAAGTACGCGTCCGAGGCGCCCTCCTTCACGTCCTGCAGGGCCCGGTCCGGGCTGCTGGCCTTCCGGCCGCCCAGCGCGGCGGCAAGCGCGTCGGGGATGAGCCCTGACTCGTCGGTGTAGGTGAAGGAGATGGTGGCCGTCTTCTGGGCGTCCGCGCTCGCGCTCGTCGTGGAGTTGCTGACGTAGATGAGGAGGAAGACCACGGCCGTGATCACCGGGATGGACAGGGTCGCGATCCAGAACCTGCCCTTCTTGATCGTGCGGGTGAATTCGAAGCCGACCACCGTGCCGAGGTTGTGGTGCGCCATGGTCCTATCCGTTCGCCGTTCCGTGGGGCTCGCCGTAGATCTTGATGAAGATCTCGTCCAGGGACGTCCTCGCCGCCGTGAAGGAACGGACGCCGACCCCTGCCTTGACCAGCTCGCGGAGGACCATCGCCTCGTCGCCGCCGGAGCGCGGCGAGAGCTCCGCGTAGGAGCCGGTCGCGGTCACCACCTCGTACAGGGCGGACGGGGGCAGCTCGCCCTCGTAGCTGACCCGGTAGACAGTGCCGCCGAACTGCTCCTGGACCTCGTGGACCGTCCCGTAGGCCCGGGCCGTGCCGTCCTTGAGGAGGACCACCCGGTCGCAGAGCCGCTCGACCTCCTCCATCTGGTGGGTCACCATGACGACCGTGGCCCCGGAGCGCTTGTGCTCCTCGATGATGTCCATGAGGAGCCGCCGGTTCACGGGGTCGAAGCCCTTGGTCGGCTCGTCCAGGATCAGCAGCTCGGGTTCGTTCATGATGGTCACGCCCAGCTGGACCTTCTGCTGCTGTCCGCTCGAGAGCTTGTCCAGCCTGACGCCTGCCCTGGCAGCCAGATCGACCCGGTCCAGGTAGTCCAGCGACCAGGCCTTCGCCCTGGCCTTCGCGAGCCCCTTGAGCCGGCCGAAGTAGACCATGACGTCGAGGACTGACTCCTTCTTGTAGAGACCGCGTTCCTCCGGCAGGTATCCGAGCCTGGTCCCGTTCTGCGGGGCGAACACCCGTCCGCCGATATGGAGCGTGCCGGCCGTGGGCTGGTAGATCCCGAGCAGCGCGCGCAAGGTGGTGGTCTTCCCGGAGCCGTTGCTACCCAGGAACCCGAAGGTCTCGCCGGCCCGGACGTCGAAGGACAGGTCCCGGATCACGGTGGTGTCCCCGAACTCCATGCGGAAGTCCTGGATGTGCACGAGCGGCTCAGCCGCGTCCTCCACGCTCATGCCGCCACTGTGCCGCGTTCCGGGGACGCTCCGCCAGAGTCCTCGGACTCGATTGCAGGTCCCAGACCGCCAGGCCCCGGCGCCTGGCCTCCGCGTCGTCGGTCACCGCGTGCAGGAGGCATGGGATGTGCGGGACCGTGGCGTTGACCTCGCGGCAGACCTCGATGCCGGTGCGCTCGGGCTGGCCGAGATCCAGCGCCGGCCACAAAGCTCTCGGCCGGAGTGGCGGAACTTTCCGCACGTCAACGCTACTCACTGGTAACCTGCATCACATGTACCGAGGAACCCGCCTGCATGGCGCCCGCATCCTGATCACCGGCGGCGCGTCCGGCATCGGCCGGCTCATGGCACTGGAGGCCGCCCGGCGCGGCGCCGAGGTGGTCATCTGGGACCTCTCGGACGACGGCGCCGCGGCGGCGGCCGCTGAGATCGTCGCCGCCGGGGGCCTCGCCAGCTCGTACGCCGTGGACGTGACGAACGCGGACCAGGTCCGCGAGACGGCACGGCAGACGGGGGACGTGGACGTGATCGTGAACAACGCCGGCGTGGTGTCCGGGAAGCCGCTGCTCGAGGCGAGCGAGGAGGCGCTGCGCCGCACGCTCGAGGTCAACACCCTCGCGCTGTACTGGGTCACCCGCGCGTTCCTGCCCGGCATGATCGCACGGCGGGGCGGCACCGTGGTGACCATCGCGAGCGCGGCGGCGCTGATCGGCGTCGCGCGTCAGACCGACTACTCCGCGAGCAAGTTCGGCGCGCTCGGCTTCACCGAGTCGCTGCGCGCGGAGCTGCGCGCGGACGGGCACGACGTGGGCACGCTCGTGGTGTGCCCGTACTACATCAACACGGGCATGTTCGAGGGGGTCGAGACGAGGTTCCCCGCACTCCTGCCGATCCTCGAGGAGCACGACGTGGCGCTCAAGGTCGTCGACGGGATCGAGTCCGGCCGTGAGCAGATCATCCTGCCGCCCTTCGCCCGGCTCGTGCCGCTCATGCGCTTCCTGCCGACCCGCGCGTTCGACCGCGTGGCCGACTTCTTCGGCATCAACAAGGGCATGGACCACTTCGTGGGGCGGTCCCGAGCGCGCCGCACAGCGGGCCGGGCGGGGACGGAGACCGGCTGACCTCCCGAAGGGCCCCTCGGGCCCTACCCGCAACGGGCCGGTGGCCCTAGTCTGTGCCCCATGACCACGGGCCTGCCGTTTGCGTTGGGCGTGTGGCTCGTGATCGCCGGCGTCCTGTGGGTGAGCGGCGCCGTTTCCCTCGGCTGAGCGCACGAGGCGAGTCGCCGCCGTCGTGCGCGTCCGCCGCCGCCCGTCACACGGTGTCACACCGTCAGCGAGGCCTCCGCGAGCCGCCCGTCCGTCATCTCGAGGACGCGGTCGCAGTGCTCCAGGACGTCGTGGTCGTGGGTGACCATGACCACCGCGACGCCCGCTGCGTGCGCCTGCTCCGCGAGGAGGGCGACGACCTCGTGGCTCCGCCGGCGGTCGAGAGCCGCCGTGGGCTCGTCCACGAGGAGGAGCGAGGGGGCGTTCACGAGGGCCCGCGCGATGCCGACGCGCTGCCGCTCGCCGCCGGAGAGCTGACCCGGGCGGTGCCCTGCGCGCTGGCCCATTCCGACCGCCTCGAGCAGCGGCCGCGGGTCGAGGCCCCGCCGTCCGGCGAGCCTCGCCGCGAGCCGCAGCTGGTCCGCGGCGGTGAGCGCGGGGATGAGGTTGCCCGACTGGAACACGAAGCCGATGTTCTCGCGCCGGAACTTCGCGGCCGCGCTCTTCCCGAGGGCAGTCACGTCGGTGCCGTGGACGCGCACGACGCCGCTCGTCGGCTTCCCGAGCAGGCCCGCCACCGCGAGCAGCGAGGACTTTCCGGAGCCCGAGGGTCCCACGATGGCGGTGAACTCGCCGGGCTGGACGGTGAGGGAGACGGCGTCGAGCGCGCGGACCGTGGCGTCGCCGTCGCCGAGCTCGAGCACGGCATCCACGATCTCGAGGGCCGGCACGGCGGCTGGGGCTGAGGGGGTCATCGGGTTCATCCGAGGGCGTTGATCGGGTCGATTCGGGCGATGCGCAGGATGGCCACGCCTGCGCCGAGGAGCCCGAGGACGAGGGTGAGGGCCGCGGCGAGCGCGATCGGCTCGGCCTCGAGGGAGAACGGGACGGCATCCGGGATCATGGCCCCGAAGCCGACGCCCACCCCGACACCGACGGCGGTGAAGCCGACGAGCAGGATCGCAGCCTGGGCGAGGCCGTCCCGCAGGAGGTAGCGTGCGGACGCGCCCATGGCGCGGAGGACGGCGAGCTCATGGGTGCGCTGGATGGTCCAGACCGTGAAGAACGCGCCGACCACGAGGGCGCAGATCGCGTAGAGGAACACCTGGATCATGCTCAGCGTCATGGTCTCGGCCTCGTAGCCGGGAGAGGCATTGAAGGCCTTTGCCTTCGTCATGGTCATGGTCCCCGCGGTGGCGTCGAAGCCCGCGTAGTCGGGGGACGCGCCGTCGGCCGCGCGGAGGGCCACGACGCTCGAGTAGGCGTAGTTCGCGCCGTCGATCTGCGCCTGCGTCGGTGTGCCGGGCTTCGCCGTGTTGGAGGCGAGGAGTCGCCACGTTCCGATCGGAAGGCAGGCGACGTCGACGTGGCCGAACGTGGCCTGCCCGTCCGTGAACCCGACGACCGTCAGGGTGGTGCCGATCCGGTCGAGGGCGACCTTGGTGCCGAGTTCTACGCCGGCGGTCTTGGCCGTCTCCGAGACGACAATGCCGTCCGGGGAGCCCAGCCCCGAGCCGCTGGCCACGGCGGGCGCGAGGAACCCGCCGGCTCGATGCCGAAGAGGGTCAGGTCGACCTGCTTGCCGGAGTCGGTGGTCCCGTTGACGATGCTGACGCCCATCGGCTCGGCGCTGGCCACACCGGGGGCCGCCTTCCACGTGTCGAGCTGCTTGGCGTCGACGAGGGAGCGGCTGAAGGCGTTGTCGGTGATGGTGCCCTTGTCGAAGGCGAAGGCATTTGCAGGCATGGCCTTGAGGCCCGAGACGCCGTCGTTGACGAGGCCGGAGGACAGACCGGAGAGCAGCACGACGAGCACGGCGATCAGCGCGATCACGGCACCCATGAGCGTGAACCGGCCGCGGGCGAATCTGAGTTCGCGCAGCGCGAGGAACATGGCGAGTCCTTGGGGATGAGGTTGCCGACACACTGTCGGAATGATTACGACACTATGTCGACATCATGGGAAATGCCAAATCGGGAGCTACTTCTCCTGATGCGTCCGCGACGTCAGCGCGGCAGCCCCTCGAGGACCAACCGCTGCACCCGCGCGGCGACCTCGACATGGCCGAGTCCGTGCTCGATGAGCTTGACCGCACCGTTGAGGACGCCCTCGATGAGCGCCGCCCATGCATGGGTGTCGGAGAGGCCCATCTCGGCAAGCGTCGTGGTCAGCGGCCTGAACAGCGCGTCGTGGAGGGCGCGGATGTCCTCGTGACGGCTGGGGGTGAGCTCGGCCTGCTGGAGTGCGGCGGCGAGGTCATGCTTGCCGTCCGCGGTCATCCGCAGTGTCGTGGCGATGTAGGCCCTGAGCCGCTCGGTCCCCGGCGCCCAGCGCGCCAGCTCGGCCTCGATCTCCTCGCGCCACAGCTCGAACGCCTTGGTCGCGACGGCCACGAGCAGCTCGCTCTTGGAGGGGAAGTAGTCGTAGAAGCTCGATCTGGCCAGCCCGGCCCGCTCCGTCACGCTCCGCGCGTTCACCCCTCCGACTCCGTCCTGCAGGAGGATCGCCTCGGCCGCCGCGAGGAGCGCGGCGCGCTGGGCCTCGCGGTGCTCAGGCACGGAGGGGGCGGAGATCTTCGGCATCCGCCCATTATCCCGCCCCACGTCACAACCGCAGGCACCAGCCGGGGCCCATCGCTGGCGCCGCGCGCCGGAGCACAGTGCAGCGTGCGGGGCTAGACGCCGCTCCGCTCCGGGGGCGTGTTGAGGGCGCGCGCCCGTAGATAGGCGAGGACGGCGAGCACGCGGCGGTGCTCGTCTTCTCCCCCGCCGGAGAGCCCCAGCTTGGCCAGGATGTTGGCCACGTGGGTCTCGACCGTGCGGGCGGTGAGCCAGAGCCTTCGGGCAATGGCCCCGTTGGTGAGGCCCTCGGCCATCAGGGAGAGCACCTCGAGCTCGCGGGGGGTCAGCCGTGCGAGAGGGTCCGTCGCGTGGCGCCCGGCGATGAGCCGGGAGACCACCTCCGCGTCCAGGGCGGTTCCTCCTCGGGCCACCCTGTGCAGGGCGTCGAGGAACTCCTCGACGTCCAGCACGCGGTCCTTGAGCAGGTAGCCGAAGCGGCCTCCGGCCACGAGGTCCACCGAATGCAGCGTCTCGATGTGCTGGGAGAGCAGCAGGATGCCGAGCTGGGGATGACGCGAGCGGATGCGCTTTGCCGCCCGCGCGCCGTCGTCCGTCCCGTTGGGCGGCATGCGGACGTCCACGATCACGACGTCGCATGGCGTGGCCTCGACGGCGGCCTCGAGCGACGGCGCGTCGACGGCCTTCGCCGCGACGTCGAGGCCGCGGTCCGCGAGCAGGCTCGCGAGGCCCTCCCTGAAGAGGGCCGAGTCCTCACCGATCACGACGCGCAAGGCAGCACCGCCTCGACGAGGGTCCCGGCGAGGGCCGGGCTGTGGATGCGCAGGGTCCCCCCGGCCGCGGCAACGCGGTCGGCGACCCCGGAGAGCCCGGCACCGTCCGCCTTGGCGCCCCCGCGCCCGTCATCGGAGACCCGGACGGTGAGGACAGCGGCATCCCGTGCCACTTCGACCCCGATCCGTTCGGGGCTCGCGTGCTTGACGGCGTTCGCGACGGCTTCGGCGATCACGAAGTAGGCGGTGGTGGTGACGTCGTCGGGAAGGTCGCCGGCACGGACGTCGATGGCGATCGGGATCGGCGACGAGCGGGTGAGGCTGGCCAGTGCTGGGCCGAGGCCGTCGTCGAGGCAACTGGGCCTGAGTCCGTGGGCGAGGGCGCGCAGCTCGGCGACGGCAGTACCGAGCTCCGCGACCGTCTGGTCCAGGAGGCCGTCAACGTCGACGCGGCCCCCTTTCAAGCGGCCCTGGGCGACCCGCAGGGCCATGCCGAGGCTGACGAGGCGCTGCTGTGCGCCATCGTGGAGGTCCCGCTCGAGGCGCTCCCGTTCAGCGTATCCGGCCTGCTGGAGGCGCCGGCGGCTCGCCTCAGCCTCACGGAGGGCCAGCCGGACCTCGATCCGGAGTCGGGTGACCTCGACGAGCAGGGCCGACGCGGCCGCGACCTCGCGCAGGAGCGCGGGGCTCGTGCGCACGGTGCCCCGGATCGATCCGATAGTCTCGCGGTCCAAGACCACCGGGACTGCCGTCACCTCGGGGGCGGCGGGGGCGAGCGGCGCGCCGCCGACGCCCATGAGGCCCTCCTGTCCGGGCACGACGAAGCCGAGGCGCAGCCCCGGCTCGCCGAGACCGCGCTGCAGTGCCGCCTCAAGGCCTTCCGGGCTGCCCGTGCCCGAGTGCGTCTGCGAGGTCAGCTGCGCGATGGCCTCGAGCGTCCTCGTCCGGGCCGGGTACACCCAGCGGTCGACGGCGGCCCGCAGCCGGCCGCGCAGGGGCGCGAGCACGACCGCGGCCACCGCCGTGGAGACGGCAGCCACCAGCGGAGACGCGCCCCCCACCGCGACGCCGGCCGCGGCGGCCGCCACGGTGTAGACGACCAGAAGCCCGGCCGTCATCGCCCCGTAGGTCAGCGCAGCGCTCGTGAGCTGCTCGACGTCATAGAGCCGGTACCGCAGCACTGCGATAGCCGTGGCAGCCGGGACAGCGATCCACATGGCGGCAAGGCCGATACCGACGAGGCCGGGGCCGCCTAGGACGAGATAGCTCAGCCAGCACAGCAGGAGAGTCGTGGGGAGCATTCCCGCGGCCAGCGCAAACCACTTCAGCTGGGCGCGCTCGACCGTGCTGCGCGAGCGGCGGTATCTCAGGACCAGCGCCGAGGCGGTAGATCCCAGCACCCCGAGCCACGCGAACAGCAGCCCGAAGGCAAGGATCGCGTAGGGCACCGTCCAGATGCCCGACGCCGTGCCGAAGACGTGCGAGCTGTTCGTGAACGGGGCAGGGAACGGGTCCGGGCTCAGGCCCGCGGTGACCTCGAAGAGCACCGGAAGCGCCAGTACGGCCCACACGACCCGCTTCCACGCCGGGGACAGCAGCCTCCCCGTCGGGAAGGTCAGCATGAGCAGGGCCGGTGGAACATAGATCCACATCCAGATGCCCGGCATCAGCGTCACGGCGAGGTCCGAGACGGGCAGCAGGCCAGGGCGGTGGGCAACGGCGTCGGAGTAGATGCCGGTGAGGGCGATGAGCCCGGGCGGCACACCGAAGAGGCACAGAAGGGGGCCGACGGCGTTTGCCTGCGCCCGGCGGATCACGAACCATCCGAGCACCAGCGGCGGCACTGCCAGCGCGACCGCGGCCGCCGTGATGAGGGCATCCTGGAGGGTGCCCGTCATGAGCGTGAGCACGACGCTGCCCGCGAGGAGGGCCACGGCCGCGGCCGTGGCACCCCAGCCCAGGCTGCGCACCTGCCACACGCCTCCAGCGTAGGCTCGGCGGCGTCGGTGGGCCATCCGTGCAGGCACGGAGGGCCGGACCAGTGTGGACTCCGATGCGGGATCATCCGGCGCGCCGGACGCTGGACGCAGGCGCTCCCGTCCCGGGAGCCCTCTGGAAGGCGGCATCATGACATCGAGGGAAGACTCCGCGGCCGTTTCCCCGGCCCGGACCATGTCCGGCCCGGGCTGGGATCTCCGGACCTTCTGGCGGCGCGCGCTGGCCGTCATCGCTCCACTCCCGGGCCTGGCCCTCGCGCTGGAGATCGGAGCCTCCCCCGGCTCGACCAGGGACACCCCGGACCAGCAGCTGACGTCCGTCGCCGCCCATCTCGGGATGGCGAACCTCTCGATCTGGATGGGCGTCCTCGCGGTCGTGACGGCGGTTCCCGCGGTCATCGCGGTGTGCTGGGCGACCCGCAGGGCCGCACCACGGCTGACCCTGGCTGGCGGGCTGCTGACATTCGTCGGGTTCTCGCTCGCCCTGGGACTCGCGGACACGCGCCCGGTCCTCTATGTCGCCGCCCGCGACGGGCTCGACCGGCAGTCCACCGTTCAGCTGGCCCAGCTCGTCGGCGACCACCCGGCAGGCATGGTCGCCCTGCTGGGATTCCTGCTGGGGCAGGCAGCGGGGCTGCTCGTGCTCGGGATCGCGCTGTGGCGCAGCCGCCTCGCGCCGCGGTGGATGGGCGCCCTCCTGGCCGTCTCCGGCGTCGCGCACGCCCTGGTTCCCGGCAGCATCGGCGCGGGCCTGACGTGGGCCGCGACCGGCTTGGGCTTCGCGGGGGCGTCAGTGGCCCTGTGGCGCATGCGGGACGAGGACTCCGACCTTCCCCCGATCGGCACCGGGCAGCGCGGACAGACGACCGCCGCGGGCGTTCCAGGACTCGATGCGCGCAGGGTGTGGCGGGTGCTCCTCGCGGTGACGGCCCCCGTCATGGCCGTCCTGATCGCAGTGCTCCGGTTCGCGCTGCCGTACAACACGCTCGACGACGCCCGGACGGTGTTCGAGCACTCCCTCGCACACCAGACGTTCGACGCCGTGGCCCTGTGGACCGGAGTGCTCCTCGCACCGACAGCCGTCTCTGGCGTCATCGCCGCCGTCTGGGTGAGCCGCAGGCGCGCACCCGTCCTGGCAACCATCGGCGCGTTCCTCGCCGTTCCCGGGTTCACCGCCCTCGCGGGACAGGGGTCGGCCCAGAACATCATCACTATCCTCGCCGCGCAGGGGAAAGTGGACCCGGGGTTCGCCTACACCGCATCCTCGGCAGTGCAGGAGCTTCCGCAGTCTGGTGCGCTCGTGGGCATCTTCGTCTTCGGCCACCTCATCGGCACGATCATCCTCGGCATGGCGCTGTGGCGCTCTCACGCGGTGCCGGCGTGGATTGCCTGGGCTCTCGCCGTATCCCAGCCGATCCATCTGATCAGCGCGATGACGGGCAACCATCCCCTCGACCTGCTCGGCTGGGGCCTGACCGCCTTCGGCTTCGCGGCCGCCGGGTGGGTCCTCCTGAGGATGAGCGACGACGAGTTCGACCTTCCCCCGGCAGCACGCCTCAGCCTGCCGCGGGCTCCCGGGACTCGCTGACCAAGTTGTCCGAGGCGGCGTCCATGTGGGTCAGGATGGTCTCGCGCGCGGTCGAGGAGTCGCCGGACTCGATCGCGTCGACGATCTCCCGGTGGCGGGCCACGCTCATGTTGCTCGTGGCCCGCTCGAGGCCCGCGAACATGATGGACATGCGGATCGAGCCCTCGAGCGACTGCCACTGGTGCAGGAGCGTCTCGTTGCCCGAGAGCCGGCACAGGAGCCGGTGGAAGTCCAGGTCGGCCTCGATGCGGTCCTCGAGGGACCGTCCTGCGGCCTCGTCCATGTGCTCGAGCGCGTCGCGCAGCTCGCCGACCGCCTTGGCGCGGCGGGGCTGCTCGATGAGGGTGCGTGCCGCGAGGGACTCGAGCGCACCGCGCACCGAGAAGATGTCCCGGATCTCCTTGGCATCGAGGTGCCGCACGCTCAGCCGGCCGCGCGGCCCGGCCGCGGCGAGGCCCTCCTGCTCGAGCTGGCGCAACGCCTCCCGCAGGGTCCCGCGTGAGATGCCGAGCATCTCGGACAGCTCGGTCTCGACGAGGTGCTGGCCCGGGGCGAGCTCGCCGGACGTGATGGCGCGGCGGAGGGCGGACAGCGCCTGCTCGCGCAGGCTCTTCTTCTCGAGCCCCAGCAGTGACGCTGTCATGGTTCCTCCCGATGTCGACTGTCATCCGGCAGCCGTTGACATTGATGATACGGGGCGGGTGCGGGATCGGACCCCGCACCCGCCCAGATGGCCGGGCAGGCCTCAGCCGAGCTCGGCCAGGACCTTCGCGACGATGCGGTCCACGCTGAGTCCGTACTTCGTGTGCAGCGTGGGCAGCGCGCCCGCGTCGAGGAACTCGTCCGGCAGGCCGATCGGCACCACGCGCCGGGACTGGCCAGCCCGGACCAGCGTGGACGCGACCGTCTCGAACAGCCCGCCCACCACCGTGTGGTTCTCGAGCGTCACCGCGAGCCGGTCCCCCGCGAGCTCGGCGAGCACGGTCGCCTCGTCGAACGGCTTGATCGTCGGGGCATGCACGACGGCGACCCCCACCTTGTGCTTCTCGAGCTCGGCCGCCGCCTGGAGCGCCCTCATGGTCATGAGGCCCGAGGAGACGAACACGACGTCGTTCCCGCCGCGCAGCACCTTGGCCTTTCCGAGCTCGAACTCGTAGTCGTACTCGTCCAGGACGGTCGGGACCTTGCCGCGCAGGAGGCGCAGGTAGGTGGGCCCGTCCGAGGCTGCCAGCTGCGGGACGGCCTGGGCGATGTCCACGGAGTCGCACGGGTCCACGATCGTCAGGTTGGGCATCCCGCGGAAGATCGCCATGTCCTCAGTGGCCTGGTGCGAGGGCCCGTACCCCGTGGTAAGGCCCGGGAGGCCGCCCACGATGTTGACGTTGAGGTTCGGCTCGGCGATGTCGAGGCAGATGAAGTCGTACGCCCGCCGGGCCGCAAAGACCGAGTAGGTCGAGGCGAACGGCACGAGCCCCGCCTCCGCCATGCCCGCGGCCGCGCCGAACAGCAGCTGCTCGGCCATGCCCATCTGGAAGAACCGGTCCGGGTGGGCCTCGGCGAAGATGTGCATGTCCGTGTACTTGCCCAGGTCCGCCGTCAGTCCCACGATCCGCGGGTCCGCCTCGGCGGCCGCGACCAGGGCGTGACCGAACGGGGCCGGGGCCGTCTGCTGGCCGGGATCTGCGAACGAGGCGATCATGGCCGAGGTCTTGAGCCTCGGCGCCGTGCCCGTTGCCACTGCTGCGGCGCTCATGCCTTCTCCTCCTGACGGTTGGGCTCGCAGGCGGCCTGGCGCTCGGCCCAGCCGGCGTCGAGCTGCTCGTTGCAGATCGCCCACTCGTGCTCCTCGATGCGCATGAAGTGCGCCTTCTCACGCTGCTCGAGCAGCGGCACGCCGCGGCCCACCTTGGTGTCGCAGAGCACGACGGCGGGTGCGCCGGCCCCCTCCCCCGACCCGGCGGCGTCGAACGCCCCGAGCAGGGCGCCGACGTCGTTCCCGTCCACGCGGAAGACGCGCCAGCCGCACGCGGCCCACTTCTCCGCGACCGGCTCGGTGCGCAGCACGCCAGCCGTGGCGCCGTCGGCCTGAAGCGCGTTGATATCCACGACGGCGGTGAGCCGGCCGAGCCGGTGGTGCGCGGCGCCCATGACGGCCTCCCACGTGGAGCCCTCGTCGAGCTCGCCGTCGGAGAGGAAGTTGATGACGCGCGCGGGGTTGCCGCGGTGCCGCAGCCCGAGGGCGAGACCGACGGCGATCGTGAGGCCGTGCCCGAGCGAGCCGCCCGAGATCTCCATGCCCGGGGTGTAGGTGGACATGCCGGACATCGGCAGGCGCGAGCCGTCGGAGCCGTAGGTCTCGAGCTCCTCGACCGGGACGGTCCCGGCCTCGGCGAGGGCCGCGTAGAGGCCGATCGCGTAGTGCCCGGTGGAGAGCAGGAAGCGGTCCCGGCCGTCCCATTCGGGGTCCTCTGGGCGGAAGCGGAGCTGGTCCGCGTACACCGCGGCGAGGATGTCCGCGGCGCCGAGGGCCTGGCCCACATAGCCCTGGCCCTGGACCTCGCCCATGAACAGGGCGTGGCGGCGGATGCGGTGCGCGGCGGCCTCGACGGCGCGGCGGCGCACGACGGCGTCGCCCGGCCGGGTTCCTCGGCTCGCCTCGACGGCGGTGCTCGGGCTCATGGGGTGTCCTTCCGGATCGTGGTCGCGGCGGCGCTCATGCGTGGGTGCGCTCGGGCAGTGGCGTCTCTGAGGAGATGCGCTCGGCGGCCTCGCGCTCGCGGCGGCCCCACGTCTCACGGGTCACGAGGGCGGCCCACAGGCCGATCGCGCCGTAGACGCTGAACAGGAGCGCCGGTCCGAGCCAACCGAAGCTCACGAAGAGGAGCGTGGTGATGAACGGGGTGAAGCCGGAGACCATCGCGGAGATCTGGTACGCGAGGGAGGCTCCGGAGGAGCGGGTCTTGGCCTGGAACAGCTCGGGGAACCACGCGCCCTGGGCGCCGGCGAGGGAGTTCTGGCACACCGCGTAGGCGATGACGATCGTGGCGACGATGAACAGGAACAGTCCGGTGTTGACGAGCAGGAACATCGGCACGCCGAACAGGACGGCGAACGCGCAGGAGGCGATGTAGACGGGCCGGCGGCCCACCTTGTCCGTGAGCGCGCCCCACTTCCATGTGGCGATGATTCCGATCGCGGAGGCGATGCACAGGGCGATGAGCGTCTGGTTCTTGTCCGCGAGCTTGGTCGAGTTGATGTAGGAGATCATGTACGTGATCGAGACGGCGTAGCCGGCCGTCTCGGCGATCCGCAGGCCGATGCCGCGCAGGATGTTGCGCCAGTCCTCGCGGACCACCTGGACGATGGGCGACTTCGCGATGTCGCCGCGCTCCTTGACGTCCTCGAAGACCGGGGACTCCGGCACCTTCGAGCGGATGATGAGGCCGACGATCACGAGGGCGAGGCTCGCGAGGAACGGGATGCGCCATGCCCACTCGTCGCCGAGGTGGACGCTGAACAGGAAGACGAGGTTGGCCAGCAGCAGGCCCACGGGGAAGCCGGCCTGGACGATGCCGGTCACGGCGCCCTTGCGCCGCCACGGGGCGTGCTCGTAGCTCATGAGGATCGCGCCGCCCCACTCCGCCCCGAACGCGAGGCCCTGGATGATGCGCACGGCGACGAGCAGCACCGGGGCGAGGACGCCCACGGCCGCGTAGGTCGGGAGGAGGCCGATCGCGAACGTCGCGAGGCCCATGATGATGAGCGAGGCGACGAGCACGGGCTTGCGGCCGAGCCGGTCGCCCAGGTGGCCGCCCACGATCCCGCCGAGGGGGCGGGCCGCGAAGCCGACGCCCAGCGTGGCGAACGAGGCGAGCGTGCCGGTGACCGGGTCCGCGCCGGGGAAGAAGGCGTGGTTGAAGTAGAGGGCGGCGGCGGTGCCGAAGCCGATGAAGTCGTAGGTCTCGATGACGGCGCCCACGGCGGAGCCGACGGCGACGCGCTTGGCGTCCTTCGTGCCGTGGACTGGGCCGCGCATGGCCAGAGCCTCGTTGCTCATTGCGTTCCTTCCGAGTGTGAACTGCACTGTGCCGCCGTCTGTTGACAGTCGACATGATATGCCAGTGTGCGCCACGTCACCATTCAGTGTCAACAGTCGACTTTGTAGGTTGACTGTCGACAGTTATCGGACGTACCGTGGTTGACATCACACCGCCAGACCCCCTCCCGTAAGGACCACCGATGTTCCACGACCGACTCGGCTGCTCGTCGATCAGCTTCCGGCACCTGCCCCTGGCCGACGCCCTGGCCACGATGGCCGGACTCGGCTTCGAGGAGATCGACCTGGGCGCCCTGCCCGGCGTGTGCGACCACGTGCCATTCGCGCTCACCGACGCGGACATCCGGGACGTAGAGGGCCGCGTGGTGGGATCGGGCCTGCGCGTCCGCTCGGTCAACGGGGACATCGGGGACCTCAACGCCCCTCTCGGCGGGGCGCACGACGGCGCCCGCGCGGCGGAGCGGGCGGCCCACCTCGACCGCCTGCTCACCCTCACGCAGAGGGTCGGCGCGGAGGCCCTCGTGCTCCCGTGCGGGGCGCTGAGCCGGGAGCCGATCCGGTCCCTGGACGAGGACCTCGACATCGTCGCCGCCCAGCTCGCCGCCGCCGGCGAGCGCGCGGCCGCGTTCGGCGTCGAACTCTGGACCGAGTCCCTGCACTACTACCGCCTGTGCGGGACCCTCGACCGTGCCCTCGCCCTCGCCGACCGGCTCCGCGCCGCCCGGGTGCGGCACGTCGTGGACCTCTCCCACGTCGTCGCCTCGGGCAGCCAGCCGCAGGCGGCGATCGAAGCGCTCTCCGCGCTCCCCGGCCCCCAGGGGAACGCCATCGCCCACGTCCACCTGCGCGACGCCGCGCCCGGGAACATCAACCTGAGCATCGGCAACGGGTCCGTGGACTTCGCCGGGGCCCTCGCCGCCCTGCGCGGGGCCGGCTTCGACGGGCACTTCTCGCTCGAGCTCGAAGCCCACGACCTCACCCACGACGAGCGACCCGCGGCAGCCGCCAAGGCCGCGAGCTTCATCACCGACCTCATCTGACCCCCAGGACCTGACTTTCAGGACCTGGCACCCAAACCCACGTCCACCCAACCCTTAGGAATCACCATGACCAGCATCCAGCGCACCGCCGTCCTCACCGGGGCAACGTCCGAGAAGGGCATCGGCCTCGCCACCGCCCGCCGCTACGCCCGCGAGGGCTGGGGCGTCGTCATCCTGGACCTCGACGGCGAGAAGTCCGCCAAGACCGCGCAGGACATCGCGAACGAGTTCAACGTCCCGGCGTTCGGCTACCAGGTGGACGTGGCCGACGAGGCCTCGGTCGCCGCGGCCCAGGCCGCCGTCGCCGCCGAGGTCGCCGCGGGCCGCCTCCCCGTGGTGGGCGCCCTCGCGAACATCGCCGGCATCACCTCCCCCGTGCCGTTCCTCGAAACGGACCTCGCCCTCTGGAACAAGGTCATGGCCGTCAACGCCACCGGCACCTACCTCGTCACCAAGGCGTTCCTGCCGGCCATGATCGAGGCGGGCTGGGGCCGGATCGTCAACATGTCCTCCGTGTCTGCCCAGCGCGGCGGCGGCGTGTTCGGCAAGGTCCCCTACTCGGCCGCCAAGGCCGCGATCCTCGGCTTCACCAAGGCCCTCGCCCGCGAGGTCGCCCCGACAGGGGTCACGGTCAACGCCATCACGCCCGGCGCCGTGGACACCAACATCCGCGTGGGCAGCACCGACGAGCAGGAGGCCGCCATCAACGCTGGCATCCCCATGGGCCGCAACGCCACCACGGAGGAGGTGGCGGCACTGTTCACCTTCCTGTCCTCCGAGGACGCCGCCTACCTCACCGGCACCACGATGGACATCAACGGCGGCAGCCACATCCACTGACCGGTTCCGGCCCACCCTGCCCCCAAGGAGCTCCCATGACGCGCATCTCCAACGATCCCGCGGACTTCGCCGACGAGGCCCTCGCCGGGTTCTGCGACGTCCACGCGGACCTCGTCCGCCAGGTCCCGGGCGGCGCCGTCCGGCGTCGCCGACCGGCACGGCCGAAGGTCGCCGTCCTCGCCGGCGGCGGCTCGGGCCACTACCCCGCCTTCGCCGGGCTCATCGGCTCGGGCCTCGCCGACGGGGCCGTGGTGGGCAACATCTTCACCTCGCCCTCGGCCCAGCAGGCCTGCACCGTGGCCCGCGCGGCGGAGTCCGGCGCCGGAGTCGTGTTCACGTACGGCAACTACGCCGGAGACGTGATGAACTTCGGCCTCGCCTCCGAGCGGCTCGCGGCCGAGGGGATCCGGGCCGAGAACGTCCTGGTCACGGACGACGTCGCGAGCGCGCCCGCAGCCGAGGCCGAGCGCCGGCGAGGGATCGCGGGCGACTTCGTGGTCTTCAAGGCCATGGGCGCCGCCGCAGAGGCCCGGCTGGACCTGGACGAGGTCGTGCGGATCGGGCGGAAGGCGAACGACCGCACGCGTACGCTCGGCACGGCGTTCTCGGGCTGCACGTTCCCGGGTGCGGACGCGCCCCTGTTCGCGCTGCCCGAGGGGCACATGGGCCTCGGCCTCGGGATCCACGGCGAGCCGGGCCTGCGGGACGTCCCGCTGCCCACCGCCGCCGAGCTCGGCCGCACCCTCGTGGAAGGGGTCCTCGCGGAGGCGCCCGCAGATGCACGCTCTGACGGCAGCGCGCCCCGCATCGCCGTGATCCTCAACGGGCTCGGCTCCACAAAGCACGAGGAGCTGTTCGTGCTGTGGGCCACGGTCGCGCCCCTGCTGCGCGAGGCGGGGTACGAGATCGTCGCGCCCGAGGTCGGCGAGCTCGTGACGAGCCTGGACATGGCCGGCGTCTCGCTGACGGTGGCCTGGCTCGACGAGGAGCTCGAGGAACTCTGGCTCGCCCCCGCCGAGACGCCGGCGTTCCGGCGCGGTGCCGTCGCCGCGGCCCCCGCTGCTGCGGAGACGCACGACGGCGGCGGGCCTGCTCGGGTGCCGACCGTGCAGGCTGCGGCCCCGTCGTCCGAGGCCTCCCGCGGGTACGCAGCGGCGTGCGTCGAGGCGCTCGGAGCGGCGTCGGCGCGGCTCGAGGAGCTCGAGGCGGAGCTCGGCGCGATGGACGCGGTGGCCGGCGACGGCGACCACGGGCGCGGCATGGTGCGAGGGGCCGGCGCGGCCCTCGGCGCGGCGCGCGAGGCCCTCGACGCGGGGCGCGGCGCCGGGTCCGTCCTGGCCGCCGCCGGCGACGCGTGGGCCGACAGGGCCGGCGGGACCTCCGGGGTCCTGTGGGGCGCCGGGCTGCGGGCGTGGGGCGAGTCGATCGGGGACCTCGATGTGCCCGACGCCGCCGGCATCGCCGCAGGGGTCTCGGCGTTTGCCGCGCGGATCGCGGCCCTCGGCGGGGCACAGCCCGGCGACAAGACGCTCGTCGACGCCCTGGTGCCGTTCGAGACCGAGCTGCGGGGCGCCGTCGTGCGCGGTGAGTCGCTGGGGCGGGCGTGGGAGCGCGCGTGCGGAGCGGCCGAGGCCGCTGCCGCCGCCACCGCCGGGCTGCGCCCGCTCAAGGGCCGTGCGCGGCCCCTCGCGGAGAAGAGCCTGGGCACGCCGGACCCGGGGGCGACCTCCCTCGCAGCGGTGTTCGCAGCGCTCGGGCCCGTCATTGTTGCTGCTGTCCAGGAAGAGGTGTCCGCATGAGCGGCCAGAACACGGAATCCGCCCCGCGCGGGCTGCGGATCGTCATCGGTTCGGACGAGGCGGGGGTGGACTACAAGGACGCCCTGCTCGCCGACCTCGAGGCGGACGGACGGGTGGCCGAGGTCATCGACATCGGCGTGCACCGAGAGGACGAGGACTTCACCCGCCCGTACCCGTACGTCGGCCTCGCGGCCGGGCAGATGATCAGCGAGGGCCGCGCCGACCGGGCGCTCCTGTTCTGCGGGACCGGCCTCGGAGTCGCGATCGCCGCCAACAAGGTCGCCGGGATCCGGGCGGCGACGGCCCATGACTCGTTCTCGGTGGAGCGCTCGGTCCTCTCGAACAACTGCCAAGTCCTCACGATGGGCCAGCGGGTGGTGGGGCTCGAGCTCGCCCGGCGCCTCGCGCGGGAGTGGCTCGGGTACACGTTCGATGCCTCTTCAGCCTCCGCGGCCAAGGTCCAGGTGCTCAGCGACTACGAGGGGTGCTGAGGCTGTACACGCGGATACAGGAGTGGGTGGAGGGCCGGATGCGGCCTTCCACCCACTGCGGGTTACCAGCCCGTCCTGCACGGGTTACCAGCCCGTAGGAGCTCTTTGGGAGAGGAACTCAGCCGGTTGTTACCCCTCGGTACCGCGACGAAACTTCTCCGCGCCGTAGGATCCACCAGTGCGTCGGCCAGCACGTCGCGCGGGCGGAGGCAGCCGCCGTCATGGGCGCGCTGGCTGCACGGGTCTCCGCGATCGAGCTCGCGGGCACGCCGGAGCGGCACCTGAACAACACCCTCCGGTCGTGGAAGGGCCTGCCCCTGCGGGTCCGGCTCGGGTAGCGCGCTAACCCGTCTTGCGGGTACGCCGCTTGGGAGGCGCCTTCTCCTCGGCAGGCGAGGCGCCGCCGTCGTCCGCGGGCTTCTTCTCCTCGGTTCCCCCCGCCGCCCTGCTCGCCTTGCGGCGGTTCTCGACGCTGCGGCGCAGGGCCTCCATGAGGTCCAGGACCTCGGCACCCTCGCCCTCCTCGGCCGGGACGCCGAAGGTCTCCTCCGTGTTCACGGCGTCGCCCTGGGCGAGCTTGGCCTCGACGAGCTGGCGCAGCTGCTCCTGGTACTCGTCCGTGAACTGCTCCGGCTCGAAGTCCGAGGACAGGCTCTCCACGAGCGAGGAGGACATCTTGAGCTCCTTGTCCGAGATCTTCACCTCGGTGTCCTCGATGATCGGGAAGTCGGCCTCCCGCACCTCGTCCGGCCACAGGAGCGCCTGCAGGACCATGACGTCGCCGCGCACCCGGAGCGCACCGAGCCGGGACTTCTGCCGCAGCGCGAACTTCACGACGGCGGTCAGCTCCGTCCGCTCGAGCGTCTCCCGGAGCAGCTGGTACGGCTTGACCCCGACCTTCTCCGGCTCGAGGTAGTAGCTCTTCTCGAAGAACATCGGGTCGATCTGGGCGTCCGGGACGAACTCGACGACCTCGATCTCACGGCTGCGCTCCACGGGCAAGGACTTGAGGTCCTCGTCCGTGAGGACCACCGTCTGGCCGCCCTCCTCGTACGCCTTGTCGATGTCCGCGTACTCGACGACCTCGCCGCAGACCTCGCAGCGGCGCTGGTAGCGGATGCGGCCCCGGTCCCTGTCATGGACCTGGTGGAGCTTGAGGTCGTGGTCCTCGGTGGCGCTGTAGACCTTCACGGGCACACTGACCAGGCCGAAGCTGATGGCGCCCTTCCAGATAGAACGCATGTGCCTAAGTGAACCGCACATTCCGTCTCGGGGATAGGTCTGTGTGCCATTCGCCCCTACTGGCACGTCCGCCCGGGCCCGAGGCTGGAGATCGAGGAAAGGACCGGCCATGAGAGTACTCGTTGCCTATGCCAGCCGCCACGGCGCCACCGCGGGGATCGCGGCGCGGATCGCGGAGCGCCTCAGCGACTCGGGGCACGCGGTGGACCTCGTCCCGGCGGATGAGGTCGAGAGCGTGGGCGGGTACGACGCCGTGGTGCTCGGCGCCGCGGCGTACATCGCCCACTGGATGAAGGACGCCACCGCCTTCGCCAGGCACCACCGCACGGAGCTCGCGGAACGGCCGACCTGGCTGTTCAGCAGCGGCCCGCTTGGCACCGAGAGGGTCGACGCCGAGGGCCGCGACGTCCTCGAGGCCGCGCGGCCCAAGGAGTTCGACAACCTCGAGGCCCGCCTCCACCCGCGCGCCGTGAAGGTCTTCTTCGGCGCGTGGGACCCGTCCAACCCGCCTGTGGGGTTTGCGGAGCGGGCCATGGCGCGCCTGCCCAAGGCCGCGGCGGCCCTTCCGGCGGGGGACTTCCGCAACTGGGACGCCGTCGATTCATGGGCCGACACGATCGCGACGGAGCTCTTCCAGGCCCCCACGGACTGACTCTCCGCGCGCCGCTCGCGCGCTAGCTCCTGGCCACGAGGGTGTCCCGCGCCCGGGCATAGGCCTCGGTCAGCCAGTAGAACCCGTGGTCCGCCACACACGCGAGGTAGACGCCCGGCGAGATCTCTTCGGCGTACCGGTCGAGGCCGAGTTCTTCGTCCTCCTCCCCATAGGAGTTGAGCGGGAAGCCGAGGTAGTCGGTCCGCCGCCAGAGGCTCAACCACGCGCGCCGCCCGGTCGCGTTGGGCTGGTCGCCGAGCAGGCCGAGGAGGCTTCGCGCTGGGACGAGACGCTGGCCCGCGGCCGAGTCTGCGAGGACCTGCCTCCCCCAAGGGTCGGCCGCGAAAAGCGCCGGCATGCGGAGCGCGCGGACCCCGAGCACGTGTGGCCCCAGCAGTTCAGGGAACCCGCGGCCGAAGTAGGACCGCAGCTGGACCCCGTAGGTGAGCAGTTGGATCCTCCGCTCCACGTCCCCGTCGTAGCCGCGGCTGTGGAGATCGAACAGCGAGGACACCGCAAGGACCGCGCCAAGGCTGTGCGCCGAGAGGATGACCCGGTGCTCCCGCCCGCGGCTGAGCCATTCGATGACCCGGTCTCCGATCTCGGGGACGGTCCGCTCGCTGTAGCACGCGGGTCCGAAGGGATGAGCGGCACGGGGCATCCAGCACATGAGGTCCCACAGCACGGGTATGGGCCGGCCGGAGGAGGTGGTCGCGCCCCGAATGGCCTCCGCGAGGACGCCGACTATCCCCACGAAGACGCCCGCCCCCGAGATGCTATCGGCGAGGAATTCGGCCGTGTGGCCCAGCCACGCCTGACCATTTCCTCCGCTGGCGTTGCGGGTCGCCGCCGCGAGCAGGGCAAGCGTGATCGCTGCCCACGTCGCGATCGCCGCGATGCCGAGGATCGGCTCACTCCTGTGGGCGATTGCCATCTTCCGGCGCGCCCTCAGAATGTCGGCCTCCATCCATGCCTCTCTCGGGATCACGGCGGGGAAGGGGATGCTGCCGGAGCCGGAAAGGCTCGTCGCCAGAATGCCCAGGAGCAGAAGGGTCGCGCCGATCACGAACGCGAACTGGACGCCGCCCACCGCGCCGAAGGCCGGAGGAGGAGTGGGCGGTCCGAGGAGGGATCCGCCACGGCAGATCTGCGCGGCCGCGATCGGCAGCGCCGTCGCGAGGAACGCGCCCCCGAACAAGGAGAGGAACAGCCACACGCCGGGGCCCGCCCCGGCCCAGCTCTGCTGCCCGTAATCGCCGCTCCGCCTGGCCGGCACGATGATCGCGAGCGCTACAACGGCACCGATCGGGAACAGCAGCGCCACGTATTCCCCGGCCCCCTGGCCAACCGCGGCCCAGTAGAGCAGCCCCAGTGTCGAGGTCAGGATGAGCGGGAAGGTGACCCATGCTGGGACCCACGACCTCGTCAGACAGGCGACGAGTGCCAGGATCGTCATGAGTCCGAGCACCACCAGGGCGGTCGTTGACGTTCCCGCGAAGGATGTCCGCTGCGTCCCGCCGTCGCCCTGCGTGGCGACGAAGACCAATGCGAGCCCGAATCCGGCCGCGCACACCCCCAGATAGACCACCGCCGCCGGCCGCTGCCAGGCCCGAAGACCCTGATGGATGCCTTCGGGACTGTCACGGTCCGCCCCGGGCGCCGCGGGCCGCGGGAAGCGCAGCTCCGCGGACCACACGACCACGAGCACGGTGCCGAGCAGGAGCAGGAGCGCTCCCGCCACGAGCACGACCGCGAACTGGAGCCCCGACTCTGGCAGCTTGCCGATCACACTGGAATAGCACGGCGCGCTGAACCAGCCCGACGTCGTCCTGCACTCCTGCGGCACGCTGTCCGCGAGCGCATCGCTGCACAGAAGCACCACCAGGAGCGCCAGGCTCGCGCCCACGTGCACCAGCCCGGTCGCCGAGGTCACGAAGGTGCGGTCCCAGAAGCGGGGTGCGGCCAGGACGGGCAGGTCATCACGAGCAGCGGGCGACGGCGCTCCCTCACCTGCCGCCGCGACGTCGGCCGCCTTGTGCAGCACCACCTTGCGGTACTTGGAGTTGCCGCGCACGGAAATGAGGAGCAGGGCGATGACTGCCAGCAGCGGAATGGTGCTCATGGCGGCGAGCCGCTGGCCTCGGTTCCATTCAGCGAGGAAGGCCAAGGGGCCGGGAGCGCTGATCAGGCCGCCGATGCCGGGGCAGACCTTGCCGCCAGTCGAGACCGCCGGGAAGCACTGCACCGCGAACAGGTCCATGGAGGCGGTCGCGAACGAGGTCGTGTAGAGCAGCGTCATGAGCAGGGCGAACAGTCGGACGCTTCCGGCTCCCGGGCCCGCCCTGAGCTGGCCGTCCTGGCCGTCCTCCCCCGCCACGTCGACCGGCTCGCCACCGGCCGCCCCCCGGCGATGCCGCACGGGCCTCGACCAGTACGCGGCATTGATCAGCCCGAAGGGAACAAGCAGGAGCCAACCGACATTGACGACCGCGCGCCCCAGCTTCCCCAAGAAGCCGGAATTGACGGTCGTCTGATCGAGATTCCCCCAGCTGTACGCCTCAACGGCAATTCGACGGTCTCCGCCATTCCGCGGACTGCGCTCGTAGAAGCCAGCGAGGCTGTCGCACTGCGCGATCCCGTTGATCTCAACGGGTTTCACGGCATCGGGCGCGCAGTGGAGCATGACGCTCGGTGGCGTATTCAGCACACCGTGGATTCTCAGTTCGAGGATCGTGGGTTCTTCGGACATGGGGCGCACTCCTCAACCCCAGCCTGGCTACACAGAAATTCTACCGAGGCCGTCATTAGCATGTCTACGCAGTAAAGTCTGCATCATTCAAGAATTCTGTATCACAGATCCTCACCCTGCCCGGGCTTGGACAGGGTGAGGACTTCGGCCCCGTCCTCGGTGATGGCGATGGTGTGTTCGGTGTGCGCCGTGCGGCAGCCCGTGGCGCTTCGGAGCGTCCATCCGTCGGCGTCGGTGACCAGCTGGGCGGTGTCCTCCATGACCCAGGGCTCGAGCGCGAGGAGCATCCCGGGGCGCAGCGTGTATCCGCGGCCGGGCGTGCCGGTGTTGGGGACGTGCGGGTCCTGGTGCATCGTCGACCCGATGCCGTGCCCACCGAACTGGGTGTTGACGGGGTACCCCGCCTCGGTGAGGACCGCGCCGATCGCGTGGGAGATGTCGCCGATGCGGGCGCCGGGCCGAGCGGCGGCGATCCCGGCGGCCAGAGCGCGTTCGGTGGCACTGATCATGGCGACGCTCTCCGCGGGCTCCGCCCCGCCCACGATGAAGCTGATGGCGGCGTCCGCGGCGATCCCGCCTTGGGAGATGGCCAGGTCGAGCGTGAGCAGGTCTCCGTCGGCCAGAGTGTAGTCGTGGGGCATTCCGTGGAGTACGGCGTCGTTAACGGCGGTGCAGATGTAGTGGCCGAACGGGCCGCGGCCGAAGGACGGCTCGTAGTCGACGTAGCAGGACTGCGCCCCCGCCTCAGCGATCATGCCCTTGGTCCAGCGATCGATGTCCAGGAGGTTGGTGCCCGGCACGGTGCGGCCCTTGAGTGCTTGGAGGATGCGGGCCACCAGGGCACCGGTCACTCGCGCCCGACCGAGCTCGGCGGGGCTCAGGATCTCGATCATTCGGCACCTCTTACGCAGATCCAATAACTATCCCGGCCATATTATCCCGGTACTAGAATCGGTGGCATGGTCAGGTTGCCCCTCACTCCGGCAGACGTCGAGCGCGGACAGCGCCTCGGCGCCCTCCTGCGCAGCGCCCGGGGGGAGCGCTCGATGCTCGAGACCGCTCTGGACGCGCGCGTCTCGCCGGAGACCCTCCGGAAGATCGAGACGGGCCGCGTGGCCACCCCTGCGTTCCAGACCATCGCCGCGATCGCCGAGGTCCTCGGCCTGTCCCTCGATGAGGTGTGGACCGAGATGAGCCGGCCCGAACAGGCCGCCGAGCCGGCAGCGCCCGGGCCCGCCGCGCGCGGGCGTCTGGCCTCGTAGCCCCCTCGACGCCGCGCGCGGGTCCGTGCGAGGGTAGCCGCATGGCAGCTCAGCGCGAGACCGTCGAGATCGAGGGCCGCAGGATCAGCCTGTCCAACCTCGACAAGGTCATGTACCCGGAGTCAGGGACCACCAAGGGCGAGGTCATCGAGTACTACCGGAGCGTCGCCGGCGTGATGGTCCCCGCGGTCCGCGACCGTCCGACGACCCGCAAGCGCTGGGTCCACGGCGTCGGCACCGCGGAGGAGCCCGGGGAGGTCTTCTTCCAGAAGAACCTGGACGCGAGGTCGACCCCCGAGTGGGTCCAGCGCGTCACGCTCCACCACCGCCACTCCACCAATACGTACCCGCTGGTCAACGACACGCCGACCTTGGTCTGGCTCGCCCAGATCGCGGCCCTCGAGATCCACGTGCCCCAGTGGCGGGCCGTCGAGACCGACACCATGATCAACCCGGACCGGCTCGTGATCGACCTCGATCCCGGGCCCGGCGCAGGGCTGCCGGAGTGCGTCGAGGTCGCACAGCTCGTGAAGTCGATCTTCGACGACATGGGCCTCGTCTCCGTGCCGGTCACGTCCGGCTCGAAGGGCATCCACCTCTACGCCAAGCTCGACGGCTCCCAGGAGTGGGAGGCCGTCTCGGCGGTGGCACGCGAGCTCGCGAAGTCCCTCGAGGCGGACCACCCGGACCTCGTCGTCGCCGACCAGAAGAAGACCCTCCGCGAGGGCCGCGTCCTCGTGGACTGGAGCCAGAACAGCGGGCAGAAGACCACCATCGCCCCCTACTCACTGCGTGGACGCGTGCATCCGATGGTCGCGGCGCCCCGGACGTGGGAGGAAATCGCCTCGCCCGCTCTGGCACACGTGCGCTACAACGAGATGGCCGCCCGCCTCGAGAAGTTCGGGGATCTCTTCGCGCCCCTGCACCCACCGCCCCTCAACCCACCCACCCTCCCCCACGCGCACGACGCCGGCCGGTCGTCTCGCCCGCGCTCCCGCGCCTCCGCAGGGGCCCGCCCGAGCACTCGCGGTGGCTCCCGGGCGTCCGCCGAGGATGACGACGGCGGGGGCCACGCGCCGTCGTCCGCCGCTGCAGCGGTACCCGCGGGAGGCACAGCGCAGGGCGACCGCCTCACCGTGTACCGGGCCAAGCGCGACCCGACGAAGACCCCCGAGCCCGTGCCGCCGAACGCGCCGACCCCGGGTGCGGGCACGGCGTTCGTGATCCACGAGCACCACGCGCGGCGGCTGCACTGGGACCTGCGGCTCGAGCACGAGGGCGTGCTGGCGTCCTTCGCGATCCCCAAGGGCATCCCCGGCACGAGCGGGCGGAACAACCTCGCCGTGCACACCGAGGACCACCCGCTCGAATACCTCACGTTCTCAGGGTCCATCCCGGCCGGCGAGTACGGCGCGGGCGAGATGTCCGTGTGGGACACCGGCACGTACGAGGCGGAGAAGTGGCGCGAGGACGAGATCGTCGTGGTGCTGCACGGGCGGCCCGGCGGCGGGCTCGAGTCCATCGCGACGGGACTGGCGGGGGCGGGCGAGGAGGTGCGGCTCGCGCTCATCCGGACGGATTCCGGCGGCGGGAAAGGTACCGGCGGGGGCGGGAAGGAGAACTGGCTCGCCCACCTCATGAAGGACCAGACAAAGGGGCACTGGAGCCGGGGGGCGAAAGGGTCAGGCGCCCACGACGCCGAGATCGGGGCCCCTGACGCCGAGATCGGGTCCCCTGACGCCGAGATCGGGGCCCCTGACGCCGAGATCGGGGCCACCCGCGCCGGCCCGGCGCCGGAGCCCATGCTCGCCCAGCAGGGAACACCCGGGCTCGTGCGCGGGGACGAGTGGGGGCTCGAGATGAAGTGGGACGGCATCCGCGCGATCGTGGATGCCCGGGCCGAGCCGCTGCGCCTCATGAGCCGCAAGGGGATCGACCAGGCGGCCACGTACCCGGAGCTCGCCGGCCTCATGGAGCTGGGCCCGGCGGTGCTCGACGGAGAGATCGTCGCCTTCGATTCCCGCGGCCGCCCCGACTTCGGGCTGCTCCAGCAGCGCATGAATCTGGGCCGGCCCGCCGACGTCGAGCGAGCCCGCCGCGACGTGCCCGTGCAGATCGTGCTGTTCGACCTCCTCGAGTACGAGGGCCGCGACCTCACGCGCCTGCCGTTCCGCGATCGCCGCGCCGCGCTCGAGCTGCTCGCCGAGGGAGGGCTCCCGGCCAACGCCCAGCTCTCCCCCATGTTCCACGACGACCCCGAGCACGTCCTCGCCGCCTCCGCCGAGCACGGACTCGAGGGGATCGTGGCCAAGCGCCTCGGGGCCCGCTACGAGCCGGGCCGCCGCTCGGGCGCGTGGGTGAAGATCAAGAATGAGCGGGTGCAGGAGGTGGTGGTGGCCGGCTGGCGGGAGGGCAACGGGAGTCGGTCGGCGACCCTCGGCTCCCTGCTCGTGGGGATCCCGGACGACGCCGGCCGGCTCGCCTACGCGGGGCGCGTCGGCTCGGGCTTCACGGAGGCCACGCTCGCCGAGATCGCGGGCCGGCTGCGCGGACTCGAGCGTAAGACCTCGCCCATGGACGGCGTCCCGGCCGCGGACGCGCGGGATGCGCACTGGGTGACGCCGAAGTTCGTCGCCGAGGTCCGCTATGGCGAGTTCACGGCGGATGGCCGGCTCCGGCACCCGGTCTGGCGCGGCTGGCGCCCGGACAAGGACCCGCAGGACGTGGCCCTCGGGCCCTGACCCGGCCCCAGAACGTGGCCTCCAGAAGCTGACTTCCAAAAATTGTTGAACAATCCGCCTCCGATGGTGCATGCTTGAACCACAACCTCTGAGACGGAGATCACTCATGGCAAGCATCGACCTCAACAGCGACGTCGGCGAGTCGTTCGGCAACTGGAGCTTCGGCGATGACGCCGCGATCTTCGCCAGCGTCTCGAGCGCCAACGTCGCGTGCGGCTTCCACGCCGGCGACCCTCGGCAGATCCGCCACACGTGCCTCGCGGCGGCGGAGGCCGGCGTCGTGGTCGGGGCACATCCCGGCTACCGCGATCTCGCCGGATTCGGCCGCCGCTTCATGGACGTCCCCGCCAACGAGCTCACCGACGAAGTCATCTACCAGATCGGCGCACTCCAGGGCCTGGCCCGCGCCTCCGGCACCGACGTCCGCTACGTGAAGCCGCACGGCGCCCTGTACAACACGATCGTGCACCACGAGGGACAGGCGAGGGCCGTGGCCCGCGCCGTGGCCGAGGTCGCCCCGAACCTGCCGCTTCTCGTCCTGCCGAACTCCGAGATCCAGCGCGCCGCAGAGGCCGCGGGCCTGCGAACCGTCTTCGAGGCGTTCGCCGACCGCGCGTACACCCCCGAGGGCACGCTCGTCTCGCGCCGCGAGACCGGCTCGGTCCTGCATAACCTCGACGAGATCGTCCAGCACGTCCTGCGGATCCTCGACGGCGAGGTCAAGGCGATCGACGGCACGCGCGTCACCATCGAGGCGCACAGCATCTGCGTCCACGGCGACACCCCGGGCGCCGTGGAGATGGCCGCGAAGATCCGCGAGGCCGTCACGGCCGCCGGCGTCGAGATCGCGAGCTTCGCGTGAAGCGCCGGTCACTCGCGACGCGCGTGGTCGGGGAGCGCGGGGCCACGGGGCGCGTGGCCACTGGCCCCGCAACGACAGCCCCCGTCGCCACTGACACCGTGGCCGCTGGCCCCGTGCGACCCGAGCACGCGCATCCGATAGTGGGCCTGCGCCCGGCCGGGGACCGCGCCGTCCTCATCGAGCTGCGCTCGCTGGGCGCGGTCCTGACGCTCGCGTCCCGGCTCGCCGCTGCCGAGCACGCCGGGGACATCGACGTCGTCGACATCGTCGCGGCCGCGACCACCGTGCTCATCGTCGCCCCGACTGTGCAGGAGGTGGCCCGCGCCGCCGCCTACGTGCGCGCCCTGCGCCCCGAGCAGCTCGACCCCGCGGAGCGCACCCCCGGCCGACTCGTGCGCATCGAGACCGTCTACGACGGCGCCGACCTCGACGAGGCGGCCCACCTCGCAGGCCTCTCGCCCGAGGCCCTGGTCGCCGCGCACAGCGACGCGGTGTGGGACGCGGCGTTCGGCGGCTTCGCGCCCGGGTTCACCTACCTGACGCACGACGCCGCCCCGCCGGTCCCGCGGCGCACCTCGCCCCGCACCGTGGTCCCCGCCGGATCCGTGGCCCTCGCGGGCGCCTATTCGGCGGTCTATCCCGGCGAGTCGCCCGGCGGGTGGCAGCTGATCGGCCGCACCGACGCACCCATGTGGGACCTTGGCCGTGATGAGCCCGCGCTCGTCCAGCCCGGCGACAGGGTCCAGTTCGTCCCGGTCCGTGCGGCCACGACGATGGCCGCTGCACGCGCCGCGAAATGGGGACTTGAGCAGGGTGGGGACGCCTTCCACCCTGCGGAACCCACCATTTCCGGGGGCGGCGATGCAAGGCCCGAGGCGAGCGTGCCCGGCGAGGCGGGGCTCGTCGTCGTGCGTCCAGGCCTGCAGACCACGGTCCAGGACCTGGGCCGGCCCGGCCGCGCCGCCCTCGGCGTGAGCCCGGCGGGCGCGCTGGACCGCGGGGCCCTGCGGCGGGCCAACCGGATGGTGGGCAACGAGACGGGCGCGGCCGGGCTCGAGTCGCTGTTCGGCGGGCTCGAGCTGCGCGCCGTCGACGATCAGGTCCTCGCGGTCACCGGGGCCGAGGTCCCGCTGCGGATCACCGGGGCACCGGCGCCTCACACTGACCCCTCAACGCGGGGACATGACCCCTCAACGCAGGGAAGTGACCCCTCACCGCGGCCCGCGCGCGTGCGGGAGGCGCCCCTCAACGCGCCGTTCGCGCTGCTTGCGGGCGAGACGCTCACCGTGGGCGCGCCCGCGCGCGGCCTCCGGACCTACGTCGCGGCGCGCGGCGGGTTCGAGGTGCCGCACCTTCTCGGCAGCGCGTCCGCCGACTCGCTCTCCGGCATCGGCCCCGCGCCGCTGTCCGCCGGAGACGGTCTCGCGGTGAGACCGCCGCGCGGCGCGCACGTCGTCGGCCTCCCCGAGATCCCGCCGCCCCTGCCGGACCCAGCGAAGCCCGTCGAGCTGCGCGTGGTCCCCGGGCCGCGGCAGGACTGGTTCACGGACGCCTCGCTCGCCTCGTTCGCCGAGCAGGAGTGGACCGTCACGGCGCAGTCCAACCGCGTGGGCGTGCGGCTCGACGGGGCCCCGCTCCAGCGCTCCCGCGAGGGCGAGCTCGTGAGCGAGGGCACCGCACGCGGCGCCATCCAGGTGCCCGCGAGCGGCCTGCCCGTCCTGTTCCTCGCCGACGCCCCGGTGACCGGCGGGTACCCGGTGATCGGCGTCGTCGTGAGCGCCGACCTCGACCTCGCGGCCCAGCTCCCCCCGGGCGCCAAGGTGCGCTTCATCCCGCAGACCACCGACGGCCACGCCGCTGACGGACAGTCCCTCCAGAACCCCGAAGGAACCCCCCATGCGTAAAGTCCTCATCGCCAACCGCGGCGAGATCGCCGTCCGGGTAGCCCGCGCATGCGACGACGCGGGAATCCAGAGCGTCGCCGTGTACGCGGACCAGGACGCCGACGCCCCGCACGCCGCGGCCTGCACCGAGGCGTACGCCCTCGGCGGCACGTCCCCGGCGGAGACGTACCTGGACATCGAGAAGATCCTCGACGTGGCCGAGCGGTCCGGCGCGGACGCCGTGCACCCCGGCTACGGGTTCCTCTCCGAGAACGCGCGCTTCGCCCAGGCCGTCCTGGACTCGGGCCTGACGTGGATCGGCCCGTCGCCGCAGACCATCCGCCTCCTCGGGGACAAGGTGAGCGCCCGCAAGGTTGCCGTCCGCGCCGGGGCGCCGCTCGCGCCGGGCACCGATGCGCCGGTCGAGTCCGCCGCGGAGGTCCGGGCCTTCGCCGAGCGGCACGGCCTGCCGGTGGCCATCAAGGCCGCCCATGGCGGCGGTGGGCGCGGGCTCAAGGTGGCCCGGAGCATGGAGGGCATCGACGAGTCCTACGAATCTGCGGTGCGGGAGTCGCAGGCGGCGTTCGGGCGCGGGGAGTGCTTCGTGGAGAAGTTCCTCGACCGCCCGCGCCACGTCGAGGCCCAGGTCCTCGCGGACACGCACGGCAACGTGATCGTGGTCGGCACCCGCGACTGCTCCCTCCAGCGCCGCTACCAGAAGCTCGTCGAGGAGGCCCCCGCACCGTTCCTCACCGACGAGCAGCGCACCCAGATCCACGAGTCCTCGAAGGCCATCTGCCGCGAGGCCGGGTACGTCGGCGCGGGCACGGTCGAGTACCTCCTCGGCGCGGACGGGACCGTGAGCTTCCTCGAGGTCAACACGCGCCTCCAGGTGGAGCACCCCATCACTGAGGAGACCTCAGGCATCGACCTCGTCGCGGCCCAGCTGCACATCGCGGACGGCGGCGTGCTCCCCGTCCTCGAGGACCCCGAGCCCCGCGGACACTCGATCGAGTTCCGCATCAACGCCGAGGACCCGGGCCGCGGCTTCCTGCCCTCCCCCGGCACGGTCGAGCGGTTCGCGACGCCCACCGGCCCGGGCATCCGCGTGGACTCGGGCGTCCGCGACGGCTTCACGGTCCCCGGCCAGTTCGACTCGCTCCTGGCCAAGCTCGTGGTCACCGGCGCCGACCGCCAGCAGGCCCTCCGCCGTGCGCGCCGCGCCCTGCGCGAGTTCGACATCCGGGGCCTGGCCACGGTCCTTCCCTTCGACTGCGCGGTCGTGGAGTCCCCGGCCTTCACGGCCGAGGACCATTTGGGCGTGTACACGACGTGGATCGAGTCCGAGTTCGCCGACGAGCTCGCCTCGAGCCCCGAGTTCACCGCCCCCTCGACGCACGACGCCGCGCGGCGCACCTTCGCGATCGACCTCGACGGCAAGCGGGTCACCCTCGGGCTGCCCGCCTCGCTGCTCGCCGGCCTCGCGTCCGGGGCCGGGTCCGGTCATGTGGGCCCCGCGCAGGACGGCGCGGCCTCCCCCGGCGTCGAGGTCACCGCCGCGGACCTCACCGCCGGCATGGGCGGCACCGTGGTCAAGTGGCTCGTGGAGCCGGGAACAGCAGTCGAGGTGGGGGACGGCGTCGTCGTGCTCGAGGCCATGAAGATGGAGACGATCGTGCAGGCGCACCGCTCCGGGACCGTCGGCGAGCATGGCGCGGCGGCGGGGAGCGCCGTCGTGCCCGGCACCGTGCTGACGACGATCCATGTGAGCTGAGGGCCTAGATAGGCTGGAACCATGACAACTGAGGGGGTCCTGGCCGGCCTTCGCACCGCGGCCGGGAATTCGAAGCACGCGGAGACCGGGCAGTGGGTCGCGGCGCAGCTGCGGCAGGCGATCGCGGACGGGCGCCTCGCACCCGGGGCGAAGCTGGGCGAGGAGGAACTCCGGGAGGCGCTCGGCGTCTCCCGGAACACCCTGCGCGAGGCGTTCGCGACGCTGAGCACCGAGCGCGTGGTGACCCGGATCCCCAACCGTGGGGTGTTCGTCTCGCACCCGACCGCCGAGGACATCCGCGAGATCTACCGCCTCCGGCGCCTCGTGGAGCCCGCCGCGCTCCTGTGGGCCCCCAGCACCCCCTCAAGACTCTCGCTGACATCGTGCGCGCGGCCCGCGCGGCCGCCGCGGCCGGCGACGTTCCCGCGATGGCCGGGGCCAACCAGGACTTCCACCGGGCGCTCGTGGCGTCTGCCGGCAGCGAGCGGCTCGACGCGCTCATGGAGCAGGTGCTCGCCGAGATGCGCCTCGTGTTCGCCACGATGGGCGCGGACCCGAGGTTCCACGCCCCCTACGTCGAGGAGAACGCACGGATCCTGGAGCTGCTCGGGGCCGGGGAGAACGCGAAGGCCGCCGACGCGATGGCCGGGTACCTCGACCGCGCTGAGCAGCAACTCCTCGAGGCACTCGCCGCCCCCGCCGTCTAGGAGCCACCCCCCGGGGGTCAGCTCCCGAAGGTGCGTGACCATCTCCTGCCCTCAGCCGCATTTCCGTGGGAGATATACGCAGGAGATGCGGGCGGCGGCAGGAGATGCGGGTCCGGGCAGGAGCTGTGCACGTCGGAAGGCTCGCCTCCGCGGCACCGCGCACGACGGCGACCACTCGCCGTCGTGCGCCGGGTCGCCTCTCCGTGGCCCACCCCCGCCGCGCATGTCGGAAGCGCACCAACTTCAAGATTCAAGTCAGGGCGTGTCGGCTGATTTCGCGGCGTGTCGAGCCGCGCGGCCTCCGAAAGCTGGGGAAGTTGCCACGCGGGACCTGACCTCCATGAGGTGACTCCCAGGAGGCGACTCCCAGATGGACGCGCCTCCTGATTGTTCAACAAATACCTTGCATGATTGTTGAACAAACCGATATGCTCTAGGTCACAGCGCCACGTGGCGCGCCCATCACCACCTTTCGCAGGACCCGTGCACTCCCATCGGAACGGATCATCATGCTTGTACTCATCGGGGTACTCCTGGTCATCGTTGGCTTCGCCATCCGACTGAACCCCCTCGTCGTCGTCACCGTCTCCGGCATCGTCACCGCGCTGCTCGGCGGGCTGAACCCCCTGCAGATCCTCGACGCGTTCGGCTCCGGCTTCGCCAGCAGCCGCTCGGTGACCATCTTCGCGGCAGTGCTGCCCGTGATCGGCATCATCGAGTACTTCGGCCTCCAGGAGCAGGCCAAGAACCTCATCGGCAAGCTGGCGAAGCTCACCGCCGGCCGCGTGCTGCTCGCATACCTCGCGATCCGCCAGATCACGGCGGCCGTGGGCCTCACGAGCATCGGCGGCCACGCGCAGACCGTGCGCCCACTCGTCTTCCCGATGGCCGAGGGCGCGGCGATCCGCCGCTACGGCCACGTGCCCGAGAAGGTCAAGGAGAAGATCAAGGGCCACTCCGCCGGCGCGGACAACGTGGGCGTGTTCTTCGGCGAGGACGTGTTCGTGGCCGTCGGCTCGATCCTCCTCATCACAACATTCGTGGACACGACGTACCACCTCCACCTCGAGCCGCTCGAGCTCGCAGTCTGGGCGATCCCGACGGCGATCGCCGCCTTCCTCATCCACGGCTTCCGGCTCCTGCGCCTCGACAGGCAGCTCGACCGCGAATACGCGAACACGCCCGAGCCTGACGCGGACACCATGGCGAACGCGGACGACGTCGACCCCAACCTCGAGGTGTCCGCGAAGCCCTCCGCGGCAGCCAGGGCCGAGGCGGCCCGCGAGGACGCCGCCGCCCCGGACGTGGACCCCTCGTCCCTCGGGACTTCCCTCAACGCCGACCTGGGAGACTCCAAGTGATCAACGTCGAAGCCGTCTACTGGCTCATCGGGGCCCTGTTCATCGCCTGGGCGTCCCTCATCGCGCGGGACGAGAACCACCCACACCGCTGGGGCGCCTCCTCCTTCTGGGGCCTGCTCGGCCTGTGCTTCTTCTACGGCACCTGGGTCCAGGCCGGCACCGCGCCCGCGTGGGTCCTCGGAGTCGCGGTGCTGGTCCTCGTGGCCATCGCTGCCACCGGCCGGCTCAAGCACGGCACCGCGAAGACGTCCACCCCCGCCGAGCGCGAGGCGTTCGCCGGCACGTTCGGCAACAGGCTCTTCATCCCCGCGCTGGCCATCCCCGTGGTCACCGTCGTCCTCGTGTTGGCGGCCCCGGTCCTGACCATCGGCAAGACCCCGATCCTCGACCCCAAGAACACGACCCTCGTGGCACTCGCGATCGGCGCGGTCGTGGCGGCGGTGCTCGCCGTCGTGCTTCTGAAGCCGAAGAACAAGCTGACCCCGATCATCGAGAGCCGCCGCCTCCTCGAGTCGATCGGCTGGGCCGCGCTGCTGCCGCAGATGCTCTCGACGCTCGGCATCCTGTTCACGAAGGCCGGTGTCGGCACGGCGGTCGGCACGCTCGCCGAGACCGTGATGCCGAAGGGCTCGCTCCTCGCGGGTGTGATCGTGTACTGCGTGGGCATGTTCCTGTTCACGATCCTCATGGGCAACGGCTTCGCGGCGTTCCCGATCATGACCGCCGCCATCGGCTGGCCGGTCCTGGTCCAGGAGTTCCATGGCACGCCCGCGATCGTGTTTGCGATCGGTATGCTCGCCGGCTTCTGCGGCACCCTGTGCACCCCGATGGCGGCGAACTTCAACCTTGTCCCGTCCGCGCTCCTCGAGATGAGGAACAAGTACGGTGTCATCACCGCCCAGGTCGGGACCGCGGTCCCGCTGCTCGTGGTCAACACCGCGCTCATGTACTTCCTCGCGTTCCACTAGGAGTAGGACACCATGACCCCGAACGAGCTGTTCCCTGCCGCGGCGAGCCGCTGTGCCGCCGTCGTCCTCGACAACCTCGCCCGCCCCTACCCCTACGCCGCGCACCACGTGCGCCGGTCCGCGGAGGATACGGCCATGCCGCACGAGCTGCACCCCGCGTTCGGCACGTCCTTCGACTGGCATTCGTGCGTGCACATGCACTGGCTCGGCGTGAGCGTGCTGGACTCGGGCCGGCTCGACGCCGCCACCGCGGCCCAGCTGCGCGAGGCCCTCGGCGCGAACCTCACGGCCGAGAAGCTCGCCGTCGAGGCCGCCTACCTCGCGGCGAACCCGTCGTGGGAGCGGCCGTACGGGTGGGCCTGGCTGGTCCGGCTCGCGGCGGCGTGCTCCTCCTCGCGCGACTCCGGCCTGCGCGCCTGGGGCGCGACCCTCGCCGGGTGCGTGGACACGGTCGCGGGCCTCGTGACGGCGTGGCTGGACAAGGCCGAGTACCCGGTCCGCCACGGCCTGCACACCAACTCGGCGTTCGGGCTCGCGTGGATGGTGGACGCGTTCCGCGTGCTGCGCGAGGACGACGCCGCCGCCGCGTGCGAGGCCGCGGCCCGCCGCTGGTTCGCGGACGACGCCGGCTGGGCGACCGAATGGGAGCTCTCCGGGCAGGACTTCCTCTCGGCGGGCCTGTCCGAGGCCGACCTCATGGCCCGGGTCCTCCCCCGGGTCGAGTTCGCCGTCTGGCTGGACCGCTTCCTGCCGCGCCTCGATGCCGGCTCGCGGATGCTCGCCCCGGTGGGGGTCACCGACGAGACCGACGGCTACATGGTCCACCTCCACGGCCTCAACCTGACGCGCTCAGGCCAGCTCGCGCGCGTCGTCGCGGCGCTGCGGTTGGCGGCGGGCTCGGACGCGGCGGGGACGGCCTCGGCGGGGACGGCCTCGGCGGGGACGGACGACGGCGCCGGCTCGGCGCCCGCTCCCGGCTCGCCCGAGCCGGTCCTCGCCGCAGCGGTCAGGCCGCTGTTCGAGGCCGGGCTGAAGGGCCTCGACAGCGGGGACTTCATGTCAACGCACTGGCTCGCGAGCTTCGCATGGGACGCGGCCGGTTCGATCGCCGCGCTCGGGGCCGCCTAGCCCTGGACCGCGTGTCCCTGGAGCAGAGGTGAACCCCCAGACCGGCTGGTCTGGGGGTTCACCTCTGCACTGCCGTCCGCCCGAGAGCCTTCAGGCCGCGAGCCGATGGTCCCGGTGCTCGGCCTTCGTCTCGGCGAGTTCCTCCTTGGGCTTCATCAGCGCCATCACGACGACGAGAAGCCCAGAGAGCGCCACCAATTCGGATACCAGCGGAGCCGCGATCACCGCGGCACCCCAGTGCTCGAACACGTCCCAGACCATCATGGCGCCGAAGAACGCACCCGCAACCACGTTGGTCCAGCGGGCCACCGCGTCTGTGAGGACGAATGTCAGGAACGCCAAGGCCAAGGGAACGAGCACGAAGGCGGGCATCATCAGTGTCATCGGGCTGTCGACCGCCATCTCTGCGATCCGCCCGGTCCTCAGCTGATCGATCGATCCCGGCTCCATGAGCACCAGGAGGAACAGAAGGACCATGCCGACTGCGTAGAACACCCACAGCATGGCGATCCGGAGCTTCCACATCAACGACCGCATCGTCGCCACCTCCTTCAGTGGAAGGCCGCCCGCCCGGGCGGGCTCCCACTGTCAGGATGCTCTTTTTCTACATAGAGTAGAAGTGTCTAAGGTCCCTGCTCGGATCCCGTGGATCCGGCTCAAGGAGCTGAGGGCCGTTCGTCCCGAGCGAATCCCCGGGGAACAGTCCTAGCATGCGAGGGTGGGCAGGTCCCAGACGAACGGCGGGCGCGGCCCTCGCGCCAGCACCCCAGCGGCGGCCGGCGAGGCGACGCGGCGGCACCCGCGCGACATGGTGAGGGTACTCGGCGTGCGGAACTTCGCCTTCTTCTGGACGGGCCAGCTCGTGTCGGGGACCGGGACGTGGATGCAGACCGTCGCCATGGCCTGGCTCGTGCTCCAGATCAGCCACTCCCCCGGGATCCTGGGAACCGTGACGATGCTGCAGTTCCTGCCGATGATGCTGTTCACGCTGCCGGCGGGCGTCGTGGCCGATCGGGTCCCGAAGCGCAGGCTCCTGATCGCCGCGCAGAGCCTCGCGGCACTCCAGGCACTGGTGCTCGGCGTCCTCACCCTGCTCGGGACCCCGCAGATCTGGGAACTTGCCGTCCTGGCCTTCGTTCTGGGGCTCTCCAACGCGTTCAACAACCCCGCGCAGCAGGCGTTCCTCCCCGAACTCGTGGGGCACGATCTCCTGCCCGACGCTGTGGTGCTGAACAGCCTCCAGTTCAACGGAACCCGCATGATCGGGTTCGCCCTGGGCGGCCTCGCGCTCGCGCAGTTCTCGGCGGCGGCCGTGTTCTTCGCCAATGCGGCGAGCTTTGCCGCGTCGCTGGCAGCGCTTCTGCTCATGCGCCGCGCGGACCTCAACCGGCCCGTCGGGCAGCGCCCCGGGCAGCACGCCCTCGGGGAGGGTCTGGCCTACGCTTACCGCACGCCCGCGGTGGTGTTCGTCCTCGCCTCCCTGGCGGTCGTCGGGACCTTCGGCTTCCACTGGCCGGTGGCGGCGCCCCTCATGGCCCAGGACCTTCTCCACGTGGGGGCGATCGGCTTCGGCGCTCTCATGGGGGCGTTCGGCGCGGGCTCGCTCATCGCGGGGGCGGGGCTCATGGCCACCGGACCCGGCGGACGACGCCGCATGGTTGCCGCCGCGGGAATCCTCGCCGTCGTCCTGATCGCCTTGGGCATCTCACGGTCGTATCCCGCAAGCCTCGCTCTCATGACGGTCGCGGGCATCGCCGGCACGGTGTACACGACCACGGCGAACAGCTCGCTGCAGGCGGTGGTGCCCGATCGGCTGCGCGGGCGCGTCATGAGCCTCTTCGTGCTGCTCATGGCCGGCACGACCCCGGTGGGTGCCACTCTGCTGGGCTGGGGTGCCGACGCCTTCGGGATCTCGGCCACCACGATCGCCTTCGGCGCCGTCACGGCTGCCGGGCTTGCCGTCCTCGTGCTCCACCACCGGGCGGCGTCCCGGGGCACTCAACCGCCGGCCCCCTGACCTCCCCCGGGATTCTGAGAGTCACCTCCCGGAGGGCACCTCCCGAGGGTCGGCGCCGCGCCGCGTTCTGGCGCGAAGGTTCGTGCGTGGCCGGTGGTTGCGCCGTGTGTGTGCGGGATGGATGCTGGGGGTGTCCGTCGCGGTCGACCCCGAACCTTCTGTGGTGCCGGTGAGCCTGTCCTCCAGCATGGTGGCGGAGGGCCTCCGCGGGAACCGTGGATTGGTGCCTTTGAGCCCGAGCGTCAGACTTCCGAATCTCTCCTGCCCTCCCCGCGGCGGACGCCATTCCGATCGGAAAGGAGCCAGGCGATGGAACTCCTCCATCCCAGGTGCGCGGGAATCGACATCTCCAAGCGGGACGCGAAGGTCTGCGTCCGCATCGCCGGGACGGGCCGCGCCAAGGCCGTCGAGACGGTCACGACATGGTCCTCCATGACCGGTCAGATCCTGGCCCTGCGCGAACACCTCGCCCAGCAGCAGGTCACGTGCGTGGTCATGGAGGCCACCAGCGACTACTGGAAGCCGTTCTACTACCTCCTCGAGGACCTGCCCGGGGTCGAGGTCATGCTGGTCAACGCCCGGCAGGTGAAGAACGTCCCGGGAAGGAAGACCGACGTGGCCGACGCGACCTGGCTGGCCCAGCTCGGCGCGCACGGGCTCGTGCGGGCCTCGCTCGTCCCCCCGGCCCCGATCCGCCAGCTGCGCGACCTGACCCGGACCCGCACCGCGATCACCCGCGACCGGGCCCGGGAGGCCCAGCGACTGGAGAAGCTCCTGGAGGACGCCGGGATCAAGCTCTCCTCCGTCGCCACGGACATCCTCGGGGTCTCCGGGCGGGCCATGCTCGAGGCCCTGATCACCGGCAACACCGACCCCGGGGCCATGGCGGAGCTGGCCAGGACCAGCCTCAGGCCCAAGATCCCAGCCCTGACCGAGGCCCTGACCGGCCGGTTCACCGCCCACCACGCCTTCCTGGCCCGGATCCACCTGGACCTGATCGACCAGCACACCGCCGCGATCGAGACCCTCACCGCCCAGATCGAGGCACTCATGGAGCCCTTTCGCGGCTTCCACGACCTGATCACCACCATCCCGGGGATCAGCACCACGATCGCCGACGTCATCGTCGCCGAGACCGGCGCGGACATGTCCCGCTTCCCCACCGCCGAGCACCTGGCCTCCTGGGCCGGCACCGCCCCGGGGAACAACGAATCCGCCGGCAGGGTCAAGTCCTCCCGCACCCGCCCCGGCAACCCCTACCTCCTGGGAGCCCTGGGCATCTTCGCCATGGTCTGCGCGAACCACCCCGGCACCTACCTCCACGCCAAATACCGCCGCATCGCCGCCCGCCGCGGCCCGATGAGGGCCATCGTCGCACTCGAGCACACGCTCCTGGTCACAATCTGGCACATGGGCACCACCGGCACCCTCTACCAGGACCCCGGCCCCGACTACTACACCCGCAACCACCCCGACCGCGCCAAGAACCGCGCCATCCACCAGCTACAGGCCCTCGGATACAACGTCACCCTCGACCACGCCTCATAACCCAACGAGCACACCCCACCGGAACCTTCGCGTCAGAAGGTGACCCCCGGAAGGTGACTCCCAGACGGGCTGGGGGCTGCGGCTATGGCGAGGTCTTGAGGACCATCGCCGAGCCACCGCCTCGTCTCACGGGCTCGGCGGCGGCGAGCATCTGGCCGTTGGGCAGGAACTCGATGGCGGTCTCGGCGCCGATCTCGGCCGCCGAGGTGAACGCGTCGCCGGAGGGCTTCAGCACGTAGCCGTAGGGCGAAAGGCCCGTGCCGTACTTGTCGATGAACCCGGGCTCGGCCGTCACGTACGCCTTTCCGGAGGAGTCCGCGAAGTTGCGGTCGGAGGCCCGCGGGGCCGCAAGGGCTTCCGGTGTGGTCATCCCCAGATCGACGCGGTTGACGATCGTCTGCAGCACGGTAGTGATGATCGTCGACCCGCCCGGCGAGCCGAGGGCGAGCCACGGCTTGCCCTCCTTGAGGATGATGGTCGGCGACATCGAGGACCGCGGCCGCTTGCCCGGCTCGATACGGTTCGGGTCGCTCGCGCTCCACACCGCGGAGAAGTCCGTGAGCTCGTTGTTCAGCAGGAATCCGCGTCCCGGGACCACCATGCCGGAGCCGCCGGTCTGCTCGATCGTGAGCGTGTACTCGACCACGTTGCCCCACTTGTCCGCAACGCTGAGGTTGGTCGTCGAGATGTTCTCGGTGTCCTTCTTCTCCGCGAGCGGGGCAGCGGATGCCGGGCACACGCCGTCGTAATTCGTGACGTCACCGGCGGGGTACGGGGTCGCAGCCGCGTGCAGCGGGTCGATCAGGCACGCGCGCTCCTTGCCGAAGACCGGGTCGAGGAGGGCGTTCTGGGGCACGTTGACGAAGTCCGGGTCCCCCACATACTTCCCCCGGTCCGCGAACGCGAGCGCGCTGGCCGAGAGGTAGTGGTGGAGTGCGTCCGGCACCGTCATCGAGGACAGGTTGAACGGCTCGAGGATGTTCAGCGCCTCGCCGATGGTCGTCCCGCCGGAGCTCGACGGCGCCTTGCCGTACACGTCGTAGCCGCGGTAGTTCACGTGCGTCGGAGCCTGGTCGAGCGCGGTGTAGGCGGCGAGGTCCGCCGTTGTCATGCTCCCTGCGGGCACGGGCAGCGTGGTGGTCGCCGTCTTGGGCGGGTTCTGCACGGTCGCGGCGATCTCCGAGGCGAGCTGGCCGGAGTAGAAGCCCGCCGGGCCCTCCTTGGAGAGCATCCGGTAGGTCGCTGCGAGGTCGTGGTTCTGGAAGATGCTCCCGACCTTGGGAGCGTCGCCGCCGGGGAGGAAGAGGTTGCTGGTGGCGGGGAACGCCTCGAAGCGCGCCTTGTTGTCGAGGGTCTGCTGCCGGAACGTCTCGTCCACCACGAACCCGCGGTCCGCGACCTTCGTCGCGGGCCTGAGCGCCTCGCCCAGGCTGAGCGTGCCCCAGCGGTCCAGGGCCCGCTGCCACGTGGCGAGCGTCCCCGGGACGCCGACGGACACGCCGGAGGTGACGAGCTCGGGAGTGAAGTTGTAGGGCTTGCCCGTGGCGGGATCGATGAATGCGTCGTGCTTGATGCCCGCCGGCGCGGTCTCACGGCCGTCGATCGTGGAGACCTTGCCGCTCTTCGCGTCGTAGTACACGAAGTACCCGCCGCCGCCCACCCCGGCGCTGTACGGCTCGGTGACGCCGAGGGTCGCGGCGGCGGCCACCGCGGCGTCGACGGCGTTGCCGCCCTTGCGGAGCACCTCGAGCGCGGCGGCCGAGGCCTCCGGGTCCACGGTGCTCACGGCGCCGCCGTACCCCGTCGCGGTCGGGGTCTTGTCGACAGCGCGGGGATCGGCGGACACGGGGCCGGCCGCCACCGCTCCCCCGGCGAAGGCCAAGGCCAGGGCCGCCCCCGCGGCAACCACCCGGCGTCGTGCGTCTAGCCATTGCGAGTGAAACATAGAACCTCCCGAGACTCACAGGTGCGGCCCACGCTAGAGTCACCCTCCGACAATCGAACAGGCCGGGCTGAACCTCCGTGCGCCATTCTTCGTTGTCTCTCTAGGGAGAGGGTGGAATCCATGGATCTCGACGAAATTTCTGTCACAACCCTTGACGAACGTGTCACCACGTTCGGAGAGTGGGCGGGGAAGGTCCGCCTCGTGGTCAATGTGGCAAGCAGGTGCGGCCTCGCGCCGCAGTACAAGGCGCTCGAGGAACTCCAGGAGACGTACGGCCCGCGCGGCTTCACCGTCCTGGCCTTCCCGAGCAACCAGTTCCTCCAGGAGTACCGGGACGCGGACCGCATCGCCGAATACTGCTCAACGACCTGGGGCATCACGTTCCCCGTGATGGCCAAGGTATGGGTCAACGGCCGCGGCGCGCACCCGCTCTACCGCGAGCTGACCAAGACCGCGGACGCCTCGGGCAAGGCCGGCCGCATCCAGTGGAACTTCGAGAAGTTCCTCGTCATGCCAGACAGCGCCGTGCACCGCTTCCGCCCCCATACCCTCCCGGACGACCCCGCGATCGTGGCGCTCATCGAGAGCGCGCTGACCGGGGTGCGCTGAGATCTCGTTCACGGGGACACGCACGTGTACCGGCGCGAGGACGGGAGATGGCGGATCGTGCACCGCCACGCCGACCGGCCGCCCGCCCCCGACGCCGCCCCCTAGCCCGTTCGCCCCTGCGCCCCCACGACTGCGCGCGACTATACGACGTCGATGAGCACCTTGCCCACGGTGCCGGCCTCGACAGCGTCGTGCGCCGCCGCCGTTCTGGCGAGCGGGAAGCGCGTGAGCGGCAGGCCGTGCTCCTCGCCCACCCGCAGCGCGCCGTCGGCGAGGGCCGCGCCGACGGCGGCGACGGCGTCGTGCTTCTCGGCGTCCGTGACGGTGTAGGTGAGGAGGAACTGGAGCCGGATGTTGAGGCCCATGGCGGCGCGAACGGGGAACGCGATGGTCTCGTCGCCGGTGCCGGCGTAGATCGAGATGGTCCCGCCGCGCGCCACGGCCTTGAGGTCCGTGCCGATGTTCGCCGCGGCGTTGACGTCCACGATCACGTCCGCGCCGCGCGGGGCAACCCGCCGCACCTCGGCGGCGACGTCCTGCTCCCGGTAGTTGACAACGACGCCGGCACCCGCCGCGCGCGCGAGCGCAGCCTTCGCGCTGCTGCTCACCGTCGCGACGACTTGGGCGCCGGCCCAGCGGGCCAGCTGGATCGCGGCGTGGCCCACGGCGCCGGCGCCGCCCGTGACCAGGACCGTCTTGCCGGCGAGCGCGCCGGGGGCGAGGCGGGCCGGGCCGTGGTCGCTCGCGGTGAGGGCGCGGTGGGCCGTGAGGGCGGGGATGCCGAGCGACGCGCCGGTCTCGAACGACTCGCCGTCCGGGAGCGGCTGGGCCTTCTCTGCGGGGATGATGACGTATTCCTGGGCCGTCCCCTCGGTGCCGCCGAACGCGACGTCCCAGAGCCAGACCTGCTGCCCCGGTTCGAGGCCCGCCACCCCCGGCCCGACGGCGTCGACCGTTCCGGCCCCGTCCTGCCCGGGCACGTGCCAGCCCTCGAGCGCGCCAGGGTACGTGCCGCCGGCCCGGGCCTTCCAGTCCGTGGGGTTGACGCCGGCCACCGCGATGCGCACCCGGACCTGACCCTCGCCGGGCTCGGCGAGCTCGCGATCCTTCAGCGTCAGGACCGAGGACGGGCCCGTCTCGTGGTATTGGATCGCGCGGTAGGTGGAGGGGGCGCTGGGGGCGGCAGAGGTGCTGGAGGTGTCAGCCATGCACCCATCCTCCCCCACGCCTGGAGGTCACGTCGTGAAGGGCACCCCCTGGGGCCAGCTTCTGAGAGTCACACCCCGGAAGTCAGGTCCCGCTGGTGGCGGGCTCTCGCACGACGCCAGCCACTCGCCGTCGTGCGCTTCTCACCCGCGTGCCCCACACGACCCACGGGACACGACCCCCGGGATGTGCCCTCCAGAAGGTGACTCCCAGACGGACGGGCGCCGAGTCGGGAGTCAGTCCTGGAAGTACTCGATCTTCGCGCCGATCGAGTTGAGCCGCTCGGCAAGGTCCTGGTATCCGCGCTCGATCACGTAGATGTTGCGCAGCTCGCTCGTGCCGCGCGCTGCGAGCATGGCCAGCAGGATGCATGCCGCGGGGCGAAGAGCCGGCGGGCACCCCACCTCGGCCGCGCGCCACTTGGTGGGCCCGTTGACGTAGATGCGGTGCGGATCGAGGAGCTGCACGTTCGCGCCGAGCCTGTTGAGCTCCGTGAGGTAGATGGCGCGGTTCTCGTAGACCCAGTCATGGATCATCGTCTGCCCGGTGGCGTTCGCGGCGATGACCGCGAAGAACGGCAGGTTGTCGATGTTCAGGCCAGGGAAGGGCATGGGGTGGATCTTGTCCGCCGGGGCGTGCAGCTCGGACGGGACCACGGTCACGTCCACGAGACGGGTCTGGCCATTGCGGGCGGTGTACTCGCTGGAGACCTCGAGCTGCTGCCCCATCGTGGCGAGTGTCGCGAGCTCAATCTCCATGAACTCGATCGGCACGCGGCGCACCGTGATCTGCGAGTTCGTGACGATCCCGGCGGTGATGAGGCTCATCGCCTCGATCGGGTCCTCGCTGGGCCAGTAGTCGATGTCGACGTCGATGCGCGCCTTGCCGCGGATGCGCAGCGTGGTGGTCCCGACCCCGTCGATCTGCACCCCGAGGCCCTCGAGGTAGAAGCACAGGTCCTGGACCATGTAGTTCGGGGACGCGTTGCGGATCACGGTGACGCCCTCGCGGTGGGCTGCAGCCATGATCGCGTTCTCGGTGACCGTGTCGCCGCGCTCGGTCAGGACGAAGGAGCGGTCCGCGACGTCGGCCTCGGGGGCGCGGACGGTGTAGAAGCCGGCGGTGGCCTCCACCTCGAGGCCGAACTGCCGAAGGGCCTGCATGTGCGGATCGACGGTGCGGGTGCCGAGATCGCAGCCGCCGGCGTACGGGAGGCGGTACTCGTCGCGCTCGTCGAGGAGCGGGCCGAGGAGCATGATGACGCTGCGGGTGCGGCGGGCGGCCTCGACGTCCATCGAGTCCAGGTCCAGGGCGGCGGGGCGGCGGATCTGCAGATCGCGGGGCTGCTCGCCGTGCTCGGCCGGGAGCCACGTGCACTCGACGCCGATCGAGGTCAGGACCTCGACGATCCGGTTGACCTCCTCGATGCGCGCGAGCCGCCGCAGCGTGGTGGTGCCGCGGTTGAGCAGGGACGCGCACAGGAGCGCGACGCCGGCGTTCTTGGACGTGTTGACGTCCACGGACCCCGAGAGCCGGTGCCCGCCCTCGACCCGCAGATGGGTCATCTTGGGGGCGCCGATGTTGACGATCCGCTGGCCGAGGATGTCCTCGATCCGCTGGATCATCTTGAGGCTGAGGTTCTGCTTGCCCTGTTCCATGCGCGCGACGGCGCTCTGGCTGGTTCCCAGCTCGGAGGCGAGCTGGCCCTGGGTCCAGCCCCGATGGGAGCGGACCTCGCGCAGGAGGACGCCGACGGTTTCAGCAGTCTGTTGTGCCATAGGCACGAAAATATCACAGATGCTATAAGCGACTCGAATTCAAGCGCTTACATACCCGTCGCCGCCGGACCGACCGGCCGGTAACCCAAGACTCATGAGATAACCCTGTGGCTACTGGGACATGACGGACAGAACGTTCCCGGCAGGATCCTTGAACCAAGCAATGCCCATCCCGCTCTCCGGGTCCCGCAGCACGCCGTTCTCGTCGACCGGCATCTCGGGTGTGGCGGGATACTTCTCGAGACTGACCCCGAGCTCTGCAAGCTGCGCGATCCCGGCGTCGAGGTCATCCACCTGGAAGTTGAGCACGGTGAACGTCGCGGGCTCGTGGTTCGGCTTCGGGTACGCGTAGACCCTCTGGCCGCCGGGCAGGGTGATGTTCAGCCCGCCCATCTGGTCCGCGACCTGGAAGCCCAGGGTGCCGCCGTAGAAGGCGCGGGCCTTCTCCACGTCGTCGACGCTGAAGCTGGAGAACGAGGCGGTCGGCTGGAACATGATGTCTCCTTGGGTGGCGGGGCTCCTCCCACACCACACGATCCCACGCCCGCGCGCCCCGGCACCAGCCCCGGCACAAGGCGAGAGCCCCGCACCGCGCTAGCCCCAGACGACGTTCCAGGTCCCGGCCACGACGGCAGCGCCCACCGCGAGCGCCGCAACGCCCGCCCCGACCACGACAACCCAGGCATCGAGGCGCGAGAAGCTCGATTCGCGGGCCCACGTCCGCGGGGCCGGGCGCCCGTCCACCATGCCGCCGAACCCGCGGGCCTCCATCGCCACGGCGAGGCGGGTGGCCCGGCGGATCGCCTGCACCAGCAGCGCGAACGCCTGCCCGAGGAACGCGCGGAACCGGTCCACGGGGCTATGCCCGCTCCCCACCCCCCGGGCCCGCCGCGCGAGCCCGAGAGTGCGCCACTCCTCGACGAGCAGCCCCACGAGCCTCATGCCCGCGAGCGCGCCGAGCACGAACCGGCTCGGCAGCCGCAGCTTCTGCGCGAGCCCGTCGGCGAGGTCGGTGGGATCAGTGGAGAAGAGGAGGAACACGCCCGGCAGGGCGATCGCGAGACCGCGCAGCCCAATCGCGACCCCGGCGAGAACAGAGTGCTCCGTGAACGTCACCGGCCCGATCTGCAGCCAGACAGGACCCGTCTTGGCGCCCAGGAGCGCGGTCGAGTAGGCCGCGAGGGCAGCGGCCGCGATGAGGGGCCACGTGCGCCTCACGAGCGTGCTCGGCCGGACGCCGAGCAGCGGCACGAGCGCAAGCTCGCACACAAGCGCCACGGAAGCGGACACCCAGTCCACGCTGAACAGGAGCGCGATCGTGATGCACAGACCTGCGGCGAGCTTCGCCACGGGGTTGGCGCGCGCGAGCGGCGAGTTCGCGACGTCGGGCGTCAGGATGCCTGCGGCGCCCGCGCTGCCTGCAGTTCCGGTGCTCACGCGGCGGCCCCCACGAGCGCGGCGCGGCCGGAGTCCACTCGGTAGACGGAATCGGCAAGGGCCGTGGTGAAGTCCTCGTCGTGGGTCACTGCGAGCAGAGACGTGCCTGAGTCGAGGAGCTCGGCGAGGAGCTTGACGAGCTCCGCCCACGTCAGGGCGTCCTGGCCGAACGTGGGCTCGTCGAGCATGAGGATGCTCGGACCCGTGGCCAGCATCGTCGCGACCGAGAGCCGGCGCTTCTCCCCGCCAGAGAGCGTGAACGGGTTGGCGCCGGCGAGCCGGGACAGCCGCAGCCGCTCGAGCAGGGGGTCGACGGCGGCACGCACCTCCGTCTCCCCCATCCGGGCGACGCGGCGGGGGCCGAACTCGAGCTCGTCGATCACGCGCGGGGTGAGGAACTGGTGCTCGGGCTCCTGGAACACGCTGCCGATCCGCGTCACGAGCTCGCTCGAGCGCCACCGGTGCGGGCTCGGCCCGGCCCCGCGCGCGAGCGGCGCAAGCGCCTCGAGCCGACCTCCCACCTTCGGCAGCAGGCCCGCGAGGGTGAGCGCGAGCGTGGACTTCCCGGCGCCGTTCGGTCCGGTGACGCTCACGGCGCGGCCCGCGCCGAGGGCCAGATCGATGCCGGCCACCACCGGCGGCTGCTTCCTGGAGCGGCCGACGGCGAGCGCTCCGGCGGCGAGGAGCTCCCCGGCGGCGCCCCCGGCACGGGACGCCCGAGGCCCCGGACGCAGCGGACGCGCGGGCGCCTCCCCGGTGAGCGGGTGCCAGCCCGGGACCCAGACGCCTGAGGCGGCCAGCCGGCGTCGTGCGTCGGGGTCGGCGAGGACAGCGCCGGGTGCGCCGTCGGCCGCGACTCCCCCGGCCGCGTCGAGCACCACGACCCGGTCCACGAGCTCGGCCCAGACCGAGACGCGGTGCTCGACGACCACGAGGGTCGCGCCGGTGCGGTCGAGGCTGCGGCGCACGGCCTCGCGGACCTCCGTGACGCCGGCCGGGTCGAGGTTGGCGGTGGGCTCGTCGAGGAGCACGAGGCCGGGCTCCATCGCGAGGATCCCCGCGAGCGCGAGGCGCTGCTTCTGGCCGCCGGAGAGGGCAGAGGTGGGGTGGTCGAGGGGGACTGCGAGGCCCACGTCGTCGAGGGCGCGGTGCACGCGCGGCCAGATGTCATCGCGGGGGACGGCGAGGTTCTCGCAGCCGAAGGCGACCTCGTCGCCCACGCGGGCCATCGCGATCTGCCCGTCCGGGTCCTGCAGGACGAGCCCGGCGCGGCCGCGCGCCTGGGGTGCGGGGACGCCGTCGACCGTGAGGGCGCCGCGCTCCTCGCCCTCCTCCGCCGCGCCGAGGACCCCGGCGAGGGCGTGGAGGAGCGTTGACTTGCCCGCGCCGGACGCGCCGAGCAGCAGGACGCGCTCGCCCGGGGCGATGTCCAGGTCCACGCCGCAGACGGCGAACGCCTTCCGGCCCGCGTGGCGCCAGCCCCAGCCGCGGGCGCTGACGGCCGCGGGCCGGCCCGCTCCTGCGGGGCCCCTGCTCCCCGGCCGCATCTCAGACGTCCGCGGCGCGGCCGGCCGCGAAGGCCGAGAGGGCGCCCGTCTTCGCCAGCCCCTTGACGGCGAGCCAGCTCAGCAGGCCCGCAATGACCGTGCCCGAGATGACCGCGAGGACCACGTACACGGCCTGCCATCCGGCCTCCCACTCGGGGAAGTAGATGATGACCTCGGAGACGCCCAGCGCGAGGCCCGAGAGCGCCCCGGCCAGGAGCGCGACGCCCAGGTTCCAGCGACGGTAGCGGAACGCGGCGAATGCGAGCTCCGCGCCGGCGCCCTGCACGAGGCCCGAGAGCAGCACGGCGAGGCCGAACTGTGAGCCCAGCAGAGCCTCGACCACGGCGGCGAGGATCTCGCAGAACAGCGCGGCGCCCGGCTTGCGGATGATCAGTCCTCCGAGGACCCCGGCGATGACCCAGCCGCCCGCGTACAGGCCGCCGAGCGGGGCAAACGCGGCTGTGGCCGCCTGCACCCCGACGTAGCCCTGGTCCCAGAGCCAGAAGATGACGCCGCACGCCACGGAGACGACTGCGGCGACGACGATGTCGACCACCCGCCAGCTGTACTTGGCCGGCGCGGTGGACCCAGAAGTGGTGGTTCCAGACATTGGTGTGTCCTCCTGTGTTCAGGAGGGGAGGGCAGCCGCGACTGCCTTGAGAACTCGACTCCCTTCGCCGGTACTAGCCGGAGCAGGTTCGAGGGTCTGCGGTAGCCCGCACTCTCAGCGCCCTATGCTCCGCAGCCGCCTGATGGCGGTGTGGGGCGACGCTCCCCTGTCGTTTGGTCCCATCAGTCTAGCGCGGCACGTTAGGCTGGCCACCATGAGCATCCTCATCAAGCTCCTCGGCACGGCAATCAGCATCGGTGCGGGCATCGTCGCCACCAAGCTCGTGGACTTCGCCTGGGAGAAGAGCACCGGGAACAAGCCCCCGAAGGACGCGACGAATCTCGAGGAGAGCCTGCGGGACACGCTCGTGTTCGCCCTCGTCTCGGCGGGCGTCGGTGCCGTGATCCAGACCTTCACCCAGCGCTACACGCAGCGGGCCATCGCGAACTTCAAGAAGACGCCTGAGCTCACCTGACCCCCGCCCCCGGGTCTGGGGGTCGCCTTCCGGGGGTCACCGTCTGGGGTCCCCTTCCGGGGGTCAGTTGATGTGGGTGCTGCGCTTGTCCCCAGCTTTAGTCTTCAACTCACGGCGTGTCGCACGATCGTGTCCGCGTGTCCCGCCCGCGCCCACTCCAAAGCCGGGGAGCTCCCCAACGACGGGAGTTGACCGTCAGGACGTGACTCCCAGAAGGTGCCTCCCAGAATTCGGGCACGAGGCACGCCCAGGTGACGTCCGCGCACGCGGGTGACATCCGCGCACGACGCCGCCACTCGCCGTCGTGCGCCAAGCGCGCCTCCCGCGTCGCCCACACATCCGTTGCCCACGTGGGAAATTCCCCAGCTTTAGGCATCAAGTCACGGCGTGTCGGCAGGTTCCTCGGCGTGTCGTCACGGGCGTCATCCGAAAGCCGGGGAATACGGCACCCCTGACCCGCGGGAGGTGCCCCGCAGGACCTGACCCCCAGCATGGGGGCGCCGCCTGCGGGGCGCACCGTGGTGCGCGAAGGTTCGTGCGTGGCCGGTGGTTGCGCCGTGTGTGTGCGGGATGGATGCTGGGGGTGTCCGTCGCGGTCGACCCCGAACCTTCTGTGGTGCCGGTGAGCCTGTCCTCCAGCATGGTGGCGGAGGGCCTCCGCGGGAACCGTGGATTGGTGCCTTTGAGCCCGAGCGTCAGACTTCCGAATCTCTCCTGCCCTCCCCGCGAGGGTGTCAGATGGTTTGTGTGAGGGCGGTGTCCCTGACAGAAAGCCGAGACACTGATGAGCATGGTCAGCAAGGAAGAGCGGCAGGAGCGCCGCAGGGCCCAGCGTGAGGGCGTGGAAGCGCTCGAGGCGTCGGGGGCGCTGGATGAGCTGTACTCGATGATCGATGCCGGGCAGGTCCAGCTCGAGGGCAGGGACGGGCTGATCCAGCAGCTGATCAAGGCCGGCCTCGAGCGCGGGATGCAGGCCGAGCTGTCGGACCACCTCGGGTACGAGAAGGGCGACCCGGACGCGGCGCTGTTCCCGAACTCGCGCAACGGCTCGTTCCCGAAGACTGTCGGCACGATCGCCGGGGACGTGGAGCTCGCGGTCCCGCGGGACCGGGACGGGACCTTCACACCGATGCTCGTGCCCAAGGGCGCCCGGCGCCTGTCCGGGCTCGATGACATGATCATCTCCCTGTACGCGGGCGGGATGACGGTGCGCGACATCGAGCATCACCTCGTCTCCACGGTCGGCACCGAGGTCAGCCGCGAGACGATCTCCAAGGTCACCGACGAGGTCCTGGACGAGGTCCTGGCCTGGCAGCGCCGGCCGCTGGAGTCCTTCTACCCGGTCATCTACCTGGACGCGATCGTGGTCAAGGTCCGCGACGGGGCGCACGTGCGCAACAAGGCCGCGCACATCGCGGTCGGGGTGGACATGGACGGGATCAAGCACGTGCTCGGGATCTGGGTCCAGGCCGCCGAGGGCGCGAAGTTCTGGGCCGGGGTATGCGCCGAGCTGGCCAACCGCGGCGTCCGGGACGTACTCATCGTCTGCTGCGACGGGCTCACCGGCTTCCCCGAGGCGATCGAGGCAACCTGGCCCGAGTCGCTGGTGCAGACCTCATCTGTCCACAATGGCGGTGGCCGAACCGTTCGGCCAGCCACCTGCGCCGTGGCGGTCAGAACCCTTGCAGACGCGTCGCCCTCGAGGCCCACATGCAGACCCGTTCGGCCGCCGCGGGGCAGAATCGTGAATCAGCCAGCGGGAGATGCGACGCCGGTGCGGCGATCGCCGAGATGAGGTCCTGACGCGAGGCTGCCGCGCATCCCCGGCACAGGTGGGTTCAGTCCGAGAGGAAGGACCTGCGGTATGACAAGTACTGAACTGGCTACCGCTGCCGGGACCCCCGAGGTGTTCGCCGGCGTGGACTGGGGCGGTGCGTTCCACCAGCTCTGCCTCGTCGACTCGACCGGGGCCACGCTGCTGCAGAAGCGCTTCCCGCACACCGTCGAAGGCCTTGCCGGGCTGTGCGCCGCCCTTGCCGCGGTCGCTGGCGTGGTCCGGGTCGCCATCGAACGCGCCGAAGGGCTCCTGGTCGAGCGGCTGCTCGAGCTGGCCGTGGAGGTCTACTGCATCTCCCCGAAGGTCTCCGCCCGGTCCCGGGAGCGCTACCGGATGGCCGCGAAGAAGTCCGACGCGTTCGACGCCTTCGTCCTGGCCGACAGCCTCCGCCACGAACACACCCATTGGCGCCCGATCCGACCCGCGTCCCAGACCCTGATGCGCCTGCGCGCCGTGATCCGCGACCGCGAGCGGCTCGTGTGGCGCCAGCGCGACCTGGAGAACCAGCTCCGGGCGGTGATGGAGTCCTACAACCCTGCGGTCCTGCACCTGTTCTCCAGCCTCGACCGGGACATCTCCCTGCAGTTCATCAGGCGCTACCCACAGCCCGCCCAGGCCGCCCGCGTCGGGGTCAAGCGCATGGACGCCTTCATCACCGCCCACGGCTACTCCGGGCGCACCAGCGCCGAGACCCTCGTGGAACGCCTCCGCCCCACCTGCTCGCCGCGGGCGAGGGCACCAGCGCCGGCCGGGCGTTCACCGCAGTGCGGATGGCCGAGGAGCTCTCCCTGCTCAACGGGCACCTGCGCGAATACGACACCGAGATCCGGGCACTGCTCGCCGCCCACCCCGACACCCGGATCTTCACCGCCTTCCCCGGCGTCGGCCCCGTCACCGCCGCGACCCTCCTGGCAGGGATGGGCGAGGACCGCGACCGGTACCCCTCCGCGGCGTCGCTGCTGGCCGAGACCGGGCTCGCTCCCGTCACCCGCGCCTCCGGGCGCACCCGCCAGGTCCGCTTCCGCTACGCGGCGAACAAGCGCATGCGCCACGCGATCGACTGGTGGGCCTTCGTCGCCGTCCGCGAGGACCCCCACTTCACCGGCGAGCACTACCGAAGGGCCCGGGCCGCAGGCCAAGGCCACCACCGCGCACTGCGCGGCGTCGCAGCCCGCTGGGTCCGCATCCTCTGGCGCTGCTGGCACGACCGCACCGAATACGACCCGGCCCTGCACCCCCTACGCCGGCAGGCCCTCGAAGCCGCCGACCACGCCCAGGACACCGGCCCCATCCCCCAGCGCACCGCAGAGGAACACCTGGCACTGCCCGCCGCGAGCTGAGCCCACGCACACCCCCAGCGGACGGGAAGCCCCCGCCCGCCGATCAGCCCTGCCCCCCGCGACCCCCATCCGGACCCCAGGGGTTGACAGCGGGAGTCTGCGTGGTGCACCTGATCCGGGCCTCGATGCGGTTCGTGGCCTACGGCCAGCGCAAGGCCGTCGCCGCGGCCCTCAAGACGGTCTATCAGGCCCCGAACGAGGCCGCCGCGAAGGCGGCCCTTGAGGAGTTCGCGGCCTCCGAGCTGGGGAAGAAGAACCCCAACACGGTCCGGGCGTTCCAGGACGCCTGGGAGCGGTTCATCCCGTTCCTGGCGTTCCCGCCGATGCTGCGCCGGGTCATCTACACCACCAACGCGATCGAGTCGCTGAACTACCAGCTGCGCAAGGTCATCAAGAACCGCGGCCACTTCCCCTCCGACGACGCGGTCGTGAAGCTGCTCTGGCTCGCGATCTGCAACATCGAGGACAAGCGCGCCCGCCAACGGGCCAAGGAGCGCGGACTGCCCGCACACCGGCGCAAGGCCGACGGGCGCCTCGTCCAAGGCCAGGTCACCACGAACTGGAAGCAGGCCCTGGCCCAGCTCGCCCTGGCCTACCCCGAACGCATCAACCCCTACCTCTGAACCAAACCGGAGACCGACCACTCACACAAACAACTTGACACGCTCCTCCCCGCGGCGGACGCCATTCCGATCGGAAAGGAGCCAGGCGATGGAACTCCTCCATCCCCGGTGCGCGGGAATCGACATCTCCAAGCGGGACGCGAAGGTCTGCGTCCGCATCGCCGGGACGGGCCGCGCCAAGGCCGTCGAGACGGTCACGACATGGTCCTCCATGACCGGTCAGATCCTGGCCCTGCGCGAACACCTCGCCCAGCAGCAGGTCACGTGCGTGGTCATGGAGGCCACCAGCGACTACTGGAAGCCGTTCTACTACCTCCTCGAGGACCTGCCCGGGGTCGAGGTCATGCTGGTCAACGCCCGGCAGGTGAAGAACGTCCCGGGAAGGAAGACCGACGTGGCCGACGCGACCTGGCTGGCCCAGCTCGGCGCGCACGGGCTCGTGCGGGCCTCGCTCGTCCCCCCGGCCCCGATCCGCCAGCTGCGCGACCTGACCCGGACCCGCACCGCGATCACCCGCGACCGGGCCCGGGAGGCCCAGCGACTGGAGAAGCTCCTGGAGGACGCCGGGATCAAGCTCTCCTCCGTCGCCACGGACATCCTCGGGGTCTCCGGGCGGGCCATGCTCGAGGCCCTGATCACCGGCAACACCGACCCCGGGGCCATGGCGGAGCTGGCCAGGACCAGCCTCAGGCCCAAGATCCCAGCCCTGACCGAGGCCCTGACCGGCCGGTTCACCGCCCACCACGCCTTCCTGGCCCGGATCCACCTGGACCTGATCGACCAGCACACCGCCGCGATCGAGACCCTCACCGCACAGATCGAGGCGCTCATGGAGCCCTTTCGCGGCTTCCACGACCTGATCACCACCATCCCGGGGATCAGCACCACGATCGCCGACGTCATCGTCGCCGAGACCGGCGCGGACATGTCCCGCTTCCCCACCGCCGAGCACCTGGCCTCCTGGGCCGGCACCGCCCCGGGGAACAACGAATCCGCCGGCAGGGTCAAGTCCTCCCGCACCCGCCCCGGCAACCCCTACCTCCTGGGAGCCCTGGGCATCTTCGCCATGGTCTGCGCGAACCACCCCGGCACCTACCTCCACGCCAAATACCGCCGCATCGCCGCCCGCCGCGGCCCGATGAGGGCCATCGTCGCACTCGAGCACACGCTCCTGGTCACAATCTGGCACATGGGCACCACCGGCACCCTCTACCAGGACCCCGGCCCCGACTACTACACCCGCAACCACCCCGACCGCGCCAAGAACCGCGCCATCCACCAGCTACAGGCCCTCGGATACAACGTCACCCTCGACCACGCCTCATAACCCAACGAGCACACCCCACCGGAACCTTCGCGTCAGAAGGTGACCCTCAGGGCCCAGGGGTCAGCCGTCGGCTTCGTGCTCGCGCTCGACCCGGGCCACGACCTCCTCGAGCTCGTCCACGGAGAGGTGCGAGCGGTCGTAGTGCTTGGTGCGGTAGCCGGCCCGGCCCACCATGTGCGCGGAGACGGGCGCCGTGAGCAGCTGGAAGATCCACGCGACCACGAGCAGTGGCACGAGCGTCCAGGACCGCCACTGCAACGCGACGGCGGTGAGCAGCAGCAGCGAGCCGAGGACCTGGAGCTTCGTCGCGGCGTGCATGCGCGTGATCAGGTCGGGGTAGCGCAGGAGCCCGATCGCAGCTGCGAGGGACATGAGCGAGCCGAGGACCATGAGCACGCCCGCGGTCCAGGTGAGGACGGCATCGAGGGTGTCGGGGCTCACGGGCGCCTCCTCTCCTGCACGAACCTGGCCACGGTGACGGACCCGATGAAGCCGATGAGCGTGATCGCCACGATCAGGGCCATGTGGTTCGTGTGCCGGTTCGCGGCCATGTCGATGGCCAGGGCCGCCGCCACGACCGCGAGCAGCACGTCCGCGGCGAGGACGCGGTCCAGGAGGGCAGGGCCTTTGATCATCCGGATGATCGCGCCGAAGGCTGCGAGCGAGAGCACCACGCAGCAGATCCCCAGCACCCACGGCATCACGAGCGCGCTCACCGGATCCCCCCTTCCCCGGGCTCGGCGGACATCATCCGGTCGAGATGCTGCTCCTCGGTCACGAGCGCCAGCTCCTCCTTGGTGCCCATGATGCGGATGAGCTCCGCCTCGACGCCGAGGACCTCGCGCCGCACCCGGTCGGCGCCGGCGGCGTCCTCGATGTCGATGTAGTGGACGTAGAGGGTCGCGTTGGCACGGTCCACGTCCACGACGAGCGAGCCCGGCACGAGCGAGATGACGTGGCCCGTGGCCGTGACCATGAGGTCGGCGTGGCTGCGCAGCGGCACCGCGACCACGGCGCTGCGCACCCGTGGCCCCTTGGCGATGGCAAGCCACGCCAGCTGGACGCTCGCCACGATCACGTGCCACACGAACACGAACGCATACCGCACGGCGTGCAGCACGTTGAACCGGCCGCTCAGCTCGACCGGCGGCAGGTAGAACACACGCGTCACCACGAGCGCGACGAGCGCACCGAACACGAGGTTCCCGGGCGAGAAGTCCTGCCACAGCGCCGCCCACACGAGGACGAGCCACCCCAGCAGCGGCAGCTCGATCCGCAGCGACGTCCTGGGCCGCCTCACCGGGTGCCTGCCTCGACGGGAGGGGTGAACTGCGCCTGCGCGGCGGCCGCCGCCTCGGGGCCGAGCACCGCGGAGATGTATGCGGTGCGGCCCACCATCTCCCGCGCCGCCTCCTCGCTGACCCGGAACAACGGCCCGGCGAACACGGTGAGGGCCAGACCCACGACGACGAGCCCCGCCGTCGCGCCGACCATCGACTTGGGCAGCGCGTGGGCAGCGGCGGGCTTGAGCAGGGCCGGGGCGGGGGCCTCGGCGTCCTCCGCTCGGCGCCAGAACGCGCGGCTCCAGACCCGGGCCATCGCGAGCAGCGTCAGCAGGCTGACGACGACGCCGGCGCCCACGAGCACGAGCGCGAGCGGCGTGCCCAGCTGCACGCCTGCCTGCAGCAGCCCGAGCTTGCCGAGGAACCCGGACAGCGGCGGGATGCCGGAGAGATTCATGGCAGGCAGGAAGTACAGCAGCGCGAGCAGGGGCGAGAGCTTAGCGAGGCCGCCGAGCCGGTCGAACGACGATGACCCTCCGCGCCGCTCCACGAGGCCGGCGACGAGGAAGAGCGAGGTCTGGACGGTGATGTGGTGCACCACGTAGTACACGGCCGCCGCGAGCCCGAGGACGGAGCTCATCGCCGCTCCGAAGACCATGTACCCGATGTGGCTCACGAGCGTGAACGAGAGGAGCCTCTTGATGTCCGTCTGCGCGAGCGCGCCGAGGATCCCCACCACCATCGTGGCCAGGGCCACCACCATGAGCGGGGTGTTGAGCGTGTCCCCGGGGAACAGGAGCGTCTCCGTGCGGATGATCGCGTACACGCCGACCTTGGTCAGCAGGCCCGCGAACACCGCCGTGACCGGCGCAGGCGCCGTGGGGTACGAGTCGGGGAGCCAGAAGGACAGCGGGAACACGGCGGCCTTGATGCCGAAGCCCACGAGCAGCATCCCGTGCAGGAGTGTCTGCATGCCCGGGTCGAGCTGGCCGAGCTTCACGGCGAGGTCCGCCATGTTCACGGTGCCCGCGGCCGCGTAGACCATCGCGATGGCGACGAGGAACAGCATGGACGAGACCACGCTCACCACCACGTACGTCACGCCGGCCCGGATGCGCGGCCCGGTGCCGCCGAGGGTCATGAGGACGTAGCTCGCGGTCAGGAGGATCTCGAACCCGACGTACAGGTTGAACAGGTCCCCGGCGAGGAACGCGTTGGAGACTCCGGCCACGAGGATCATGTAGCTCGGGTGGAACACGGAGACGGGTCCGTCCTTGTCGCCGTCGGCCATGCCCTGCCCGGTCGCGTAGACGAGCACGGCGAGGCTCACGGTCGTGGAGATGACGAGCATGAGCGAGGAGAACTGGTCCACCACCATCGTGATGCCGAACGGGGGCGCCCACCCGCCGATGGTCACGGCGGTGGTCCCGCCGTCCCACACGGACGCCAGGAGCAGGCACTCGAGCCCGAGTGTGAGCGTCAGGACGGAGATGGTCACGGTGCGCTGCGCCCGCTCCTGCCGCAGGAGCAGGAACGCGAGCGCGGCGCCGAAGATGGGAAGGACGACGGCGAGCGGGGCCAATGCGGTGACGTTCACTCTCGCGCGGCCTCCTTCCGCTGGTCGGCATGGGCTCTCGGGTCTTTGGTGGCCAGGGCGGCCTGGTCGGCGGCCGCGGCGGCCTCAGGACTGGGGAACTCGGACAGATCGTCCGGGACGTCGGCGTCGTCCTCCGCGTCCCAGCTGGGCTGGGCGGCGACGCGGCGGTCCTCGATGTCGTCGGCCACCACGTCCGCCCGACCGAGCTGCCACGTCCGGTAGATGAGCGCGAGCATGAACGCGGTCACGGCGAAGGAGATGACGATGGAGGTCAGGATGAGCGCCTGCGGGAGGGGGTCGTTGTACGCGGCCGGTTCGGTGCCCTTGGAGATGAGCGGGGCGAGGCCGGCGGCGCCGCCGGTGGCCAGGAGGAGGACGTTGGCGCCGTTGGTCAGGAGCATGAGCCCGAGGAGGACCCGGGTGAGGGACCGCTCCAGCAGGAGGTAGATGCCGGTCGCGAACAGGAGTCCCGCGATGATGGTCAGGGTCACGTTCACGGTCATGCCGAGGCCTCCTCGTGGTCGCCGCGGGGCCGCCGGGCTGCCCCCGCCGCCACCCTCTCGCCCGTCTCGAGGTGTTCGTCGATCCGTGACCCGAGGCTCCGCAGCACGTCCACGACGAGCCCGACCACCACGAGGTACACCCCGATGTCGAAGATCGTGGACGTCACGAACTTCACGTCACCGAACACGGGCAGCCAGAGCTCGATGATCGCGCTCTGGAACACCTGACCGCCGAGGGCCAGAGGCACGGCTCCGGAGAGCGCCGCGGTGCCGAGGCCCACACCCAGGAGCACACCGGGGCTCAGCGAGGCGGCCTCGCGCAGTTCGAACCGGCCACCGGCCAGATACCTCACGGTGAGCGCGAGGCCCGCGAGGAGCCCGCCCGCGAACCCTCCGCCGGGGAGGTTGTGGCCCGCCAGGAGCACGTAGACGGAGAACACCACCATGGAGTGGAAGATGAGGCGCGTGATGACCTCGAAGATGATGGAGCGCCGCTCCGGAGCGAGGGTCCGACCGGCCACGAGCCAGGGGTCCCGCGCGATGGTCGCGAAGGTGCGGGCGACAGAGAGCTCCGCCGCGCCTCGCGAGGCCTTGACCCCGCGCATCCGCCCGATGCTGCCGGTCGGGACGTCCGCGGCCTGCCCGAGGGTGCGGCCGCTGTGGCGGATGAAGATCAGGCTCGCGACGCCGGTCGCGGCGAGCGCGAGCACGGAGATCTCGCCGAAGGTGTCCCAGGCCCTGATGTCCACGAGGGTGACGTTGACGATGTTGAGCCCGCCGCCGCCCGTGTAGGCAAGCTCAGGGAACTGCAGGGAGACGGGGGCGGCGATGCGCGCGTCCATGGCGGCGAGCCCGGCGAGGACCATGACCGTGCCGAACACCACGGCGATGACGATGCGGACGGCCCGGTACTTCCCGCCCGTCCGGTCACGCAGCTGGGGCGGGAGGCTCCGCATGCCCAGGACGAACGCGACGAGGACGATCGTCTCGACCAGCATCTGCGTCACCGCGAGGTCCGGCGCGCCCTGGAGGGCAAAGATGAGGGAGATCCCGTACCCGGTGATGGAGACCATGAGCACGGCGAGGAACCGCTTGTTGGCCCGCACCGCGGCGATCGCCCCAATCGCGATCGCGACGCTGATGACCGGGACGAGGGGCGAGCCCGGGTCGACGAACGTGAGCCTTTCGGGGCCGGGCAGCATCACGCGGCCGGCCAGGAGCGCCGAGAGCGGCACGAGCGCGGCCACGGCCAGGATCACGGCGAGGTAGAAGAAGAGCGAGCCGCGCTGGGTGCGGCCGGTGACCCAGATGGCCACGTCATCCACGGCGCCGACGATCGCCCGGTACCCGCGTTCTGCGTCGAACGGCGAGGCGAGCCGGGCCTGGAGGCGCGTCACCCAGACGCGGGCCCAGAAGAGCAGTGCGCCCACGGCCCAGCCCGCGGCGGAGAGCACGAGCGCGAGCCCGACGCCGTGCCACGCCGCCAGGTGCGGCACGGCACTCAGCTGCGCGGCGCCGTCGTGCGTCGCGGCCGCGGCGCCCGCTGCGACCTCCGTGGCGTACGGGCCGACCCATGAGTCCACGGGCGCCGGCCACACGCCGTACGCGAGGCCCAGGACGGCGAGGATGGCCGGGGAGGCGACGAAGAGCGGGGTGATGGGCGTGAACGGCGTGTCCGCGACGCCGCGCTTGCGGGCGAACGCGCCCCACACGAACCGCACGCTGTACGCGACGGTGAGCGCGGATCCCACCGCGAAGCCGGCGAGCATGAGGGCGATCAGGCCGGGGGGCAGCGGGGCGTGGGCGAACGCGTCGAAGACCGACTCCTTGGCCACGAATCCACCGAACAGCGGGAGTCCGGCCATCGAGGCGGCGGCCAGGGCCGCCGTCACCGCGAGGGCGCGGGACTGGCGGTAGACGCCGGAGAGCCTGCGGAGGTCACGGGTGCCCGTCTGGTGGTCGATGATGCCGACCACCAGGAACAGGGCGGCCTTGAAGAGGGCGTGCGCCACCACCATGGCCAGGCCGGCGAGCGCCGCGGCCGGGGTCCCCAGGCCCACGATCGCGATCATGAACCCGAGCTGGCTCACCGTACCGAACGCGAGGATGAGCTTGATGTCGATCTGCCGCAGCGACCGATACCCGCCCAGCAGCATCGTGGCGAGGCCGAGCCCGAGGACCACGGGCTGCCAGTAGTCGGTTTCGGCGAAGCCCGGAGCGAGGCGGGCCACGAGGTAGACGCCCGCCTTGACCATGGCGGCGGCGTGCAGGTACGCCGAGACGGGGGTCGGGGCTGCCATCGCGGCCGGGAGCCAGAAGTGGAACGGGACGAGGGCGGACTTGCTCAGCGCGCCCACGAGGACCAGGACCGCTCCCGCCGCGACGACGCCGGCCGTCGCAGGGTCCGCGACGAGCGCCGGCGCGCGCTCGAGGACCCCCGAGACCCGGTACGTCCCCGCCGCCTCGCCGAGGAGGATGAGGCCCACGAGCATCGCGAGGCCACCGGCGGTCGTGACGATGAGCGCCTGCAGGGCCGAGCGCCGGGCCGAGAGCCGCACGTTCGCATACCCGATGAGCAGGTAGGACAGGACGGTGGTCAGTTCCCAGAAGATGAACAGGACGATGAGGTCGTCCGCGGTGACGAGGCCGAACATCGCGCCCGCGAACGCGAGCATCTGGCCCCCGAAGCCGCCCAGGCCCTCGTCATCGCCCTTGAAGTAGCGCGCGCAGTACAGCAGGACTAGCGCGCCCACCCCCAGCACGAGCAGGCAGAGCACCCACGCGAGCGGGTCCAGGCGGAACGCGATCTGTACACCGAGCGTGGGGATGAAGTCCCATGCTTCCACGATGCCGCGCGCGGCCTGTGGCGGCCCGTTCGCAGCGGCGGCGGTCGCGGCCGAGGCGACCGGGCCGGCGTCGTACGCCGCGTTGTGCTGGAAGGCGAGCCACACGAGGGAGCCGGCCGGGACAGCCGCGAGCAGGAAGAACGCCGATCGTCCCATCCAGCGGAAGATCCAGGGCGCGCCGGCCGCCACTACGAAGTGCAGGGCGAGGACTGGCAGCACAGGGGACTCCGCTCGGTTGAAAGTTCAATTGTGATGGCGTTGGGTGTGGCGGCATATCGGTTGGGTTCGGTCCCGGCAGTCTATCAATCCGCGGTCGCCGGACGGCGCCCAGCGCGCGCCCGCAGCGGATAGAGTTCGTTGCATGCAGGCGTCCGGCGTCTCCGAACTAGAACGGCACAGCTCCCCTGTTCGGCGCGGGCAGGTGCTCGCGTGGGCCTCGTGGGACTGGGGGTCCGCGGCCTTCAACGCGGTGATGACCACGTTCGTCTTCACCGTCTACCTCACGTCCAAGGCGTTCGGCGGGGAGGACCACGCCTCCGCCGTGCTCGGGGCGTGCCTCGGGGCCGCCGGGCTCGGGATCGCACTGCTCGCGCCCGTGTCCGGCCAGCGCTCCGACGCCGGCGGACGGCGCAAGCTCTGGCTCGGGATCCACACCGGCGTCGTCGCGCTCCTCACGGGACTGTGCTTCTTCGCGTACCCGCGACCCGAGTTCCTCCTCTACGGCGCCTCCCTCATCGCCGCCGGGCACGTGTTCAGCGAGCTCGCTGGGGTGAACTACAACGCGATGCTCGAGCAGATCGCGACGCCCCGCACGATCGGGCGGATCTCGGGGCTGGGCTGGTCCGCCGGGTACTTCGGCGGGATCGTGGCGCTGCTGCTCGTGCTCGCCCTGTTCGTGCAGCCCGCGTTCCACTGGTTCGGCTCCTCGACCGAGGAGTCCCTGAACATCCGGCTCGTGGCCGTCTTCTCGATGCTGTGGATCGTCGCGTTCTCGCTGCCGGTCATGTTCGCCGTGCCCGAGGTGCCGCGCCGCCGCACCGCACGCATCGGGATCATCGCCTCCTACGGGCTCCTGTTCCGCCGCATCCGCGCGATCTGGAAGACGAGCCCGCACACCATCTACTTCCTGCTCGCGTCCGCGATCTTCCGCGACGGACTCGCCGCCGTGTTTACGTTCGGCGGTGTCATCGCCGCCGGGACGTTCGGCTTCACGCTCTCCCAGGTCATCTTCTTCGCGATCTTCGGCAACATCGTCGCCGCACTCGGGGCGATCGCCGGCGGGTTCCTCGACGACAGGGTGGGGCCCAAGCGGGTGATCATGGGCTCGCTCGTCGGGCTGCTGGTCGCGGGGACCTCGATCCTGGTCCTCGGCAACGAGGCGCACCAGCTGGGCGGGTTCACGTGGAGCGGCACGCTCACGTTCTGGGTGTTCGGACTGTTCCTGTGCCTCTTCGTAGGGCCGGCGCAGTCCGCGGCCCGCGCGTACCTCGCCCGCCTCGCTCCCGACGGCGAGGCCGGTGAGCTGTTCGGCCTCTACGCCACGACCGGGCGGGCGGTGAGCTTCCTTGCCCCGAGCCTGTTCAGCCTGTGCATCACCCTCGCGACGCCCCTTGTTGCGGCAGGGCAGGCGCAGCGCTGGGGAATCCTGGGGATCATGGTGGTGCTGCTCGCCGGCCTGCTTGTCCTGCTGCCCGTCAGGCCCCCGGCCCGCGTCAAGACCGCCGTGGTCCCGCAGGCCTGAGCCACACACCCCAGTCTGGGAGTCAGCTCCTCAGGGTCAGCTTCTGGAGGGCACCTCCCGGAAGTCACCTCCAGTGGGTCACGACTGCGATACCCACGGGAGCTGACCTTCAGGATCTGACGTCCAGAAGGTGCCCTCCAGGAGGTGACTCCTAGACGCAGGTGGGCGGCGCACGACGGCGGCCACTCGCCGTCGTGCGCCGGCCCACCGCAGAACGCACACCGCAGAACGCGCACCGCAGAACGCGCACCGCAGAACTAGAGTTGACCCATGAACGTTGACGAGACGGACCTGCCCGGGTTCGGCGTCCGCAAGGACTTCATGACCCAGTCGGGCCGCAGGCTCGGGGTCGTCACGCACCGTGACGGCGAGACCGAGCTCATCATCTCCGCGTGGGACGATCCGGACACGTGCCAGGCGAGCATCCCGCTCTCCCGCGAGGAGGCCACCACGTTGGGGAACCTCCTCGGGGGCCGCGCGATCGTCATGCAGCTCACCGAGGAGCACCGCGACGTCCCCGGGATCTCGACGCGCCAGTTCGTCGTCGCCGCGGACTCCCCATACCGCGACCAGCCCATGGGGAAGGCGCAGATCCGCACCCGCACGAGCGTGTCGATCGTGGCGATCATGCGAGAGGGCGAGGTCCTCGCCTCGCCGGCCCCCGACGTCGTGCTCCGCTCCGGAGACCTCATCGTCGCGGTCGGCACCCAGGAAGGCCTCGACCAGGCCGCGCAGATCCTCCGCAACGGCTGAGCCGCGATGGACCCACTCGCACTCGCCCTGATCGAACTGGGGGCGGTCCTCTTCGCCCTCGGCCTCCTCGCGCGCCTGGCAGGGCGGATCGGCATGTCACCGATCCCGCTCTACCTCATCGGCGGACTCGTCTTCGGCGCGGGGGGCTTCATCGATCTGGGCGGCGTGCGGGACTTCTCCCACCTCGCGGGGGAGATCGGGGTCATCCTCCTCCTCCTCATGCTCGGGCTGGAATACACGGCGCAGGAGCTGTTCACCGGCCTCAAGAAGTCCTGGCAGGCCGGCGTCATGGACCTTGTGCTGAACTTCGTCCCGGGCGCGGTCGTCACTCTCCTCCTCGGGTGGGACGGCGTTGCGGCGCTGGTCATGGGAGGCGTGACGTATATATCGTCGTCGGGAATCGTCGCCAAGGTCATCACCGATCTGGGCCGGCTCGGCAACCGCGAGACCCCCACCATCCTCGCGATCCTCGTGTTCGAGGACCTCGCGATGGCGATCTATCTCCCGATCCTCACGGCCACCCTCGCCGGAGTGAGCTTCCTGGGCGGGCTCCAGACTGTCGGGATCTCGCTCGTGGTGGTGACGGTGGTCCTCATGGTGGCGCTCAAGCACGGGCACCACGTCTCGAAGGCCGTGCACAGCGAGAACTCGGAGGTGTTCCTCCTGAACGTGCTGGGACTCGCGCTGCTCGTCGCGGGCCTCGCCTCGGCGATGCAGGTCTCTGCGGCCGTGGGCGCGTTCATGCTCGGCATTGCGATCTCCGGAACCACCGCGCACCTCGCCTCGCGCCTCCTCGAGCCGCTGCGCGACCTGTTCGCGGCGCTCTTCTTCGTCGCGTTCGGCCTCAACACGGACCCCGCCACGATCCCGCCCGTACTCGGCTGGGCCCTCGCCCTGGCGGTCATCACGGCCGCCACGAAGGTCGCGACGGGCTGGTGGGCCGCGGCCAGAGCCGGCGTCGCGGTGCCCGGCCGGGCCCGAGCGGGCGCGTCGCTGATCGCCCGCGGCGAATTCTCGATCGTGATCGCGGGACTCGCAGTCACCTCGGGCGCCGTCAACGGAGAACTCGCCGCGCTCGCCACCGCCTACGTGCTCCTCATGGCGATCATGGGGCCGCTCGCGGCACGCTTCGTCGAGCCGGTGGTCAAGGCGATCCGGAAGCCGCGCGGCTCGCGCCGGAAGCGGGAGGCCGCCGCCGAGGCGCCGTCCTGAAGCGTGCCGGCCACGCGGCGTCGAGCTTAAACGGCGCCGCAACGCGGGCGAAACAGCGGCCCGCTTGGATGGACGCATGAGCATCTTCACCCACACTCCCCCGCCATCCGAGCTGGCCTGCGATGTGTGCGGCCGCTACCCCGAACCGCCCAAGCTCAGGCTCACGCTCGCCAACGTCGCCGCGATGCTCCCGATCGAGCTCGCGGTGCACGCCCTCGTGGTGGGCACGGGCTGGCCACTCGTGCTGAAGGTCCTGCTGCTCGCGGTCACCGCCACCGCGCTCGTGATCTGGGTCGCGGAGCCGGGCGCGCGCCGGCTGTTCCGGTCCTGGCTGCACGCTCCGGCCCTGCGGAGGCGCCGCCAGCTCGACGTGGCGCCCTCTCTGTGGCGGGCTCGGGCCACGCTCACGGATACGCCCGGCGCGCTCGAGCACCTCACCCACGCGCTCGCGCGGCTCGACGTGAACATCCTCGCCATCCAAGCCCAGCCGGTGCGCAGCGGCGTGGTGGACGAGCTCGTCCTCTCGGCCCCGGGCGGGCTCACCGAGGCGGACCTGCTCGACGCGATTGCCGACGGCGGCGGGGCCGGCCCCCGCGTCTGGCCCACCACGCCGCTTGCCCTCGCCGACGCACCGACCCGGGCACTCTCCCTCGCGGCGAGGGTCGCGGAGACCCCCGCCGAGCTGCCCTACGCGGCCGCGGAGCTGCTCGCGGCGCAGCGGGTCCCTGCGGACCGGGTGGTGCCCGACGCGTGGCACGCGGAGCGGACCGTGCTCAAGGTGCCGACCCCGTGGGATGCGCCGCTCGTGCTCATCCGTCCCGGGGTGCCGTTCACGCCCGCCGAGGAGGCGCGCGCGGCGAGGCTCGCGGAGCTGGCCGAGGTCGTCGAGCGGCAGCGCAACCCCTGACGCCGAGATCGGGTCGTGTGACGCCGAGATCGGGTCAGCGGACGATCAGCACATCCAGCGTCCGCGGCCCGTGGACGCCCTCGACGCGCTCCAGCTCGATATCGCTCGTCGCGCTCGGACCCGAGATCAGGGTGAGCGGCCGGGTGATGTCGAGCCGTGCGAAGCCCTCCGGCACGATCCCCACGATCGTCTCGACAGGCACCACGCACACATGATGATCCGGCACGAGCGAGATCGCGCGCCGCCCCTGGTCCGCGGAGCCGTCCAGCACGATCGTCCCTGTCTCCGCGATGCTCACCGCGGAACTGGTCACCACGGCCTCGATCGCGTCCAGGCGCACGACGTCGAGCGGCGCCTCGCGCGAATCGGTCGCCTGGCGCTCGGCGAGGCTCGGGTGGAGCCAGCCAGACGGGAGGCCGGCGGGGACCACGAACGTCTTGCCCTCGAGCCGGGTGCGGATGGCTTCCGCGAGGGCGTCCGGGTCCACGACCTCGACACGGGCCTTGTAGTCCTCGAGGCGGTCCACGAGTTGGTCAACGAGCTCGCTCTGGGTGAGTCCTGACGTCGTGCGGTAGGAGGGCGAGGCCCCCACCTCGGCGGTCAGGGCCCCCACCTCGGCGGTCACGGCCCCCACCTCGGCGGTCACGGCCCCCACCTCGGCGGTCAGGGCCCCCACCTCGGCGGTCAGGGCCCCCACCTCGGCGGTGGGAGGGGTGGAGCCCAGGGCTGCGTGGATCCTTGCCAGGATGTCTTCGCGGGCGCTCACTGCTGCTCCTCGTCTGTGTGCTGCTCGGCCTTCTCGCGCTTGGCCCACTGTGCCCGGAACGACTCCGCGGGCGGGGCCGGGATGTCCCGGCTCTGGGTCCAGCCGGCGCCGATCCCCGGCAGCTTCGAGATGACCCCGTCGCGCCCGGCCGCGGCCTTCCCGAGCGGGAGCCCGCGTTCGAGCAGGCCCATGCGCGCGCCGTCGGACATCGCCCAGGACGCTCCCGCCATGGCGAGGTCGAACTGCGACGGCAGCCGCCGTGCACCGGGCCGCGAGCGGCGCGCCTCGACGTCCTCGCCGCGCAGGTGCACGAGGATCTCCGGGATGTTGATCTTCACCGGACACGCGTCGAAGCACGCGCCGCACAGCGAGGACGCGTACGGGAGCGACTTGTTCTCCTCGGCCTCGATTCCTGTGAGCAGCGGCGAGAGGATCGCCCCGATCGGGCCCGGATACGTGGATCCGTAGGCGTGCCCGCCGGCCCGCTCGTACACGGGGCACACGTTCATGCACGCCGAGCAGCGGATGCAATGCAGCGCCGAGCGCCCGTGCCGGTCCGCGAGGGCCCTGGTCCGCCCGTTGTCGAGGAGGATGACGTGCACGTCCGAGGGCCCGTCGCCCGGTGTCGCACCGGTCCACAGGGACGTGTAGGGGTTCATGCGCTCGCCCGTCGAGGACCGCGGGAGCAGCTGCATGAACACGCCCAGGTCCTCGGCCCGCGGCAGGACCTTCTCGATGCCCATGACGGTGATGAGGGTTTCGGGCAGCGTCACGCACATGCGCCCGTTGCCCTCGGACTCGACCACTCCGAGGGTCCCGGTCTCGGCGATGCCGAAGTTGGCTCCCGAGATCGCGACCTTTGCGGACAGGAACTTGGCTCGCAGGTGCGCGCGGGCGGCCATCGCGAGGCGGCGCGGCTCGTCCGTCAGGTCCGGGTCTACGCCGGGCATCTCGCGCAGGAAGATGTCGCGGATCTCGGTCCGGTTCTTGTGGATCGCGGGGACGAGGATATGACTCGGCTTGTCGTGCCCGAGCTGGACGATGAGCTCCGCCAAGTCCGTCTCGTAGGCCGCGATCCCGCGCTCCTCGAGGTACTCGTTGAGCCCGATCTCCTGCGTGGCCATGGATTTGACCTTGACCACCTCGGTGGCCTCGCTGTTCTCACGCGGACCTGCGGCCCGCACCAGCTCCTCGACGATGCGGTTCGCGTCCGCGGCGTCGCGGGCCCAGTGGACCGTGCCGCCGCGCGCGGTGAACTGCTCCTCGAACTGTGCCAGCAGCTCCGGCAGGCGGGCCATGGCCTCGGACTTGATCGCCGACCCCGCGTCACGCAGCGCCTCCCAGTCTGGCAGCTCCGAGACGACCTTGAGCCGCTTGTCGCGAATCGTGTGGGTCGCATGGCGCAGGTTGGCGCGCATCTGCGTGTTGCCGAGCTCGCGGCGGGCGTAGCTCGGAAACGGCTCGGTCTCTGAGATGTTGCCGAAGCCGCGTGGCGGAAGCCCGGGCATACCGAGGCTGATAGCGGTCATCGCGCGCCTCCACTCGTGCGCGCCGAGACGGACGGGCCGGACGACGGCGCCGCTCCCCCGGGCGCCGATTGCGCGCCTCGCGCGGCCGTGCCGGCCAGGGCGAGCTCGCCGTCCCACCTGAGCGGATCATCGCGCGTGGAGGCGAGCACCTCCGCGAGGTGGACGGTGCGCACTGGGCGACCGGCCGGCGTCGTGCGCTTCTCGCGGGAGAGGCCGCCGCCGATGTGCATGAGGCAGCTCGCATCGCCGCCCGCGCACGCCCCGGCACCGGTGCCGCAGATGTTCGCGACCTTGTCCGCGAGCATCGCGGAGGAGACGTCCGCGTTCTTGATCGAGAACGTGCCGCCGAAGCCGCAGCACTGGTCGGCCTCGGGAAGGTCGACGACGCTCAGCCCCTCGACCGAGGCAAGCAGCGAGCGCTGCCGGTCGCCGAGGTGGAGCAGGCGCATGCCGTGGCAGGACGGGTGGTACGTGATGGTGCCCGGGAGGTACGAGCCGAGCTGCCCGGCCGCGTCCGTGACGCCGAGGACGTCCGTGAGGAGCTGGGCGAGCTCGTACGTGCGGGCGCCGACGGCGTCGGCACGGGCGGCGAGAGTGGGATCCGCGCCCTTCGTCCCATGTTCCATCGCCCAGTCGGCCACCATTGCGTGCTGGTGCTTCACCGAGGCGACGCACGATCCGGACGGCGCGACGGCAACCTCGTACTCTCCCGCGTCGAAGCCGCCCTCGAACGCGCGGACGTGGTTCGCGACGACGGGCAGCGCCTCGGGCATGTAGCCCGAGTTGACGTGCATCTGGCCGCAGCAGGCCTGGCCGGACGGGAACACGACCTCGTGGCCGAGCCGCTCCAGGATCTCGACCGTGGCCTGCGCGACGCGGGGGTACATCGCGTCGACGATGCAGGTCGCGAAGAGCGCGATTCTCATGGTGTCCTCTCTCGGCCCGGACGCGTGCGCCCCGCGGACCATGTGGTCTGACCATAACATGGGGATGTGCGGCAGGTCACGGCCGCGTCGCCTCGGCGAGCAGCTCGAGGATGTGCCGGTACGGACGCCCGGTGGCACGCGTGAGTCCGATCTCGCATGTCCGGTTGCTCGAGGCGTACTCGGCGAAGCGTCCACCGCGGGCGCGCTCCGCCTCCTCGATCCCGGCCGACTCGGGTGCCGTGGCGGAGGCGGTGAGCTCGGGGTGCAGGAGGCCGCGGTCGCCGGCGAAGCCGCAGCAGCCGGCGTCGACGGGCGTGAAGACCTCGTCCGCGATCCGCCCGGCAATGGCGGCAAGCTGCGCGGTGGTCCCTGCGATCTGGCTCGAGCACGTCGGGTGCAGGGCCATGGACGGGAAGCGGCGGTGCACCCCGAGCCGGGGCAGGAGGCCCGCGGCGAACTCGATCGCGTCCACGACGCGGAGCCTCTGGGCGCCAGGAGTCGTCTCCGCCGCCGAGCGGAGCATGACCGCGAGCCCCTCGGCGCACGAGGAAGCGTCGACCACGATCGGGAGCCGCCCGCCGTCGGTCGCCTCGACGAGCACGGGGACCACGACCGAGCGCATGTGCTCCCAGCCCGCCGTCATGCCCTTCGACTTCCACGGCGTGCCGCAGCACATCGAGCCGAGGCCCTCGGGCGTGCGGAGGCGGACGCCGGCGCGGTCGCACACATCGAGGAACGCGCCGGATGCGCCGCCCGGATGCCCGCCGTCCTCCGGCCCGAACATCGTGCCAATGCACGCCGCGAACAGCACGGCCTCCGCGGCCTCGTCCCGCCGTCGGGGACGCTTCGTGCCGCCGCCCGGGAGGGCGCCGTCGTACGCGGGGAGGCCCTCCCCGAAGAGCGCCCGCGCGAGGCGCGTCGCGCCCTCGAGGGGCGCGGACGGCAGCGCGGCGGCGACACTCAGCGCCGCCCCGCCGACGCGCGACGCCGCTCCCCACCCGTGCGCCGCGGCGTTCCAGGCCGCGGACTCGACGCGCCCGGCCCCCTCGGCGCGGAGCCGGCGGACGAGGTCGCCGGTGTTGATGCCGACAGGGCATGCGGTGCCGCACATGCCGTCGACGGCACACGTGGACACGCCGGAGTAGTCGTAGCCGTCCATGATGGCCTGGGCGAGTTCCTCGTCACCGTCGGCGCGGGCCCGCTCGGCGTCGCGGCGCAGCGTGATGCGCTGGCGCGGGGTGAGGGTGAGCGAGCGGGACGGGCACACGGGCTCGCAGTAGCCGCACTCGACGCAGCGGTCCACCTCGTCCTCGACCGTGGGCGCGACCTTGAGGTCGGCGAGGTAGGAGCGCGGGTCGTCGGAGAGGACGGCGCCGGGGTTGAGGATGCCGTGGGGGTCTGCGAGGCGCTTGACCTCCTGCATGACCTCGTACAGCTCGTCGCCATACTGGCGGCGCACATAGGGGGCCATGATCCGGCCGGTGCCGTGCTCCGCCTTGAGCGTCCCGCCCGCGCCGAGGACGAGGTCCACGAGGTCCTCGGTGAAGTCCTCGTACCGGCGCGTGTCCCCGGTGGAGAAGTCCTCGTTGAGCATGAAGTGCAGGTTGCCGTCCTTGGCGTGGCCGAAGATCACGGGGTCCCGGTAGCCGTGGTCGGCGAGGAGCCCGGCAAGGTCGTGGCACGTGCCCGCGAGTGCCGGGACGGGCACGGCGATGTCCTCGAGGAGCTGGCTCGTGCCGGACGGCCGCGCGCTCGCGACTGTCGAGTAGAGGCCCTTGCGGACCTTCCACAGGGCGGCGCGCTCGCGCGCGTCACGCGTCATGGCGACGGGCCGGGCGAGCCCGAGGCCCGCGAACAGCCGGCCCGCGGACGCCGTCCGGTCCGCGAGCTCCTCGGGGCTCCCCGCGGTGAACTCGACGAGGAGGGCGGCAGGGTCCGGGAGGTCCAGGGCGCGGATCCCCTCGGGGCAGTCCGGCAGGCGCGCGGAGACGCGAAGCGAGACGGCGTCCATGAGCTCCGCCGTGTCGGCGCCCGCGGCGACGAGCTCGGGGATCGCGGCGGCCGCGGCGCTCACGCCCGGGAACACGAGCAGGCCCGCGGCGACGTGCGGCTTGACCTCGACCGTCGCGAACTCTGCCTCGGCCACGAACGCGAGCGTCCCCTCCGAGCCGACGATGAGGTGCACGAAGATGTCGAGTGGGTCCTCGAAGTCAAGGAACGCGTTGAGGCCGTAGCCCATGGTGTTCTTCATCGAGAACTGGTGGCGGATCCGCGCCACGGAGTCCGCCGAGTCGAGGACCCGGCGCCGGAGCCGGGCGAGCCCCTCGTGGAGCGCGGGCTCGCGGGCCGCGAACTCGGACGACGCCGCGGGGTCGCCGGAGTCGATCACCGTCCCCGAGGGGAGCACGAACCGCAGGGACGTCAGCGTCCGGTACGTGTTCGCCTCGGTGCCGCAGTGCATGCCCGAGGAATTGTTCGCCACGACGCCGCCGATCGTGCACGCGATCTCGCTCGCCGGGTCGGGGCCGAGCGCGCGGCGGTGGCGGGCGAGCCGGGCGTTGACGGAGCGGACGGTCGCGCCGGGCTGGACGCGGACGCGGGCCCCGCCGTCGAGCACGTCGATGCGGCCGAAGTTCCGGCGCGTGTCCGCGAGGACGCCGGCCGTGATGGCCTGCCCGGAGAGGCTCGTGCCGCCCGAGCGGAACGTCACGGGGGTCTCGTGGCGGGCGCACGCGGCGAGGAGGCGGGCCACGTCGTCGTCCGTCCGCGGGGATGCGACGACGCTCGGAACGAGCAGGTAGTGCGATGCGTCGTGGGCCTTTGCGTGCAGGTCGAGGGGCCGCGTCGTCACGGAGTCCTGGCCGAGCACCTCGGCGAGCTCGTCCGCGAGGCGCGTGCCCGGCGTCGTGCGCAGCGTCATGGGGTTCCTTCCGACAGTGTGGTCAGACCATAGGAACACACCTGTGCCCCTTGTCACAACCCCGACGGTGTGTGCTAGGTTACATGGTCAGACCACAATGGTCGGACCACGTCGCCAGCCACATCGCGGCGAGGCCGCTCCCCGAAACCCTCTCCAGCAGGAGCCAGCATGACCTTCACTCCCGTGACCGATCCGGTGGCCGGCAGCGTTGCCGTGTCCGCGCTGATCGGCCTCATCCCGCTCGTGACCTTCTTCGTACTGCTCGCCGTGGTGCGCACCAAGGCCCACGTGGCTGGGGCGTTCGCCCTGCTCGCGGCACTCGTGGTCGCCGTCGCGGCGTACCACATGCCTCCGGCCCTCGCGGGCCTCGCCGCCTCCCAGGGCGCCGTGTTCGGTGCGTTCCCGGTGTTCTGGATCGTCCTGACGGCCGTGTGGCTGTACCAGGTCACCGTCCTCTCGGGCAGGTTCGAGGACCTGCGGCGCATCTTCGACCGGCTGGGCGGCGGCGACCTGCGCATCCAGGCCATCCTCATCGCGTTCTGCTTCGGCGGACTCATGGAGGCTCTGGCCGGCTTCGGCGCGCCCGTGGCCATCACGGCGACGATGCTCATGGCCATCGGACTGAAGCCGCTCCGCGCCGCCGCGACGGTGCTCGTCGCCAACACCGCGCCCGTCGCGTTCGGCGCCATCGCCATCCCGATCACCACCGCGGGCGCGCTCACCGGCATCCCGGCCGACCACATCGGCGCGATCGTCGGCCGGCAGACCCCGCTCCTGGCGTTCGTGGTCCCGCTCATGCTGCTGCTCATCGTGGACGGCTGGCGCGGCCTCCGGGACGCGTGGCTCCCGGCGCTCGTGACCGGCGTGGCGTTCGGCGCAGCCCAGTTCCTGTGCTCCAACTACTTCTCCTACGAGCTCACGGACGTGGTCGCGTCCCTCGTGGGCCTCGGTGCGGCGATCCTGTTCCTGCGGGTGTGGACGCCGCGCGGCGCCGAGGGCGCCCGCGAGCGGCTCGGCGCCCCGGCGCCGGCCGCCGTCGGGCCGGGCGCCGCCGCGAAGGAGCTCACGGGCGCCCGCGTGTGGCTCGCCCTGTTCCCGTACCTGCTCGTCATCGTGGTGTTCGCGGTGTCCAAGCTGTGGCGCCTCGGCGTCGACGTGCCCGCGGCCCTCGCCGCGACGGACGTCAAGGTCAACTGGCCCATCCTCCACGACGCCCTCCTCGGCGCCGACGGCAAGCCGCTCTCCTCGACCGTCTACACGTTCCAGTGGCTCTCCGGCCCCGGCACGCTCCTGCTCCTCTCGGGGCTCATCATCGCCGTGGTGTACGCGACGTTCGACGGCGGCGGGCAGTTCCGCCTCACGGTCGCGGATGCGGTCGCGGAGCTTTGGCGGACGTTCGTCAAGATGCGCTTCGCGGCCCTCACGATCCTGCTCGTGCTCGCGGTCGCGTACGTCATGAACCTCTCCGGGCAGACCGTCGCGATCGGCACGTGGCTGGCCGGAACCGGCGCCGCGTTCGCATTCCTCTCCCCCATCCTGGGCTGGATCGGCACCGCCGTGACGGGCTCGGACACGTCCGCCAACGCCCTCTTCGCCAAGCTCCAGGCCACGGCGGGCCACGCCGCCGGCATCGACCCGTCCCTGTTGGTCGCCGCGAACACCTCCGGCGGCGTGGTGGGCAAGCTCATCAGCCCGCAGAACCTCGCGATCGCCGCGACGAGCGTGGGCATGGACGGCCAGGAGTCGGTCATCCTGCGCAAGGTCCTGTGGTGGAGCGTCGGCCTCCTCACGGCCCTGTGCTGCCTCGTGTTCCTGCAGTCCACGCCTGTCCTGGGCTGGATGCTGCCCTAGCATGCAGCGCACGACGGCGGCCCCCGCCCAGGCGCCCCGCCCGCCCGAGGCGGGGGGCGCCGTCGTGCGCCATGGCCGCGGCGGCATGCGGCAAGATGGGTCCATGCCTGACTCCGCCACCGCCCGCGCGCACGACGTGGTGCTCCGCCACATCGAGGACAGCCTGCGCTCCGGGGCACTCAAGCTCGGCGACAGGCTTCCCGGCGAGCGCGCCCTCGCCGAGCAGTTCGGGATCTCACGGGCGTCCGTGCGGGACGCGATCCGCGCGCTCGAGGTCATGGGCGTGGTGCGCGCGGCGACCGGGTCGGGGCCGAACTCGGGGACCATCGTCGTCTCGGACCCGTCCGCGGCGCTGGGCGTCGCACTGCGGATGCACGTGGCGAGCCACCACCTGCCGGTCAAGGACGTGGTCGAGGCGCGCATCATGATGGAGACCTGGTCGCTCGAGCACGCGGCCACTGCAGCCTGGACCCCCGAGCAGCTCGACGACGCCCGCCGCCTGCTGACCGCAATGGACGACGACGCGCTGCCCTCCCAGATCTTCACCCTCCTCGACGCGCAGTTCCACGTGGCCCTCAGCGCCCTCGCGGGCAACATCGTGGTGAGCACCATGATGGAGTCCATGCGGGAGGCCATCCGCGGGTACATCGACGACGCCGTGGCGCGCCGCGGCGGGTGGGACAAGGCGGTGTCCGTGCTGCGGGGGCACCACCACGGGATCTTCGACGCGGTCGAGGCCCGCGACGGCGAACTCGCCGCACGGCTCGTGCGCGAGCACATTGAGTGGTTCTACGCGCAGAGCCTCTGACCGCGGCCCCACCTCGCCTCGCCACCCCTCGCCCGGCCCTCGCCCCGCCACCCCCCGCGAAATGTTGACTTGAGCAGGGTGCAAGGCGCCGACACCCTGCTCATCCCAACATTTGGGCGCGCGCCCCGAGATCGGGCCTGTGGATAAGTGCCGATTCCGCCGAATCTGCGCGAATCGTCACGGACGATGGGTCCATGACCAGCCGCAGTCAGCTCCCGCCCGGGCTCTCGTCACGGTCGTTCTCGATCGGCGAGGCAAGGAGGCACGGCGTCAGCCGTGGCCGCCTCGCAGCCTCGGACCTCGTGACGCCCACTCGCGGCGTCCGCGTTCCGTGGGGCGTCCAGCTGAGTCCCGCGGAGGTGGTCCGCCCCCTCCTGACGCTCATGCCCGACGCCGTCGCGAGCTTCATCACCGCCGCCAAGGTGTGGGGCTTCCCCCTTCCCCTCGGGTGGGAGCGGGATCCGACGATCCACGTGACGCGACCCCTCAGCACCCCCGGGAGCACGCGGCCGGGCGTGGTCTGTCACCGGATGGGCCTCGCGGACCGAGACATGGTGATGCTCGACGGCGTGCTGGTCACCTCGCGCGAGCGCACTTGGCTCGACCTCGCGGGAATCCTCCCCCTCGAGCATGTCGTGGCAATCGGGGACTACCTCGTATGTGCCCATCCCGAGGACTTTCCCGTGCCGCGGACCGCGCTCGTCGAGATCGACCTCCTCCGCGGCTACCTCGAGGCGCAGCGGCGCGTCCGCGGCCTGCCGGCCGCGCGCCGAGCGCTCGGGCTCGTGCGGGTCGGGGCGGACTCGGTCCCCGAGACGCTCCTGCGCCTCGCGGAGGCCGAGGCCGGCCTTCCCGAGCCAACGTTGAACCACGTGATCCGGGACCCCTTCGGGAGGGCGATCGCGTGGCCTGACCAGGCCTACGTGGACCTCCGGTTCGCCATCCAGTACGACGGCGAGCACCACCGGGACGCCGAACAGCAGGCCAGCGACAACTGGCGCAACCGTGCCGTGGCCGACCTCGAGTGGGACCAGCTCATCGTCTCCGCCGCGGACGTCCGGCGGCGCGGGTGGGACGGCGTCGCGGCTGTGGTCGGCGCTCGCCTGCGCCGTCTCGAACAGGTCCGGTCGGGACGTGCGCCCCTCCGCGAAATGTTGGCCTGAGCAGGGTCGGAGTGCCGCGAACCCTGCTCAACTCAACATTTCGCGTGAGGAAGGTGCGGTCAGACCCGCGTCCGGTGGAAGTTGAGGTGGCTCCGCGAGGCGGTCGGGCCGCGCTGGTTCTGGTACCGGTTGCCGTACTGACCGGAACCGTAGGGGTGCTCGGCGGCGGAGGAGAGCCGGAAGAAGCACAGCTGTCCGATCTTCATCCCGGGCCACAGCTTGATCGGCAGGGTCGCGACATTGGAGAGTTCGAGCGTGACGTGCCCCGAGAACCCGGGGTCGATGAACCCGGCGGTCGAGTGTGTGAGCAGCCCGAGCCGGCCGAGCGAGGACTTCCCCTCGAGCCGCGCGGCGATGTCCTCGGGCAGTGTGACGGTCTCGAACGTGGAGCCGAGCACGAACTCACCCGGGTGCAGGATGAACGAATCGTCGGGGTCCACCTCCACCAGGCGCGTGAGCTCGGGCTGTTCCTCGGCCGGGTCGATGTGGGCGTACTTGTGGTTGTCGAAGAGCCGGAAGTATCGGTCGATCCGCACGTCCACGCTCGAGGGCTGAACCATGTCCGGATCGTACGGGCCGAGCTGGATGCGCTCTGCGGCGATTTCGGCACGGATGTCGCGGTCTGAAAGGAGCACGCCTCCAAAAGTACCGCAGGCCGGCCAGCGCGGCGGGCGCCCGGACCATTGCCGCCCTGCGACGCGTGGGCTTAGGGTGACCCCCGAGACTGGTGTGACGAGGGAGGTTCCCAGGCATGCGCCGATTCCTGCTGACCGTCGCCGTGGCGGCCACCGCGGCACTGGCCGCTGCCGCCCCAGCCGCGCCGCCGCCGTCGTCCGCGGTGGGCGCCGCGCACGACGCCGCCCCCTCGCCGAGCGCCGCCCCGGCACCGCCCGCCGGGACCGCCACCGGCCCGACACTCGACGTGCGCCTCGCCGCCCCGGACGCCCAGCCCGCGGCCGCCAGGCCGGCACCCGCGCCCACCCGACCCACCCAGCCCCTCCCCGCCCCGCCGGTGAAGTCGGTCGACGCGGCGCGCGGCCCAGACACCATCGACCAGGCCGCGACCTCGGTGACGCCCCTGGCCGCGCCCATGGGCAACACCGACAACCTGGTCCGCGACGACAACTCCGCCCAGGTCCTCGCCGTCTTCAACGCGATCAACGCGTACCGCGCCCAGAACGGCCTGAACCCCGTCCGGTACCACACGAGCGTCCAGGATCTCGCGCAGGAGTGGAGCGACAGCATCGCGAGCCGCGAGGTCATCGAGCACCGGGCGAACTTCTGGACCGACCCGCGCGCCCTCAACCCGGACAACGGCGCCGGCGAGGTCATCGCCGTCCGCTGGGACCGGGACGCGGCGCAGCTCGTGGAGTGGTGGAAGTCCTCGCCGTCGCACAACGCGATCCTCCTGGACGCGCGCATGAGCGTGGTCGGGATCGGCATCACGTTCACCAACGGCAACTACCAGACCACGCCGAACCGGTACACGATGTGGGGGGTCGTCGACTTCTTCGGGTACAAGACGCTGCCCTCAGGCACGACGGCGGCGCCCGGCGGCGCGTCCACGTCGCCGAGCCCGTCCCCCGCCCCGGCCCCGGCTCCCGCGCCCTCGGCCGGCGGCGTCGCGGTCGCCCAGCCGGACACGGCGCTGTGCACGCCGCCCGGCAAGTTCATGCCGACCACGCAGGACATGTCCGCGGCCTCGATCACGAGCACCGCGGACATCGTGGCCACGGACTCCTCCGGAACCCTGTGGTCCTACCCCGCGCGGGGCGGGGGGTTCGGGGCCGCGAAGAACATCGGCTCCGGCTACACCGACGCCCTGACGGTCAACACCGTCGACTGGGACCGGGACGGCTACGTCGACCTGCTCACCCAGTGGAAGGACGGCCGCCTCACCCTCGCGCGGGGCCTCGCGGCGGGCGGCTTCAGCGCCCCGTTGACCCTCGGGCAGTCCGGCTGGGAGGGCATGACTCTGAGCATCGGCCTGTGGTGTGCGGCGAACCGCCTGCCGCAGATCCTCGCGGCCGACGGCGCAGGGAACCTCTGGCTGTACCCGAATCAGGGCCTGGGCGACCTCGTGCAGCGTGGCCGGCTCGCCACCGCGATGCCCGCGGGACAGGAGAGCATGGTCGACTTCAGCGGCGACGGCTTCGAGGACCTCGTGGCGCGGCGCTCGGACGGCGCGCTGCTGCTGCACCGCTCACTCGGGCAGCAGGGCCTCGTGGATGAGGCGCGCGCCGTGATCGGGACCGGATGGGGGTCGATGGGCCCGATCCGCGTGCTGCGCGGGCTCGACGGGCTCGACACCGTGGGCGTCGCCTCGACACGCCCGGATGGGACGCTCCTGTACTGGCCCGTGGCGAATGGCGCGTTCGGAGCCGCACGGGTGATCGGCGGCGGCTGGGGCGGGTACGTGCTCGCGCAGTAGCCGGCGTCGGCCGCCCTCCGGCCCGGAGCGGCGGCCTCGGCTCCCGCCCTTGCGGGCTACCGCTCGAGGACGGTCTTGAGGTTCTCGAGCTGCGCGACCTCATGGTCCATGGTCTTCTGGACCATGCCGCCCATGAGCTTCATGAGGCCGGTGGGCTCGAACACGAGTCCGAACGAGACCTTCGTCCCGCCGGGCTCCGGGGTGAGGAGGAAGACGCCGTGGGGCCGCGCCGGCCCGGCGATGACCTGGAACCGGATGACCTCGCCGGGGCGCGCCTCGGTGATCTCGTAGTCGCCGGCGATCTCGCGGCCGCCGGGTCCGGCGATGCGCTGGGCATAGACGGCGCCCTCCTTGCCCGCGGGCCCGGAGGCCAGGGAGATGGACCGGACGCCCGTGCGCCACGCGGGATTGTTGAGCCCCTCGGCGAGGAAGGCGTAGACATCCTCGGGCGTCCGCTTCACCAAGACCGAGTATTCAGCCGCTGCCATGGCCGTCACCGTAGGGGCGTCAGCTGGGATTCTGCTGGGAGGCGTCCCAGATGCCCGAGGAGGCCCTGCCCGGGCCCCCGGCGGGGCCCCCGCCCGCCTGGCGGTTGAGCTCGTCGCGCATCTCGGCCCGCCGCTTGGGGGACATGAAGGCCACGCGCATGTGGTCGTTGGTGAGGACGTCCGCGACCCCGATCATGAGCACCGCGAAGACGATCTGCTCGACCACCATCCAGTAGGGGTACAGCCCGGGGATCGTCGCGACGACGAGGGTGACCACGGGGAAGATCTGGCTGAACAGCCGCAGCCGCTGGTAGCCCCAGTAGTAGCCCTTCTTCGCACGCCAGGCGAAGAAGAACAGCGTGAGCGTCATGAGGAGCACCACGATGCCGCGGAACCACACCGCGAAGCCCACCTCGACACCCCGGATCTGGAGCACAACGGCGATCACCACCGCCGCGGCCCCGACCACCGTCTCCGCGAGGAAGATCCAGTACACCCACTTGAACGCGCGCTGGGTCTTGGGGTGCTCGAGCTCGTGCCGGTCCACGAGGAAGTGTCCGTGGCGGCCGCCGAAGGTCCTGTCGATGTCGACGCCGAGGATCCGCAGTTCAGGCATGGGATCAACGCTAGCGCCGGCCGCTGGGAACGGCCGCCCCCGGGGCTCGTCCGTTCGGTTGATCCTGTCCCCCGGGAGCGTGCCGCCCCACCCTCGCGGATGCTGTAGGCTGGGTGAAGTCCTTCGGGGCATGCGGCCGTAGCTCAATGGCAGAGCGCTCGCTTCCCAAGCCAGATACGCGGGTTCGATTCCCGTCGGCCGCTCAGATGAAGGCCCCCGGTCCCGCGACCGGGGGCCTTCGCCGTCCCCGCGCGGCAGCGGGGGGGCGCCCCACCGCCCCGCCGCGACGCCCACCCCGCCCCGCCCCGCCGCGAAATGTTGAGTTGAGCAGGGTCCGGCCGCCTTCGACCCTGCAGAACCCAACATTTCCCGAGGGCCGGGCACCGCGCGCCGAGCCCAAGCGCCGAGCGCCGAGCGTCGAGCGCCGAGAACGCCGCCCCCAGGCCGTGCCCCAGATCACTGGGGATTGACAGGCAGCTCACATCGTGGCCTACTGGAAAGCGCTATCCCACGATCTCCGGAACACCCCGTGCAGGTCACCGGACGAGCTCGACAGTCACGATGACCCAGGAGGGTTTCATGCAGCAGAACGCAGCGCATGGTCGGCGCCCGGCACCGATCGCCGAGGGCACCTCGCCGCGGCGGGCGGCCCTGAGCGGCTGGATCGGCAGCACGCTCGAGTACTACGACTTCACCATCTACGCACAGGCCGCGGCCCTCGTGTTCCCCACGGTCTTCTTCCCGAGCGGCAACGCGGCGGTCGCCCTCGTCGCATCGCTCGCGACGTACGCGGTGGGCTACGTCGCCCGTCCGATCGGCGCGTTCGTCCTGGGCCACTTCGGCGACCGGCACGGGCGCAAGAACGTCCTCGTGTTCGCCCTGCTGCTCATGGGCTTCTCGACGTTCGCCGTCGGCCTCCTCCCGACCTATGACCAGGTCGGTCTCCTCGCCCCGATCCTGCTCGTGGTGCTCCGACTCATCCAGGGCTTCGCGGTCGCGGGTGAGCTGAGCGGCGCGAGCGCCCTCATCGCCGAGCACGCGCCCGCGGACCGCCGGGGCTTCTACACGAGCTTCAGCCTCCAGGGCACGCAGGCGGGCAGCATCCTCGCCGCGGCGAGCTTCATCCCACTCTCGGCCCTCCTCCCCGCGGCGGAGTTCCACGCGTGGGGCTGGCGCGTGCCGTTCCTCCTGAGCGCCGTGGTGATCGCGGCCGGCTACATCATCCGGCGCCGGGTGTCCGAGACTCCGGCGTTCCTCGCCGAGTCGGCCCAGCACGAGGTCCCGAAGGCCCCGATCGTGCAGGTGGTCCGCGAGAGCGGCTGGACGCTCGTGAAGGCGATCCTCATGGGCATGGCCAACGTCATCGGCGTCACCGCGGCGGTGTTCGGTGCGGCGTACGCGACGCAGCCGGCCTACGGGATCGGCATGAGCCCGGCCACCTACCTGTGGATGCCGCTCGTGGCGAACGTCGTCGCGGTCGTGCTCATCCCGTTCTTCGGCCGACTGTCGGACCGGATCGGCCGCCGCCCCCTCATGATCGTCGGCTCGCTCGGCGCGGGCGTCCTCTCGTTCGCGTACCTGTTCGCGATCAGCGCCAAGAACGTCCCCCTCACCGTGATCCTCGCGATCCTCATGTGGGGCGTCTTCTACCAGATGTGGAACGCGACGTTCGCGGCGTTCTTCCAGGAGCTCTTCCCGACCCGCACCCGGGTCACGGGATTTGCGATCTCGCAGAACATCGGCCTGCTCATCACGGCCTTCCTCCCGACCATCTTCACGGTCGTGGCCCCTCCCGGCTCGGCGAACGTCCCGCTGCTGGTCGGCGGCCTGACGTGCGGCCTCGCGGTCGTCTCCGCGCTCGCAACGTGGGGCACCCGCGAGACTTCGAAGCTGGACCTCGGGCTGGCCGGTGCCCCCGCATCGACGAACGGCTCCCCCGCGGCCCCGGCGGGCACCGCGCGCTGACCCGCGCCGGCCCCGGGCGCGAAATGTTGGGTTGAGCAGGCTGTGAAGGCCCTCGGCCCTGCTCAACCCAACATTTCGCGGGAGTGCACCCGCCCGAGGCGAGTGGGCGCCGTCGTGCTTCTGACGCACGACGGCGCCCCCTCGCCTCTCGCGTGTCAGCCCGCCGAGGCCTTCCGGAGCCTCAGGGCGAGGGAGGCCGCGGCAAGGGCGGGCACGGCACCCGAGATGAGCATGGCCCAGTGCGCCCCGACGTGCTCGGCGAGCCAACCGAGCATCGGCCCGCCGAGGGCCTGCCCGCCGATCAGCACCATCGTGTACAGGCTCATGACCCGCCCACGGATGCCGACGTTGGCGCTGGTCTGGACGAGCTGGTTGGCCGAGGTGAGGAACGTGAGGGCGCAGAACCCCGAGACGGCCACGAGCGCACAGAACACCGGCATGGACGGGGCGAACGCGGCAACCGCGAGCATCGTCCCGTAGAGCCCGGCGCCGATCACCACGGTGCGCAGCCGGAGGCGGAGCCGCCGGGCCGAGGCGATGGCGCCGGTGACCGCGCCGACGGCCACCATGGTGTTGAGCAGCCCGTACCCGGCGGCGCCGACCGAGAACACCGTGTCGGCGTAGGCGGCGAGCAGCACCGGCAGGCTCATCGCGAACAGGGCGACGACGCCGGCCATGACCCAGGGCCAGCGGATAGTCGGCTTGCTCCACGCATACTTCACGGCCTCGCGGAGCATGCCGCGCGAGGCGGGCGTGGGCGGGGCGATCTCGAGCTGGTCCTTGCGCAGGAGCGAGAGCATCACGGCTGTCGTGGTGCAGGCGAACGCGTTGACGACGAACGCCCATCCGCCGCCCACCGCGGTCAGGAGCCAGCCGGCCACGGCCGGCCCGATGAGCGCGCCGAGCTGGAACACCGTCGAGTTCAGGCTGATCGCGTTGCGCAGGAACCCCGGGCCCACGAGCTCGTTGACGAACACCTGCCGGGCGGGCTGGTCGAGCACTGTCACGAGGCCGAGGACCGCAGCGATCGTGTAGACGTGCCACACCGCGAGCGCTCCCGTGAGCGCGAGGGTGCCGAGGACGGCGGCGCAGGCGCCGGCCGCGGCCGCGCAGATCTGGAGGAGGCGCCGCTTGGAGAAGCGGTCCGCGAGGAGCCCGCCCCACGGCCCGAGCACGAGCACCGGGGCGAACTGCAGCGCCACGGTGACGCCCACGGCCGTCACGGAGCCGGAGAGTTCGAGCACGAGCCAGTCCTGGGCGATGCGCTGCATCCACAGCGCGACCACGGCGACGAAGTGTGCCGCCGTGAACATCCTGAAGTTGGGGACGGTGAGGGAGATGAAGGTGTGGCGCCACGGAAGGCGCTGGGGGACGAGGGCGATGGGTCCGGTTGCGGGCAGGGCTGAGCTGGGCGTGGTCACGTAAGAGTCCTGGTCTCGTTCGGGAGATGCAGTGTCGATCGACGTGATTCCACGCTAGGCCGGGCGCCATCGATTACAGAAGCCTATTCGTGCTCTAACTGCTATTGCGTTCGGCAATGCAGTGGGACGAGGATGGGCAGATGCCCGGCCCCCTCTTCGACCCGTCCCATCTGCGCAGCTTCCTCGCCGTGGCGGAGAACCTCTCCTTCACGGTCGCGGCCGAGAGACTCGGCCTGGCCCAGCCCACGGTGAGCCAGCATGTGGCCAAGCTCGAGAAGTCGGCCGGCCGGCTCCTCCTGGTGCGCGACACCCACGGCGTCCGGCTGACCGACAACGGGGACGCGATGGCCGGGTTCGCGCGCTCGATCCTCGCGGCGCACGAGGACGCGGCGCGCTACTTCAGCGGCGAGGCCATGCGGGGCCGCCTGCGCTTCGGCACGGCGGACGACCTCGCGATCACGGGCCTGCCCAGGATCCTGCGGGAGTTCCGCCGCGCGTACCCCCAGCTGAACCTCGAGCTGACCGTGAGCCAGAGCGACAGCCTGTACCGCCGCCTCAAGGCCGGCCAGCTGGACCTCGTCTTCATCAAGTGGGTCGCCGGCGCGCAGGACGGCACGGTGGTGCGGCACGACTCGTTCTCGTGGGTCGGGGTCGAACAGACGGCCCTCGACCCGGCCGGCCCGGTGCCCCTCGTCGTGTACCCCGCGCCGAGCCTGTCCCGGAGCCTCGCGATCCAGGCGCTCGAGGCGAGCGGGCGCACGTGGAAGGTCACGTGCAGCACGAAGCAGATCGCGGGCGTCCTCGCGGCAATCCGCGCTGGCCTGGGCATCGGCGTCATGCCCACATCCCTCGTCCCCGAGGATCTCACCGTGATCACGCGCCGCTTCGACCTGCCGCCCGTGGGGGACGTGGACTTCACGCTCATCCGCAACCCGCTCGCGAACTCCGCGGCCGTGGACGCCCTGACCGAGGCGATCCTGGGCCGGCCGCTCCCCCGCGCGTGAGGCACGCCACGGACTCCCCGAGCCCGCTGGAGTAGAATTGCCTGCGATGAACCGCACAATGTTCAAGTCCAAGATCCACCGCGCCACGGTCACCCACGCTGACCTGCACTACGTCGGCTCGGTGACGATCGACCTTGACCTCCTCGAGGCGGCGGACATCCTGCCGGGCGAGCTCGTGTCCATCGTCGACATCACCAACGGCGCGCGCCTCGAGACGTACACGATCGCGGGCGAGCGCGGCTCGGGCGTCATCGGCATCAACGGCGCCGCCGCGCACCTGATCCACGAGGGCGATCTCGTCATCCTCATCACCTACGCCTCCATGACGGACCAGGAGGCACGCGAGTTCGTGCCCACCGTGGTCCACGTGGACGCCGACAACCGCATCGTCCAGCTGGGCACCGACCCGGCCGAGGGCCACGGGACTGGCATGCTCCGCCCACCGTTCGCGATTCAGGCCCACCTGAACTAGGAACCAACCCAGCCAACGCGCTCGGGCCAGATGACGGAGCGCCTCGTCGCACTTCTTGGCCGCGCTAGGCTGGGACGCGTGCCCGCTGGAAACCGCTTCCCCACTCCCCGCCCCGGGGCTTCCGCATGCTAGGGGTGCTCTCGGGGTTCGCGGTCGTGTGGGTGATCATCGGCGTCGGCTGGCTCATGGCGCGGCTCCGGCTCTTGGGCGAGGGCGCGCAGGGCGTCCTGAGCCGCCTCTCCTTCTTCGTCGCGAGCCCGGCGCTCCTGCTCGAGACCCTCAGCAAGGCGAACCTCCCCGCGGTCTTCTCCTCGCACCTGCTCGTGATCGCCGTGAGCTCGACGGCGGTCGGCCTCCTCTCGTTCGCGGTGTTCCGCTGGTGGCGGGGCCGGGACCTCCCGGAGACGCTCATCTCGTCCATGAGCTCGGCGGTGGCGAACTCGGGGAACCTCGGCATCCCCATCTCGGTGTTCGTCCTCGGCGACGCGAGCTACGTTGCCCCGCTGCTCATCTTCCAGCTCGCGCTCTTCACACCCGCGTACCTGCTCCTGCTGGACGGCACGACGGCGACCGCGAAGCCTGGTGCCGCGCGTATCCTGCAGTTCGTGCTCCCGGTGCTGACGAACCCGAACATCATCGGCTCTGTCATCGGGCTTGTGCTCGCGGCCACGGCGTGGACGCCGCCCGAGCTCATCATGCAGCCCATCCACCTCATCGGCGGCGCCGCCATCCCGGCGATGCTCATGGCGTTCGGCATCTCGCTCCACGGCTCGCGACCCCTCAAGGCCGCGGACGGACGCCGTGTTGACACCGCCATCGCGACCATCATCAAGATCGTGGTCCACCCGCTCATCGCGTTCCTGTTGGGGCGCTTCGCCCTCGGGCTCGACGGGCACTCGCTGTTCGCGGCCGTCGTTGCCACGGCCCTCCCGACCGCGCAGAACGTCTACGTCGCGGCCCAGCGCTACCAGCGCGGGATCGTCGTTGCGAAGGACACCGTGCTCATCACCACGGTCGTGGCCGTCCCCGCGATGGCCATCATGGCGGCCCTCCTCGCCGCCTGACACGCTCCCCGCTCCACGCTGAGGGGTCATGTCCCTGCGTTCACTGGCCACCGTCGACCAGATTCCCCACGAGCGCACCGGCCGCGAACGCCCCGAGCCGCTCGGGGCTCCACCCGCGCTTGAGCACGAGCGTCTCGTACAGCTCTGCGGAGGTCACGGCGAAGAACACGTCGGCCACCTCAGCCTCCGTCAGCCCCGGACGCAGGATCCCGCGGGCCAGCACCGTCCGGGCGTTGTGCAGCATGCGAGCGTACCGCGCGTCGTCGATCTCGTGCAGCAGCTGGGCCATCGCGGCGTCCCCGCTCGCGGCGGCGTCGCGGATGAGCAGCAGCACCGGCGAGCCGATCGGGCTGACCTCTGCGACGAACCGTCCGAACCGCTCCATGAGCGCCCGCGGATCGGTGGCCTCCGCCTGGGCCGCGTCCGAGCGGTCCTCGGCCGGCACGGGGCCGGAACCGAGGAGGCTCTCGTCCCAGATGGCCCGCACGAGCCCGGCCTTGCCGCCGAAGTTCTTGTAGACCGACTCGGCGGAGACGCCCGCCGCGCGCGCGATCTGCGCGATCGTCGTGGCGCCGAAGCCCTGCCCCAGGAGGAGCTCGCGCGCTCGCGCGAGGACCTGCCGCCGGGACGCCTCGGCGCGCTCGCGGCGCCGGGACGCGTCGTACGCGCGCGCGGCCTCGTCGGGACCATTGACCGCCGTCTGCACCGGATCTACACTCCTTGCATACAGTTCAATACAGTTCACTGTATCTAATCTCGACTGTATTCGATGTCTCCCCAGGAGTGCACGATGGACGCGAACACCACGGACGCGAAGAGCACCTTCGACTCCCTGCCCGCCGGCCCGGTCCGCCGGGTCTTCGAGGCCATCAGCAGGCACGATCTGGACGCGATGGTCGCGTGCTTCGCCGAGGACTACCTCAACGAGACGCCCATCCACCCCGACCGTGGCTTCACGGGGCGGCACCAGGTCCGCAAGAACTGGAGCGCCATCCTCGCCAGCATCCCCGACCTCGAGCCGTACGTGGTCCGCGCGACGACGGCCCCCGACGGCCGCGTCTGGGTCGAGTGGGGCCAGCGCGGCACCCGACGCGACGGCGTGCCCGTGCACCTCGCCGGGGTCTCGATCTTCACCATCGACGTCGATGACATCTCCGCCGTCCGCTTCTACCTCGAACCCGTGGAACAGGAAACCGGGGACGTGGACGCCAATGTGGCGGAGGTCGTCGGCGCCTCGGGCCAGCCGCAGCCCTCAGCCGCGCCAGCGGCCGTACCGGGGGGCGCACGGCCATGATCCTCGTCGTCGGCGGCACTGGGCGGCTCGGCCGCGAGCTCGTCCCGGCGCTCGTCCGCACGGGCGAGCAGGTGCGGGTGATGGCGCGCGGAGCCTCCCAGCCGTTCCCGCCGGATGGCGCCAACGGCGCAACGCAGGACGGCGTCGAGTACCTCCGCGGCGACCTCGCCTCGGACGCGGACTGCCGCCGCGCGGTTGCCGGCTGCCGTCAGGTTGTCTTCGCCGCGTCCGGCTTCGGCATTCCGAAGGGCGCCGATCCGCGCACGGTCGACCGCGACGGCGCCATCCGGATCGTGCGCGCGGCCGCGGAGGCCAGCGTCGAGCACGTCGTCATGATGTCGATGCACGGCGCCGCGCCCGATGCGCCCATCGAGTACTTGCGGTGCAAGTACTCGGCCGAGGAGGCCGTTCGCGCCTCGGGCATGGCCTGGACGATCATCCGGATGGGCGCGGTCCTCGAGCAGCGCCTCGCCATCATGGGCGGCGGGCTCGAGGCGAAGGGCAAGGTACCCGTCTTCGGCTCGGGGACCAGCCCGGTGACGTTCACGTCCGCGCGCGACGCGGCGGCCGTCGTCGTGCGCGCGCTGGCCGACGCCGCGCTGCGCAACCGCGCCATCGAGTGGGGCTCGGGCACGTGGACGTCCCGCGAGATGGCCGAGACGCTCATCGCGAAGGCCGGCCATGGGTCGGTGCGGCGAGTCCCGACCGGCGTGCTGCGCGTCATGTCCCTCGCGGCGCGGCCGTTCTCCCCGTTCCTCGCCCGCGTGGCCGGCGCGGGGGTGTGGGAGGATTCCGGCGCCGAGTCGTTCGACCCGCTGCCTGTGCGCACGGAGTTCCCCGACATCCCGATCACGGGGCTGCAGGAGGCGGTCGCGTCGCTAAGCTAACCGCATGGCTGATAAGACGGCGGCACAGAGCGCAGCGAAGACCAGCACAGACAAGCTCGCGACCATCCAGCAGGGTTACGTGTTCGAGGGGCCCACGATCGGGCTCGGCGCCGCGGTCGTGGACGGCGAGGTCCGTCCGGAGGCCCAGGTCGCGCTGCCGCTGGGCATGATGAACCGCCATGGGCTCGTGGCCGGCGCAACCGGAACCGGCAAGACCGTCACGCTGCACATGATGGCGGAGCAGCTCTCCACCGCCGGGGTCCCCGTGTTCCTCGCGGACATCAAGGGCGACCTCTCGGGCCTTGCGACGGCGGGCACGGGGAGCGACAAGCTGCTGGCGCGCACCAAGGGGATCGGCCAGGACTGGCAGCCGGCCTCGTTCCCCGTGGAGTACCTCGCGCTCGGCGGCGACGGCAACGGCGTCCCGGTCCGGGCCACGGTGACCTCGTTCGGCCCGATCCTCCTCTCCCGCGTCATGGAGCTGAACGAGACGCAGGAGTCCAGCCTCCAGCTCATCTTCCACTTCGCGGATACGAAGCAGCTCGAGCTGATCGACCTCAAGGACCTCCGCGCCGTCATCCAGTTCCTCGTCTCGGACGAGGGCAAGGCCGAGCTCGAGCAGCTCGGCGGCCTCTCCAAGGCCACCGCGGGCGTGATCCTGCGCGAGCTCGTGGGCCTCGAGGCCGCGGGCATGGAGAAGTTCTTCGGCGAGCCGGAGTTCGACACGGGCGAGCTGCTGCGAACCGCCCCGGACGGGCGCGGCGTCGTGACCTGCCTCGAGCTGCCGAGCCTGCAGGGCAAGCCCATCCTGTTCTCCACCTTCCTCATGTGGCTCCTCGCAGACCTGTTCCACGACCTGCCCGAGGTGGGCGACGCGGACAAGCCCAAGCTCGTGTTCTTCCTGGACGAGGCGCACCTGCTCTTCAATGGCGCCACGAAGGCGTTCCTCGACGCGATCACGCAGACCGTCCGGCTCATCCGCTCGAAGGGCGTGGGCATCTTCTTCGTCACGCAGACCCCGAAGGACGTGCCCGCAGACGTGCTCGGCCAGCTCGCCAACCGGGTCCAGCACGCGCTCCGCGCGTTCACCCCCGACGACGCGAAGGCCCTCAAGGCCACGGTCTCCACCTTTCCCGTGAGCGACTACGACCTCGAGGAGGTCCTGACCTCCGCCGGGATCGGCGAGGCCGTCGTGACAGTCATGAACGAGAAGGGCGCCCCGACGCCGGTGGCCCTCACGCGGATGCGCGCCCCGCTCTCGGTGATGGGGCCGGCGGACCCGTCGGTCCTGACCGGAGTGGTGCAGGCGTCGCCCCTCATGGCGAAGTACGGCACCGCCGTCGACAACGTGTCCGCGTTCGAGAAGCTCCAGCGGCAGGAGGCGGCCCAGCAGGCGCCCGCGCCCGACGCCGGGCAGTCGCCTCCGCCGCTCCCCTCGCCGAATCTCGAGCCGCCCGCGCAGGGCCGCGAGGAGCCCCGCGCCGACGGCGGCCTGGCCGGCGAGGTGGTCGGTGCCCTCGGCGGGGCGCTGGGCAGCGGGCTGCGGTCCATGGTCCGGTCCATGGGGACGCAGTTCGGCCGCGAGATCATGCGCAGCGTCTTCGGGACGGCCCCGCGCCGGCGGCGGTAACAGGCCAGGGACCCCGCAACAGCCCGTTGCGGGGTCTCGTTACGCCCGTTGGTAGGGTGGGGCGGGTGCAGATCAGCCCCGCCCTCGTCAGGACCGCGGCCGTGTGGCTGCTCGCCCTCGCGTTGACGGTCGTTGCCTCGGTTGTCGCGATCGCGACCGTCAAGAACACCGTGACCGGGCCGGCCGAACCCGTGCGGGCCTACATCGCCGCCCTCCAGGCCGGTGACGGCGGCCGGGCCCTCGGCCTCCTGCACGCCACGGTCCCGCCCGGGAGCGCGGCCCTGCTCGACGGCGCCCCGCTCAAGGACTCGATGAACCGGGTCCAGGACATTTCCTACGAGACGACGGCCCCCGATCCGAACGGCTCGAGCGGTCCGAACCGCGCCAATGTCACCGTCCACTACACCGTGGACGGCGAGGCCCACGAGAGCCAGTTCGCGGTGGACCGCGTCGGCACCGACTGGCTGTTCTTCCCCCGCTGGTCCATCGCCGCGGCGCCGCTGCCGGTCCTCGCGGTCACGGTGGTCAACTCGGCCCGCGCCACCGTGAACGGCGCAACCGTGAACATGCCGGACGGCCGCAACGCCTTCCCCGTGTTCTTCCCCGGCTCGTACGTGGGCTCCCTCGAGGGCGAGCAGTTCGCCGCGGAGCCGCGCGCCGTCGTCGTGGGCGGCCCGGCGAGCACGACGCCGCTGAACCTCGCCACACGGGCGACCCCACAGCTCGTCTCCGCGATCGACGCCAAGGTCCGCGGCTATCTGGACGACTGCGCGCGTTCAGCGACCGAGCAGCAGCGTCTCCAGCCCACCTGCCCGTTCTCGCTTGACACCACCACGCGCATCCAGGACGGCACGATCGCGTGGAGCGTGTCTGACTATCCAGCGGTCTCGATCGAGCCCTACCAGGGCCACTGGGCGCTCTCGCCGATGCAGGGCAGGGCGCGGCTCAGGGCCACCACCATCAACCTGTTCACCGGCGCGAAGACCCCGCTGGACACCGAGGTGGACTTCGACTTCGGCGCACGCCTCGACGTCACGGACACCGCCGTCACGGTCACGCCGCAGCTGAAATAATCGGCCGATGACCGATCACCCCGTGAGACTCGTCAGAACCGAGGACGTCCCGACGGCTGTGGCGGCCGCCGATCCCACGGTGCGGGACGCCGGGCCCCAGTGGCGGCCGCTCCTCGACGAGGTCTGGGCCTTCCTGCGGGACCGGCCGGGCCTCTGGAAGGGCGGCCACAACCTCATGCTCTACGCGGCCAGCGGCGCCGGCGCGGCCCTCGTCGAGGCTGGCGTGCAGGTGACGGGGACGTTCGAGGCAGCGGGCCGCGTGCGGCCCTCCAGCCTGCCCGCCTGCGACGCCGCCACGACCGTGCACACGGGACCGATCACCGAGATCGGCGCGGCCCACGCCGCAGTCCGGGCCTGGTGCGCGGACCAGGCCCGGACGCCCACCGGGCGCTTCTGGGAGGTCTACGACGACCCGGACCCGCGCACTGGCCAGATCGATGTGGAGGTCTACTGGGAGCTGCGCAGCTGAGCCGGCTACATCAGTCCATGCCGCGCAGGTCGAGGGTGAGCTCGGCGTCGGCGCCGTCCTGCAGCACCACGGGGATGCCCCAGTCCTGCTGGTAGAGGTGGCAGGCCGCGTGGTCGGGGATCTCCTCGCCGGGAGCGCCATCGCACGCCGCCGCGCGCGCAGTGATGTGGAGGACGCCCTCGGTGAACGCCGGGTTGAGCTCGAGCGTCCGGGTGAGCCCCTGCGACGTGCCGGTACCGCCCATGAGCAGCTCGGCGGGGGTCGAGGAGATCTTCAGCTGCGTGGGATCGCCCCAGCGGTCGTCCAGCTTCTGCCCGGTCGGCGCCTTGAAGCGGACGGTCAGCGCGAGGGGTCCGGCTGCCACGGGCGTCTTGGGCCGCTGGGTCTGCCGCTCGCCCTCGTCGACCTGCTGGGCGTCCTTCGGGATGGGCACGAGCACGAGCTCGTGGCGGTTCGTCTCGGTGACCAGCAGCAGCGGCTCGCCGCCCTCGCCCGCCGCGGGGGTGACCACGACGACATCGGCCGGCTCCGCGAGCCCCCGCGCGAGCGTCGAGACCGCGCCCCTCCCACCTTCGCTATCGCCTGTCCTGCCGGACGGGTCGTACCGGCGCACCGCGCCGTTGTACGTGTCGGCGATCGCGACCGAGCCGTCCGGAAGCACGGCGACGCCGAGCGGGTGCTGGAGGCGCGCGGCGTCGGCCGCACCGTCGCGGAAGCCGAAGTCGAACAGGCCGCGCCCGACGGCGGTCTCCACCGTCGCGCTGCCGTCCTCCGCGAGCCTCACTCGGCGCAGCGCGGAGGTCTCCGAGTCGGCGACCCAGAGGTCCCCGGACGGGTCCACGGCGAGGCCGGACGGCTGGGCGAACCAGGCCTGCGCGCCGGGACCGTCGAGGAGGCCCTCGAGGCCCGAGCCGGCGAGGATCGCGACGACGCCGGTGACCGGGTCGAACGTGAAGATCTGGTGCGTGCCCGCCATCGCGACGACGACCTTGCCGAGCTTCTCGCTCCACACCACGTCCCAGGGGGAGGACAGGGAGACGTTGGTGCCATGGCCGAGGTAGCCGATGTCCTCGGCGTCGCCCGCGTACACGTCGTGCGGCTCGCCGGCGGCAGGTGCAGTATCGGCGGCGGGTGCGGTGACGGCGTCGGGCGCTGCCTTGGCCCACGTCCCGGCGCCATCGCCGTTCACGCGGGCCGGGCCCGCGTCGAGGAGTCGCTGGACGCCGTTGCCGGCCACGGTCTGCGTAGCCCGAGGAGAGGGACACGCCGCGGAGGCGGTGGTTGACGGTGTCCGCGACGACGGCCTCGTAGCCCGTCTGCCACGCGACCGAGGCCGGCAGGACGGCGACGCCCTGGGGCTCGTTGAACTGCGCGACCTCGGCCTGGCCGTCGAGGAAGCCCTTCGTGCCGGAGCCGATCACGCGCTCCACGGTCTCGAGGTCGGGGCGCAGCTCGACGAGGCGGTGGTGGCCGGTGTCGACCACGAGATAGTTGCCGTTCTCGAGCGGGACGGTCTGGCCGGGGAAGCGCAGGGTGCCGGCCGTGGGCTCCGGGGCCACATACGGGCCGTCGCCGCGGTGCAGCGTGCCCTTCGCCTCGTGCTCGGCGACGAGCTCCTCGACCAGCACGCCGAGCCCGCCGGCGTGCCCCTCCCCCGAGAGGTGGGCCACGATGTAGCCCTCGGGGTCGATGACCACGAGCGTCGGCCACGCGCGGGCCGTGTACGCCTGCCACGTGAGGAGGTCGGGATCGTCGAGGACCGGGTGGTGGATGTCGTAGCGCTCGACGGCGGCCGCGAGCGCCACCGGGTCGGCCTCGTGCTCGAACTTGGGAGAGTGCACCCCGACCGTGACGAGGACGTCCTTGTACTTCTCCTCGAGCGGGCGCAGCTCGTCCAGGACGTGGAGGCAGTTGATGCAGCAGAAGGTCCAGAAATCAAGGAGGACGACCTTCCCGCGCAGCGCCGCCAGATCCAGCTCCGCGCCGCCGGTGTTGAGCCACGCGCGGCCGCCGAGCTCGCTCGCGCGGACACGGTGCGCGGAGCGCACAGAATCAGCGCGCACAGAATCGGTGCTCGCTGACTCAGTGGTCTGCTGGTCCTCGGTGGATTCTGCGGTCACGGGTACTCCTCAGGCAGGGTGAAACAGGGGCTCGTTGGGGCCAACCCCATTATCCCGGGGTTTCTTCCACACGTTACGCCGTGCGACGGCCCGCCTCCGCCGAGAGCGGGTCCTCTGGCGCCGAGATCGGGTCCCCTGACCGCGAGATCGGGGGCATGTCCCGGTGCGCACGACGCCGCATTGTCGCCCGCGTGAAGCAAGGCACCGGCAGTGACCACTCGCCGTCGGCGGGAGAGGTCCCCGCCGCCCCGAGATGTGCTGCCCTGGCCCGCATCTGCTGGGTGAATTACCCAAGGAGAAGCGGCCGAAGGCAGCCCAAGCGGGCCAGGGCAGCACATGCGCGTGGGCAACCCACCGGTCGCTCAGCCCAGCCCCGGCCGCGGCATCAGCAGACCCGACCCCGGCATCAGCAGACCCGACCCCGGCGGTGAGGATGCACCCCTACCGCCCCTCGGCCTCCCTACCGCCCCTGGGCCTCGTCGCGCTCCTGGAGGCGCGTGAACATGGCGTTGTAGGCCTCGAGGTCGGCATCGTGGTCGCGGTCGGCGGCGCGGTCGCGGCGCTTGGTCTCGCGTGCGTCCGACTTGGACCACATGACGGCCACCCCAATTGCGAGGATCAGGGTCGGGATCTCGCCGATGCCCCACGCGATGCCGCCGCCGGTCTGCTGGTCCCCGATCGCGGACTGCCCCCATGCCCGGCCCAGGTTGCCGAAGAACGTCGGCTCGAGCAGCACGTTGGAGCCCATGAGCGTCACGCCGAAGAACGCGTGGAACGCCATGGTCGCGAGCAGGAGCACGAGTCGGATCGGGTACGGGAACCGGCGTGGTAGGGGGTCGGAGCCGATCATCGTCAGTACGAAGATGTACCCGGTCAGCGTGAAGTGCAGGTTCATGAGCTCGTGGCCCACATGGTCCCGCATGGCGTACCCGAACAGGTCCGAGTAGTAGAACAGGATGATCGAGCCCGCGAAGTTGGCGGCCGCGAACAGCGGGTGGGTGACCAGCTGCGACCACTTCGAGTGGACGAACACGAGCAGCCACTCGCGCAGTCCCCGGCTGCCGTCGCGCCGCGCCGTCAGGGCCTTGAGCGCGAGCGTGACGGGCGAGCCGAGCACGAGGAACAGCGGCGCCACCATGGTCAGCATCATGTGGTCCACCATGTGCGCGGAGAACAGCACCCGCCCGTACACGGCCGGCGGCCCGCTCGTGATGTACGTCAGGAGCACGAGCCCGACGAACCACGAGGCGGCCCGGAGCCACGACCACGGGTCTCCGCGTCGGGCCACCTTGACCATGCCGAGGATGTAGGTGACGGCCCCGAAGAGCACCACGGCCACCCACAGCCAGTCCGCGCGCCACTCGGTGATCCAGCGCGAGGAGGTGAGCTCGGGAGGCAGCTCGTAGCCGGTGAGGATGAACGCCGGCGAGGCGTCGGGCGCGTACGTGGTCGGCTCGGGTGGGGCCGAGCGGGAGAGCGCGACGGCGAGCCCGGACACCGCGCCCATCACCACGGCCTCGACCCCGATGAGCTGCCACAGCACGCGCCGCGCGGACGCGCCACGGCCCAGCTGCGGGATGATCCACTGCCGGTGCATGAACCCGATCCCGCCGAGCACCACCGCGAGGGTCGTCTTGGCGAGGATGATCTGCCCGTACGCGGACGTGAACAGATCGCCGAGGTTCGGCAGCCGGATGAGCGCGTTGACCACGCCGGACGCCACCACGAGCACGTACCCGAACAGCGCGAGCGCGGAGAAGCGCCGCAGCGTCGCCTCGGTCGCGTCGGTCGCCTGCGGGACGCGCACGACGCCGCGTGCCCCGCTCCCGCCGGCCGAGGCACCTGGGCGGGACGCGCCGTCGTGTGTCCGGGAGCGGTCCGGGCCCCCGGCCAGCGTGCGGCCCAGGAGGGCGAGCACGGCGATGCCGCCGACCCAGAGTGAGGCGCCCACGAGGTGGAGGAAGAGGGAATTGACGGCGCCCTCGTGGTCGCTGGAGCTGGCGGAGTGCCCGATGAGCGCCATGGGCACGAGGCCCGCGAGTGCCAGGAGGCCCGTGAGCGCGAGCCCCGTGAGGGAGCGGACAGCGAAGAGGAGCGTCGCGACGACAGCGGCGATGATCACGGTGACGAGCCACGCCCGGCCCACGTCGAGGCTCGTCATGAAGAAGACCAGCTGCTTGGTGTAGTCGGCGTCGCCGGAGAGGGGCTGCCCGATCAGGTCGGAGTGCGTGAGGACGAGGACCGCCATGGCGCTGATCGTCCACGCGATGGCGCCGCCCGTGGCGATCCTCAGGGCGCGGGTGAAGGCGGGGTGCTCGTCCCCGTCGTCGGCGGCCGCCCCGTCCGCGGCGTCGCGGGCCGCGCGGCGGCCACGGTGCGGGGTGGGGTACCGCGGGAGCACCCCCACTGCGAACGTGATGCCGCCGAGCACCAGGGCGGCCGAGAGGTTCAGGAGCGTCTTCGCGATGGGCAGGCCCCACCGCACGAGCGCCCCGGGATCGAGGACCTGCCGGGCCGCGACGGCGCCGGAGAAGATGAGGGCGGCCACGAGGGCGAGGACCGCGACGGCCAGCGCCGCGATCGACCATCCCCGTGCGAGGCCTGCGTTTCCCGCGGGAGCGGGGGCGGCGGAGGCTGGGCGGGCGGGCGAGGCAGATCGTGGCACCCATCCATTGTCCCAGACACCGCGGTGGCCTCAGACGCCGAGAGGGGGCAGCGGCGCGGTGCCGTTGCCCCCTCGCGAGGCTGTCTGGAGCCTGTGGGCTACGCGCCCGGGACTACTTGCCCGAAGCGGCGGCCTTGAGCTTGGAGCCCGCGGTCAGCTTGACGCTGTGGCCGGCCGGGATCTCGATGGCGGCACCCGTCTGCGGGTTGCGGCCCGTGCGGGCGGCGCGCTCGGTGCGCTCGACGGCGAGCCAGCCCGGGATGCTGATCTTCTCACCCTTGGAAACGGAGGCCTCGAAGACCTCGAACAGTGCGTCGAGCACGCCGTTGACTGCGGCCTGGCTGAGGCTGGTCTTGCCGGCGACTTCTGCGACCAGATCGCTGCGGTTCTTAGCCATGTGTCCTCCTGGACGTTGGTTTCTACATGTCAGCCCGGGAACGGTCCGCTCCGGGCTGCTGTTACCGCAACTTACCAGCTATCCGGGGCCTGGCCAGCAGATTTCCGCGTGTTTTCGCGGTTTTTGGGCCTTATCCGGGGTTTTTGGCCCGGATCCGGGCCGTGGGGTGCCCTCCGGCAGGGTGGCGAGCGCATCAGGCGCCCCCGCCGCATGACGGGGCGTAGCGTGAGTGGCATGCCGTCCGACACGCCGCTCACCGCCGCCCAGCGGGGGCTCGTGGACGCGTGGTTCGGGGACTGGGAGCTCTTGGAGGACCATTCGTGGGGCATCCAGGGCATCCACGTCCTGCGCATCTCCACGGGACGCGGCCCGGTGGTCATCAAGGCGTCGGGGACGAGCCACCACATCGTCCGGGAGGCCCGCGCGCACCGGCAGATGACCGGGCCGCTCCTCGCCCTCGACCCGCCCCGGAGCGCGCGGCTGCTGCACGCGGACACCCGTGCTGGGGTCCTCGCCGCCACGTGGCTGCCCGGCCGGCTCGTCGAGGGCGGCCCGCACGAGCGTTCCGCCGAGGCGTTCCGCCAGGCGGGCGAGCTCCTCGCGCTCGTGCACGTGCCGCGGGAGCGGACGGCGAGCTACGACCCGGCGGCCCTGCATAAGGTCGGCGACTTCCTGGCGCGCGCCCACGGGCTCGCCCCGGCGCCCCACCTCCGCATCGCGGAGCGCCTCGCGGCCGCCCATCGCCCGGCCCCACGCTGGCTGTACGCGACGCACGGGGACTTTCAGCCGCGCAACTGGGTCCTCGACGGCGACCCTGCTGCGGGAGGCCTCGTCTCGCTCATCGACTGGGGCCGCGCGGGGTACCGGCCCTGGGTCACCGACCTCGTCCGGCTTGAGCACCAGAGCTTCCAGGCCGGGCCCGGTCAGTCGGCACACGACGCCGCGCGGCTCCGGGCGGCGTTCCACGCCGGCTACGGCCGCGACCCGGCCAGCGAGCCCGGCTCATGGCTGCTCGACAACCTCCTCCAGGCCCTCGGGACGGTCGTCTGGGCGCACGAGGTCGGCGACGCGCCGTTCGAGGACGAGGGCCGCCGCATGCTCGCCCGCGCGGTGGAGTGGTTCGGCTGAGGGCGCACGACGGCGGGGCCCGCCCGCCGTCGTGCGCTCCCTGCGCGGTGCCCGCCGTCCTGCGCCCGATCAGGCCTTGTCGGGCCGGGCCGCGTCCGGCCGGTGCCCCTGCTTGGCCAGCTGGATCTGCTCGTAGACGTGGTGGCGCAGCTCGGTGAAGCGCGGCAGGGCGCGGGTCTCGAGCTGGTCGCGCTCCTGAGTCGTGCCACTTGCCTTAGTGACCTGCAATGAGTCCAAGCGTTGTCAGGATTTCCTGAGCTGTCGGGGGAATGTTGGGCTCGAGGGTGAGGCGTTGGCCGTTGACCTCGATTGTTGCCGAGCGGACGGGACGCAGCGTCTGGACGAGCTTCTTGATGCTCACGCCGGTGGCGTCCTGGAGGTGGCGGGCGATCGCGAGGGCCGCGAAGACCACGGTGAGGTGGGCCTCGATCGCCTCGCGCTGGTGGTGGAAGACGGGCCGGGCCTTCAGGTCGGACTTGGTCATGCGGAACGACGCCTCGACCGCCCAGAGGTCGTGATAGGCGCCGATCACCGCGCTGCCGCTCATCGTTGCCTCGGGCAGGCTGGTCACGTAGCCCTTGAGCCCTGCGAGCTGGCGGGCCCGTTCGATGGTGGTCTGGTCCAGGGCCTTCTCGGCGCCGGTGACCTTGAGGAACCTCGCCTTCTTCAAGGGAGTGGCGCCGGCGGCGATGCGTTCGGCCTTCTCGACCATGAGGTTGATGGTGCGCCGGTCGCGCTTGGCCCGCTTGAACGAGTACTGGTAGACGATCCGCCGCTCCCGCGCGTCCTTCCCGGTTCCCAGCGTCCTGACGGATTCGAGGATCTGCCCGTCCTCGAACCAGTCCCCGTGGGCTTCGAAGTGCTCGGCGAGGTCATACGGGGCCTTGGTCAGGCGGGAGCCGACGATGAAGGAGAACCCGGCGTCCTCGAGCGCGTTCAGGTTGCCGGCCGAGAGCATCCCGGCGTCGGCGACCACGACCATGTCCGTGACCCCATGCCTCTCCTGGAACGCCTTCAGCACCGGCACGAGGGTGGTGGTCTCGGCCTTGCGCCCGTCGAAGAGGTGCACCTCCAGCGGGAACCCGCCCGGGTCCACCAGCAGCCCGACCTGGACCTGCGGGTCCACGCGGTGCTCCTTGCTCATCCCGACCCGGCGCAGCTCGTCCTCGTCCTCGTTCGTGAAATGCAGGGTGGTCACGTCATACATGACCATCGCCGCAGGCCCTGTAGAGCGGACCGAGTGCGCGAGGCAGGCCTTGGCGATGATGTCGCGGTAGTCCTGCCTGCTGCAGCGCTCCAGGCATCGGAACACCGTGCGCAGCGCCGGTGCGGGCACCCCGATCTCTTCCAGGACCCGGAGGGTGTCGGCCTTCGACGTGGGCTCGATGATCCGGGCCAGCACCAGCGATCTGAACGCCTCATCGTCGAGGACATCGAATCCCAGACGGGAGTACGCCTGGGCCAAGACGTCCCAGAGCAGCAGCGATGCCGTTGCCACCACGCGCCCGCCGCCGGCCACGAGCCGTGGGCGCCCGCCGGGAGCGGCTACCGGCAACGAGGCGGCGGCCGTCCAGTCAGCGACGTCCTCGGTGCGCACCTCTACGCGGGGCAGCGGGCCCAGGTCCAGCGTCCCCTGGCCGGGCCGGAGCCGATCGCGGGCCAGGTCCAGCAGCAGCGCCAGCTCGGCATCGGTATGGGCAGAACCCACATGATCGACCTCCACGACCTGGCCCCGGTCCTTGGCCACGATCTGGACAGCGACCGCGCCCGAGGCCGTCCTGACCTTGCGCACGAACCTGGAAGCCACCCCCTGAGGCTACCTTTCGACAGGTTCTTAGTAACCAAACCGTCCGACCGCAACAAAGAAACCGCAGGTCAGAGCACCATCAGCGAAAATCCGTCAACCGAGTGGCACGAGTCAGGTTCGAGGACGAGGGCCGCCGCATGCTCGCCCGCGCGGTGGAGTGGTTCGGCTGAGGGCGCACGACGGCGGGGCCCGCCCGCCGTCGTGCGCTCCCTGCGCGGTGCCCGCCGTCCTGCGCCCGATCAGGCCTTGTCGGGCCGGGCCGCGTCCGGCCGGTGCCCCTGCTTGGCCAGCTGGATCTGCTCGTAGACGTGGTGGCGCAGCTCGGTGAAGCGCGGCAGGGCGCGGGTCTCGAGCTGGTCGCGCTCGGCGGGCAGGTCGATCACGAGGTCCTCCTGCACCACGGTGGGCGAGGAGGAGAGGATGATGACGCGCTGGCCGAGGTAGACGGACTCGTCGATGTCATGCGTGACGAACAGGACGGTGACTCCGAGGTCCTTCCAGATGCGCCGGATGAGGTCCTCGAGATCGGCACGGGTCTGGGCGTCGACAGCGGCGAACGGCTCGTCCATGAGGAGCACCTCGGGCTGGTACGCCACCGCGCGGGCGATTGCGACGCGCTGCTGCATGCCGCCCGAGAGCTGCCACGGGTACGAGCGCGGCACGTGGGCCAGGCCCACCGCCTCGAGGGCCTGGTTGACGAGCTTCTCCCGCTCCGCCTTGGGCACGCCCGCGTTCTTCAGGGGCAGCTCCACGTTGTCCTTCACCCGCAGCCACGGGAACAGGGACCGGCCGTACTCCTGGAACACGACCGCCATCTTCTTGGGCGGCCCGGTGACCTTCTTCCCGTCGAGGACCACCTCGCCCTCAGTGGTCGAGAGCAGGCCGGCAATGCACTTCAGGAGCGTGGTCTTGCCGGAGCCGGACGGGCCCACGATGCACGCGAGCTCGTTGTGGCCGAGGTCGAACGTGAGGTCGCGGACGGCCTCGATGTCTCCGCCGTCGGTGCGGTAGACCTTCTTGACGCCGCGCACCGACAGGAGCGCCTCGCCCTCGGGAAGGGTGCGCCCGCGGGGCACGGTCTGGCTCTGGGTCTGGTCAGGCTGCATTCTCTACCTCTTTGAGGCCGTTGTACCAGCGGAGCACGGTCCGCTGGATCCACTGGAAGATGAGGGACATGGCCACGCCGATGAGCCCGAGGACCACGATGCCGGACCACATCTCGGGGATCGCGAACGAGCGCTGGAACTGCACGATCGCGAAGCCGAGTCCGGACGAGGACGCGAACATCTCGGAGATGACCATGAGGATCAGGCCGATCGAGAGGGACTGCCTCACGCCGGCGAAGATCTGGGGGGCCGCGGACGGCAGGATCTGGTACCGGATCCGGTTGAACCCGGTGATCCCGTACGAGCGGGTCGTCTCGTTCTGCACGGGGTCGATGGCGCGCACGCCCTCGATCGTGTTCAGCAGCACGGGCCAGACGCAGCCCGAGACGATCACGGCGACCTTCATCGAGTCGTTGATGCCCACCAGGAGCATGAGCACGGGGACGAGGACCGGCGGCGGGACCGCGCGGAAGAACTCGAACACGGGCTCGGTCAGCGCCCGGAGCGTGGGGCTGAGGCCCACGAGGAGCCCGAGCACGACGCCGAGGACGATCGCCGCCGCGAGGCCGACCAGGAGCCGGCCGATGCTCGGGAGCACGTCCGTGAGGAGGCGGTCGCCGAACCACGTCGGCGGGAACTTCTCCGCGAGCGCGCCGGGCGTGGGGACGAAGAAGTTGGGGGCACCGGACGTCGCGGCCCACCAGAGGGCGATGAGCAGGACGGGCAGGCCGATCCCGTACAGGAGTGCCTTGAGGAACTTCATGCCGCGACCTCCCCGCGGATCGAGGGATGCCAGGACAGGACACGCCGCTCGACCCACCGCGCGGCGAGGTTCACGACGACGCCGAGCAGGCCCGTGGCGAGGATGAGGGCATACATGCCCGAGATCGCGCCGCCGGACTGCGCGAGCGCGATCTCGCGCCCGAGGCCGGGCGAGCCGATCACGAGCTCGGCGGTGATGGCGAGGATCAGCGCGACGGACGCGGCGAGGCGGATGCCCGTCATGAGGTACGGCAGGACCGTCGGGAACACGACGTCGCGCACCCGCTGCCACCACGAGAAGCCGTAGCTCTCCGCCGTGTTCATCGCGACCGTGTCCACGTCAGCCACGCCGTAGAGCGCCTGGATGAGCACCTGCCAGAAGCTCGCGTAGACGACGAGCATGAGCGTGGACTCGATCTTGATCCCGAAGAGCAGCACGGCGAGCGGGATGAGCGCCACCGAGGGGATCGGGCGGAGGAACTCGATCGTCGAGTTCGTGGCGCGGCGCAGGAACGGGGACATCCCGATGACCAGGCCGAGGACGGTGGCGAGCACAACGGCGATCGCGAGCCCGATCGCCCACGCCGCCATGGTGTCGCCCACTGCCTTCCAGAAGAGGGCCAGCCCGAAGTCGTTCGCGAGCGCGGCCAGCACCTCCGACGCCGGCGGAAGGTACTTCGCCTGGACGATCCCGACCGCCGGGGCGAGCTCCCACACCCCCAGGAAGGCGAGGATGCCCACAAGGCCGAGGACCGGCGTCGTCCATCCCGGCCTCCTGCCGGGGCGGCGCGCGGTACGTTGCCGCGGGCCCAGCTTCTGCTGGGCTCGGGTTGCAGTCTGCGTGCTCATCGCGGCAGCAGCTCGTCGAGGTTGACGGGCTTGGTCAGCGTGCCGTACTTCTGCGCGGCGTCGCCGAGCTTCTGCACGGCGGCCCTGTCGAAGGCGCTGCGGTACAGCGGGAGATTCATCTTGGCGCGCGTGGCGGCGTCGATCTTCGTGTACGTGCCGACGACGTCGCGGACCTCCTGCGGGTGCTGCTGGGCGTAGTCGAGCGACTTGTTCATGGCACGCGTGAACTTGGCCGTGAGCTCCGGCTTGTTCTTGATCGTGTCACCGCTCGTGAAGTAGCCGGCGATGTCGAGCTTCGGGTCGAACTCGACGAAGTTGTTGCTCAGGACCCGGTCGCCCGCCTCGACGCCCGCGGTGCGGAACGGGTCGAGGATCCACGCGGCGTCGACCACGCCCTTGTCCAGGGCGGCCTGAGCGTCCGGGAACGCCACCTCGACGAACTGCACCTTCGAGGGGTCCCCGCCCGCCTTCTCCACGACGGTCTTGATGGTCGTGTCGCCGATGTTCGAGAGGTTGTTGACCGAGACCTTCTTGCCCTCGAGGTCCTTCGCCGTCTTGATCGGCGAGTCACCCGTGACCAGGACCGCGCCGAACTCCTTTGCGGGATCGCCGGTGGAGGACGCACCATCCGCCACGAAGCGCATGTCCAGGCCCTTGTCCTTGGCCACCATGACGGAGATGAGGTTCGAGAACGCGAAGTCGTAGCTGCCGGACTGGACGCCGGGGACGATTGCCGAGCCGCCCGTCGCGGTCTGGATGTCGAGGTCGAGGCCCTCCTCGGCGAAGAAGCCCTTGGACTTCCCCAGCCAGATCGGCGCGGTGTCCACGATCGGAATGACGCCGACGGTGATCTTCTGGGTCTGGCCGCCAGCGGCCGCCGTGCCCGACGCTCCCGTGCTCGATCCGGCGGCGCCGGGTTGGGCGCTGCTCGGTGAGCCGGCACCACAGGCCGCAAGGGAGAGGAGGGTGAGCGCTGCGGCTGCCGCCGTCACGATGCGCTTGAACATGGGTGTGCCTTTCAGGTGCCCGGGTGCGTGGGACTGTGCGTGCGACTACTTGACGAGGAGCGAGTCGATCGAGGGCTGCTTCGTCACAAACTTGTACTTGAGCATGAGGTTGCCCAGGTCCGTGAGCTGCTGCTCGCGGAGCTCAGCTGACATCTGCTCCATGTTGAGCTTCTGCGCGGCGGCCGCATCCATCTTGAGGAAGGTGCCAGCGGTCGCCTTGAAGCCCTGCTGGTCGTTCTGGACCGCGTCCAGCGTGGTCTGCATCGCCTTCTTGAACTTGGCAACCGTGTCCGGGTTGGACTTGGCGTAGTTGCCGGACGTGAACGAGACCATCGTGGGAAGTCCTGGAATCGCCACCTGGTACGGGTAGCCCAGGACCCGGTAGTTCGGGTCACTGGCCATCTTGGTCTCGAACGGCTCCGGCACCCACGCGGCGTCGATGTTGCCGCGGTCCAGCTGCGCCTGGGCGTCCGGGAACGCGACCTCGCTGAACTTGACCGCCTTCGGGTCGCCGCCGTCCTTCGCGACGGACTCCATGATCGTCAGGTCGCCCTGGGTGTTCACGGCGTTGACCGAGACGGTCTTGCCGGCCAGGTCCTTCCACGACTGGATGGGCGAGTCCTTCTTGACGATGACGGCCTCGATGTCGGTGCCCGTGGCGATCGAGTTCGAGTAGCCGGTGACGACCTTCATGTCGAGGCCCTTGTCCGCCGCGACGAGGACGGACAGGGGGTTGCCGACCGCGAAGTCCATGCTGCCCGACGAGACGGCCGGGAGCATCGCCGCGCCGCCCTGCCCCGTCTGGAACTGGACGTCGAGGCCCTCCTTGGAGAAGTAGCCCTTGTCGATCCCGTACTGGACGGCGGCCGATGGGGCGATGCTGAGCACGCCCACGGTCACCTTGGTGAGCGAGCCGCCGCCGCTCTGCTGGCCGGCGCTGGCCCCCGAGGGCGAGCCGGCACCGCAGCCTGTCAGGGCCAGTGCCGCTACGGCCGCGCCCGCGAGTGCCTTGGAAAGGGTCTTGAACATGACTTGTGCTCCCTCGCGCGGGGCGCCGAGTCACCGTCGACTCGGGTGTGATGCACCCCACGTTCAACAAGTACAATATCTTCAATCATTGAAGTAATCAACCATTGAATCTGAGCCTGTTCCTTGCTCTCGGGGCGAGTCTAGGCTGCGGTGTCGCGCCTCCTGAAACCCACGACTGCGGCGCCGATCAGCACTGCGGCCGTCGCGAGGGCAATTCCCACGCTCGGCCAGTCGAGGCCGTTCTTGAGGGGGTCGTGGCCCACGTACTGGTAGAACGGCGAGTACTTCCGGGCGGGCTCCAGCCAGTCGACGACGGGGGCCAGTCCGTTGACGAGGTACGCGGCCACGGCGAGGGCCGCAGGGACGCCCTTGCTCAGGCCTGCCTTCCCCGTCGCGGCCGAGAGGGCGAGGGCGAGGCTGCCGAACACCAGCCCCAGCAGCCCAAGGTGTGCCATCGCCGCCGCGATCTTGTCCCCGGGCAGCACGAGGTCCACCCACCTGCCCTCGAGGACCAGGGCGAAACCGGCGACGGCCGCGAGGAGCGCTGTCCCGAGCGCCATGGCACAGGCCTTCTCGAGGACCACCCGACCGCGGCCCACCGGCTGCGCGATGAGCAGCTCGAGCGTGTGGTGCTCCTCCTCTCCGGCGATCGCGCCGGCGCCCATGCCGATCGCGTACATGAGAATCACGATCGGCGCCATGAAGGAGAGAAGCTCGATCTGGATGTACCCCGTAGGGGTGGACATATCCGCGGCCTCGGTCGCGAAGAGGTTGCGAAACGCCTCCGGCATCTGCTCGAGCAGGTCGTTCATGGACGGCTGGCCCTTGATGCTCGGCCAGAAGGCGGCGTACATGCCCATGAGGACGGCAAGGCCCGCCCCCCACGCCACTAGGGAACGCCACTGATCACGAAGCGTCTTGAGCAACACGCTGGACAGCATCTGCATCGCCTCCGTAGTACGTCAGGAACATCTCGTCGAGCTCGGCTTCGGCGCACTCGAAGTCGATGACCGTGTGGGCGCACACCCGCTTGAGCAGATCGTCGAGGGCCGACTGCGGCGCGCTGCAGGTCAAGGACTGCCCGTCCACGGCGAGGTCCCGGACGCCGGCCACACTGGCGAAGTCTCCCGCGCGGACCTCCTCGGCGAAGGATGCCCGCACGTGGTGCAGCGACTTTCCGCTCAGGTCCGCGAGCCGCTCCACCGCGACGAGGCGCCCTTCCCGCACGACGCCGATCCTGTCGGCCACGCGTTGTACCTCGCCGAGGATGTGGGAGGACAGCAAAACGCTTCCGCCATCCTCAGTGTGCTCACGCAGGAGGGCGTGGAACTCGCGCTGGACGAGTGGGTCGAGCCCGCTGGTCGGCTCGTCCAGCACCAGGAGCCGCGGGCCTGACATCACCGCCAGGACGACGGCCAGCTTCTGCCGATTGCCGCGCGAGAGGGTGCGGCTGCGCCGCGAGAGGTCGAGTCCGAGCCGGTCGGCCACAGCCTGCGCCCTGACCCGGTCGTCGCGCCCCCGCAGGTGGCCGAGGTAGTCGACATGCTCGCGCCCCGTGAGGCGCGGATAGAGCGAGGGCTCTCCCGGGACGTATCCGACCAGCCGATGGACGGCCTCTGCGTCGCTCCAGGTATCGAGACCGAACACACTGGCCCGGCCCGCCGTGGGGCGGATCATGCCCATGAGGAGGCGGATCGTGGTCGTCTTGCCCGCCCCGTTGGGGCCGAGATATCCAAAGACCTCGCCCGGCTCGAGGCTGAAGCTCACCGAGTCGAGGGCCACCGTGCGGCGGAACCGCTTGGTGAGGGCTTCGAGGACCACGGGATGCTCGGAGCGGGCCGCGCCTGAGTCTGCCATGCGGCCAGTATCTTGCCGCCCGCCACGCCGGTCCTAGGGTCGAACGGCTGTGGTTGTTAAATGTCAGGACCCCCGGCCGTGTGGTCGGGGGTCCTGGAATGGTTGTCCGGCGGTGTCCTACTCTCCCACACCCTGGCGGGTGCAGTACCATCGGCGCTGTGGGTCTTAGCTTCCGGGTTCGGGATGGGTCCGGGCGTTTCCCCCACGCTGTGGCCGCCGTAACCCTTTGTCCCGTCCCCCGGGTGGGGGTGGGAAGCTGTGGTCACGGTTGTCGTCCGTGGATCTGTGTTCGGTTGTGGCTGCGGTGCCCGTGCCGCCCCGTGTGGTTGGGGCGGGGTTTGTTGTCTGGGGACCGTATGGTGGACGCGTAGCATTGTTGGTTCTTGCCACCACCGGGTGGGTGGTGTGTGTTGAGGTTGTCGGCCTATTAGTACCGGTCGGCTTCGACAGTCTTCAGTCCTGTCTTCCACGTCCGGCCTATCAACCCAGTGGTCTGCTGGGGGCCTCTCGCCCTTGCGGGCATGGAGATCTCATCTTGAAGTGGGCTTCCCGCTTAGATGCTTTCAGCGGTTATCCCTTCCGAACGTAGCCAACCAGCCGTGCACCTGGCGGTACAACTGGCACACCAGAGGTTCGTCCGTCCCGGTCCTCTCGTACTGGGGACAGCCCTTCTCAGATCTCCTGCGCGCGCAGCGGATAGGGACCGAACTGTCTCACGACGTTCTAAACCCAGCTCGCGTACCGCTTTAATGGGCGAACAGCCCAACCCTTGGGACCTACTCCAGCCCCAGGATGCGACGAGCCGACATCGAGGTGCCAAACCATGCCGTCGATATGGACTCTTGGGCAAGATCAGCCTGTTATCCCCGAGGTACCTTTTATCCGTTGAGCGACGGCCCTTCCACGAGGTGCCGCCGGATCACTAGTCCCGACTTTCGTCCCTGCTCGAGATGTCTCTCTCACAGTCAAGCCCCCTTGTGCACTTGCACTCGCCACCTGGTTGCCGACCAGGCTGAGGGGACCTTTGGGCGCCTCCGTTACTCTTTGGGAGGCAACCGCCCCAGTTAAACTACCCGTCAGGCACTGTCCCTGGCCCGGATCACGGGCCGAGGTTGAGGTGTCCAAAGCGACCAGAGTGGTATTTCAACGATGACTCCGCCGCCACTGGCGTGACGGCCTCACAGTCTCCCACCTATCCTACACAAGCCGCTCCGAACACCAATACCAAACTGTAGTGAAGGTCTCGGGGTCTTTCCGTCCTGCTGCGCGTAACGAGCATCTTTACTCGTAGTGCAATTTCGCCGAGTTCACGGTCGAGACAGCGGGGAAGTCGTTACTCCATTCGTGCAGGTCGGAACTTACCCGACAAGGAATTTCGCTACCTTAGGATGGTTATAGTTACCACCGCCGTTTACTGGGGCTTGAATTCTCCGCTTCGCTCGTGAGAGCTGACGGGTCCTCTTAACCTTCCAGCACCGGGCAGGAGTCAGTCCGTATACATCGTCTTGCGACTTCGCACGGACCTGTGTTTTTAGTAAACAGTCGCTTCCCCCTGGTCTCTGCGACCCCGACCCCCTCCCACCGGCGTGCGGTGTTCAGGGTTGGGGTCCCCCTTCTCCCGAAGTTACGGGGGCATTTTGCCGAGTTCCTTGACCGTGATTCTCTCGATCGCCTTGGTATTCTCTACCTGATCACCTGTGTCGGTTTGGGGTACGGGCGGCTGGGACCTCGCGTCGATGCTTTTCTCGGCAGCATAGGATCACCCGATCCCCCCGCGAGGGGGTCCCGTCGGATCTCAGGCCTGATGCGCGGCGGATTTGCCGGCCGCGCGCCCTACATCCTTGGACCAGGTCAACCATCGCCTGGCCGGGCTGCCTTCCTGCGTCACACCTGTTAATACGCTTGCCTCGCAGCTCTGGGTCCCGCGCGCACCCCCGGTACAGGTCCCGAAGGACCCATGGTGGGGGGATTGGGCGGTCAGCATCGGCTGTCCGGCATGGGCGGTCCTTCGCCGGTACGGGAATATCGACCCGTTGTCCATCGACTACGCCTGTCGGCCTCGCCTTAGGTCCCGACTTACCCAGGGCAGATGAGCTTGACCCTGGAACCCTTGATCATCCGGCGGACGGGTTTCCCACCCGTCTTTCGCTACTCATGCCTGCATTCTCACTCGTGCGGCCTCCACCCCTCGATCACTCGGGGGCTTCACTGCCCGCACGACGCTCCCCTACCCAGCCCCACCCCTGAACCACGAAGGCTAGGGCACACATGGGACTGCCACGGCTTCGGCGGTGTGCTTGAGCCCCGCTACATTGTCGGCGCGGAATCACTTGACCAGTGAGCTATTACGCACTCTTTCAAGGGTGGCTGCTTCTAAGCCAACCTCCTGGTTGTCTGGGCAACTCCACATCCTTTCCCACTTAGCACACGCTTGGGGGCCTTAGCCGGTGGTCTGGGCTGTTTCCCTCTCGACTACGAAGCTTATCCCCCGCAGTCTCACTGCTGCGCTCTCACTTGCCGGCATTCGGAGTTTGGCTGACGTCAGTAACCTTGTGGGGCCCATCGGCCATCCAGTAGCTCTACCTCCGGCAAGAAACACGCAACGCTGCACCTAAATGCATTTCGGGGAGAACCAGCTATCACGGAGTTTGATTGGCCTTTCACCCCTACCCACAGCTCATCCCCTCCATTTTCAACTGAAGTGGGTTCGGTCCTCCACGACGTCTTACCGTCGCTTCAACCTGGCCATGGGTAGATCACTCCGCTTCGGGTCCAGACCACGCCACTGAACGCCCTGTTCAGACTCGCTTTCGCTACGGCTCCCCCACACGGGTTAACCTCGCGACGTGGCACTGACTCGCAGGCTCATTCTTCAAAAGGCACGCCATCACAGGAACGAAGCCTGCTCTGACGGTTTGTAGGCGCACGGTTTCAGGTACTGTTTCACTCCCCTCCCGGGGTACTTTTCACCTTTCCCTCACGGTACTTGTCCGCTATCGGTCATCGGGTAGTATTCAGGCTTATCAGGTGGTCCTGACAGATTCACACGGGATTTCTCGGGCCCCGTGCTACTCGGGCACCTCCCCAGGGCTGCGACAGGCGTTCCGGCTACGGGACTCACACCCTCTCCGGCCGGCCGTTCAAGACCGTTCGCCTACACCACCGCAACACCCCCGACCACCGGCAGATGATCGAAAGGAAGGCCCCACAACCCCATGCGCGCAACCCCTGCCGGGTATCACACGCGCACAGTTTGGCCTCGTCCGCGTTCGCTCGCCACTACTGACGGAATCACTCTTGTTTTCTCTTCCTGCGGGTACTGAGATGTTTCACTTCCCCGCGTTCCCCCCACACCGTCTATGCGTTCAACGGCGGGTCACCGCATCAAGTGCGGCGGGGTTTCCCCATTCGGACACCCTGGGATCACAGTCCGGTTATCGACTCCCCCAGGCTTATCGCAGATTCCCACGTCCTTCATCGGCTCCCGATGCCAAGGCATCCACCGTGCGCCCTTGGAAACTTCAACACAACAAAGACCAAGGACACACAAACACACGGCACGCCAGAGCGCCCGTGCGTGTACGTCCTACAACTCGAAAAACGAGATTGCTAGATGCTCGCGTCCACTATACAGTTCTCAAACAACAACCCCCACAGCCCCCACACGCACCGCCGCGAAGCGGCACGCCGGGAGAAGGCGGGCACCACACGCCCCACCCACCGCCCCGCCCCGCCGCACAGGCAGGACAGGAACAGGAGGACAGGGCGCGGGGACGCTTGTTGTCCCAGGACCCAACAGTGTGCCAAGGACCCCACCCCCACCGCAAAACCACGGCCCCACCGCTTTCCAGCCCCCCCCACAGGGGAGGCGTACTCACGAAGGGCCGCACCGCACGGGGCACGGGCCACAGGATCGCCGATGTTCCACCCACGAGCACCCGCCGGAGAACACATGTCTCCGCAGCGGGGCTGCCATCCCCCCGGGCACCGGGCAGCCATGCGGCCGCCGGCACCACCACCGGGGGGTGCAATGCTCCTTAGAAAGGAGGTGATCCAGCCGCACCTTCCGGTACGGCTACCTTGTTACGACTTAGTCCCAATCGCCAGTCCCACCTTCGACGGCTCCCCCCCACAAGGGGTTGGGCCACCGGCTTCGGGTGTTACCGACTTTCGTGACTTGACGGGCGGTGTGTACAAGGCCCGGGAACGTATTCACCGCAGCGTTGCTGATCTGCGATTACTAGCGACTCCGACTTCATGGGGTCGAGTTGCAGACCCCAATCCGAACTGAGACCGGCTTTCTGGGATTGGCTCCACCTCACAGTATCGCAACCCTTTGTACCGGCCATTGTAGCATGCGTGAAGCCCAAGACATAAGGGGCATGATGATTTGACGTCGTCCCCACCTTCCTCCGAGTTGACCCCGGCAGTCTCCCATGAGTCCCCACCCGAAGTGCTGGCAACATGGAACGAGGGTTGCGCTCGTTGCGGGACTTAACCCAACATCTCACGACACGAGCTGACGACAACCATGCACCACCTGTGAACCGGCCCCGAAGGGAGGCCCCATCTCTGGGACGGTCCGGCACATGTCAAGCCTTGGTAAGGTTCTTCGCGTTGCATCGAATTAATCCGCATGCTCCGCCGCTTGTGCGGGCCCCCGTCAATTCCTTTGAGTTTTAGCCTTGCGGCCGTACTCCCCAGGCGGGGCACTTAATGCGTTAGCTGCGGCGCGGAAACCGTGGAATGGCCCCCACACCTAGTGCCCAACGTTTACGGCATGGACTACCAGGGTATCTAATCCTGTTCGCTCCCCATGCTTTCGCTCCTCAGCGTCAGTTACAGCCCAGAGACCTGCCTTCGCCATCGGTGTTCCTCCTGATATCTGCGCATTTCACCGCTACACCAGGAATTCCAGTCTCCCCTACTGCACTCCAGCCTGCCCGTACCCACTGCAGACCCGGGGTTGAGCCCCGGGCTTTCACAGCAGACGCGACAAACCGCCTACGAGCTCTTTACGCCCAATAATTCCGGATAACGCTCGCGCCCTACGTATTACCGCGGCTGCTGGCACGTAGTTAGCCGGCGCTTCTTCTGCAGGTACCCTCACTCTCGCTTGTTCCCTGCTGAAAGGGGTTTACAACCCGAAGGCCGTCATCCCCCACGCGGCGTCGCTGCATCAGGCTTCCGCCCATTGTGCAATATTCCCCACTGCTGCCTCCCGTAGGAGTCTGGGCCGTGTCTCAGTCCCAGTGTGGCCGGTCACCCTCTCAGGCCGGCTACCCGTCGTCGCCTTGGTAGGCCATCACCCCACCAACAAGCTGATAGGCCGCGAGCCCATCCAAGACCGCACAAGGCTTTCCACCCCCCACCATGCGGCAGGGAGTACTATCCGGTATTAGACCCAGTTTCCCAGGCTTATCCCAGAGTCAAGGGCAGGTTGCTCACGTGTTACTCACCCGTTCGCCACTAATCCACCCCGAAGGGCATCATCGTCCGACTTGCATGTGTTAAGCACGCCGCCAGCGTTCATCCTGAGCCAGGATCAAACTCTCCGTCAAAAAACACGCCAACCAGAAACCCCAGGAAAATGAGGCCACCAGCCAGCAGAAAATGATCCGGCATCAAACACCCAGCCACGCACACAGGGGCGCACGCAACCAGGCAACTGATAACCAAAAAAATGGCATCAACAAAACTTGGCACACTATTGAGTTCTCAAACAACAAACAACTTCCGGTAAGCTATTGGCTTTGGGGCCTTAGTCCGTCCCGGAGCAACTTCTCTAATCTACCAGAGTCTCTCTCCCGGTGCAAACTCCGTGTCTGGAGTCCGCGGTGCTCGAGATTCCCCGCCCCGCCGGTTCGGGACGCGTGTCAGCGTGTCCGTTTCCGGTTGTTTAGAAGGGGTTTGGCCGCCGTTCCGTCCGCGTTTCCGCGGCCGCTCCCGGCGACTCAGAAGACATTACAGGGATTCGGGGGCGTCAGCAAATCGAGCGTGACGCCCGGGCGTGTCGAGTGCGCGCACCCGACCGTGGCCGAGGCAGAACCAGCGGGCGAGCCTGCCCAGGAGCTCCTCCGAACGCGGCGCCGCGGAACGGTCATCGGCGATCCGGTCCGGGTACTGCTGGAACGCGACCCCCACACGAAGGAGATGCCGTTGTCCAGACGGTGTCCCCTGCGAACAGCACCTCGCCGGCCGAATGGGCGGGATAGCCGCGGTGCGGCCCGGGGCGGCCCGGCGCGGACGCCGGGATTCCTCGTCCGTGCCACGGACCGGTTCCACCGCGCCGGGCCGGGCGCCAGAGGAGGGCGGCGACGTCGTGCGCTTCGGCTCACTCGCCCAGCCCCGGCACGCGGTGGACCGCCGGATACGCCGAAGGGCGGCACCCCAGCGGGGTGCCGCCCTTCGGACGGGTCTGGTGCCTACCAGGACGACTTGGTGACGCCCGGGAGCTCGCCCTTGTGCGCCATGTCGCGGAAGCGCACGCGGGAGATGCCGAACTTCTGGAACGTGCCGCGGGGGCGGCCGTCGATCTGGTCGCGGTTGCGCAGGCGGACCGGCGAAGCGTTGCGGGGCAGCTTCTGCAGGCCGAGACGTGCGGCCTCGCGGGCCTCGTCCGTCGCGTTCTCGTCGACAAGGGTCTTCTTGAGCTCGGCACGCTTCGCGGCGTAGCGCTCGACGATGACCTTGCGCTGCTCGTTGCGGGCAATCTTGGACTTCTTGGCCATGTCTTAGCGCTCCTCTCGGAAGTCGACGTGCTTGCGGACCACCGGATCGTACTTCTTCATCACGAGACGATCGGGGTCGTTGCGGCGGTTCTTGCGGGTCACATAGGTGTAGCCCGTGCCTGCCGTGGACTTGAGCTTGATGATCGGACGTGCGTCCTTGTCCTTCTTGGCCATCAGAGCTTCACACCCTTCGCAAGCAGCTCGGCGACGACCGAGTCGATGCCGCGCACGTCAATGGTCCGGATGCCACGGGCCGACAGCGTCAGGGTGACGTTGCGGCGCAGGGACGGGACCCAGTAGCGCTTCTTCTGGATGTTCGGATCGAACCGACGCTTGGTGCGGCGGTGCGAGTGGGAAATGCTGTGACCGAACGAGGGCGATGCCCCGGTCACCTGGCAATGGGCTGCCATGTTCGCTCCTCCAAGGTGTAGTCAAACAGTTGCAGTAAAAATGGCGGTCCGCATAGGCGTCCCGCCACCTCGATGCACCGTTCGTTCTGCAGCTTTCCGGAGGGTGAACCAGGCGGGGTGAGAACCAGCCGAAGTTTCCTCGCCGCGGTAAGACGGTGACTTCAGTGCCGAGAAGTGGACTCCACTACATACGACAGCCTTAAATACTAGGCGCCGCGCCCGGCGCCCGCAAATCAGCGCCCGAGCGCCGACCGGGCCTGGGCGATGGCCTTGCCCGGGATCCGCGACCATGTACCCCGCGCCTGCCGCTCCTCCTCGAGGAGCGCGCGCAGCGCGCGCACCTCCGCCAGGAGATCGGCTTGCCCACGCTCGAGCTGGTCGATCCGCGCGTGGAAGCGCCCCACCTCTGCCGCCATGAGCTCGCGCTGGTAGACGAGCGGGCCGAGTCCGTACGACGCCGCGTGCTCGCGGACGAGCCTGTCGCGCACCTTGAGCGAGTACACATGGTGGTCGGTGTCGCCGGCGATGACGCTGTTGGCCTCGTCGCCCTGCGCCTCCCGGCGCTGGTTCCAGAACGCGAGAGGAGTCCCCTTGACGTAGCCGATCCGGTGGCGGACGAGGAAGCGCAGGTGGAACTCCCAGTCCCCCACGACTGCGAGCGACTCGTCGAAGCCTCCCAGCTCGTCATACACGGACCGGCGGAACAGGAACGAGATCGGCACGAAGCGGTTGTAGTGGAGCTGGTCGATGAGCGTAATGGCGTGCAGCTGCGGCTCGAAGATGACCCGCTCCTCCACTTCGCGGCCGCGCTCGGTGAGACGCTCGAACACGATCTCCGTCTCGACCGTGACTCCGCCGTCGTCGGGATGGGAATCGAGGTGGGCCACGGTCGTGGCAAGGAACTCGGGCGCCCATTCGTCGTCGTCATCGTGGATCACGATGAACTCGCTCTCAGCCATGGCGCAGCCCCGGTTCGAGGCGGCCTCCATGCCGAGGCTCTCGGGGTGGTGCACGACAGCGACCCGTCCGGCCAGCGGCTCGGCGAATTCTGCGAGGACCTGGTCGACCTCGGCGGCATCACCGCCGTCGTTGACCACCACGAGGGCCCAGTCGGCGTAGGTCTGGGCCAGGATGTCGGCGACCGCACGCCTCAGGAAGCGGCTGCGGTTCTTGGTGCGGGTCACGATGGCGACGCGCGCGGAAGGACGGCTCACGGGGCTCGTTTCGGTGCTGTGGAATCGGCGGGCGGACAAGCTGAGGCCATGCTACGACATGGCGGTGGCCCCGGCGCGTCGCGTCGGGGCTTCCTCCTGCCGCCGCAGGTCGCGGCAAGAATGAGCGCAGACGCAGGCGCCCTGTGCTGCGCTGCCCTGTTTTCTGTTTGCTGTGCCGTTCCGTGGACGAGGGGGACCCGTGATCGACCGCCGACCTTCAACCTGCCATCCTGCCGGCGCCGCCCTCGCGAGGGTGACCGCCGGCCTCGCCGCCGTCGTCGTGGGGCTCGCCGTCGCGGGCTGCACGGCCGGACCGGGGTCGCCTCCCGCAAGCGCTGGAGGCACGACGCCGGCCGGATCGCCGAGCGCGTCCGGCGCGCCGACAGCCTCGGGACCCTCGAGCGCGGTCCCGACCCCCTCGGACCCGCTCGGCGTGCCGTCCAGGGCGCAGAGCATGATGGCGCAGGACGCCCTCACGTCCTCGACGTGCGAGGCGGACGCGGCGGGGATCTGGTCCTTCACGGGCACGCTCCACAACGCGACGGACACGGGGCGCACGTACACCGTGGCGATCGTCGTCATGAACGGGCCGAATGTCACAGGGCACTCGATGCAGACCGTGACCGTCCCGCCAGGCGGGACCGCCCTGGTGCACGCCACGGACATCGCCGTCTCCTCCGGCTCCGACGCGGGCGGGGCGTCCGCCACTGCGGCGCGGTGCGACGTCGTGGTCTCCCAGGAGGTGGCGAAGTGATCGGGCGCGCACGAGCGATCCGGGCGGCCCTCGCCGGCCTTCTCGCGGCGTCCGCGATCGTCGGAGGCCTCGTCCCCGCGGCCGGGGCGACGACGGTGCCGTCGCCGTCCGGGCCGACGTCCTCGCCGGCATCGGCACCCGCGGCGACCGCGCCGGCGTCGACCGCACCGCCGTCGACCGGACCGGCACCCTCGGCATCACCGACGAGCACCGCGCCGGCCCCCAGCGATCCGCCTCCGGGCGCGCCCTACCCCGTGTCGGGGCCGATCGGCGATGCGTGGGCGGCTGCGGGCGGCGCCGCCGGGTACCTCGGTGCGCCGGTGGGGCCCGAGACGTGCGGCCAGCCCGGCAACGGCTGCTTCCAGCAGTTCGCCAACGGCTACATCTTCTACTCCCCCACCACCGGCGCCTGGGCAGTCAACGGCGCCATCCTGGACCGCTACGCCGCCACCGGCCACAACCGCGGCTTCCTCTCCTACCCCACCGGCCCCGAAACCTGCGGCCAGCCCGGCAACGGCTGCTTCCAGCAGTTCGCCAACGGCTACATCTTCTACTCCCCCACCACCGGCGCCTGGGCAGTCAACGGCGCCATCCTGGACCGCTACGCCGCCACCGGCCACAACCGCGGCTTCCTCTCCTACCCCACCGGCCCCGAAACCTGCGGCCAGCCCGGCAACGGCTGCTTCCAGCAGTTCGCCAACGGCTACATCTTCTACTCCCCCGCCACCGGCGCCTGGGCAGTCAACGGCGCCATCCTGGACCGCTACGCCGCCACCGGCCACAACCGCGGCTTCCTCTCCTACCCCACCGGCCCCGAAACCTGCGGCCAGCCCGGCAACGGCTGCTTCCAGCAGTTCGCCAACGGCTACATCTTCTACTCCCCCGCCACCGGCGCCTGGGCAGTCAACGGCGCCATCCTGGACCGCTACGCGAGCTACGGGCACAATCGCGGCACGCTGGGGTACCCGACCTCGAGCGAGACCTGCTCCGGCGGCGAGTGCCTCCAGACCTTCCAGGCGGGCCTGATCGGCTGGTCGGGTGGCAGCACCGCCGTGTACGCGATGAGCGAGTGCCAGACGCTCAATGACGGGCGGAGCGTCTACGGTGCGGACGGCTCCTCGCGGGTCACGTTCGCCGTCGCCGAGGGGTACGCGCAGACCCGCATCACGGCCGTGAACTGCTTCCGGGTGGCCGGACTGTTCGTGCCGCAGTGGATCACGGATGGGCAGGTGGGCGCGTCCGGGTTCAAGGCCCCCGGCGTCCCGTCCGGGCCGACGCGCTACAACTACTCGCCGAGCGGCTCGTACACCGTCACCGAGGCGTTCGGCGTGGGCAATCCGGGCACGTCCCTGGCGTACACGACGCTCAACCCGCGCTCCCGCTGGGGCGGCAACCCGGGGACCGACACGTACAACAAGTACTTCGAGTCCGACTCATGGGTGGGCTACGACGAGAACATGTGGTACTTCGCCTCCCGGGCGGCGCACGACTACCGGCAGGGCGCCGTCATCAACTACAACCGGCCCCCGGACAGCCCGATCATCCAGGATGCCGGGTTCGCGATCTTCCTGCACATGAACAAGGTGCCCACCGCGGGGTGCATCGCGCTCGACGACTGGGCCGTCGTGGACTTCCTCCAGCGCTCGCGTTCCGGCGACCGGATCATCATGGGGGTCCGCTCGGCGCTGTTCCGGTAGGAAGCGCTCAGGCGCCCCTCGCCGGGGGAGCACTTGGCCAGGGAATAGATCCATCGGACCGTTAGTTGCAACTTCAAGTAAGGGTTCGGAAGCGGTTTTCTGGAAGGCAGATCATCATGAGCGACATCACCATCATCGGCACCGGCAACATGGCCCGCGGCATCGCATCCCGCGCCGTCGCCGCCGGCAAGAGCGTCCAGCTGCTCGCGCACGAGGACAAGGCCAAGGCCGACGCCCTCGCCGCGGAACTCGGCGGCACGTTCACCACCGGCGTGATCGGCGATCCGATCGACGGGACCATCGTCATCCCGGCCATCTACTTCGACGCCTCGAAGAAGGTCGCCACCGAGTACGGGGACTCCCTCGCGGGCAAGGTCTACGTGGACATCACCAACCCGGTCGACTTCTCGACATTCGACGGCCTGGCCGTCCCCGCCGGCACGTCCGCCGCCGAGGAGCTGCAGAAGCTCACCCCGGCCAAGGTCGTCAAGGCGTTCAACACCACGTTCGGCGGCACGCTCGTCTCCGGCGCCGTGTCCGGCCAGCAGCTCGACGTGCTCATCGCCGGCGACGACGAGGACGCCGTCAAGGCCGTCTCCGACTTCGCCTCCGCGGCGCGCCTGAACCCGGTCGAGGTCGGCCCGCTGCGCCGTGCGCAGCAGCTCGAGCAGACCGGTTTCCTCAACATCCTGCTCTCCGCCAACGACTCCCTCCCCGAGTACCAGTGGAACTCGGCGCTGAAGTTCCTCCCGGCCGTCTGAGCCGCGCTCGCACCACCTGACACCCGCGCTCGCACCGCCTGACGAAGGGGACCACACCTCGCGTGGTCCCCTTCGTCGTGCTCGCGGCTCGGCTCCGCTACCCGCGCTCCGCGAGGGCCGCCAGCCGGTCCACGGACGCCTGGAGCTTGTCCGCCGTCGTGGCCCTCGCCCGCGGGAGGCGCTGCGGGTCGGCCAGCTGGGTCCAGTCGTAGGTGTGCCGCACGAGCGTCCCCGCGCCCCGCGGCTCGAGCTCCCACCGCCACAGCTGCCCGATCGGCGCGCTGCCCTCCTCGGCCGGCATCCACGCGATGCGGCGGCCCTCCTCGAACTCGACGACGTGGTTCTCCCGGACAACGCCCTTGGTGAGGACCATGCGGAACACGTCGCCCACGGCCGTCACGCGCTGGCCCTGCGGCGCCTCGCCGAGGTTGTCATTGCCGTCCCAGCGGGGCTGCGCCGACGGATCGGCGATGAGCTCGAAGATCGCCTCGCTGGGCGCATCCACCATGCGCTCGTAGCTCACGACGCGGGATTCAGGGGTGTCAGTCATCCCGCCAGTCAATCATTCCCCGGCGAGGCGGCACTAGGGTGGCTCCATGAGCCACCGGCCGCCGTTCGTCCTCCTGCACGGCTGGGCGTGCCCCACGTCGACGTGGCGGCCGGTCGCCGAGCGGCTCCGTGCCGCCGGGTGCCGCGTCGACGTCCCGGCCCTGCTCGGCTACGGCTCCGCAGGCACCGAGACAGACGAGGCCGGCTGGACTCTCGAGGCCGCCGCGCACGACGTCGCCCGCCTCCTCGCGGGGCTCGGCGCACCCGCCGTCGTGGTCGGGCACTCGCTGGGTGGGTCCGTGGCCGCGACGCTCGCGGTGCTCCACCCCGAGCTCGTCGCGGGAGTCGGGTTCGTCGGCATGGTCCCTGTCGCTCCGGGCGCCACGACGAGCGCGCGCCTCACCGAGCTCTTCCTCCAGCCGGACAGCCAGCCCACCCCGGAGGCCATCGGGATGTGCCTGGCCGCGTGGTACCGCGAGCCGCCCACCGATCCCGATGTCCTGGCCGAGCTCGAGTCCGCCTTCCACGCGCCCGGCCCGGTCCTCAAGGGATCGCTGCGCGCGGCGCTCACGGGGGTCGCCCCCGAGGTGCCCGGACAGATCGAGGCGCCCGTCGCCGTCGTGCTCGGGGGCGGAGACCGCACCCGCCCGCGCGAGGAGGTCGAGCAGCTCCTCGGCGCGCATCCGGGCTGGTCCCGCACGATCGTCCCAGGCGCGGGCCACATGGTGCAGTGGGAGGCTCCGGGCGAGTGCGCCGCGGCCCTCCTGGCGGGACCCTGGTCCCCTACCCGCCAGTAGGTACTCGGAGTACCATGAACTGATAGCTGAAGGGTCACCCACCCACGGCGGCCCTTGGACGAGGGGAACCGCCATGACCACGGACATCGACCCGACCACCACCGCCTCCATCGGCGCCGAGCCCACGTGGGACGAGTCCCGCGCGGTCGCGGAGGCCAGCCGCCAGGCGGACTGGGAGCGCCCGAGCTTCGCCAAGGCCCTCTACCTCGGCGACTTCCAGTGGGACCTCGTGCACCCCGTCCCGGAAACGGAGCCCGAGGCGGCTGAGCGGGGCGAGGCGTTCCTCACGCGCCTGCGCGAGGCTGTGGCGGGCATGGACGGCGGGCTCATCGAGGCCGAGGACCGCATCCCGGACGAGTACATCCGCACGCTCGCGGACATCGGAGCGTTCGGCATGAAGATCCCCGCGGAGTACGGGGGCCTGGGGCTCCCGCTCACCTACTACGGCCGCGCCCTCATGCTCATCGGCTCCGTGCACCCCTCGATCGGAGCGCTCCTCTCGGCGCACCAGTCGATCGGGGTGCCGGAGCCCGTGAAGATGTTCGGCTCGGAAGCGCAGAAGAAGGAGTACCTCCCCCGCTGCGCGGCCGGCGCTGTGACCGCATTCCTGCTCACCGAGCCGGACGTCGGCTCCGACCCCGCGAGGCTCACGACGACGGCCCGGCTCGCCGTGGACGGCCAGAGCTACATCCTCGACGGCTCCAAGCTGTGGACCACGAACGGCGTCATCGCCGAGCTCGTGGTCATCATGGCCAAGGTCCTCCCCCACGAGGCGGCGGGGTCCGCGCCGGAGAACCGGGAGAACACCGTGCCCGCGGGCAAGGGCGGGATCACGGCGTTCGTGGTCGAGATGGACTCCCCCGGCATCACGGTCGAGAACCGGAACTCGTTCATGGGGCTCAAGGGCCTCGAGAACGGCGTGACGCGGTTCGACGGCGTGCGTGTGCCGGCCGCGAACCGCGTGGGCCGCGAGGGCCAGGGGCTCAAGATCGCCCTCACGACGCTCAACACGGGCCGCCTCTCGATCCCCGCCCTGTGCGCGGGCGGCGGGAAGTGGTCGCTCAAGATCGCCCGCGAGTGGTCGGCCGCGCGCGTGCAGTGGGGCCGCCCCATCGGCGAGCACGAGGCGGTGGCCACGAAGGTTGCGTTCATTGCGGCGACCACGTTCGCGCTCGAGGCGGTGTTCGAGGTCTCCGCCGCCCTCGCGGACGCCGGGATGAAGGACGTGCGCATCGAGGCGGCGCTCGCGAAGCTGTGGTCCTCCGAGATGGCCTACACCGTCTCCGACGAGCTCCTGCAGATCCGCGGCGGCCGCGGCTACGAGACGGCCGCGTCGCTGCGCGCCCGCGGCGAGCGCGCCGTCCCCGCCGAGCAGCTCGTCCGGGACCTGCGGATCAACCGGATCTTCGAGGGCTCCACCGAGATCATGCGCCTGCTGATCGCCCGCGAGGCCGTGGATGCGCACCTCGCGGCTGCCGGCGACCTGGCCCGCGCAGACGCGACGCTAGCGGAGAAGGCGAAGGCCGCGAGGGACGCCTCGGGCTTCTACGCCAAGTGGCTGCCCAAGCTCCTCGCCGGCGAGGGCAACGACCCCCGCGCCTACCGCGAGTTCGGGACCCTCGCAAAGCACCTGCGGTACGTCGAACGCGCCTCCCGCCGGCTGGCCCGGCACACGTTCGCCGGGATGGGCCGCTGGCAGGCGGCCCTCGAGCACCGGCAGGCCTTCCTGGGCCGCATCGTGGACATCGGCGCCGAGCTGTTCGCGATGGCCGCCTCGTGCGCGTGGTCCGAGCACCTCCGCGCCGACGGCGCCGACGGGGCGGACACCGCCCGCGACCTCGCCGAGGCGTTCTGCGAGCAGTCCCGCCGGCGCGTCGAGGCGCTCTTCGACGCGCTCTGGGACAACACGGACGACGCCGATCGTCGCCTCGCGCGCGGCGTCCTCGCCGGGGAGTTCACGTGGCTCGAGGAGGGAGTGCTCGACCCGTCCGAGGGAACGGGCCCCTGGATCGCGCCGCGGGCCGAGGGACCGAGCACGACTGCGGACAGGCACCGCACCGTGAAGTGACCCCGCGGTCACTGGTCGAGCGTCACCGTGCGCATATCCAGGCGGCGCAGCACGCGGTCCACGAGCTCAGGATCGGTGCCGGGCTCGTTGCGGGCGGCGAGCATCTCGCGGCGGGCGGCCTCGAGGGCGTCCCGCTGCACGCGGTCCATGGCGGCGAGCACGGCCTTGAGCTTGAGCATCTTCTCCGGGTCCTCGGCGTAGTCCGCCTCGAGGATGCTGTGCAGCGAGGACATGCGCCGGGCGAGGGCCTTGCGCCGTTCCTCGGGCAGCTTCTCGGCGGCCGGCGAAGCACGCATCGCCTCGAGCGCGACGCGTTCGGCCCTCAGTGCGAGGGCGCGCTGGGCGTGCTGCTCGGCCGCGTGGTCGTCCGGCAGGTTCAGGACGCGCATCAGCCCGGGGAGCGTGAGGCCGGGGAGGACGAGCGTCACGGCCAGCACCGAGGCTGCCGCGGCGACCACGAAGTTGCGGCCCGGCGTGGGCGAGCCGTCTGCGAGGGTCGCGGGGAGCGCCAGGGCGAGGGCCAGCGTGGCGAGGCCGCGCATGCCGCACCAGGTGAGCACCACGACCTCCTTGAGCGACCCGGGGGTCTTCTCGCGCCGCTCCGTGCCGCCGATCCTGTACATCGCGTACATCCAGACGAAGCGCACGAGGACGACGGTCGCGCAGATCGCAGCGATCCCGGGGACGAAGGTGAGGAGGTTGGCGCCCTCGGCGCCGACCACGGAGCGCATCTCGATCCCGACGAGCCCGAATGCGACCCCCGTGGTGAGGAGCTCGAGGACTTCCCAGAAGGCGCGGCGCGTGAGCCGCTCCTCCGAGTCCTGCGGGCGGGCTCTCCGGCCGAGCTCGACCGCGGTGACCACCACGGCGACCACGCCCGAGCAATGGATCACCTCCGCCAGGATGTACACCGCGTACGGCGCCACGAGCGTCGCGGCGCTGCGGGCCACGAGATTGGGGACGAACCTGTTGAGCGCCCCCACGATCCAGGCCATCGCGAGCCCCAGCAGGACCGCGCCGGCGGCCCCGACGAGGAACCGGGGCGCAACGTCCCAGCCGATCTGGCCGTGGTTGACGGTCGCGGTCACGGCCGTCTGGAAGATCACGATGGCCATCGCGTCGTTGAACAGGCCCTCGGTCTGGAGGACGGTGAGGAGCCGGCGCCGCATGCTGACCTTCGCCGCGATCGCCTCGACCGCGACAGGATCCGGCGGCGCGACAATGGCCCCGAGCGCGATCGCGAGCGGCAGGCCGATCGCCGGGACGAGCCACCACGTCACCGCGGCGACCGCTGCGATGGTCGCAATGATCAGCAGGACCGCGAGCAGGACGAGGGACCGCCAGCGCAGCCGGAACACGCTCCAGCTCGAGCGCTGGGCGGCCGCGAACAGCAGCGGCGGCAGGAAGAGCGGCAGGATCAGGTCCGGCTCGATGTGCACGTCCGGCACGAACGGCAGCGAGGCCGCGAGCGCGGAGAACACGAGCATGAGGATCGGATAGGGCAGCCGGATCCGCTCGCCGACGCCCACGATGAGCACCGTCCCGAACAGCAGACCGACCACCAGCAGAAGGAATTCCATGTGCCCCCTTCGTTAGGGGGATCCTGTCACAGGCACATGTCCGGGGTGTTACCGGTGCCCGGCCCTTCCCGACGCAGGCACGCGCGGCGGCGCCCGGTGGGGCGCCGCCGCGTGTGGCCTTCAGATGCGCTGCGCGTCAGGCGCGCTGGCCTCAGGTGAGCTGGGCGGCCGACGGCGAGGGCTCGCCGTCGTGCGCCGCGTCGCCGTCCGCCGTGCCGCCTACCGCCGCGCCGCCGTCCCTCGTCGCCCGAGCCGTCGCGCGGCGCCGCACGAACGGGTAGACCGCGAGCAGCAGGGCGAGGGCGCCCAGGCTCAGCCACACCTGCGGTGCGGCGTCGGGGTCGAAGGCCATGAGCACCACGATGAGCCCCACCGCGGCGAGGACCACGGCGTTGAGCCACGGGTGCAGCCACATCTTCAGGGTCAGCCCGGCCCTCTCCTGGGCGCTCATGCGGTTGCGGAGGCGCCACTGGGTGACAGCGACGAACGCGTACACGAACAGGGCCACGCAGCCGGCGGAGTTCATGATGAAGTCGAAGACGTCCTTGGGCGCCACGTAGTTCGCGGCGATCGCGACGTAGCCCACCACGGTGGAGAGCAGGATGGCCTTCCACGGCACACCTGCGCGGTTGCGGTCCTCGACCCAGCGGGGCGCGTAGCCGTGCCTCGAGAGCGCGAACAGCATGCGCGAGCCCGAGTAGAGGCCGGAGTTCAGCACCGACAGGGCGGCGGTGAGCACGACGGCGTTCATCACCTGCTCGGCGCCGGGGAGCCCGAAGCGGCCGAACGCGAAGGCGAAGGGGCTGACCTTGGCGGGCAGCTCGTCCCACGGGACGACCATGAGCAGGATCGCGACCGAGCCGACATAGAAGAGGAGGATGCGCCACACCACCGTGTTGGTGGCCTTGGCGACGCCCTTGGCGGGCTGGTCCGATTCCGCCGCCGCCATCGTGACGATCTCGGTGCCGAAGTAGCTGAAGATCACGACGGCGACTCCGTTGAACACCGCCGTCCAGCCGTGCGGCATGAAGCCGTGGTCCGTGATGTTCGAGATGGAGCCGGTGGAGCCGGGGATGACGCCCAGGACGTAGAGGGTGCCGACGCCGAGGAACACGACGATCGTGGTCACCTTGATCGACGCGAGCCAGAACTCGGTCTCGCCGAAGGAACGCAGGCTCATGAGGTTGGTGAACGTGAAGACGAGCATGCCCGCGAGCGCGAACGTCCAGTCGGGCACGCTCGGGAACCACTCGTGGAAGATGCGGCCGACAACGACGGCCTCGAAGGCCACGACGCCGACCCAGAAGTACCAGTAGAGCCAGCCGATGGTGAACCCTGCCCAGTTGCCGAGGCCGTCGCGGGCATACTCCATGAACGAGCCGACGACGGGACGGTTCGTGGACATCTCGCCGAGCATCCGCATGACGAGGACCACGAGCGCCCCGCCGATCGCGTACGAAAAGAGGGCGGCGGGGCCCACCGTGCGGATCACCGAACCCGAGCCCACGAAGAGGCTCGCGCCGATGATGCCGCCGAGGGCGATCATGGTCAGGTGCCGGGGCCGCAGCCTCGCGCTCGGCGCGGACTCCGTCGTCCGGTCTGCCGTGAGCTGGGCGGCGGTCCCGCCGGCTGGGTCTTGTCGGGTGGGCGCAGCGAGCCGGTCAGGTGCCTGCATGCGGATCTCCGTTCGATCAGGGCAATCAGCGTGGTGCCGATCACAGTGCCCCGTCAGAATGCGGGATCCGGCTCACATGGCGCGATGGACGAACCGTACCAGCGTGCCGGTGCCGCCTGTACGGTTCGTCCTCTAACCTGCGCGGGCCGGCGCTCTGCGACGGCCGGTGGCACAGGCGGGGACCACGCCCGCGTGGGATTCAGCCCAGTGTAAAACCTATGTTTCCAGATGAAAAGCGCGACTGCGCGTCGAGGCGCGAATCCCGCGCCGCGACTGGGATTCGGAGCCCTCGGCCGCAGGGCCGCCGGCGTCACGGACAAGCCCGGACCGCAAGAGGGTCTTGCGTTCGTAAATCATCCATGTTTATAGTTTTTCCACGAAGCGGTGCTGTGGTCTCCATCACAGGCAATGGTGACCGGCACCGCATCGACCCCCACCCCCTTTGACCCGCCCCACTGAGGAGGCACCGTGACAACTGACACCGCTGGGTCTGCTCCGCAGGCTCCGAGCGCCGGTCAGCTCGAGCAGCACGACGAGGACACCGCGCACCTGGCGTCCTTGGGCTATTCCTATGACACCACCTTCAAGCGCGAGATGACGTTCTGGGGGAACGTCTCGCTCGGCTTCACGTATCTCTCGCCCGTCGTCGGCATCTACTCCCTCTTCTCCGTCTCCCTCGGCATCGCCGGGCCGCCCATGTTCTGGTCGCTCGTCGTGGTGGGACTCGGGCAGCTGTTCGTCGCCCTCATCTTCGGCGAGGTCGTCTCGAACTACCCGGTCGCCGGCGGCATCTATCCCTGGGCCCGCAGGCTCTGGGGCCGCAAGTGGGCGTGGATGGGAGGTTGGGTCTACCTCGTGGCCCTCCTCACCACGATCGCCTCGGTCGCCTACGGCGCCGGACCGTACCTCGCGGGCTTCCTCGGCCTGGAGAACAACGTCGACACCACGATTGTGGCGGCCCTCGTCCTCATCGCCCTCGCGACGGTCCTGAACCTCATGGGCACCAAGATCCTCAACCGCGTGGCCATGATCGGCCTCATCGCCGAGCTCTGCGGGGCGATCGCCGTGGGCGCCTGGCTCCTCATCGCGAACCGCCATCAGGATCTGTCCGTCCTGTTCAACTCGTTCGGCTCAGGCGACGGCTCGAACTACTTCTTCGCGTTCGCCGCCGCGGGCCTCATCGGCATCTTCCAGTACTACGGATTCGAGGCCTGCGGCGACGTGGCCGAGGAGGTGCCCAACCCCGGGCGCACCATCCCGAAGGCGATGCGCACCACCATCTACATCGGCGGCGCGGCCGCGATGTTCGTGTGCTTCTCCCTCATCCTCGCGGTCCCCGACCTCGGCAAGGTCATCTCGGGAGAGGACACCGACCCGCTCAGCACGGTTCTCGAGAACGCGTTCGGCCCGATCGGCTACCACGTGGTCCTCGGCGTGGTCCTGATCTCCTTCATCTCGTGCGTCCTCAGCCTCCAGGCCGCGGCCAGCCGCCTCTCCTACGCGATGGCCCGTGACGGCATCCTCCCCTTCAGCGGCCTCCTCGGGAAGTTCAGCGAGAAGCGCCACGTCCCGCCGTACTCCCTGCTCGTCGCCGCGGTGTTCCCGGCAGTGGTCGTGCTCGCCTCCAAGTTCTCAGCCGACGCGCTCGTCGCGATCATCTCCTTCGCAGCCATGGGCATGTACCTCGGCTTCCAGATGGTTGTCCTCGCGGCGCTGCGGGCCCGGCTGCGCGGCTGGAAGCCGGCGGGCAAGTTCCAGCTCGGCACGTGGGGCATCCCGGTCAACATCCTCGCCCTCGTCTGGGGCGTGCTCGGCATGGTCAACATGGCCTGGCCGCGCACGCCGGACGTCGACTGGTGGCAGAACTGGATCGTCCTGCTGTCCACCGTGATCGTCATCGGCATCGGCGGGATCTACATGGCCGTCAAGAAGCCCTACCTGCGCGGCGACGCCCCCGCCGCCGACGCGCACGTCTGATCCCCTCCTCACCGCACCACCCTTCGAAAGGATGCCGCCATGAGCATCGATGCCCGGCTCGGCGAGAGCCTCGACGCCCCTTATCTGGACATCTCGGACCCGAGCTTTGCGATGCAGTCCGAGCAGCTGCGCACCGCCCGCGAGGCCAGCTGGTACGCGCGCACCAACTATGGGATCGCCGTCCTGCGCTACGCGGAGGTCAGCAAGCTCCTCAAGAGCCCCCAGCTGTCCCAGGGGAGCAAGAAGTGGCCGGACCACAACGGCGTCCACGGCGGCCTGTTCTACGACTGGTGGACCAAGAACCTCCTCGTCCTCGAGGGCGAGGACCACCACCGGATCCGCCGCCTCCTCAACCCGGCGTTCTCGCCCAAGCTCATCAAGGAGCTCGTGCCGCGCTTCCAGGAGCTCGCCAACGAACTCGTCGATGCCTTCATCGACAAGGGCGAGGCCGAGTTCGTGCGGGACTTCGCCGAGCCGTACGCGACCCGCGTCCTGACGATCCTGCTGGGCATCCCGGAGAGCGAGTGGCCGAAGATCGCGCGCCTCGCCTCGACGGTCGGCCTAGCGCTCGGCGTCACGTTCAAGCGGGACCTCGACAAGGTCGAGGCCGCGGTCGCCGAGCTCTACGAGTACGCGGAGGATCTCATCCGCGACCGCCAGGCCAACCCGGGCGAGGACTTCGTCAGCCGGCTCGTCCTCGCGAGCCGCGACGGGGACCGACTCAGCGACGAGGAGCTGCGCAACGCGCTCGTCCTGCTGATCTTCGGCGGCATGGACACGACCCGCAACCAGCTCGGCCTCGCCATGCAGTCCTTCATCCGCAATCCGCAGCAGTGGGAGCTCCTCGCGCAGCGCCCGGACCTCGGCGGCAAGGCCGTCGAGGAGGTCATGCGGACCAACCCGACCGTCACGTGGGTCACCCGCGAGGCGGTGGAGGACTTCGAGTACCAGGGCCTCACGATCGCCAAGGGCACCACGGTGCACCTCTTCACCCAGTCCTCCGGCACGGACCCCCGCGCCTTCCCGGATCCGGAGATCGACCTGCTCGCCGAGCACGCGCCGCACTACGGGTTCGGCGGCGGCGTCCACCACTGCCTCGGCCACTTCGTGGCCCGCGCGGACATGAGCGAGGCCCTGCCGCTCCTGGCCCGCCGCCTCGCGAACATCCGCCTCGCCGGCGGTGACGAGTGGCTCCCTGACTCGGGCAACACCGGTCCGGTCCGCCTCCCCATCGCCTTCGACAAGCGCGCCTGACGCGCCCTTCACCACGAGACCCCGAAAGGAAGCACAGCCATGCCCAGCATCACCGTTGACCGCTCCCTCTGCGACAACCACGGCCAGTGCGCCATCGCCGCCCCGGACGTGTTCCGCATGAACGCCGACGGCATCCTCGAGTACGAGGAGACGTTCGACGACGCGCTCCTGGACGAGGTCGAGGAGGCCATCGACGTCTGCCCCCTCCAGGCCATCTTCCTCAAGGACTAGCGGTGGAGACGCCAGAGTCCCAGCGGAGGATCGTCGTCGTCGGCGCCTCCCTCGGCGGCCTCCGGGCGGCCGAGCAGCTGCGGGCCGCGGGGTGGGGCGGGGAGATCGTCGTCGTCGGCGATGAGCCCCACATGCCGTACAACCGGCCGCCGCTGTCGAAGGCACAGCTCGCGGCGCCAGGGACCGCCGAGGAGGCCCACGCCGCCCTCGCGTTCCGGCCACGCCGCAGCGCCACGGGGATCGAGTGGCGGCTCGGCAGCGCGGTCGCCTCGGCGGACCTCGCCGCCGGGACGGTCACGATGGCTGATGGCGGGAGCCTCGCCTTCGACGGGCTCGTCGTCGCCACGGGCCTCCGCCCTGCCCGGGTCGCCGCGCCGGGGCCGCTCGCCGGCCGGCACGTGGTCCGATCCCTCGGGGACGCGCTCGGCCTGAGGGCCGAGCTTGTCCCCGGCGCCCGCGTCGTCGTGGTCGGCGCCGGCTTCATCGGGTGCGAGGTCGCGGCGACCGCCGTCGGCCTCGGCTGCGAGGTCACGCTCGTCGAAGGCTCGAGCGGCCCCATGGAGCGCTCGGTCGGTGGGCAGCTCTCGGCCGGCGTCCGGGAGCTGCTGCGCTCACGCGGGGTCGAATGCCTGCCGGGTGTGCGCGTCGCCGAGTTCCTCGCGGTCGGCGCCCGGGCATCGGGAACGCACGACGGCGCGCGCTGCGGCGGCGTCCGGCTCACCGACGGCCTGGTGGTCGCCACGGACGTGGTCGTCGAGGCGGTCGGCTCCGACGCGAACGTCGAGTGGCTCGAGGGCAATGGCCTCGACCTGGGTGACGGCGTCCTGTGTGATGCGTCCATGCGGGCGCTCGGCGCCGTTGCCCCGGGCGACTCCGAGCTGGCCGCACCCGTAGCCCGCGGGCGGGTCGTGGCGGTGGGCGACGTGGCCCGCTACCCCGACCGGATCACCGGCGGACCCGCCCGACGCGTCGAGCACTGGGCCACCCCCACGGACACGGCGAAGCTCGCCGCCCCGGCACTCGTCGCCGCGCTGCGCGGGACGGAGGCCCCCGAGGCCGAGGCGCCCCTGCCCTCGTTCTGGACCGACCTGTTCGGCCTGCGGATCCAGGGCGTCGGCAGCCCCGGCCTCGCCGACGAGGTCGAGGTCCTCGAGGGCGATCCCGCCAGGCCGGCGGACGGCGTGGCCGTCGCCTACCGCCGGGAGGGCCGGCTGATCGGCACCGTCACGGGCGCGATCCCGGCCGACCGGCACCTCACGTACCGGCAGGCCGTCCTCGACGAGCTGCGCGGCGTCCCCGCGTGACCCGCGCCGGCGTGAGCCGTTCCCACGTGACCCGTTCCTTCCTGACATGACTCCCCCTGGGCGAACACCGCCCGGGCCTGACGAAAAGAGATCCACCATGACCATCCAGGACCTGTCGCCCAGCGCGCTCCGCCGCGCCCTCGACGACCGCGACGCCTTCGCCGAGCACCGCGAGCGCAACCTCCGCCCCGAGACCGTCCGCGAACTCGGCGAGAAGATCGCCGCGAGCGGCGTCGAGTACATCTACTACGCCCTCCCGACCATCGGCTCGCGCATGGTGGCCAAGATGGTCCCGGCCAGGCACTTCCGCCGCAACCTCGAGAAGGGCATCGCGTTCCACCGCACGGCCCTGTCCGACCTGCAGAACGACCGCTACGGCAACCTGATCGGCGGCGGCATCGAGGCCCGCGAGTTCTGGGGCCTGCCCGAGCCGGACACGTTCGTGGTGCTCCCGTGGGACACGTCGGTGGCGCGCATCTTCTGCACCGCCTACGAGCCGCCGCACCTGCCCGAAGTGGGCGGGCGTCCCCTCGCCCTCGACACGCGCTCGCTCCTCATTCGCGCGCACGCCGACTTCACGGCGCGCACCGGATTCGAGGTCCGCTCGGGCACCGAGCCGGAGATGACGTGGGAGGGCCCCGGCCTCGAGGTCGTCAAGAAGCCGGGCTCGAGCCCCGCCTACCAGGTCGAGAACCTCGAACGCATGCGCCCCATCTACAAGCAACTCGTCTCCTACGCGCAGGCCATGGGCCTGGACATGATCGAGGGAGACTACGAGGACGACGGCCAGATCGAGCTCAACTGGATGTACGACCGGATCGAGAACACCGCCGACCGGCTCGTGACCTACCGCCAGATCTGCAAGCAGGTGGCCCGCGAGTTCGGCGTCACCGCGAGCTTCATGCCCAAGCCGTACAACGGCCAGATGGGCAACGGCTGCCACCACAACCTGAGCCTGTGGGACGGCGACACGAACGTCACCGAGGACGCCGGCAGGGTCGAGCTGCACGTCTCCGAGACCGCGAAGCACGCGATCGGCGGCCTCCTGGCCCACGCCCGCGGCTCGATGGCGGTCATGGCCTCGACCGTTAACTCCTACAAGCGCTTCTGGGACGCCGGCCAGTTCGCCCCGAGCACGGCGAACTGGGGGCTCGACTCGCGCGGGTGCCTCGTGCGGATCTCGGCCAACGGCCGCATGGAGTACCGGGTTCCGGACGCCGCGGTCAACCCCTACCTCTCCCACACGCTCATCCTCGCGGCAATGGAGGACGGCCTCGAGCGCCGCCTCGACCCGGGCGCCCCGGACGCGGGCGGCACGGACCTCCCCGCGATCGGCGGCCAGCTGCCGCTCACGCTGGGCGAGGCCATCGACGCGTTCGTGGCCGACACGACCCTCACGGGCCGCCTCCCCGGCGACCTCGTGGAGATCTACACGCAGCTCAAGCAGGAGGAGTGGGCCCGCTACTGCGGCGCCATCACCGAGTGGGACCGCGAGATGTACTGGGAGACGATCCCGTGAGCCGTGAGACTCCCGGCGGGACCCTCGTCCCCGGCGTCCTGCAGCTCGCGTGCATCGACTCCGACGCGCCGCCCCTCTTCGGCCTGCGCGACGAACACGGCGTGCGCCGCGGCTACGAGCCGGCCGCCGCGGACCTCGTCGCCGCCGAGCTCGGCCTGACCGTCCAGTGGGTGTACCTCGCGTGGGACGACATGCTCACCGCGGTCGCCGAGCACCGCGTCGACGCGGTGTGGTGCGGCCAGGGGATCATCCCCGAGCGCGAGGCCGTCGTGGACTTCACCGACCCGTATGCCGTCTTCGATGAGACCGTCCTGGTCCGCAAGGGCGACCCGGCCCGCAGCCGGTGGGAACTCAACGGGTACCGGGTCGCGGCGATCGAGGGCAGCGCGAACATGCGCCTCGCGGTGACGTTCGACGGCGCGATCCCCGTCGCGTTCACCGGCGCGGACGTCTTCGGCGACATGCTCGCGGCCCTCAAGCGCGGCGACGTCGACGCGATGGTCGACGACGACGTCGTGACCGTCCCGCTCGGTGACGACCCGGCCTACGACGTCGCGTTCACCGTCCGCACGGGAAACCGCTGGGGCGTCGGCGTCGCGAAGGACAACCCCGCCCTCCGCGAGCGCCTCAACGCCGCGCTCGCGGCCGTGGTCGCGGACGGCCGGCTCGCCGCCGTCTGGGCGGACTGGATGCCGCACCTGGCGTTCCCGCTCGGAACGCCGGCCGTGCAGCTCGACGAGGTCCGCGCATGAGCCCGCGCCCGCTCATCGGCGTCCCCGGCATGTGGTCCGCGGGGGTCAAGGGACTCCGGTTCGACGGCGTGGCCGTCGCGGTCGAGGTGCTCCGTTCGATCGACCGCGCCGGGGGCGAGCCCGTGATCCTCTACCCCGCCAGCGCGGAGGGCGCGGCGGGGCAGGTGGGGCGCGTGGACGCCGTCGTGCTTCCGGGCGGCGCCGACATCGACCCGGCCCTCTACGGCGAGGAGCCGCACGAGGAGTATGGTCCCACCGACTACGCCGGGCAGGACGCGTTCGAGCTGGGCGTCATCGACGCGTGCGTCGCGCAAGGCGTGCCGCTCCTGGCGATCTGCCGCGGGATGCAGCTGCTCAACGTGGGCCGCGGCGGGACGCTCGTGCAGCACCTCGGGCCGGGCGGCGTCCAGCACCGTGGCGAGGTGCATGGAGTCCGCATCGAGCCCGGCTCGCTGCTGGCCGGTGCGATCGGCGGGCTCGGGGCGGACGCGTCGAGCTACCACCACCAGGCCGTCGGCACGCTCGGGGCGGGGCTGCGCGTCACGGCCCGCGCGGCCGACGGAGTCGTCGAGGCCCTCGAGCTCCCGGGGGCCGAGGTCCTCGCCGTCCAGTGGCACCCCGAGGACCTCGCGGCCTCCTCGGCCAGCGACCACGCGCTCTTCGAGTGGGTCGTGGACCGGGCGCGCGTGCGCGGAGGACGGCTCGCGGGGGTCCCCGCGTGAGCGGGCAGCTCGCCGTCGCGTGGGAGGCGGTAGCGCCCGACGGCGCCCACCTCCTGCCGGACGACGCGCCCCGCATCGCGGTGGTCGTCTCCCTGACGTTCCCGGGCATGGGGCCAGAGGCGCACGCGATCATGGAGGCCTTCACGCGCACCGCGTTCCAGGAGCTCGTGGACCAGGGTGCGCGGCCGTTCCTCGTGGACAGCGCCGTGCAGGACCCGGAGCACGCCGCGCTGGCGGCCCGGTCGGACGGCGTCCTGTTCCTCGGCGGCGGCGACGTGCACGCCTCGTTCTACGGGCACGACGGCCCGGTGCCCCACGAGTACGGCGTGGACTACCCGGCGGACGTGTTCTGCCTCGACCTCGTGCGCCGGGCCGTCGAGGCCGACCAGACGGTCCTCGCGGTCTGTCGCGGCTCGCAGCTGCTCAACGTGGCACTGGGCGGCACGCTCGTGCCGGACATCGTGCCGTCGGACCTGCACAAGGGCCGGCCGGGGGAGCCGCTGTTCCTCGACGAGGAGGTCCTCCTGGCTCCCGGCAGCAAGGTGGCCGGGATCTACGGGCGCACGCGCGCCGTCGTGCGGTCCGGGCACCATCAGGCGGTGGCGGACGTCGCGCCCGGGCTTGTGGTCACGGCCCGCGCGCACGACGGCGTGGTCGAGGGCACCGAGCACCCCGGCCGGACGTGGGTGGTCGCCACCCAGTGGCACCCCGAGGACCCCGACGGACCCGCGGAGGACCGCAGGGCCCTGTTCGGCGCGTTCGTCGCGCAGGCGCGCACCGCCCTCATGGGCCCGGGTGCCGCCATCCGAGGGGCCGAAGAACCCGCGGCCTGCTGAGGCGGGCCGCGGAACAGAGGCGAGGGGCCGTCGTCGTGCGTGGTCAGGACGCGCGACGGCGGCCCCTCTGCCGTGCCCGGGGCGCCGTCCCGCCTACCCTGCCTTCCCGCCGGCTGCCGTCCCGCCTACCCTGCCTTCCCGCGTGGCGGTCAGCGCTGGGTGAGGACGGCGTACCCGAGCCCCGGGATGCCGAGCGGGGTCACGACGGCGTCGTGCGGCTCGCTGGGCACGCGCTCACCCACGAGGTACCGGCCCGAGTTGTCGATCACCACACGCCCCGAGGCGTTCAGGAGCGCCGCGCCGCCGGGGATGGTGCGCAGCGCAGGCATGATTGCGGTCTCGAGGTCACGGATGCGCATGTCGTACCCCACGACTGCGGCCAGCCTGCCCGCGACGGCGATCGGTGCGGTGTGCGTGAGGATGTACTCGTCCGAGCCGAGGTAGTCCACGTACGGGCCCCAGATGGTCTGCTGGCCGGTCGCGAGCGCCGTGGTGAAGAAGGGCAGCTTCTCGTAGTCGTAGTACCGGGGCCCCCCCGGGGTGAGGTCGAGGAGGAGCTTGGTCGGGCGCGAGTCCGGCTGGGCGACCCACCATTCCAGGACGCGTGCGCCGTCGGACACGACCTCCGGGGAGAAGACCGCGCCGGCGCTTATCGCGACCGGATGGCCGGAGAGGAACTCACCCGAGAGGCCCTCGAGCCCGGCCAGGTCCTTGGGCGTCACGGTGGCGCGGGCGCCGAGCCGCGCGGCGAGGTCCGCGGTGACGTCGCGGGCAAAACGGTCGACGTCCTCGCTCGCGCGGCCGAACCACTCGGCAATTCTGGCTACCCCGTCATGCGGCACGGCAGCGCGTGCGCTGGCCTGTGCCTCGCCGATCGCAGCGCTGTACTCGAGCGCAAGCTTGGTGTCGATGAGATGGTGCACCGCGCGCCGGATGTGGAGGCGCACGAGCCGCTGGGCTTCGTCGGGGCGGTCATCCGAGATGGCCCGCACGAGGGCCAGATGCTCGGCGGTTGCCTGTTCGGTGTCGAACGGCTGCGCCAGGGGCGCCCACACGAGTTGCACCGACTCGGCCTGGAGCCGGATCTCTGCCGAGGTCAGCCGCGGGGACTGGGCTGTGACGGCCAGCTCGATGTGGAACCGGCTGTCGGCCCGGGCCCTGCCGTCCGGGCTGTCGGCGAGCACGAGGGCGCGGCCCAGCTCGAGCAGGCGCTCGAGCTCGTGCGCCTCGGCGCGCTCGCAGGCAAGGCGGACCGTCTCGGCGGCCACGGCGGCCTGCTCGTCGCCGAAGTCGCGCAGGTCCGCGATCGAGGCACCGGCCAGGAGCCGGCGCATCTCGTCGGGCGACGTCGAGGGCTGCGCCACGATGAACGTGCCGCCGTTCCGCCCGCGGCGCGTCTCGACGATCCCCAGGTCGCGCAGCTCGGCGAGCGCATCACGCAACGTCGCGGCCGCGACCCCGAACTTCTCGGACAGCTCAGCCTCAGTCGGCAGGCGCTCGCCGACGCGCAGCATGCCGAGGGTGATCCCCTTCGAGATGCGCTCGACGATCGAGTCGGCGCGCTCCATCTCCGGCAGTGGCCGGTAGATCTGTGACTGGAAGGCGGTCGAAAGGGGCACGGTCCTGTTTCTGATCGGGGCGCTGCCCCTCGCGGGGCACGCCGGAAATAAATCCTCTAAACCTAGATTTTTACCTAGCGGGGCCCTAGGTTCAAGGGTATGAGCTACTACCGTACGACGTCCCCGGCCACCGGAGAGATCCTCGCCGAGTTCGAGGCCGCCACCGACGCCGAGATCCTGACCGCCGCCGACGCCGGCCAGGCCGCCTTCGAGAAGTGGAGCCTCACCGACGTGGCCGAGCGCAGTGCCGCGCTCCGCCGCGTCGCGGCGCTCTACCGCGAGCGCGCGGCCGAGCTGGCCCGCATCATCGCCCGGGAGATGGGCAAGCCCGTGCGGCAGGGCGAGGGCGAGGTGGCCCTCGTGGCCGACATCTACGACTACTACGCGGACAACGGCCCCGACTTCATGGCCGACGAGCACCTCACCGTGCGCGGCGGCGGGGAGGCGATCGTCCGCTCGGCGCCGGTCGGACTGCTTCTCGGGATCATGCCGTGGAACTACCCCTACTACCAGGTGGCCCGCTTCGCGGCCCCGAACCTCATGCTCGGCAACACGATCCTGCTCAAGCACGCGCGCAACTGCCCGGAGTCCGCGCTCGCCATGCAGGAGATCTTCGACGACGCCGGTCTCCCGCCGGGCGCGTACCAGAACCTCTTCGCGACCAATACCCAGATCGCGGACCTCCTCGCCGATCCCCGCGTCCAGGGAGTCTCCCTCACGGGCTCCGAGAGGGCGGGCTCGGCCGTCGCGGAGGTCGCGGGGCGGAACCTCAAGAAGTTCGTGCTCGAGCTCGGGGGCTCCGATCCGTTCATCGTCCTCGACGCCGCGGACCTCGACGCGACCGTCAAGGCCGCCGTCGCGGGGCGCATGGGCAACGCGGGCCAGGCCTGCACCGCCTCGAAGCGCTTCATCGTCGTCGAGGACCTCTACGACGCCTTCGTCGAGAAGTTCACCGCGATGATGGCCGCCATCGCCCCCGGCGACCCGCTCGACCCGGCCACACGTTTCGGTCCCGTGTCGTCGCGGGCCGCGGCCGAGGAACTCGTCGAGCAGGTGCAGGACGCCGTGGCGAAGGGGGCGGTACTGCGCACGGGCGGCTCGCTCCTCGACGGGCCGGGCGCCTTCCTCGAGCCCACGGTCCTGACTGACGTGACACCCGGCATGCGCGCGTTCGAGGAGGAGCTGTTCGGACCCGTCGCCGTGGTGTACAAGGTCCGGGACGCGGACGAGGCCGTCCAGCTGGCCAACTCGTCCCCCTACGGGCTCGGCGGCTCCGTGTTCAGCTCCGACGTGGCCGCGGCGAAGGCGGTCGCGGACCGGCTCGAGACGGGCATGGTCTTCATCAATGCCGTGGCAGATTCCCAGGAGGACCTGCCGTTCGGGGGCGTCAAGCGCTCCGGCGTGGGCCGCGAGCTGGGCAGGTTCGGCATGGAGGAGTTCGTCAACAAGAAGCTCATCCGCACCCCGCAAGGCTGATCTGCTCAGTCCCGAGCGGCCGCCGGTCCCCTGCCGTCCCGCCCCCAGCGCACGCCGGGCCCGCACCGCGAAGGTGCGGGCCCGGCGTCGTGCGTCAGGGTCTGCGTTTCAACCCTCAGGAAGGCTCAGCCTTTCCCCAGCCACGCGCACGCGGCGACCACGAGGGTGGCCGTGCCCGTGGTGAGCGTCGGCTGGATGACGGGCGCGAACATGGGCGAGTGGTTCGCCGGGAGTGAGCTGACGGCCCCGGCGGCCTCTGCGTCGGCGTAGACCTGCGGGTCCGTGCCTCCCACGCCCCAGTACGTGTACGGCGTGCCGAACGCGGTCGGGACGTCGCTGAAGTCCTCGCTCGCGGTCTGCCGCCCGTAGTCGCCCACGGTCCCGGCGGGGAAGAAGTCCTCGAACGCCGCCGTGACCTGCGCGGTGACGTCGGCGCTGTTGTCCGTGAGCGGGTAGCTGTTGTAGACCTCGAAGTCGGGCTCCTTCGGCGAGCCGGACGCCGCAGACTCCGCCTTCGCGATCCGCTGGATCGCCGCGAGGAGCTGGTCCCGGATGGCCTTGCTGTAGGTGCGGATGTTGAGCTCGAGGACGGCGTGGTCGTCGATGATGTTGCTCTTCGCGCCCACGGCGATCTTCCCCACCGTCAGGACGGCGAACTCGCCCGGCGGGACCTCGCGCGAGACCACGCCCTGCAGGCGCACCACGACCATCGAGGCCAGGACCGCGGGGTCGATCGAGAGGTGCGGCATCGACCCGTGGCTGCCCCGCCCGAAAAGCGTGATGCGGATGCTGTCCGCCATCGAGAGGAACGCGCCGGGGTGCGGGCCCACCGTCCCGGCCGGGTGCACGAGCACGTGCTGCGAGAGCGCGACGTCGGGCTTCTGGATGACGTTCGCCAGGCCGCCGTCGACCATGGTCCTCGCCCCGTCGCCGAGCTCTTCCGCAGGCTGGAACAGGGCGATCAGCGTGCCGGCCCAGGCGGCCCGCTGCTCAGAGAACAGCTTCGCCGCCCCGAGCAGGCTGCTCATGTGGAAGTCGTGCCCGCACGCGTGCATGACCGGCGTCTGGTTTCCGGCGGCGTCCGTCGAGACGGCGGTGCTCGCATAGTCGAGGCCGGTGGCCTCCTTGACGGGCAGCGCGTCCATGTCGGCGCGGAGCAGCACCGTGGGGCCGTCACCGTTCGCGAGGACGCCGACGACGCCGGTGCCGCCCACCTTGGTGTGGACCTCGAACCCGAACCCCGCGAGCTGCTCCGCGACGATCCCCGCGGTGCGCTCCTCCTGATGGCTCAGCTCGGGGTTGCGGTGGAAGTCCTTGTAGAGGGACTCCTGCCAGTCGGCGATAGCCTCCTGGCCGGACAGGATCTTGCGTGCGGATTCAGTGGATGCCATGGTCTTCCGTGCCCTTCCCTGATGACTGACGAGTGGTGGGTGCTGTGCCGGAGCCTACTTCTGCGCCTTCGCGGGCGCCTCGGCACGCTCCTTGCCCTTGGGCACGGTGACCATGATCGACACGATCGCGATGATCACCATGACGAGGTTGAAGATCAGCGCCATGACCGCAGCCTGGCGGATGGCCGTGTTGTCGGTGCGGCCCTGGTTGATGAGCACGTCGCCGAGGAACTGGGCCCCGGAGCTGCTGAATGCCGTGAAGATCGCGAGGGAGACGGCGGCACCGATGGCGCTGCCGAGCGACGAGGCCATCTTGTAGATGCCAGAGCCCGCTCCGGCCTGGTCTGCCGGGAGGTTGGCGAGCGCGGCGTCGGTGGATGGGGTCGCGTAGAACGCGAGGCCCAGGCCGAACAGGGCATAGGCGACGACGGAGAACCAGCGGTATTCGGAGAGCAGGAGGTTGGTGGGCATGAGCAGCAGGACCGCGATGCCCACGATCGCCGAGCCCCAGATCATGGGTTTGCGCGGGCCGAACCGCTGGAGCAGCTTCTCGCCGAAGCGGATGAAGGCGATGATGATGACCGCGTAGCCGATGGTGAGCAGGCCGGCGTCGGAGGCCTTCATGCCGCCCCCGATCTGGAGGAGCTGCTGGGTGACGATGAGCAGGCCGATCGTGCCGTTGAGGAGGAAGTTCGAGATGGTCGCGCCGGTGAACGTCCGGTTCTGGAAGAGCGCGAAGTCGATGAACGGCTTGGCGGCCCTCTTCTCGATGCGCACGAGGAAGTAGAGGCCCACGACGGCAATGACCAGCAGCCCGATGGTGACGGGGCTGCCCCAGCCGATCTTCGCGCCGAAGATGAGCACGATCATGAGGGCGAGCATCGAGACGACGAAGACGAGGACACCGGGCAGGTCGAAGCTGAACTTGCCCTGCTGCGCGACCTTGCTCTCGGGCGTGCCGCGCAGGAGGAGGATCGAGATGACCGAGATGACAATCGAGGCGATGAAGATCCAGCGCCAGCCCACGAGGGTTGCCATGTAGCCGCCGAAGATCGAGGCGAGCCCGGAGCCGCCCCACGAGCCGATGGACCACATCGACACCGCGCGCTGCCGGCCGGGGCCGTCCCAGTAGGTCTTCACGAGGGCCATGGTCGCCGGCATGATGCACGCGGCCGAGAGGCCCTGGATCGCGCGGCCGCCGAGCATGAGGGGCAGCGCGACGGGACCGGACGCAAGGACGATCATGAGCGAGCCGAGGATGCCGAAACCGTTGCCGATGATGCTGATGCGGACGCGTCCGATGCGGTCGGCGAGGCCGCCCGCGACCACGATGAACATGCCCGAGAACAGGGCGGTGATCGAGACCGCGAGGTTCATGGCATCGACGTTGACGAGGGGGTTGGCCCAGGTCTTCTTGATGGGGTCGGTGTAGGCACCGTTGACGTCGGCGAGGATATTGGGGGCGACCGTCCCCATGGTTCCGGCGAAGAGCCAGAAGGTGATGACGCCGAGGACGATGCCCAGGAGGAGCTTGTCGTTGCCCCGGAACGTGGTGGGGGTGGGGGCCGGGATTGTGCTTGCCATGACCATTCCTTTAGGAAAACCAGCATTGGCTATGTCGATATAACTATGGTGCGCCCAGTCTTGTTGTCGAAAAAGCTTTGTTGCCATCGTTTGCCATGTCTATTTAGACACATCGGTTCCTCTCATCAGGTCCGCAGCGCGAGCCACAGGTGCGCCGCGACGTCCGGGTCGTCGAGGTCGACGCCGAGCAGCTCGGCCGCGCGGGCGATCCGGTGGCGCACCGAGTTGCGGTGCACGCCCAGATCGCGCGCCGTCGCCTCCCACTGGCCCCTGTTCTTCAGGTACGCACGCACGGTGGGCAAGAGCTCGCCGCCCGCGGTCGCGAGCGAGGCGGCCCACTCGTCGCCCGGCAGCTCAAGGCCATGCCCCACGCGGACCACCCGGCCAGCGGGGGCCTGGGCGGCGGCGTCGGCCACTTGGCCCACCATCTCCCGCACGCGCCGCAGGGGCACCGGACCGCCCCACGCCCCGCGGAGGCCCGGCGCGAGACGCGGGCGTGGCGCATCGGTGGGCAGGAGCGCGTACAGGAGGCCGCCGAGCTCGAAGGACAGCGCGTCCGGGGGCAGGCCGGGATCACCCCGGCCCGGGCTCGCGTCCAGCACCGCGAGGTACACGGACTCGGGCAGCGCGGTGTGCATCTGGTCCCCGAGGAGGCGCGCGGCGTCGTCGTGCCCGGCGAGGACCAGGGCGACGAGCATGCCGTCGCTGCGGGAGCGCTCGTCCTCGGCGTGCCGCAGCGCGGCCGCCCGGTGCGCGAGCAGAGTCGACGCCGTGAGGAACAGGTGCCGCTCGGCCGGGGCGAGCTGGCCGCCGCGCCCCACGGCCAGGTACGCGCCGCTCGTGCCGCCGTCCGAGACGGGGTAGAGGGCCGCCGGCCCGGAGGCCAGGTGGACGTTGGCGGTCGCGCCGCGCCCGGCGGCCTGGAGGGCGCCGGCCTCTCGGTGTAGCTCGTCGAGCAGCCCCGGCGGCAGCGCGCCGGAGCCTCCGCCCGGGGCGCACGACGGCGTGCCCTCGCCCCCCGGGAGGTACGCCACCCAAGTGCCGAGAGCGTGGGCGAGCTCGCGGACGATGGCGGGCTCGGCGTCGTCCTTCGCGGCAGCCCGGGTGAGCGCGACCTGGAGTCCGAGCAGCGCGGTGAGCTCCGCCTCTCCCCCGCGGCGCACGAGCTCCCAGTACGCCCGCGAGACGGCGAGGAACGGCGACTCGCGCGGGACGGTCAGGAGCGGGAGCCCCGCCTCGACGCACGCCTCGCGGAGCTCGTCGGGGACCATGTCATGCCCCGAACCGAGGCCGAGGCCCAGGGCGGCCACCCGGCCCCCGACGAGCCTCGCCACGTAGGCGCGGGCGGCCTCGGCGCGCTCCGCCGGGCCTCCGTCGCGGCCAAGGATCTGCATCCCGACCGTGAGGAGCAGCTCGCCGCCGTCGAGGAACACGGTCGGGTCCTCGAGCTCGGAGACGTGCACGCCCGTGAGCTCGACCCGCGGGAGCGGGACGGGCCAGAAGGGGACGAGGTCGCCTTGGGCGGCGTCCGCGAGCTGCGCGAGCGTGATCACCAGTGGCCTCGGGCCGAGGTCGTCGAGGATTGTGCATTGAGTCCCATCGACGCCCATTATGGGCCAGATCATCCAAGGACGGGAGGGCCACACGACCCTACTGTGGTCTCAACCACATCACTTCACCTCCTGGGAGGACCCCATGACCGCCACGACCGACGCCGCCGCCGTCGCCCCTTCCGCCGATCCCACGGCCGTTCCCCAGCGCGCCCGCCGGCTCGCGACTTCACTGCCCGGGCCCCGCTCCCGCGAGCTCGAAGCCGAGCGCCGCCGCCACGTCACCGAGGGCTTCGGCGTGACGCTGCCGGTGTTCATCGACCGCGCCGAGGGCTCGCTGCTCGTGGACGTGGACGGCAACCGCATCATCGACTTCGCGTCCGGCATCGCCGTGACGAGCGTGGGCGCAGCGAACCCGCGCGTGGCCGAGCGCGCCGCGGCGCAGCTGGCCCGCTTCACGCACACGTGCTTCATGGTCACGGAGTACTCGTCGTTCACCGAGGTCTGCGCGTGGCTCAACGAGCACACGCCGGGTGACTTCGAGAAGCGCACGGCGCTGTTCTCGACCGGCGCGGAGGCCGTGGAGAACGCGGTCAAGATCGCCCGCTCCGCGACCCGCCGCCCCCACGTCCTCGTGTTCGACGACGCCTACCACGGCCGCACACAGCTCACCATGGCCATGACGGCCAAGGTGAACCCTTACCGGCTCAACTTCGGCCCGCTGCCGGGCTCGGTGTTCCGAGGCCCGACGGCGCCCGCGCACCTCGCGCCGGCCGATCCGGCTGGTTCCGCCGCCTTCGTCGCGGAGGCCCTCGCCGGCGTCGAGGCGGTCCTCGCCGAGGCCGGTCCCGAGACGTTCGCGGCCATGGTCATCGAGCCGATCCAGGGCGAGGGCGGGTTCGTGGTCCACGCTCCCGGCTTCCTCGCTGGACTGCGCGAGATCGCGACACGGCACGGGATCGTGCTCGTGATCGACGAGATCCAGGCCGGCATGGGACGCACCGGCGCCCTGTTCGCCTCCGAGCACGACGGCATTGCCGGGGACATCACCCTCTCGGCGAAGGCGCTCGGCGCGGGCCTGCCGCTCTCCGCGGTGACCGGCCGAGCCGAGCTCATGAACGCCGTCCACGCGGGTGGGCTCGGCGGCACGTACGCGGGCAACCCCGTAGCGTGCGAGGCCGCCCTCGCGGTGTTCGAACTTCTCGAGGACGGTTCGCTGCTCGCGGGGGCGCGAGCCGTCGAGAAGGCGGTGCGGGAGCGCTTCGAGCCGCTTCTCGCGCACGACGGCGCCGGGCGGACTCCCGCGGGGAGCGTCGCCTCGGGCAGCGTCCCTGCCAGCAGCGTCCCGGCCAGCAGCGTCCCGGCGGGCATCGTCTCCGTCCGGGGACGGGGCGCCATGATGGCCATCGAGTTCGGTGACGCCTCGGGCCCGCGTCCGGACATCGCGAAGGCCGCTGCCGCCGCCGCGAACGCCGCCGGCGTCCTCACCCTCACATGCGGCACCCACGGCAACGTCATCCGCCTGCTCCCGCCGCTTGTCATCGAGCCCGAGGTCCTCGAGGAGGGACTCGACGTGCTCGAGGCCGCCATCCGCGGGGCGCTCTCGTGAGCTCCTCGCGGGACACCAGGCCACGCGGCGGGGCGGCGGGCGGCGGGGCGGCGGCGGGCGGGGGGCCCACGGGCGGCGACCACGCGCCGTCGCCCGCCGCGAGCCCCGAGAACACCGCCACTTCTGGACAAAACCTCCGTCTACGGCAGGGGGTATTGTCCACAACGCGTGGCATTCCCGCCGGCACGGCCCCGCTCGAGGGGATCCTCGTGGCGGACTTCTCCCGCGTGCTCGCAGGGCCGCTGGCCTCGATGACGCTCGCGGACCTCGGGGCGCGGGTGGTGAAGGTCGAGCGGCCCGGCGCCGGGGACGACACGCGGCATTGGGGGCCACCGTTCTCTGCGACGGGGGCAACCTACTTCGAGAGCGTGAACCGGAACAAGGAGTCGGTCGAGCTGGACCTGGCCGACCCCGAGGACCTCGCGCTCGCACGGGAGCTCGCGCTGCGGGCGGACGTGCTTGTGGAGAACTTCAAGCCCGGCGGCCTCGAGAAGCTGGGCCTCGGGTACGAGGCGCTCGCGGCGGAGAACCCGGGGCTCGTGTACGCGTCGATTTCGGGGTTCGGATCCGCGGGCGGACGGGACCTGCCCGGGTACGACTTCATCGTCCAGGCCCTCGGCGGGCTCATGTCCATCACGGGCCACCCGGACACGGTGCCGGGCGGCGGACCGGTCAAGGCCGGCGTCGCGCTCGTGGACGTGCTCACAGCGAAAGACGCGACGATCGGCATCCTCGCAGCCCTCGCCGAGCGGGCCCGCACGGGCCGCGGTCGGCGAGTCGAGGTGAACCTGCTCTCCTCCTTGCAGGGGGCGCTGGCGAACCAGGCCCAGGCACACCTCGGCGCTGGGGTCACGCCGGGCCGGATGGGGAACGACCACCCCTCGATCGTGCCGTACCAGCTCCTCGCGACCGCCGACGCGCCGCTGGCCGTGGCCGCCGGGAACGACGGGCAGTTCGCCCGGCTGTGCGAAGCGATCGGCGCCCCCGAGCTGGCCGCGGACCCGCGGTTCGCCACGAACAAGGCGCGCGTGGCGCACCGGGCAGAGCTGGTCCCGCTGCTCGAGGCCGCGCTGGCCACCGCCAGCGCAGAGGTGTGGCAGGACAAGCTCACCGGACTCGGGATCCCGTGCGGCCGGGTCGCCGGGATCGGGGAGGGCATCAGCTACGCGGAGTCCCTCGGCCTCGAGCCGACCATCGAGGTCCGCGACCGCTCCGGGGCCGCGGTGGGCCGGCAGGTCCGCCACCCGATCACGTGGACCCCGCCGCTGCCGCCCCGCACCCAGGCCCCGCCCGCGCTGGGAGCCGACACGGCCGACGTCGTGCGCTGGCTCCGCGAGTAGCCGCACCGCCCGCTCCCCCACCACCCCTCCTGTGTTGCGGGGTCCCTGGCGGGGCGTTGCGGGGTCCCTGGTCACGACCAGCGACCCCGCAAGCGGCCGCCAAAGACCCCGCAACCAGCTGACAGAGACCCCACAACGTGAAAGGACCCACCGATGACTGCCACCGCTAGCCTTGCGGGCATGGACACTGCCGCAGGCACCAACAGCACCGACCGCACCCCCGACCCCGCGGACCTGATCTCGTTCGACTCCCTCCTCACGGACGAGGAGCTTGCCCTGCGCGACCGCGTCCGGGCATTCGTCACTGCCGAGATCAAGCCGAACATCGCCCGCTGGTACGAGGAGGCCCGCTTCCCGCTCGAGATCGTGCCGGAGATGGCGCGGCTCGGCCTGCTCGGCATGCACCTGAAGGGCTACGGCTGCGCTGGCCGCTCGGCGGTCGAGTACGGCCTGGCCGGTGCCGAGCTCGAGGCCGGCGACTCCGGCCTGCGCACCTTTGTCAGTGTGCAGGGCTCGCTCGCGATGTCCGCGATCTACAAGCACGGCTCCGAGGAGCAGAAGCAGGAATGGCTCCCGCAGATGGCGGCCGGGGAGGCGATCGGCTGCTTCGGCCTCACCGAGCCCACCGCAGGCTCCGACCCCGGGTCGATGACCACCTACGCCCGCCGCGACGGCACCGGGCCCACCGCGGACTGGATCCTCACCGGCAAGAAGCGCTGGATCGGCTTGGCCAACGTCGCCAAGGTCGCGGTCATCTGGGCGATGACCGACGACGGCGTGCGCGGCTTCGTCGTGCCCACAGCCACCCCGGGCTACACGGCCACCCCGATCGAGCCCAAGCTCTCCATGCGCGCGTCGATCCAGTGCGAGATCGAGCTCGACGAGGTCCGCCTCCCCCACGACGCCGTCCTGCCGAACGTCACCGGCCTCAAGGGTCCCTTCTCGTGCCTGAACGAGGCCCGCTACGGCATCATCTGGGGCTCCATGGGCGCCGCCCGGGACGCCTTCGAGGACGCCCTGGCCTACTCCAAGGAGCGCCTCCAGTTCGGCAGGCCGCTCGCCGGCTACCAGCTCACGCAGCAGAAGCTCGTGGACATGGCCCTGGAGATCAACAAGGGCTTCCTGCTCGCCCTGCACCTCGGACGGCTCAAGGACGCCGGGAAACTCCAGCACCACCAGATCTCCGTGGGCAAGCTCAACAACTGCCGTGAGGCCATCGAGATCGCCCGCGAGGCCCGCACCATCCTCGGGGGCAACGGCATCACTCTCGAGCACTCGCCCCTGCGCCACGCCAACAACCTCGAATCCGTGCGCACCTACGAGGGCACCGACGAGGTCCACACCCTCATCCTCGGCCAGAAGCTCACCGGAGAGGCGGCCTTCCGGTGACCGCGGCAGTAGAGACCGCGCACGACGGCGCTCTGGTCGCCCCAGGCGCGGACGCCCCCGTGGCGCTGCGCCTCCTCATCGGCGGCGAATGGGTGGCCGGCAGCGGCGCGCCGCTCGTCTCCCGTAACCCGGCCCGACCCCAGCAGGTGGTGGCGGAGGGCACCCAAGCCGTTCCGGCCGACGTCGTGCGTGCCATGAGCGCCGCCCGCGCCGCACAGCGCGAGTGGGGTCTCACGCCGATCCACGAGCGCGGCGCCGTCCTGGCCCGCGCGGCGGCCGCGCTCGAGGCTCGCGCGGACCAGTACGGACTCGAGCTGGCCCGCGAGGAGGGCAAGACCCTCGCCGAGGGCCGCGGCGAGGTGCTGCGCGCGGCGCAGATCCTGCGCTACTACGCCGGCGAGGGCGACCGCACGGCCGGGGAGCACTTCGCGTCCCCGCGCCGCGGCGAGCGGATCATCGTCACGCGCAAGCCGCTGGGGGTGGTGGGGATCGTGACCCCGTTCAACTTCCCCATCGCGATCCCGGCGTGGAAGATCGCCCCCGCGCTCGTATACGGGAACGCGGTGGTGTGGAAGCCGGCGTCGACCGTGCCGCTGCTCGCGATGCGGTTCGCGGAGGCCCTCGTGGAAGGCGGGCTGCCCGCCGGGGTGCTCAACCTGCTCATCGGCCCGGGCGCGCTCGGGACCGAGCTCGTGCGGCACGCGGACCTGGACGGGCTCTCCTTCACCGGCTCGACCGGCGTGGGCCGCACCCTCGCGGGGGAGGCCGCCTCGCGCGGCGTCCCGTTCCAGGGCGAAATGGGCGGGAAGAACGCGGCGATCGTGCTCGCGGACGCGGACCTGGACCTCGCCGCCGAGCAGGTCCTGTTCGGGGCCTTCCGCTCGACGGGGCAGAAGTGCACCGCGACGTCGCGGCTCGTGCTGGCCGACGAGATCGCGGACGAGTTCCTCGCCAAGCTTGCGCTGCGGCTCGACGCGTGGCGCGTGGGCGACCCCAGCGACCCCGGGACACACATGGGCCCGCTCGTGACCGAGGCGGCCGCGGCGGGCGTACGCGACGCCGTCGCCGCCGCAGAGGCCGACGGCGCCCGGGTGGCCTACCGGGGCCAGGCGCCCGCGGGCGGCGCCTTCCTCGAACCGACGGTCCTCGAGATCCCGGATGCTGATGCCTCCACCAACATCGCCTGGTGCGAGGAACTCTTCGGGCCGGTGCTCGCGGTGCGCCGCGCGGCGTCGACCGAGGAAGCGTTCGCCCTCGCGGAGGACTCGGAGTTCGGGCTGACCGCGGCCCTGTTCACGCGGGACATCGCCACCGCGCTCGACGCGGTGGACGCGCTCGACGTCGGCATCCTGCACGTCAACTCCGAATCCGCCGGCGCCGACCCGCACGTGCCGTTCGGCGGGGCGAAGAAGTCCGGCTACGGCCCCAAGGAGCAGGGCGCGGCCGCGAAGGAGTTCTTCACGCACACCACCACGGTGTACCTGCGGGGGTAACCCGGGCCGCGCCGTCGTCCTCCACCTCAGGCCCCCTCGGTGCGCCTCCGGCGGAGCACGACGGCGCGCCCCGCCAGCCCTATCGCGAACATCACCACGCCCGCGACGACGGACTGCCAGGGCAGGGTCGCGACGAGCGCGAGGCACCCGAGCGCGCCGAGGACGTTGAGCGCGCGCGGCCACCGCCTGTCCGCGGCGGGCTGGGTGAAGGCCGAGGCGTTCGCGACCGCGTAGTACACGAGCACCCCGAACGACGAGAAGCCGATGACCCCGCGCAGGTCTGTGGCCAGCAGGAGCACGCTCACGACGACGGCGAGGGCCATCTCGGCGTGGTGCGGCACCTTGTGCACGGGGTGGACGGCACCGAGCCAGGCGGGCAAGTCCCGCTCCCGCGCCATGGCCAGGCTCGTACGCCCGATCCCGGCGATGAGCGCCAGCAGCGCGCCGAGGCTCGCGACCGCGCCCCCGATCCGCACCACCGGTCCGAGCCCGTCGAGGCCGACAGCGTGCGCGGCGTCCGCGAGCGGCGCGGCGGACGCCGCGAGGCCGGCTGGCCCGGCGGCCGCCAGTGCTGTGACACCCACCGCCGCATAGACCACAACGGCGATGCCCAGCGCGAGCGGGATGGCCCGCGGGATGGTCGTGCGCGGGTTCCGGACCTCCTCGCCCATCGTCGCGATCCGCGCGTAGCCGGCGAAGGCGAAGAACAGCAGCCCGGCGGCCTGCAGGACCCCGTACACGCCGCCGGATCCCGCCGGCTCACCGGATGCGGAGGCGATAACCCCGAGGCCTGCGTGCCCGCTCGCCCAGAGGCCGATCACCAGCACGGCCAGTGCCGCGAGGGTGATCGTCACGAGGATCCGCGTCAGCTGCGCGGTGCGCGTCACGCCCCGATAGTTGAGCGCCGCGAGCGCGAGGACGGCGGCCACCGCCACGAGACGCTGGAGCCATTCCGCACCCGGCACCGCATAGCTGGCGAAGGTCAGCGCCATGGCCGCGCACGAGGCGGTCTTGCCGATCACAAACCCCCACCCGGCAGTGAACCCCCACCCGGGCCCGAGTCGCTCGCGCCCGTAGACGTACGTCCCGCCCGAGGTCGGGTAGGCGGCCGCGAGCTGCGCGGAGGCCACGGCGTTGCAGTAGGCCACGACGGCGGCGATCGCCAGGCCCAGGAGCAGCCACGACCCCGCGGCACGGGCAGCCGGCCCGAACGCCGCGAACACGCCGGCACCGATCATCGAGCCGAGGCCGATCACAACGGCGTCGGCGAGCCCGAGCCGCCGGTCAAGCTGGGGATGAGTCACAGTGCATGTATATCAACGCGGGATGGCAGCTCCGGCGCGCGCTTCCTCGATCTCCTTCCTCAGCGACAGGTACAGGTTCGCCACCACTGCCGCGTCGGTCAGGGGGCCGCCGAGCATCTCGCCCGCCTTCCGCAGCCTGTACCGCACGGTATTCCCGTGCACGTACAGCACGGCGGCGGTCTGTGCGACGTCCATGCCCAGCGCGAGGTACCGGACCACGGTCGCGAGCACGTCCGGATCGCGGCGCAGCGTGTCCCCGTACCGCGCCACCTTGTCCCTGTCCCGCTGCGAGCGGCGCCGCGCGAGCAGCCAGGAGGCGGGGTCGACGTCGTCGATCCTCACCTGCGCCCCGGTGACGCCGGGGCGGAGACGTTCGACGGCGATTTCTGCCGCCGCTTCCGCCTCGCCGAACGCGTCGGGAGCTGCGGAGAGGTCAGTGAACGGCTCGGAGAGGCCGAGCGCGGAGCCGTCCGACGCCGCCGCGACCCATGCTTCGAGCCCGGGAGCATCGGCGACGAGAGCCGTGAACCCCGGCGGGGCCGAGGGCGTGCGGGTGCTCTCCGCGAGCAGGAGCCCGAGCGTGTGCTGCTCGGCGCCCGAGAGGAGCCCCTGGACCGAGTCGCCGTCGAGGGCCCGGCCGTTCACGCTGCGGGCGAGGACGGCCCGCACGGGGAGGAAGGGCCTGAAGAGGAACGGCTCGAGCCGCTCCCAGTACCTCTGCTCGCGCCCGATCGGGATGCCGTCCTGGAGGTCCGTCAGGAGCTGGACGCCCTCGTGGCGTTGGCGGGAGACGGCGAGCCGATTGATCGCGTTGATCCCGCCGAGCAGGCGTTGGGTCGTCTCGAGGAGCACCGGGCCCAGATCGGCGACCGCCCCCGGGTTGCGGCTCGCGATGGCCACGACGTATGTGTTGCCGCGGAGGCCGACCGAACGGCCCATGACGGTCCACCGGCCGATCTCGAACGCCGGCCCCGACCAGCGGCGCTGCTGCAGCTCTGCCCAGATCAGCTGGAGCGGTCCCGCCCCGGTCGACTCGACCGTTCGCCCCGTCGGCCCGTAGAGGACGGCCGTGCCGCGGCACAGCGACGCGAGCCTCGCGATGAGCGCCCTGGTGGGCTCCTCGCTCGAGAGCGACTCGACCAGCTCGTTGGTCAGCCGCATGGCGCGTCGCAGCTGGTACGCCTCCGGGGCGCCCGCGGACGCGTTGATGAAGTTCTCCACCCGGTAGAAGGGCACCTCGGCGCCCACGGTGTAGAGCGGGAGGCCCGCCGCGCGGCACGCCGCCACGAGAGTGGCCGGCACGTGGGCGAAGTTGACCCCGGCACCGAAGAAGAGCGCGACGACGCGTGCCCGCCTCAGGCCCTCGACGAGCGCCTCCGCGAGGCGGCGGTCGGTCTCGTGCCCCACGAGCCGCAGCCCGGTGGTCAGCATGACCGACTCGGGCTCAAGCCAGCGGCCGGGGTCGTCGATCTCGCTCGAATGCGCGGAACGCACGGCGAGCGAGGTGTCGCCAGGGACGATCGCGGTGAGGTCCAGGTCCGCTTGCGCGACCACGTCCCCCAGGGTCACGGACGGTCGGGGAGCGTCGTCGGCCATGCTTCGGGTTCCCTTCGGGGCGTCCCGCAGGGTCCTTGTGAGAATCACAAGGAGGGACGCTTCGCTCTTCAATTCTGCCAGTGACAGAGGACACAGTCACAGCGGATTCTGGGATGCATCCCCTCTCCCCTTCTGGAGGAATTACAGATGACCAACGTACGAGTTGCCGTTGACGTCGGCGGAACGTTCACCGATGTCTGCATCTTCGACGAGACCACTCGGACCATGCGCGTCACCAAGGTCCCCTCCACGCCGGCAGACCCCATGGTCGCGGTCATGAACGGCGTGGCCCGGGCGGAGATCGATCTGGCGGATGTCTCGCTCTTCTCCCACGGGACGACCGTGGCAACGAACGCCCTCATCACGCGGAACTTCCCAGCGGCGGCGATGGTGACGACCCGCGGATTCCGGGACGTCATCGAGATCCGCGACGGCACCAAGGACGATCTCTGGGACGCATACAACGACGTGAGCGGTCCCTACATCCGCCGCCGCGACCGGTTCGAGGTGGCCGAGCGCGTCGACTACGAGGGCAAGGTGATCACGCCGCTCGACGAGGAGGAGGCCCGCGCGCTCGCGAGGCTCCTCCGGCGGAGGGGCGCCACGACGATCGCCGTCTGCTTCCTCAACTCCTACGCCAACCCGGCCAATGAGATCCGGATGCGCGAGATCCTCGAGGAGGAGCTGCCCGAGGCGACCGTGTCGACGTCGGCCGAGATCCTGCCCGAGATGTTCGAGCACGACCGCTTCAACACGGCGGTCTCCAACGCCGTGCTCGCGCCGCTCGTCACCGGCTACGTCGACCGGCTCTCCGAGCAGCTCGCCGAGGGCGGCTACGCCGGAGACCTCCTGCTCCTGCACTCGGGCGGCGGATCGATGACGCCGCGGATGGTCCGCAAGTACCCCGTCCGCCTCGCCGCCTCAGGGATCGCGGCAGGCGCCATCGCGGCCAAGCACATCGCCCAGCAGTGCGGGTACGACAACGCCGTGGGGCTCGACATGGGCGGGACCTCGACAGACATTGCGCTCGTCTCGGGCGGCGAGCTCCGCGTCACGAAGGAGTGGCAGGTCGAGTACGGCCACCCGATCGTCTTCCCGAGCATAGAGGTCCTCACCATCGGTGCCGGCGGAGGGTCCCTCGCCCACCTCGACATCGCCGGCTCGCTGCGCAACGGCCCCCAGTCCGCGGGCGCCGACCCGGGTCCGGCCTGCTACGGGATGGGCGGCGACCAGCCCACCAACTGCGACGCGAACGTTGCGCTCAACCGGCTGGGCATCACCCTCGCCGGTGGCGCGAAAACCCTGGACCGCGAGCTCTCGCGGCGGGCGATCCGCTCGGTCATCGCCGAGCCGCTCGCCCTGAGCGAGGAGGAGGCCGCGCACGCGATCCTGGCGGTCGCGAACGCGAACATGGCCGACGCCGTCCGGCTCATCTCGATCCGGCGCGGCTATGACCCCCGCGACTTCGCCCTCATCGCCTTCGGCGGGGCGGGCGCGCTCCACGGCGCCGAGGTGGCCCGGGAGCTGAACATCCCCACCGTCGTCGTGCCCCCGAGCCCGGGCGTCACGTCCGCGCTCGGCTGCCTCCTCGTGGACATCCGCCACGACCTCTCCACGATGTACACCGCGATGGCGGCCAGCGCCGACCCGGACGACCTCGAGTCGGCCTTCCGGGCCCTCGAGGGGGATGCCCGCGGGCGCCTCCGGCACGAGGGCGTCGCCGAGGAGGACGCCGTCCTGCAGCGGCTCATCTCGATGCGCTACCACGGCCAATGGCGGTCCCTCGCCGTGCCCATGGGGTCCGGCCCCGGCGCCCTCGAGGCCGCCGTCGAGACCTTCCACGAGCAGCACGAGCGCGAGTTCGCGTTCCGGCAGGACGATCAGCCGGTTGAGATCTACCAGCTCCAGCTCACGGCGGTCGGCAAGACGCCCAAGCCGAGCTTCCGGCCGGCCACCGAGCTCGTCCCGGATCCCGGCGCCCCGGCCTCCCGCCGGCCCGTCTACTTCGGCGCGGAGGGCTGGGTGGACACCCCGGTCTACGACCGCGCGGTGCTGCCCGCCGGCGCGACCTTCGCGGGCCCGGCCATCGTCGAACAGCTCGACTCCACCACGGTGGTTCCCCCGGGAACGGTCGCCGAGATCGACGAGTGGCTCAACATCCGCATCCACCTCAACACCAGCGGAATCAACCCCAGCCAGGAGGCCTGAGATGAACCACACCACCCTGGCCCCCGCGCCAGCAGCCAAGCAGGCGGAGAAGGCAGTCCGCCTCGACCCCGTGACCTTCGAGGTGCTCAAGAACGCGTTCGCGACGAGCGTGGACTTGATGAGCGAACAGATCCTGCGGACCTGCTACTCGTTCGTGATCTACTCCCGGGACTTCTCCTCCGCCCTGTGCGACGCCCGCGGCAACACGGTCATGCAGGGCAGCGGCGACATCGCCGTGCACGTCGGCACGCTGCACTTCCAGTGCCAGGCCGTGCTCGAGGAGTTCAAGGACGACATCAACCCGGGCGACGTCTTCGCGATCAACGACCCGTACCGCGGCGGGACCCATTTCAACGACGTCAGCTTCATCCGACCGGTCTTCGCCGACGGGCAGATCATCGCCTTCGCGCAGAACAAGGGCCATTGGGCGGACATCGGCGGCAACGTCCCCGGCTCCTTCGACGTCAACGCCAAGGAGCACTTCGGCGAGGGCCTGCGGATCACCCCTGTGCGGATCTGGCGGGAGGGCGTTTTCCTGCACGACGTCGCCCAGCTCCTCGTCTCGAACACGCGTGCCCCGCAGCAGGCCATGGGCGACCTCCACGCGCAGTCGGAGGCCACCGCCGTCTGCGAGCGCGAGGTGCTCCGCCTCGTCGCCAAGTACTCGCGCGAGACGGTGGTCGAGGCCATGCAGGAGACGCAGGACTACGTCGAGCGGACGGTCCTGAAGAAGCTCGAGTCCCTCCCGCGGGGCACGTGGGAGACGGTCGACTACATCGATTTCGACCCGGGCAAGCCCGAGGGGCTCGTGCCGATCCGGATCAAGCTGACCCTCGACGGCGAGGGGATCCACTACGACCTCGCCGGATCGGCCCAGGCCGTGGACACGTTCCTCAACTCCGGATACGGGACCACGTTCTCAGCGATCTATGCCGGAACCAAGACGTTCTTCCCGGACGTGCCGCTCAACTCGGGCTTCTACGCTGCGGTCACCGCGGACATCGGCCCCGAGGGCACCGTGGTCAACGCGGGCTGGCCGCATGCGGTGACGGGCTTCTGCTCCGGTCCGTACGAGAAGCTCATGAACGGGATCTTCGAGCTGTGGTCGCAGGTCATGCCCGAGCGCGCCATGGCGTGCGCGTTCAACCTCGAGTACCTCCTCGTAGGCGGCAAGGACGCCCGGCAGCCCAAGAGCCCGTACTTCATGTGGTACGACTGGATGGCCGGCGGCTGGGGCGGCCGTGCCACGAAGGACGGCGCCGGAGCGACCGCGCCGGTCTTCGGACCGGGCCTCGCGGTCCAGCCCGTGGAGGGCCAGGAGCGGCTCTCCCCGGTTCTCACCACAATGCACGCGATCGCCACCGACTCGGGCGGCCCCGGGCGGTTCCGCGGGGGCTGCGGCATCGAGAAGGGCGGCATGCTCACGGACGCGTCGTCGACCGTCATGAGCTACTGCTGCGACCGCGCCCGCTCCATCACGTGGGGCATCGAGGGCGGACTGCCGTCCATCCCGCACGGCGTGTGGCTCAACAAGGGCGCCGCGGACGAGCGGTTCCTCGGCTCCAACTTCTCCTCCGTCCCGATCGGCCCTGGGGACTCGTTCACCCGCCCCTCGGCCGGCGGCGGGGGCTTCGGCGACCCCCTCGAGCGCGAGCCCGGGGCCGTGCGCGAGGACGTCATCGACGGGTATGTCTCGATCGAGCGGGCGGCGAAGGACTACGGCGTCGTGATCCGCGAGGTGGACGCCGAGCTGGACCAGTACGAGATCGACGACGACGCCACGCAGGCCGCGCGCGACGCGATCCGCTCGCAGCGCCGCGGCTGGCTCGAGGACGACGCCGCCGACGTCGCCTTCCGCTACCGCAGCGGCGAGCTCCCCCTCCTCGATGTGATCCGCCGCTACGGCGTGATCCTCGACTGGGGCACCGGGGAGCTCTTCCCCGACACGACGGCGCAGTTCCGCGCGCTCATGCAGCGGCGCTCCGCCGCGTCCTGGGCCTGACGGTCCTCGTCCGAGCCGCGGCTCACCCCTGAGACCGGGGTGCGGGGTCCGTTCCCCCGCACCCCTCCTCGGCCCCGTCCTTTCGCCCCCCTCTCCCCAGAATCTCTCTCCCAGAATCCCTAGATGTGGAGACCCCCATGTCCGCTTCACCGATCCAACAGTCCACTCCGTCCCCCACCGTCCCCGACACCCGCATGCGCCGCGGATCCCTCGCCATGGCCTGGTACGGGCTCGTGAGCGCGATGTTCTTCGTCTACATCGGCGCCGCCCTGGCCCTCGCGTACGGCACGGTCGACGCACTCATCGGGCTCGCCCTGACCATCGTGGTCTATGGAGCGGTCAACAAGGTCCTGTCCGCCTACGCCCTCCGGCACGGGCTGACGGTCCACCAGTTCTCGAGGACCCTTCTGGGCCGGGCGGGGGCGCTCCTGGCAACGCTCATCTTCGCGGCGACCGCGATCTACTACGCCGTCTTCGAGGGCTCGATCCTCGCGTTCGCCTTCCAGGCCCAGTTCGGAGGGAGCATGGCCCTGTGGTCGGCCATCGTCGTCCTCTACACCACTCCCCTCGTCTCCGGAGGCATCCAGCGGCGCCTCGACAAGGTCAACGGCCTCCTGCTGCCGCTCTACTGGGGCGGGCTCGTGGTCGCCGTCGTGTGGGCCGGCCTCGCGTACGGGTTCTCGGGCGACTGGCTCGCGCACGCCACGGCGTTCCTCCCCGTGGCCTCGGGCGGACCCGGTTGGCTCGCCTGCTTCGCCGCGTACATGGGCGTGTGGATCATGATGATGTACACGATGGACTTCGCCGCCCTCGGCCGGCCCCACGACGTCGCCTTCCACAGCCGCTGGACGTTCGGGTGGCTCTTCTACACGCTCGCGTTCGGCCTCAACGCGGTGGTCGGGATCTTCCTCACGTTCACCATCCCGGGTGTCCAGACCACGGAGACGGGGGTCGCCGCCGGTCTCGTGACGATGATGGGCCCCCTCGGCCTCCTGCTGGTCTTCGTCTCCCAGACGCGCATCAACACCGCGAACTACGCACTCGGCGCCTCCAACCTGCGTGAGTTCGCGGAGCGGACCCTACGCCTCCGCCTCCCGCGGCTCGCCTGGGCGATCATCACCTCGGCGATCATCTTCACCCTCATGCTCCTGCCGGTGGTCCAGTACCTGCTCGTGGCGCTTGCCTGGCAGGGCGCCCTCGTGACGGGTTGGGTGGGGATCGCCCTCACCCACCTCGTCATGGATCGCTTCTCGGGGCGTGGCGCGGACCACGCGGGCCTGCCGGATGCCAACTTCCGCGCCGTCTCAGTCCCCGGCGTCACGGCGTGGGTGGTCTCGGCCGCCGTCGGCATCGGTCTCATTGAATCCGGCCAGCCGTGGGGCGCCACGTGGGGCACCCTCGTGACCCCTGTTCTCGCGGCGGCCATCTACGCGGGCTTGCGCGTCGGGATGCGCCGGGACACGGCGCTCGTCCGCGGGCCCGTCGACGCCACGGCCTGAGGCACACCGGGCCCTGTCCTGCAGGCGTACGTGGTGGGCTCCCCCGTCGGGGGAGCCCACTGCTCTGCTGTCTCTCGCTGACCTATCCCCGCGTCCCCACGTCTGGCAGCGCCGCGAGCACGCTCGGATCCGCCCCCAGCCCTGCGAGCCGGGCCTCGATCGCCGCCCGGGCCCGCACGTAGGGGACGTCCGTGCCGAGCAGGAGAGATCGGTTGTTGGCCTCGTTGAACACTGCATCGATCTCGAACGCGAGCTGCGCGGCGTCGTGCAGGCCGGGCAGCTCACCGAGGTCCATCGCGGTCTGGACCGCATGCGCGAGGTACGAGTCCCAGTCCCGCAGCGCCGCCGCCAGTGCGTCCCGCACGGGACCGGGACGGGCGTCGAACTCGACGGCCGTGGACTGGAAGAAGCAGCCTCCGGCGAAGACCCGGCGGCGAGAGTAGTCGAGCCATAGACGCACGACGGCGCACAGTCGCCTCAGGCCCCTCGCCTCGCCGCGCGCGGCGGTGATCACGTGCTCCACGAAGATCTGGCGGGCCGCCTCGACGGTCGCCAGCTGGAGGCCCTCCTTGGTTCCGAAGAGCGCGCCGACCCCGCTCTTGCTGGCCCCGACCGCCGTTGCGAGTCGCCCGATCGTGAGCCCCTCGAGCCCCTCGACGGATGCGAGGTCAACGGCCTCGGCCAAGACAGCCCGACGCGACTGCTCTCCGCGGGCCCGGCGCCCATCGATGCGTTCCTGGATCTCCACCGCACTCCACCTTTCCGGCCCTTGCACCCCGTCAGGTTAAGCGTACGATCGTCCGTATAGAAATAAATATGAACGACCGTCCGTATAGATTATCCTCTCCTCTGATCCCATCTCGGGAGGCCGCCATGCTCAGCCAGTCCACCGTCGTCGTGCGCCGCGACCGCCTGCCGGCCCCGGGCACTCCCGCAGCCCCGCTGCTGCGTGCAATCTCGCTCCTCCCGCCCAGCGTCGCCGCGGCGGCAGCCTTCCCCCTGTTCATGCGCGTCGGCCCGCGGCGGGCGGTGAACCCGGACGAGGAGCAGACACACCTCGCCGCCGACTGGTCGCGGGTCCCCGTGCCCGGCCTGCACGGGCATGGCGGCAGCGCGGTCACGTACCGGTGGGGGTCCGGCGAGCGCCCGGTGCTCCTCGTCCACGGCTGGGGCGGCCGCGCCTCGCAGTTTGCGCCGCTCGTGCGGGAGCTGCGCTACGCCGGGCTCACCGTTGTCGCGTTCGACGCCCCGGCCCACGGCGAATCCCCGGGGCGCGGCACGTTCATCCTCGACTTCATGGGCGCGATGCGCGAGCTCGAGCGCCTGCATGGGCCGTTCGGGGCCGTCGTCGCCCACTCTTTCGGCTCCCTCGCGACGCTTGTCGCGGTCGCGGAGGGACTCGGCGCGGGCCGCGTCGCAACCGTCGCGGGGATGGCCGACGCCGGCCACCTCGTCGCGTCGTTCGCCACCGCGACCGGGCTCTCGGCCCCGGCGGCGCACGCGCTCCGGGGCCGGTTCGCCCGGCGCGTGTTCCCCACGGAGCCGGACGTCTACGGGCGCTTCTCCGCCGTGAGCCACCCCCTCCCGGCGGCGGTTCCGCTCCTCGTGGTGCACGACGCCGGTGATCGCCGCGTGCCGGCCACCGAGGCCGGGCGTCTGGTCGCGGCCAACACCGGCCACGCGCAGTTCCTTCAGACCAGCGGCCTCGGCCACCAGCGGATCCTCGGCGACGCCGGAGTACTCGCCCGGATCACGGAGTTCGTCGCCGGCTGAGGGGAGTCCGGGATTCCGCCCGTTCACCGGCCGCTGCGACGAAGGCGCCGAGGATCGCCTCGAGCTGGCCCGGAGCCGCCGTGCGGGTCTGGGCGTCCTCGGGATGCCACTGGACCGCGACGATCCAGGAGTCGGAGTCTCTGGCCTCGAGCGCCTCGACGACCCCGTCCGATGCCGTGGCGCAGACCCGCAGGGGGTCGGCAACGCGCCCCACGGCCTGGTGGTGCCCAGACACGACCCGAGTAGTCGTACCGGTGGCCCCCAGCAGTGCGGCAAGCCGCGTGCCGGGCGTAAGGCGGACGTCGTGGAGGGGCATCGGCGCCCTGGGGTCGTCGTGGTCGCGGTGCATTCCGCGCCCCAGGTCCTCGATGAGGGTGCCGCCGAGTGCGACGTTGATGAGCTGGAGCCCGCGGCAGATCCCGAGGACCGGGCGGCGCGCGGCGAGCGCGTCGCGCACGAGGCGCGCCTCGGCGTCGTCCGCGCGGCGGTCCACCCCCGAAAGGGTGGGGTGCGCCGAATCGCCGCCGTACAGCGCGGGGTCCACGTCGCCGCCTCCCATGACCAGCACGCCGTCAAACGCCTCCGCGGTCGGCAGCTCGTCCGCCGCGGAATCCAGCACGACGGCGATCGCGCCCGCCGCTTCGAGGGCCGCCGCCGCGTTCGCGGTGAGGGTGGCGAGCTCCTCGTGGAACTCCGGGGTGTGCGAGGGCGCGGTGTCTGCCCACGTCACTGCGATCCGAGGGCCCGGGGCTGGAGTGCTCATGGCGCGTTCGCTCACGGTGCCAGCGGGTAGAGCGGGTTGTGCCCGGCCGCGACCCGTTCGCCGGCGGGCGGCGGTCCGGGCGGGGTACCGTCGCCGAACGGACGGCCGCCGAGGGCCTCGCGGCCATGGGGGGTGAGCCAGTTCGCCAGGTCCGGGCCGGCCGGGACGATCTGGGTCGGATTGATGTCCTCGTGGACGATGTAGTAGTGCTGCTTGATCTGCACGAAATCGATCGTGTCGCCGAATCCGGGCGTCTGGAACAGGTCGCGCGCGTATGCCCAGAGCGCCGGCATCTCGATGAGCTTGCTCCGGTTGCACTTGAAGTGCCCGTGGTAGACGGGGTCGAAGCGCGCGAGCGTGGTGAAGAGGCGGACGTCGGCCTCGGTGATGGTGTCGCCGACGAGGTAACGCTGGCTGGTCAGGCGGTCCTCGAGCCAGTCCATCGCGTCCCAGAGCCGCGCGTAGGCACGGTCGTAGGAGGCCTGCGAGCCAGCGAAGCCACAGCGGTAGACGCCGTTGTTGACATCCTTGAACACCCGCTCGTTGACCTCGTCGATCTCGGCGCGGAGGGCCTCGGGGTAGAGGTCGGGGGCGCCCTCGCGGTGGAAGACGGTCCACTCGAGCTCGAAGTCAAGGGTGATCTGCGGGTAGTTGTTGGTCACGACGGCGCCGCTGGCCACCTCGACGATGGCCGGCACGGTGATGCCGCGCGGGTAGTCCGGGAAGCGCCGGAAGTACGCTCCCTGGAGCCGCTCAATGCCGAGGACGGGGTCGCGGCCGTCGGGGTCAAGGTCGAAAGTCCAGGACCGCACGTCATGGGTCGGGCCCGGCAGCCCCAGCGAGATCGCGTCCTCGAGCCCGAGGAGCCTGCGCACGATCACCGTGCGGTTGGCCCACGGGCACGCGCGCGCCGCGACCAGGCGGTACCGGCCGGCCTCCGCAGGCCAGGCCTTGGCTCCCTCCGGCGCGGGGGTGCCGGGCGGGAAGGTGCCGTCACGGGTGATGCGGTCCTCGATGTAGTTCGTGTCCCGCGTGAATTCCTCACCCGTGTGCACGTAGGCGCCCTTGGTGCTGTACGTGCTGGTCACGTCGCGTTCTCCGGCCATGCGGCCAGCCTAGCGCGGGCCACCGACAGCACTCGACGACGCGCTCCTCATCCCGGAGCGCCCGATGGCGCCGAGCGCCGACGCCGCCGTGCTCGCCACCGGCGCACCGCGCATCGGCGGCCGGGAGGTTGCGGGCGCGGGTCAGAAGGGTGGGGGTGGCGGCGCGTAGTCGGGAGGTGGACGGTAGTCGGCGGGCGGTGCGGTGGTGTAGGTGCGCCCGAGCGGTGAGGTCCAAGTGATCGCGCCCGTGGCGGGATCCTGCTCCGCGGCCCAATAGCCGAGGGTCTTGAACCGGTGGTGCTGGGCGCACAGCAGCGCCAGGTTGGCGGAGTCCGTGGCCCCGCCGCGGGCCCACTCGAGCGTGTGGTCGGCCTCGGTGTGCGGGTGCGGCAGATCGCATGCGGGGAACCGGCAGCCCACATCCCGCAGGGCCAGGTACCGGCGCAGCGCAGCCGGCGGGGTGTACCGTGTCCGGCCCAGCGCGAGCGGCGCGCCGGTCTCCTCGTCCGTCAGCATCCGCAGCCACGTCGCCGCCCCCGCCGCCAGACGCCGCGCCGCCTCCGCCGGGATCAGCCCATAGCCGAGGATCTCCCCCGGCGCGTCCGCGAATCCCGGACCGCCCGGCGGCCCATTCTCCCAACCGCCGCCGGGATCGCCCCCCTCCGAGCCAGACCGGCCACTCTCGTGATCGGCGGGCGGCCCATTCTCCCGACCGCCGCCGGGATCGCCCCCCTCCGAGCCAGACCGGCCACTCTCGTGATCGGCGGGCGGCCCATTCTCCCGACCGCCGCCGGGATCGCGCGCGTCCGGATCGCGGGCACCGGCTTCAGCCGCCCCGTCAAGGTCAGGGCCCCGAGGAGCGGGGCCGCTGGCAGCGCTGGCCGCGCGGCCCGTCAAGGGCGCCGGGGCCGATTCCGGGCCGGTGGCGCCGGGCGAGGAAAGAGCCGTGGGAAGGGTCGCGGGGACGAGGGTGGTGTGCGGGATGGTCACGACGAGCTCCATCCGCACCCCGCCCCGCGGGACCCCCGGCCTCGGACCAACAGGCCCCGTTCCAACAGCCCGCGTTCCAACAGGCCGCGAGGCCCCAACCCTCGTCGCCCCATCCCCTCTCGCACCGGCGCCGGTCGCCCCCTCGGCGGGCGCACCGTAGGCGGGCGCCGCGCCGGCGCTGGGCACGGGGGCCAGAAGCAGGGCGGTGAACGCGTCCGCGCGGCGCTGGGAGACCGTCCGCGGGTCCCCCGCCGGTTGGGCCCGAGCGATCGCCTGGAGCCGCGTATCAATCAGCGCCCCGTCCTCCAGCGCGACGTACGCGCTCACCTGGCACATCCCGTCATCCCCGGGCTCCACATCCACCCGCCGATGCCCCCGGGCCGCCCGTGCCCGCACCGACAGCGACTCCGCCGCATGCTCCCGCGCCAACCGCCGCAAGGACCGGGCCAGCGCCCCCGCCGACGGCCCCACCACACGCGCGGCATCGTGGCCCAGGCCTTCGGGGCCCTCGCTCTCGGGACAGGCCACGGCAAGGGCTCCCGCAATGAAGGCAGGAGTCGCGCCCGCGGGCACCGACGCCGCGGCATGCAGCACCACCCTGGCACCCTCCCGGTCCAGCCGTCCCGCGTCCAGGCACCCCATCACCGGCGCCGCCCACGGCTCCGTCAACGCCAGGCACTCCGCCACCAGCGCCCGCGCCGCCCGCGGGCCAAGACAGAGCTCCGCCGCGACCTCCGCCGCCGCCAGCGACGGCGCCAACGACCTCTCCACCGCACTCGACGAATCGGCCCCCAGCAGCACCGCGATCCGCCGCACCGCCCGCGCTCGATCCGCATGCGCCCGCGCCTCCGCCGCCCGTGCTCGGGACAGGCCGCCCACGAGCCACTCGACCTCCCACACCCGCTCCGCCGCCCGCCAGGCCGACTCGGACAGCGCCACCGTCCCACGGTCGTCGAGTCCGGCTGCCGCCAGTTCCTCCACCGTCGGTCCCCAGCCTCCGGCCATTTGGGCCTCGAAGTCCGCCCGACCCGGGTCTGCGCCCGGGTCATCCAAGAACGCCGGATAAGGAAATGCCTCCGCCCACGCCCCAGCCTCGGGAGCGTCGGGACATGGCGCGTCCAACGGCTCCGGCGCCCACCCGCCGTCGTCCGCACCCCCAGCCCCGAGACCCCCGGACCCCTCCATACCCCCAGCCAACCAGAGGGGTCCGACATTTCTCGAAGGACCGTTCCGTGAGACTCAGTTTCACAAACTGGACGCACCCACTAGCGTGGACTGCACAGCACAATGGCCCACCATCAACGGCGAGGACGTGACCATGACCGCCAGCACCCCCGATCTCGGCAGCTACGAGACCCTCGAGCTCGACCTCACGGACGGCGTCCTGACGCTCACCGTGAACCGCCCGCACGCGCTCAACGCGCTTTCCCAGCAGGTCGTCTCGGACCTGTGGAAGGCGTTCACCGCGATCCAGGACTCGTGCACGCACGACGCCGGGTGGCCGGTGCGCGGCGTGATCGTCACCGGCGCGGGGGGCAAGGCCTTCGTGGCGGGCGCGGACATCCGCGAGATGTCCTCGATGGACCCGGACACAGCCTCCGCGTACGGCAGGTCGATGCACGGCGTGACGCTGCTCATCGAGAAGATCCCCGTGCCGGTCATCGCCGCCGTGGACGGGTTCGCTCTCGGCGGGGGGTGCGAGCTCGCCCTCGCGTGCGACTTCATCTACGCCTCCGAGATCGCGCAGTTCGGACAGCCCGAAGTCAACCTCGGGCTCGTACCGGGCTTCGGCGGCTCGGTCCGCCTCCCCCAGCGCGTGGGACTCGGTCCCGCACGCGAACTCATCTACACGGGCCGCCGCATCGACGCCGCCGAGGCACTCCGCCTCGGCCTCGCCAACCGGGTCGTGCCCACGCGGGACGACCTCTTCGCCGCGGCCCGCGCCACGATCGGCGAGATCGCCGCGAAGGCGCCGCTCGCCGTCGGCCTCGCGAAGCAGTCGATCGCGGGAGCGACGGGCCGCAGCACCGCGAAGGGCCTCGACATCGAGGCGGACGCGTTCCGCGAGGCCTTCACCACCGCTGACATGCGGGAGGGCACCACCGCGTTCCTCGAGAAGCGGAAGGCCGTGTTCGCCGGGAAGTAGGTTTCGACGGCGCACACCCTCCCCACCCTCCCCACCCTCGCTCAGTTGAGAGTTCAACAGATGCAGGGCTGAGGGCAAGCCCGACCACAGCAAAACCAAAGGCGGGCTCGGGAGAGTAGAGCCATGACGGCAACACTCCCCACCCCGCAACCCCCTACCGAGGCGCTCCGGCCGGTGATCCGGCGCGCGGCCCTCGGGCGCGAACTCGAGGAGCGGGGACGACGTCGTCTGCTCGGTGCCGACCTGCTCACGGTAGCGGCGTGGGGCTCGGCGGCGGCGGCCGTCGCGCTCTACCTTGCGGACGGCGCGGCCGGACAGTTCGGCACCGTGCCCCAGGCCCTTACGGCGATCGGGGTCATCTCCGGGCTCATCGGCACCGACCTCGTGCTCGTGATGCTGCTTCTGGCCGCGCGCCTGCCCTGGATCGACCGGGCCATCGGGCACGACCGCGCGATGGCGGTCCACGGGAGCCTCGGCAAGCCCGCGCTGTACCTGCTCCTGGCCCATGGGCTCTTCATCCTGCTCGGATACGCGGCCTCCGACGGCATCAACCCGATTGCCGAGATCGTGGCCCTGTGGAACCTCGGTTCGGACATGTGGCTCGCGTACCTCTCGATCGGACTGTTCATCGCGGTGGTCGTGACCTCGCTCGTCGCAGTGAGGCGCAAGATGCCGTACGAGTTCTGGCACGCCATCCACCTCCTGACGTACGCCGCCGTCCTCACTGGCCTGCCGCACCAGTTCAGCGTCGGCTCGCTCTTCGCCGAGGGCCACTGGCAGCGGCTGTACTGGGAGGTCTTCTACTGGGGCGTCGTCCTCGCGCTCGTCTGGTTCCGCGTCGTCACTCCGCTCGTCCGCACGTGGCGGCACCAGCTCACGGTGACGCGCGTGGTCGAGGAGGCGCGCGGCGTCGTGAGCATCGAGATGACGGGCCTGCGCCTGAACGAGCTCACGGGCGAGGGCGGACGGTTCTTCATCTGGCGGTTCCTGGCCCCGGGCCTGTGGTGGCATGCACACCCGTTCAGCCTCTCCGCCGAGCCACGCGGGACCGGGATCAGGATCACCGTCCGCAACCTCGGCCGCGGCAGCGCTGCACTCATGCGGCTTCGCCCGGGCTCCAAGGTGGCACTCGCCGGGCCGTACGGCAACTTCGCCCACTCGTCCCGCACACGGCCGGGACTCGTGCTCATCGGCTCGGGCATCGGGATCACGCCGATCCGCGCGCTCCTCGAGCGCGCCGAGTTCGCCCCCGGTGACGCGACCGTGATCCTGCGGGCCGGTGCCCAGAACCGGCTCTACCTGCGCGATGAGATCGCCGACCTCTGCCGGGCCCGCGGCGCCGTGCTCTACGAGCTTGTGGGGCACCGCTCGCGAAGCTCGTCCTGGCTCCCCCGTCATCAGGCGGGCCTCCATATCGCCGACTACCTCCCCGCCGGTGCACCCCCGCTCGCCGACTCCGACGTCTACGTCTGCGGGCCGCGCGAGTGGTCCGACGCCGTCCTGGCAGACGCGAAGGACGCCGGCGCCACGGATGCCCAGCTCCATCGAGAAAGGTTCGACTGGTGAGAACACGAGCAGCGGTCTCCGCGTCACTCGCTTCCCTCGGCATCCTCGCCGTCGGCTGGCAGGCCGGCGCACAGGCCCTCGAGGCCCAGGCCGCCGGCACGGCAAGCACAGGAAGCACGACGACGACCGGCACCTCGGGCGCCTCTGGCACCTCGGGTTCCGGCGCCTCGGGCGGGTCGGGCTCGTCGGCCGCCGGCACCTCCGGAACGGCCTCGGGCTCCAGCTCGGCCGCCGGAGCCCAGGCGAAGGCCCAGACCACCTACGCCGGCAAGACGGTCTCGACCCGCTACGGCGACGTCCAGGTGCAGATCACCGTGCAGTCCGGCAAGGTCACCGAGGTCACGGCCCTGCACCTCACGGACGCCGAGCGGCGGTCCCAGATGATCAGCGCGCAGGCCGCGCCGATCCTCCGCGGCGAGGTGCTCCAGGCTCAGTCGGCCAACGTCCAGACGGTCAGCGGCGCGACGATCACCTCCGATGCCTACCTCACGTCCCTCCAGGCGGCCCTCGATGCAGCCCACCTCTGAGTCCCCTGCCCCTGTGCCCCCTGCCCCTGAGCTGAGGGCCCGCACCTTCGAGTGCATGGGCACGGTCGTGAGCCTCACGGTCCCCTCGACCACCGATCGGCTCGAGGCGGCCGCCACCGCCGTCGAAGACCAGTTCCGCGCGCTGGACGAGCAGTTCAGCCTGTTCAAGCCGGCCTCCGAGGCGAACCGGATCGCGCGCGGCGAGCTCAGCCTCATGGAGTCGAGCGCGCTCATGCGTGGCCTGTACGCGGATGCGGTGCGGTGGCGCCGCAGCACCGACGGCGCCTTCACGCCGGAGCGGCCCGACGGCGCGCTGGACCTCAGCGGCCTCGTCAAGGGGTACGCGATCGCGGAGGCCGGCAGGTCCCTCGCCGCGCTCGGCCTGGCCGACTGGTGCCTCAACGCGGGCGGCGACGTGCTCGTTTCCGGTTCCCCCACGCCGTCGGCCACTCGGTCCGGATCCCGGCCGGGGCAGCCTTGGCTCGCGGGGATCGTCGACCCGGCGGACAGGCGCACACTGCTGGGCGCCTACCCGCTGGGGTCGGTGCGCCATGGGGGACCTCGCCGGCTCGCGCTCGCGACGTCCGGCTCGGCCGAGCGGGGCGACCACATCTGGACCGTCGGCGTGCGGGGCCCTCGCGGGACGGGCCGCTCGGAGTTCGCCCAGGTCAGCGTCGCGGCCGCGGACATCGTCACCGCGGACGTCCTGGCCACGGCGATCGTCGCCGGCGGCCGCGCCACCTTGGACGCGGTCACCTCTCGCTGGGACGTGGATGTCCTCACCGTAGCGCACGACGGCGCGCTGCTCGCCACCCCCGGGTTCCGCGCCACGAGCGCGGCGTAGGGCCCGGGCGAGCGTCAGTGCCAGTCGCTGATCGCCAGGTCGTCCGGGTCGGGGGCGCCGGTGCCGGTCTCGAGCAGCTGCTTGAGGCTGAGCAGGTACGTGGCCCACTTGGTGCTGCAGTGGTGCATGAACTCGACCGGCTCGGCCCAGCCCTGATGCGCGAACAGCACGATCGTGTAGTCCCCGGACTGGCTGAGGTCCCACGTGACATGGGTTCCGATCCACTCGGCGGGCCCGTCCACGACCTCCCATTCCACGCGTTTGCCCGGAACGAGCTCGATGACCTTCATGTCGAAGCCTCCCGGGACGAACCGGAACGCGATCACGCCGCCCACGTCCGCGGATCCCGCCGTGTTGCGGGCCCACCAGCAGGAAAGGCCGTCGATCGTAGTGAGCGCCGCGTAGACGTCGTCCGGTGATGCCTTCGCAACGCCGATGCGGTGCAGGATGTCAACCATTGTTCTGTCCTTTGCTCTGGTGGGAGCGCCTACTCCCGTGCCTCGAGGATCTGCTTGATCCGCGCGAGGTCGGGTGGTGGAAGGCTCAGCCACGGGACGGCACCCGCCCCGTGAAGGCGACGAGTCGGTGCAGAGCGTGCGCGGATTCGTCAACGAGCTCGGCCTCGGCGAAGGAGCCGTTCGCACGGACCGACTCCGTGATGGTCTCCTGCGCGAGCCCCAGGACGTACTCGGACAGCGCGTCGGAGACCTCGAGCTCCCGCCCCAGGGCCGTCGCATAGTCCCACGCGTGGACCAGCAGCTCGAGGTTGAGGATGTTGGCCACGAGCGGAACAGGCAGGACGGCGAAGCCCATGTCCGCCGTTCCGCCGAGTCCACGCCGCGCGAGCGCCTCAAGCGTGGGTTGGAGCACGACAGCGATGCGCGCCGCCGGCGACAGGCCCCGCGGACCCGCCTGCGACATCCGGACCTCGGCGGCGTCCTCCGCGGGGGCCGCTTCTGGAGCCGGGAGTGCGGCACCGATGGCGGTGCCGATGCCCACGATGCTCCCGTGCAGGTGGTCGGTGAGCGCCGCGATGTCGAAGTCCTCGCAGGGCGTACGGCGCGCAGAGTCCTCAGGCGCCACTGCCGTCAGGATCCGGTCGAGGACTGCGTAGGACGCGTCGGCGGACGTGATCTGATCGAACGGCTCGGGGGTTCCCCAGACGTCGAGGCCAGGGTCGCCGTCCTCGACGAGGGTCGTGAGTCGGCCGAGATAGTGGGTCCAGCCTTCGGCGTGTTCCTTCTCCCGTTGCGCGCTGAGCCCCACGTGGACGAGCGTCAGGCTCGTTCCGCCGTCAGCCGGCTCGAGCGTGATGGTGAGGTCGGAAGACCCGGGCGGGACCTCGGCGTCGCCCTCCCAGCCGAAGGCGAAGGAGATGCTACGGCCAGGTTCCACTTCTGTCACGGTGCCTGCGGCGTACCCACCTGGGACCACCGTCCAGCGGAAGTCGCCGCCGGCGCGCACGTCGATGCGTGCAGAGAGGGCCATCCAGCGTCGCAGGCGCTCAGGCTGGGTGACGAGGCCGAACGCCTCATCAGGGGTGACGGGCAGGAAAACGGTCTGGGAGAACGTCATGGCGATCCTTTGGGTGGGTCCTGCGGGTTCGGGGCCCGCGAAGCGGCAAGCGCGTGGGCGTCGGCGACGAGGATGGTGAGCTCATCGGTCCAGAAGACGGCGACCTGCTCGTGCAGGCGCGCCATGCCCTCGGGCGACAGGCGGTAGAGCCGGTTGCGGCCCTCCTTGCGGGCCTCCACGAGGCCCACCTCCGCGAGGAGCAGGAGGTGCTGCGAGATGGCCGAGCGGGACACCGTGAAGTGCTCCGCGAGCGGCGTCACCGAACTCTCACCTGCCGCGAGCAGCTGGAGGATGCGGCGGCGCGTCGGCTCCGCGGCAACTTCCAGAAGATCGGGCATGCAGATACGTTAGTCTTCGCTAACGCATTAAGTCAATGGCTCCGCCAGCGCGGACCACGAGAGGCCGGAACAGGCGGAGAAGCCGGGCTAGAGACGGACGAGCTCCGGGTACTTGGGGCTCAGCCCGTCGCCTGAGGAGCGCCCAGTGAGCCGGCGCATGACCCACGGGCCCGCGAACTCGCGCACCCACACCGCGTTGGCCCGAGCCTGCTCGGCCCTGCTCAGCACCGGCAGGGGCGGGACGTCCGGAACCTCGGCGACGCCCTCGTGCTCGAGGACGCCGAGCACTCTGTTGGCCATCGTGGCGTGCCCGAGCGAGGACATGTGCATGCGGTCGACGTCCCACATGCGCCAGTCCTGGAACTCGTGGAAGCGCCAGTAGTCCACGAGGGCAGCGCCCCGGCGCTCGGCGATCCAGCGGACCTGCTCGTTGTAGATCGCGGTCCGGCCGCGCATCGCGCCGAAGACCTTGGACGCGCCCGCGTCGAAGCCCGTGAACAGGAGCACCCGGGCCCCCGAGTCCACGAGGCGGGCCACGGCGGCGTCGTAGTCCTCGAGCAGGCCGTCGATGTCCACCGTGGGCCGCAGGATGTCGTTGGCCCCCGCGTACAGGGTCACAATCGTCGGGCGCAGGGCCAGCGCCGGCTCGATCTGCTCCGCGAGGATCGCGCGGATCTTGCGGCCGCGGATGGCGAGGTTCGCGTAGCCCGTGTCAGGGTCGGCGGCCTGGAGCTGCTCGGCCACGCGGTCGGCCCAGCCACGGACCCCGTTGGGCCGCGCGGGGTCGGCGTCGCCCACGCCCTCGGTGAACGAGTCGCCCAGTGCCACGAAGCGGGTGGTGAAGTCGCCGCTCACGGTGCGACCCCGGCGTCGTGCGCGGCCTCACCCTCGCGAACCGCCGGGCTCTCGCGCTCCGCCGCCACGATCGCGCTGCGTGAGGGGTCGCGGAAGATCCAGTTGTCCTCCTGGAGCCGCGCCACGACCTTCTCGCCGATCTCGGCCAGGCGGCCCACGTCCTCGGGATCGAGGGCGTCGAAGACAAGCTGCCGCACGCGTTCGACGTGGTCCGGAGCGAGGTCCACGATGGTCTCCCACCCGGCGTCGGTGAGGTGGGCAGTGGTGACCCGAGCATCATCGGGCGAGGGCTGCCGGTCGATCCAGCCACGCGCCTGCAGCTTCGTCACCACGTGGGAGAGCCGCGAGAGCGACGCCGACGTGCGCGAGGCGAGCTCCTTCATGGGCAGCATGCGTCCCTCGGCCTCGGAGAGCATCGCGAGCACGTTGTAGTCGAAGAGGGAGAGCTTGTTCAGCTGCGTCAAGTGCGCGTCGAGGGCGGCGGGCAGCAGGGTGTTCACGCTCAGCAGGGCGAGCCAGGCCCGTCGTTCCTGCGCGGTGAGCCAGCGGGGTTCCGTCACGGATACCAAGCATAGGCTGTAGGGATGCTCATCGTTTCGCTCACCTACCAGGTGCCCATGGACGTCGTCGAGACCCATCTCGAGGCGCACCGCACGTGGCTTCGCGACGCCGTCGATCGAGGCCTCGTCTCGGCGGCCGGCCGCAAGAACCCGCGCACCGGGGGGATCCTGTTCTCGCTCGCGCCGCGCGCCGAGCTCGAGGCAGCCATCGCCGAGGACCCCTTCTCCGTCCACGGCGTGGCCGGCTTCGAGATCACCGAGGTTGACCTCACGACGGCGGCACCCGGCTTCGAGTCGCTCCTCGCCTGAGGCAGGGGTCCGGGCTTAGCCTGTCCTCGTCAGGCTCCATTGCCGCGCGGCGGAAGGATCGGCCATGGCTTCAGGACTCGCGGGCATCGACCACATCGTGGTGCTGATGCTCGAAAACCGCTCTTTCGACCACATGCTCGGGTACCTCTACCATTCGTCGGGCAACGCCTCCCCGAGTGGGGCGCCGTACGAGGGCCTCACGGGCACTGAGAGCTGCCCGGGCCCGGGCGGCGCGCCGGTCAGCGTCTACCCCATCACCCCGACCACGCCGGACGCCTACTTCATGCCCGGCGCCGACCCGGGCGAGGGGTTCGCCAAGGCGAACAACCAGCTCTTCGGCACCACGAATCCGGCACCGGGCGCGGCCCCCACGATGACCGGGTTCGTGACCGACTACGCCCAGGCCATCAAGGACAACCAGGCCAAGAAGTGGTACGTGGTCCCCGGCACGGCGCCGAGCTGGATCATGGGGTGCTTCGCGCCGGAGACACTGCCCGTGCTGAGCGGCCTCGCGAGGGGCTTTGCCGTGTGCGACCACTGGTTCAGCTCGGTTCCTACGGAGACGATGCCGAACCGGGCCTTCACCTGCGCCGGGACGAGCCAGGGCCACATGGACGACGTCACGAAGTCCTACACCGTGCCGAGCATCTTCGGGGCACTCGGCCAGCACGGGGTGGCCTGGAAGATCTACGGGTACAGCAAGCCGCCGCTCACGCGGCTCAACTTCCCCGACACGCAGAAGGCGCCCGCAGCGAACATCGGGCTCTTCAAGGACTTCCAGGCGGACGCCGCCGCAGGCAAGCTGCCCGGGTTCGCCTTCGTCGAGCCGAGCTGGAGTTCCACGGGGAACAGCCAGCACCCGAACTACAGCATGGCCGCTGGGGAACAGCTCATCCTCGACACCTACCGCGCGCTGCGCTCTGGGCCCGGGTGGTCCAAGACCCTGCTGGTCGTGACCTACGACGAGCACGGCGGCTGCTACGACCATGTCCCGCCGCCCTCGGGCGCGACGCCGCCGGACGACTCCCCGGGCGAGTTCGGCTTCGACTTCACGCGCTTCGGCCCGCGTGTGCCCACCGTCCTGGTGAGCCCGCTCATCCCCGCCGGGACCGTGTTCCGCGTGCCGTCCGGCTCGACCCCGCTCGACCATACGAGCATCCTCGCCACCGTGGAGCACCGGTTCGGGATCCCGCCCCTCACCCGCCGGGATGCGGCCGCGCCCGACGTCGGCGCCGTCCTCACGCTCTCGGCTCCCCGCACGGACGACCCGCTCGCGGGAGTCTCGGCGCCCACGATTCCGCCCATCCCGGCGGCGCTGGCTGCGCAGCCCTCGCACCTCGCCGATGTACGCGACGAGCTCGCAGCGCGGTTCGTACCGCCTCAGGGATATTAAATCCAACGACTTGACTTACTCATTCGGCTCCCGTACGGTATCTGATATCGGCCTCTCAGGCCGGACACCGCAGGTCCAGCGCACCACTCGGACCTGAGCCGTACTGCTGGGGAACGGCGGCCTCGTACCGCCGAGCACAGGGCTCAACCCACCGCTCGCAAGAGGGCGCATCCGCGCCCGTCGGGGCCTCACTCTGCCCGCATGCCCGCACATCGCCGGCATGCATGTCGCAGCATGCACCTCGCACCCACCACTGCCGCGCCGCCGTGCGCCGCCGCAGGAAAGAGCCATCCATGAGCGCGTCCACCCGCACCCGCCCCGCCCACGCACATCCCGCTACGCCACCTTCAGCCCACTCACGCCCACGCCTCGCGGCCGTCGCCGCCATGGGCGCCCTGGCCGCCGCGCTGTTTGCCCCCGCGGTCGCCGCCCCCGCCCAGGCCTCCACGACCACGGACGCCGAGAAGTCCATCGTGTACCTCGACGTCACGTTCGAGGGCACCGTCAAGGTCCCCTTCACGGACGGGACAGAGACCTACACGGCGAGCGTCGGCGCCGGCTGCACCGGCTGGTTCGCGAGCCAGCAGGCCCACATCGTCACCGCCGCGCACTGCGTCGAGAAGAGCGACGACGTCAAGCTCGCCGTCCTCCAGAAGGTCCTGACGACGCTCGGCTACGGCGAGTACGCGCAGCGCGGGCTCGACGAGAACTGGGCGACCGTGACCGGTGTGGCCGTGCGGGCGTACCAGCCCCAGGGCGTGGCGGGGGCCGTCCCGGCGCTGCAGTCCACCGGCCTCACGGCGCAGCTCGTCGACGCCCAGACGTTCGACAACGGCGACCTGGCGCTCCTCAAGATCGCGGACCTCGACGGCACGCCGGCCCTGCCCGTCGCGGCGAAGTCGCCCGGGATCGGCGAGCGCGTCACGTCCGTCGGGTTCGCCAGCGCCGTGACCAACGTCAGCGACGCCTCCCGCCAGCGGGCCTCGTTCAAGACCGGCACCGTGTCCTCGCGCCAGGTCACCACCACGGGCGTGCCGATCACCGAGATCGACGCCGCGGTCACGCAGGGCATGTCCGGCGGTCCCACGCTCGACCAGGACGGCCGCGCCGTCGGCATCAACAGCTTCAAGGTCCGCGGCGAGTCCCAGGCGTTCAACTTCGTGACCGACACCGGCGCGCTCACCGCGTTCCTCGGCCGCAACGGCGTGACCGTCGCCGCACCGACGCCGTCCGCGCAGTCCTCCGGCGCCGCCTCGGCGGGAGCGACGGGAGCCGCCGCGGCCCCCGCCGCATCGACTGACAGCAACCTGCCGCTCATGCTCGGAATCGGCGGCGGCGCGGTGGCCGTGATCGCCCTGGGGGCCGTGCTGTTCGTGATGCTCGGCAAGCGCAGGGCCTCGGGGCAGGCTGGCGCAGGCACGGGCGCAGGGTCGCCGGCGCCCGCCATGCCGGGACAGGGACCAGCGCAGGCACCGGCACAGGCAGCACCGCAGCACGCGGCGTTCGCCCAGGCCCCTGCCGCAGACGGTACCGCCGAGGGCGGCCAGCAGGCTCCGCAGTACGGCCAGCAGGTCCCGGCCGGCTTCCAGCCCACGCCGCAGCAGTTCGCGGGCCCACAGCAGTTCACGGGCCCGCAGCAGTTCACGGGCCAGCAGCCTCCGGCCGGGCAGTCGTACTACACCGCACCCGCCGTCCAGCCCGGAGACCCGGCCCAGCAGTACCCCCGGGCGTAATCCCCGGGCCAGCCTCGCACCCTGGCTCCACCTCGCACCCAGCGCGCCCCGCCGGCACAACGCCGACGGGGCGCGCGCATGTTCGCGCCCTCCTCGGGAATGGACAGCGATACTTGAATGTTCAAGCAGTCATGGACTTCGGCATCTTCACCTTCGGCGAGCTCACTCGAGACGCCACCGGCAACGCCCGCACGGCGGCACAGCGCATCGACGAGACCATCCGGCTCGCCAAGCTCGCGGACGAGGCGGGGCTCGACGTCATCGGCCTCGGCGAGCACCACCGGCACGACTTCGCGTTCTCCGCACCGGAGATCGTCCTCGCAGGCATCGCGCGGGAGACGAAGAACATCCGGCTCACCACGGCGGTGACGGTCCTCTCGACAGCGGACCCCGCCCGGGTCTTCGAGCAGTTCGCCACCCTGGACACCATCTCGGGCGGGCGCGCCGAGATCCTCGCCGGCCGCGGCGTCTTCCCCGAGTCCTTCCCGCTCTTCGGCTACGACCCCGCCAACTACGATGCCCTGTTCGAGGACAAGTTCGAGCTCCTCCTGCAGATGCGCGATGCGGCCGCAGTGAGCGAACACCCCACCGTCACGTGGCCCGCGGCCGACGCAGCCAACAGCGGGCAGCGCGCCCACCACGCCCTGCACGACGCTGCGATCGCGCCGCGGCCCATCCAGGAGCACCTGCCGATCTGGCGCGGAGTCGGCGGCACGCCCGCGAGCTTCGTCCGCGCGGGGCAGGCCGGGGTCCCCCTCTTCCTCGCGCTCCTGTCGGGGCATCATCACTTCGAGAGGCTCGTCCAGCTCTACCGCACCGCCGGCACCCAAGCCGGGCACGCGGCGTCGTCCCTCAAGGTCGGCACCGGGAGCCACTTCTTCGCCGCCCGCACGTCGCAGGAGGCTCGCGACACGTTCTACCCCCACTACGCCGCGTACATCGAGCAGAACATGCCCCGCCCGGCCGGTTCGTTCCCGCGTGAGAACTTCGAGGCGTGGGCCGGGCCCGGCGGCGGGTTGCTCGTGGGGAGCCCCGCGCAGATCACGGAGCGGATCCTCGCCACGCACGAGGCCCTCGGCACGAGCCGGTTCATGGCCCAGGTGGGCCTCGGCACGCTGCCGTTCGCCGAGACCGCGGCGTCCGTGGAGCTGCTGGCCACCGAGATCGTGCCGGCAGTGAGGAAGGCGATCGGGGAGGAGTGAGGCGGCTAGCCTTGACCGCATGACCTCTGGCGCGGGCCGCTTCGCCCCCAGTCCCTCCGGCGAGCTGCACGTGGGCAACCTGCGCACGGCACTGCTCGCGTGGCTCTTCGCGCGGTCCACGGGACGGCGCTTCATCCTGCGCGTCGAGGACCTGGACCGGGCCCGCGCGGGAGCAGAGGAGGTGCAGCTGAGGGACCTCGCCGCCGTCGGCCTCGACTGGGACGGGGAGGTGGTCCGCCAGACCGAGCGCGGCGGGCTGTATGAGGACGCGATCGCCCGACTCACCGCCGCCGGCCTCACCTACGAGTGCTTCTGCACGCGCCGCGAGATCCAGGAGGCGCCGAGCGCCCCGCACGCACCGCAGGGCGCGTACCCCGGAACGTGCCGCGACCTCAGTGAGGCGGAGCGCGCACGACGCCGCGCGGAGCGCCCGGCGGCGATCCGCCTCCGCGCCTCGGTCACCGAGTGGGCCGTGACGGACGCGCTGCACGGGCGGTATGCGGGGATCGTGGACGACTTCGTGCTGCGGCGCAACGACGGAGTCGTCGCGTACAACCTCGCGGTGGTCGTGGACGACGCCGCCCAGGGCATCGACCAAGTGGTCCGCGGGGACGACCTCCTGCCCTCCACCCCGCGCCAGGCGTACCTGGCGGGACTGCTCGGCGCCCGGGTGCCGGAGTACGCGCACGTGCCGCTGGTGCTCAACCGCGCCGGGCGGCGGCTCGCGAAGCGCGACGGCGCCGTCACCCTCGCCGCGCTGGCCGAGGCCGGGGTGCCGGCGGAACGGGTGACGGCGCTGCTCTTGGGCTCGCTCGGGCTGCCGGACACGCCGCCGGAGGCGCTCGCGGCGTTCCGCCCCCAAGAGCTCCCGCGCGCCCCGTGGGTCCTCGACCCGCGGGAGCTGACCCCCAGCATGGGGGCGCCGCCTGCGGGGCGCACCGTGGTGCGCGAAGGTTCTTCGAACCTTCGCGTCAGAAGGTGACTCCCGGATGTGCGTCTGAAAGTCAGCTCCTGGGGGTCAGCTTCTGAAGGGCGGGTCCTGAGGGTCAGATCGCGTGGGTCACGCCTGCATCGTGAACCGCGCCGCCGTGCGGGCGCCGAGGCCCGGCACGCGGTAGAGCGCGCGGAACGCAGCGTTCCGGGCTGCCATGACCGGCGCCGGGAGGGCCCGGCCGAGGGCCATGTTGAGCCGCGCCTGCCCTGCCGCGAGGCGGGCCGCGGCGAGGCGGTCGCGCTCGGCCACTGCCCACACCTCGGGCCACGCTGGGTCTGGTCCCCCGGACGGCCCCCGGCGCACGTCTGCGGCGATGAGCGGCACGAAGGCCTCGGCGTCGAGCCACCCGAGGGTCATGCCCTGGCCGCCGATCGGGCTGACCTCGTGCGCGGCGTCGCCCGCGAGGACCACCCGCCCCACCCGCATGCGCGCGGCGATCCGCTCCGTGACGCTGAACGCGCTCAGCATCGTGCACGACGCCGGGTCGACCCGCGCTCCCGTCCGCTCGGCGATGAGCTGCGCGAGGTCGCGGGCCGACGGGTCGACCGCCGGCTCGTCCAAGTGCGCGACCCAGCGCCGCACCCCGCCCGGCAGCGGGAACGACTCGACGATCCCCTCGGATTCGAGGCGCAGCACGGCGAGCGCACCGTCGCCCGTTGTGTCCGTGAAGTCGCCCATGAGGTACGCGTCCGGCAGCGCGCGCTCGCGCACGGGGACGCCGAGGCTCGAACGCAGCGGCGACCGCGCGCCGTCGGCCGCCACCACCCAGCGCCCAAACTCGCCGCCGCCCTCGGCACCCTCCCAGCGCACGACGGCGCCGCCCTCCGCCCGCTCGGCCCGCGCCGCGCGCACGCCCCGGCGCAGGGACCCGGGCGCGAGCTGCTCGAGCCGCGCCGCGAGGGCCTCTTCGGTGCGCCACTGCGCCACGGCGAGCACGGGCGGATCGAAGCACAGGCGCGCTACATCCTCGGTACGCCCCGACGCGCGGGACCGGGCAACCCCCTCGACAATCCGCACGCCCTCGGCGAGCAGCGTATCGGCGACGCCCGCCCGCCCCAGGACGCGGAGACCCGGCGGGTGAATGCCGATCGCGCGCGTGTGCCGGGTGCGCCGGGCCCGGGCCTCCAGCACCACGACGTCGACCCCAGCCTGCGCGAGCAGCACCGCGAAGCACAGGCCGACGGGGCCCGCGCCGACCACCACGACCTCGTGCCCCTCAAGCGGTCCGGGCGCCACTCCCCCGCCTCAGGGGAGCACGCGGGTCATGAGGGCCGTCTCGACCGTGAGTCCCGGCCCGAATGCCATGGCGCAGATGCGCTCGGCGCCCGGCCCAGCGCCGTCGTGCGCTTCCGCCACGGGGAGGCCGAGGATCCGCTCGAGGACGAACATGACCGTCGCGCTGGACATGTTGCCGAACTCGCGCAGGGTGTCGTAGGCGGGGGCGGCCTGCGCGTCCGTGAGGGCGAGCCGCGCGGCGACCTTGTCCACGATGCTGCGTCCGCCCGGATGGATGGCCCAGTGCTCGATGTCCGCGTGCGGGCGGCCGGCCAGAGCGGCATCCCGGGCGAGCAGAGGCTCGAGGGCGCCGGTGATGTGGTCGTCGATGATGTGCGGGACGTACGTGCCGAGGACCATCTCGAAGCCGTGGTCGCCAACATTCCAGGCCATGGTCTCCTCGCCGACGGGGGTGAGAGTGGTTTCGAAGGCGTCGAGGCTCAGGGACGGGCGGGTCACGGGGAGGTCCCTCGCGGTCACGATGGCGGCCGCCGCGCCGTCGGCGAAGAGGGACGCGCCCAGGATCGTGTCCGGGTCGTTGGAACTGCGCACGTGCAGCGAGCACAACTCGACAATCGCAACCAGCACCACGGCGTTCGGGTCGGCGTCGCAGAACGCCTTGGCCATCCGCAGGGCGGGGAAGGCCGCGTAGCAGCCCATGAAGCCGAGGTGGAAGCGCTGAACCGACGGGTTCAGGCCGAGTTCCCGGACGATCCGGTAGTCCGGCCCGGGGTTGAAGAAGCCCGTACAGGACACGGTCACCACGTGGGTGACGTCCTCGGCGGCGATGCCGTCGGCGCCCTCGAGCGCGCGGCGAGCGGTCTGGGTGAACAGTGGAGTGCCCTCGCGCGCAAACAGGTCGTTGCGCGTCTTGGTGCTCGGGGTCAGCAGGGTACCCGTGGAGGAGTCGAAGAAGTCGGGGCTGTGGTCGGGGCGGTCCCACGAGAACTCGGCGACGGCCGAGTAGCGGGTATCGATCGCCGCGGCGTCGAAGCACGTCTTGACGAGGCGCTGGCCCAACCGGGTCAGCCCCTCCTGCGCGGCGAACACGTCCCGGGCCTCGGGCTGCTTGAGCACGGTGGTGGGGACAGAGGTTTCGAGGGACCTCACGAGGACAGCCATGGGCCATTCTTCCCCCGAAACCGGGTGGCGAATCAAGGGGCGGGGCAGTGCGTTCACCATCACTGCCGTGACGGCGCCTCGGCTTCGGAGCGGACCCGCGGGAGATGACCTCCAGAAGCTGACTCCCAGGAGATGCCCCCCAGAAGAAGGGGGTTAGAGGATCCCCGCCTTCTCGAGCTGAGCCGCCAGGCCCGCCCCGTCCGGGGCCGAGGCCCAGGGGACGTCCGAGCGGGGGGTGGCCGAGTCGCCGTCGTGCGTGGTGCCGCCTGAGAACACCGCCTGTCCCGGCGAGAGCTGCCGGATCGCCACGGCGCCGACGGACTCGGGGTGCTCGGCGGCGAACTCGGCGTAGATCGACTCGTCATGCTGGCCGTTGTCCCCGATGAGGAGCCAGCGGATGCCCGGGAACTCGGCCGAGAGCCGGGCCAGGTTCTCCTGCTTGTGCTCCCGGCCCGAGCGGAACCAACGCTCCGGCGTCATGCCCCAGTCCGTCAGCAGCAGCGGCCCGGACGGGTACAGGTTGCGGCCCAGGAAGCGCTGCAGCGTCGGCGCGGCGTTCCACGGCCCGGTCGAAAGGTATACGACCGGCGCCTCCGGATGCTCCGCCGAGAGCCTATCGAGCAGCACCGACATCCCCGGCGTGGGCGTGCGCGCCCGCTCGCTCAGCACGAACGTGTTCCACAGCGCGAGGAATGGGCGCGGCAGGGCGGTGACCATGACGGTGTCGTCGATGTCGGACACGATCCCGAACCGCGCTCCGGGCTCCACGATCCGCACCCGCGCCGTCGACGGCTCGGCACCCTCGGCACTCATCCGCACCTCGTGCCATCCGGGCTCCAGCTCCACGTCCACGAGTGCGTCCACGACGCCGCCGCCGTCCGCATGGACGACGGCGCGGCTCGCCCCGATCTCGACCGTCACCTCGGCGTGCTGGATCGGCACGGACGTGAAGGACACCCAGCCGCGGAAGTTGTTGAACGCATCCGCCGCACCGTGGAGGCCGGGGCGCGAGTACAGGACCCGGCCCAGCACGCGCACCCGCGTCGTGGAGCCGTATCCCTGGTACGCGACCACCTGCGCCACGTAGTCGCCGCGCTTGGCCTGCCGGGTCCGGAGGTCGTTCCAGCCCTGCGCGACGCGTTGGGCCACCCGGAACAGCGGCTTGAGGCGCGGGGAAGCCGGGCTGCACGTGCCCGCGGTGTCGGGATGCTCAGTGCTCTCGACGGTCCTGAGGTACTGCGCGGTCATGGGACAACTCTCCCACGCCGAGAGGGGGCAGATCACATCGGCGGCACAGCCGAGTCACAGGTTGCTGCCACGTCAGGCCCTGGCGAGCTCCTCGATGTCCTCGAGGAACGCCGCCGCGACCTCGTCGCTCACGGTCGTCTTCGTCTCGCCGATCGCCTCGAGGTAGTCCTCCGTGGTGGGCCCGCGGCGGGCAGGGCTCTCGGCGGAGCGTCTGGCGGCGGCCGGGGACCCGCCGTCGTGCGCCGTGTCTGTCGCGGCCGCATCCCCGGTGTACACCGCCTTCTCGAGCGCGCGCTGCGACGCGGAACGCGCTGCGAACTCGATGTCCGCCGGCGAGAAGCCCTCTGTGCGTGCCACGAGCTCCTCCACGTCGACCTCTGGCAGCACGGCCTCGGGGATGAACCGCTCCCACATGGACCGGCGGGCCTCGGCGTCCGGGAGCCCGATCGGGATGACGTAGTCGAAGCGGCCGTGCCGCAGGAACGCCGAGTCGAGGGCACGGATGAAGTTCGTCGCGCACACAAGGAGCCTGCCCGACTGCTCGCGGAACGCGGGGATGATCTTGAGCAGCTCGTTCGTGACGCCCTGGTTGGGGCTCGGCGGGTCGCCGGCGCGGTGCGAGGCGATCTCCTCGACCTCATCGAGGAACACGACCGCGTGCTCGAGCTCGGCGATCTCCGTGAACGTCCGGCGCAGCGCGCCCGCGAGGCCCTCCGCGTCCCCGGCCAGGCGGGACGGGAACACCTCCACGAACGGCCACTCGAGCCGCGAGGCAATCGCCTTGGCGAACGTCGTCTTGCCGGTCCCGGGCGGGCCGAACAGCACGACGGCGCGCGGCGGCACCACCCCGAACTCGTCCGCGAGCTCTGCCTCGGCGAGCGGCAGGACGAGCCGGCGCTCGAGCAGCTGCTTCTCGCGCTTCATGCCCGCCACCCTGTCCCACAGGTCCCGGGGCAGCACCCGGCCGCCCAGCTGGGCGAGCGGCTCGAGCTCGGTGCGCTGGACCGGGATCTGGCGTTCGAAGAAGCGCAGGTTCTGCACGTCCTTGAAGCCGCGCGCCGTGAAGGCGTCGACGCGCGTCTCCGTGTCCGGCATGATGGCCGAGAGCTTCGTGAGGCCCAGGGGCGCCATCCGGTTCTCGAGGGCCGCGAGCAGCGCCGTGCCGATCCCGCGCGAGCGCCACTCCGGCAGGGTCGCCACGAACACGATCCACCCCTGCTCATGCGCCGCCCGGCCCACCGCGGCGCCCACCACGTCGTCGCCGTGCAGCGCCACGACGGCCACGTCCTTCTGGCAGCTCGCGAGCACCTCGGACAGCGAGTACACCGGCTCGATCCCCGAGTCCGTCATGGCGGTCCACAGGTGCAGGATCCCGTCCAGGTCCGACGGGTGGAAATCCCTGATCCGCCAAGTGGTCATCGGCGTGCTCCTTCGCATCGCGGCGTGCCGCGTTTGGTGTGTGGTGTGCTGCGCCGAGTCTAGCGAGGCGCACGTGGCATGGGCGTTGCGCGATTCTGCTCAGACTCGGCCGCTTGACCGGCCGGCAGGCGCGAAACGACGGCGTCGCGCGGGCCCGCCCCGCGCGACGGTGAGCAGAACCGCACGGGTCCTACCTCAGCCACGCCCCGACGGCGGTCCCGATGAGCGTGAGGGCACCTCCTGCGGCCCACGCGAGGCGGCGCCCGTGCGCCCGCACCACCGCGGTGTGCAGCGCGCCGAAGGACATCCTCGTCGCGGAAGGGTCCTCGGCGGGCGCCTGCTGGTGACCCCACGTGGCGGGTTCCGCGGCGACGGCGGCCAGCCGGTCGGCGTCGTGCGGCTCAAGGGTCTTCGCCTGTTTGGTGAGCCAGCGGCGCAGCTGTCCGTCTGTGACCACGGCCGCACCCTCGGCGAACCGCCGGATCGTCACCTTGCGCGGCGCAACGAGCACGACGGCGGCCCGCACCGGAACATCCCGACCCGCCGCGGCGCTGAGGTGCTTCGCGGCACGGGAGGCCTCGTGCGCGGAATTGCGCAGGTACCGCTGGTGCTGGCCGTTGACCATGACCACGCTGCCGGCCACCCAGACGTCCTTGCCCGCATGGTTCTTCGTGTTGAGCGTGAAGACGCCGCCGGGGCCGATCACGAGGTGGTCGATGTCCGCGCCACGCGTGCCCACGGGGATCGAGTGGAGCACGTGCCACTCGGGGCCCAGCTTGGCCAGGGCGCGGGCCACGCGCATCTCCCCCACCGCGCCGGAGTACCAGCTGCGGGCCTCGGGGGCGAGCGGGTTCGCGCCGAACAGCCGGGCGAGCCCGCGCCGGCGGGGCGTACCGGACTGGAGCCGCAGCGTCTCAACCATGACGGCCTGACCCGCGACGCGTGACCTCAGCGGGCCGGTCATGAAATCCACGGTGGTCCCCTTCGCCGTGCCGCCGCGCCCCCATGACGCGGTCCCGGACCAGCGTAGCCCGTCAGGTGAGGCGCCAGACTGCGGCGTCATGTTCAGGCGGCGGCCAGTGTGACCTGCGAGGATCGGCGCATGAGCATTGTGAAGATCAACGCCATCACCGTCCCCGCCGACTCCGGCGACGAGCTCGCCCGCCGCTTCGCCGCCCGCGCCGGCGCCGTGGACGGCGTCCCGGGGTTCGAGGGCTTCGAGCTGCTGCAGCCCACCGACGGACGCAACGTCTGGCTCGTCGTGACCCGCTGGGCCGATGAGGAGAGCTTCGAGGCGTGGCGGAACTCGGCCTCATTCGGCCAGGGCCACGGGCGGCATGGCGGGGCCGCGGACGCTGCTGGTGCGGGTGCCGAGGGCGCCGCTGCGGCGGACGGCGGCACCACGAACCACGGCGCCGCTGCGGCGGACGGCGGCCACTCGCCTGCCGGCGCACAGCGCCCCGTGGGCGTCTCCGCCGAGCTGTGGAGCTTCACCCCCGCCGATCTGGGCCAGTAGGGCGCCGCTCCCCGCCCTCACCGCGGCGCGCCCGCAGCGAGGCCCGGTGAACACGCGTTTACTTCGAGGGTGAACGCGTGTTTACTTGACAGGTGAGAACCCGCCCCTCCTGGCTCCTGACCCTCGTCCTGTCCCTGTCCGGCACACTCGTGGCGCTGCAGCAGACGCTCGTCGTCCCGCTGCTGCCCGATTTCCCCAAGATCCTGGGCGTCTCCTCCGACGACGCCTCATGGCTCGTGACCGCGACCCTGCTGGTCTCCGCGGTCGCGACGCCGATCGTGTCCAAGCTCGCAGACATGTTCGGCAAGAAGCTCATGATGCTGGTGTGCCTCGGCGTAATGATCGGCGGGTCCATCGTCGCGGGGATCGGGCTGGGCTTCGGGTGGGTCGTCGTCGGGCGAGCGCTCCAGGGCTTCTCGACGGCGCTCATCCCCGTGGGCATCAGCATCATGCGGGACGAGCTCCCGCCCAAGAAGGTGGGCAGCGCCGTCGCCCTCATGAGCGCGACCCTCGGCATCGGCGGCGCTCTTGGGATGCCGCTCGCGGGCGTCATCTTCGACAACCTCGGCTGGCACAGCATCTTCTGGATCGCGGCCGCCGCGGGCGCCGCGATGTTCGCCGCGATCGCCGCCTTCATCCCGGAGTCCCGGGTCAAGACGCCCGGACGCTTCGACCTGGTCGGCGCTGCGCTCCTCTCCGCGGCACTCACGGCGCTCCTGATCGCCGTGACGAAGGGCGGCTCGTGGGGCTGGGGCAGTCCCGGGGTGTGGGCCCTGTTCATCGGCGCCGCCGCCCTCCTCGCCGTCTGGTTCCCGTACGAGCTGAGGATCGGCGCCCCCATGGTGGACCTGCGCACGTCCGCCCGCCGCCCGGTCCTGCTGACCAACCTCGCATCCATCCTCGTGGGGTTCTCCATGTTCGCGAACCTCCTCCTCGCCGCGCAGCAGCTCCAGTTCCCCGCCGCGACCGGCTACGGGTTCGGCCTCACGGTCCTCCAAGCCGGCCTCGTCCTGATCCCGTCGGGGCTCGTCATGGCGCTCTTCGCGCCGGTCTCGGGCGTCATGATCAACCGCCTCGGCGGACGCCTGACCCTGATGATCGGCGCCGCGATCCTCGCCGCGAGCTACGTGGTCCGCGTGTTCTTCTCGAACTCGGTGCTCGAGATCGCGATCGGAGCGACGATCGTGAGCATCGGCACCGCTATCGCGTACGCGCCCATGCCGACCCTCATCATGGGCTCCGTCCCCGTGACCGAGACCGCGGCGGCCAACGGACTCAACACGCTCCTGCGCGCGGTCGGGACCTCCTCCTCGAGCGCGGCGGTGGCCGCGTTCCTCGCCAACGTCACGATGGAGGTCGGCGGGGTCAGACTCCCCGCGGTCGAGGCGTTCCACGGCGTGTACTGGATGGCCTGCATCGCCGCCCTCGGCTCGATCTGCCTCGTGTGGTTCGTCCCCAAGCCGGCCCCAGCGGCAACCCACGCCGCCCGCGAAGGAGGGGACGTCGTCGTGCGCGGCATGCTCCGCACCGGCGCGGAGGCCCCCGCGAGCCGCGGCCTCGTCTCCATCCTGACCCTCGACGGCGAGCCGATGGACTGGGCGCGCGTCGACACGGACGGGGCGTTCTCGGTCGCGGTGCCCGCCGCGGGCACCTACCTCGCCGTCGCGACGGCGCCGGGGTGGGCGCCGTCGGCGCAGGTGATCCGGCTGGAGCCTGAGGTCGCGCACGAGCTGTCGCTCGGCGAGGAGCAGGCGCTCCACGGGGTGGTGCACGACGCCGGGGGCTCGCCCGTACGCGGCGCCGTCCTGTCCGTGGTGGGCTGGGACGGGGTCTTCGAGGGCACGGCCCACACGGACGACGACGGCGCCTACCGGCTCAGGCTCCCGCCCGCGGGACGGTACGTCGTGAGCCTCCTCGACCCCACGACAGAGCAGGCCCAGGCCCGCAAGGTCAACGTCGAGACCCGGTCCCAGCAGCTCGACTGGGTGACGGCGTGAACGCGGGCGACCCCGGCCAGCACCGAGAGCCGAGCCAGCACCGGGAGCCCGGCCAACACAGCGCACGCGACGCCATCCTGGACGCTGCCCGGACCCTGTTCGCCGAGCGCGGCTACCGCGCCGTGACGGTGCGGGACATTGCCGCGGCGGCGTCGTGCTCGCCGGCCCTGGTCATCAAGCACTTCGGCTCCAAGGAGGGCCTCTTCGCCCAGACCAAGCCCGAGGATCCGCTCACGCACGAGCTGCGCGTGCCCCGGGCCGAGCTCGGGGAGGCGCTCGTGTTCCGCGTGCTCATGCGGGGCGAGCGCGGGCTGCCCGAGCCGTGGCTCGCCATCACCCGCAACGTCCGGGAGGCCCCCGACGCCGCCGCCGCGCGCGAGGAGGCGAGCGCCGACGTGCTCCGGTGGTCCGCCGAGCTCATCGGCGACACGACCCCAGGGAGGCGACACGCCGCCGTCGTGTGCGCGCTCATGTTCGGGCTCGCGGAGGCGGTCCGGACCATGGACCTCCTCGCACCGCGCTGGGCGTTCGACGACGTCGTGAGGCACTACGGGCGCAAGGTCCAGGAGGAGATCGACGCCTGCGGCTAGCGGGATGCCAGGCGCGTGGCCGTCAGGCCACCTGGGCGGGCCGGCGGCTGCGGAGGGCCAGGGCGAGCGCCGCGGCGACGCCGGCCGCGACGGTCATGACCACGGCCATGGGCACGGCCGTGTGCTCCCCCGCGAGCCCGGACAGCGGCGAGACGATGGCCCCGAAGACGAACTGCGCGGCGCCGAGCAGCGCCGAGCCGCTCCCGGAGACGTGCCGTACGGCCCCGAGCGCGAGGGCCGAGGCGTTGCCCATGATGAATCCCACGCTCGTGACCGCACACCAGATCGGGACGGCGAGGACCCACCGTGGCCCGGGCGCGAGCGCGAGGACGAGGGTGAGCAGGCAGAACACGAGCAGCAGCGGCGCGGCGACCCCGACGATCCGCTCCGGTGGGATCCGCCTGACCAGGCGCGAGGAGATGTACCCGGCGATGATGAGCCCCGCGGCGTTGAGCCCGAACAGCGCGCCGTACGCGATCGGCGGCAGGCCCATCACCACCTGGTACACGAACGGCGAGGCCGGGATGTAGCTCATCATGGCCGCGAACGCGGTCGCGAACAGGGCCGCGTACCCGAGGTAGCGGGGCACCTTGAACAGCTGGGCGAACCCGCCGACGATCCCGTGCCCGCCGCGCTTCTCGGGCGGCAGGGTCTCCCGCACCACGAATGAGACGCTGAGCATCATGAGCGCGAACAGCGCCGCCAGGGTCCACATGATGCCACGCCAGCCGATGGGGTCCTCGAGCAGGGCGCCGATCGACGGCGCGACCGCGGGCGCCACGCCGTTGACGGTCATGAGCAGGCTGAGAGTGCGGGGGGTCTCCGAGCCGTGGGTGAGGTCCACGATGATGGCCCGGGCGATCACGATCCCCGCAGCGCCGCAGATCCCCTGGACCAGGCGGGCCCCGATGAGCACCTCGAGGTTCGGCGCGAGCGCCGCCACCACGGAGGCGAGGATCGCGCCAGCGTTGCCGACGAGGAGCGGCTTCATGCGCCCGAACTTGTCCGAGATCGACCCGAACGCGAGCTGCCCCGCCGCCATGCCGAGGAGGAACCCGGTGAGCGTGAGCTGCACCCCGGAGGCCGTCGCCGCGAACTCCTGCTGCACGCGCGGGAAGCTCGGCAGGTACAGGTCCGTGGCGAGCGGGGCGGTCATCGACAGGAATGAGAGCACCAGGAGCCACGGCGCCCTGACGCCCCCGTGGCCGTTCAGCGGGCGCAGGGGCATGGCGGAAGCGTGGTTGAGGCGTCAGGCACCTGCCAAGCCTACGGCGTCATCACGCACGACGCCGCGCGGCGGCTCCCGCGTTACCCCGCCCTCCGCTGCGCCCACCACGGTGCCCACCACGGCGCCCACCGTGGGGCCTCGTGCAGGCTACCGCGCCCAGTCCGGGGTGTTCGCGAGGGCCTCGGGGTGATCTTCGACGTAGCGCCGCAGGCCTCCCTTGCGGGGGACCTTCACCGGGTCCGGCCATCGGGGCAGGAGCTGGTCGCCGAGCGTGACGCCACGGATCTTGCGCCCGATCAGCGGCACGACCCAGTCGCCCAGCCACGCGCGCTGGGCTGCGAGCCACTCGCGCGGGTTCCGCCGTGTGGGTGCCTCCCGGTCCCGCGGCTTGAGGCTCTGCGGGTAGCCGAGCTGGTCGAGGATGCGGCGGGCCAGGAACTTGTGCCCGGCCTTGGACATGTGGAGCCGGTCGGAGTCCCACATGCGCCGGTCGGCATACTCATCGAAGCACCAGTAGTCCACGAGGACGGCGTCGAGCTCGCGCGCCAGCCTGCGGACGCGCTCGTTGTACTGCCAGTTGCGGTGCCTGAGGGGCTCCAGGAGGGGGTTGACCCGCACGTCGTAGCCGGTGAACAGCACGAGCGTGGCCCCCGTGCCAGCGAGCGCGCGGACCAGTGCCTCGTACTCCTGGAGGAGCTGGTCCATGTCGGTGCCGAGGTCGAGGATGTCGTTGCCCCCCGCGTAGAGGGTGACCAGGGTGGGCTCCATGGCGAGGGCGGGTTCGAGCTGGTCTGCCACGATGTGGCGCAGACGCTTCGACCGGACGGCGAGGTTGGCGTACTCCCACCCCTTCTCCGTCTTCGCGAGCTTCTCCGCGACCCGGTCCGCCCACCCGCGCACGCCGTTGGGGAGCATCGGGTTCATGTCCCCGACGCCCTCGGTGAAGGAGTCGCCCAGGGCGACGAACCGCCTCCGAGGCGGTCGAACGCTAGAGGCCACGCCGGAAGCCTAGAGACGGGAGGCCACCAGCAGCCGACCTCCCGGTGAACGGCAGGCAACGAGAGCTGCGGCCGTGCCTCACCGGTTGTGTGGCCACCTCACTTGACGCACGGGACCCCTCCGCCGAGGAGCGCGTCGGACCAGTCGCCGGCGTTGAATGTCGCCGACGGCGAGGGTGATGCCTGCTGCGGCGCGGCCTGCTGCGACTGGGCGGGCGCCGGCTGGGCGGGCGCAGCGGCGTCGGACGACTGCGGCGCAGCGGTCTGCGGGGCGGACTGCGCCGGCTTGGGGTTGAGCAGGTCCGCGACCTGGGACTGGACCGCGGCCTTGTCCACGATGTTCACGGACTCGCCCGTATCGGACCAGCCGAACCCGACGATCGGCAAGGTGACGAACTTCATCTTGTTGTCCGAGAGCTGCTTCGCCTTGAGCCCGAAGTCGATGAGGTTCAGGCCCTGGTCCACTGCCATCTTGCCCTTGAGCGCGTCGAGGATGCCCGTGACCTTCCCGACGTCCGTGATCGTGCCGCGCTGCTTGAGCTGCGTGGCAAGCGAGGAGATGAACGCCTGCTGGCGCCGGGCACGGTCGAGGTCGGTCAGGGACACCCCCGAGCCGGAGGTATCGCGCCGCTGCCGCACGAACGCGACGGCCTGCTGGGCGTCGATCTGCTGCACGCCGGCCTTGAAGTCGGCGCCGGAGTACGTGTCCTTCGTGGCCTCCTGGAGGCACACCGTGATCGGCGCGACGGCCTTCGCGACGGAGAGGAACGCGGCCATGGTCACCTCGACGAAGTGGTCGATCTTGATGTTTAGGAAGTCCTCGACCGTCTTGATCTCGGCCTTGCGGCCTGCGTCCCGGGCCTCCTGATAGATCTGGTCCTGGCTCTTGCCGCCCGGGTTCGCGGTGAGTTCCCGCATGGACTGGTCCATGGCGTACCCGTAGGCCTGCTTGACCTTGCCCTGCTTCACGCCGTCCGGGGCGCCCGCAAGGTCAACGTAGTCGTCACGCGGGATGGAGATGATCGTCGCCTGGCTGCCGTCCTTCGGCACGTGCAGCACCATGAGGACGTTGCTGTTGTACCCGCCGTCATTCGCCGAGCCGGAGTGCAGGGCGTCGTACTCCTCCTGGCTCAGCGGCTTCCCGTTCTCGTCGAGGCGGCTGTCGAGGCCCATGAGGAGGATGTTGACGTCCTGGTCGAGGCCCGCGCCGCCCTCGAGGGCCTGGGACCGGCGGATCCCGTTCTCGAACCCGAAGTAGGTCGCGGCGGCCCAGATCCCGGCGCCGAGCACGAGCGCGACGGCGACGACCCCCGCGAAGACGGCCACGCGCCGTCGTCTGTAGATCCAGCGCCGGTCATAGGCGAGGGACTTCTGGTACAGGTTGCGATAGGGGGCGTCGTCAGACCTGCGCATACGGCGTACCTCCCGAGTGGTTGGGGCGCCCCGGAGGGCGCGCTGGCCCACCCTAGCCAGCCAGTCTCCGAGCTTGCTGGACACTGCCTGAGCGACGCCCTGACCGGCGGGCCACGCAGGCGACGGCCTTGACGGCCGAGGCCCGCGGCCCTGCGCATCAGCGAAGCACGATGTCCACGGGGTTCGCCTGTGACCGCGGGCCCCCCGGATCGCTGCGTCCATCGTTTCCTGCCGGCGTCTCGATGAGGCCCGACCGGTTGGTCCGCTTGTCCCGCAGGATCTCCGTCACGGAACCGAGGTAGCGCGAGAGGTCGATGACGTTCTCGGGCGCCGCGAGCAGCAGCTGGAATCCGAACTCGTGCAGCGCCCCGATGCCCTGGCCGGCGAATTCCTCGGACGCAAGCACGAACGCCTCGTCCATCATCACGGTCCCGTAGCTCGTGAACCCCTGCTCGGCGATCCCGAGCTGGTAGCTCAGCGCCGCAGCCATGATGAACGCCGTGAAGCGCTGCCGCTCGCCGCCGGACATGCTCCCGGTGTCCGCGTGCACGAACACCTCGTCCCGCGGGCCGTCCGGCGTGCCGTTCGTGGTGTCTCGCGACACCCGGTGCTCCTTGCACGAGATGAACACGTGCGTGCGCGTGTCCAAGACCTCGGCCCGCCACCGCCGGTCCTCGGGCGTCTGCGACGCCAGCCGCTTCACGAGCGCCTCGAGGGTCTTGTAGCGGATGGTGAGCTGGTCGTCGTCGTGCTTCGCCCCGGCAGCGGCGGGTGAGCTGCCCCCGCCGGGCGCCCCCTTCCCCGACGACGGCGCGTGGCGCGCCCTGAGCGCCGAGACGATCGCCTCCTTGAACTGCTTCGCGGACGCCGGGACGGTTTGCCGGATGTCGAGCTCGAGGTACGAGCCGTCGTGGAAGTCGACGCCGGCGAGGATCGAGTTCAGCGGCAGGATGCGGGCGGCGATGCCGCGGCGCTCCTCGTCGAGCAGGTGCAGGAGCGTGGAGAACGACTCGTGCGTGCGCTGCGCGAAGAACTCCCGGAACTGCGCCTCCTGTGCCGGCAGGCCCTCGGAGACGATCTGGTGGTAGCGGGCCTCGAACGCGGCCGCGGCGCCGATCGAGGTGCCGTGGTCGGCCGAGACGACGGAGCCCCAGTCGCGCTGGAACTGCTCGAAGATGCGGGTCAGCCGCTCGGCGGCGGCCTGCCCGCGGCTCTCCGCAGCGTGGACGCGGGAGGCGAGGCGTGCGTGGACCTCGGCGGCGATCCGCTCGAGGTCGGACTGGTCCTCGGGCTGGCCGAATTCGGCGAACAGCGGAGCGAGCGTGCCGGTCGCGGCGGCCGACGGCGGCGCGTCCGCCAGCAGGGTCCGCGCGGCCTCGAGGAGCCGGTCGGCGCTGGCGAGCTGGGAGTCAAGTTGGCGGTACTCGCTCTGCAGCACGGCCGCGGCCTCGGTGGAGGCCTGGTGGTCCGCGCGGACGGCCTCGACCTTCGCGCGCAGCGGCTCGAGGTCGGTCTGCGCGGCGAGGGCGTCCTCGAGTCGCTTCTCGATGCGGGCGAGCTCCTGGGCGGCGGCCTCGGTGGAGACGTCCTCCCAGGCCCGCTCGTCGCCGGCAACCCGGCGCAGCGCCTCGACCCGGCGGCCGTGGTCCTGGTGCGAGTCCTCACTCGCCTGGGCGGCCTCGGCGGCGCGTGCCAGAGCGGCCTCGAGCTCGAGCACCCGGGCGGCGACGAGCTCGACCTTGGAGGCGTTGTCGAAGCCGAGGACGAAGTCGGCGCGGGCCGCGAAGCGGTCGTCCTTCTCGACCGTACCTCGGCCGCGCTTCACCACGCCGCCGAGGCTCAGGCCTCGCTCGAGCCCGGCGAGCTCGTCAGGGTCCTCGACGCACCTGTACGCGAAGTCGACGGCGATCCGCTCCCGCACGTACGCACCCGCCTCGGCGTGCTCGCCGGAGTCGAGGATGTCCAGCTTGGTCAGGAGGTCCCGCCCACCCACCGATTCGAGGGCGAGCTCCGCGCCGGGGACGCGGGAGGAGAGGTCGACGGCGCGCAGTGCCCCCCGCACGGGATTCGCATCGAGCCAGCGGGTCACCGCCGCGAAATGCCGTCCGGGGACGAGGAGCGTCGTGGCGAGCGGGCGCAGGGCCCGCTCCGCCGCGGCACGCCAGGCCTCGTGGCCCTCCGCGAGGTCGATCAGCTCGCCGGCGTAGGGCAGCTCATCCTCCCCCACACCCAGCGCCCCGGCGATGGCAGCGCGGTTGGACAGGGCATGCTGGGGCAGGAGGCTCTTGCTGGCCGACATGGCCGCGAGCTCCGTGCGGGCCTCGGCGAGCTCGCGCTTCGCGGTCGCCTGGGCCTCGAACGCACCGAAGCGCGCCTCCCTGAGGGCCTCCGCGCCGCCCTCGAGCCGCGCGAGAGCCTCGACGGCCTGCCGGCGAGCGGCCGCCCAGCCCTCGGCCGAGAGCGGGAGGTCAAGGCCGGCGTCGTGCATCCCCGCCTTCGCGGCGGCCTCCACCTCGCGGCGCAGTCGCAGGCCAACGGCCGCGTTGTCGCGGGCCTGCTCGAGCGTGGAGATCTGGTTTCCGCCGGCGTTGTTGTACTCGGCCTCGAGGGAGCGCAGCTCGGCGGCGAGGGCCTCGCGGCGGTGGCGCTCGGCGGAGAGTTCCTTGGCCTTGGCCTGCGCCCGCGTCCGGATCCCGGTGATGAGCCGCTCCTGGACGGCCACGCTGTGGGCCTGGCGCACGGCGTCGAACGGCTCGTCGGCGAGGTCCCGCAGGCGCGCGGCCTCGGCCTGGGCGGCCTCGTACTCCTGGTTGAGGGCGGGGACGGGGGCCAGCTGGTCGCGCTGGAGGCGCACGTCCTCGAGCCGGCCGCGGATGGACATGAGGTTGGAGAACTCCTCGACCACCTCGTCCGCGGCGGCGAGCGTGGCGGGCGCGTCGAGGACCTGGTCGCGGAAGAAGCTGTTGACGCTCCCGCCGAGGCCCTTGCCCGACTGGATGACGCGCAGGAGCGGGAGGGCCTGGTCGCTCGAGATGCCCAGGAGACGGCGGAACCGCTCGGCGAACGTCTTGTGGACGTCGAACACCTGGGCGTCCGGGAAGAGCACCTCGAGGGCCGACTTCGTGAAGCGTCGGCTCTCTCCCTGGCCGGTGAGGCCCTCGACCGCCTGCACGTCCAGCGGGACGGAGTCGATGAGGTAGAACCGGCCCAGGCTCGACTCGGTGCCGTTCTTGGGCAGGTCGAACAGTGCCGAGAGGGTGTACGCGGCGCCGGCGGCGTTGCTGAACGTGAGCGCGACGGCGCTCCAGGTGGCCCCCGGGCGCTGGAACGCGCTCGCCCGTCCTTCACCCACCGCGACGTCGCCGACCTTGCCGCGCATGTACGTGTACGTGGTGCGGCGGTCCTCGGAGGTGCCCGTGCGGGCCGCGGCCGCCTCGTTGGAGCGCGGGCGGGCGTCGAACACGCGGGCGATCGCGTCGAACAGCGTGGACTTCCCCACGCCGGAGTTGCCCGTGAGCATGGTGCCCGCCCGGTCCACGTGCATCGTGTGGGATCCGTGGAACGTTCCCCAGTTGACCACCTGGACGAGGCTCAGGCGGTACTGGCCGGGGTTGATGTCCGTGCCCAGCGGGAGCATGGCCGCGACGCTCACGGGTTGACCTCCTCCTCGGTCTGTTCTTCTGGTCCTTCCCCGCCGAGGTCGGGGGATCTGTCCTCCTCGACGCCCGAGGCGAGCTGACCGCCGTCGTCGGGCAGGGCGCCGTCGTGCGCGCCTCCGGTCCGCTCCGGGCCCGCAGCGACGACGGCTTCGAGGTGTCGGGTCACGTCGCCGATGTTCTCGAAGGGGAGCGCAAGCGGGAGGGCGTTGGAGATGAGGTAGACGTCGTCGAGGGCGGTCGGGATGAGGAGGCGACGGGCCTGGAGCTTCGCGACGGCGCGGTTCACCGTGTCCGTGTCGCGGAGGGCGTCCTGCTCTTCGGCTGGCTGGTAATGGGCCACGACGTCGGCGAGCTCCTCGAGCGTGACCGTCGGCTCGGTCTGGGCGGTGACGTGCCGGTCAAGCAGGAGGCGAAGCCGCAGAAGGAGGATCGTCTCGACGCGGCTGAGGGTGCGCTGCTGCCGCAGGACCGTGGCGCGCGACGCCGTGCCCAGCAGCTCCGGATCCACCGGGCGCAGGACGGCGATCTTGCGCCCATGGTCGATCTGGAGGCGAAGGAAGAGCTCGGAGAGCCGCGAGCGAAGCACGTCCTGATGGTCAAGGAGTGTGGTCCAGGCCTTCTCGTCGCGGATGCCGTCGAGATACGGGCCCTTGAGGAGGCGGACCAGGACGTGCCGGACCTTGAGGGGAAGCACGCCCGTGTCGCCGTCGTAGAGGGCGGCGCTGGGGGCGAAGGCCCCGATCTCGGCGTCAGGGGCCCCGATCTCGGCGTCAGGGGACCCGATCTCGGCGGTGGTGTCCACTAGTTCTCCTCCTCGCGGGTCGGGATTTCCGGTTGCTCGCGGACGACGGTCGCGTGGGGGACATAGGCGGTGCGGCGCGTGCCGTCGACCTGTCCGAACTCGAGCGGTGCCCAGACACCCCGGTCAAGGCGCACGCCCTCCTGCAGCAGGTGGCCGAGAAGCGCGCGGATCGAGTTAATGTGCTGCTCCTCGGCGGGCAGCTGGGACCAGATCCCGCTGATCTCGGCGCGGCCGCGCCCTGCCTCGAGTGCCACCGCCACGGCCTCCCGAAGCGTACCGGCCCGAGCCTTCGCGGTCCGGGCGGACCGTGCGCGGTCATCGCTCCCGAAGCTGATCGGGTCCGCGAGGCGCGGCGGCGGCGCGAGCTCGTCAGGGTCGAAGAGCTTCACCATGGACAGCGATTCGAACTCGGCACCGAACAGCTCAGGAGCGGGCGCGAAACCCGACTCCTCGCGCACGTACGTCAGACGGCGCACGGCCTGCTCCGCCCGGCGGATCGCCTCGCGCAGACGGACGGACTGGCGGTAGTCGTCGCTCTGGACGTAGGTATTGAGGCTCTCGGAGAGCTTGCCGTAGATGCGCTGGATCTGGGCGTTCGCCTCGCGCAGCTCCGCGACCAGGTTGCGGAGGGTCTCGCGCTCCTCATGGTCGAGGCCATCCGCGAAGTCCCGAGAGAGCACCTCTCCGATCGCGGCACGGAAGCGCAGCTGCTGCTCGGGGTCGTCGAGGAACGCCGTGAACGAGCGGAACGTGCGGCCCTCGCTCGAGGCCCGCAGCCGCCGGTCCGCCTCAAGGACCTGGGCCATCGTGGCGCCCTTGGTCAGCGACTCCTCGATGATCTGATTGCGCAGCTCGCCCACGGAGTCCTCGATCGCGGCGCGCATGCGCTTGAAGTCGGCGGGCACGCCGGCTGCGAGGTCCAGGATGTTCCCTGCCGCCTCGAGCGCGGTCTCATCGTCGAGGCTCCCGGACTGCTCCCCCGCCCTCAGCGCGCGCACGAGCTCGAGCCGCTCCTCGATCTCCGCCTCGAGGGCCTCGATCCGCGCGCTCGTGTCCGGGTTCGTCTCTCGGGCGAGCCGCTCGACGTCCCCGAGGAGCGTGCCGAGCCGCGAGCCGGTGAGGGTGGAGCGGTCGGAAGAGAGGGACTCGAGGAAGACGAGCACGCGGGCGCTGGCCTCGGTGAGCTCGTACACGATGCGGCCGCCCTGCGCCCGTCGGGTGAGGAACCTGCGCCGGGTCCAGTCGTCCGCAATGGCCCTCCCCCCCGCGGTTCCGGCCGTCGCGGGGGCGCCCAGCGCGGCGTCGTGCGCTCGGAGATCTGCGAGGAACCCGTCCAGTTCCTCGTGGAACTGCTCGAGCTCCACGTGGGGCCGGTTGCGGGTGAATGCGGTCTGGAGTGCGGCGATCGTCCACGGGGCAGATCGGGTCAGGGCCCACGCCGGACCTCGATGGAGGGACTCGAGCTCTGCGAGCCTCGCGAGCGCGGCCGAGGATGGCACACCCGTTGCCGGCTGACGGGGCACGGGCTGCGGTTCTGGCACGGCAGATCAGTCTACCGGCGCGGCCCCGGAGCTCCTGAGCCGGAATGGCCTTCTCCTTCCGTGTGGCCGATTTGGTCCCGTCGAAGGGAAGATCGGCTCCGTTCGCTGTCGGCGAGAACGCCCATGGCGCGGGGAACCTGCCGGGCACACGGTCCGTTGAAGCCGAAGAGGCTGCAGAGGGCCGGGGTACAGAACTGTCGGGGGGCCGCGACATAATGGCCGTGGCTGGTCTTGGGGGAACCGCTCCTGAAGGCTGCGCAGCCACAGATTGCCGCCCGGCACCCCGGGCCTGAACCAGGAGCTCTGCGCACCACGTGTTTCTGAGAACCTTCGGTTGGTCATTCGGCGTGAGCGCCGTTGCGCTCGTCGCGGCCTTCCTCTACGGGGGCCCGCAGGCCCTCTTCCTCTCGCTCGTCCTCGGCGTCCTCGAGGTGAGCCTGAGCTTCGACAACGCGGTGGTGAACGCCCGCATCCTCGAGCGCATGAATCCGTTCTGGCAGAAGATGTTCCTCACCGTGGGCATCGTCATCGCCGTGTTCGGCATGCGCGTGCTGTTCCCGCTGCTGATCGTGGGGCTCACCGCCAAGCTCAACCCTGTCGAGGCCGTCCAGCTCGCGCTCGCAAAGGGCCCCATCACCGAGCCCGGCAGCTACGCCTACATCCTCCACCACGCCCACCCGCAGATCGCCGCGTTCGGCGGGATCTTCCTCCTGATGATCTTCCTCGACTTCTTCTTCGAGGACCGCGAGATCAAGTGGCTCCACTGGCTCGAGATGCCGCTGGCCAAGGTCGGCAAGATGAACGGCGCCTCGCTGGTGGTCGGGCTCTTCGCACTCGGCATCATCGGCCAGCTCTCCGGCCCCGAGCTCCAGGGTGGCGTCCTCATGGCCGGCATCTTCGGCATGGTCACGTACTTCCTCGTCCAGGGGCTCGGGGAGCTCTTCGACACGGATGAGAGCGGTGAGATCGACGCCGACGACATCCCGACCGCCGCTGGTGGAACCCACGGCAAGGGCCAGAACAAGGCGGTCCACGTGGCCGGCAAGGCCGCGTTCATGCTGTTCCTGTACCTCGAGGTCATCGATGCGTCGTTCTCGTTCGACGGCGTCATCGGCGCGTTCGCGATCACGTCCGATCCGATCATCATCGCGCTGGGCCTCGGCCTCATCGGCGCGATGTTCGTCCGCTCGCTCACGGTCTACCTGGTCCGCCAGGGCACCCTCGACGAGTTCGAGTACCTCGACCACGGTGCCCACTGGGCGATCGGCGCCCTCGCCGTCATCCTCCTCATCACGATCGGCATCGAGGTCAACGAGGTCGTCACGGGGCTCATCGGCGTGTTCTTCATCGGCGCGGCGTTCCTTGCCTCCATCCGCCGGAACAAGCGCAAGGCCTTAGAACCCGAGCACGCGCACACGGCGTGACCAGACCGAACCGCACCAACCGCACCGCACACCTTCAGAGAGACAACGTTAGGAGCACACTGTGGGACTGAGCTTGCAGAAGGGCCAGGGCCTCTCGCTGACCAAGCAGGACGGCTCGGGCATGACCCAGGTCCGCCTGGGCCTGGGCTGGGACGCCGTCGAGCAGCCGCGCAAGGGCTTCCTCGGGAGCCTGTTCGGCGGCGGCGCCGCGGAGATCGACCTCGACGCCTCGGCCATCCTGTACAACGCGGGCGGCCAGCCGCTCGACACCGTGTTCTTCAACCAGCTCGCGAGCAAGGACGGCTCGGTGCGCCACACGGGCGACAACCTCACGGGGGCCGGCGAGGGCGACGACGAGACGATCATGGTCAACCTGCCCGGAGTCAACGGCGCGGTCCAGCACATCGTCTTCGTCATCACGAGCTACTCGCAGCAGACGTTCAACCAGGTCCAGAACGCGTTCTGCCGCGTCGTGGACGATTCGGTGGCGGGCAGCCCCGAGGTCGCGCGGTACACCCTCACCGAGCAGGGCCCCTACACGGGCATGATCATGGCCAAGCTGTCCCGCGAGGGTGCAGGCTGGAAGTTCACGGCCATCGGCCAGCCGGCGAACGGCCGGACGGTCGGCGACCTCGTCGGGGCCTCGGCCGCCGTCCTGTAGTACACGAGAAGACAAAGGAGCACCGTGGCAAGCCTCACCCTCAGCAAGGGCAGCAACCTCTCCCTCACCAAGGCGGACCCTGGCCTGACCCGGGCCATGATCGGCCTCGGCTGGGACCCGCGCACCACTGCGGGCGAGATGTTCGACCTCGATGCGAGCGCCCTGCTCATCTCGGCCCGCGGCAAGGTCCGCAGCAACGACGACTTCATCTTCTACAACCAGCTTGAGGCCAAGGACGGCTCCGTCATCCACCAGGGCGACAACCGCACCGGCGAGGGCGAGGGTGACGACGAGCAGATCCTCATCGATCTCACCAAGGTCGCGGCCGACGTCGAGAAGGTGGTCATCGTCGTCTCGATCGACCAGGCCGAGGCCCGCCGGCAGAACTTCGGCATGGTCCGCGGGGCGTTCTGCCGGGTCGTCAACGACACGACCGATCAGGAGATCGTCCGCTACGACCTCACCGAAGACGCCGCGAGCGAGACCTGCATGATCTTCGCCGAGATCTACCGCCATGGGACCGAGTGGAAGTTCCGCGCCGTCGGGCAGGGCTACGCGTCCGGCCTGCACGGCGTCGCAACGGACTTCGGCATCGTCCTCGACTGACACCCAGAGAAGGAGCACTGACATGGCAGGACTGACCCTTTCCAAGGGCGGGAACCTCTCCCTCACCAAGACCGACCCGGGCCTCACCAAGGCGATCGTGGGCCTCGGCTGGGATCCGCGCACGACGACGGGCGACGCCTTCGACCTCGACGCCTCGGCCCTGCTCGTGGCCGCCAACGGGAAGGTGCGCTCGGACGCCGATTTCATCTTCTACAACCAGAAGCAGACGCCCGACGGCTCGGTGGTGCACCAGGGTGACAACCGCACCGGCGAGGGCGAGGGCGACGACGAGCAGATCGCCGTCGACCTCGCCAAGGTCGCCGCGGACATCGAGCGCATCGTCGTGGTGGTGAGCATCGATCAGGCCGAGGCGCGCCGGCAGAACTTCGGCATGGTTCGCTCGGCGTACTGCCGGATCGTCAACGAGGGCACGAACGCGGAGGTGGTCCGCTACGACCTCTCCGAGGACGCCGCCGCCGAGACGTGCATGATCTTCGCCGAGCTGTACCGCAACGCGGGCGAGTGGAAGTTCAAGGCCGTGGGCCAGGGCTACGCGAGCGGCCTGGCCGGCGTCGCCGCCGACTTCGGCGTGAACCTCGGCTGACCGAGAACCACGGCACACCCGCCCGCTGCTAGCCCATCCACCCACCCCAGGAGCTATCGCGATGTCCATCTCCCTGACCCCTCCCGACCCCACCGAGACCGAGACGCCGCCCTCGTGCTCCAGGCGCCGAGCCGGCACCCGTATCAAGGAGGAGCAGGCCCGGGCATGGTCCCGTCGCGACGAGCGCCAGCACGAGATCGCCGGCCGGCGAGGCGCGTGGCGGAGATCGCTGACCGGCAGAACCCGCCCTCGCCCACCCCGAGCCGCACCCTTATCAAGGAGGAGCAGGCCCCGGGCATGGTCCCCGTCGGCGACGAGCGCCAGCACGAGATCGCCGGCCAGGCGAAGGCGTTCGTGGCGGAGATCGCGGCGCTGGACTCGCGAAGCCCGAGTTCCAGCAGAAGGTCGAGGGCCTCAACCGGTTCGCCGGGCGGGAAATGGTGGCTTCATCGGACGCGTCGAGCCGCATGCTCGACCGCTCGAGCACATCCATGGCGAGCGCCAAGAAGTCCGGCAACAGCGCCCAGATGTACGTGGCCTCCACGCTCGGCGAGCTCCGCACCACGGTCGAGGACCTCACCCCGAACCAGGAGCTGACGGTCAGCAAGAAGATCCTGGGCTTCGTGCCGGGCGGGAACAAGCTCGCGCGCTATTTCCAGCGCTACGAGAGCGCGCAGACGCAGCTGGACAAGATCATCAAGTCCCTCATGGCGGGCCAGGACGCGCTCATGAAGGACAACGCGTCGCTCGCCGAGGAGAAGACGAACCTCTGGGAGACGATGAAGCAGCTCTCCGAGTACGCCGTGTTCGCCCAAGAGCTCGACAAGGCCACGGTCGAGAAGATCGACGAGGTCCGCCGCAGCGGCCAGACGGAGCACGCGCAGCAGCTCGAGTCCGACGTCCTGTTCCCCGTGCGGCAACGCCGCCAGGACATCCTCACCCAGCTCGCCGTCTCCGTGCAGGGCTACCTCGCAATCGACCTGATCCGGAAGAACAACACGGAGCTCATCAAGGGCGTGGACCGCGCCCGCACGACCACGATCAGCGCCCTCCGCACGGCCGTGATCGTCGCGCAGGCGCTCGCCAACCAGAAGCTCGTCCTCGACCAGATCGACGCGATCAACACGACGACGAACAACATGATCCTGAAGACGTCCGAGATGCTGAAGGACCAGACGGCGCGCATCCACCAGCAGGCGTCCAGCTCCGGGGTGTCGGTGCAGACCCTCGAGAAGGCGTTCGCGAACATCTACCAGACGATGGACGCGATCGACACGTTCCGGTCCCAGGCCGCCAAGAACATGGAGAGCACCGTGCAGGCGCTCGAGACCGGGCTCGAGAAGTCCCGTCCGTACATCGAGCGCGTGCGCCGGCAGGAGGGGAACGCCTGAGCCGATCCGCCTGCGTCAGGATCCGCTGGCTCAGGCCTCCGGTTCGCCGGCGTCCTCGGGCTCCTCGAGCACCGAGTCGTCCTCGAGGGACTCGAGGTCCTCCTCGTCGAAGTCCTCGTAGTCGCGGAGGGCCTCGAAGACGGTGTCAAGCGCGGCCACGGGAACGGCGACCATGCCGTCGGACGTGTCGACGAGCCCGAGCGCCTCGAGCTCCTCGATCTCTGCCAGGAGCGCCGCCGAGAGGCCCTTGAGCTGCTGGCTTGCGTCCGGACCGAGCTCCTCCTCGACGCCAAGGTCCTCCTGTGGCGCCTCGGACTCGGCCCGGTCGCTTCCGAGTGATGCGACGTCCTCGAGGGGGAAGGGCTCCTGGTAGACGGCGGCGTTGAGGATCGTGGTGAGCACCGCGGCGGTCTCCCCCTCGAGCGTGCCCGGGGTGCCGTCGGTACACGCCGACGCGACGATCTCCGTGCCGAGGAACTGCGCCTCGAGCCGCCCGAGCCCGTCCGAGTTCCCGAGGTCAACGGTGCCCTCGCCCGGACGCGCGATCGACCCGTCAAGCTCCACGACTTCGGCGTTGACCATGGCCTCCCAGAGGCGACGGGCCCGCTCCTCGGACCCGACCACGGCGGCGGCGGAGGCGAGCACTGAGGCGTCCAGGCCGGCGTCGGGCATCACCTCGCGGCCGTCTCCGAGCCACTCCAGGAGCGCGAGAGCGTGCCGTACGAACGGCGCGTTCGTCGCGAACTCGGCCGCCTCCTCCTCTCGGTCGGCTCGGGGAGCCCATCGAGGGGGCTCGAGTCGACGATGCCGCCCAAAGCCTCAGCCTGGGCATCGAGCACCTCGGCCACCGCCTCAAGCTCCTCGGGGGTGCCCTCCCAGCGGCCGGTCTCCTCGAGGAAGCTGAGCCAGTCGACGAGCGTGCCGACCACGTAGCGCTGGTCGTCCACGGCGTGCTCCTCGCTCGACGCGGCCGCCCCGACGTCCTCGAGGAAGGGCGGCAGGAAGCCGGCCACGTGGTCGGGATCGAGACGCAGCGACGGGCCGCCCTTGCCCAGACTCGAGACGATGGTGACGAACATCTTCACCACCAGCAGCTGCCCGGTGGCGAAGGCGGAGAGGTCGTCCTCCCCACGTGAGGCCCATGCGATGTAGTCGGGCGTGAGCCCGTCGATCATGAGGTCCACACGGCGGCGGCGCCGCTCGTACTCCCCCATGGACGTCGCGGTGCGCGGGCGGGTGTTCTTCGGCTTGCGCGTGCGGCTCTTCGGCATATCACGAGCCTACGCTTTCCCGCGCACGACGGCGCGGGACCGCCCCGCGCGGCTGAGCGCCCCAAAGCTACAGGCTGCCGGCCAGGTCCTTGAGCACGTCTCGGATGCGGGTGGGATCCGTCGCGTCGAAGTACTGTCCGCCCGAGGCCGCGGCGATCTTCTGGAGGGTCTCGGTGTCCGCCTGGGACCCGTAGGCGAGGGTGAAGACCTTGATCCGCTTGCCCGCGGCGGTCTGCTGGGAGAGCTTGGCCACCGTGTCCTCGAGCGTGCCGGGCCGGGCGGTGTCATTCGTGCCGTCGCTGAGCAGGATCACCGAGTTGAGCGCGTCGGAGCGGTACCCGGTCGCCACCGTGTCCACGGCGAGGCCCACGGCCTCATAGAGCGGCGTGTAGGCGACGGGCGTGAGGCCCCGCACCTTCGCGGCGATCGACTCGCGCTGCGCCTTGACACTCGCGAGCGGCTGCACGACGCCGGGCTCGAGCCCGCCGCCGTCCCTGTTGGAGAATCCTTCGATGCCCACTTGGTCGTCGTAGCCGAAGAGGGCAAGCGCGCCCTCGACCGCGTCCTTCGCGGCCTGGATCTTGGTCACGCCGGGCTGGATCTCGTCCCGCATGGATCCCGAGACGTCCACGGCGAACAGGACGCGGGCGGGCTTGCGCACCGCCGCGAACCCCTTCTGGAGCCCGGTGACCAGCTCGGCGGAGGGCGCCTCGAGGGTCTTGGACGCTGTGCCGTAGTGGCCAGCCTCGGCCACCGCGATGTCCGCCTCGCCGCGGATGTCCCGGAAGCCGGAGGCACGCACGGCGGCCTGGCCCTCCACAGTGCGGGCGAACCGTACGAAGTCCTCGCCGGCCGCCCGCTGGGCGTCGCCCACCCACCCTGCGGAGAGGACAACAGCGGGAGAATCCGCCGTGTACACCCCGTCGGACGGGTAGTACGGCGTGAGCTGGACCTTGGGCGGGGCACCGTTGGCGAGGGTGACCCCGTCGGGGCTCGTGATGCCGCGGTTGTACTCCCACACGGACTTCTCGTCGGTGATGACGGCGGAGAGTGTGCCGGCGACCGCCTTGGTGTCGGGGGCGTCGCGGATCGAGTTCAGGAAGTGCGCGGGCGTGCTCAGATAACTGCTCGTCGCGCTCTCGCCGAGCCGCACCTGGGAGGTCACGAAGCTCGAGGTGAGGTCCGCGGTCGTGAGCGGTCCGGCGTGGCCCGCGGCGGCGGAGTAGGCGGTCGCAAGGGCGAAGAGGCCCGAGCTGGACATGGAGGGGTTGGCCTTCGCGATCCGGAAGTACCCCCACTCGGGCTTCCCCGCACGCTCCCACCCCCGGGCGTCCGAGGCGGCCTTGTACACGTCGGCCCACGTGGGCGCCTTGGCGTCCCAGCCGAGCGCGGCGGCCATCTCCGCGGGCATGGCCACGGCCACGGCAGTGGACGCGATGCCGGGGCCCGATTCGGGGACGATCGCCGCGCCCTGCCCGCCGCCGGCCCGCGCGGTGGCGAGCCACATCGAGGCGTCGGGGATCCAGACGGCGGGCTGCTGGTCGGCGGGCGTCGACGCGAAGCCGCGCGCGGCGTCGTCGGCGGCGAGGCCCGACTTCCGAGAGGCGACCTTGACGTCCACGCAGTGCCCGCCGGCGTCGCGCGCCGAGCCACGGTACGCGTCCGCGACGGCCTGGACCATCCCGGCGTTCTCGGGCGAGGCGAGCACGTTGAGCCGCGTGCACGGGCCCGGGCCGGCGGAGCTGGGCAGGGTGTCCTCAGCCAGCGGCGCCGCGGGCTGGGTGGCGGTGAGCTTGGCCGTCGTGGCCGTCGGGATCCGATTGACCGTGAGCGACTCGTAGAACGAGGGGAGCCAGAGGATCCCCGAGAGCGCGAGCGCGGCGACCGTCCCGGTGATGATCGCGATGCGGCCCCAAGGAAGGGCTGCCCGCCGGCGGCGTGCGGCACGGCGGCTCGCGGGAGAGGTGCTTCGTCTGCCCATGCCGGGGGACCTTTCGACTGCGGCGCGCGCCAGCCAGCGCTGGGGTGGTAGCTGGACGGTGGGACTGTACCGGCGCGACCGGACGCCCCGGTGAACACCGGGTTAACGCGACCGGACGCCCCGGTGAACACCGGGTTAACGCGAGCTGACGTCGCAGGACTGCAGGGCGTCAGCTGACGGCATAGAGGCATCCCCCGACCCAGACCCAGCGACTAGGCTGGAAGGCATGGCCTCGAAGTTCTTCGGGTCGCTGTTCGGGGGCGCCGGACGCGATCCCGACCCCATCCTCGACGAGCAGCTGCCGCTCACCCAGGCCCAGGAGCTCGAGCAGACCCGCGCCACGCTCGGTGAGCTCCGCAGCGCGATCCGGCGGGCCGGAGCGGTCCTGCCGACCCTCGCGTCCTCGCGCGTGCGCCAGACAGATGACCTCCTCGCGAACCTCATCGACTACGTGGCCGAGCATGGCGCCTCGACCGAACAGCGGGTCCTGCTCAACGCGATCATCACCGACTATCTCCCCACGTCGCTGCGCGTCTACCGGGCCCTGCCTCCGGAGACCCACACCGACACGAGCCCCGAGTCGGAGAAGCTGCTCGAGCAGCTCGACATCCTGCACTCCACCGCGCTCGACCTCGACCACCAGGTCCGCACCGGGGCCATCGCCGAGCTGAGCGTCCACGGGCGGTTCCTCCAGGACAAGTTCGATGTGGGCGGCATCCGCCTCACCCCCGGCCCCGCAGAAGGAGAGACGCACTGATGGCCACGATGGTCGCGGGCAGCAACGCCCCGCTCACGGCGGAGAACCCGGGCCTCGCCGGGGTGATGGTGGCGATGGGCTGGCAGGTGGTCCCGAGCAACGGACCACAGTCCGAGCTGACGTCGCTTGCGATCGTGTGCGGGGAGGACGGGCGTGCCCTCTCGCCGGAGCACCTCGTCTTCTTCAATCAGCTCACGACGGCGGGCGGCGGCGTGCGCTTCGCCAGCAGCCCGAATGCCGCGCAGGGCACAGCGCACGGCACCGGGCAGGGCACGGCGCAGGACGCCGAGCAGGTGGACGTCGAGTTCGGGCTCGTTCCGGCCGAGGTCGCCAAGATCGCGTTCCTCGCGTACGTGGACCCCGAGGTCCGCGGACCCGGAACGTTCGGGGCCGTGCGCAGCGCGTACATCAGGCTCGCGCGGCCGGACGGCTCCGAGCTCCTGCGCTTCGACCTCCCCGAGATCCATGGCGAGAAGATCAAGGCCATGATGTTCGGGGAGCTCTACCGGCACGGCGAGCACTGGAAGTTCCGCGCGCTCGGGCAGGGCTACGAGAACGGGCTGGCCGGGGTGGCCCGCGACTTCGGGCTCGACCTGTGACGAAGGGACTCTCCGGCTCGCAGGTGCCGTTCATGACACGGCGGGTGCGCGACGTCCCGGCAGTCGAGCGGCCCAGAGATCCCGAGCGGGCGGCCGAGCGCAGTCGAGATCCCCTCGATCTCGCCGTGCCCCAGGCCTCGAGCCCGCTTCGCACTCCTCAGCCCGTGGCGGCTCAGCCGCCCGCGGCCCTACCGCCGAGTGCCGGGCTCGACCTCTCGGCCCCTCGGGAGGCAGCTCCAGTGCGCTCCGCCCAGCCGCCGGCCGCGGGCCAACCACGAGCGGCGCTGACGCCCGAGTCGCGCCTCTACCGGGCCCCCGCGTTCGGCGGGCTGCACCAGCTCTCGGCGAGTGACGCCGTCGTGCGCCTGAATCCGCGCCAGTCCGGGATCGGGTCGATGTTCGTCACGGGCGCGCGCGGCACCGCCTGGGAGGGCGTGGACCGCACCACCGGCGCGCAGAGTGTGCACCGAGAGCAGATCGGGACCCCGATCGCGACCCCGGGGAACCGGCCTCTCGTGAGCTTCGTTAATCGGGACGCCGTCGTTGTGCTGCGCCATGTGCGCATGCTCCGCCGCGCCCTGTTCATCGGGGCCGGTGGGACGATGACGGTCCAGACGTTCGACGGTTCGGCCATCGCCGTCCAGGGCACCTTGGGCCCCGGGCAGCGCACGGTCCTGACCGCGACCCGCATCGGTGCGCTCATCGAGCTGCGCGCCGAGTCGGTCCCGGAAGAGTGGGACGACGGCGAGATCTGGCGCGAGTTCGCGTTCACGATGACCGTGGGTCTGGGAGCCCCGCGGCGCTAGTACCGCACCGACATCTGGGGGACCCGTGCTGCACTACTCATTCCTGACCGAAAGCGCCCGCGACAGGCTGTTCGCCCGGCCCCCGCAGCCGCTCGGGCGGGGCTCCGACGCGCAGTCCCTCGCGGTGGGCCTTGGCGCGACCCTGTACACACCCGGGACCCGGCCCGGCCTCGCGGACACCGTCCTCAAGCGCGCCCGGGCGGGCTGCGCGAGCGGCGTCCTGTGCCTCGAGGACGCGGTGGCGGACGCGAGCGTGGCGGACGCCGAGGACAACGTCGTGACCGCCCTGACCGACCTCGCAGGCCGGGACGAGGCCTCGGCGGCCGGGTTCCCGCTCCTGTTCGTCCGGCCGCGCAGCCCCGAGCAGCTGCTCGAAGTGGGCCGGCGGCTCGGGCCGGCCGCGGACCTGCTGACCGGGTTCGTGCTGCCCAAGTTCGAGAACACCTCGGGCCGCGGCGAGCGGTTCCTCGACGCGCTGGACCGGCTCAACCGCGAGCTGGACACCCAGCACGCGCTGCGGGCCATGCCCATCGTCGAACACCCGGTGACAACCCACCGCGAGACCCGTTCCCGGGCGCTCCTGGCCGTGCGCGACCTCCTGCGCGCCCGCCGTGATCTGATCCTGTCCGTGCGGCTGGGAACCACGGACATGTCTGCGGCGTACGGGCTGCGGCGCTCAAGGGACCTCACGATCTACGACGTGGCTGTGGTCGCGGAGGTGATCGCCGACGTCGTGGGCATCCTCGGCCGCGCCGACGAGGGCTGGGTCATCTCAGGGCCGGTGTGGGAGCACTACTCGAGCACCGAACGGATCCTCCGCCCGCAGCTGCGCGCCACCCCATTCAGCGCCACCAACACGGAGATGCTGCGAGAGCGGCTGCTCGGGGCGAATCTCGACGGCCTGATCCGCGAGATCGAGCTGGACCTCGCGAACGGCCTGCTCGGGAAGACCGTGATCCACCCCTCGCACGTGCCGGTGGTGCACGCACTGCACACGGTGAGCCACGAGGAGTACGTCGACGCCCTCGACATCCTCGCCGCCGAGGGGGGCGGTGCCACGGCGTCCCGCTCAGGGGTGCGCATGAACGAGGCCAAGCCCCACCGCGCCTGGGCGCAGCGGACCCTCAAGCGGGCCGACGCGTTCGGTGTGGCACACCCGGACGTGACGTTCGTCGACCTCCTGGAAGCGAGCATGAAGTGACAGGAACCGCCCCCACCACCGCCGAGATCGGGTCCAGCGACGCCGAGATCGGGGCTCCTGAGCGCGAGATCGGGGCCCCCGTGTGGCCCGGAACAACGGTGCGCGACCGCCTCGGCATCCGGCTCACGACGTCGCCCGGGAGCCTCCTGCCCGTCGAGGCCCTCGTGGGACTCGCCGTCCGGCGCAACCCGAAGCGCGCACAGCTGCTCGTCTCACGCGTCCTCGCGAAACACGTCCCGACCCCGCCCGGGCTCGCCATCGGGGCCGGGCGGCTGCTCGGGGCTGCGGTGGCGCACCGGCTGGACCTGCGGGCCCATGGCCTGCCGGATCTGGGCGAACCGGCCGAGGTGATCGTGCGCTGGTTCGCCGGGGACACGCCGTCGTGCGCGGTGCGTTCACTGCCGGAAGTCCTGCCGCTTCCGCCGGACCGGCTCGCGGCCGGCGAGGACCTCGCAACGCTCGGGTACGCCGAGACTGCGACCGGCCTGGGGCACCTCGTTGCCGAGTACCTCGGCTCGTACTACGTGCACTCGACGCGGATCGCCACGCCCGTGCGGCCATTCGGGGGGTTCGAGGAGGAGCACTCGCACGCGACCGGCCACACGCTCGTCCCCAGCGACCCCGGGCGGCTCACCCGCGCCGAGACCGTGGTCCTCGTCGACGACGAACTCTCGACCGGGCGGACCGTGCTGAATACGGTCCGCGAGCTGCACGCCGCGTGGCTGGCTCAGGGCCCGCCGGCGGGCACGCACGACGGCGATGCCCCCGGCGGCGCCCCGACCCGCCGACGGTACGTGGTCGCCACGCTCGTGGACCTGCGCTCCGATGCGGACCGCGCCGCGTTCGGCCGACTCGCGGCAGAACTCGGGTGCACGATCGAGGTGGTGGCGCTCGGAGAAGGGACGATCGAGGTCCCCTCCGATGCGATCGAGCGTGCCACGGCGTGGCTCGCGGAAGACCCACGACCCGACGTCGCGCTCACACGACCCGGCCTCACGCTCAGGGGACCCGACCTCACGGTCACGCGACCCGACCTCGGCGCCAGGGTCCGCAGCGCGCGGTACGGCGTCGACACCTCCGGCCCGCACGGCACCCGGCTCTCCGAGCTTGCCGAGCCGCTGGCCCGGGCCGCGGCGACGGCCCTCAGGGACGCGGGAGTCGCGCACCACGGCCGCGTCGTCGTCCTCGGGTCGGAGGAGCACCTCGCGCTCCCCCTCGCGATCGCCCACCGCCTCACGGCCGAGTACCCGGGCACCCTCTTCTCCTCGACGACGCGCTCCCCCGTCCACGTCCACGACGACGCGGGCTACGCGGTGCGCTCCGCCGTGCGGTTCCCCTCCCATGACCATGCGATCGACGGCGGGCCCGGCGCCGGGACCCGCTACGCGTACAACCTGAGCGCGCCTGACGCCATCGTCTACGTCCCCGAACCCGGCACCCCGCCCGAGGATCTCGGGGGGCGCGGCGGAGGCGCTCGCGCGCGCGGCGGGGACCGTCGTCGTGCTCCACCTCGACGCCGCGCCGCCGTACCCCGAGCCGCTCACCGGACCAAGCTTCGGCAGCTATCCGCCCGAGGACGTCGCCTGGCTCCTCAAAGACCTCTCCGGGGCGCGGCTCGAGGCGCCTGCGCACGAGCGAGAGGCCGCGATCCAGTCGGGCCGCGCGAGCTACGCGGAGTCGCTGCCGCAGGAGTACGAGCCGAGCCCCGAGTACCAGGCCCTCTTCCACGCCGCGCTGGACGAGTCGAAGCACCGCATCGCGGCGGCGGTCGCGGACGTGACCGAGCAGGTCCTGGCCCTGCGGAACGGCGAGCCCGTGCTCGTCTCGCTCGCCCGGGCCGGGACGCCGATCGGCGTCCTCATGCGGCGCTGGGCCCGGCACGCGCACGGGCTGGACGTGCCTCACTACACGATGAGCATCGTGCGCGGGCTCGGCATCGATGCGAACGCCCTGCGGTACCTGCTCACGCGGCACCGGCCCGAGCAGATCATGTTCGTGGACGGGTGGACCGGCAAGGGGGCGATCGCCCGCGAGCTGGCGGGGGCGGTATCGGACTTCAATGCAGCGGCCTTCGCCGCCACGGATGGCCCCCGGCTCTCCCCCGAGCTCGCGGTGCTCGCGGACCCCGGCCACTGCGTGCGCGTGTTCGGCACCCGCGACGACTTCCTCATACCGTCCGCGTGCCTCAATTCGACGGTCTCGGGGCTCGTATCCCGCACGGTGTTCAACCGCGAGCTCGTGGGCCCGCACGATCTGCATGGCGCCAAGTTCTACGGGCCAGATCTCCATCCCGAGCTCGCCGCGCGGGACGTCTCGAACGAGTTCATCGACACAGTGGCCTCGTGCTTCCCCGACGTCCGCCCCGCGCCCCCGCGGAACCCGGCCGAGCCCACGTGGGCCGGGTGGGCCGCCGTCGAGCGCATCGCCGCGGACTACGGGATTCACTCGGTGAATCTGGTCAAGCCCGGCGTCGGCGAGACGACCCGCGTGCTCCTGCGCCGAGTGCCGTGGAAGGTGCTCGCCCGCCCGGAGCTGCTTGAGACGGACGACGCCGGCCGACCCCGCAGCGGCGACCTCGCCCACGTGCTGCTCCTCGCAGGGCAGCGGGGCGTTCCGGTGGAACCCGTCGAGGGCCTCCCGTACAGCTGCGTGGGCCTCATCCACCCCCGGTTCACGCCCGGCGCGACCGGGGCCGACGGGAGGACGGTGCTCGATGTCTGAGGCCCTGTCCCGCCCCGGGCCGGCCGGCCGGCCCGTCGTCGCGTGCGACCTCGACCGGACCCTGATCTACTCCGCGAAGGCCCTGTACCTGGATCCGGACGCGCCGCCCACCCAGTCCCCGCGGCTCGTGGTCAGCGAGCTCCACGAGGGCCTGCCCCTGAGCTACATGACGCGTGAGGCCGAGGCCCTCATGCACGAGCTGCTCGCCCACGCGGCCTTCGTGCCTGTCACGACTCGGACGCAGGCGCAGTTCCGCCGGGTCCACCTCCCCGCGACCCGCTACGCGATCACCACGAACGGCGGCGTCCTGCTGGCCGACGGGAAGCCCGACGGCGAGTGGGCCGCCCGGGTGCGCGGCGCCGTCGTGCGCGGCTCGGCACCGCTCGCGGAGGTGCTCGCCCACCTGAACGGGCGGCCGTCGCCGGGGGTGCTGCGGGTCCGGACGGCTGAGGACCTGTTCGCGTACGCGATCGTGGAGCGCGCCGAGCTGCCCGAGGGGTGGGTGGCGCGGCTCGCCGCCTGGTGCGCGGACCGTGGCTGGGTTGTCTCGCTGCAGGGCCGCAAGCTGTACTGCGTCCCGGAGTCGGTAACGAAGGAGGCCGCGGTCGCGGAGGTCATGCGCCGGGTCGGCGCGGACACGCTCATCGCCGCGGGCGACTCCCTGCTGGACCGGGGCCTGCTCGAGATGGCGGACATCGCGCTGCGGCCCCGCCATGGCGAGCTCGAGGCCGCGGGCTATGTGCGCCCGCGGCTGCGCGTCACGGCGTCACAGGGCGTGCGGGCGGGCGAGGAGATCCTCCGCGAGGCGCTGGGCGCGATTGTCGGGTTGACGCCGGTGCCGGCCGATCTCACCCGCAGTCAGCCCACCGCTGCGGAGGGTTCGGTGGGCTCCTTGGCCCACTCCTCGGCCATGAGCCGGTAGGAGCGCTCGCGCAGTGCAGGATCGTGGGCGTAGCCGGTGAGGATGACCTCGTCGATCCCGTACGAGGCCGTGAACGAGCGCAGGAACTCGGCGGCCTCAGGCGGGGTGCCGACCGCTGAGAAGCGCAGTGCTGAGGTGGCCATCTGCTCCTCGTGGGGCGCCCAGTCCATCTCCCGCACGGGCGGCATGAGCGGCCCGCGCGTACCGCGGCGGATCGAGACGAACATCTGCTGGTGGGTCGTGAAGAGGAACTCGGCCTCCTCACGGGTAGGGGCGACCATGAGGTTCGCACCCGCCATGACGTACGGCTCGGCGATCTGGGCCGTCGGCGCCGAGGGGTTGAACATCTGCCGATAGGTCCAGATCGCCTCTGAGAGCTGGAACGGAGCGAAATGGCTCGCGGCCGCGAACGGCAGGCCGAGCTGGCCCGCGATGGCCGCGCCCGCCGTCGAGCTTCCCAGGACCCACAACGGGACGTTCGTTCCGCGGGCCACCGCAGCGTGGACGCCCCCAGAGGGATGTTCAGCCAGCTGGGCCGCTGCGCCCCCGTCGATCTGCTCGCCGAAGAACCACGCGAGGAGGCGGATGTTCGCCGCAAAGGTGGCCTCACCGTCGTCGCGCGCGCCGCGACGCAGGAGGGCCGCCGTGCGCGGGTCCGTGCCGGGCGCCCGCCCCAGGCCCAGATCGATGCGGTCCCCGTAGAGGTTCGCGAGCGTGCCGAACGCCTCGGCGACGGCGAGGGGCGCATGGTTGGGGAGCATGATGCCGCCGGAGCCGACGCGCAGGGTGGACGTGTTGGCGGCCGCGTTCGCGATGAGCAGGGCCGTGGAGCTCGAGGCGAGGGCGTCGGTGTTGTGGTGCTCGGCGTACCAGAGGCGCTGGTAGCCGGAGTCCTCGGCGAGCTTCGCCAGGCGGGTCGCGTCGACGAGGGCGCTCGCGGTCGTGCCGCCCTGCACGATGGGGACGAGGTCCAGGATCGACAGGGCAGGGACAACGGAGGGTGCAGGCGAGGAAGTCACTTAAGCGGCAACCGGGCTTCCCGCCAAGATGTTCCCACAGGGATTCCCGCCGAGACATTGCCGAGACCTTCACGGGCGCCCGGCACCATTCGGTAACGGCTGTATTGCTTTTCGACAACAGCCCGCGATCCGGCTTGTGGCGCGCCGCGCTGATCTGGAAAGAATGGAGAGGTCGCGGCTGGTGCCAGCCGATCTGTGTGGGGAGGAGTTGCAGTGGATGACGCGTTGGCTGTGACCAATCTGGTGTACTTCGGGACGGTCATGATCGGAGGGGTCCTCGTCGCCTTCCTTGCCGTGGCCACCACCATCACGCTCATCATCTGTGGGGCAGGACAGGGCGTTGCTTCGCTCGTCTCGGCGATCCTGCGTGCCCTGCGGCGCCAGGAGCAGCCGGCTGCCCCGGCGGAGGCCGCCCGCACCGAGAACACGCGCACCGAGTACACGCGCCAGGCCATCGTCGCGAAGGCGGACGCGATCCTCGCCGCCCGGCGCGCCGCTGCGGATGCGAAGTCCGATACCCCGAAGACCGAGCCCGCAACGCCCGCAGCCATGAAGCCCGCCGGCGGCCGAGGCCGGCGAGCCTGCCCCTGCAAAGCCCGCCGCCGTCGTCGTCGCACACACCCGGCCGGCACCTGCCGCCCACCGGCCCGGCCCGCACACCGGCACCCTGCCGGTTCTCGCCGTCGGCCGCGCGAGCTGACGCCAAGCCGGATCCCAGCACGGAACCATTCGCAACGAGAAGGCCCCGAGGCACTGAGCCTCGGGGCCTTCTCGCTTGCTCCAGCAAGGTATCGGTGTGCAGCCGGGGCTGGTGTGGCCCCGTCGGGTCCCGGGCGGTTGGTGTTCCGCACGCGCCGTCGCCGCGCCTTCCCGGCCGGTGGACCGTTGGGCTATCTGCCACTATGAGAGCAAGTACTCGGCGCGATTGGCAACAGACTCGGAGTAGAGTGGTCAATCTGACCGAACATCTGCCCGAATCCACGCGAGGAGTGATCAGATCGCAGCAGCTTGACCCGACCGACCGGCGCATCCTGCTCGCCCTTGACGAGGACCCGAGGGCGCCCATCATGGTGCTTGCCCAGCGGCTCGGCCTCGCGCGCGGCACGGTGCAGTCACGACTCGAGCGCATGACGGCAAGCGGCGTCCTCCGCGCGAACAGCACCCGCGTGCACCCCGAAGGCCTGGGCCGCGGGGTCCTCGCGGAAGTCAGCGCCGAGCTCGACCAGAGCCACATCAACGAGGCCGTGGCCACCCTGGGCGGGATCCCGGAGGTCCTCGAATGCCTCGCCCCGGCAGGGGACACGGACCTGCTCATCCGCGTCGTCGCCACGAGCCCCGATGACCTCTACCGAGTCTCCGAGGAGATCCGTCTCTGCCCCGGGATCCGCCGCACGTCCACGCGGATGATCCTCCGCACGGTCATCCCGTACCGCACGCACCCCCTCCTCACCGAGGGCGGGTATGCTGCGGATCACTAGGCAGATGGCGCCGTCCAAGGAGTTCTAGCATGCTCGCCGGTGGAGGTGCAGGGATCAGCGTCGGGGCATTGGTCGCAGTGGCCGTTGCCCTGTACATCGTGTTGGTTGCCCTGTACATCATGTTGGTGGTGCGCCGCCGCAAGAAGTGAGCACCGCGGCGACTCCCCCGAGCCGCGTGGAGGTGGCTACTCGGGTGTGCCGGCAGCGCGAGCCACGGGGCCGACGTCGTGCGTACCCGCGTTTGCGGTGGGCGCGATCTCGCGTACCCGAGACGGAAATCGGCGCGAGTTGGCGTACCCGAGACGGACGTGCCTACTCCCCGGGACCGCGCTCCAGGTCCTCGAAGTCCCGCACCCACAGCTCACGGGCGCGGGCCTCGCGGACGCGCCGGGCCTTCGTGACCTCGCGGAGCTCGTCGAACGCGGACGACGGCGCGGCATCCCCGCCCGCCCTGTGGCCACCGCCGCGGGTGCGACGGCCCACGCCGAGCAGGAGCAGGGCCCGCTCGGTGGCGGCGGCGTTCTTGACGGCGAATGACGTGCGGCGCCGACGCATCGCCTCCCGCACGGCGGCCTGCGCCTCGGCGCGCCGCCCGAGCTCGCGCAGGGCCCGGGCGCGCAGGACGAGCAGCGCCGCGGCGAGGTCGCTGGCGTTGGTGAGGCCCTCCGTGCGGGCAACGATCTCGTGGGGCCTGCCGAGCACCTCTGCCAGCCGGCACGCGGCGAGGGCAGCGGGGACCGATGGCGGCAGCGGGGCGAGCACCGCGACCGCCTCCTCGGGACGCCCGACCTCTCGCAGGCTGTGTGCCAGCGCGAGGCACACGGCCTCCTCGCTGAAGACGGCCTCGACCTCGACGCCCTCCGAGACCTCTATCCAGTGCCGCACCCCGCCCAGGTACTCCGCGGCGAACGCGGTCGCGGCCGGCTCGCTCGCGCCGGCGAGCCCGCGCGCAAGCAACTCGGCCGCTTGGGCGTGGTGGTGGGACCGGTAGGCGTGCATGCCGGCCATGACGTAGCAGAGTCCCGACCAGCCGGGGTGTGCCCTCGCGAGCAGCACGAGCCGCTCGGGCTCCCCGTGCGCGAAGACGGCCGCATAGACCTGCTTCTCGATCTTGGAGGCGAACGGCCGCAGCCGGGGTGCCCGGACGCGCACGGCCACCTGCTGGGCGATCCTGCGCCCCATCCCGCGCACGGGGGCATAGACCTGCGCGCTGCGAAACGGCGTGAGGTCTCGGGTGTCGTGGAACGAGGGCTGGCGGTCCAGCTCGCCGGAAGCCATGCCCACCATGCTAGCCACCTGCCTCATCGGGTCGCGAAATGCACCCAGATCCCGATCACCCACACGGTCGCGGCCACGCACGCGAAGCCGAACTCGACGAGGATCCCCAGCCCGGTCGCCTTGAGCGCCGCCCACGACGACGACGCGGCGCCCCGCAGGTGTCCCGTGCGCTGCCATTCGCTCAGCAGGAGCCCGACGGCGAACCCCGCCACGAGCCCCACTACCGGGACGATGAACATGCCCACGATCGCGAGGACTGCGCCGACCAGCACGGACCGGCTCGGGATGGACCGCTGCTTGAGCCGCCTCCCGGTCAGGAGGGCCGAGGACGCCATGCCGCACGCGAACAGGACCCCGCCGATCGCGAACACGAGCCAGCCGCCCCAGCCGGCCCCGCCGAACAGAGCCCATTCGAGCAGCGCGAGCAGGCCGAGGATGCTGCCCGGCAGCACGGGGATGATGATGCCGGCGAGGGAGATCGCGAGTGCCACCCCGCACAGGAGGGCCGCGAGGATGCTGGTGTCCACGCGGCCATCCTGCCAGAGGTCGGGCTAGAGGCCAGCCATAGGGGCCGGACTAGGAGCCGGACGCGGCGCGCATCACTGCGGCCGTGACGGCGGGCGCGACGCGGGGGTCGAGGGGGCTCGGGACGATGTAGTCCGCGGAGAGCTTGTCCTCAGCGAGCTCCGCGATGGCCCGGGCGGCGGCGATCTTCATCTCGGGCGTGATGCGGCGGGCGCCGGCGTCGAGGGCGCCGCGGAAGATGCCCGGGAACGCGAGGACGTTGTTGATCTGGTTCGGGAAGTCGCTGCGCCCGGTGGCGACGACCGAGGCGTGCCGCCGCGCGACGTCGGGCGCCACCTCCGGGTCCGGGTTGGAGAGCGCGAACACGATGGCGCCGTCCGCCATCCCGGCGATGTCCTCCTCGGGGACCTTCGAGGAGGACACGCCGATGAACACGTCCGCCCCGGCGAGGGCCTCGGCGGTGCCGCCGGCCACCCCGCGCGGGTTGGTGCGGGCGGCGTACTCGCGCTTCATCGCGTTCCTGGACTCGGCCAGATCGGGGCGGCCGGCGTGGATGGCACCCTTGGAGTCAAGGAGGACCACGTCCGTGAGCCCGGTGGCGAGGAGGATCTCGGCGATGGCGATGCCCGCGGCGCCGGCCCCGGCGATCACCGCCCTGAGCCCCGCGAGCTCCTTGCCGACGACCTTCGCGGCGTTCGTGAGAGCGGCCAGGACCACGACGGCGGTGCCGTGCTGGTCATCGTGCATCACGGGCATGTCGAGGGCCTCGACCAGCTTGGCCTCGAGCTCGAAGCAGCGCGGCGCTGAGACGTCCTCGAGGTTCACGGCGCCGAAGCTCGGCGCGATGCGCGTGATGGCCTCGACGATCTCGTCCACATCCGTCGTGTCGAGCACGATCGGGATCGAGTCGAGCCCGCCGAACGTCTTGAACAGGGCACTCTTGCCCTCCATCACCGGCAGGGACGCGGACGGGCCAATGTCGCCCAGCCCGAGCACCGCGGTCCCGTCGGAGACCACCGCGACGAGCCGGGAGGCCCACGTGTGCGTGCGGGCGAGGGCCGGGTCTGCGGCGATCGCGCGGGAGACCTGCGCCACGCCGGGGGTGTACGCAATCGAGAGGTCGCGCTTCGTGGTGAGCGGGCGGTCGACGCCGATCGAGAGCTTGCCGCCCTCGTGCGCGGCGAAGATCTCCTCATCGGTGATCGGCTGGGTCTGGGCAGTCTGGGCAGTCTGGGCAGTCTGGGGCTGGGAGGCCTGATTCTGGGCGGGGGCGTCAATGGACGTGGACACGGCACTGTCTCCTGGGTCAGGTGCCGCCGCACCTGGAAGAATCCGCGCTGTGGCGGAATCTGGTGCACGACGGCGGGGCGGGCCGTGCGCTGGTCGCCGCGCCGACCGCTTTGTCGGCGCAGGCGTGCAGAGCACAGTCTCGAGGGGAGGATCCGGGGTCATTGCCGGGTTCGGCGCTTCCGGGAGCCGGCTGATGCGCGGGGATGTCCGCTGAGCGCCGGCCTCGGGGAAAGAGGTAGAGACATCATAGGCGGACACCGGCGGTCTTCCGCAAGGTGGAAGTCTTCAGTCGTCCAACCATTCGAGCGCCACGGCCGCGGTCCACGACTGGTTCCGGCTGCCGAGCGGCTCCCCTGTGAACGGCTCGTAGTACTCGCCGAAGGGGTACTCGTCTGACTGGCCCGGGCCGGCAGGGGCCTGGGTGAGCTGGTCGAGCGACGCCTCCCGCCACCGCCGGTACCGGGCCTCGTCGCCGTGGCGGCGCACGGCCTGGGCCAGATACGAGGTCATGACCGGCCACACGGGCCCTCGCCAATACTGCCGAGGCCGAAACGCGGGCGAGGTCGTGGCGGTCGACGGCGGCAGCGCGAATGCGAGGCGCGGGTCCCCAGCCCATGCCGCGCCGTCGATGAGCTCCGACTGCGAGGCGCGGACTGCCGGGTCAGTGCTCGAGATGAGCGGAGCGAATCCCGCGATCGTGGGCACCGCGATCCACTCGCCCGCGAGGAGGTCGCGGTCCCTCGCGAGCCCCGTGGCCGGGTCGATCGTCGCGTCCACGCCCTCGCGGAACTCGGCGGCCCACTCGCGGAGCCGCGTGGGGTCCGACACCGGGTCCCCCGGCCGCCCGAAGCGCTCTGCGAGGACGGCCAGGTCCTCGTTCGCGGCGGCGAGCGCGGCGGAGGTGAAGACGTCCTTGACCTGGAAGTCGACGGCTCCGGGGAGGCGCGCGTCGTCGTACGCCACCTCCGCCATCTGCTGGACGAGCCACAGGTAGCGCGCATACTCCTCGTCGCTCGGGCGCTGGCTCGCGTCGGCGACGATCCGCGTGTCCGTGCGCACGAACGGCTCGAGGTCCCCGGGCCGGACATGGGAGTAGGGTCCGTCGAACCGGGGCGAGTTGTCCATGCCGGACTCCCAGCCGTGGTAGATCGTCACGAGCCCCGAACCGTCCGCCGCCCGCGCCCGGCGCAGCCACTCGTGCCACCGGGCCCACCGCGGCAGCGTGTCGCGCGCGAAGTCCTCGGCGAGCCGCGCATCCTCGCCGCCGCGCGCCGTCGCCCGTTCCACGATCCGCCGCAGGAGCGTCGCGTGCACCGGCGGCTGGCAGATCCCGCTCGACCTCACGCCGGCGGGCGAGATCCCGGCCGTGCGCCAGCGGTCCACGCCCGGGAAGTAGTCCCCGCCGTCGGAGGGGACTGCGTCTGAGAAGACGATGTGCGGGATCATGCCCGTGTCCCACTGGGCGTCGAGCAGGTGTCCGAGCTCAGCGAGCGCCCGCGGCACGCTCACGGTCGAGAGTCCCGTTGCCACGAACGCGGCGTCCCAGCTCCACTGGTGCGGGTACAGCCGGGGCGCAGCCCGGACGATCACGCCGTTGTCGTTGGCCGCGAGCACCGCTCGGGCCTGCGCGCGCATACGAGTCGGCTCCACGGATCCGACGATCCTCTGACGGCCAGCGCCAGTCAACGGCCTCGGCAGGTCCCACCTGCGCTGGCGTATAGTTGGACAGTCCCCCGGCACGTGCTCCACCCCGCCGCGCCGGAAGCGTGCAGAAGCGTCCGGAAAGAGGTTGCTGCGCTGTGCTTGAACTGCCCCAGGATCTAGTGACCCCCGCGCCGCCCCCGGCCACGCCCCGTCTGGCCGCCCGGTACAACCAGCTCCTGGACACAGCAGCCCGTTTCGCCACGCGCGAGTATCCCGACGTCGACGTGACCGAGGTGGCCAGCGAGGCCGGCGTCTCCTCGAGCACCGCCTACCGCTACTTCCCCTCCTCCGCGCATCTCCTCCTCGCCCTCCACCGCCGGCAGCTGCTCGAACTGCGCTCCCGCGTCGAGGGCCGCGCCAACACGGTCCGCACGGACGACCAGCGAGCCCGCCAGCTCGCCGGTGCCGCCGTGGAGATGTTCGCGATGCGTCTCGCCCAGCCCGCCGTGAACTCGTGCCTCGACGAGCTCGTGGTTCCGGTCGACCATGAGCTCTCCGGCCTCATCGGCGAGGTCGACGAGCTCTCCTGGTCCACGCTCGGCCAGCTCGCCGGCGACTCGGGACGCGGCAAGAGCATCCTGCACGTGGTCTCCGGCCTCGTATCCGCTGTGCGGACCGGCAGGCTCATGCCGTACGAGGCCGAGCAGCAGCTCAAGGCAGCCTGCGAGATCGTCGCCCGCCGCCGCCCCCTGCGCCGCTGACGCGCCCGTGCGGGTGTCACCTCCGGGGGTCCCCTTCTGCGGGTGACTCCAGATGCCCGGGCCGCGCAGGGCTCAGGCGACGCTGCGGATCCTCGTGACGAACACCGCTCCGAAGAGCCCGATCACGGCCGCCGCGATGTACAGGGAAACGTACCCGCCGAGGAACACCACGAACGGGTAGGCCAGAGCGGGCGCGATGACCTGCGGGAGCGAGTTCGCGATGTTGATGACGCCCATGTCCTTCCCGCGGTCCTCGGCGCGCGGGAGGACCTGGGTGACGAGCGCGAAGTCGACGGCCTGGTAGGCGCCGAACCCGATGCCGAGCACGGTCGCCCCGACGATGGCGCCAGGCCAGGTGGGGAACAGCCCGATGGTCAGGGACGCGGCGGCGATGACGCACGAGGAGAGGATCACGAGAGGCTTGCGCCTGCCCATCCGGTCGCTGACCTTGCCGCCGATCACGCTCGTCGCGATGACAAGCACGGTGTAGATGCCCGTGAGGATGAGGACGCCGGTGGCTGGAGCCATGCCGGTGGTCTGCTCGAGGTGGACCTCGTCCGCGAGGAAGTAGACGAGGTACAGCAGGACCATGTGGTTCCCGATGTTCACGAGCAGCTTGGTGATCCAGGCCCAGGCGAAGTCGGGATGGCGCCGCGGGCTCACCCAGAACGAGGCAAGGAACCTCCACAGCGAGAACGGCGTCAGCGCGGAGCGGGCAAGAGGGGCGTCGTCCGCGCGGGCCAGGTACGCGACGATGCTGACGAGCAGCGCGGTCGCACAGATGAGATAGCCGAGCGAGAAGTTCCCCGACACGGCCGCGGCGACGATCGCGCCCACGAGGATGCCCGTGGTGATGCCCATGGCCGCGAGCCCGCCCAGGGACCCGCGCTGGGTCACGGGCACCTTGTCCGGGATGGCGGCCGTGATGGCGGCGTAGGCCGCGTTGCACCCGGCCTGCACAAGGCACCACAGCGCCGTCATGGCCGCCACGTTCGGCGCCCCGGCGAGGCCCACGAGGGCGATCGCCCCCACGACGGCGCCCCCGAGGACCCACGGACGCCGCCGGCCGAAGCGGCCCACGGTCCGATCGGAGAGGGCGCCCGCGAGCGGGTTGCCGAAGACCGAGACGGCGGCGCCGGCGCCGTTGACGAGCGCGAAGATCGCTTCCTTCTGCCCGGGTTCGAAGTGCGCCGACTGCTGGGCGAGCAGCACCTGGATGGGCGCGAAGAAGGCGACGTTGATGCCGATGTTGACGAGGACCACGCCGATGATCCACGGCGAACGCACGGGCGTCGTGGGCTCGGCGAGCGGGGACACAGCGTCCGGACGCAGCGCTGGCCGATGCGCATCAGACCGATGGGGCACGGACACGGCGACCTCCGGGCGGGGGCGAACAGGTGCTCTCAGATTACTCGGCGAACCGGCCCGGCCGACAGATGAAGACGCCGCGAGACAGGTATTCTCACAGCGTGGAAAGTAAGCTCTCGGAACCCGACGCGACAGTGTCAAGTGCAGCAACGTCCGATACGGCGATGGCCGCGCAGGTCTACCAGCAGATCAGCAACGCCATCTTCTCCGGACAGCTGCGCCCGGGCCAGCGACTGCGCGAGCGCGAGCTTTCCGAGCAGTACGGCGTCTCCCGCATCCCCGTCCGCGAGGCCATCCACCGGCTCGAGCAGGATGGCTTCCTCGTCACGGCGCCCCGGCGCGGCGCGGTGGTTCGCAAGCTGACCCTCAAGGATGTGGACGAGCTGTTCGATCTTCGTGTGCTGCTCGAGTCGTTCGCCGCGGCCCGGGCGGCCGAACGAGTCGCCGGCGGCGCGGACGGCTCAGTGCTCACGAGGACCCTCGCGGAGTCGCGCTCGGCGCTCGAGGGCGGCGATCTGGCCCGCACGTCCGAGCTCAACTCCGCCTTCCACGACCAGATCGTCGCCCTGACGGGCAACGCGCTCCTCGAACGCTCCATGCGCCCGCTGCGCGGCCTGAACCGGTGGATCTTCGGCCTTTCCGTGAACCGCCCGCTCGAGCTCAGCGCCCACGAGCACGACGACCTCGCCGACGCGATCCTCACCGGCCGGGCCCATCTGGCCGAGTCGCTTTCCGCCGCCCACGTCGAGGCCGGGCGGATGCCCGTGACTGAAGGGCTCGCGCGGATCCTGATGGAGTGAGCGCGGGTAGGCTCATCCCATGGCCCCGAGTCCCTGGACCACCCACACGCGGCGGTACCGCGAGATCGCCGACGTCCTCGCACGGCACGGCCTCAGCCAAGTGCTGGCCCGCGCCGGGTTCGCGCGGCTCATCCCCCGCGGACGGGCCATCAGGCCCGAAGGCGAGGCCGCCCCGGGCACCCCAGTCGGCGGCCCGGTCCATGTGCGTCTGGCTCTCGAGGAGCTCGGCCCCACCTTCATGAAGCTCGGGCAGATCCTCTCCACGCGCCCCGACCTCATCCCCGAGGCCTACCAGCTGGAGCTCGCGAAGCTGCAGGACTCGGCGCCGCCGGTGCCCGCGGAGGCGATCCGCGCCGTCGTGCGCGAGGAGCTCGGCGAGGACGCGTTTGCCGCCTTCAGCGAGTTCGACGACGTGCCGCTGGCGAGCGCGTCGATCGGCCAGGTCCACCTTGCCCGCCTCGCGGACGGCAGCGACGATGGCTCGGGCACCAAGGTGGTGGTCAAGGTCCGCAAGCCGGGCGCGGTCGAGCGGATCCGCGAGGACCTGGAGATCCTGCGCAACGTCGCCGCGACGGCGAGCCGGGCGTGGAGCGTGCTGGACGACTACAACGTTGTGGGCCTCGTCGCCGAGTTCTCCCGGACCCTCACGAAGGAGCTCGACTACCTCGAGGAGGGACGCAGCGCCGAGCGGTTCGCGGCGAACTTCGCGGGCGACTCCCGGTTCCGCTTCCCGCGGGTCTTCTGGCACACGACGACGTCACGCGTGCTCACCCTCGAGTTCATGGAGGGCCTCAAGATCAACGACGTGGCCGCGCTCGACGCCGCGGGGCTCGACCGCCGGGCCCTCGCCGACCACGCGGCGGCGGCGCTCGCGCAGATGATCTTCGAGGACGGCTTCTTCCACGCCGATCCGCACCCGGGCAACATGTTCGTCGAGCCGACGGGGCGGATCTCGATCATCGACTTCGGGATGGTCGGGGAGATCGACGACGCCCTCCGGGCGGACCTCGGACGCCTGCTCATCGCCTTGGCGCGCAAGGACCCGCGGCGCCTTGCCCGCGCGCTCGAGGCCATGTCCCTGGCGGGGCCCGTGGCGGACCGCGCGCGGCTCGCCGTGGACGTGGCCGAGTTCATCCACCTGTATGACGGCGTGGACCTCGCCGACGTCAACGTGGCCCGACTCGCGCAGAAGCTCCTCAGCGTGGTGCGGAACCACCGGCTGCTCATGCCGGCGGAGGCGGCGATCGTCATCAAGATGCTGGTCATGGCCGAGGGCCTGGGCCGTGTCCTCGACCCCGGGTTCCGGCTGTCACGGGTCCTCGAGCCGCACGTGCGGCGGCTCCTGATCGAGCAGTACTCGCCGGCCGCGATCGTGCGGGGGCTCAAGGCCGCCGGGCTCACCGCGCTGGACCTCGCGGCGGACGTCCCCGACCTCATCGACAGCCTGAGTCGAATGCTCGACGCGGGCGGCTTCGAGGTGCACCTGCGCGCCGCCGAGCTCGACCCGCTCATGGCACGGGCCGAGCGGATCGGCAACAAGGTGCTCGCCGGGGTGATCGCGGCGGCGTTCATCCGCGGCGTGGGCGAGGTCGTCGCGTCGGACAAGCGCTGGCGCGGCTGGCGCGAGCCCCTCGTGCGCACCGGCATGGCAGCCCTCGGTGGGCTCAGCGGGTATTTCGTCGTCACGACGGCCACCCGGCGGCGCTGAGGCCCGTGGTCTCACGGACCGGGGCCCTCCGGGGTCCGGGCCCTCGAGGACGCGTGCCTCGTCCTTGGCGTCCGGCTTCCGGCTAGTGCGAGACCGCGGCGAGGGCCGCGCGGAGGCGCGTGCCGGCGTCGTCCGCGACCTCACGCACGTGCTCGCTCGCGCTGAGCTGCACCATGGTCTGGGGATCGATCGCCTCGACCGTGGTCACGTCTGAGCCGCCGGCCCGGCGCACCACGACGTTGCACGGCAGGAGCGCCCCCATCTCCGGCTCGGCGGCAATCGCGCGGCTCGCGAGGTTCGGGTTGCACGCGCCGAGGATCACGTAGTCGCCCACGGCGTCGCCCGCCTCGGTGCCGAGCTTGGCGGTGAACGTCTTCCTGATGTCGATCTCGGTCAGCACTCCGAAGCCCTGCCCGGCGAGGGCCGCCTTGACCGCGTCGATCGCTTCGGTGAACGGGAGGGGAACCTGGGTGGTGAGGGTGTACGCCATGTGCCAACGCTCTCAATCCAGAGGCCATCGGGCAAGTGCCAGTGGGCCGGGTACTTCGGCACTGCCCGAATTCGGATGCCCGCGGGCAGACTGGGGATGACGAAGGGAGCGCATGATGATGTACGGCTGGTACGGCGGGATGGGGATCTGGGGTTGGATTCTCATGGCCCTCGTGATGCTTGCGTTCTGGGGCGGTGTGGTGGCGCTCGTGGTGTTCGCCGTCCGCAACAGCCGCGGGGGGCCGGGACGCTACGATCCGCGGTTGCCTGGCAGCGACGACCCGGAGCGCATCCTCGCCCAGCGCTTTGCCCGCGGGGAAATCGACGAGACGGAATTCAGAGCCCGTCTCGACGCCCTGCGGCACCGGCCGTGACGGTGCCGCGGTGAACGGCAGGACAGGCACCCGGACCATCGTCGTCGCCGCCGCTGCGGCACTTCTTCTCACGGCGGCGTCGCTGTTCGGCCTCGCAGCACTGATACCCGGAGGCCCCTTCTCGCGGCAGGGCGCACCGGGCGCTAGCGCCTGCAGCTCGCCGAGCTTCGCGGGCCCCACCGTGCACGTGGCCCTCTCCGACATGGGCGCCGGAATGATGGGCGGGCCGAGGATGCGCGTCGGCATGCGTCTCTGGGCCGACACGACGTCGGTGCCCCGGGGAAAGGTCTCCTTCGACGTGAGGAACGCCGGGACCCTGACCCATGAGCTCGTGGTCCTCCCGCTCCCCGACGGCCAGACCGCGGGCACGCGGGCTGTGGGCGCCGACGGCACCGTCGACGAGTCAGCGTCCGCCGGCGAGGCCTCCGCGAACTGTGCCGAGGGGGCCGGGGAGGGAATCCTGCCCGGCTCGTCCTCGTGGGCCACGCTCGAGCTGAAGCCCGGGAGGTACGAGCTGATCTGCAACCTCCCGGGCCACTACTCTGCCGGAATGTACACCGTGCTCACGGTGACGTGACGAGTATCAGCGCACGTAGCTGATGACTCCCGTCATGCCCCGCGCCGCGTGATAGGCGTTGTGGCAGTGGTAGAGCCACTGGCCGGGGTTGTCGGCATCGAAGTTCACGCTGACAGTCGTGCCTGGCCGCACGATCACGGTGTCCTTCCTGGCCCCGGACTCGCCGATCTGGAACGTATGCCCGTGCACATGCATGGGGTGCCACATCGTGCTCTCGTTGACGAAGTCGATCTGGACCCGGTCGCCCTGACGCACCTCGAGCGCGCCCGCGAACGGGTCGGCCATGTCGAAGCGGCGGCCGCTCAGGCCCCAGTCATAGGCCATCATCGACCCCGTGAGCCGGACCGTGTGCCTGACGTTCGCCGCCTTGGAGGGCAGCCGCACGGCCGGTGTCGAGGCGAGCTGGCCGCCGTCGACCACCGTCCCGCCCAGTCGCGCGGGCAGCGCAGCGACGACCGGCTCCTTCCCCGTCCCCGTGCTGATCCGCCCCAGCGCGAGCCCCTGCTTCCCCTCCGGCCGGGCCATGAGGGGGGTCCACCCCTCGGGCACGGTCAGGAGCGCATCGATCCGCTCGCCCATCCCGAGCACGACGGCGTCGGCCTCCTTCGGCTCGACCGGGTACCCGTCCGTGTGGGTCACCGTGAGCTTCACCCCCGGCGCGCCGACCCGGAACGCCGTGTCCCCGGCGGCGTTGATGATCCGCAGCCGCACTCGGTCTCCGGGCCTTGCCACGAGCGTGGCCGCCTCCGACGGGGTCCGCCCGTTGAACAGGTAGAACGGGTAGCGGACGTCCCCGGCATCGCCTCCGAGGAAATCGCTCGTTGCCCCCATCAGCATGTGGCCGTGCTGCATGGCGCCCATACCCGGCATGCCGGAGGACATGCCGCCCATCCCGGCCTGCAGCTCCTTCAGGACGGACTCAGGCGTACCTGTGATCCCGTCCATCCAGTCGTCCAGGAGGATGACCCACTCGCGGTCCCAGTCCTTGGGCTCGGACGGATCGTCCACGATCAGGGGCCCGTAGAGCGCGCGTTCGCGTTGGAGTTCCACATGGGAGTGGTACCAGTACGTACCCGGGTGGGAGAGCTTGAACCCGTACTGGAAGGACTTGCCCGGCTCAACTCCCTTCTGGGTGATCTCGACCCCGTCTTGGTCATTGGCCAGGGCCAGACCGTGCCAGTGGAGGACCGTGGGCTCCGGTAGGCCATTGGCGAGGGCCACCTCGAGCCGGTCTCCCACTGAACCGCGCAGGAGGGGCCCGTTGAAGGCGCCGTTGTAGCCCCACGTAGCGACGGGCTGCTGCTCCAGCGACGCCGTGATCGGCCCCGCGCTGAGGTTCGCCGTAACAGTCCTGCCCGACGACGCCCGCGCGGCCTCTGTCGCCTTGACGGCGTCGTCGCCGGACAGGACCCGCTGCGCACCCCGCGACGCCACGGCGACGCCCTCGGAGGGCGGGGTGCAGGCGGCGAACAGGGCCGCCGAAGCGGCCGCCAGCGAAAGTCCGAGGTAGGACCGGCGAGTGACTCTTCCCGTGCGGGGGGCGCTCATGACTGCCGTCCCGGGATGTAGTCGGCGAACGTTGCCCCGCCGTCCCGTGACTCTCGCACGCCGCTCGTCGTCGCGGCCCACACGCGCACCTGCCCGCCGCCGGCGGGTGCTACCGCAGTCACAGCCTCGACGTCTCCGCCGCCGATCGTCCCGGAGCGCGCCCACGTCGCGCCAGCGTCGCCACTCGCATACACCGTGCCGTCGGGTGCCACCGCCACGGCCCTGTACGCATCCGCGAACGCCGCGATGCGCACGAGGGGCGCACCGGCCACTGGCCGCCAGGTGGCGCCGCCATCCGGCGAGGCGAAGAGCCCCCTCTCTGTGGTAGCGAGCACCGTGTCGGTGCCTGCGTGCCCGGCCAGCGTCGCCGGACGGATCTCGGAGGCGACGTCCGCCCAGCGCTCTCCGGTCGCGCTTCGCTTGAGTGTCCCATCGAACCCGACGAGGCCGGACCTCGTCACCGCCAGGGCATGGAAGTCCGAGACGCCCTCATTGGACACGGTCGCCCACGTCTTCCCTCCGTCGTCCGAGCGCAGGAGGCCCAGCGGATTCGGCTTCTTCGAGCCCGGCCCGGGATGTCCGGAGGCCCACAGGGTGTCCGAGGGATCACCCACGAAGCCCATGAAGTCATCCGCTGGGCTGATCCGCGCGGGCGCTGCCCCGCTGACGTCGAACACACCGCCATGGGTGCCCAGAAGGACCTTCGACCCGTCGGCTGCCGCCGCAACCCCGTGGACATGGCCGCCCGGGAGCGCGGACGCCGGGGCGCCGATCTGGCCCTTGCCGGGCTCGGCGGCAGGTGCAGAGGAGGAACACCCGGCAAGCCCCAGCGCCGCGGCGACGGCCAGCGCGACGGCGCCGGCCATGCGGCCGTTCACAGCTGCCCCAAGAGCGTCTTCATGCCGTCGATCTCCGCGGTCTGCGAATCGACGATCGAGCGCGCCATGGCCACAGCTTCCGGGTTCGACCCGCCCTCCTGCTCGGTCTGGGCCATCGAGACGGCGCCCTCGTGGTGGGCGATCATCTGGGTGAGGAACAGCCTGGCGGCCTCTGGGGCACTGGCGGCCTTGAGCTTCGCCAGATCGTCCGCCGTCATCATGCCGTCCATGCCGTCCATGCCGCGGCCAGCACCGGCGGGCATTGCCCTGGGCTGGCCCCATGCCTCGAGCCAGCCGCTCTGCGTCGCGATCTCGGGAGCCTGCGCGGCCCTGATCTCCTCGGCAAGCTTCGCGACGCGGGGGTCGAGGCCGGGCTTGGCCAGGACGGTCCCGCTCATCTCGATGGCCTGCTCGTGGTGCGGGATCATCATCTGCGCGAACATCGCGTCCGCCGCGTTGAACGCGCTCTGCGACGGGCTCGGGATGGGGCTGCCCTTCGACGCGTCCATGGGCACCGCGTGGCCGCTGTGCTCCATCGGAAACGTACCCGCCGGTGTCGGGCCGGCCGGCTGGCTCTGCGCGGCACCGCCGCATCCCGCGAGCGCGAGGGCTGCGGTCAACAGGGCAGCGGGCAGGGCAAAGTGTCTAGTCTTCATGGTCTTCTCTCGTGAGTCAGGACGTGCGGGAGCGGAGCCGGGCGTTGCGCCCGGCGCGTCACGTCCGGCTGATCGAGAGCTGCGAGAGGTCCGGCGCCGGGGCGCGCGGCCGCACACCGTCAGGCGTCGAGGCGGCGGGCGGATGCGGCAGCGCATCGGAACGCGCCAAGTCGAGGACGCTGGGCGGCGCCGGCGGCACGGCACCGGGTGCCGGGGTGCAATGCGCGCTGGCGCCGGCGGGCACTGTGGGCTGCGTGGGGCCGCACTCGACGTCGGAAGCCGCTGGGGCGCCGTCGTGCACGTGGACCACGGCACCGCGGGCCACCGCGGCACGGGCGGCGGTCTGGTGGGGTGCTGTCTCGGGGAACGCCGTCTGGTGAGCGGCGGTCTGGGCTGGGATCTGGTGCACCATCTGGAGCATCGAGTGCGCGGTCCCATGCCCGCCAAGCACGTGCATGCCCAAGAGGCCGGCTACGAGCGCCATGACGAGCACGGCCCAGCATGCATGTCGGCACAACTCGCCGGCAGTGAGCGCCGTGAGCGCCCTGCCACCGGGCTGGGTTGGGTCGATCTGCACGCTGCCCATCGTCCTATCGCACGTTCCGAGGGTCCAAATCCAGCCGCCGGAGGAGCTGGGCATTGAGCGCGACCACGATCGTGGAGAGCGACATGAGGATCGCCCCGACGGCCGGGGAGAGCATGACTCCCGCCCACGCGAGGACTCCCGCCGCGAGCGGCACGGTGATGATGTTGTAGCCCGTGGCCCACACGAGGTTCTGCCACATCTTGTGGTAGCTGGCGCGGGACAGCTCGACGACGGAGACGACCGAGCGCGGGTCGTTGCCGGCGAGGACGACTCCCGCGGATTCGATCGCAACGTCCGTGCCGGCGCCGATCGCGATGCCGACGTCGGCCCGGGCGAGGGCCGGCGCATCGTTCACTCCGTCGCCCACCATGGCGACACTAAGCCCTCGGCGCTGCAGCTCCGCCACCTTCTGGTCCTTGTCCTGCGGGAGCACCTGGGCGAAGACCTCGTCGATGCCGAGATCCGCCGCGACCGCGTCTGCCACCTGCTGCGCGTCGCCCGTGATCATCGCGACGCGGATCCCCCGGCCCTGCAGCGCCCTCACGGCGGCCCTGGACTCGTCGCGGACCGAATCCTCGAGCGCAAGCGCCCCGACGACCCGGCCGTCCACGACCACGTGGAGCACCGAGGCGCCGCGGGCCTTCCACCCCTCGACGGCGCCCCCGAGCTCCGGGGGTGTGGCCAGCCCCAGCTCGGCCAGCATCGCCGGCCCACCGACGCGGACGGGCCGCCCGTCCACCGTGGCCGAGACGCCCCGGCCCGAACTCGACTGGAATCCGAAGGCCGCGGGAATGGCGAGCCCGCGGTCCCGGGCGGCGCGGACGATCGCCCTCGCCACCGGATGCTCGCTCTCGGACTCGGCAGCGGCCGCCAAGGCGACCAGCGCGCCGTCGTCCGCCGCGTCACCAGACACCGTCGCGCCCTCGCCGCCCGTCTGGCCGGCGAGGCCAGGCATCGTGGCGGCCGCCACGACGTCGGGCTCCCCCTTGGTCAGCGTGCCCGTCTTGTCGAACAGCACGGCGCCGACCGTGCGCATGCGCTCAAGGGCCAGGCGGTCCTTGACGAGGACACCGCCCTTCGCGGCGCGCTCGGTCGAGATGGCGATAACGAGCGGGATCGCGAGGCCGAGCGCATGGGGGCACGCGATGACGAGGACCGTGACGGTGGCCGTCACGGCGGTCGGGAGGCTGCCGAGGAGGATCCACGCGATGAACGTCAGGACACCGGCACCGGTCGCGAAGTAGAAGAGGAACGCCGCCGCGCGGTCCGCGAGGGCCTGGGCCCGCGAGGAGGACGACTGCGCGTCGGCGACCATGCGCTGGATGCCTGCCAGCGCGGTCGAATCCCCCACGGCCTCGACACGCACGCGCACGCTCGTATCGGTCGCGACGGTACCGGCGACGACGGCGCTGCCGGGCCCGCGCGTGACGGTCTTGGACTCGCCGGTGATCATCGACTCGTCAAGCTCGGCGGTGCCGTCCTCGATGCGGCCGTCGGCGGGAAGCCGCCCACCGGCGCGGACGAGGACGAGGTCTCCCGGGGCCAGCGCGGACGCGGGCACGGTCTCCGTCTCCCCTGCCCCGGTGATGCGCTCTGCCTCATCGGGGAGCAGTGCGGCGAGGGCCGCAAGCGCGCCCTGCGATGCGCCGAGCGCCCGCATCTCGAGCCAGTGGCCCAGCAGCATGATGGTGACGAGGAGTGCGAGCTCCCACCAGAAGTCGAGGTCGAAGCCGCCGATCCTCAGGCTCGTGGCCCAGGAGGCGAGGAAGGCGACGGTGATGGCCATCGAGATGAGCAGCATCATCCCGGGCTGGCGGGCCCTCAGCTCGCCGATTCCGCCCTTGAGGAAGGGCATCCCGCCGTAGAAGTAGATCACGGTTCCGAGCACCGGGCCGATCCACTCGCTGCCGGGGAACATGGGCGGCATCGCGCCGAACAGGTGCCAGAACATGGGGCTGAAGGCCACCACCACGACAGACAGGCCGAGCGTGAGCCAGAACTTGTCCCGGAACATGGCCACCGAGTGGCCGGCGTGCTCCCCCTGGGTGTGCACGGCGTGGGGGTCGCCGTGGGCGGCATGGAGCTGGGCGGTCATGTCGTGACCGTGCATATCGTGGCCGTGCATGTCCCCGTCAGCATGCATCGTGTGGCTGTGCTCGTTCATCCTGAGGAACCCGTTCCTTCCTGGTGCGGAGTCAGTTCGGGCTGTGGGGCGATCGGCGGTAGCGCGCTCGCGGACCGTGTGCATCGCTGGCAGCAGTTCCAACATACCCCTAGGGGGTATGTAGTGCAAGGCTGGGTGATCAGAGTCTCGCGAGGATGTAGTCCACCCGGGCAGAGGGCTCGAGAGGCGGGACCTTCACCACAGGGAAGGGCAGGGACTCGTAGACCTCGGTGATGAGCTCATGGATGCGCTGCTGGGCCTCGACATCCTCCGTACGCGCGTAGTCGTTGACCATCGGCAGGAGATCGAGGATGAACACCTTCCGGTAGTCGACCCGCCTGAGGGCGTCCAGGAGTGACTGCTCCGGATCGAGGCGAAGGAACCGGTAGTAGGCGAGCGAGTCCGGGATCGCCCGGTCGAGGAACACGGTCTCCTGCGGATCGAGCCGCGCCTCCTGCTCGAGTTCGATCGCGAGCACATTGCTCTGGAACTCGGCCTGGCGCGCGCGGATCTCCGCGACAGTGCGGCCGCCGAGGCGCTGGAGGTCGATGTAGTGCCTCGCGTCCTCAATGGTGGTCGCGTAGCCGCGCTCCTTGAGGAGGTTCACGGTCGTGGTCTTGCCCGAGCTGGGGCCGCCCGTGATGACGTACCAGTTCGTCACGCCAGATCCTCCCGTACGCGAGTCGTCCCCGCACTCTACAGCCGCGGACGGGCCCGCCACGGAAGGCGCCGCGGTCCGCGAATCGTCACCGAGCGCCGTCGTGCGCCGCGAGCCGCCCTGCGCGGTGTCGGAAACGGAGCATAGGGTGGGGACCATGGCGGATGCAGAGGAGCTCCTGCGCGAGCTGGCCGAGCGGCACGGTGTGGCGACCTCGTTCTGGGGCTGGGGCGGGGCGCGGCAGGAGGTGCGGCCCGCGACGCTTCGGTCCGTGCTCGCCGCGCTGGGCGTCGCCGCCGACACGCCGGAGGCGATGCGTGAGGCCCTGGCCGAGGCCGACCTCGCGCCATGGCGCCGGCTCCTTCCCGCAGTCACCGTGATCCGCGAGGGCGCCGACGCGACGGTCCTCGTGCACGTGCCGCACGGCAGCCCGGTCACCGTCTGGGTCGTCGCCGAGGATGGCACCGAGTATCCCGCGCGGCAGGTCGAGAACTGGGACGGGCCCCGGACGGTCGACGGCGTGCTCACCGGTCGCGCCGCCTTCCTCCTCCCCGCGGACCTCCCCCTCGGCTGGCACACGCTGCACGCCCGGACCGGGGACCAGACAGCGGAGGCGCCGCTCGTGGTGACCCCCGATGCGCTCGGCACGACCGCGCAGCTCGAGGACCGCCGGCGGTGGGGCCTCATGGCACAGCTGTACTCGGTGCGGTCGGGGAGATCCTGGGGCGTGGGCGACTTCGCGGACCTGGCTGACCTGGCCGCGGTGGGCGCCGCCGAGGGGGCGGACTTCGTCCTCGTCAACCCCTTGCACGCCGGTGAGCCGGCGCCTCCCCTCGAGGACTCGCCGTACCTTCCGACCACGCGGCGCTTCGTGAACCCGCTGTACCTGCGGGTCGAGGACATCGACGAGTTCGCGTACCTCTCGACCACCGATCGGAGCCGGGCCGAGGAACTCGCGAGGGGATTCGCCGGGGTGAACTCCTCGGCCGCGCTCCTGGACCGCGACGCGTCGTACGCCGCGAAGCTGGAGGCCCTCGAGCTCGTGTGGCGGATCGAGCGGAGCCCCGCCCGCGACCGCGCCTACGCGCGCTTCCGCGAGCAGGCGGGCCAAGGGCTCGAGGACTTCGCCCGGTGGTGCGCGCTGGCTGCCGGCCGCGAGGCGGACGACGCCGTCGACTTCTACCGCTGGCTCCAGTGGGTGTGCGACGAGCAGCTCGAGTCCGCCCAGCGGAGCGCCCTCGAGGCCGGGATGCAGATCGGGCTCATCCATGACCTCGCAGTCGGCGTGCGCCCCGACGGCGCCGACGGGTGGTCGCTCTCCGACGTCCTGGCCCGCGGGGTGACGGTCGGCGCGCCGCCGGACATGTTCAATCAACAGGGCCAGAACTGGAGCCAGCCGCCGTGGCACCCCCGGAGGCTGGCCGAGTCCGGGTACGCGGCGTACCGCGACATGCTGCGCACGATCTTCCGGCACGCCGGTGGGATCCGCGTGGACCACATCCTCGGGCTGTTCCGGCTGTGGTGGATCCCCGAGGGCGCCTCCCCCGGTGACGGCACCTACGTCCACTACAACCATGAGGCCCTGGTGGGCATCCTCGCCCTCGAGGCGCAGCGAGCCGGCGCCGTCGTGATCGGCGAGGATCTGGGCGTGTTCGAGCCGTGGGTGCGGGACTACCTGGCCGAGCGCGGGATCCTGGGCACCTCGATCCTCTGGTTCGAGCACGACGGCGACCGCCCCCTCGCGCCGGAAGCCTACCGGCAGGCCTGCCTCACCAGCGTGAACACCCACGACCTCCCCCCGACCGCGGGCTATCTCGCCGGCGACCACGTGCGGCTGCGCGAGTCGCTGGGCCTCCTTGAGCGCCCCGTCACCGAGGAGCTCGCCGCCGCCCAGACCGAGATCGACGGCGTGCTCGGGCTGCTGCGCGAGCGCGGCCTGCTCCCACAGGGCGCGGGCCTCGCCGACGAACAGCGCGTCATCGAGGCACTCTACGAGCTGATCGCCCTCACGCCCTCGTGCCTCCTCGGGGTCGCGCTCGTGGACGCGGTGGGCGAGCGCCGCACGCAGAACCAGCCAGGCACGTACCGCGAGCACCCCAACTGGCGCGTCCCGCTCACTGATACCACGGGCGCCGCGGTGCTGATCGAGGACCTTCCGGACCATGGCCGCTTCACCTCGCTCGCCCGCGTCGTCCGCCATGCACTCGAGAACCATGCCCGTGAGCGCCCTGCACCGGGGACGGAGGCGGAGTGATGCTGGGGCCCTCAATGCCCGTGAGCACCTGCACCTCCCGATAGCCTCCGACCGTTGGCCCGTCGCATCGGATGCCCTTGGCTTGACCAGCGGCAAGTGGGATGCTGGCACCGCACCCCGCGCGCGGCGTCGGTGCAATGGGGGCGCTGGGCGGGACCGACCTGAGCGAGGGGAGCGCGATGTCAGGAACACACGGGAGGCCGGCAGAGGCCGAAGGCGGGCCCCGCGTCTCCCACGCGAAGGTGATCGGCCTCGCGACCGCGGGCGCCGTCGGGGGCTTCCTGTTCGGTTTCGACTCGTCCGTGGTCAACGGCGCCGTCGACTCCATCCGCTCGACGTTCGCCCTCTCGCAGGCGGTGACCGGGTTCGCCGTCGCCGTCGCGCTCATCGGGTGCGCGATCGGCGCCTGGCTCGCGGGGGCGATCGCGGACCGGTTCGGCCGTATCCCGGCGATGAAGCTCGGTGCGCTCCTCTTCCTCGCGAGCGCGATCGGCGCGGGGCTCGCGATCAGTGTGGGGGACCTCGTGCTGTGGAGGCTCGTCGGAGGGCTCGGAATCGGCCTTGCTTCCGTCATCGCGCCCGCATACATCGCGGAGATCTCGCCCCGCCGGATGCGCGGCCGGCTGGCGTCACTCCAGCAGCTGGCGATCACGGTCGGCATCTTCGCTGCGCTGCTGAGCGACGCGGTCCTCGGCACGAGCGCCGGCGGCGCCAGCCATGCCCTCTGGTTCGGCCTGGACGCCTGGCGGTGGATGTTCATCATGGGTGCGGTCCCCGCGGTCGTCTACGGCTGGATCGCGTTCGTCCTCCCCGAGTCCCCGCGGTTCCTCATCCTCAAGGGCAAGGACGACGCCGCGCGCCGGATCTTCAAGGACACCGCTCCGGACGAGGACGCCGACCGCGCCATCCGCGAGATTCGTCAGGCGATCGAACAGGACCAGCTGTCCGAGCGCAAGGGCGCCCTGCGAGGGAGCGCGCTGGGCCTCAAGCCGGTCCTCTGGGTGGGGATCGCCCTCTCGGTGTTCCAGCAGTTCGTGGGCATCAACGTGATCTTCTACTACTCGACCTCGCTGTGGAAGTCGGTCGGGTTCGGCGAGCAGTCCTCGCTCCTGATCTCGGTGCTCACCTCGATCACGAACATCCTCGTCACGCTGGTCGCGATCGCTCTCGTGGACCGGGTGGGCCGCAGACCCATCCTGCTCGTGGGCTCGGCGGGCATGGCGATAGCGCTCGGGGCGATGGCCGTGGCCTTCTCCACGGCCACCGTCACGAACGGCGAGCCCACGCTCAGCGGGGCCTGGGGACCGGTCGCCCTCGTCGCGGCCAACGTCTTCGTGGTCTGCTTCGGCGCATCCTGGGGGCCGGTGGTCTGGGTGCTGCTCGGCGAGATCTTCCCGCCCTCGATCCGAGCCCGGGGCCTCGGCATCGCTGCCGCGGCCCAGTGGCTCGCCAACTTCCTGATCACCGTCTCGTTCCCGCCCATGGCTGCGTGGTCACTGCCGGCCACCTACGGGATGTACACGCTGTTCGCGGCGCTGTCCTTCGTATTCGTCCTCGCGAAGGTGCCCGAGACGAACGGCATGTCACTCGAGCAGGCGGAGACGCTCTTCGTGCGGGCACAGAAGAAGCGCGGCGCGTAGCACGGGCGCTGCACGCCGCACCGCCGGGCGGCCCCACCTGCGAGTCAGGCGCAGCGCTGCTGCGTCAGGCCGTAGGGGACGCTCTGGTCGCGGACCACGGTGTATTTGCCGGCAGCCTCGCGGGTCACGAGGATCCCGCAGCACGGGGCCACCGCGGCACGCTCCTGCAGGGTCCCGATGGCGCCGTCCAGTGCCGAGTCGAGCTCGCGCGCCGAGCCGACCACAACCGTCAGGGCCTCATGCGAATGGCTGTCGTGGGACATGGAATCTCCTCGTCTCAGAGCAGTAATGCTTGGAAATAAGCGACAGTCGAGGCTATGGCGGAGCGGCCTCATCCATCAACTGCACGAACCCCCGTGCGACATGTGTCGCACGTACTGTGTGATCATCAAGACACTCTGTATGGTCAAGACCACATCCCATGGACTGTAGGCTAAGAAAGCCCTGTTAGAGGGGTCACATTTTTCTGGATAACTGAGAAGGTCTGCGCACTATGACAACGCCTAACCCGTCCCGGGTTCCGTCTGGCTCACCGTCGAGCCACGTCGACGAACCGCACCTCTCCCGTGGCCTCTCCAACCGCCACATCCAGCTGCTCGCCATCGGCGGCGCTATCGGCACCGGCCTGTTCATGGGGTCGGGCAAGACCATCTCGGTGGCCGGTCCCTCCGTGATCTTCGTCTACATGATCATCGGCTTCATGCTCTTCTTCGTCATGCGGGCCATGGGCGAGCTCCTGCTGAGCAACCTCAACTACAAGTCCTTCTCCGACTTCGCGGGCGACCTGCTCGGCCCCTGGGCCGGGTTCTTCACCGGCTGGACCTACTGGTTCTGCTGGGTGGTCACGGGCGTCGCGGACGTCGTCGCGATCGCCGGCTACGCCAACGAGCTGTGGCCCGGCATCCCCCTCTGGATCCCCGGCGTCGCCACGATCCTGGTCCTGCTTGCCCTCAACCTCCCCTCCGTCAAGGCGTTCGGCGAGGTCGAGTTCTGGTTTGCCCTCATCAAGATCGTCGCCATCCTCGCGCTCATCGTCACGGGCCTCTGGATGATCTTCGGCGGCTTCACCTCGAGCGCAGGCACCGCGTCCTTCACGAACCTCTGGCAGCACGGCGGCCTCTTCCCCAAGGAGTTCATGGGCTTCGTGGCCGGGTTCCAGATCGCGGTCTTCGCGTTCGTCGGCATCGAGCTCGTCGGCACCGCCGCGGCCGAGACGAAGAACCCTGAGAAGAACCTCCCCCGCGCCATCAACGCCATCCCCATCCGCGTCGGCCTGTTCTACGTGGGCGCCCTCGTGATCCTCATGTCCGTCACCCCGTGGATGGAGTTCAAGGCCGGCCACTCGCCGTTCATCGGGATGTTCTCCCTCGCAGGCCTCGGCGCCGCGGCGACGATCGTCAACCTCGTGGTCCTCACCTCGGCCATGTCCAGCGCGAACTCGGGCATCTACTCCACCTCGCGCATGGTGTTCGGCCTCGCGATCGAGGGCGACGCCCCGAAGGCCTTCGGCAAGCTGTCCTCCCGCAAGGTCCCGCAGAATGCACTCTTCCTCTCCTGCGTGCTGCTGCTCTCCGGCATCGTGCTCCTCTACGCGGGCAAGAGCATCGGCGAGGCCTTCGACATGGTGACCACCGTGTCCGCGGTGTGCTTCATGTTCGTCTGGTCGATCATCCTCGCGAGCTACCTCGTCTTCCTCAAGCGCCGCCCCGAGCTGCACGCACAGTCGAAGTACAAGATGCCCGGCGGCCGCGTGATGGTGTGGGTCGTGTTCGCGTTCTTCGCCTTCCTCGTGTGGGCCCTCACCACCCAGCCGGACACCCTCATGGCCCTGCTCGTGACGCCGGTCTGGTTCATCGTCCTCGGAGTCGCATGGCAGATCGTCAAGAAGTCCCCGGTGCACCAGGCGCGCATCGCGAACCACCAGGAGACCCTCGCCGAGGAGGCCAAGGTCGACGCCTGACCTACTCTTCGCTGCTGGGTCCAGTGGCAGCTAGTACGACGGCGGGTGCCCGGCTCAACACGAGCCGGGCACCCGCCGTCGTGCTTAAGGCTCAGGGCCCCCCGAAGGTGCCGCTCGCCGCCCAGGCACGTGCTGCCCTGGGCCGCATCTCCTCTGCGAATATACGCAGCCTATGCGGCCCAGGGCAGCTGATGCCGGCTGTCGGCGCGGCTACGCTGGGCCCATGAGCCGCTTCGCCCCGCGCACCACGCCAGCCCTCGAGCCGGACGACGCCGCGCGCCTTGCCGATGCCCTCGCGGCGCGGGACGTGGCACTCTTCGTCGATGGCACCGCCCACCGGCTCGCGGGGCCCGCCGACGAGGCGGTGCGGAACCTGCTCGCGCGGCTGGCCAGGGGCGAGTCGGTCACCGTCAGCAGCGCCGAGGACGTGCTCACGGTCGCCCAGGCGGCAGAGCTCGCGGGGATCAGCCACTCGTACGTGCGGAAGCTGACGACGAACGGCACCTGGCCCGTCGAGTACCGCGGGACGCACCGGCGGATCCGGCGCGAGGATGTGCTCGCGTGGGTCGCCAGCCAGAAGAAGTCCGGGCCAGACGACGCCGCACGGACATGACCCCTCGCCGCAGGGACATGACCCCTCAACGCAGGGACGCTAGAGCCGGGGCCTGCCGGCCCAGCGGCGGGCCTTGAGCGCGAGGTGGAGCTCCTGCCGGACGCGGCCGGAGAGCGGCTCGGCGCGGATGATCTTCCGTACGCGCGCGAGCCGGTGGTACACCGTGGAACGGTGCACATGGAGGCGGTCGGCGACCGTCTGCACCGCGCCGTCGGAGTCGTAGAGCATCTCGAGCACGGGCAGGAGCTCGTCGTTGCGGTCCTCGGCCTCGAGGAGGGCAAAGTAGACGCTCGTCGGCTCGGCGGCCAGCGCCCCCATCAGCTGGTAGGCGCCGACGCTTCGCACGTCCACGAGCTCGCCGAGCTCCGGGTCCACGGCGGCGGCCTGCGCCGCGACCCTCGCTTGCGCGTACGCCTCACCGAGCCCGCGCAGGGCGGTGAACGGCTCGCTGATGCCCACGAGGACGCGCCCCTGGGGCCGGCCGGATCGCTTGGCGAGCTCCCGCTCGTAGTGCGTGAGCACCGCCGCGTGCGAGGCCCGGGCGGTGGTCCCCGCGAACAGGATGACTGCGTGCGTCTCGGTCCCGGCGCTGAAGAGGGCCGGGTCGATGCCCGCCGTGGCCTGCATCGCGGCCGAGCTCGTCGCCACAACAGCGGCCTGCGGGTCCTGCGGCGTGACCCCGTCGGGGTCGAGGAGCACCACGACCTGCCACGGGGCGTGGCCGTGGACCTCGCGCCACCCGGCGATGGCCGCGAGCGCGGACTTGTCCCCCGCGGCGGCGGCAAGGAACTCGGCCTCGCGGCGGCGGCGGTGCTCGGACTCGGCGGTGTTGGACTCGAGCAGCAGCTGCCCGATCAGCTCGAGCTCGAGCCGGATGCCGGGCAGCGCGGCAAGGATGTCGGCGGAGCTGGACTCGTCGGCTCCCTGCTGCACCCAGAGGTAGCCGACCCGGAATCCGCGGACGAGTAGTGGCACGCACACCCGGCCGTACATGCCGAGCTCGGGATTCGCGGGGACGGTCACGGGCCGCACCGCCGTGGCGATGCCGTGCGAGAGCTGCCAGGCCTGCACCCCGGGAGGAAGCCGCTTGGAGAGGAGGAAGTTCACGCGCACGGGATCGGCCTGGGCCTGATTGGACGAGTACGCGATGAGCAGCCCATCGAGGTCCTCGACGCTCAGCCCGCGCCCGAGCTTGGCCGCCGCCGCTTCCACCAGATCCTCGACGCCGTGCCGCATGCGTCCAAGCATACGTGGGGCGCAACCACATGAGGAGACAACTGACTCCCCATCCTCCGACATCTGTTCAACGCGCGACGGCGTGATCCCCGGAATTCCGCGGAAGTCATCTCGCTCCGTGGTCCGCAACATGTAATGGGCCTCACAGGCAGGCCTACGCTTGAAGCAAGCCCACAGGCCCTCGAGCCCCCCTCGAACCACCCCCCTACAACGGAGACAAAAGTGATCATCGGAGTCCCCAAGGAAATCAAGAACAACGAGTTCCGCGTGGCCATGACGGCCGCGGGCGTCCATGAGTTCGTGGCGCACGGCCACACGGTGCTGATCGAGCGCGGTGCGGGCGTGGCATCCGGCATCACCGACGACGAGTACCACGTTGCCGGCGCCGAGCTGGTCACGGACGCGGCCGATGTCTGGGCGCGCGCCGACATGGTCGTGAAGGTCAAGGAGCCCATCGCCTCCGAGTACCGCTACTTCCGCAAGGGCCTCATCCTCTTCACCTACCTCCACCTCGCCGCCGAGCCGGAGCTCACCCGCGCCCTGCTCGACGCCGGCGTCACCGCGATCGCCTACGAGACGGTGCAGGAGGGACGCCGCCTCCCGCTGCTCGCCCCCATGTCCGAGGTGGCTGGCCGCCTCTCGGTGCAGGTCGGCGCGCAGTCGCTCCTCGCCCCGAACGGCGGCAAGGGAATCCTCCTCGGCGGCGTCCCGGGTGTGCGCCCGGCGAACGTCGTCGTCCTCGGAGCCGGCGTGGCGGGCACGAACGCCGCCGTCGTCGCGATGGGCCTCGGTGCCGATGTCACCATCCTCGACATCAACATCGGCCGCCTCGCGGAGCTGGATGCCCTCTACGGTGGCCGGCTCAAGACGGTCGCGTCGAACAAGTTCGAGATCGAGAAGTCCCTCGTGGAAGCCGACCTCGTGGTCGGCTCCGTCCTGATCCCCGGCGCGAAGGCGCCGAAGCTGGTGACCAACGAGCTGGTGGCCCGGATGAAGCCCGGCAGCGTGCTCGTGGACATCGCCATCGACCAGGGCGGCTGCTTCGAGGACTCCCACCCGACGACGCATCAGGACCCCACGTTCAAGGTGCACAACTCGACGTTCTACTGCGTGGCCAACATGCCCGGCGCGGTGCCGAACACGTCGACCTACGCGCTGACGAACGTGACCCTGCGCTACGGGATCATGCTCGCCGACCTCGGCGTCAAGGCGGCGCTCGAGAAGGACGCCGCCCTCGCCGCCGGCCTGAACGTCGCCGCAGGGCAGGTCACGCACCGCTCGGTGTCCGAGGCGCTCGGCCTCCCGCTCACCGCGGACTGGCACGAGGTCGTCGCGGCCTAACCGCCAGGGACCACGCACCACCGCGCCAGAGACCCCGCAACCCTCCATGGTTGCGGGGTCTCTGGCGCTTCACTGCGGGGTCCCTGGCCTTACGTGACGGATGCCATACCAGAGGACAGGAATGCCTCGGCGACGCGTGTGGTTGACACATCACGGATGAGCCCCGCGCCGTGCGGGGACCCGTGAGCCACAAGGAGCCCCATTGGCCGAGAACACGATCCTGACCCTCGTCGGCAGCCTGCGCGCCGAGTCCGTCAACAGCAAGTTCGCCCAGATCGCGGCCTCGTCCGCTCCGGAGGGCACCGTCGTGACGACGTTCGAGGGCCTCGAGGAGGTTCCGTTCTACAACGAGGACCTCGACGTGGAGGGCAAGGTCCCGGCCAAGGCCGCCGAACTGCGCGCCGCCGTCGCCGCGGCGGACAGCGTCCTGTTCGTCACCCCCGAGTACAACGGCACTATGCCGGCCGTGCTCAACAACGCGATCGACTGGATTTCCCGCCCGTTCGGCCAGGGCGCCGCGACCGGCACGAAGGCCGCCGTGATCGGCACGTCCGCCGGCCAGTACGGTGGCGTCTGGGCGCACGACGACGTCCGCAAGTCCCTCAAGATCGCCGGCGCCGAGGTCATCGAGGATGCGACGCTCGCGGTCGGCGGCTCCTACACCCGCTTCGCCGAGGTGGACCCCAAGGATGACGCCGAGGTCGTCGAGGGCATCAAGCAGGTTCTGAGCGCACTCGCGACCCCGGCCACCGTTCTCGAGGTCGCCTCGGCCAACTGACCCGCCCCGCAGGCGGCCACGCCCGTCTGTGAGTCAGCTCCTGAAGGTCACCTTCCGGGAGTCACATCACGTGACTCCCGGAACGTGACCTTCAGACGGTTCGGGGGCCTTTGGGCTGTAGCGTCCCCGCCCATGCCGCCCTACGCTTTCGCCATGAAGCACGACGGCGGGACCCACCTGAGCTTCTTCGGAGCCACCGATTCGGTCACCGGATCGAGGTACCTCGTCGAGCACGGCGGCAAGCGGATCCTCGTGGACTGCGGCCTGTTCCAGGGCTACAAGAAGCTCCGTGAGCGCAATCGGGCGCCGCTTCCGGTGGCACCCGCGTCCATCAACGCCGTCGTGCTCACCCACGCCCATCTGGACCACTCCGGCTACATCCCGGCCCTCATCAAGCGCGGATTCCACGGCCCCGTGCATTCGACCCCCGGCACGGCGGACCTGTGCACGCTCCTCCTGCCGGACAGCGGCCACCTCCAGGAGGAGGAGGCCGAGACGGCGCGGGCCCGCGGGTCCTCGCGCCACGCCAACCCTCAGCCGCTCTACACCGCCCAGGACGCAGTGGACTCGCTCGCATACTTCCATCCGCGCGCGTTCCGCGACCCGCTGGACCTGGATGCCGGGATAGAAGTCGAGTTCATCCCCGCGGGGCACATCCTGGGGGCGGCGCAAGTGCGGGTGAGCATCGACGCCGGCTCAGCACCGCCGGTCACGATCCACTTCACCGGAGACCTGGGCCGCGACGACGATCCGCTCATGAACCCGCCCGCCCCACTCGAGCCGGCGGACGTGCTCGTCACCGAGTCCACATACGGGGACCGGGCGCACCCCCACGACGACCCGACGGAGTCGCTCGGCGAGGTGGTGCGCCGCGTCGCGAAGCGCAACGGCGTGGTGGTCATCGCCGCGTTCGCCGTGGGACGCGCCGAGACGCTCATGCTCCACCTCGCACGCCTGCGCCGCCGGGATCGCATCCCGGACATCCCCATCTACCTCAACAGCCCGATGGCCGTGGACGCCACCGAGCTGTACCAGAAGTACCCCGAGGAGCACCGGATCAGCGAGCGCGAGTTCCGCGAGATGTACGCGCTCCCCCGCATGGTCCGCGAGCCCGACGACTCCCGCCTGCTCAACCTCCGGGGCGGCCCCATGGTCATCATCTCCGCCTCCGGCATGCTCACGGGCGGGCGCGTCCTGCACCACGTCGAGGCGTACGGCGGCGACCCCAAGAACGCGATTGTCCTGTCCGGCTACCAGGCCGGCGGAACCCGCGGCTCCTCGCTGCTCGACGGCGCCAGAAGCCTGCGCATCTATGGCAAGGACGTGCCGATCCGGGCCGAAGTGGTGAGTCTGGACAACCTGTCTGCGCATGCCGACGCGGACGCCCTCCTGCGCTGGATGGGCGCGTGCCCGCGACGGCCCAAGATGGTCTACGTGACGCACGGCGAGATCGGCGCCTCGGACACCCTGCGCCGGCGCATCCAGCATGAGCTCGGGTGGCGCGCCCGCGTCCCCGAGCACCTCGAGCGCGTGGACGTGAACGATCCGCGCTGACTGAGCCCATCCGGCTCGGATCAAGGGAGGATGCCATGAAGACTCTTCGCATCGCCGCGGTCACCGGTTCGATCGCACTTGCCCTTTCCCTCACGGGGTGCTTCGGGCCGCCATCGGCGGCACCCTCACCGAGTGCATCGCCCAGCCCTTCCGTCACGACAACCGCGCCGAGCGCCCCGGCGACCACAACGGCACCGAGCACGACGGCGCCAGCGAGCCCTGCGCCGTCGTCCTCCACCGCCGCCCCGGCACCGAGCGCCACACCGACGCCCCCGGCCGCGACCACGGGCGGCCAGCTGGCCGAGCAGACCGCGCCGCTGGCCATCTTCTACATCGCGATCGAGGACGGCGGCGTGTCCGGTCCCCTCGTCGGGTGCGGCGACAGCGCCGTGGCAACCAGCACCGAACCGGTGACGTTCCGCGACCAGGTGGGGCCGGCCCTGACCCGGCTCTTCGCCAACCGCAGCCGGGAGGTCGGCCAGTCCGGGCTCGTCAACGTCCTCTACCAGTCGACTCTCGCGTACCAGGGCGGCTCGTTCGACGGGACGACCATCACGGTGTACCTGACCGGGCAGTTCTTCCTGGGCGGGGTGTGCGACATTCCGCGGGCCGAGGCGCAGATCAACTTCACCGCGATGGCGGCGGCGGGGGCCCAGCGGGCTGCCGTGTTCGTGAACGGGAGGCCGATGGCGGAGGTGCTGAGTCTGAAGGGCTGAACAGTCGCTCCCCCCGGCCTCCCGGCCTACGCTGGAGGGGAGGCCGGCACTGACCCGTACGGCCGTGCGGGCACGGCCTCACTGCCAGAACCGAGGCGACGAGTGATGCCAGGAATCGATCCCGACGAGCGCGTCCACAGCGAGGCCCCGGCCGAGGGCGACCCCGACCTGGACGTCGCGGAGATCCGCATGCATTCCGAGGACCCTGCAGAGGGGGCGGACGACGATTAGCGGAACCTGACGGCTACATGCTCCCCTGGCCCACGACCTTGGCGAGGTTCGCGAGGCCCTTCTCGAAGTCCTTGCCGACGAGCTTGTCCATGTCCATGAATCTGGCGAAGACCGCGGCCATGCCCTTGTTCTCCCCCTTCATGGCCCACGTGACGCGCGTGCCGTCGTGGTCGGGCTCGAACGTGAACCCCGTGGGGTTCACGGCCTTGAACGGCTTGATGAAGACCAGACGGAGGCGGATGCTCCTGGGCTCCACGGCCTCGAGGATCTGCATGCTGCCCGCGCCCGCCTTGCGGTTGCCCCGCCACGAGAACTGGGCCCCCACTCCGGCGTCGGCACCGGCGTAGGTGCGTTCCATGCTCGGGTCGAGGCCCTCCCACGGCGACCAGGCGGTCCACTTGTGGAAGTCCACCACGTGCGGGTAGACCGCCTCCGGCGGGGCGGGGATGAAGGCGCTGCGGGAAATCGTGTAGGCGGCCATGCAGCCATGCTAGGCGTGCAGGCCGCCTACGCGGCAGAGGGGACGGGGCAGAGAGGGGCCCTAGACCCGGCTGCGGCCGCGACCGAAGATCCAGCCGAGCACCGTCAGGATGAGCAGGATGATGCCCACCCAGAGCAGGAAGTTCAGCGCCGAGTTGAAGCCGCCCACGAGCAGCAGGATGATCGCGATGATGCCGGCAATGATGATGAGCGTGTTCATGCCCTCACCGTTGCCCCGTTCGGCGATCCTGAAACGTGGGCCGGGCGTGACGGCTCTGCCTGGGGGTCCGCCGCGCCCTGTGGCTGGACCTCAACGTACAGCGGACGGCCTCTGAGCCGGCGCGCGAGGCTGCCGTGCGCCATGACATGCGGCCTGTAGACATGTCCGAAGGGATCGGTGACCAGAACGGGGCGGTCAGTCCGAGCGACGCGCTCATCGACGGCGGCCAGTCCATGGCAGACCCAGCGTTCCTCTCCGGTCGAGACGATCCACTCGCGGTGGTCGGCTGGGGCCTCAACGTCCAGCTCCTCGAAGAGCATGCCCAGGACCTCCTGGAGTGTGGCGGGGCAACGGCGGAGCAGCCTATGGTCCTCCGGGCGGCGGTGCTGCAGGCGGAGGAACTGCTGTCGGACCACGTGGAACTCGACTGTCCCGAGGGAACGGGAGAGGGCGGGATGGCCTTCGGCGTCCCCCTCGAGGTGGAGATAGTGGCCCTGTGCGTCGATGACGCAGCGCGTGGTCTCGGGCCGCTCGTCGGAGCTGAGCAGCTCGGCTTCGTTCGGATAGAGGCGGAACTCGCCCGCCTCGTCGATCACGATGAGGGGCGTGGCCCCGGGGGCGGCGCTCATGGCTGTCTTCCTTCCGGGCCCCGAGAGGGCCCTGCTGCCATGACAGCACCGCGGGCGTCCGGCGGACCGTTTCTTGATGCAATGCCTACGCGATGCGCCGATACCTTGATGGCATCTTTGCGCCCGCCACGCGTGCGTCAGTCGCCCGGGCCGGCGTAGAGGGGCATACGGACCACCATCGTGAGCCCGCCGCCGGGGGTCGCTTCTGCGAGGAGCTCTCCGCCCATTGCTTCGACGAACCCCTTCGCGACAGCGAGCCCCAGCCCGATCCCGGTACGGGACGACAGGTCCCCGAGCCGCTGGAACGGCTGGAACATGGCCATGACACGCTGCGGAGGGACACCGCGGCCGTGGTCGATCACGCGGAGCTCGCTGACGGGCCGGTCTCCGAGGCCCGAGGCGAGGAGCCCGCCCATCGTCGCGACGATCACGATGTCGCTCCCGGGAGCGTACTTGATCGCGTTGCCGACGATGTTGGCCAGTGCTCGCACGAGGAGGCCGCGGTCGCCGTCGACCGCGGGAAGGTTCGGGGCGAGGTCCGCTCGCACGGAATCGGGCGGGAACTCCGAGAGGACCTCCGCGACGACGTCGAGCCAGGCCACGGGTTCGTGCAGTACCGAGACCGCATCGCTGTCGATGCGTGACATGTCCAGAAGATTGCCCACGAGGTCGTCGAGGCGGCCGGAATACGAGTCGATCGCCTCGAGCATCTCGGCCTCCTCCTCGGGCGACATGGTGGCACGCTGGCGCTCGAGCGCCGTGACCGCGAGGCGGATGCCGGCCAGCGGCGTCCGGAGGTCGTGCGAGACGGCCCGCAGGATGGAGGTGCGGATTCGGTCCGCCTCGCCGAGGCGGACCGTCTCCCGGAGGCTGCTGGCGAGCTGCTGCCGCTCGATGAGCGCGGCGAGATGAGCCTCGAACGCGGCCATGAGCCGGCGCTCCCCGCCGCTGAGCGGGCGCCCGTTCCAGGCGAGGGTGAGATCGGGCTCGAAGTGGTCGGCGCCGTCGGCCTTCTCCGGGTCGCCGGGCGCGCCCTCTCCGGACTGGGCGCGGACTCTCCACGCGCCGTCCTCCGGTGAGAGCACGCTCACGGCAGTGAGCTGGAACTCTGCGCGCAGCTGTTCGAGGAACTCCTCCACGGTCTGGTCCCGCGCGAGCGATCCCCTCGCCAGCTCGCTCAGCGTCCGCGCCTCGGCCCGAGCCGCCGCGGCGTCCTGGGACCGGCGGCTCGAGACGCCCACCACGAGCGAGAACGCGACGGCCACGCCGAGGAAGACGGCGAGGGCGAAGAAGTTCTGCGGGTCGGCGATGGTCAGAGTGCCGATGGGGGGCGTGACGAAGTAGTTCAGCAGGAACGAGTCGAAGACCGCGGCGACGACAGCTGGCCACAGGCCGCCCACGAAGGCCACCACGACCACGGCGCATAGGTGCGCGAGCGCGTGAGTGGTGAGGTTGAGCTCCGGGAACGGCAGGAACGCCGCGGTCATGAGGATCGGCACGGCGAACGCGAGGGCATAGCCGACGGCGGTCCGGGTGCGGCCGAGAATGGGGGTGAGGCGCTGCCGGGGTCCGTGGCCTGCGAGCGCGTGGGTCACCATGTGCACGTCGATCTCGCCCGAATTGCGCACGACGGCGGTGCCCACCCCGCCGCTTCCCATGATCTGCTGGAGGCGGGTGTGGCGGGAGACGCCGACGACGATCTGGGTCGCGTTGACGCTGCGCGCGAAGTCGAGCAGGCTGGCCGCGATGTCGTCCCCGGCGAGCTGGTGGTAGCTTCCCCCGAGGTCCTCGACGAGCCTCCGCTGGGTGGCGAGCGCGTGTTCAGACCCGTCCGTGAGGCCGTCCGGCCGGCGGACGTGGACCGCGAGCAGATCGCCGCCGCTCACGCGCGAGAGGATCCTCGCGGCGCGACGGATCAGGGCCTCCCCCTCGGGGCCGCCCGTGAGGGCGACGACGACCCGTTCCCGCGCCGGCCACGTCTGGCCGATCCGGTGCCGCTGCCGGTACTCCGCGAGCCCCTCCTCGACCCTGTCCGCGAGCCAGATGAGCGCGATCTCCCGCAGCGCGGACAGGTTGCCGATCCGGAAGTAGTTCGCGAGGGCGGCGTCGATCGCGTCCGGCGCGTACACCAGGCCGGAGCTGAGCCGCTGCCGCAGGAGCTCCGGCGGGATGTCGACGAGCTCGATCTGACTGGCCCTGCGGACGATCGCATCGGGCACCACTTCCTGCTGCCGTGCGCCGGTGATGGATTCGACCACGTCGTTGAGCGAGGCGAGGTGCTGGATGTTGACGGTGGTGAGCACGTTGATGCCGGCGTCGAGGAGCTCGTCGACGTCCTCCCAGCGCTTCTCGTGGCGGCTGCCGGGCGCGTTCGTATGCGCGTACTCGTCGACGAGGGCGGTATTCGGGCGGCGCGCGAGGACCGCGTCGAGGTCCATCTCGGCGATGTGCGTGCCGCGGTACACGACGTCACGCAGCGGCACCTGCTCGAGGCCGACGGCGAGCGCCGAGATGTCGGACCGGCCGTGGTCCACGACAACCGCGACCACGACGTCCGTGCCCACTGCGGCCAGCCGATGGCCCTCCTCGAGCATGGCGTACGTCTTGCCGACGCCGGGCGCGGCGCCGAGGAAGATGCGCAGGTTCCCGCGGTCCATGCACCGATTCTCCCAGTCGCAAGCCAGCCTGCAGGGCGTTTCCTACCGGTCTCGCACCGCCGCCGCGATCGCGAGGTTGAGCTCCGTGGTGTTCACAGAGGGCTGTCCGAGCAGGGCGAGGGCCCCGTTCGTCGTCGCGTCCGCGACGAGTTGCTCGACCTTCGCAGCGCCCAGGCCGGTGGCCCTCGCGACCCGGGGCACCTGCAGTTGGGCGTAGGCCGGCGAGATGTCGGGATCGAGGCCGGACGCGGAGGCGGTCACGGCATCGGTGGGCACGGCGGCCTCGGGCACGCCCTCGCGGGCGGCCACGGCGGCACGCGCCTTCGCGGCGGACTGGGCGAGGGCAGGGTCCGTGGGGCCGAGGTTCGTGGCGCCGGAGCCCGTGGGATCCCACTGGACCGCTGACGGCCGGGGGAAGAAGAGCCTCGTCTCCGCTTCGGGCACGGCCTGGACGATGAGGGACGACGCCGCGGGCCGTCCGCCCACCTCGGCGATCGAGCCGTTCGCCTGGCGCGCCGCGATGCCCTGCCCGAGGCCGAAGATGACGAGCGGGTACAGCACACCGAGCAGCACGGTGCACAGTGTCAGGAGCCTGAATGCGGTGCCGAGTTGCCGGAGGTAGCCGGTCACAGTCCCACCCCGTCCTCAGTGCAGCCCCGGCACGATGGCCAGGAGCAGGTCGATGATCTTGATTCCGATGAACGGGGCGATGAGGCCGCCGACCCCGTAGACGAGCAGGTTGCGGCGCAGGGCCTGCTGCGCGGACACGGCGCGGTACGTCACGCCTCGGAGCGCGAGCGGGACGAGCAGCACGATGATGATCGCGTTGAAGATGACCGCCGCGAGCACCGCGCTCTTCGGGCTCGAGAGTCCCATGATGTTCAGCAGGCTCAGCCCTGGGAACACCGCGACGAAGAGGGCGGGGATGATCGCGAAGTACTTCGCGATGTCGTTCGCGACCGAGAACGTGGTGAGCGAGCCGCGCGTGATGAGCAGCTGCTTGCCGATCGCCACGATGTCGATCAGCTTGGTGGGGTCGGAATCGAGGTCCACCATGTTGGCGGCCTCCTTCGCGGCCTGCGTACCGGAGTTCATCGCGACGCCGACGTCCGCCGCAGCGAGCGCCGGCGCGTCGTTGGTGCCGTCCCCCGTCATGGCGACGAGCTGCCCTGCGTCCTGCTCCGCACGGATGCGGGTGAGCTTGTCCTCGGGCGTCGCCTCGGCCATGTAGTCGTCGACGCCGGCCTCCTTCGCGATCGCCGCGGCTGTCAGCCTGTTGTCGCCCGTGATCATGACGGTTCGGATGCCCATGCGGCGCAGCGCAGCGAACCGCTCCGCGATCGCGGGCTTGACCACATCCGCGAGGTGCACCGCGCCCAGCACGCGCGGCCGGGCGCCGTCATGCGTCGGGTCGTGCACGGCCACCACGAGGGGGGTGCCGCCGTCGCGTGCAATGCGGTCGACGGCGGCGCTTACCTCCGCGGGTACGTCGCCCCCCAGCTCGCCGACCCAGCGCCCGACGGCGGACGCGGCACCCTTGCGGTACGAGCGCACGCCGTCGTCGAGCCCGCTCATGCGGGTCGTCGCCGTGAACCGGACCGCCGTCACGTGACCGCCGCTCCGCCGCGTGAGCTCGGCTAGGTCCGGCCCGGTGGCGCCGTGGGCGCTGCGGTTTTCGGCAAGGTCCACGATGGAGCGGCCCTCCGGGGTCTCGTCCGCGAGGGACGAGAGCCGGGCGGCCTCGATGAACTCGGCCGGATCCTCACCCGGGGCGGGGAGGAAGTCGACGGCGCGGCGGTTGCCGAAGGTGATGGTGCCGGTCTTGTCGAGCAGGAGCGTCGTGATGTCCCCGGCCGTCTCGACGGCCCGGCCGCTCGTCGCGAGCACGTTGTGTGTCACGAGACGGTCCATGCCCGCGATGCCGATGGCCGGGACGAGCGCACCGATCGTCGTCGGGATGAGGCACACGAGCAGGGCGACGAGGACCACGGGCGAGGGGATGGACCCGGCGAGGTTCGCGAAGGGGACCAATGCCACGGTGACCACGAGGAAGACGATCGTCAGCGCCACGAGGAGCACATGCAGGGCGATCTCGTTGGGTGTCTTCTGGCGTTCGGCGCCCTCGACGAGGGCGATCATGCGGTCGATGAACGTCTGGCCCGGGTCGGCGGTGATGCGGACGACGATGCGGTCAGAGATGACCTTCGTGCCGCCGGTCACGGCCGACCGGTCGCCGCCGGACTCTCGGATCACGGGTGCCGACTCGCCGGTGATGGCCGACTCGTCGACCATCGCGAGGCCGTCGATGATCTCGCCGTCGGAGGGGATCACGTCGCCCGCCTCGCACACCACGAGGTCGCCCTTGCGGAGCTCTGGCGCCGCGACCTGCTCCTCGGCCGACCCGCCCGCCTCCATCCGGCCGCCCGGGCCGCCTTTGAGCCGGCGCGCGATGAGGCCCTGCCGCCCCTCGCGCAGGCTGTCAGCCTGCGCCTTGCCGCGGCCCTCGGCGAGGGCCTCGGAGAAATTCGCGAACAGGACCGTGAGGAGCAGCCACGTGGTGATGACGACGCTGAAGAGGACGTCCGCGCTGGCCTGGACGATCTGGACGAAGCATCCGATCGCGGAGACGACGGTGCCGATGAGCACGGTGAACATGACCGGGGACTTGGCCATCTGCCGCGGGCCGAGCTTGGCGAAGGACTCGGGAATGGCCGCGAGGATGAGCTGCCGGCTGAACGCCTTGCGGCGCTTGTAGGCATGGCCGGAGAGCTCGGTGACGCGGGGAGACGGAGCGTGGAGTTCGATCGTGTTCATCTCAGGGTTCCCTCTGCGATCGGCCCCAGCGCAAGGGCCGGGAAGTAGTTCAAGGCGGTGAAGAGGAGCGCGACGGTGCCGAGCAGGCCAGCGAAGAGGGGCCCGTACGTGGGGAGGGTCCCCTTCGACGGCGGGATGGGCTCCTGTGCGGCGAAGGACCCCGCGAGCGCAAGGACAAGGACTATCGGCAACACGCGGCCCATCCACATCGCGATGCCGAGGAGTGTGGAGAGGACCGGGTCCGAGGTTGTGATCCCCGCGAACGCCGAGCCGTTGTTGTTCGCGGCCGAGGTGAAGGCGTAGAGCAGTTCGCTGAACTGGTGGGGGCCCTGCGCCGGCGCCTGGGCCACCGCGGCCGGGACGAGGACAGCGGCCCCGGCGAGCACCAGCACCAGCACCGGCGTCACAAGGAGGTACAGCGCGGCGAGCGTCATGTGCCTGGCCTGGACCTTCTTGCCGAGGTATTCGGGCGTGCGGCCGACCATGAGGCCGCCGAGGAACACGGCGAGGATCGCGAGCACGAGCATCCCGTAGAGTCCCGAGCCCACACCGCCCGGAGCGATCTCGCCGAGCATCATGTTCGCCATGGCCATGCCGCCGGCGAGCGGCGGGAGGGAATCGTGGGCGGCGTCGACGGCGCCGGTGGAGGTGAGCGTTGTCGCCGTCGCGAAGATCCCGCTCGCGGCGGGGCCGAAGCGCTGCTCGAGGCCCTCGCCCAGTCCGAGGCCCCGGCCCGGCCATGCCGCCAGCGCCCACGCCATGAACCCGGTGGACAGCGCCCACAGGGCGCCCATGACAGTCAGCACGGTGTAGCCCTGCTTCGCATCCCCGACCATGCGGCCGAATGTGAAGGGCAGCGCGGACGGTACGAGCAGGAGGAGGAAGACCTCGAAGAGATTGGTGAACGCGTTGGGGTTCTCGAACGGGTGGGCGGAGTTCGCGTTGAAGTAGCCGCCGCCGTTCGTGCCGAGGAGCTTGATGGCCTCCTGGCTGGCGACCGGACCGCCGGGGATGGTCTGCGAGACTCCGGTGAGGGAGTTGGTCACCGTGGTCGGTGAGAAGTCCTGGATCACCCCGGCAACGATCAGGACGAGCGCCGCGATCGCCGAGAGCGGAAGCAGCACGCGGAACGCGACGCGCGTCACGTCGACCCAGAGATTGCCGAGGGAATCGGTCCCGCGCCGGACGAGGCCCCGCACCAGGGCGAACGCCACCGCGATGCCGACCGCGGCCGAGACGAAGTTCTGCACTGCGAGGAACGCCATCTGGATCACGAACCCGAGGGTCGTCTCGGGCGTGTAGGCCTGCCAGTTGGTATTCGTGACGAACGAGATCGCGGTGTTCATCGCGACCCACGGGTCGACGCCGTGCACTTGGCCCCCGGACAGGAGCGGCTGGACGCGCTGGGCGACGTACAGGAGGAGGACGCCAGCAACCGAGAGGGCGATGACGCCGCGCGCGTACGCCTTCCACGTCTGGGAACTGTCCGGGCCCACCCCGGCCACGCGGTAGAGCCAGCGTTCGGCGCGAAGGTGCCGGCCGTCGTCGTCCGCTGCCATCGCGAGGTAGGCGCCCAGCGGGCGGTGCACCGCGGCGAGGGCGACGAGCAGGATCGCAATCTGCGTCGCGAAGGAGAAGGCACTGAACTCCACCGCTCACTTCCCTCCCGGCCGGAACAGCTGCTGCACGAGGTACACGCACAGCGCAAGCGCGAGCAGGCCCAGCGCAGCCCACGCGAGGACGGACGCGCTCATTCCTGATCCGACCTTCCTGTGACGAGACGGGACAGCCCGGACAGGCACCACGTCACCAGGCCAGCAAGGGCCACGAAGATCGCGACAACGGCGACGTCTGCCATGGCACACAACCCCTTCCGACGGCCGCTCGGTGCGGCCTTTCGGAATCAGTGAAGCGCCGGCCCGGCGTGCCGCCGGGGGGTTTGACTGTTTCCTTGCAGCCCCGCGCCGATTCTTTGCGGCTTCTTTGCGGTTGCGGGGGCGGCCCGGGTTTCGCGGCGCGGGAGGATGAGGATGTGAGGAAAGTTCTCGTGGTCGACGACGAGCCGCAGCTGCTCCGCGCGCTCCAGATCAACCTGCGCGCCGAGGGCTATGCGGTGCGCACGGCGGCGACCGGCACCCAGGCGCTGCACGCCGCGGCCGGCGAGCCGCCGGACGTCATCGTCCTCGATCTGGGGCTGCCGGACATGGACGGTTCCGAGGTGATCCGGGGGATCCGCGGCTGGTCTGACGTGCCGATCGTCGTGCTCTCCGCCCGGCACGGGTCCCCGGACAAGGTGGAGGCGCTCGACGCCGGCGCGGACGACTACGTGACCAAGCCGTTCGGGCTCGACGAGCTGCTCGCGCGGATGCGCGCCGTCGAACGACGTTCCTCCGCGGCACAGGCACGGAACGTCCCCGTGGTGCATGCCGGGGCCCTCGAGGTGGACCTCGCCGCCGCGACCGTGCGGCGAAACGGCGAACGGGTGCGCCTCACGCCGCGTGAGTGGGGAGTGCTGGCCCTCCTGGCCGAGAACCCGGGGCGGCTCGTGACGCAGCAGCAGATCCTCAGGTCAGTCTGGGGACCGGCGTACCTCGAAGAGACCCAGTACCTGCGCGTGTACATCGGGCAGCTCCGGCGAAAGCTCGAGGACGACCCGGCGAATCCCGTGCACCTCATCACCGAGCCCGGACAGGGGTACCGCTTCGAGCTCTAGGCTCCAGGAAGGATCAGGAGCCTACCCGATGCGGCATCCGGCCTCCGGCCCATCACCCATGGCCTTTGCAGGGATGGCGTGGTGTCATGAGTGTGGTCTCGTGATTTCGGTTGGAGCGATCATGGGTTTTTCAGTCTCGACGGCCAAGGTGGACATCACGCCCACGCCCGCGGTGCCGAACCCGTTCCTTGCCGGCTACGGCACGGACGACGGCGGGCGGCAGGTCACCGACCCCGCGCCGTACGCGCCCCTCTACGCCCGTGCCGTGGTGATCTGGGACGACGGCGCGCCGAACCTGCTCCTCGCCGCGGACATCCTGGCGTTCCCCGACTCGGTCCACAAGGCGGTTCTCGCGGGCATCCTTGGCCTGGCGGGCTGGAGCGCGTCGGACATCGTGCTCCAGGCCACCCACACGCACAACGGACCCGTGCTCGTGGACACTCTGGACCCCTACATCACGTACGGCATCACCGATCTGGGCCAGATCCAGGCCTACACGGCGTGGCTCCAAGGTCAGATCGTGGACGTTGCGCGGTCCGCGCTCACGGCCGCCCAGACACCGGTGACCCTCGACTACCAGGTCGCGTCCCAGACGTTCGCGGTCAACCGCGTGGGGCTGTCCTACACCGAGACCGACGTCCCGGTACTCGTGGCCCGGGGCGAGGACGGCTCGCCGGTCGCCATCGTCTTCGGCTACGGCTGCCACCCCGTGGCGGCAGGCTGGATGACCCAGTACGACGGCGACTACCCCGCCGGGGCCTGCACCCACATCGAGCAGAACACCGACGCGTTCGCCCTGTTCCTCCAGGGCGCGGGCGGGGACCAGAACCCGGGCGGAATCGCCAGCTGGGCCCTGCGCAACCAGTGCGGCACCTCCCTCGGCGCCGCGGTGGTGGCCGCTGCGGGCACGCCTGGACGCGCCCTGACCGGGCCCATCGGCACCGCATCCAATGACGTGGCGCTCCCCTTAGACATCGACCTCTCACCCGGGAACCTCGCGGCCGTCCGCGCCGACTACGCCGCCCGGGTGCCGAACCCCCTCGGCCACCCGCCGTGGTACGCGCGCCACGCCGAGGTCATGATCCAGAGGCTCGACGCCGGGCAGATCGAGACCGGGGTGCCCTCCGCGGTCCACCGGTGGACGATCGGCGGCGCGGAGCCGCTGAAGATCGCGTGGGCCAGCGGAGAGCTCGTCAGCAGCTACGCCGCGTTCCTGCGCATCCACTTCGGCGGGTCCGCCGGGCTGTGGGTCTGCGGCTACGCCGGTGCGTCGCTGTGCTACATCCCCACAGCCGAGTTCTTCCCGCCGACCATGACGCTCGGCAGCTACGAAGGCGGCTGGGACACCGACTTCCCCGGGATCGCGGGCGGGAGCATGACCGTCTACGGCCACCCGGCCCACTACGTCGCCGGAGCCTCGGGCGTCGGAGCCACCGTCATCGCCGCCCTGACCCAGATCCTCACCTGACTCCGACTGCGACACTCCGACTGCGACGTACAGGAGCCCGCCGACGACGAGCCCGCCGACTCCTAGCGCCCGAACGGCCCGTCCGGCTGGGGCTCGCGGCCCGGCGGCTCCGGCTCGACCGGCGGCGACGGCTCCACGGGCGGCTCCGGCTCGATGGGAGGCGATGGCTCAGTGGGCACGGGCGGCTCGGCCGGTGCGGGGAAGGGGTCCGGGTTGGGGTCGATCGGCGGGATCGTGCCCGGGTCCGGCTGCGGCACGCCCGGCTCGGGCCTGCCGGGCTGGGGCGGGAGGGTTCCGGTGGCCGAGAGCGCGGTAGCCGGGAGCGCCGTGCTGTCGGCGAGCGCGCTGACCTCGACGGCGGAGGCGGTCGTGTCCATCTCGAGTCTCATGCCCTGTTCATTCCCCGCCGCGGGCTCCCCACACATCCATCCCACGGATGCTGTTTGAGGATCGATGCGCTGGGCAATAGCGGGGTGCGAGAGGAAGGGCATGACCGGCCCTTCCGTGTTCCGCAGGAGGACAGACCATGGGAGCCGGAGACAAGTTCGAGAACAAGGCCGAGGACCTCAAGGGCAAGGCCAAGGAGCACGTCGGAGACGCAACGGACAACAGGGACCTCGAGGCCGAGGGCAAGGCCGATCAGGCGAAGGCCGGGCTCAAGCAGGCCGGCGAGCACCTCAAGGATGCCGTCCGCGACGTCAAGGGCGACTGACCCTCAGCCTTGGCCGAGCTGGCTCGGTCTGCGCTGACCCACGACGGCGGCGGCTCACCCACCCGGGTGAGCCGCCGCCGTCGTGCGTCACCACCCAAAACGTGCGATTGATCAACATCGGGTGCATATCAGACAACATTCGGGCTAGGATGTGTGGGTGACATCACAGGACATCGAGCCCCAGCAGGACGAGCTCAGCGCGGAGACCCAGACGGCCCTCGAGCGTGCCGAGGCGAGCCATCGCCATGAGTCGCTGTTCTCCGAGCGGGCGCACAACATCAAGCAGTCGGCGGTGCGGGACGTCTTCGACATCTCGATCCGGCCGGGCCTCGTCTCGCTCGCCGGCGGGTCGCCGAGCCTGTCCAGGCTCCCGCTGGACCTCGTGGCGGAGACCGCCTCGCGCGTCATCACAGAGCGCGGCATGGAGGCCCTTCACTACGGCGGCGGCAAGGGAACGCTCGAGCTGCGCGAGCTCATCTGCGAGATCATGGCCGAGGAGGGGATCCTCGGGGCATCGGCGGAGGACGTCGTCGTGACCACCGGCTCGCAGTCCGCCCAGGACATCGCCGCGAAGGTGTTCTGCAACCCCGGCGACGTGGTGCTCGTCGAAGACCCCACGTACGTGGGCGCGCTCAACACGTTCGAGGCGTACCAGGTCCAGGTCGAGCCGGTCCGGATGGACGAGAACGGGCTCGTGCCAGAGGCCCTCGAGGCGCGGATCGCCGAGCTCGAAGCCGCCGGCAGGACCGTCAAGCTCCTCTACACGATCCCGAGCTTCAACAACCCCTCGGGCATCACGATGGCAGCCGAGCGCCGCCAGCGCGTCGTGGACATCGCCCGCGCGCACAACATCCTGGTCCTCGAGGACAACCCGTACGGCATGCTCCGCTTCGACGGGCACCCGCTCACCCCGCTGCGCGCCGACAACCCCGACGACGTCATCTACTGCGGCTCGTTCTCCAAGATCTTCTCCCCCGGTGTCCGGCTCGGCTGGGCGCTTGTGCCGAAGCACCTCTACCGGCGGTTCTACCTCGCCGCCGAGGCCGTGGTGCTGTGCCCCTCGTCGCTCAACCAGCTGATCGTCACGGAGTTCTTCCGCGCCTTCGACTGGCGCGGCTACCTCGCCGAGTCCCGTGCCGTGTACGCGGAACGGTGCGAGGCGATGCTCGCCGCGCTCGCGGAAGAGTTCCCGGCCGGAGCCGGGCTAGGTATCACGTGGACGACGCCGGAGGGCGGCTTCTTCGTCTGGGTCACCCTCCCCGAGGGGATCGACACGTACCCGCTTCTGTACCAGGCGATCGACGCGGGCGTCGTGTTCATCCCCGGTGCCGCGTTCACGCCGTCGGACGCGCCGAGCAACAGGCTGCGGCTCGCGTTCTCCGGGGTCGAGCCCGAGCGGATCCGGGAGGGCGTGCGGCGCTTGGCGCCCGTGATCCGGGCCGCGGTCGAGGCGAACGCCGGCTGACGCTCCCCGCGCCCCCGCGGCGCCCCCGCGGCGCCCCCGCCAGCCGAACACCCCCGCAAATGGTGGGTTGAGCAGGGTGCGGACGCCTCCGACCCTGCTCAACCCATCATTTCGCGTGAAGGCGGCCCCGGCTCAGCCGCCGACCGCGGCGAGGGCGTTGACCTGGCCCTTGCCGTAGAACGAGTTCGACCCCTTGCCGCCCTGGCAGGTCTGAGGCGCGCCGCCGTCGACCGCCGGGAAGAAGGCGTAGATCGAGACGTCCGCGGGGCATGCCGTGGGGTCGGCGGTGTTGGCAATCCGCGCCGCCACTTGGTTGGCGTTGGCCCCGGTGCTCGCGATGAGCGCGGCGAGGCCGGCCACATGCGGCGAGGCCATGGAGGTGCCCTGCGCATAGCAGTACGTGGCGCCGGATGCGTCGAAGACCTTGCGCGCACAGCTGCCCATGAGCGATGCCGGCCATGTCGAGAGAACCCGCCCATTCGGGGCCGCAGCGGTGTGCTGCAGGATCGAATCGCCACCGGGTGCGGCCACGGTCACGACGCCCGCACCGTAGCTCGAATAGAACGACTTGAGGCCGAGGTTGCCCACCGCCGAGACCGTCACGACACCGGGAACCTCCGCCGGCACGACGGCGCACGCGTTCGAGATGTCCCGGGTCACGGGCGTCGTATTGTCCGGGCTTGTCGCGTCCTGCGTCGGGTGGGCGAGGTCGTCGGCCTGGTTGCTGGCGGCGGCAACCACGGTCACGCCGTTCTGCTGCGCGAACTTGATGGCGCGCCGCTCTGCCTCCCAGATCGCCCGCTGCTCCGGATCGTTCTTGCAGTTGAAGAGCCACGGGTCAGCGAAGTACGAGTTGTTGGTCACCTGGATCCCGTGGGTTGCGGCCCACATGAACGAGCAGACCACGGCCTCCGGGAAGAAGAACCCGGCGGCGTTGCCGGCCTTGATCCCGGCGAGCTTCACGCTGGGGGCAACGCCCACGATCCCGAGTCCGTTCTGCGCCGCGGCGATCGTGCCGGCGGTGTGCGTGCCGTGGCCGTTGTCATCCATCCAGGCAGCCGGCGAGGTGTCGGGCACGCCTCCCACGCATGAGACGGACTTCGAGAAGTCCACGTTCGGCGCGAGGTCGGGGTGGGTGTAGTCGAGGCCCGTATCGATGTCGCCGACCACGACCGAGGAGCTGCCGCCGTTGATCGCCCGTGCCTCGGGCGCGTGCATCTGGACCATGTCCCACTGGAGGCCGGAGAGGGGCTCGCTTCCCGACGCGGGGGCGGCCGGGGCGAGCGGGTCGGCGGCGCCGTCCGCCGCCGTGCCGGACGCGGCGTCGCCCTTGAGCGCCACACCGAACCCGGCCGTGGACGCGGCCGCGTCGACGCTCGGATCCGCGGCGCGCAGCCTGGCGGAGAAGTCCGACGCCGCCGAGCTCACCACGGCGACGCCGATGGCGCCGTAGTCCGCGACAACCGTGCCGCCCGAGGACGTGATGGCGTTGAGGGACTTGCCGGCGGCCTTGCCGCCGGACTTGTAGAGCACGAGGTAGTTCTGCTGCCCCTGGGTCGGGCCTGCTTGGACCGCCTGTGGCTGAGTGGCGGCCGTCGTGGCCGCAACCGCCGCGGGGACGGCGCCGGCCACCGCGATCCCCGCGGCGATACCGGCGCATAGAAGGGGGCGGGCGAGTGAGCGTGATCGCATCGTGTGCCTTTCATCCCGCCGGGGCCTGGATGCAGACCTCCGGCCCGACTCACCCCGGGGGATGCCGGGGTGCGCGTCAGAGGGCTCCACAGAGCGCGCATGGTCCCCTCAGACGCAACCGAGACTAGTGGCGCAGATCACATTCCGTAAAGGGAGCGGCTTCAGGACTTCTCGTACACCCAGGGGAGCCGCGACATCGTGAGCCGATGCCGCGCGGTGCCCGCGGCCGCCGGGTCCCCGTACTGCGAGTCGCCGTCCCAGAGGACCGCCTCGATCTTCCCCTCGGAGTCAAGGAGCTGGAAGCTCGCGAACCGCGCCGCGGGCACCGGGACTCCGGAGAGGGCGTCCGCCACGGTCGCGGCCCCCAGCAGCCCCTCGAGCGTGACCCACGTGGGCGGGAAGAGGACCATCTCCCCCGCCGCGTGGCGATCGAGGGCCACCTCAGGGCGCAGCCAGGCGAAGTCCACGTGCTCGTCCGCGCTCAACGCCAACTCCCCGCCCGGGTCCTCGGCGAGGAAGAACCACGTCACGAGCCGCTTGGGCACCTGCCGCGGCGGCACCCAGCGCGAGAGCTCCACGAGCCCGGAGGCCCGCAGAATCAGCCCGGTCTCCTCGAACGTCTCGCGGACCGCTGCACGGCGGACCGCCGACGGCGCGTGGACCGGCGCACCCGAGGCGGCATCGCCGTCGTGGGCGTCATCCCGCGGATCAGGAGGATCGCCGGGGAGAGAGTCCTCCGGGTCCACGCGGCCGCCGGGGAACGCCCACGCCCCCCCGAACGAGCCGGCCACGGGCCGCTCGAGGAGCAGCACCTCGAGCCCGGCATCGCTGTCGCGCAGCACGACGACGGTGGCTGCACGCCCCACGATCGGTGAATCCATACCGCCACTCTAGGCCTACGCTAGAAGGCGTGCCCCTTACCCGCCGTACCTTCCTCCGCGCGTCCGCGGCCGCCGCTGTGCTCGCTCCGCTGGCCCCGTCGCTGGCCGCCTGCGCCCCCGGCGAGGACGTGCCCAAGGTCGAGTTCGGCGCAAGGCTGCCCATCCCGCCCCTGGACGCGGGGAGCGTCGAGGGCAGCGGCGGGTCCACAGTCCGTGTGTTCAAGCTCGCGCCCCAGCCCGGCACCCACGAGTTCGTGCCGGGCAAGGCCGCCGAGTCAATGGGCTACAACGGCGCGTACCTCGGACCCACCCTGCGCGCCGCCCGAGGCGAGAAGGTGCGCGTGGCCATCGAGAACCGGCTCCCGGACCCCACGACCGTGCACTTCCACGGGATGATGCTTCCCGCCGCGGCCGACGGCGGCCCACACGCCATGATCGACGCCGGCGCCTCCGTGGCGCCAGAGTGGACCATCGACCAGCCCGCGGCGACCCTCTGGTACCACCCGCACCCACACGGGAACACCGAGAAGCAGGTGTCCTACGGCCTCGCGGGGATGTTCATCCTCGACGAGCCGGACGCACAGGGCGCCACACCCGCAGCAACGGCCGCGCTCCCCCAGGAGTACGGCGTGGACGACATCCCCCTCATCGTCCAGGACCGCCGCCTCGACTCGAACGGCAAGCTCACGTTCGACCCGGCCGGCAACTCCCTCGGCACCCTCGGCAACTCGATCGCGGCCAACGGCACGCTCGGCGCGGTCCTGCCCGTCATGACCCAGCGCGTCCGCCTCCGCATCCTCAACGCGAGCAACGGCCGCTGGTTCAAGTTCGGCCTCGCGGACCATCGCCCATTCCACATGGTCGCGTCCGACGGCGGCCTGCTCGCCGCCCCCCTCGAGCTCACCTCGGTACAGCTCTCCCCCGCCGAGCGGGCCGAGATCGTGGTGGAGCTGAAGCCTGGGGAGTCCGTCATGCTGCGCTCGTTCGCCCCGGACCTCGGGCGGGTCAACCCGCCGGATGCGTTCGGCGGCGGCAAGGAGTTCGACGTGGTGAGGCTCGACGCCGCGGCCAGCCTCGCGCCGTCGGCCGCGCTCCCGGCGGCGTTCGGCGAGCTGCCCGCGCCCGAGGGGACCACGACGGCGGTCTCGCGCTCGTTCACGTTCAACGGCCGCAACATCAACAACAAGACCATGGACATGAACCGGATCGACTTCACCGCGGCGCCCGGCGAGGCCGAGGTGTGGTTCGTGGACAACGTCAGCGCGTACCAGCACAACGTGCATGTCCACGGGGTCCAGTTCCGGCTCGTCGACATCGACGGAAAGCAGCCGCCGCCCGAGCGCGCGGGCTGGAAGGACACCATCCCGCTGCTGCCGCGCGAGCAGAACCGGATCGCGTTCCGCATGCCGAAGTACGCGGACTCCGAGCACCCGTACATGTACCACTGCCACCTCCTCACGCACGAGGACGAGGGCATGATGGGGCAGTTCCTGGTCGCGGACGCGGGCGCGGCCGGCCCCGGCTCAGGGACGCCGAGCCCGCACCAGCACGGCTGAGTGGCCCCACCGTCCCGCCAAGCAGAACTCGGGGGCCCTGAGGCCGGAATCCTGCCGATCCGGGCCCGAGTTGTGTCTGGCGGGGCGCCGCTACTTGCCCCACTGGGTGGGCGGACCGAGGAACAACAGCGTCGACACGATCACGGCGACCGCCACGACCATCGCGAGGCCCAGTAGCACCGGGTGCGCGAGGAGGGCACGGAGCACGGCGCTGATCCACGTGCTGTCCCGGGGGTCATCGGTGCGCTCGCGGCGCCACTGCCCCTCGAGGTGGCCGCCGCGCTCGAGTCGGCGGTCGAACGGGTAGGTGGCGTACGGGACGACGGCGAGCACGACGGCGGCGACGATCCGCGGCACGGGCCAGTGCTGGTTCACGCCGACGAGGGCCGCGGTCACGGCGTACGAGACGAACACCACGCCGTGGACCATGCCGGCCACCTGGACTGGCCAGTCGCCTACATGGACGGCGTATTTGAGGATCATGCCGATGATGAGCAGGGTCCACGTCACCATCTCGGCGATCGCGAGCGTGCGGTAGAGGGAACGCGGCGTGGAGGCGAAGCCGGCGCGGGTGGGCGCCGTCTGGGCGGGGGAGTCGGTGAGGGCGGGTCGGCTCGAAGTCACCCCTCCATCTTGCCAAGCCGCGCACGACGCCGGCCTCAACCGTTCGGTTGATCTCCCACCGCGCGCTCCGGCCGGGTCTGGGCCGCGGGACCGGCGACGGCGTCGGCCTCGGGCGTATCGACGGCCTCGAACTCGAACTCGTCCTCGCCGACGGCAAGGGTGATGTCCTCCGGCGTCATCGCGAGGCTCACCGCGTAGTAGAAGATCACGAGCGCGAACGCGACGACGAACAGGATGTCGACCCACTCCGGCAGGATGCTCAGCGCGCCGGTTCCGTACCGGCCGAGGAGCCCCAGCACCACGAGCCCGATGAGCCAGGGCCAGATCCAGGAGGCCGCGCGCCAGTCGAGGTCCCGCCGGAACCGCAGCGACTTCGAGCGGTGGAGCGCGATCTCGAAGATCACCCTCCCGATGAGGATGGCGGTGAGGATCTTCCAGATCGCCTCAAACCCGGACCAGTAGATGATGAGGTTCGCGAAGACGAATCCGGCGGGCGTGAGGACCTGGGGCCACGGGACGCGGTAGGGGTGCTTGCGGCCGGCGTGCTGGCGGATGAGCGCCTCGAGGGAGACGGGCGCGAAGGCGTACATGATCGCCGTCGCATCGGTCACGAGACCCACGAGGGACTGCCAGCTCGGGAACGGCAGCAGGGCGATGAGCCCGACGACGAACGCGAGCAGGATCGAGCCGAACGGGACGCCGCGCTTGCTGACGGTGGTGAGCCAGGGCGGCAGGGCGTCGTCCTCGCCGAGGGCGTAGGAGATGCGCGAGGACGTGCCGATGTACACGAGGCCCGTGCCCATCGGCGAGATCACGGCGTCGATGAGCAGGACGGTGGCGAGCCAGCCGACCCCGGCCGCGAGGGCGAGGTCGTAGTAGGGACCGTACGCGCCGGCCCCGAGCGGGTTGTCCCAGTTCTTGACGATGTTCGCCGGGTCGATCGCCCCGATGAACGCGACCTCGAGCAGGATGTACACCACCGCGCCGATGAGCATCGCGGTGATGATGGCCCGGGCGACGTCCTTCTTCGGGTTGCGGGCCTCGCCGGCCATCTGCGCGGCCTGCTCGAAGCCCTGGAGCGCGAACACGACGCCGAGCGGGAGCGCCGCGAAGATCCCGTGGAACCCGTTGGGTGCGAATCCCCCGCCCTGGGTGAAGTTCCCGGGGTGGAACGTGAGGGAGATGATCACGACGATGGTGAGCAGTGGGACGGCGGTCTTCCAGATCACGACCGCGATGTTGCTGTCCGAGAGCCACTTCGCGCCGAGGAGGTTGATCACCGTGAACACCGCCAGGGCGATGGCCGCGATGACCAGGCCGATCGGGGTCAGGGTCGAATCGGGATTCACAAGGTCGATGCCCTTGGCCCACGGCGCCGACTCGAGATAGGTGATGGCTCCCTCGACCTCGATCGGTGCGATCGTCACGGCCTGGAGGTAGCCGACCCAGCCGGCGGTGAAGCCCGCGAGCGCGCCGAACGCGTAGTGCGGGTACCGGGCGGTGCCGCCGGCCACCGGGTAGGCGGCGCCGAGGTCCGCGTGGATGAGCGCGAGCACGATGAGCATGATCGCCGCGAGGAACCACGAGACGATCGACGCCGGCCCGGCCGACTTCGCCGCCCCCAGGGCGCCGAGGAGCCACCCTGATCCGATGATCGAGCCGAGCGAGACGAACATGAGGCCCCAGAAGCCGACTACGCGCTTGAGAGGGTGGCCGCCATGGGTGGGGGTTGCAAGGTCGTGGGCCATCGCCGCTGCTCCTAGCGGGTGCTCATCTTCCGGGCCCGAGGGCCCGCCCCCGATGACCCCTTGACGATAGACCAGGCGTCAAGGGGAGGGAAGACCCGGCGCGCCGGGCCAGTGGGGCGGCTCAGTACCCCGCGGCAGCGTCGACGAGGCCCTCGAGGTCCTTCCCTGCGGCGAACCGTTTCAGGTTCTCCGTCACGCGCTCGCCGAGGAGCGGGCGGATCATCTCGATCGTGTCCGCGGCGTGCGGGGTGATGAGCGCGTGCGGCTCGTCCCAGAGGGGGTGCCCGTCCGGGAGCGGCTCGGGGTCCGTCACGTCGAGGGCGGCGCCGGCGATCGTGCCGGCACGGAGGGCCTCCACCACGGCGTCCGTATCCACGAGGCCGCCGCGGGCGATGTTGACCAGGATCGCGGAGGGCTTCATGAGCGCGAGCTCGGGCGCGCCGATGAGCTTGGACGTGTCCGGGGTCAGGGCGGCCGCGACCACCACGACGTCGGCCGCCGGGAGCAGCTCGGCGAGGTGAGCGGGCGTCGTCGTGCGCGCGGCTCCGGGCACCTTGGCGAGGGTGCGGCGCACGACGTCGACCTCCATGTCGAAGCAGCGGAACAGCCGCAGGATCTCCAGGCCCACCCCGCCGGCGCCGACGACCACGGCGCGCAGCCCGTGCAGCGACGTGCCGGTGGCGGCGCCCCACGAGCGGGCGCGGGCGCGCTCGGGGAGGTGGCGCAGGAGCGCGAGGGAGAGGGCGAGCGCGTGCTCGGCCACCGGCTTCGCGTAGGCGCCCTTCGCGCTTGTCCACACCTTCCCCGGGTGCCGCGAGAGGGCGTCCGCGTACGCCTCGATCCCGGCGCTGGGCAGCTGGACCCAGCGGATCGACGGGGTCGAGTCGAGGACCGCTGTGAGCTCCTGCTTGGGGTTGCCGTGGTCGAGGATGAGCGCCTCGGGCTGCTCATCGAGGCCGACGACGGCGCCCCCTCCGGCCTCGATGGCGCCCGTCAGGAAGGGCAGGGGCTCGCCGTGGATGGCGACGCGGACGGGGGTGCGGGGAATCAGGGGCGCCGTGGTCATGTGGCCAGCCTAGCCAGCCTGGACTCACCCTAGGATCGAAGCGTGCACCGCTACGCGATCGTCCTGCCCCTCGAGCCCATGGTTGTGGGCGAGCGGTATGCGGTGCGGGACTGGCCCCTGCATATCACCGTCATGCCGGTCTTCGCGACGTGGGCCAGCACGCCCCAGCTCGCCGCGAGCATGGGGGCGGTCGCGGCGCGCACCGCCCCGATCATCGCGGTGGCCGGTCCGGGCGAGCTGTTCGGGCCCAAGCACGATACTCCGGTGGCCCTCGTCGAGTCCCCCGAGATCCGCGCCCTGCACAAGACCTTCGTCCGGGAGCTGGACATCCACGTCCCCACCTTCCGCCGCCCGGATTTCGCGGGCGACGGCTTCCGCGCGCACATCACCGCCACGAAACGCGGCGCCGCCGAGGAGGGCCAGGCCCTGCGCCTGACCCAGCTCGCGCTCGTCGACATGCACCCCGAGCCGGGCCAGGGTCGCCCCCTCGTCGTCGCCGTCGCGGACCTCGCCTACTGATGCGTCTCCGTCCGGAAGGATTGGCTAGATTGTGCGAAAGCCCACACATGAGTAGATTGTTTACAATCTACAAACCTACAAGTTGAGGTGACCCGTGCTTTTCAGCGACGAGGAGTACCAGACGCGACTCTCGGGCGTGCGGCAGCGAATGGCGCGACAGGGCTTGTCCGCCCTTCTGGTGACCGACCCCGCGAACATCTACTACCTGACCGGGTACAACGCGTGGTCGTTCTACACACCGCAGCTCGTCTTCGTTCCAGCGGACGGGCCGATGCTGCTCTTCACCCGTGCCATGGATGCGGGCGGCGCCTTCCGCACCGCGTGGCTGCCTCCAGACAGCATCGTGGGCTACCCCGAGGACTACGTGCACCGGCCGCACATCCACCCGTTCGACTGGGTTGCGTCCTCACTGCGTGAACGTGGCCTCGTCGCCGGGGCCGCCGGCGGTTGCGTCGGGCTCGAGATGGACTCGCATTTCTTCTCGCCCAGGGCCTATCGCGCCTTGGTGCATGCCCTGCCGGAGTGGACGTTCGTGGACAGCTACGAGCTCGTCAACTGGGTCCGGTCCGTGAAGTCGGCGGCCGAGATCGAGCTCGTGCGCAAGGCCGCCAGCGTCTGCGGGGCTGCGATGGAGGCTGCGGTCGAGGCGATCGACGTCGGCGTCCGCCAGTGCGATGCTGCCGCTGCCATCAGCCACGCGCAGATCACGGGCAGCGGGTCGATCGATGGTGACTACCCCGCGATCGTTCCCATGCTCCCGACCGGCGAGGCCGCGGACACGCCGCACCTGACGTGGAGCGCAGATCGGTTCGAAGGCGGGCAGGCCGTCGTCATCGAGCTCGCCGGGGCGCATCGCCGCTACCACGCCCCGCTCGCGCGCACGGTGACGCTCGGGCGGGCGCCCGACCGCCTCGCGAAACTCGCGGGCGCGGTGGGCGAGGGCATCGACGCGGTGCTCGGCGCCGTCCGCCCCGGTGTCCCTGTCCGCGATCTCGCCCAGGCGTGGAACACGACGCTTGCAAGGCACGGCCTCGAGAAGCCCTCCCGCATCGGCTACTCGATCGGCATCGGCTACCCGCCCGACTGGGGCGAGCGCACCATCTCCATCCGGGCCGAGGACGAGACCGTCCTCGCCGAGAACATGACGTTCCACCTCATCGGGGGCATGTGGATGGACCACTACGGCTACGAACTCTCCGAATCCATCCGCGTCGCGCCCGACGGTGTGGAAGTGCTCACGAGCTTCCCGCGCGACCTCATCCAGAAGGGACGGTGAACCATGTCCACCGAGAACCTCTCCCTGCTCTCCCGCGAGAGCCTGCCGCTGGCCGATCGCGCGAGCAGCCTCGTAGGATCCGTCATCGACTCCAGTACCTCCCTGCTCGCCTCGATGCAGCATGACATCGTCCGTTTCGCCATGGGCTCGCCGGCAAACGAGGCGGTTCCGCTCGAGGAGTTCCGCGACATCGCAGCGCAGGTCATGGACTACGGCACCATGACCTACGGTGCCACCGAGGGAGAGCCGGAACTCCTTCGGGCTCTCGTCGACTACCTCTCGCAGACGAACGATCCCACCCACGAGGACCGCGTCACGATCACGGCCGGAGGCATGCAGGGCCTCGACCTCGCGTGCAAGATCTTCATCGATCCCGGCGATCTGGTGATCGTCGAGAGCCCGACCTACACGAACGGCAGCGCCACCGCCTTGAGCTACGGCGCGCAGCTCCTCGAAGCGCCGCTCGACGAGAACGGCCTCGTCGTCGAGGCCCTCCCCGACCTTGTCGCCGCGACCGGCCGCACGCCCAAGGCGATCTACACGATCCCGAACTTCCAGAACCCATCGGGGACTACCCTCTCGCTCGAGCGCCGCGAACTGCTCCTCGAGCTCGCGCACCGATGGAACGCCGTCATCATCGACGACGATCCGTATGGCCTCCTGCGCTTCGAGGGGGCTGACCTGCCGAGCCTCCAGGCGCTCAGCCCGGGGGACCCGCTGCTCTTCTCCGTCCGAACCTTCTCCAAGATCCTTGCGCCCGGGCTCCGCGTCGGCTGGGTCGATACGCACCCGGCCCTGCGCCAGCTCGTCATCAACGCGAAACAGGCGATGGACACGTGCACCAACGTTCCCGCACAGCACATCGTGGCGGAGTTCATCAGGCGCGGACGGCTAGACAGCCACCTCATCGGCCTCCGTGCCGAGTACCGCCGGCGGAGGGACGCCATGCAGGCCAGCATCCGCAGGCACCTGGGCGACCGGGTTGCCACCACGGACCCGGAAGGCGGCTTCTTCCTGTGGCTGACCCTCCAGGGTGACGATGCCCGCATCTCGGCGCGCCGCCTTTTCGAAACCGGCCTCGCGGAGGGCGTTGCCTTCATTCCCGGCCCAGCCCTCTCGGCGGAGGGAAGGTTCGACGACGCGCTGCGGCTCTGCTTCGCCACAAGCACTCCCGAACGCACCGACGAGGGAGTCCAGCGGCTGCGCCGCGCCATGGACCTCGAACTCGCAGGGCTGCAGGGGGACCGGTGAACGTGAGCACGTCGCTCGAGGACGAGGTCCTCGAGCTCATCACCCGGGAGGACCTCGTCTCCCTCACGACGGCGCTCATCTCCGCCGGCGGTGAGAATCCGGGTGGGGCGGAGGAGGGCACGATCAAGGTGCTCGACGCCTTCTGCCTCGGCGCTGGCCTCACGACCCAGACGGAGCCCGTCGCACCGGAACGCCCGAATTTCACGGCCGTCCTTCCAGGAGGCGGCCAGCCGGGCCTGCTGTTCCTCGGGCACTCGGACGTCGTCCCCGCCGGAAGCGGCTGGGAGCGCCCGCCGTTCGAGCCGTACGAGCGTGACGGCCGGCTGTACGGACGCGGTTCGACGGACATGAAGGGCGGCCTGGCCGCCGTCGTCGTCGCGCTCAAGGCCCTCAAGGAGGCCGGCGCGGAGCTTCCCGGAGATGTCACGCTTGCGTGCACCGTGGACGAGGAGGACCTCGGCATCGGAATCCGCGCGTACACGCGCGCCCACGCCGGGGAACAGTTCTCGGCCTGCATCGTCGCCGAACCGACGGATCTCGACACGGTGATCGGTTGCCGCGGCGACAGCTACATCGAGGTCACGGTCCGCGGGAAGTCCGCGCACTCGGGCCGGCCCGAGGACGGCCGGAACGCCATTGACGCGGCGGCGCAGGTCATCCAGCTCGTCCGGGAGGACCACCAGCGCCTCCAAGCAGACCGGGACGCCCTGCTCGGCGCCGGCAGCTGGAACACCGGGACGATCCGGGGCGGCAGCGGCACCTCGATGGTGGCCGGCGAATGCGCCCTGTCGCTCGACCGCCGCCTGATGCCCGACGACGATCCCCACCTGATCCTCGCGGCGCTGCGGGAGCGGGTCAGCGAGGCGGGCATCGATCAGGATGGCATTGACGTGAGCGCATCTGTCTCGATGGAGATGCCGGGATTCCGCACGGCACACGACCATCCGCTCGTCACGGGAGCAGTCAGGGCCCTGGCCGACTGCGGCGTGGCGAGCACGATCGGCGGCTGGACGGCGGCATGCGACGGCGGCTTCATCGCCCGGGACTTCGGCATCCCCACCATCGTCGTGGGACCCGGTGGCCTCAACGATCAGGCGCATCAGGTCAACGAGTCGGTCAGCATCGACGAACTCATCGCGGCGGCCCGGGCCTACGCGCTCATGTGCCTGCGGCACGGCGACAGCTCGTAAGGCACCGACCGGACCCAGCAGGCAGCAAGGAGGGCAGTGGAGGGATGAGTTCCTCCACTGCCCTCCTTGCTGCCCGAGGCCCGCAGGTCCGCAGGCCCGCAGGCCCGTCTGGGGGCCTTGTCAATGCTGTAGCACCGCTCGAAGAAGGTCCTCTGTGCGATCCGTGAAAGGCCACGGCACTGCCAGCACAGCACGGCGACGGGCGTTGCCGCGGCAGGATCACTGCCACGGCAACGCCCGGTTGCGTGCTCGGGGGGCGGCCGACGTCGACCGGCCCCCCGACCGCTAGGGGTCAGCCGTTCCGCGTCGCGACGCGTGCCCGCTTCGTCCTCACGGCGGACTGCGGCCTGCCCTCGGGGAGCTCGGTGCCGCGGAGCGAGGCGCCGACGGTCTCACGCATGAATCGCACCGCGACGAGCCCGACGACGCATGCAGCCATCATGGTGAATGCCGGGACCAATGGGTTGTGGAAGGCGTCGATGCCCGCCTGGTTGTACAGCGGAGCCGTGCCGCCGAAGAGGGACGTCGCGACGTTGTACGTGATCGCGAACCCCGCGTAGCGGACATGGGCCGGGAACATGGCAGGGAAGGTGGCCGAGATCGTGGCAAGCTGCGGGATGAACAGCAGTCCGAGCACGGCGAAGGCGATCAGGGCCCACCAGAACCCGTTGGACATGAGCATGAACATCGGGATCGACATCACGAACAGGCCGATCAGCGAGAAGTACCACATCGGCTTGCGCCCGACCCTGTCAGACATCGCACCGAAGAACGGGATGACCAGCATCATGACGAACTGCGCGACGAACATGATCGTGAGCACGGTCTGGTTGGGAAGGCCCGCCACACCCTCAAGATAGGTCGGCATGTACGTCAGGAGCGTGTAGTCGACGACGTTGAGTGCGATCACGAGCCCCGCGAGGGTAAGCATGCTGGGCCAGTACTTCACGACCAGGTCCCGCAGCCCCATCGTCGCGGACTTCTCGGCCTTGCCCGCGGTCTCGAGTTCCTGGAAGACCGGGGTCTCCGCGAGGCGGGTCCGCAGGTAGAGGCCGACGACGCCGAGCGGCACCGCAAGCAGGAACGGGATGCGCCATCCCCAGTCATTCATGGCCTGGCTGCCCACAGTGGTCTCGCCGAGGAGCACGATGAGGGAGCCGAATGCGAACCCCGCCAGCGTGCCGAACTCGAGGAAGCTGCCGAGGAAGCCGCGCTTGTGGTCCGGGGCGTACTCCGCCATGAAGGTCGCAGCCCCGCCGTACTCGCCGCCGGTCGAGAACCCCTGGATGGCCCGCAGGACGATCAGCAGGACCGGCGCCGCGATCCCCAGCACGCTGAACGAGGGCAGCAGGCCGATCAGAGCCGTTGCTGCCGACATGAGGATGATGGTGAGGGCGAGGACGCGCTTGCGCCCGAGCCGGTCGCCCAGCGGCCCCCAAACCATTCCGCCGAGCGGGCGGATGAGGAACGAGAACGCGAACGTGCTCAAGGCCAGAAGCGTGCCGGCCTGACCGGGGAAGAAGTTGTGCGTGATGTAGGTGACCGACACGGCGTAGACGCCGTAGTCGAACCACTCCGTCGCATTTCCGATCGCCGAGGCGGCGACGGCCCTGCGGATCGTCCGGGCGTCCGGGGCTGGCCGACGCACACCGGTGTGCGGCGACGCGGCCGTCGAGATGTCCTGCGGCCCCTGCGCGGGACCAGCTTGCTGGGATTTCATGGATGCCTCCACTCGAAGGATGGGTCGCGGGCTCGCGGCCCGTCGTCTGGGTTTGGGGGATTGTTGGGTGGATGGGTCAGGGGCGGGGCGCCGCGACCTGGGACGCAAGCGCTCCGGGCCGCGCGGTCCCCCAGTCCGCAGCGGCCTCGTAGGCCCGAGCGGCACGGAGGACCGTGCGGTCGGCGTGACGGGGCCCGACGATCTGGAGTCCTGCGGGCAGGCCTTCAGCCGTGAAGCCGCACGGAACGCTCATGGCCGGCTGCTGCGTCATGTTGAACGGATAGGTGTACGGGGTCCAGCTCGTCCAATGCCGGGAGGGCCAGCCCTCCGGGACATCGCGGCCCCGGGGGAAGGCCGGGATCGGCAGTGTGGGTGTGAGGATGAGGTCGTACGTCTCGTGGAATCGGCCCATGGTCACGCCGAGGTCCATCCGCACTGCCGTCGCGTCGAGGTAGTCCGAGGCGGTGATCTCGCCCTGGTCCTCGATGCTCTGGCGGAGGCCGGGGTCAACGTGGCGCGCGGCATCCGCCCCGTACGCCTCGAGCACCTTCGATGCCCCTGCAAACCAGAGGACATGGAAGGCCTCCACCGGATCGGCGATCCCGGGATCCACCTCCTCGACGGTCGCACCGAGACGCTCGAACACTCCCGCGGCGTCCCGCACGAGCCTGTCGACGTCGGCGTCGTTGTGCCCGAACCCCAGCGTCGGCGAGAACGCGATGCGGAGGCCTTGGACGCCGTCGTCCAACCCGTCCATGAAGGAACCGGCGGGGGTCGGCAACGCGGACCAATCGCGGGAATCGAATCCGGTGATGACGTCCATGAGCAGAGCGCTGTCCGCAACAGTCCGAGTCATGGGGCCAGCGTGGGCCAAGGTCCCGAAGGGGCTCGCGGGAAACATCGGCACGAGGCCGTAGGTGGGCTTGAGTGCGACCGTCCCCGTGAAGGCTGCGGGGATCCGGACAGATCCGCCCCCATCGGTGCCGACAGACCACGGACCCATGCCCATGCCGACGGCGGCCGCGCTGCCTCCGCTTGAACCCCCGGCCGTGAGGTGGGGCGCCCGGGGGTTGCCCGTCGAGCCGTGGCGCATGGAGTCGGTGACGCCCTTCCACGCGAACTCGGGCGTTGTCGTCTTGCCGAGCAGCACCGCGCCGGTTTCTCGCAGGCGTGCGACGCACGGTGCGTCCTCCTGCCAGGGCCGATCGGCGTCGATGAGCCGGGTTCCGCGGAGTGTGGGCCACCCGCGTGTGTAGAAGATGTCCTTGATGGAGGTGGGGATGCCGTCCCCTGGACCGAGGACGCGTCCCTCCCGCCACCTCCTGGCGGATTCCCGCGCGTCGCGCAACGCCTCGTCGGCATGGACGGCGACGAACGCGTTCACCTCCGGATCTCCGGCCTCGATGGCGTCGAGGGCAGCCTGAGCCGCCTCGACGGGAGAGAAGTCGCCCCTTCGGTAGCCCTCCCGTAGTTCCACCGCCGTCAATCGCGACAGTTCGTTCATTTCCTCTTCCTCTCTGCGTCGTTACCCCGCTTGCGAGGCTCCTACGCGGCCGAGATCACGGCTCGGTCTGCAGTCCGGACCTCGTTCCAGGTACTCCGGTTCATTTGTAGGATTGTAGACAACCATACTCCGAGTAGTGACCTGTGTCACCCCCGGGAAACCCTGTGCATTCGGGTCCGCGGCAAGCAGAGCGTCGGCGAGCGCTATGGGGAACAGTCGAGGTGGGTGTTATGATTGTAGACAATCTTCCCATCTGTGGGGGCCTCTACGACCGAGAGGAGATGGCCATGGCGCATCAGTTGCTCCAGCCTGTCGTCCAGGAAACGACGCCCGCTCTCATTGCCCGTCAGCTGCGCAGCGCCATCGGCCAGGGAGAACTCGCACCGGGCGACCAGCTCAACGAAGCCGAACTCAGCCGGCGCCTCGGGGTCAGCCGTGGACCCCTTCGGGAAGCGATGCAGCGCCTCACTCAGGAAGGGCTGCTCGTGAGCATCCGCAACCGCGGCGTGTTCGTCATCGAGTTCACCGACAACGACGTTCGCGACATGTACCTCGCGCGGGCCGCCGTCGAGCGCGCCGCCGCCGCGCGGGTCATCGAGCTCGACGCCGCCGCCGGAGGCACTGGCCTGCTCGAGGTGGCCGAACGCATGCGGGACGCTGCCGAGCAGAACGACGCCGATGCCCTCACCGAGGCGGACGTCGAGTTCCACGCGCTGCTCGTCTCACTCGCCAAGAGCCCGCGGCTGTCCAGGATGCACGACACGCTCATGGTCGAGACCCGCATGTGCATCACAGCCCTCGCCAGCCGGTACTCATCGCACATCGTGCGCTACGAGGAGCACCACGAGATCGCCCGAGCCATCCGCGACGGGAAGGCCGAGGAGGCCGACCGGCTCCTCGTGGAACACATGGACGACGCCGTGACGCGGCTCACGCAGGCACTGAGATGGCCTGAACGGGCACAGACGAAGGGGGGCTCCGACAGGACCTGTCGGAGCCCCCCTTCTGCATGTCTGGTTCCGTGTTTCGGCGCGAGCGGCGCCTGCGCGGCGGCGTCGGGTCAGGGCATCAGACGCGCGGAACCGCCATGTACTTGTACTCGAGGAATTCCTCGATGCCCACGCGGCCGCCCTCGCGCCCGAGCCCGGAGGCCTTGACGCCGCCGAACGGCGCAGCGGGGTTGGAGACGATGCCGGTGTTGAGGCCGAGCATCCCCACTTCGAGCGCGTCACCGACCCGGAAGCCCCGGTCGATGTCCTGCGTGAACAGGTAGCCGACGAGCCCCCACGGGGTGTCGTTCGCCATCGTGACGACCTCGTCCTCCGTGTCGAACGGGACGACCGGCGCCACTGGCCCGAAGATCTCCTCGGCCATGAGGTGCGCGTCCGGGGAGACATTGCCGAGGACGGTGGGCGTGTAGAAGTAGCCGGCACGTTCCGGCCGGGCCGCGCCGCACACCACCGTCGCGCCCTTCGCGACCGCGTCGTCCACGAGCTCCTGGACCTTGCGGAGGGCCTTCTCCTCGACGAGGGGGCCGACGTCGGTGCCGGCCTCGGCGCCGTCGCCCACCGTGAGCGCGCCGAGACGGTCGGCGAGCCGCCGCGCGAACTCGTCGGCGACGGAGCGCTGCACGAAGAGGCGGTTGGCCGCGGTGCAGGCCTCCCCCATGTTCCGCATCTTCGCCGCGACCGCACCCTCGACGGCGCGATCCAGGTCAGCGTCCTCGAAGACGATGAAGGGCGCGTTGCCGCCGAGCTCCATCGACGAGCGCATCACATGCTGGGACGCCTGCTCGAGCAGCCGGACACCGACCTCGGTCGAGCCCGTGAAGCTGATCTTGCGGGCGATCCCGCTCGACATCCACGGCGAGACCACCGACGAGGCCTTGGTCGTGCACACGACGTTGAGGACGCCCTCGGGGAGGCCCGCATCGACGAGGATGTCGACGAGGGCAAGCGAGGACAGGGGAGTGAGGTTGGCGGGCTTGAACACCATCGTGCAGCCGGCTGCGATCGCTGGGCCGATCTTGCGCGTCCCCATCGCCAGGGGGAAGTTCCACGGCGTCACGAGGACGCACGGGCCGACAGGCTCGCGAGAGACGAGGATGCGGTTCTTGCCGTCGCCCGTCGTGGTGAGGTCGCCGCCGATGCGCACGGCCTCCTCAGAGAACCACCGGAAGAACTCCGCCGCGTAGGCGACCTCGCCCTTCGCCTCGGCCAGCGGCTTGCCCATCTCGGTGGTCATGATGAGGGCCAGTTCGTCCTGCCGCGCCATGATGAGCTCGTAGGCGCGCCGGAGGATCTCGCCGCGTTCCCGCGGCGCCGTCTTGGCCCACTCCTTCTGGACGCGGCCGGCGGTCTCGATCGCGCGCTGCGCGTCCTCGGGTCCGCCGTCGGCGACGGTGGCGATGACTTCCTCGGTCGCCGGATTGACGACGTCGAAGCGCGCACCGGACGCTGCCTCGCCCCACTGGCCGCCGATGAAGACGCCGGTGCTGATCTTGGCGATCGCCTCGCGCGCCGTGTCCGAGGTCCTGAGATCGGTGAGGTTGGTGGTCATGTGAGTTCCTCTGCTTCCTTGGTGAGAACGTCTCTCGTGGTCATAGGTGTCTGATGGGTGTGTAGGGCGGCAGGCCCCGGGTCGAGGATCTGTGCGAGATGCAGGCCCGGCCTCGAGTGGTCGAGCTGGTCCACCTGCCTCGCGCACGAGAACCCGTCCGTGAGCACGGCGGCTTCCGCCGGAGTGCCCCGCAACGCGGGGGCCAGGGCGTTCTCGGCGACCTGCATGCTCACGTCGAAGTGGTCCCTCTCGAAGCCGAAGTTGCCGGCGACGCCGCAGCACCCGGTGGCGTCCACGACGTCGCGCACCCCGGCCGCGCGGAGCGCCGTCCGCTGGGCGGCGGCGCCGAAGACCGAGTACTCGTGGCAATGCGTCTGGAGGATGGCCTGCTCGGGGACCGGTTGGGCCGGTGTCGGGTCCCAGCCGTGCGCCACCCTGCCGGCGACGTGCGTCGCGAAGCTGCGCACGCGTGCCGCGACGCGCTTGGCCTGGTCCGTGTGCACCAGTTCGGGGAGGTCCTTGCGCAGGGCCGCCGCACAGCTGGGTTCGACGACGACGATCGGCCGGTCCGTGCCGTCGTCGAGCGCCTCCGCGGCATTCGCGAGGAGGCGCTTCGCCGTCCCGAGCTGGCCCGTGGAGATCCACGTGAGCCCACAGCAGGCATCGGCGGAACATTCGACGGCGCCCCCGGCCTGGGCGAGGACGCGGGCTGCCGCCCCCGCAACCTCTGGCCTGAAGCCGCGGGTGAAGGTGTCGACGAAGAGGACCACTCCGTCCGGGCCGGGCGAACCGCCGGGGGCTCGCACCCCGGCGTCGGCGATCTCGCGCCTCCACTCGCTCGCCCCCGCGAACCGCGGCAGCGCCCGCTCGGTGGTCAGCCCACCCGCGGCCGCAAGCGCCGTGCCCAGCGGTGAGGCCATGACGGCGTTGACGAGTCGAGGAAGGCGCCCGGTGAGCTTGAGCCACCTCGGGAGCCAGCCGAGCGAGAAGTGCGAGAGCGGGCGCAGGCGGCCCTGGTAGTAGTGGTCGAAGAACTCCGACTTGTACGTGGCCATGTCCACCCCGGCGGGGCAGTCGGTCGAGCAGGCCTTGCACGAGAGGCACAGGTCGAGGGCCTCCCGGACCTCCTCCGAGCGCCAGCCGGCCTCGACGCTCCGCGCGCCGCGGACCATGTGCTGCAGGACGCGGGCGCGCCCGCGGGTCGAGTCCTTCTCGTCCCGCGTCGCCCGGTAGCTGGGGCACATGACTCCGCCTGTGTCCGACCTGCACCGGCCGACGCCGATGCAGCCCTGGACGGCGTTGACCCAGCCGTCGGTGCCCGGCCGGGCGGGCCGGAGGTCGAAGCTCGTGCGCCACTCGCGCTCGGGGACGCCGGCGAGCGCCAGGCTGCCGTCCATGGGATCGGGATCGGTCATGGAGCCCGGGTTGAGGATGCCTTCGGGGTCCCACAGGCGGCGGGACTCGGCGAACGCGCGCATGACCTCGGGCGAGTACATGAGCGGCAAGAGCTCCGACCGTGCGCGGCCGTCGCCGTGCTCGCCCGAGAGCGAACCGCCGTGCTGGACGACGAGCTCGGCCGCCTGGCGCGTGAAGGCGCGGAAGATGGCCCGTCCTTCTTCGCTGCGCAGGTCGTAGGTGATGCGGATGTGCATGCACCCGGCGCCGAAGTGTCCGTACATCACGCCCGTGAGCCCGTGCTCGGCCAAGAGCGTCCGCAGGTCCGCGAGATAGCCGGGGAGGCGCTCCGGCGCGACCGCGGAATCCTCCCAGCCGGGCCAGGACTCGCCACCGCCGGCAAGCCGTGAGGAGAGCCCAGCGCCGTCCTCGCGGACCCGCCAGAGGGACGCGCGCTCCGCGGGGTCTGCCGCGGCGCGCCCCTGGACGAGGCGCCCATTCTGGGCGAGCCTCGCCAGCAGCAGGTCGGCCTGCTCACGCACTGCGGCCGGATCATCGCCGTCGAGGTCCACGAAGAGCCACGCCCGCCCGTACGGCAGGCCGAGGACCGAGTCGGGCCCGCGCCGGTGCCGCATGGTCGCGACGATGGCCTCGTCCGTGCCCTCGACGGCGGCCGGGCTGAACTCGAGGATGGTTGGGATGTCGCGGGCGGCCTCGACGACGTCCTCGTAGCCGAGGCAGACGAGCAGCGCGCTCGCCGGCTTGGGCACGAGCCTCATGCGGGCGCCAACGACGACGGCCCACGTCCCTTCGGACCCGACCAGGGCCCGCGCGATGTTGAACCCCTTCTCCGGCAGCAGGTTCTCCAGATGGTAGCCGGAGACCTGCCGCGGGATCCGACCGAGCTCGAGCCGCAAGGCAGCGAGGTGCTCACGGGCAAGCCGTTCGAGCGAATCGCACAGCTCGGCCGCGCGGTCTCGCGAGAACGGATCCGCGGGATCGGTGGCCCGGAGGCCGGTCCCGGTCGCGGTCAGCCGCGCGCCGTCGGACGTGACGACGTCGATCTCGGCGACATGGTCCGACGTGCGTCCGTACCGGACCGAGTGATTGCCGCACGCGTCGTTGGCGATGGCGCCCCCGACCGTGGCGCGGTTCTTGGACGAGGGGTCCGGGGCGAAGGTGGAGCGATTTCCCGTGGCCTCTTCGACCTCCCGGGACAGCGTGGCGAGGACGACGCCGGGCTCGACGTCGGCCGTCCCCGAACCCTCGTCGATGCCGAGGACGCGGTTCATGTGGCGCGAGAAGTCGAGCACGAGCCCGGGGCCGACGGCGTTGCCGGCCATCGACGTGCCGCCGCCTCGAGCGATGAGCGGCGTCCCGGCCGACCGGCACGCGGCGACGGCGGCGATGACGTCCTCGACGGTCCTGGGGAAGGCGACGGCGATCGGTTCCACGCGGTAGTTGGAGGCGTCATAGGAATACTCGGCGCGACGCCTGGGCGATGCGTCCGCCGGAATGCCCGCCTCCGCGAGTTCGGCGAGCAGCGCCGTGCGAGTTTCCAGCATGGGGGGCCTCAGGCGTGGGATACGGCGGGAACCGCACCTGCGACGGCGGCAACAGCGGCCTCGAAGCGCTCGAGTCCGAGGGAGACCTCCTCGGGCGTCACGACGAGTGCCGGGATGAGCCGAACCACGTTCCCGGAGGGGCCGCATGTAAGGGTCAGGAGGCCCTCACGGGTCGTGGCCTGCTGCACCGCGGCGGCGGTGGAGGCGTCCGGCGTGCCGTCCGGAGCCATGAACTCGATGCCCTGCATGAGGCCGAGTCCGCGGACGTTGCCGATCCCGGGGAATCGGCTCTGGAGTTCCTTGAGGCCCGCCTGCAGCTCGTCGCCGCGAACGCGGGCGTTCTCCACGAGGCCCTCGTCCTCGACCACGTGGAGCGTCGCGACGGCCGCGGCGGCCGAGACGGCGTTGCCACCGTAGGTACCTCCCTGCGAGCCGGGCCAGGCCTTGGACATGGTGGCGGTTGGGGCGGCGATCGCGGAAATCGGGAAGCCGGAGGCAATGCCCTTGGCGGTGATGAGGATGTCCGGGGTGGCGGTCGAGTGCTGGTGCCCCCAGAACTTGCCCGTGCGCCCGACACCGGCCTGCACCTCGTCGAAGATGAGCTGGATCCCATGCCGGTCGGCGCGTTCGCGCAGCCCATCCATGAATGCGGGCGGGGTGGGGAGGTAGCCGCCGTCGCCGAGCACTGGCTCGATGAGGAACGCAGCGGTGTCATTGGGGGAGGTGCGCGTGTGGAAGAGGTAGTCGAGCTCCTTGAGCGCGAACTCCACGGCCGCCGCCTCGTCCCAGCCGTAACGGAAGGCGTAGGGGAAGGGCGCCATGTGGACCCCGGACATGAGCGGTGAGAAGCCGGCGGAGAAGCGCGTTCCCGCGGTCGTGAGCGACGCTGCCGCGACAGTGCGGCCATGGAAGCCGCCCTGGAAGACGATGATGTTCGGGCGCCCGGTTGCCATGCGGGCCAGACGGATGGCCGCCTCGACAGCCTCTGAGCCCGAGTTCGCGTAGAACACGGAGTCGAGGCCCGCGGGCAGCACGTCGCCCAACATCTCGGTGAGCTCGAGGAGCGGCTTGTGCATGACCGTCGTGTATTGGGCATGGATGATTTTGCCCACCTGCTCGCGCGCGGCCTCGACGACGCGGGGGTGGCAGTGGCCGGTGCTGGTCACGCCGATCCCGGTCGTGAAGTCGAGGTAGTCGTTGCCGTCCGTGCCGTGGATCCAGCTGCCGAGCGCGTGGTCCACGACGACGGGAGTGGCCTGCTTGAGGATGGGGCTGAGAGTCGTCATGAAGTTCATTCTGAAAGGCGGATTGCATGATTGTCAACAATAATCAGGCCCCGTATCGTGGATCTTGTGATTGAGCACACAGACTCCCCTGCCCGCCGTGAGCGTCGCGACCGACCCAAAGCAGTTGTCCTGACGTCCCAGACCACGGCCCCTCCCTACAACACCCGGGCCCTCGAAGAGGAGGCCGAGCTGGTCTGGGCCACTGCGGAAACCCTTGCGGACGCCCTCCCCGGCGCCGAGATCCTCTTTGTCTGGGACTTCTTCTCCACCGCGCTCCGGGACGCCTGGGACCACGCCGATTCCCTGCGCTGGGTCCATGTCGCCGCCGCCGGCGTGGACACGCTCCTGTTTGACGCCCTGCGGGAGTCCGACGTGGTGGTGACGAACGCCCGCGGCGCGTTCGACCAGCCGATTGCCGAGTTCGTCCTCGCCTCGATCCTCGCCCACGACAAGCTGCTCCACGAGAGCAAGGACCTGCAGCGCGAGGGCGTGTGGCGGCACCGCGAGGTGCGGCGTACGGCCGCTCGCAGAGCGCTTGTGGTCGGCACAGGCGGCATCGGCCGCGCCACCGGCCGGCTGCTGCGGGCGGTCGGCTTGGAGGTCATGGGTGCGGGCCGGACGGCGCGCGACGACGACCCCGACTTCGGCGTGATCGTCCCCACCGGCGACCTTATCGAGCACGCCGCATGGGCCGACCACCTCGTGCTCATCGCGCCGCTCACCGAACAGACGCGCGGAATGGTCAACGCCGAGGTGCTGACGGCCATGCAGCCGACGGCCCACCTCGTCAACGTGGGCCGAGGGCCCCTCGTCGACGAGCCGGCCCTGGTCGAGGCACTCCGCTCGGGCGCCATCGCCGCGGCGTCGCTCGACGTCTTCACCCAGGAGCCCCTGCCCGCCGGCCACCCGTTCTGGGCGATGCCGAACGTGCACGTATCGGCGCACATGAGCGGCGACGTCGTGGGGTGGCGGGACGCGCTCGCCGACCAGTTCGCGGAGAACCTCACTCGTTGGCTCGCCGGTGCCGAGCTCGTCAACGCCGTCGACAAGGAGCTGGGGTATGCCCGCGGGCACTGAGTAGAGCTTCTACGGAGCAGCACGAAGGGGCGGGGCCGGCATGTCGCCGGCCCCGCCCCTTGCGCGTCACCCGCGCTTCAGTCACAGTGCACCGGCGTCAGTCTGCGGCCCGATCTATGATGAGCCGCTCCCCCCGCGCCCCGCCCATCCAGATGTCCTGGCTGGCGGCAGCGAGCTCGTCCAGGCCCTCGACAATCGTGGCGAACACGTTCCCGGGGACCCACCCGACGTCGCCGTTGAGCAGGAGGTTATTACGGCCGTAGAAGTAGGCCAGGTCGATGAGGAGCCGGTTCTCGACAGTTCCGGCGGTCTCCTCGTACCCGTAGGCCGGGTTGTTGAGCACACCTTCGAACGTGAAGTAGCACAGATCGCCGGGAATCGGCGTCACGGTCTGGTTCTCAGGCCCGGGCTCTTCCTCTGCGAACGCGTGCACGAGGGTATAGACCTCGTTCCGCGCGTACTTGCCGTGGAAGACCTGCCCCGCAACCGGAAGCGCCTGCCAGACGGCCTCCGCCGTGCGCGGGGCCTCATCGTCGAGCAGCTTCGCCCGGGCGGTCACGCCGCGCTTCTCGAGGGTGACAGTGATGTAGCGGGCCATCGATTCTCTCCTTGCTGTCAAAGTTGTCCGAGTCGTCCGAGCGCTGGCTGATGGAGCACCGCCGCCAGACCCTGTGATTGTCGACAATCCAACTGTAGACTTTTTCTTGTTACCTGCACCACTCCCGAAAGGCATCCATGAGCACCGTCGCCATCCTGTACCCGGGACACAGCGCCGAGGACGAGTTCACGCGGCTCGAGACCGTGATCCCCGAGTCGCGGTTCCCCGTCATCCACACGTGGGAGGGCAGCACCGACCACGACGTCGACGCCCTCCTCAAGCTCGGCTCGCGGGAACTGCTGGCCCCGCCGGCCGCGCAGGCGCGCGCCCTCGCGGCCGATTCCGTCATGTGGGCCTGCACATCGGGGAGCTTCGTCTACGGCTGGGAGGGCTGCCACGATCAGTCGGAATGGATCCGCTCGGCGAGCGGCGCGCCGTCGTCCTCTACCTCATTGGCCTTCGCCGCCGCCGTCCACGAGCTGGGCGCCACGCGGGTTTCGGTCGCGGCGACCTACCCGGAGGACGTCGCCGCGCACTTCGTGAAGTTCCTCGACAGCGACGGCATCACCGTCACCGCCCTGTCCACGTATGACGTGCCCAGCGGGGAGGACGCCGGCCGGCTCGGCCCAGAGTGGGTGCTCAGCACCGCCGGGTCGGCTGACCTCACGGGCGCGGAATGCCTGCTCATCCCGGACACCGCCCTCCACACCTTGGCGGTGCTCCCTCAGCTCGAGGAGGCGCTCGGCCTGCCGGTGCTCACCGCCAATCAGGTGACTGCGTGGCAGGGCCTGCGGCTCGCCGGGAGCGCGGCGTCGAGCGACCGACTCGGGGCCCTGTTCCGGGCACGCTGACCCACGGGACAGAACGGTGGAGGACGGCCGGGCCCGTCGTCGAGGGCCCCGGCCGTCCTCGTCAGAACAACGCTGGGACTCGCGGATCGCCGCCATGGCCGTCGGCACTGACGGCCGACGGCGGCATCACGCCACGGGCGCCCGGCTCGCCTCCGCCAGCCTGTCGCCGCCGGGGAGCGCGAGGCCCAGCCTGCGGAGGCCAGCCCAGGCCGTGACCTGGTTGGCCGTCAGGACCGGCTTCCCAAGCTCGCGCTCGAGCGGGGCTATGAGGTCGAACGTCGGAAGATTCGTGCAGGCCACGAACACAGCTTCCGCGTCGTCGGAATCCGACCGGCGCACGAGCTCGGCGGTGACGCCGTACGGGACGTGCCAGATGAGCCGGTCGCGCCCGAGCCCGACGCAGCCGGTCACAGTGCGCCCGCCCTCTGCCAAGAAGTCCTCGAGCCGGTCCGTGAGCTCGGGGACGTATGGGGTGGCGATCGCGATCTTCCCGATGCCGAGCAGGTCGAGTGCCTCGAGGAGTGCCTCCGAGGTCGTCACGGAGGGGGCCTTCACCTCGTCCGAGATGGCCGAGGAGATCCTCCGCGCCCCCTCCATCCCGTTCACGAAGCTTCCCGAGGTGCACGCGTAGACAGCCGCCTCGGGCGAGACGGCAGCGAGGCACCGGGCGGTCGCACGAATCTCCTCCTCGTCCCCAATGGCGGATGCCATGGTCTCGTCCACGACGAGCGGATGGAAGGGGGTCCTCGCGAAGGCGAGCGTGACGTCGTCTGGCATCCATCGCCAGAGCTCCCTGTCGAGGGCCATGTCATAAGGGCTGACGACTCCGATGATGCGGGAGGCGCCCGGGCCGTCGGGGTCGAAGTCTTCTGTTGCGCTGATCACAGCTTATCCTCCCATAATGTCTGATCGTCAACAATAATCAACGTGGAAGGATCTCCATGATCAGCCACCCACCGTCCAGTGCCGCCCAGGGCCTCGCCCGCAGTGATCACGATGCCTACGTGTCCACGCTCCCGCCGGTGCCGCGGCCCGCGGGCAGCTACATCCCCGTCTCACGGGCCGGAAACATCGCCTTCACCGCGGGCCACACCCACGCCGTGCGGGGCGAGCTCGCAGTGCGCGGCGCGGTCGGGTCACCGGAAGGTCCCAGCCTCGAGACGGCCCGGGAGTGCGCACGGCTCGCCGTCAAGAACTGTCTCGCGAGCCTCGCTCACCACCTGGGTGGCCTGAGTGCCGTGGAGCGCGTCGTGCAGATGACGGGCTACGTCGCGGCGACGCCGGACTTCGCGGCGCACCCGCGCGTCCTCGACGGAGCATCCGAGGCGCTCGTCGATGCGTTCGGAGCCCACGGCCGCCCCGCCCGGGCGGCCGTGGGCGTCGCGAGCCTTCCGGATGGCGCGGTCGTCGAGATCAGCCTCGTCGTCACCGTCGCGGACCTCGAAGTTGAGCCCAAAGCCCCATAGTCCGGGCCCGATCGCCGGCGGTAGGGTATGCCATGACGACCATCCGGGTGCACGGACCGACGCTGAACCCCGCGCTCGGCGCGGCGGTCAGCGCGGCCGTCAGGAGGGGAGCCCTGGAGGCCGCGGGCGCCGGGGTGCGGGCCAGCATGCTGGTCACGCCCCGCCTCGCCGCGTTCCTCATCCGGGAGACGTTCCGCCGGTCCGGCGTGCAGATGGCCGCTTCCCTCATGCGCCACGCCCCCACGGGCGTCGAGGCCTACCGGGACCTCCGCTACGGCCCGGCGCCGGACATGCTGATCGATGTGTTCCACCCGGCCGACGGCGACGGCCCCCACCCGCTGCTGATGTGGGTGCACGGGGGCGGGTTCGTGGGCGGCTCGAAGGACGAGCTCGCCGGCTACCTCCAGATGATCGCGTCCAATGGCTACACCGTCGCGGCGCCCCGGTATTCGCTCGCGCCCCGGTACCACTACCCGTTGCCGGTCCGCCAGATGATGCAGGCCCTCGAGTTCCTGCAGGCCGAGAGGACCCGGTTCCGCCTCGACCCCGACCGGATCGTCCTGGCGGGCAACTCCGCGGGAGCCCACATCGCGGCCCAGATCGGCGCGCTCGCCACGACCCCGGGCTACGCGGGCCTCGTGGGAATCCCGCCGACGGTGGCGGCAGAGCAGGTCCGTGGCCTCGTGCTCGCGTGCGGCGCCTTCGACCTCGCGCTGACCCACGGGGTGGGCGGCGTCGCCGAGGCCATCCTGGTCCGGGCTGCCGGCTGGTCCTACTCCGGGCGGCGCAACTTCAACCGCGACGGCTCCTTCGCGGCGTGGTCGATCCCGGACTACCTCACCCCCGCGTTCCCGCCCACACTCCTCACGGCGGGAAACGCGGACCTTGCGGGCCCACACCGAGCGGCTGTACGACGCGATGCTGGACGCTGGACTCGAACCGGAGACGGTGTTCTGGCCGCCGGACCACGAGCCGGCCCTCCTCCATGAGTACCAGTTCGACCTCGACACGGAGCCCGCCCAGGTCTTCCGCAGGCGCCTCCTCGAGTTCCTGGCGGCGAAGACGACGCAGGACGGCATGGGCTAGCGGACGGCGCAGGGCCGCCCTGAGGGGCGTGCCCTAGGCGGCGACTCCCGCGCACGCGCGCTCGAGCGCCTCACCCAGCCGCGCGGCGTCGTGCGGCCCGGCGAAGATCTCGGTGCCCGGCTCGAGGGCGCGCCCGGCGGCGAGGGGGCCGGCGTCGACCGCGTCATAGCCGAGCGAGGCGATGAAGGCGAGCACGACGGCGCGCGCGGCCTCGTCGTCGCCAGCGGCGGCGAGGGCTCGGCGATCCGCCGCGCCGGCGAGCCGGCCGTCCGACTCGAGCTCGTGGTAGCCGATGTGGTTCAGCGTCTTGACCACGCGCGAGGCGGCGAGGAAGTCTTGGACCACCTCGGAGGTGCCGCGGCCCGTGTGCATCTCGGGCATGGCGCCGTCGGTGGGCTCCCAGTAGTTCATCGCGTCGACCACCACGCGGCCGGCGAGCACGGTCGCGTCGAGCGTGCGGAACTTGTGCAGCGGGAGGGCGAGGACCACGATGTCCGACGCCGCGGCCTCGCCCGCCGTGACCGCGATGGCCCCGGGCGTGATGATCTCGACGATGAGCGCGATGTCCTCGACGGGCTTGGCGGTGGCAATGCGGACCTCGTATCCGGCCTTGAGCGCCTCGCGGGCCACGGCGGTCCCGACGCGCCCGGCCCCGAGGATCCCGATGGTCCTGATGCCCTGCTCCATGCTGCCGCCCGCTCCCTCATGTTGTGGACTCGTCAACTATCTCGTCGAAGGCTTCAACGCGGGACGGCGGCGCGGCATTCCCCGCGATGGCCGGACATGGAATGCTGGCCCCATACCGCGCACGAGGCGTCCCACCCCTGGACGGGACGCCCGCCGGCGCTCGCTGAATAGCCAGCCACCCCGAAGAGGAGGACCCAGCATGTCCGATTGGCAGGAAGTCGTCACCCCCGGGCGGTTCGAGGGCCAGACCGTCATCGTCACCGGAGCGGGTTCGGGGATCGGGCGCGCGACGGCGCTGCGGGTCGCCAAGGAGGGCGGCCGGGTCATCGCGAGCGACGTCAGCCAGGAGCGCCTCGATGCACTCGTGGCGGAGAACCCCGGCCTCGCGATCGTGCCCGTCGTGGGAGACATCGGAGCCGAGGAGGCCGTCCAGCAGGTCGTGGCCGCCGCGGACGGCCGGGTCGACGCACTCGCCAACGTGGCCGGCATCATGGATCACTTCCACGGCGTGCACGAGCTCCCGGACGAGATCTGGGAACGGGTCATGCGGGTCAATGTCACCGGCGTCATGCGCCTCATGCGCGCCGTGCTCCCGCTCATGCTCGAGGCCGGCCGGGGCTCGATCGTGAACGTCTCCTCGGAGGCGGGCCTGCGCGGCTCCGCGGCCGGCGCCGCCTACACGGCGTCCAAGCATGCGGTCAACGGCCTCACCAAGAGCGCGGCGGTGATGTACGGGCGCAAGGGCATCCGCGTCAACGCAGTGGCACCGGGCGGAACCATCACGAACATCGAGGCGCCCATGGACTCGGACCTCGCGAAGGAGACCATCGCACCGCTCTTCGGCGTGGTCCTGCCGCCAGCAGCCCAGGCCGACGAGCTCGCGGCGGGCATCACGTTCCTGCTCAGCCACGACGGCACGAACATCAACGGCGTGGTCCTCGCCTCGGACAACGGCTGGAACGCGGTCTAGGAGATCGGCAGGGCCGCGATTGAGCCCAGAGCGTGCGGGTAGTGATGTACGTATCGAACCGCAGTCCAGCGGAAGGGATGAGACAGTGAAGCGGCGAACCGTCGTGCACGAGCACCGGCTGGAATGGATCCGCCGGCAGGAGGACGAGCAGTCCCCCGAGCAGGACGACGAGGCACCCGAGGATGGAGGCGGGAGCCAGGAGACGGGGCAGAAGGCGGCATGAGCCGGGCCTGAGTCCACCATCGGACTCCGTGCCGGGATACGATCCCGGCATGGAGTCCGTTGTTCTGTACCGCATGCGCGACGGCGTGGACCGCACCCGCGTCATGGAGGTCTACCCGCGCCACAAGGCGTACTACGAGAAGTTCAGGGCCGACGGCGGCGGCCTCCTCGCGCTCGGACCGTTCCCGCCCAACCCGGTCGCCGGGTCGATGGGCCTGTTCGCGAGCCGCGCGGACGCCGAGCGCTTCGTGGCGTCCGACCCGTTCGTGACAGAGGGCCTCGCCGAGCCGCACGTGTTGGACTGGGACCCGGTGCGGTTCGGGTAGCCGAGGCGTCGGGCGGGCTCAGCCGCCGTTCTGCATGGACGCGGCCCACGCGTCGATGCGTGCCTTGACCTCCTCGTCGGAGAGGTCCTCGACACGGGTCATGACGGACCAGCGGATCCCGAACGGGTCGCGGATGCTCGCGAAGCGGTCGCCCGAGACGAAGTGGGCGGCGGGCTCGCGGACGGTGGCACCGCGCTCGACGGCGCGCCGCACGGCGGCGTCGACGTCCGGCAGGTATACGGCCAGGGAGAGGCAATCGTCCTCGCCGGCGGGTGGCAGGACGAGGTGGTATGCGGGGTTCGCGTCGCCGAGCTCGAGGCGGCCGTTGCCGAAGTCGAGGACCGCGTGCGCCACGACCGGCGCACCGTCCGGCCCCGGGAAGTCGGTGCGGGACAGGAGCGTCGCGCCGAACACCTCCTGGTAGAAGCCGATCGCGTCCGCCGCACGGGCCACGACGATGAACGGGGTCAGCGACGTCGAGCCGCGAGGGGTGCCGTTCACGGTGTGCTCGCCGTGGGCGGGCTCAGTGAGGTCCTCTGCCGTCTGGTTCTCTGCCGTCTGGTTCTGGGTCTCTTCGCTCATGCACCCCACGCTACGCAGCCGGCGCGGGGCGCTCTTGAACATTCGCGCCAGTGTTCCGGGCCTACGCTGTCCAGTGTGAAGCCCACCTCGCGCGGCGAGCTGACCCCGGACCGGCGCGTCCCGATCACGCGCATCGCCCCGCCCGCCCGGGCCGCGCACGCTGTTCGGCACATCTGGATCGTCGAATGGGACCTCCCGCCCGGCGAGGTGCTGCATCAGGCTGCGCTGAGCTACCCCGCGCTCAACATCGTCGCGGAGCCGGATCGGCTCGCCGTCTACGGACCCACGACGGCGGCGTCCACCCGCACGCTCGAAGGCCGTGGATGGGCGGTGGGCGTGCTGCTCAGGCCCGCGGCCACTCCCCTGTTCACCGACCGGCCCGCGACCTTCGCCAACGGCGAGCGCGATCTCGACGAGCCGGCCCTGCACGCGGCCGTCCGCGCGGCCATGGGCCGGCCGCATGCCGCAGGAGCCCGGCCCGCAGCAGCCCGGCCCGCGGCGACCCGGCACGCGGAGGCGAGCGGCGCCGTCGTGCGCTGGGTCGTCGAGCGGATGCCGGCCGCGGACGCCCGCGGGCTCGAGGCGAACCGGATGGCCGAGATCGCGGACTCCGAGCCCGGCCTGCTGCGCGTGCCGGACCTGGCGGCGGCGATGGGCGCGTCCGTGCGCACGCTCGAGCGGCTCGCGGCGGACTACTTCGGGCCCACGCCGGCGGCGATCATGCGGCGTCGGCGCATCCAAGTGGCGGCCGAGCGGCTCCGTATCGAGCCGGACGCCGCTCTCGCGGACCTGGCGCAGGAGCTCGGCTACGCCGACCAGCCCCACCTCACCCGCGACTTCCGTGCGGTGCTCGGCATGACCCCGCGCGAGTACACGGCACGCTGAGTCACGAGGGCGCGCCGCACAGCAACAGTGCGGCGCGCCGTCGTGCGCGGGAGCGCGGGTGCGCTCAGGCTGGGTGTCAGAACGTCGCGGCGTCGATCACGAAGCGGTACCGCACGTCCGAGGCGAGGACACGCTCGTAGGCCTCGTTGATCTTCTCCGCGGGGATGAGCTCGATGTCGGCGCCGAAGCCGTGCTCGGCGCAGAAGTCGAGCATCTCCTGGGTCTCGCGGATGCCGCCGATCGCCGAGCCGGCGAGGGTCTTGCTGCCGCCGATGAGGCTGAACGCGTTGATCGCGAGCGCCTCCGCAGGGGCGCCGACGCAGACCATGGCCCCCTCCGCCGCGAGCAGCCCGAGGAACGCGTTGAGGTCGATCGGCGCGCTCACGGTGTTGAGGATGACGTCGAACGTGCCCTTGAGCCGTGTGAACGTCTCGGGGTCCGCGGTCGCGTAGTAGTGGTCGGCGCCGAGCCGTAGGCCGTCGTCCTTCTTCCGCAGCGACTGCGAGAGCACCGTGACCTCGGCACCCATGGCGTGGGCGATCTTCACTGCCATGTGGCCGAGCCCGCCCAGGCCCACCACGGCGACCCTCTTGCCGGGTCCTGCGCCCCAGCGGCTGAGCGGGGAGTAGGTGGTGATGCCCGCGCACAGCAGCGGGGTGGCGACGTCGAGCTCGAGCGCGTCCGGGATCCGCAGGACGAAGTCCTCGGTGACCACCACGTGGGTCGAGTAGCCGCCCTGGGTGATGGTCCCGTCCCGGTCCACGGCGCCGTAGGTGCCGACGCTGCCCTCGAGGCAGTGCTGCTCGTTGCCCTTGGCGCAGTTCGCGCAGTGTCCGCACGAGTTGACCATGCAGCCGACGCCCACCCGGTCGCCGACGGCGTGCCGGCTCACCGCGTCGCCCACGGCCGCGACGACGCCCGCGATCTCGTGCCCGGGGACGAGGGGGTAGCGCTGCGGGCCCCACTCGCCGCGGACCGTGTGGATGTCGGAATGGCAGATGCCGGCGTACTTGACCTCGATGAGCACATCGTGGGGGCCGAGGTCGCGGCGTTCGATCGTGGTCTTCGCGAGGGGCTCGGTGGAGCTCGGCGCGGCGTAGGCGTTGACGGTGAGCATGGTGACTCCGATCCGTAGGTGTGGGTGTGCCAGATGCGGCGGGTCGCGCAGCATCGTAGTACCCCGTCCTGTGCACCATTCACAGCTTCGGGAGTACAGTCGGCTCAGTCTGCGTCCGGAACTCTCCTGGAGGAGGCGGGGATGGCCGTATCCGTGCCTGAGAACCCGCTTTCCGGTGGGCCGCTGCTGCTGACCACGGAGGAGGTCCGCCTCCTGTGGTCGTTCGTGCACGGGGACATCATGAGCGCCCCGATGCGGGCGTGGCTGCGTGCGTCCCTCGGCTTCTGTCCGCGGCACACGTGGGCGTACGCGGTCGTGGAGATCGAACTGTGGGAATCCGGCGTCGGTGAGCGAGGCGGCCACCAGCCCTTCGACGTGAGCGTGCTCTACGAGGACCTCTGCCGCACGCTCTCGGAGCGGTTGGACCGGCCCCGAAGCTGGGGGCGCCGCGTCGAGGCCGCCCTCGTCCCGTCGCGCCGCTGCTACCTGTGCACCCAGCTCGAGGGGGCCCCGCGCGAGGGGTTCGCCCTCGGGTACGCGAATTCGAACAGCGCCGCGCTCGCGGCCGAGGCGAACCTCCTGCGCCACACCCGCCGCTGGTGCGCGGCGACCGTGGAGGAGTGGCTCCCCTCCGCGTGCCAGGCCTGCCTCGGCGCCGCAGCCCCCGAAACGGACGACGGCGGCACGCGCCTGTGCCGCCTCCACCTCGCCGAGGCGGTCCGGACCGGGGCGGCGGACGAGGGCCACATCGCCACACTGCTGGCCGGGGCCGCAGACCGGCTTGCGTCGATCGCGCAGCGCCTCGCCGCCCTCGCGGGCTCGATGACCGCCGAGGGAGCGCCCGCCGATGCCCGGACGGAGGCGAGCTGGATCGAGGCGCTGGGCTTCTTCGGAGGCTGGCAGTTCCCGGCGTACCTTGCCGGGATCCGAGCCGATCGTGAGCCCTGAGGTCGGATCTCAGATGGGGTTGCCCATGGTGGCGGACCTCGCGTTCTCGGCATGACGCCGCAGGAGTGCGCGGGCCCGCTGCGGGCGGCTGCTCACCGGGCGACGCGGAACTGCGCCGGAACTCCCCCGGCGCCCGAGGCCAGGTCCGCGGCGAGTTCGCCGATCACGGGCGCGAACTTCGCGCCGTGCCCGGAGCAGGGGGACACGACCGTGATGCCCTCGGCGGAGTCGATGATGAAGTCCTCGGTCGGGGTGTTCGTGAACAGGCACGTGGTTTCCGCGTAGGGCTCGGGGACCAGTCCTGGGAGGCACTCGCGCACGTACTCGACGACGCGCCGCCGGTTCTCGGGGTCGATCAGGCCGTCCTGGTCGGCGGCCGAGGGGAGGACCTTGCCGCCGTTGAACTCGGCGATCTTCTGCCCGCGGAATCCCGCGTCTCGCCCGCCGGGGAGCCCGTACGCCGTCCAGCGCCCGCGCATGTGGATGAACGTGGGCCACGCCGAGGCCACCTCGGCCGGTGCGTCGGCGTACGGGAAGTGGTAGGCCTGCTCCTGCCGGACTTCGAGACGTGGCATAGAAGCGAGGAACGCCTGGGGCAGAGGGAGCGCCCCGAGCAGCCGCGGCAGCCAGGCTCCCGCGGCGACGACGACCCGGCTGGCCCGCAGCGTCCGCCCGTCCTCCGCGGCGATGACGAACGCGGACCCGTCCCGGGCCACGGATCCGGCCGCCCAGCCGGTCTCGAGCCGGGCACCGTGGTCCGCGGCGGCGCGGACCATGGCCATCACCGTCTCTTGGGCGTCGATCACCCCGGCGCCGGGGTGCCAAAGCACGTCGGTGTCGAAGGCGACCTGAGGCCATCTGCTCCGGGCCTCGTCGGCGCCGATCAGCTCGTGCTCGACCCCGCACGCCTCGAGGACCGCAGCGAGTGCCGCCGGCTGGCGCTCGGCACCGTAGTCGACGGACCCGGTGGTGGTGATGAGCTGGCGGCCACCGAGCCTGGCCAGCTCCGCCCAGCCGTCCTCGGAACGCTGGACGAGTCGCGTGTAGAACTGGTCAGGATACGCGTAGCGGAAGATGCGCGCGGAGCCGTGGGAGCTCCCGGCGTCGTTCGCGGGAGTCGAGCGCTCGAGGACCGCCACCTCATGGCCGCGTGCCGCAAGATGCCACGCTGTCGACGCGCCGGCCAGCCCGGCCCCGATGACGGCGTACTCGGTCGATTCCATAGCCCTGCTCCTGGGTCTTCTCGGCTCCGCTGTGCTTCCAGTTATCCATCAGGGGCGTGGTCTTGGCCAACCGGGGCCGGCCGCTACCCCCGCCCGGCGGCGCGGAGCTCCCGACGCAGGATCTTCCCGGAGGACGACTTCGGGATCGCGTCGAGGAATTCGACAGAGCGGACCTTCTTGAACGGCGCGACACGCTCGGCCACGAACGCCATGACGTCCTCCGCACTGAGTTCCTCCCCCGCGGCAACCCCCGGCTGGGGCACGACGAACGCCTTCGGCACCTCCTCGCCGTCGTCCGCCTTCACCCCGATCACCGCCGCATCCGCGATCTGCGGGTGGGTGAGCAGCACGGCCTCGAGCTCCGCGGGGGCGATCTGATAGCCCTTGTACTTGATGAGCTCCTTGAGGCGGTCGGAGATGGTCACGACGCCCTCGGCGGTGACGGTCGCGATGTCGCCGGTGCGGAGGAACCCGTCGGGGTCGATGGTCGCGGCCGTCGCGTCGGGCCGGTTGAGGTAGCCGATCATATTCTGCGGCCCCCGCACGAGGAGCTGCCCGGGCGCACTCACGCCTGTGCCCTGGCCTGCAGCCGGCACTGGGATCTCCTCGTCCGTCGCGGGGTCCAGGATCTTGCACTGCGTGTTCGGGACGGTGAAGCCGACCGAGCTCACGGGCAGCCGGCGGGCCTCGGAGAGGGGCATGATGTGCGAGGCGGGGCTCATCTCGGTCATGCCATAGCCCTGCATCATGACGCAGTGGAGGCGGGCGGCGACGGCGTTGCCGAGGCCCTCGTCGAGCGGGGCAGCCCCAGAGAACACGACGCGCACGCTCGAGAGGTCGTACTGGTCCACGAGCGGGTGCTTCGCGAGCGCCACGGCGATGGGGGGCGCGATGAAGAGGTAGGTGCAACGGTGGTCCTGCGTGATGCGGAGGAACTCGGCCAGATCGAACTTCGGCATCGTCACGAGCCGGGCGCGGTTGAGGAACGCGGCGTTGACCAGCATCGTGAGCCCGTAGATGTGGAAGAACGGCAGCACGGCCAGGAGCGTGTCCTCGTCCGTCACCGCGAGCATCTGCCGCCCCTGGGCGACGTTCGCCACGAGGTTGTACTGGCTCAGCATGACCCCCTTCGGCGTGCCGGAGGTTCCGGACGAGTACGGCAGGACGGCGACCGCGCGCACGTCGACCTGCACGTGTGGCGCCGGGAGACCGGCTGCCAGCGCCTCCCCCAGCGAGGGGTGCGCCGCGCCGGACGGCGAGGGCCCGCCGTCGAGCACCACGAGCCGCTCCGGCGGGATCCCCGCCTCCAGCGCGGCCGGCTCGGCGCGGTCCAGGAACGGCGAGATGGTGAACAGCCACGTGGCGCCCGCGTCGGTGAGCTGCCGGGCGATCTCCTCGGCGGTGTACAGCGAGTTGACTGTCGTGACCACCGCCCCGGCCCGCAGAATCCCGTGGAACACGACCGGGAACGCGGGGACATTCGGGCACAGGATGCCCAGCGTGGCACCCGGCCCGACGCCCTGCCCCGAGAGCCAGCCCGCGAGGGCGTCGATCCGCCCGATCAGCTCGCGGTACGTCGTGGTCGCCCCGCTCGTGCCGTCCACGATCGCGACCCGGTCCAGGTCCTGCTGGCCGATCCCGCCGAACAGGTACTCGTAGAGGGACGTCTCCGGGATCTCGACGTCCGGGTACGGGCTCGCGAACATGGGCTCTCCTTCAACTCCAACGGGCGCACGACGGCGGCGCTCGCCTCGTGTGCCCATCGTCGGTTTCCGTGCGGGCCGGGGCAAGAGGCGGCAGGAGATCGCCGCGGCTGGACGACCAAGAACCGGCAGTATCCTGCCGATCAATCCCGGCCCGTTCGTCAAGAGCGTCGGCCCGGGAGATATCGGCAGGATCTTGCCGGATCTGCGCCAGAGCGGCACAATGGTGGCCATCATCCGCGCGAGCGGCAGGATCCTGCCGGAAGGAGTGGCGATGGACGAGACGCCGCAGGACCCCCTGCGGGCGACACTCGTCTCGCTGGGCGCCGCGATCCGGGCCGCCCGCAGGGACGCCGGGATCACGCAGGCGACGCTTGCGGAGCTCGCCGGAACGTCGGAGCGCACCATCCGGGACATCGAGCGCGGCTCGCCGAGCCCGAGCGTCGGATCCGTCGTGGCGGCGGCCCGCGCCGTCGGACTCACGGTCGGCGCGGGCTGATGCCGCACGATCTCTCCGCGCTCAGGTTCGTCACGGAGGCGGACGTGCACAAGGCCGGCGTGCTCGCGGGCCGGCTCTGGCGCGACGAGCGGGCACGCATCCACTTCGCCTACCGTGACGACTACGTCCGCGCGCAGGGCAGGCCCGTGGCCAGCACCCTGCCCGTGGGACCCCAGACGGTCGGCCCGCTGCACGGCCTGCCCGCGTTCTTCGCCGGCCTGCTCCCCGAGGGCCACCGCCTCAGCGTCCTCCGCTCCGCGGCCAAGACGAGCCTCGACGACGAGCTCACCCTCCTCCTCGCCATCGGCTCCGACGTTCCCGGCGACGTGCAGGTGGTCCCCGCGGGAACGGCGCCCGTGGAGCCGGTGCCGCTCGCCGACCTCGACGACGCGGGCGTGGACTTCTCGCGGCTCGCCGACGCGCTGGACCTCCACGGACTCCCGGGCGTCCAGGACAAGGTCAGCGCTTCGATGCTCTCCGCCCCGGTGGCCACGGCGCACCACCGGTGGATCCTCAAGCTCGACCCGCCGGGAACACCGCACCTCGTGCTCAACGAGGCGCTGCACCTCAAGGCCGCCCGCGCGCTGCGGATTCCGGTGGCCTCGGCCCACGTGGTGCGCGACTCCCGCGGCGCGCCGGGCCTCCTCGTCAACCGCTTCGACAGGATGCACGACGGCGGCGCGTGGCGTCGCCTCGAGCTCGAGGACGGGGCCCAGCTCCTGGGCGTGCTGCCCGCGGCCAAGTACTCGGTGGCGGCGGAGGAGCTCGTCCCGGCCGTCGCGGGCGCCTGCCGCGCGCCGGCCGTCGCCGTGCGGAACCTGTACCTCCAGTTCCTGTTCGCCTGGCTCACGGGAAACGGCGACCTCCACGCCAAGAACGTGGCCGTCCTGACCGATCCGCTGGGCCGCCGGGCGGTCGCCCCCATGTTCGACCTCCCGAGCACGGTCCTCTACGGCGACATGACGATGGCCCTGCCGGTCGCGGGGCGCACCAAGGGCCTGCGGGCCCGCCATTGGGCCCAGTTCGCCGAGTCGATCGGCCTGCCCTCGCGCGCCGCCGCCTCCGCTGTCGCGCTCGCGCTCAAGGCCGCCACTAGCGCGGACCTGGCGTCGCTGCCGTTCGAGGGCTCGCCGCTCAACCGCGCGGAGCGGGAGCTGCGGCACCGGCGCGCCGAGCTCGAGTAGCCCTGAACTCACGTGGCCCTGAATGGGCAGTCGAGGGTCGGCCGCGGACCTCACGCCCCCGCCGCGGTAAGCCTCTCGGCAAGCACCCGCATGGCGTCGCGCAGCTCCGGGGGCTCGATCACGGTCACGGGCCAGCCGAGCCGGACCACGTGGTACGCGACGTAGTCGAGGTCGTCGGCGCCGGCAGTGAGGATCGACGCCTCGCCGCCGTGCTCGGCGTCGGGCTCCACCACCGCCATCGTGGTGGGGACGCGCTCCGCCACCTCGTGGGCCGGGGCGTGGACGCGGACCTTCGCGACGAACTGGTACGGCGCCTGGGTGATGGACGCCTGGACGTACTCGACCGCGTCGGGGGACTCGCGGGGCTTGAAGCGCCACCCTGTGCCGCGGGCCGCGGCCATGCGGTCGAGGCGGAAGGTGCGCCAGTCCTCCCGGTCGAGGTCCCAGGCCATGAGGTACCAGCGCCGCGCCGCCGCCACGAGCCGGTAAGGCTCCACGCGGCGCTCGGAGCGCTCGCCGCCGGGCTTCGTGTAGTCGAACGTGGCCCGCTCGGGGGTGCGGATGGCGCGCGCGAGGGCCACGAGGACATCTGCGTCCACGGAGGTGACGGGCCCGTCGAGGCTCACGGTCGCGTCGATGACTCCCTTCACCTCGGCGCGCAGCCGCGCGGGCAGCACCTGGTCGAGCTTGGCCAGGGAGCGCACGGCGGCCTCCCCCAGCCCCGCGACCGTGCCGCCCGCGGCGAGGCGCAGGCTCACGGCGACGGCGACCGCTTCCTCGTCATCGAGCAGGAGCGGCGGCAGGGCCTTGCCCGCACCGAGCTGGTACCCGCCGCCCGTCCCGTGCTCCGCGCGGACGGGATAGCCGAGCTCACGCAAGCGCTCTATGTCGCGCCGGATGCTGCGTGTGGTCACGCCGAGCCGCTCCGCGAGCTCGGTCCCGGTCCACACCGGCCGCGACTGCAGCAGGTTCAGGAGGCTGAGCACGCGCTGGGTCGTGTCGTTCATGCGTCCATCATGACCCGTTCCTGCGGACAGAAGCTGTCCTCAGCCAGATTCCTTCGGCCCAGCCGTTGCCCCTCCCGGAAACGCGATATATCTTGATCTCAGAAACACGATATATCGCGTTTTGCAGCGGACCGATCCTGTCCTGATGGGTCGGGACACTGGACGTGGGACAGCGGAACGGAAGGTTGAGGGTCATGCCATCACGAGCGGTCGCGTACCGGGTGAATCACGGGCGCACCACCACTGCAAGGTCCGCGCTCGAACACGCCAGCGCGGGCATCACCATCCGGCACACAGGACGGCACATCATGAGCACTACAGCGCCAGGTCTCCGCGCGCCCCGCTTGACGGGCGCCCAGCTCGACTCGCTCGAGGAGGCGGTCGAGCGCGAGGTGGCGTCAGTGCGGGCCGCGCGCCCCGCCAGCCCCACACTGGCCCGGCCCGAGGCCGGGGTGAGCTGGCCGCGCCGGGCGATGCGCGCCGTCGTGCGCGTGTGGCGCGAGGCGGCGGAGCGGGAGGCGGGCCTCGACGCCGAGCGGGACGAGGTGCGCCGTCGGCTGCTGTCGGACCAGCCGAGGCTCTGGTGAGCGCGCTGTGCGCCCCGCGCCCACCCGCGCCTGTGGCTACGCCCGGGTGAGCAGGAGGCTCACGTTGTGGCCGCCGAACCCGAAGGAGTTCGAGACGGCAGCCTCGACGCGGGCCTCGCGTGGAGCGCGGGTCACGACGTCGAGATCGATCTCCGGGTCGAGGTTGTCGAGGTTGCGGGTCGGCGGGATGACGCCGGCCTCGATCGTGAGCGCGGTGAGGATCGCCTCGACCGCGCCGGCAGCGCCGACGAGGTGGCCGAGCGCGCCCTTGGGCGCGGTCACGGCCACGTGGTCGCCCAGCGCCTCGCGCACGGCGAGCGCCTCGCTCACGTCTCCGATGCTCGTCGCGGTCGCGTGGGCGTTCACGTGCTGGACGTCCGCGGGTGCCAGGTCCGCCTTGCGGAGGGCCTTGCGGATCGCCTTGATCTGGCCGATCCCCTCAGGGTCCGTGCCCGTGATGTGGAACGCGTCCGCAGTGATGCCGTAGCCGGAGAGGGCGGCACGGGCGCGGGCGCCGCGGGCACGGGCGTGGTCGGCGCGCTCGAGGATCACGACGCCGGCCCCCTCGCCGAGCACGAACCCGGTGCGGTTCACGTCGAACGGGCGGGAGGCGGCCTGCGGATCGCCCTGGTCCTTCGAGAGGGCGCCGATCTGCGCGAAGCCGGCGATGGTCAGGGGCGTGATCGCGGCCTCGGCGCCGCCGGCGATCACGATGTCCGCCTCGTCGCACTCGATGAGGCGCGCGGCGTGGACAATCGCCTCGGCACCGGACGCGCACGCGGACGCCGGGGCCATCGCGCCGGCGCGGGCGCCGTACTCGATGCTCAGCTGCGCCGCCGCGGCATTGGCCATGAGCATCGGCACGGTGCGCGGGGAGACGCGGCGCGAGCCCGCGGACTCGAGGACATCGTCCTGCGCGAGGAGCGTCTGCACCCCGCCGATGCCGGTGCCGATCACGACGGCGAGCCGGTCGCCGTCGATCCCGGGCGCGCCGGCGTCCGCCCACGCCTCGCGCGCCGCGATGACCGCGGCCTGCTGGCTGCGGTCGAGGCGCCGAGCCTGGACGGGGGGCATGGCATCCTCGGGCTCGACCGCGAGGCGGCCCGCGATGCGGACGGGCAGAGACGAGTCGAAGCCCTCGTCCACCAGCGCACGCACGCCCGAGCGGAGCGTCAACATGCCGTCCCACAGCTCGGGCACGGTGCCGCCGAGGGGCGTGGTCGCGCCCATCCCGGTGATGACGATCTCGGTCTTCCCCACGTCTGTCCTTACGTCGCTGAGGCCCTCAGACTCGCTTGTATGCGATACAAGAGGGTCAATTGCTTGTACAGCATACAATTCACCCATGGGTCCCGTCGAGACACGCGCTGAAACCGCCAGGCGCCTCCTTGCGCCGGCCAAGGGCCGCGGGGCGCTCACGCGCGGCCGGATCGTCGATGCGGCCGCGGCCCTGTTCGCGGTGCGGCCGGCGGACAAGGTCACGGTCAGCGAGATCGCGGCCGCCGCGGGGGTGTTCCCGAACCAGATCACCTACCACTTCGGGTCGAAGGACTCGCTCTTCATCTACTCCGCGTTCGCCCTGCTCCTGCGCGATGCCGGGCGCATCGAGGGCGTGGGCACCCGGTTCTCCACTGCCGAGGCCTTCCGGCGGGCCGTCTCCCGCACCGTGCTCGTGACGCCCTCACTGCCGGTGGTGATCAGCGCCCTCGCGCTCGCGCGGGCCAAGCCCAAGCTCAGCCCCGTGGTCAAGGGCCACCTGAGCCTCCTCTTCCGCATCTCCGAGCGGCATCTCGAGAACATGCTGAACCTGCGCGGCTGGCTGATCGACCGCAGTCCGCGGCAGGAGGTCAAGACGTTCTGGGCCGCCGCGTTCGGGGCGATCCTCATCGCCGAGTCCGGGTACCCCGGCACGCAGGCGGACCTCGACCTCGCCGGCACGCTGACCATCCACGAGGCTGGCTGAAGCGGGCGCGCGATTCTGCTCAGACTGGCCTCGTCGAGTCGCAAACCACCGCGGGACGAGCGTCACGTCGAGCGAGTGCGGCTCCAGCGTGAGCAGAATCGCCCGCGATCGGCCTGCGGAGCGCCCCGCGCACTGCACCTTAGGCTCAGGATGTGGCACATCACGACGACCGCCCAGTCCCCGTGCGCCTGCGCGCAACCCTCGAGTGGACCGAACCGCCCATCTGGCGGGTCCTCGACGTGGACCCGGTCCTCACACTGGACCGGCTCCACCGCGTCCTCCAGATCGTTTTCGGCTGGCGAGACCAGCACCTGCACGACTTCACCGACGTCGACCCGTACGCGCAGATAGGCGCCGCGCATGGGGGCAAGGATCCCTCGCAGATCCGCGAACCGCGCGTCTGGACCGACCTCGAGACGCTCGACGGCGGGCCGCCCATGACGGAGGAGGCCGGCGTCAGATTCGTCGACGCGCTCGGCTCCACGGGGGTCCTGTTCTACCAGTACGACTTCGGAGACAGCTGGACGGTCCGGCTCGATCCACTCGAGGAGACCGGCACGCTAGAGCCGGGCGCCGCTGCCCGTGTCGACGACGGAGCGCTGGCCGGCCCGATCGACGACTCTGGCGGCACGAGCGGGTACGCGCAGAAGCTGGAAATCCTGGCCGGCCCCGATTCCGAGGAGAGGCGCGACCTCGCGGACTGGGTCGAATGGGTCTGTGGACCGTGGCGAGAGCTCAGCCCCGAGCGCTTCGATGTCCCCGCGACGAACCGGGTCCTGGCACGGCTCGCGCGCGCCGCTCCCGGGCACGACGGCGGCGCCCCGCCTTCCGCACCGGTGCTCGCCGGCATCGCTGGTCGGCTCGCCGAGGGCATGCGCCCCGAATTCTGGGCCTTCGTGGACGCCGCGGGCATCGAGGACGGCCCAATCACGGCAAGTGAGGCAGAGATCGGCCACATGATGGGCCCGTACCTGTGGCTCATCCGACGTGTCGGTACCGACGGCTTGAGCCTCACCGATGCTGGGTGGCTCCCGCCCGCCGTCGTGCGCGAGGCCGCGGACGTGCTCAACCTCAAGGAGAACTGGATCGGTTCTGCGACCCGCGAGAACTCCACGCCACCGATCCTCGCGCTGCGGGAGTCGGCGCAGTGGCTAGGCCTCGTCAGGAAGATCAAGGGCAGGCTGACCGTGCCCCGAGCGGTGCAGAAGCTGGCGGATGATCCGCGCGAGCTGTGGGAGCACGTGGCACGCGAAGCCCTCCGGCGGACAAAGGACGGGCCCTACCGCGATGCCGCCGTGTTGGTGTTCCTCGACATCGCGGCCGGTCTGCGCGCTCAGTGGCGGGACACGCTCGAGGCCGTCGCGTTCGGCCTCGGGGCCCTCGGCTGGGCGATGCCCGACGGCGAGCCGCTCAACCGCTGGGATGCCAGCGATCTCACCGGCGAGCTGGACGGCGTCCTGCGGTCCGTCGGCATCAACAGCATCGCGTCGGAGCGCAACTTCGTCCGCGCTTCGGGCGCCGCGGCGTTCGCGCGGGCTGCTCTGCCCGCGGGAGACCCACAAGAGACGCCCCCCAGAACGTGACCCCCAGACTTCTGACCGTCACGTCCTGAAGGTCAAACGACCCCCTTCCGCTGAGCTGAAGGAGAATCAGCGATACCCTGAGCTGGCCTTGCCCACCGACCCGGAAACGAGGGCTCGATGTCAGACCATCCCGCCGATTCCGCCGATCCCGCCCCGCGGCAGCTCGCCGCCCTGTTCACCGACGGGCTCGGCCGGGCCAGCATCCGCGCGGTCCAGGCCCTCGCCGTCGGCGCCCTTGTGTGGGCCGTGGTGTGGGTGCTGCTGAGGATTCCGCTCGTGGTCGTCCCCGTGGTGATCGCCGCGATCCTCGCGTGTGCGATCGCGCCCCTCGTGCGATGGCTCCACACGCACGGGTGGCCACGTGCACTGGCCGTGCTGGCCTCGTTTGTCGCGATCCTCGTGGTCTTCGGGGGGATCATCACAGGGATCGTCTTCCTCATCCGGGCCCAGGCCCACGAGCTCGCGGACCGGTTCACTGCCGGCATCGAGCAGCTGCACACGTTCCTGAACAACGGGCCCGCCCGCATCAGCGATCAGCAGATCGCCCAGGCGCAGGACTCGCTCCAGCGCTTCTTCACGTCCGGCAGCATCGGCGCCGAGGCCCTCACAGGCGCCCGGACGGCGGGCGAGATCGCCGCCTCGATGGTCCTCATGGCCGTGATCCTGTTCTTCTTCCTCAAGGACGGTCGGCAGATCCTCGAGTTTGTCCTCTGGTTCACGCCGGCATCGCTGCGCGGGAAGGCCCGGCTCGCGGCCGAACGCAGCGCGCTCGTGTTGGGCGGCTACGTGCGGGGCACCGTCCTGGTCGCCGCAGCGGATGCTGTCATCGTGGGGATCGGGCTGGCGGTACTGCGAGTGCCCCTGGCGCTGCCGCTGGCCGTGTTCGTGTTCATCGGCGGATTCATCCCGATCCTGGGCGCGACGCTTGCTGGGTTCCTGGCCGTGGCGATCGCGCTGCTCTCGAACGGCCCGGTCGTGGCGCTCATCGTCCTGATCGTGGTGTTGGCGGCGAACCAGATCGAGCACCATCTCCTGCAGCCGCTGCTCATGGGCCGGGTGCTCTCGATCCACGGACTCGCGATCCTGCTCGCGCTCGCGACCGGGACGGTGCTCGCGGGCATCATCGGCGCACTGCTCGCTGTTCCGATCACCGCGGTCGGGTGGTCGGTGGTGAAGACCTGGACCGGCCGGGGCGAGGAGGCCCTGGGGCCCGCCGCCGACGGCCCGGCGGCCTAGGAGCTCGTAGTGTCCGCACGCCAAGACGGCGACGCGGACGCCTCAGCTGATCGAGTTCGGGTGCTTCGCGAGCGGGGTCACTCTGATCGTCATGTAGGGGTACATCGGGAATCCGGAGAGGATCTCGTGGAGCTCGTCATTGGAGTCGACGTCGAACAGCGAGTGGTTCGCGTACTCCCCCACGATCCGCCAGATCCCGGCCATCTTGCCGGAGCGCTGGAGCGAGCCGGAATACTCCTTCTCGCGGGCCTGGAAGTCCGCGACCTGCTCGGGGGTCAGGTGCGGCGGGAACGTCACGTCCATGCGGGCCATGAACAGCATGCGGGGCCTCCTCTGGCTTGAGAGTGGAAATGGTCGGGCGAAGGAACGCTATGCGTCCTGGCGGTAGCGGGCGAGCTTGTCGGGGTCGATCTCGGCGCCGACCCCGGGAACCTCGCGGACACGGATCGCGCCGTCGCTGATGGTGATCGGCTCGGCAAGCAGGTCGTCGGCCATGTCGAGGAAGTTGGAGAGCTCCCCGGCGCGGCGCTGGCTCGCCTCGTGTGCGGCGCCGAACGTGACGGTCGCGAGAGAGCCGATCTGGGTGTCGATCTGGTTGCCCATCGTCACGTCCACGCCGAGCCCGGTGCACAGGCCGAGGATCTCGGTGGCCTGCGTGAACCCGCTGCGCGCGGTCTTGATGCAGATGGCGTTGCAGCCGCCGGAGAGGAGCTCGCGCGAGACGTCGCCGGGGGTGGGGACGGACTCGTCGCCCGTGATCGGGATCGGCGAGTGCTCCACGAGGCGGCGGCGGCTCAGTGCCTCGGACGCGTCGCACGGCTCCTCGAGGGCCGTGAGGCCCAGGCCCTCTGTGCGGCGCAGCACCTCCATCGCCTCGTTGGCGGTCCATCCACGGTTGGCGTCGAGGTAGATCTCCACGTCGTCGCCGAGGCCCTCGCGGAGCACGCGCACGGCCTCGACGTCGAGGTTCAGGGGACGGCGGCCCGTCTTGAGCTTGAACGTGGTGATGCCGTACTGCTCGCGGAACCGCTGGGCCTCCTCGAGCAGCTCCTGGGCGGGCCTGAACCCCAGCATGTGCGAGACGCGCATCCCCTCCGCATACCCGCCGAGGAGCTTGTGGACGGGCGTTCCGAGGGACTTGCCGATGATGTCCCACAGGGCGATGTCCACGGCACCCTTGGCCGTGTCGTTGTGGACGGTCCGGCGCATGATCTGCTGGGCCATCTCGCGGTCCAGCGGGTCGAGGCCCAGCAGTTGGGGGCCGAAGATGTCCTGCACCACGGCCATGATTGAGGCCTGCGTCTCGCCGTACGTGTACGGGCGCGGCGGGGTGTCGGCGATGCCCACGAGCCCGTCGTCCGTGTGGATGCGGATGAGCACGTGCCCGGCGGCGTGCACCTCGCCGCTCGCGAAGCGCAGCGGGTGGGTGTACGGGATCGAGTACGGGATGGCCTCGATGCGCTCAATCTTCATGCGCGGACTCCTTGAGTGGTGCGAGGGTGGATGCGGTGCGGACGACGGCGGGTGGCTGGGGCGCACGGTCGGGCTCGGGTGGGACGACACGCGCCGGTTCGGTACGCGGCGCGGCCACGGTATCGAACAGGGCGACGAAGCGGCGCACGAGCGGCGTCCCGCCCCCGCGGCGCCACGCGACGGCGAGGTCGACGGGCGGTGCGTTGCGCACGGGGCGGAACACGATGCCCTGGAACGCGAACCCTCGCGTCGCCATGGGGACGAGCGCGAGGCCCATGCCGGCCGCCACGAGGGCCAAGAGGGTCGAAGTCTCGGCCGCCTCCTGCACCACGCGCGGCGTGAAGCCCTCGCGGTGGCACGCCTCGCGGAAGATCCGGGTCACGACGGACTGTGCCGGGTACCCGACGAAGGGCTCCCCCGCAAGCTCGGCGAGGTCGAGCTGGGCGCGCTCGGCCCAGGGCGAGTCGGCAGGGAGTGCGGCGACGAGGCGGTCCTGCTCGAGGAAGGCGAGCTCGACGTCCGGCGAGTCGACCGGCGGGCGGAGGACGGCGACGTCGAGCCTTCCCTCTTCGAGGTCACCCACCATGTCCGGCGTGAGCATCTCGCCGTGCACGCTCAGCCTGAGCCCGGGGAGCTCGCGGCGGGCCTTCTGCACGAGCGTGGGCAGCAGGCGGTAGGTGGCCGAGCCCGAGAGGCCGATACGGAGCACCCCCGCAGCGCCGGCACCGACCTGTGCGACGTCGGACTCGAGCTCCTCGAGGTCTTGGAGGATGCGGCGGCCGCGCTCGAGAAGGAGCTCGCCGGCGGGCGTGAGCTCGACCTTGCGGGTGGTGCGCTCGAACAGCGCGGTGCCGAGCTGCTCCTCAAGCTGCTTGATCTGCTGGGACAGGGGCGGCTGGGCCATGTGGAGGCGCTGGGCGGCGCGGCCGAAGTGCCGCTCCTCGGCGACGGCAACGAAGTACCTCAGGTGTCGCGTCTCCATGGGCCCTTCTCTCCCCCGGCGCAGCGCCGGGCATGTTCCAGCGTAGGTCTGCTGATTAGGTTGAGGAAATATCTATTCAAGCATGTTTGAGACTTTTTGAGTATCAGATGGGGTTCTCTGGACGCTCCCGGCGTGCGGGGCCATCATGAGATGAGCATCGGCGGAGGCGCGGCATGTCCAAGGATCCACTGCCCAGTGACCAGACCGAGACGGGGCCGGCCACGGACCAGACCGACGAGGGCTTCCTCGCGGACTACTACGGGCACGTCACCGCCGACGACCTCCTCGCCTACAGCAGCGACACGCTCGCGCGGTGGGCCGACTACCACCGTGCGGCCGCCCGCGTCCGCGCGCCCGGGCACGCGGTGGTCGAGGTCCGGCGCGAGGCCGATTCGACGCTCGCCGTGATCGTCGCCGAAGACGTGCCGTACCTGCTGCAGTCGGTCACCGCCTCGCTCGCCCGCCAGGACGCGGCGCTCAGACTCCTCGTGCATCCCGCATTCCGTGTGCTGCGCGACCCTGCGACGCACGAGCTCCTCGACCTCCGCCACGGCGCCGCGCGGGAAGGCCTCGCGTCCGCCTACCCGGCCCTGCAGCCGGCGGCCGCCGTGTCCGAGCGCCCGGCCCGCCGCGGCCCCCACCCCGAGGGCGGGCACGTGGCGGAACTGTGGATCGCCGCGGAGATCGGCACCACCCCGAGCTCGCTCACCCCCGACGGCCTCCAGCGCACGCTCGCACGGGTGGTCGACGACGTCCTCACCGTCGCCGCGGACACCGGCGGGATCCAGCGGGACGTCACGCGGGCGGCCGAGCAGGTGGCCGCGATGCGGGACGCAGCCCAGGAGGATCTGGCCCGCAGCGCCGGAGACGCCCTCGAGATGCTGCGCTGGCTCGCGGCGGGCAACTTCGTCTTCCTCGGCAGCCAGAGCCCCGGGCAGCACGGCTCGTCCGGGCGGGGACTGCTCCGGCGCGCGAACGGCGCCCCGTCGTTGCCGCCGGACTGGCCGGGCGGGCCTGTGCTGTCCGTCCGCACGTCGGACTTCCGCTCGACCGTGCTCCGCTCGTCATACCTCGACGAGGTCGGCGTCCGGGTGCTCGCCGCGTCAGGGGACGTTGCCGCGGACCACCGCTTCGTCGGGTTCTTCGTGCAGGCACCCTCGGACGCCTCGATCCTGGGCGTGCCCGGGTTGCGCGAGAAGGTGGCGGGCGTCGTCGCTCAGGCCGGCCCGCCGTCGTCGACCGCCGCAGGGGAGGCCCTCCGCGCCCTCGGCGCGCTCCCGCACGACGAGCTGTTCCAGCGGGATGCGGACGAGCTGGCCCGGTTCGCCCGCGATGTCCACGTCCTCGAGGTCCGCCACCGCACCCGGCTGTTCCTGCGGCACGTGCCCGAGGACCGCTTCATGTCCGCGCTGCTGTTCCTGCCCCGCGGCCGTTACAGCACGGGCGTCCGACTCCGGGTGGAGCAGGTCCTCCGGCGGGACCTGGACGCGAACGACATCGAGTTCGATGTCCGCCTCGCCGAGGGCTCGATGGCGCGCGTGTTCTTCCGCATCCTCCTGCCGAGACGCGGCCTGCCCGCCGCGTTCGACGCCGCCGCGCTCGAGCGCCGCGTCGTCGAGGCCACGCGCACGTGGGAGGAGGGGGTCGAGGAGGCGCTGCGGGACGTCTACCCCGCGGACGACGCCGCGCGGCTGGCGAGGCAGTGGGCCGCCGCCTTCCCCGCGGGCTACCGGGCGGACTACGACACCGACGACGCGCTGCGGGACATCGCGCGCTTCGAGTCCCTCGGACTGGACGCGTCCGGTGAGGGGGGCCGCGCGGCGGACGAGCTGTTCCTCAAGGTGTACGTCGGCTCGGAGCTCGCGCCGTGGCGCGGCGAGATCGCGCGCATCCGGGTCTACCTCACGTCGCCGTACACGCTCACCGATCTCCTCCCGTTCTTCCACAACCTGGGCCTCGAGGTACTGGACCAGCGGCCGTACACGCTCGTGCGGGGCCCCGCGGCCGTCACGCCAGAGTCGCACGCGCGCGAGCTGTACCTGTACGACCTCGGGCTCCGCTATCCCGGCGGCGTCGACCCGGTGGCCACGAGCGCCCTGCTCGTCGACTCGCTGCGCGCAGGCCTGCGCGGGGACACCGAGTCGGACCGGTTCGACTCCCTCGCGCTCCGCGAGGCCATCGACTGGCGCCGGGTGGTGATCCTGCGCGCCTATGCGAAGTACCTCAAGCAGCTGGGCACCACGACGTCGTACGGGTTCATGGCGGACACCCTCCTGACGAACCCCGAGGCCACGCGGTGGCTGCTCGGGCTCTTCGCCGCCAGGTTCGACCCTGACATCGACGACCACGATCGGCTCGCCCGCATCGAGGAGGCGCGGCAGCGGCTCGCGGCCGCGATCGACTCCGTCCCGTCCCTCGACGCGGACCGGCTGCTGCGCACCTACTCTGCCCTCATCGAGGCCACGCTGCGCACCAACTTCTACCAGTTCCGCCCACACGTGAGCCTCAAGCTCAATCCGGGTGCCCTGGCGTTCGCGCCCTCCCCCCGGCCGGCGTACGAGATCTGGGTCTACTCGCCGCGGGTCGAGGGCGTGCACCTGCGGTTCGGGCCGGTGGCCCGCGGGGGCCTGCGCTGGTCCGACCGGAGGGAGGACTTCCGCACCGAGGTCCTGGGGCTCGCGCGGGCCCAGACCGTCAAGAACGCCGTGATCGTCCCCACCGGGGCAAAGGGCGCGTTCTACCCCAAGCGCCTCCCGGACCCCGCCGCCGGGCGCGCGGAGTGGCTCGCGGAGGGCGTCGAGGGCTACCGGACGTTCATCCGCGGGCTGCTCGACGTCACGGACAACCTCGCCCCGGACGGCCGCACCGTGATCCCGCCGCCCCGGGTCGTGAGGCACGACGGCGATGACAGCTACCTGGTCGTCGCGGCGGACAAGGGGACAGCGTCCTTCTCCGATGTCGCCAACGAGCTCGCCGCGGAGTACGGCTTCTGGCTCGGCGACGCGTTCGCGTCGGGCGGCTCGGTGGGCTACGACCACAAGCGCATGGGCATCACCGCGCGGGGCGCGTGGGAGTCGGTCAAGAGCCACTTCGCCGAGCTCGGAGTCGATGTCCAGCACGAGGACTTCACGGTGGCGGGCATCGGGGACATGAGCGGGGACGTGTTCGGCAACGGCATGCTCCTCTCCCACCACATCCGGCTCGTCGCCGCGTTCGACCACCGGCATATCTTCCTCGACCCCGACCCCGACCCGGCGGCGTCGTACCGCGAGCGCCACCGGCTGTTCCGGCTGCCGCGCTCCTCGTGGTCCGACTACGACGACGATCTCATCAGCGAGGGCGGCGGAGTCTACTTCCGCTCGGCCAAGTCCATCGAGCTCAGTCCCCAGGCGCGCGCTGCGCTCGGCCTGCCCACCACGGCGGCCGTGCTGTCCCCGCCCGAGCTCGTCAGGGCGATCCTGAGAGCGCCCGTGGACCTGCTGTACAACGGTGGGATCGGCACGTACGTCAAGGCGTCCTCGGAGACCCACCTTGGCGTCGGGGACAAGGGGAACGACGCGGTCCGCGTCGATGCCCCCGAGCTGCGCGCCCGTGTGGTCGCCGAGGGCGGCAACCTGGGCCTCACGCAGCTCGCGCGGGTCGAGGCCGCCCAGGCCGGGGTGCTGCTCAACACGGACGCGATCGACAATTCCGCGGGCGTGGACTGCTCCGACCACGAGGTGAACATCAAGGTCTTCACCGACCGGATGATCGCCGCTGGGCGCCTCGACCCGGCGGAGCGGGCGCCGTTCCTGCACTCGCTCAGCGATGAAGTCTCGCGGCTCGTCCTGCGCACCAACAGCAAGCAGAACGTGCTGCTCCTCGACGACCGCCAGTTCGCGGCCCGGAGTCAAAGCTTCGAGCGGGCCATGGAGTGGCTCGAGAGCGCGGGCGGCCTGGACCGCGGTCTCGAGGGGCTCCCCGGCGCCTCGGCACTCGACGCCCGGCTCCGGGCGGGCCGCGGGCTGACCTCGCCCGAGCTGTCCGTCCTCGCGGCGCACGCCAAGATCGCGCTGGCCGCCGAGCTCACCGTGAGCGACCTCGCCGACGACCCGTGGCTGGACTGCGTGCTCGCCGGGTACTTCCCCGCCCAGCTCAGCGACCGCTTCGCGGCCGAGATGGGCAGCCACCCCCTGCGCAGGGAGATCGTCGGCACGGTCATGGCCAACGAGATGATCAACTTGGGCGGGATCACGTTCGCGTTCCGCGTCCGGGAGGAGACCGCGGTGACCACCGCCGCGATCGCCCGCGCGTTCCTCGTGGTCCGCGATGGCTTCGGCCTGGGCGAGATCGCGGACTCCGTGGCCGCCCTGCCTCCGAGCTTCCCGAGGGAGAACGCCAGCGAGACCGCTGTCCACTTCCGCCGGCTCCTCGACCGCGGCGTGCGCTGGTACGTGACGCACGATCACAGGGACCAGCCCGTCGGGCAGGCGTACGGCCGCATCGCGCCCACGCTCGAGCTGCTCCGCGACCACGTCTCGGACTACCTGCGCGGCTCGGACCTCGAGCGGGCCTGGGCCCGGCTCGAGCACTTCAGGGGGCTCGGCCTCCCCGACCGGCTGGCCCTGCGGGCCTCTGACTGCCTCGAGAGCTTCGGCCTCCTCGACATCTCGCTCATCGCGGAGACAGTGCCGGAGCCGATCCCCACCATCGCGGACGTCTACTATGCGGTGCTCAAGTGGATCGACGCCGCGCGCATCCTGCTGCTCATCACGGACCTCCCGCGCCATGAACGCTGGGAGGCCCTCGCGAGGGCGGCGCTGCGCGACGACGTCTACACCGCGGTCGCGGACATGACCACACGCGTCATGCAGGCCACGCCGGCCAACCCGCTCCCCCACCACCCGGGGTCCTCAGCGGAGGCGCGCATCGCGGCGTGGGAGGCCGGGCACGGCGAGCAGCTGCGGAGGATCAGGGAGACCATCGGCGAGGTCACGCGGCAGGGCGAGCCGGACATCGAGGCGATCTCGGTGGCCCTCAAGCTCCTCCGGACCCTCCTGCGGAACTGAGGAAGAGCTGCCACAGGGCGACGATCACGAGCGGGCCGAAGATGGTCCCGGCGATGACCTGCGCGAGCGTGTGCGCCCTGAGGACCACGCGCGCCCAGCCGACCGCGGGGACCACAAGCAGCAGCGGCCACCACTGCACCCCGAACAGGAAAAGCATCGTCACCGCGGCCGAGGACACCGCCGCCGCGTGGCCGCTGATCTTCCACCACAGGCTCACCACGGCAAGGACCGCAATTCCTACGATGAGCGCGCCCACCATTGCGAGCACCGACGCGGGCGCGCCGAGGACCCACAGGAGCGCGAGGCCCGCCAGGACGCACACGATGGCCATGGCGAGCACCGGCGCGCGCTGCGAGCGCTCGCTCACGTGGTGGTCAACGACCTTCCCGGCGAGCACGAGCCCGATCAGGATCGCGAACGGGAGCACGCACGTGAACAGGGCGGCGATGGCGCCGTACCACCAGGTGCCCGGCCAGCCCGGGCTCGCGGCGGGGCTCAGCAGCAGCGCGGCGCCGACCGTGACCGGCGGCTGGAACACCTCGCTGAGCACGCGAGCGACGGCGACGGCCCACCCCTGTGGGGACGGCGCCGCCTGCGCGGGGCGGGACCTGCTCAGCATCGTCCCAGTCTTCCACGCACCCCTGCGCACCAGTCCAGTGGGAGGGCCCCGTGACGCGACGGGATGTTGAGCATCACATTTACTTGTATCTTCAACTAAATACTCCTACTGTCGTCGTGGGCGATCCGGCCGCCGGAGGCGTCACCACTCCCGCCTTCCCGAAGAACCTGAGCAGCACGGAGCGCGCCCACCTCGAGACGTTCGACACGCTCGACTTCGAGGTCTTCTCGCACGCCGACTGGGCCCGCCTCCACGAGAGCCACGCCGAGAACATCCGCGTGCACTGGCCGGACGGGCACTACACCGACGGCATCCAGAAGCACATCGAGGACCTTGCGGCCCTCTTCGTGTGGGGCCCGGACATCCGGATCGACGTCCACCCGATCCGGATCGCCCAGGACTCCCTGACCGCCGTCACGGGAGTCATGCGCGGCACGTTCACCCTGCCGATGCCCGACGGGAAGGGCGGCTTCATCCAGCCGACCGGCAAGGCCTTCTCCATCAATATGGCCACCATCGGCAGCTGGAACCGCCAGGGCACGATGGACGAGGAGTTCCTGTTCTGGGACAACCTCACGTTCTACCAGCAGATCGGGCTCATGTGAGCATCGATCGCCCCTGAGCGGAGCACGACGGCGGCGACGCGCCCCGCGCGGGTACGTCGCCGCCGTCGTGCTCCAGGTCCCGTCAGTGCCAGGTCCCGTCAGTGCGCCGGGATCTCCTCGCGTGCGGCCGGCTCCGCTTCAGTGCGGGTTCCCGGGACGCCGCGGGGCAGGAAGTACACCGCGACGGCGCCGATGAGGATCACGGCACCGACCGCGAGGTAGAGCCCGTTCGGGGTCCATCCGGTGTCCAGCAGGGCGCCCGTCACGAGCGGACCGATGATCGCGCCGATGCGCCCGACCCCGATCGCCCAGCCGACACCGGTGCTGCGCAGGCTGGCGGCGTAGGCAGAGGGCGTGATGACATACAGGCCCGCGATGCAGCCGTTGATGAGGGCGCCGAGCAGGACTCCGACCACGAAGGCGAGCGCCAGGACGCCCGCGGTCGAGATGAAGACGGCGGTCGCGATCGCGGCGAGCACCGTGAACCACAGCATGACGGTGCGGCGGTGCCACTTCGCGGCAAACGCGCCGAACGCGATCGAGCCGACCGTTCCGCCGAGCGTGAGCATGAGGCCGCCGATGACGCCCTGGCTCTCGGTCATCCCCGCGGTCACCAGGAGCTTCGGGGTCCAGCTGTTGACGAAGTAGAACCCGAACATCACGACGAAGAACGCGGCCCAGACGAGGATCGTCGCGCGGACGTTGGCGGGGGCGAACAGCTGGCGGACCGTCGTGCCGGTGGCCGGACCCGCCGGACCCGCGGTACCCGGGGAGGGCGTCGTCGCGCCGGTGCCGATCGTATCCCTCACGGCCCCGTCGAGGCGCAGGCGCTGTGCAAGGCGGTCGAGCTTGGCCTCGTGGCCGCGCGGGCGACGGGTGGCGAGGAAGTCGATGCTCTCCGGGGCGAGCACGAGCACGGCGAGGAGCAGGACAGCCGTTGCCGCGGCCCCCCCGACGAACACCGCGTGCCAGCCGAACGATGCCTGCAGCCACACGGCGGCGCTGCCGCCGACCGTGGCGCCCACACCGTAGCCCGCAGTGTAGATGCTGATCGCGAGCCCGCGGAGCCTCTTCGACGAGAACTCGCTCACGAGGACGTTGGTGCAGACGAGGATCCCGCCCACCCCGAGCCCTGTGACGACGCGCCACAGCCCCAACTGCAGGGCCGCCCCGGCCGTGGCGGACAGGAGCATGCCGACGGCTGAGAGCGCCACCGACAGGATGAGGACCGGCCGGCGCCCCACCCGGTCCGCGAACGGACCGAGGACGAGGGAGCCGATGGCCATGCCCACGAGGCCGGCGCTGAGGAGGATCCCCAGCTCGCCACCGGTCAGGCCGAAGTCCTTGGAGACGCGCGCCGACGTGAACGCCATGGCGAGCACGTCGAAGCCGTCGAGCGCGTTCAGCGCGGTCGCAAGCGCCACGATCAGCCATTGGGCCGTGCGCATGGGGGCCGCCTCAATGCGGTCCCGGAGGTCAGTTGTCATTCTCAGCTCACTTCGATGGTCACGACGGCGGGGCCAGCCCCCGCCGTCACGGCTTCCTTGGGCGTGATGGCACGCGAGACACAGCAGCACATCTTCTCGGAGGCGTGCTGCTGGCGGTCGCTGTAGAAGACGTCGCGGTGGTCGATGCTGCCCTCGAGGCCGAGGACGCGCACCTCGCACAGCCCGCATTCGCCCTTGCGGCAGTCGGACATCATGTCCGCCCCCGCGCCCTCGAGGGCCTCGAGCATGGACCGCCCCTTGGGCACGACGGTCTCGATGCCGAGGCGCGGGATGCGCACCACGAACTCCTCGGGGTCAAACCAGCCGCTGTTGCCGAACGTCTCGTAGCGGAGGTTGGGGAGGGCGAGCTCGAGGTCCTGCCACGTGCGCCTCACGGAGTCCATGAGGCGGATCGGGCCGCACATGTACAGCTCGGTGTCGAGGTCGAGGCCGCCCAGGAGCGTCGGGACGTCCAGGCTCGAGCCCTCGTCGTCGACGTGGACCTCCAGCCGGTCGCCGTGCTCGGCGACGAGGTCGTCCAGATAGGCCATCGCACCCCGGCTGCGCCCCGCGTACACGAACCGGTAGTCCGCGCCGGTGCGCGCCAGGATGCGGGCCATCCCCAGGACGGCCGTGACGCCGATGCCGCCGGCGAGGACCACGTACCGCCGGGCGCCCACGCGCAGCGGGAAGTTCTGCATCGGCTGCGTCAGCTCGACCTCCGCCCCGGGCTCGAGGGTGTGCATGAACACGCTCCCGCCGCGCGAGGCGGGCGTGCGGAACACCGACAATGCGAGGCGCGCGCCGCCGTCGTCCGCCTCGACGATCGAGTAGGAACGCACGTCTTGCTGGCCGTCGATCACGACGGCGACGTCCACGTGGGTGCCCGCGGCCGCCTTGACGGGTCTCTCGGGCGCGATGACGATCCGCCGGATGTCCCGCGCGACGTCACGGGCCTCGACGACCCGCCCGCGCTGCCAGACGGCTGAGGACTGCGCCGCCATGCTCAGGCACCGACCTGTGCGGGCTGGGCGGCAGGCTCGGGAGCGGAGACCGCCGCTGCGCCGGGGAGCCGGCCCTCGGCCTCGAGCATGCGCTCGATGAGCCGCCGGACCCACATGCCGCCCTTGTCGATGTTGAGGCTGTAGAACTCGTAGTCGGGGTTCGCGTCGATCGCCGCCTGCTGGGCCTTGAGCATCTCCTCGTCCTCGCCGAACACGCCGTGCACGCCGTCGCGGAGCTGGGTGGTGATGAGCTGGCTGTCGAGGCGGTAGTTGCGCATGAACGCCCAGAAGTAGTGGCACGTTCTGTCCGTCTCGGGCGAGATGGTGTTCATCACGAAGCCGTTGACGCCCTGGCTGCGGTCGCCCTCGGGTGCACCCGTGCCGGCCTTCGCGACGCCGACGTCGATAGTGATGGTCGAGGGGGCCTCGAACGTGATGATCTGCCACCGGTCCACGCGGCCCTCAAAACCGGGGAACTTGTCCCGCATGTTCTTGAGCCAGAACGGCGGCGGCTCGATGTCCTTCATCCAGCGGGACACGGTGACGGTGCGGTCGTCGTGCGTGACCTCGAAGTCGGATTCGGAGAGCTCGTCCTGGCCGATCGACGAGGAGTGGACGAACTCCTCGTGGGTGAGGTCCATGAGGTTGTCCAGGACGAGCTGGTAGTTGCACGGGGCGTAGATGGTCTCACCATCCCCGGCCCACTCGGGCGAGTCCATCTGGTGCATGTCCGGGATGAGGTCGGGGTCCGCGAGCTCTGGGTCGCCGAGCCACACCCACACGTACCGGTACCGGTCCACCACCGGGAACGAGGGCACCACCGCGGAGGGGTTGATCGTCTCCTGGGCCGGCATCGAGGTGCAGCGGCCCGCGGAGTTGTAGCGGAGACCGTGGTACGGGCACTGGATCTCGTCGCGGCCCACGGTCTTGCCCATCGAGAGCGGGGCGAGGCGGTGCCAGCAGGCGTCGGCGAGTGCCACGGCACGGCCATCCTCCGTGCGGAAGAGCGCGAGCGGACGGTTCGCGATGGAGCGGGCCATCGGCTTGCGGGTGACCTCGTGGTCCCATGCCGCGACGTACCAGGCGTTGAGCGGGTGGCCGAGGGTCTTGTTCGTGGTCGAGGCGGGGTGCTGGGCGCCGGACATCGGTGTCCTTTCGTGGGGGTCGTCGCGGATTGGCGACTATCTATCGATATAGATAGTTGGTGATCCGAAACACAGAATACCTATGGGCATAGTGAGTTGGCAAGGACTCGATAGGCTTGGCTACCGACACGAAACGAGGTGGCCAGTGAGCCTGAGGTTCGCCCTCCTGGCGATGCTGACGTCACAGCCCATGACCGGCTACGACGTCTACAAGAACTTCGAGACCTCCGTGGGCTACGTGTGGCATGCGCCGGACTCGCAGATCTACCCCGAACTGCGGCGCATGGAACATGACGGCCTCATCCGCGGCGAGACGGTCCGGTGGGGCACGAAGGGCACCAAGAAGCGCTACGAGATCACGGACGACGGCGTGGCCGCCTTCCGCACATGGCTCAACGAGCCGCCGCAGTACACGCGCGAGCGGGACCCCCTGCGCCTGCGGGCCGCGTACCTCGAGTGGGCCGAGCCCGACGCCGCACGGCAGTTCTTCCGCGACCACATCGACTACCACGCCGGGCGGATCCGCGACTGGGAGGACATGATCCGGACACTCCGCGACCACACCAACCCGACCCTCGCGCGGCGCCTCGAAGGGCAGCCGGAGGACGAGTGGCAGCGCATCGTCGAGTATAAGGTGTTCGCGTACGAGGGGCTGATCGATCGTGCGCGGGCCGAGGTGGCCTGGGCCGGGCGGGGGCTCGTGCTCGTGGACCGGCTCGAGGGAGCAGAGGGGCCCACCCCGCGCTGAGCCGAGCACGACGGCGGCGAGGCCACCCGCGCGGGTGCGTCGCCGCCGTCGTGCGTCACCGCTCTCGGAGGGAGCCCCTACGGCGAGATGTGGTCCAGGTGCCTGTTCCGCGTGTGCGGGGTGAACTGGACCAGGATGGCCGCGATCACGAGGAACACGGAGATGAGGCCCAGCGCCGCCGTCACGGACAGCAGCGGCAGGAGCGGGGTGATCACCATGACGCCGATGCCGCCGCCGATGTGGCCTGCCCCGTCCACAATGGCGAAGCCCGTGGTGCGGGCGCGGGTCGGGAAGGACTCCGCGGTGAGCGCATAGGTCGGGGACACCCACAGGTTGAAGCCGGCGAAGATGAGGATCGAGCCGATGAACGCGATCCCCACGTTGGTGCCCGCCATCGCGACTACGAGCGAACCGATGATCGTTACGGCCGCGCCGATCGGCAGCCAGTAGCGGCGCTCCAGCCTCTCCACGATCACGCTCATGATCGCGGCCTCGGCCACGAACCCGAACGTCCCGACCGCCGCGATCACGCCGGCCTCGGGCGGCGGGTAGTGCAGCGCCGCGAGGACCACGGTGAAGCCCGCCGCGAACGAGTACACCGTGATGTACCCGATGAACCAGACGAAGAAGAGCAGGATCATCCGGCGCACGTACAGCGCGTTGCCGAACAGGTCACGGTATGGGACGGGCGACGGCGGGGTGGTCGCCCCGTGCACGTCCAGCACCACGGGCTCGGCGAGCGGCCCGTGCTTGGCGGCCCGCACCTCCATCTCCCGCACCACGACATCCGCCTCCGCGAACCGGCCCTGGCCGATGAGCCAGCGCGGCGACTCGGGCAGCTCGAACCGCAGGAGCACCGCGACCGCGGCCAGGATCGCGCCGACCCCGTACATCCACCGCCAGCCGGCCTCGAAGTTGGGTCCGGCCATCGCGAACGGCAGGCCGAGCGGCCACGGGGTGGCCGGCGTCGTGAGGATGAGCCCGAGCCAGATGCCCACGAGGGCGCCGAGCGCGGACATGATGAAGATGATGGTGGTGAACCTCGCCCGGGAATGCCGCGGCGCCATCTCGTTGACGTAGGTGTTCACGATCGCGAGGTCAGCACCGATGCCGATACCGGTGATGGTGCGGGCGATGTTGAAGTTCGCGTAGTCGCCCACGAACGCGTTGTACAGCGACCCGAGGCCCGTGATCAGCATCGTGATCATGAGCATGTTCCGCCGGCCAATGCGGTCCGCGATCGGGCTCAGGACCAGGGTGCCCACCACGTACCCGGCAAGGTTGAGCAGCACCGGAAGCGGCAGCGCCTCGAGCGCCGTCTCCGGGGTGCAGCCCTTGTTGAGCTCGATGCACGTCTGGATAAACGAGACGTTGATGTCGAAGATGTCGTAGAACGTGAACAGGAACCCGAGACCGATGATCCCGATGAAGAGGTAGGAGAGACTCCACACCTCGAGCCGCTCGAGCCTGGCGATGATCGCCGGGCCGGTGGGGGCGGCGCTCACGGCCCCAGCGTCCATGGATGAAGCCACATGGATCAACCTCCCGCAGCCTAGGGGTGGTGCGCCATGCGCCAGAGACAGCCCTGGCTGCCGCATCCATCGTGCGCCCGACGCGGGCGCACTGTCACTCCTTCGCGCTCAGGTAAGGTGTGCCGCACTCACCTCGGGAGGAGTTTCGCCCTGGAGCGTCCAGCGGTTGCCGTCCGGGTCTGCGAAGAACGCGAACAGAACCCCGCCCATGTCCTGGATCTCGCTGATCGCGGCGCCGCGTCCGAGGAGCTCCGAGCGAACGTCCGCCAACTCGGGCACCACGAGCTGCAGGCCCTCGAGGCTGCCCGGGAGCATGCTGGTCATCCCGGTGCCGATGACGATCGACGTGGCAGATCCCGGCGGGGTCATCTGGACCACCCGCATTCCGGGGATGTGCTCCACGTCGTGGTCGAGGGCAAAGCCCAGCTTCTCGGTATAGAACGACTTCGACCGGTCGACGTCGGCCACAGGTACTTGGACGACTTCAAGGCGCATCTCCATGAAGCACCACGCTACCGTCAGTCCAGCAGCAGCGCGGGCTCCTCCATGATCGCGGCGACGTCCGCCATGAAGCGGGCGGAGAGGTCGCCGTCCACGACCCGGTGGTCGAACGAGCCGCCGAGCGTGGTGATCCAGCGCGGAATCACCTCGCCCGAGACGACCCACGGCTTCTGCTTGATCGTGCCGAACGCGACGATCGCCACCTCGCCCGGGTTGATGATCGGCGTGCCGATGTCGATCCCGAGGGCGCCGATGTTCGTGATCGTCATCGTCCCGCCCGTCATGTCCGCGGGTTTGGTCTTGCCAGTGCGGGCCGTCGTCGCGAGGTCGTTGAGCGCGATCGCGAGCTCCTTGAGGGAGAGGTCCTGCGCGTCCTTGATGTTGGGCACAAGCAGGCCCCGCGGCGTCGCGGCCGCGATGCCCAGGTTCATGTAGTGCTTCACGTGGATCTCGTCGCCGGACGCGCCGGTGACCCACTCCGAGTTGACGCTCGGGTTCCGCGCCGCCGCCCAGATCACGGCCTTGGCGAGGATGAGCAGCGGGGAGACCTTCACGCCCTCGAAGTCGCGCGACTTCTTGAGCCGCTGCACGAATTCCATGGTCCGCGAGGCGTCCACGTCCACGAAGATGCTCACGTGCGGCGCGCTGAACGCCGAGTCCACCATGGCCTTCGCGGTGGCCCTGCGCACGCCGCGCACGGGAATCACCTCGACCCGGTGCTCCTGCGCCTTCGCGTGGTGGTCCCAGAACGTCGGCGCAGCGTCCTGCTCGCGCTCGCGCTGCGCCTGGTACGACTCGAGGTCCGCCCGCGTCACCTCGCCGCGGGCGCCGGTCGCGGGCACGTCGGCGAGGTTGATGCCGAGCTCCTTCGCAATCCGCCGCACCGGCGGCTTCGCGAGGACGCGTGCCAGGAGGCCGACGACGGCGTTCCCCGGCTGAGCCGGTACGGTCGCCACGGGCTGGGGCGCCGGAACGGGGGCAGGGACGGGCGCCGGCGCACTGGCCGGCGCGGGGGCCGGGGCGGCCTTCCGGGGGCGGCGCTTGACGGCGTCGGCCTTCGGACCGGACCCAACCAGCGGCCCACTTTCCACCCCCGGCTCCTGCATGGCCGGCGCCGTCGACTCGGTGACTGCGGCGACCGGAGCGGAAGGCGAGGAACCAGCAGAGGAGGCGGAACGGGGGGCGCCGTCCGGGGATCGGTGGGCATCCTTGGGCGGGACGGCGCCGCCCGTGGAGCCTCCGGAGGAGGCGACGTCGTCGTGCGCTGTACCTTCCAGCGCAGCGTCGCCGATCGCGATGATCGGGGTCCCCACTTCGATGGTCTGATGCTCCGGTGCCAGGAGGTCGATGACCGTGCCCGCGTAGGGGCTGGGGAGCTCGACGAGGCTCTTGGCGGTCTCGATCTCGCACAGGACGTCGTTGATCGCGACGGTGTCGCCGGGCTTGACCTTCCAGGCGACGATCTCGGCCTCGGTGAGGCCCTCGCCGACGTCTGGGAGGTTGAAGATCTGTGTCGCTGACTGCTGCGTCACGGGCTGCTCCTAGTACGCGAAGGCGCGGTCGAGGGCTTCGAGGATGCGGTCGATGTCCGGGAGGTAGTGCTCCTCGACCTTCGCCACGGGGTACGGCATGTGGAAGCCGCCGACGCGGATCACCGGGGCCTCGAGGGAGAGGAACGCGCGCTCGGAGACGCGCGAGGCGATCTCGCCGCCGATCCCCCCGAACGTGGGGGCCTCGTGGGCGATGACGAGCCGGCCGGTCTTCTCGACGGAGGCGGTGACGGCGTCGAAGTCGATCGGGGAGATCGAGCGGAGGTCGATGACCTCGACGCTGCGGCCGTCCTCTGCGGAGGCCGCAGCGGCGGCGAGGGCGACCGGGACGAGCGGGCCGTAGGCGACGACGGTCGCGTCGGTGCCCTCGCGGACCACGTGGGCGCGGAACGGGTCAGCGCTCGCGCCCGGGTCCTCGGTGTCGACCTCGCCCTTGAGCCAGTAGCGGCGCTTCGGCTCGAACACGATGACCGGGTCCTTCGACGCGATGGCCTGCTGGGTCATCCAGTAGGCGTCGTGGGCGTTGGACGGGGTGACGATACGCAGGCCCGCGGTGTGGGCGAAGAGCGCCTCGGGCGACTCGGAGTGGTGCTCGACCGAGCCGATGCCGCCGCCGTACGGGATGCGGATGGTCACTGGGACGGTCAGCTGGCCGTTGCTGCGGGCGTGGAGCTTGGCGAGCTGGGTGGTGATCTGGTTGAAGCCGGGGAAGACGAAGCCGTCGAACTGGATCTCCGCGACCGGGCGGTAGCCCCGCAGGGCAAGGCCGATGCTCGTGCCGATGATCCCGGACTCTGCGAGGGGGCTGTCGACGACACGGTCGCCGCCGAAGTCCGCCTTGAGGCCCTCGGTCACCCGGTAGACGCCGCCGAGCGTGCCGATGTCCTCGCCCATGAGCATCACGGACTCGTCGTTGGCCAGGGCGGCGCGGAGGCCCGCGTTGATCGCCTTCGCGATGGTCATCGTGGGCATCAGCGGCCGCCTTCCTGGGTGGTGCCGTCGGTTGCCTCGTCCGCGAAGCCCGCCTCGTACCGGCGGTGCCACGCGAGCTCCTCGGCAACGAGCGGGTGAGGCTCGGCGTAGACGTGGGCGAACGCGTCCTCCATGTTCGGGGACGCGAAGGACAGGACGTCGGCGCGGGCCTTGGTGGCGAGCGCGTCGCCGTCGGCGGCCACCTGGGCGAAGAACGCGTCGTCGGCGATGCCCTCGGCGCGGAGGTACTTCTCGAACCGGGCCAGCGGGTCCTTCGCGGCCCAGGCCCTCTCCTCGTCGCTGAGGCGGTACTTGGTCGGATCGTCTGCGGTGGTGTGGGCACCGAGGCGGTAGGTGTAGGCCTCGATGAGCACGGGGCCCTTGCCGGCGCGGGCGCGCGCGAGGGCCCACTGGGTGACCGCGTGGACCGCGAGGACGTCGTTGCCGTCCACGCGCACGCCGGGGAAGCCGTAGCCCCGGGCACGGTTGAAGAGGGGGATGCGCGACTGGACCTTGGCGGGGACCGAGATGGCCCACTGGTTGTTCTGGCAGAAGAAGACCACGGGGGCCTTGAAGCTCGAGGCGAAGACCATGGACTCGTGGACGTCGCCCTCAGAGCTCGCGCCGTCGCCGAAGTAGGCAACGACGGCCGCCGGGTCCGTCGCGTGCGTCCCGGCCGCCGCGCCCCGCGCCGCGTCGCGCTGGATGCCCATGGCGTAGCCGACGGCGTGCGGGGTCTGCGCGGCAAGGACCATCGTGTAGAGGTGGAAGCCCGTCTCGCGGGGATCCCAGCCGCCGTTCGAGATGCCACGGAACAGGCGCAGGAGCTCGGCGAGGTCGACGCCGCGGACCAATGCCACGCCGTGCTCGCGGTACGTCGGGAAGACGTAGTCCTGGGCGCGCGTGGCACGGGCGGAGCCGATCTGGGCGGCCTCCTGCCCGCGCAGCGGGACCCACAGGGCGAGCTGGCCCTGGCGCTGGAGGGCCGTCGCCTCGGCGTCGAAGCGCCGGATCATCGCCATATCGCGATACATGCCGCGAACGGAATCTTTAGTGAGGCCGGAGATCGCTCCGGCCAGCCGTGAGTCCGACCTGAACCGGCCCTCCTCGTCGAGGAGCTGGACCATCGCGCCGGGCCGCTCGGGGCCCTCATGGGCGTCGGCCTCAAGCTCGAGCCACAGCTCGTCGGGGATGTCGCTGAACTCGGTGGTGGGCAGTTCGACTCCCATACCGCCTCCTCGCCTGCCGTCGGATGACCAACCCGGGGGCGCCGGGCGGGGCCCGCCGCGCCGTTCTTCCACGATATTCCGCTGGGGGAATGCATTCCGGGGATGGAATATAGGCGGCGGCCCAGCAGACACTCTACCGAGTGAAGCTGAGCCGCCGCGAAGTCGGATCCTTCTAGGAAGCCTGCGTCACCTTTGTGAAGGACCTACAGAGATCCAGGAACCGCGCATTCGCCTCCGGTTCGCCGATGCTCACCCGGACGCCTTCGGTGCCGAACGCGCGGACGGACAGCGCCTGGGCCTCCGCCGCGGCCGCGAACTCCGGGGTGGCCTCACCCAGCGCGAGCCAGACGAAGTTGCCCTGCGCGTCCGGAATGTCCCAGCCGAGGCTGCGCAGGCCTGCCGTGACGCGGTCGCGCTCGTCGACGAGCGTTTGTACCCTTCCTACAACCTGATCGAAGTTCTCGAGCGAGGCGATGGCCGCGCCCTCGGCGATCGTGGAGACGGCGAAAGGTACCGCCGCGATGCGCAGGTACTGGGTCACGTCGGGATGGGACACGGAGTAGCCGACCCGCAGGTTGGCGAGGCCGTGGGCCTTCGAGAAGGTCCGCAGCACCGCGACGTTCGGGTACTTCCGGTACATCGCGATCCCGTCCACGGCCTCGGGATCGCGCACGAACTCCTGGTACGCCTCGTCGATGACCACGAGGACATGGCCCGGGACGGACTGGATGAAGCGCTCGGTCTCCTCGCGGCGCAGCGCGGGGCCCGTCGGGTTGTTCGGCGTGCACAGGAGCACGACCCGGGTCCGCTCGTTGACGGCTGCGGCCATCGCCTCGAGGTCGTGGCGGCCATCGGCCAGGACGGGGATCTGCACGCTCTTCGCGCCGGCGAGGCCCACCGAGATCGGGTATGCCTCGAAGGAGCGCCACGCGTAGACGACCTCGTCCTGCGTGCCGTCGTCCTGCTGGCCGGCGAAGGCAGCGAGGATCTGGTTGAGGGCGCCGAGGCTGCCACCGCCGGTGACGATGTCGTCTGCGGGGACGTCGAGGAACGTGCTGAGGGCGCTGCGCAGCCGCGTGGCCACCGCATCGGGGTAGCGGTTGATCGCCGACTCGTGGACGATAGCCTCGGTCACGGCCGGCAGCGGCGCCAGCGGGTTCTCGTTCGAGGACAGCTTGTAGCTCGTGAGTCCCTCCACGGGTGCGGGCGGGCGTCCAGCGGCATACTTCGGGAGCCTGTTCATCACGGGACGGGGGGTGACGCCGGGCGTGACGGCTGAGGCGGCCTTGGCGCTCGGGTCCGCGCCGCCGTCGTGATCATTCAGCGGTGAAGTCATGCCATACAGCGTAGTCGTGCGAGCATAGGGCCATGATGCGCTTCGTGCTGCAGGTCATCGTCAGCGCCCTCGCCCTGTGGGTGGCCGCGTGGATCCTCCCCGGGATGGACATCACCACGTCCCCGACGGCCGGCGTGGCGGCGAACGCAGGGGCGGGCGACTCGAGTTCCACGGTCGGCATCGTCCTCGCGTACTTGTTCATCGGTCTCATCTTCGGGCTCGTGAACGGGATCGTCCGTCCGATCGTGAGCTTCCTGTCCATTCCCATCACGTGCCTGACGCTCGGCCTCTTCGCGCTCGTGATCAACGCGGCCATGCTCGGCCTCACCGCGTGGATCTCCGGGTACACGCCGGTCCACCTGACCCTCGACTCCTTCCTGACGGCGTTCCTGGGCGCGATCATCATCGCGATCGTGTCCGCCCTCACCGGCTGGGCCCTCGGGATCCGGAAGAACTGACCGGAGTCGTCGTGTCCGTGCCGGTGTAGACGAAGCGCTCGCGACGAGGCACCGCACCGGGCACCGCCCCGGCCAACCCGGCCCCCACCACCCCGGCACCCACCGCCGCACCGAGGACCGCGGCGTAGCCCTGCACCGAAGGGTCCGCCGATCCATCGAGCGCCCGCGCGTCCGCGGCGTACCGGTCGAGATCGTGGGCGGACACAACGGCTTCCAGGAGCCCGGCCTCCTCAATGCCGGGGCGCGAGGGCGTCCGCACGTCGACGACGTTGGGGCGCGGGGCCGGAGGAATGCCCGAGAGCCCGGGCACCACGTCGTCGCGGTTCGCGATGCTGAGCACCGCCACGTCGTCGGGGACGCGGAAGGCCGTGGGTACGCCGCCGAGGACGGTGACGGCCGCGACCGGATACCGGGAGCGGAATCCCTCGTCCTCGAGCAGCCCGAATACGTGCAGTGACCCCTGGCTGTAGACGTTGAACACGACCGAGTCGCCGGCGCCCAGACGTTGCTCCGCCAACGCGCGCTCGATGAGCTGGCGCGCGTGGCTGTCCCGCCCCGCCATGGCGTCGAGGTTGCCCTCGGCGTCGAACACCCCGCCTCCCCAGTCGTCGGGCGACCAGCTCTGCGTGCCGGGCACCGTGACCATCACCGCCGTGGTGCCGTTGGGGCGCGGGATCCGCTCGAGAAGGATCGAGGACGGCGGCACGTCCGCGCCGTCCTCGAGCGGGGCCGCCCCCTGGGCCTGCTGCAGGCTCCTGCCCGCGTAGGCGAAAGTCGAGGCGTCCTCCCGCCCCGGGGGGACCTCCCTCCGCACGACGCTGATCGCATCGTCCGGACGGCCAGCGGGAACCCACGGGACGAGGGGCGGGAGCGCGGACCCCCCGCCCGCGAGGAGCCGCAGTCCGCCCGCGGCCAACCGCACTGGGCTTGATGGGTGGACTGCCCACGCGACGAGCGGCGGGACCGATCCCCACACGAGGCTCCGCATGGCCAGCTGATGGCCCCCCGCGTCGGCCGCCGTCCGGGCCTCGGTGGCCGCATAGCCCGCCGCGGCGGCCGTGATCCCACGGGCTCCGGCGAGCGCATCGAGGGCGATGCGGGCAGCGTCCCCTATGAGACGGGCGGCCTCGTCATCGAACGATGCCGCGGTGGCGCTCCCCGCGCACGCGCCGCGCCACACGGACCCCCGGACCGCCTCGAGCCGATCCGCCAAGCCCTCCACGAGCGTGGACACGGCGGCCAACGACCGCGCCACGGCGCTGAGCGCCTCCGTGTCGACCCGGAACGCCTCGCCGCCGGTGACGACGAACTCCGAGGGGTCACGGCCCGACCGCTCCGGAACTGGGGCCGGGCTCACCGGCACCCCTCTTCCGGGTGTGCGCCCGCGAGCCCGCGCGCGAACACCGGTCCCGACGGCGCTGGAAGGCGCAGCGCCGGCTCACGCGACGCGAGCGGGGCGATCGCGCCCCGCCGGCCCTCGACCACGAGGCCCCGGGGTGCGGCCCCGCCCGGGGGCGTGGACGCGCCGATTCCCGGCGCCGCCCCCGTGCACCCTGCCGCCTCGGACTGCAGCGCCGCCACGACGAGCCCGAGCGTGCCCAACACCGCCGCGAGGGCGCCCAGCTTCGCGCCGAGGGATGCGGTGGACCGTCTGAACGACTCGGCGGCCTGCCCCTGCCACGCGGCCTCCTCGGCACGCGCCACCGCGGCCCGGGCATCCCGCACCTCGTCCTGGGCACGCCCAAGCTGGGTGGCCGCGGCCCACAGCTCGGTCTCGTCGTGGCCGCACCAGCCGCCGAGCGGGGACGAGGTGCCCGTGCCTGTGAAGTCGCCGTCCCCGCCACGAATGGTCCCGGTCATGATGTCCCGCCTTCCCCGCGCCCGTTCGGTGCGGCTTTGCCCCGACGCTAGGCGTCCGTCCCGCCCCTGGCGGCCACCCGTCGTCGTATGTGGAGGACACGCCCCGACGGGAACCTGTGGAGGACAAGTGGCCCAGCTCCCGATCCCCGAAGCCCGAGTGGGCCTGCGGAGAGCATGGAAGAATGGAAGCCATGGCTGATTCCCCCTCCCGCATCCCGTCCGGACGTCTCTCCCTGGCCGCTGCCGGTGAGGCGGCCGGGAAGCCGATCGCGCTCGGACCGCTCGACGGCCGCTACCGCCCGGCCGTCGCGCCGCTAATCGACTATCTGTCCGAGGCCGCGCTGAACCGGGACCGGGTGGCCGTGGAGGTCGAGTGGTTCATCCACCTCGTCAAGAATTCGGTCCTGCCGGAGGTCGGCTCGCTGAGCGAGTCGCAGGAGGCGGGCATGCGGCGCATCGTCACCGAGTTCGACGCCGATTCCGTCGCCGAGCTCGCCGACATCGAGGCCGTCACGGTCCACGACGTCAAGGCGGTCGAGTACTACATCGGCCGCCGTCTCGAGGGGCTCGAGCTGACGCGCCTCACGGCCCTCGTCCACTTCGGCTGCACGTCAGAGGACATCAACAACCTCTCCTACGCTCTGGGCGTCAAGGGCGCCGTCGAGAACGTGTGGCTGCCCGCGGCCCGTGCCCTCGTGGAGCAGATCGCCGAGATGGCGCGCGCCAACCGCGACGTGCCGATGCTCTCGCGCACCCACGGCCAGCCCGCCACGCCCACGAGCCTGGGCAAGGAACTCGCCGTCATGGCGCACCGCCTCGGCCGCCAGCTCGACCGGATCGCCCGCACGGAGTACCTCGGGAAGATCAACGGCGCGACAGGCGACTACGCCGCGCACGTCGCCTCGGTCCCGACCGCGGACTGGCAGCAGGTGTCGAAGTCCTTCGTCGAGGGCCTCGGGCTCACCTGGAACCCGTTGACCACCCAGATCGAGAGCCACGACTGGCAGGCCGAGCTCTACGCGGACATGGCCCGCTTCAACCGGATCCTGCACAACGTGTGCACGGACATCTGGAGCTACATCTCGATCGGCTACTTCAAGCAGATCCCGGTCGCCGGCGCGACGGGCTCCTCGACGATGCCGCACAAGGTCAACCCGATCCGCTTCGAGAACGCCGAGGCGAACCTCGAGATCTCCTCGGCCCTCCTCGACACGCTCGGCGCGACCCTCGTGACGTCCCGCTGGCAGCGCGACCTCACCGATTCCTCCTCGCAGCGCAACATCGGCGTCGCGTTCGGCCACTCCCTCCTGGCGATCTCCAACGTCGCCAAGGGCCTTGAGCGGCTCGACGTCGCCGATGACGTCCTCGCCGAGGACCTCGACGCGAACTGGGAGGTCCTCGCCGAGGCCATCCAGATGGTCATGCGGGCAGAGGCCGTGGCCGGCGTCCCCGGCATGGACAACCCGTACGAGCGGCTCAAGGAGCTCACGCGCGGCCACCGCGTCGACGCGGACCGCATGAAGGAGTTCGTCTCCGGGCTCGGGCTCTCCGCCGAGGCGGAGGGCCGGCTCCTCGCCCTCACCCCCGCCACGTACAACGGGATCGCGGGCAAGCTCGTCGACCACCTCGACTGAGGCGACGCGGCCGACGCCGGCAGATCCTACGCGGGCACAACCGCGCACGACGGCGCCGGCCGCACCTACGCTTCGGAGCGCCCGGCGCCGTGCCGCAGCTCGCGGGCGCGGCGCAGGTCCTGTGCATCCGCCTCACGCTTCTTCTCCACCTTGACGGTCGCGCGTGGGGGAAGCTGGATGGTCTCCTCCGCCCCGATCCCGGCCTGGAGCTCGCGGGCACGCTCGGTCTCCGCGTCGAACTCTGCGCCGAACAGGAGAGACATGTTCACGAGCCAGAGCCACAGGAGCAGGATGACGACGCCGCCGAGCGCGCCGTAGGTCTTGTTGTAGTGGCCGAAGTTCGCCACGTAGAAGCCGAACCCGAGCGTGGTCACCGCGAGCACGATGAGCGCAAGGAGCGAGCCGAGCGTCATCCACCGGAACCGCGGCTGCTTCACGTTCGGGGTGAAGTAGTACAGCAGCGCGATCAGGACGATCACGAGGACGAGCGCGACCGGCCATTTCGCGATGTCCCATGCCATCACCGCAGGCTGGCCCAGCCCGATCATGCTGCCCACAGCGGAGGCCAGCGGCCCGCTCAGAACCAGCATCGCCGACGTGATGGCCACGATGACCACGGCCCCGACCGTGAGGGCCAGCATGGTGCCGCGCAGCCTGATGAACCCGCGTCCCTCCTCGACCTCGTAGACGAGGTTCATGGCACGGCCGAAGGCGCCGACGTATCCCGACGCGGTCCACAGCGCGCCGAGGATGCCGCCGACGAGCGCGAGGCCCGCTGCGGGGCTGCGCACGAGCTCCTCGACCGGCCCTCGCACCGCCTCCGCGGAGGAGCCGGGCGCGACGGACTGCAGGATGTCCATCATCCCGTTGGCCGTCCTCTCCGCCTGGCCGAACAGCCCGAGGAGGGACACGAGGGCCAAGAGGGCGGGGAAGAGCGAGAGGACCGCGTAGTAGGTGAGGGACGCGGCGATGTCCGGGCAGCCGTCGTCGCCGAATTCCCGGACCGCCTTGCGCGCCACGTACTTCCAGGACGGCTTCGTGATGTCTCGGATCCGATCCGGCTTCTGCGGGTCCTCCGGTGCGGGAGCGGCGTCAGCCTTGAGTTCGGTGGAGGTCTCGCCTCGTTGATGGCTCATGCGCCGACTGTTACCCCGAGCGCCCGCGGACAATCGACGCCGATTCCACGGCCGGCCCGGCAGCCGATTCGGTGTCCGGGACACGCTCGTGTATAGTTGGTCAAGCGCCGCGGGGTGGAGCAGTTCGGTAGCTCGCTGGGCTCATAACCCAGAGGTCGTAGGTTCAAATCCTGCCCCCGCAACCAAAGCGAAGGCCCTCGATCCACATGGATCGGGGGCCCTCCGCATGTCCGGGCCGCGCGGCGGACGCCTCAGGAGCCCGCCGCGGCACGCCCGGCCACGCGGCCCGAGAAGAGGCACCCGCCCAGGAACGTGCCCTCGAGCGCGTTGTAGCCCATCATGCCCCCGCCGCCGAACCCGGTGGCCTCGCCCGCGGCGAACAGCCCGGGAATGACCGCACCCCGGGCGGGGTCGGCGGCCGCGAGGCACCGCCCAGACAGGTCCGTCTCGAGCCCGCCGAGCGTCTTGCGCGTAAGGATGTTCAGCCGCACGGCGATGAGTGGGCCGTGCTTCGGGTCGAGGATCCGGTGCGGGGCGGCGGTGCGGATGAGCCGGTCGCCGAGGTACCTCCGGTGCGCCCGCAGGAACGTGACCTGGGCGTCCTTGCCGAACGCGTTCTCGATCTCGGCGTCCCGCGCCTCGATCACGGCCCGCACCGACGCCTCGGACAGCAGCCCCGGCTCCCCCACCCGGTTCATCCCGTCCACGAGCTCCCCCAGAGTGGACGCGACCACGAAGTCCGCGCCGTGCTCCTTGAACGCCTCGACGGGGCCGGGCGCCCCGGGCCGCACGCGCGAGGCGAGCAGCCGCAGGTCCTTCCCCGTCAGGTCGGGGTTCTGCTCCGACCCGGACAGCGCGAACTCCTTCTCGATGATCGACTGGGTCAGCACGAACCACGAGTAGTCGTGCCCCGTCCCGCGCAGGTGCCTGAGCGTCCCGAGCGTGTCGAACCCGGGGAACAGCGGCGCGGGCAACCTGCGCCCGAGCGCGTCGAGCCACATCGACGACGGCCCCGGCAGGATCCGGATCCCGTGATTCTCCCAGATCGGGTCCCAGTTCCGGATGCCCTCCGTGTAGTGCCACATGCGGTCCCCGTTGATCACGCGTGCCCCGGCGGCCTCTGCGATCGCGAGCATCCTGCCGTCCACGTGCGCCGGCACCCCGGCCACCATGGTTGCCGGCGGGGAGCCGAGCCGCGCGGGCCACATCCGCCGCACGAGCTCCGGGTTCCCGCCGATCCCACCGGAGGCGATCACGACGGCGCCCGCCTCCACCGCGAACTCTCCCACCGCCTCGCGGCCGGTTGCCTTCCCCCGCGGTGCCGACGACGGCGCGAGGAGGCTTCCGCGCACGCCGGTCGCGGCGCCGTCGTGCGTCAGGACCTCGTCGACGCGGTGCCGGAACAGGAAGCGGATCCGCGCGGCGTCGGCGTGCGCGCGGGCGCGGCGGATGAACGGCGCGAGGACGCCGGGCCCGGTCCCCCACACAAGGTGGAAGCGCGGGACGGAGTTGCCGTGGCCGTCGGCGCGGCCGTCGCCGCGCTCGGCCCACCCGACCACCGGGAAGAACCGCACCCCCATGCCGTGCAGCCACGCGCGCTTCTCGCCGGCCGCGAACTCGAGGTACGCCTCAGCCCATTGCCGCGGCCAGAAGTCCTCGGGCCGGTCGAACTGGGCGGAGCCGAACCAGTCCTGCCGCGCAAGGGCGAGGGAGTCCCGCACGCCCATGCGCCGCTGCTCCGGAGAGTCCACGAGGAACAGCCCGCCGAGGGACCAATGGGCCTGCCCGCCGAGGGACTGCTCGGCCTCCTGGTCGAGGACCACCACATCGCGGCCGGCATCGGCGGCCCTCGACCGCCGCCACAAGGCCCGCGAGCCCCGCGCCGACCACGCACACGTCCGCCTGCACAGCATCAGCCATGCCCCCAGACTTCCGGCCCATGCAGCAGGCGTCAACGGTGGCCCATACTGGTGGCATGTCTGGCTGCTGCGCGCCCGTGCCCCCGAACCCCGGACAGGGCGGCGCCGACCCCGACCGGTACCGCTCCGTCTTCACCGCGCAGTTCTCGCGGAGCATCACGCGCCGCTACGAGAGGAAAGGCCTGCGGTCTGCCGAGCAACGGATCGTGGACTTCCTCGCCAGCCGCGGGCTCGAGGGAGCGACCGTCCTGGAGGTGGGCGGCGGAGCGGGCGAGATCCAGCTCGAGCTCCTCGCTCGCGGGGCCGCGCGCTCCACCAACCTCGAGCTCTCCGACGGATACGAGGCGGACGCGGAGCGGCTCATCGCCCGCGCCGGGATGGCGGGCCGCGTGGAGCGTCGTCTGGGCGTGGACCTCGCTGCGACGCCCGACGCCGTGCAGCCGGCCGACGTCGTCGTCCTCCACCGCGTGGTGTGCTGCTACCCTGACTACGCCGCTCTGCTCGGGGCTGCGGCCTCGCACGCAGGGAAGGCCATCGCGTTCAGCTACCCGCCGGCGGGCCCGCTCGCGCAGCTGGGCCTGCGCGTCGGCAACGCCATGCTACGGCTCTCCGGACGTTCCTTCCGTGGATTCGCGCACGATCCGGGGGCGATGATCGACGTGGTGCGGGCGCACGGACTGGAGCCGGTCTACCAGCACAGGAGTGGCGTATGGCGCGTCACGGGGGCAGTCCGGGCAGCCTAGTCTGAGATATATCACGTGAGGTTCCGGCGTGTCGCGCGCCCCTGGTACCCCTGAAGGCGACTCGTGAGTAGTGTGGCCGCCAAGAGCCCGTGTCGGGGCTCTGATCCGTGACCTGAAGGAGCTTTCATGGCTGTCGATTGGGCAGAGCAGATCAAGAAGCTGGCACCGGACGCCGACGACGAGGTCGTCGCGGGCATCATCCGCCACTGCGGCATTGCGCTGCAGAGCGCTGACGCCTCGCTCGTCTCGTTCGGCGACAAGACCGAGACGGACCGCGTCCGCGACGGCTTCCTCAAGAAGAAGCTGGGCCGCACCGAGGACGACGCCACCCTCGACGCCGCGATCCAGTCCGTGGGCGAGAAGTTCAAGGGCATCAACCGGCGTCAGCGCCCCACCGTCTACTACCTCCTGGCCGAGCACTTCGGCCAGCTCGACGACTTCCGCAAGAAGAGCAAGTAGCCGCCTCACCGGCCGTCGTGCGTCTGACCACCCCGCGAACTGGTGGATTGAGCAGGGTGCGAAGCCCGCTGACCCTGCTCAATCCACCATTTGCGGTGCGCTGGGCGACATGGGCGGCGCGGCGCCTCAGACGGCCGGAGCGAGGGCCGCGACGGTCTCCTCGGCGGTACGGCGGCCCATGCGCAGGGCCCCGTCCACATGCTGGTAGCCCTCGCCGGCGATGTCCGAGCACGCGAAGTGGATCGGTCCGACCGGGGTGCGCTGGTCCGCGCCGTAGCGGGACAGGCCGCCCAGGTCGAAGCTCGCCGCGTACGCGCCGCGGGTCCACTCCTCCGAGCCCCAGTCGGACTCGTAGTAGACCTCGGGCGTGAGGGCCTCCTCGCCGAGGTAGTGCGCCATGGACTCCAGGATCGCGGCCTTGCGCTCCTCGGCGGTCAACCTGAACATCGCGTCCGCCTTCTCATCCGAGACGAACCCGACGAGCGTGCCGCGGGCGTCGCCGTGGTTCGTGTTGTCGTAGATCTCCTGGACGAGCTGGCCCGCGCCGAAGCACGTGCCGGAGAGGTTCTCGTCGCGCCAGAAAGGGCGCTCGTAGACGGCATGGACCTTGATGACGAGGCCCATCGAGAGGTGCTGGTGCAGCTGGTGCTGCCGCCGCGGCAGGGCCGGGACGTAGGAGATCCGCGAGTACAGCGTGGGCGGGACGGCGAGGATCGCCCGGCGAGCGGTGACGGTCACGCGGCCCGCGGTGCCGCCGTCGGCCGTCACCGTCACGCTGGCGCTCCCACCCTCCCCCTCATTCCACGCGACGGTCCGGACGGGCGCTCCGAGCACGACGGCGTCGCCTAGCTGGGCGGCCATCGCCTCGCTGACGGACTGCATGCCGCCCACCACGCGCTTGTCGAGGATGAAGTCCTCGTCGAGGAGGTTGCTGAACGAGCCGGCCGAGGCGGCCATGAGCACGGCCTGCAGCGCGGAGAAGGCGTGGGCGGGCTTGGTGAGCATGCCGCCGGCGATGAACAGGCCGATGAGGTTGCAGGCCTCCTCGTCCGCGGACTGGGCGCGGAGCCAATGGTGGAAGCTCACGGTGTCCAGCTCGCGGGCCTTCGGGTGCGCCCAGGGCTCCTCGGCACCGAGCTCCATGGCGAGCCGGTCGAGGGTCGCGGTGAGGCGCTCGACCTCCGCGAGCGTGCCCGGGCTGACGGGAAAGTCCTCGCCGGAGTAGACGGTGCGGGTTCCGTCCGGGGCGACGTAGACGCTCTCCCCCTCGCGGTAGCGGTCGAAGGTCTGCTTGCCGAGCTCGTCGACGAGGCCCAGCAGCTCCGTCTGGTCCGGGCTGATCCACTGGCCGCCGATCTCGAGGAACGCGCCGTCGATCGTGTCGCTCCACGTGCGGCCGCCGACGCGGTCGCGGGCCTCGAGCACGACGACGCGCTGGCCCGCCTTGGTCAGCGTGCGGGCGGCCATGAGGCCGGCGGGGCCGGCACCGACGACGACGACATCGGCATCGCGGGTCTGGGGCTGGGACATGATGGCTCCTTTGGGAGGGTATGTGGGGGAGGTCTCAAAATGAATTTAGTTCATTATCTGAGCCTCGGCAAGACCCTCTCCCCCGGCACCCCTCCCCGCCCCGCATTGAGGGGTCAGGTCCCCGGCGAGGGGTCATGTCCCTGCGTTGAGGCTCACCCACGGGTGGCGCGGACGGCCGCGAGCGTGCCCCGCAGCCCGGCGACGAGGGCGTTGAGCCCCAGGCCGAACGCGGCGTCGGCCGAGGCGGCGCCCCTCGCGGGCCGGACGGCGACGGCGGCGGCGAACGTGGGCGCGAGGTCGTGGTGGTCGCCGACGTCGAAGATCCCCTCCGGCGCCGAGACGTCCATGGCGGAACCCAGGACGAACGACTCGACGGCCACGATCACGTCCACCACCATGTCCATCGGCCATCCGCCGGCACGGAGTCCGTCCGCGACCCGCTCGTACATGGCCAAGGTGTGCGGGGCGCCGGCCACGGGGAACACCGCGATGATCGGGATGAGCGGCAGGTGCGGCGCGAATGCCGCGCGGTACGAGTGCGCCCAGCGGGTGATCGCGAGGTCCCACGGATCGACGCCGAAGCCGCTCGTGTCGATGGTCTCGCAGACGTCGTCCTGGACCCAGTTCAGGACCTCGTCCTTGGATTCGACGTGGTTGTAGAGGGCTGACGGCGCGGTCTTGAGCTCCCGGGCAAGCGCCGCCATGGTGAGCCCCTCGTAGCCGGCCCGGCCCACGACGGCGAGCGCCGCCGTCGTGATCTTCTCCCGCGACAGCAGGGGCCTGGGCGGGCGGCCCCTCCGGCGCGGGGCGGCCTGCTGCGCGTCGGGGGCGGGGGCGTCCATGGTTCGCCAGTCTAGTGACCCCTCAACGCCGGAACATGACCGCTCAACGCCAGGGAGGGGGTTGACCGTGGCGCAGATCACGTGCTCTCATAAACGAACGCTATTCATTTAGGGCCTACCCCGAGCCTTTCCCGCAAGACCTCCCCCGAAGGACTTCCCATGCACGAGATCCTTGCCCTGCAGCCCCCGGTGTCGTGGGCCCGCCCGCGCACCGACTCGGATGAGACTGGCCGCCGCGAGCCGCTGCGCGTCGCGCTCGTCCAGCACCGCTGGCACGAGGACCCGGCCGCCACCGAGGCCGAGCTCGAGGACGGCATCCGCCGCGCGGCCGCCCACGGTGCCCGCGTCGTCTTCCTCCCCGAGCTGACCCTCCCGCTACCCCGCGGACACGCTCCCCGACTACACCCCGAGCAGCATCGCCGAGGACCTCGAGACGGGCCGGACCCTCGCGTTCGCCCGCCGCGCCGCGGCCGCCCACGGGGTCCTCGTCCACGCGAGCCTGTACCGCAGGGCCGCGACGGCCCCCGACCCGCTCGGCTACAACACCGCGATCCTCGTCGCCCCGACCGGCGAGCTCCTCGCCGCGACGGACAAGCTCCACATCCCCGTCACCGAGGGCTACTACGAGGACAAGTTCTTCCGTCCGGGCCCGGAGCGGGCCCCCCACACGGCCGCCGACCCGTACCCCGTGCACGCCCCCGCAGAGCTCGGCGGCGCGCGCCTCGGCCTGCCGACCTGCTGGGACGAGTGGTTCCCCGAGCTCGCCCGCATGTACTCCCTCGCCGGTGCCGAGATCCTCGCCTACCCCACGGCTATCGGCTCCGAGCCCGGCCACCCCGACTTCGACACCGAGCCGCTCTGGCGCCAGGTCATCGTGGGCAGCGGGATCGCCAACGGCACGTTCATGGTCGTCCCGAACCGGTGGGGCTCCGAGGGCCTCGTGACGTTCTACGGCTCCTCCTTCATCTCCGACCCCTACGGCCGCATCCTCGCCCGCGCCCCGCGCGAAGGTTCCGCGGTGCTCGTCGCGGACCTCGACCTCGACGCCCGCCGCGACTGGCTCACGCTCTTCCCGTTCCTCACCACGCGCCGTCCCGACACGTACGGCGCGCTCACCGCTCCCGTGGACCCGGCACGCCCGTTCGGTGGGACGCACGACGGCGGCGAGTCGCCGGCGTCGTCCGCCGCGCCCCGCGCCGGGGGCACCGCCACACCGGCAGCCGCTGCCCACGAGCTGCAGGGAGCGGGCGCATGAGCTGGCGCATGCCCGCGGAGACGGATCCGCACGAGCGGCTGTGGATGGCATGGCCGTCCGGCGGCTACACGCTCGGCGGGACGGACGCGGACGCGCATGAGGCGCGGGCGGCGTGGGCGGCCGTGGCGCACGCGGCGCGGCGGTACGAGCCGGTCACGATGGTGGTCCGGCACGAGGACCGTGCGATCGCGAGGGCCTACTTGGACCGCCGCGTGGATCTACTCGAGGCGGACCTGGACGACGCGTGGATGCGGGACATGGGCCCGAGCTTCGTGCTCGGCTCAGCCGAAGATGGTGCAAGCGTGCTCGGCGCCGTGGACTGGGTCTTCAACGGCTGGGGCGCCCAGGACTGGGCGACGTGGGAGAACGACGCGAGGATCGGCCGCACGGTCGCCGCGGCCGCCGGCGCCGAGCACATCCCGAGCCGGCTCGTGAACGAGGGCGGGGGCATCCAGGTGGACGGGCTCGGCACCGTGCTCGTCACGGAGACCGTGCAGTTGGACCCGGGCCGCAATCCCGGCCTCACCAAGGCGGAGGTCGAGGCGGAGCTCGGGCACACCCTGGGCGCCCACCACGCGGTCTGGCTGCCCCGAGGCCTCACGCGGGACTCGGAGCGGTTCGGCACCCGCGGACACGTGGACCTCGTCGCGGCGATCCCGCGCCCGGGCACGCTCCTGGTCCACGTCCAGCACAACCCTGAGCACCCGGACCACGAGGTATCGGGCGAGATCCTCGAGGCCCTCCATGCCTCCCGGACCTCGGACGGGACGCCGTGGGACATCATCGAGGTCCCCGCCCCGGCCCAGCTGCACGACGGCGAGGGCTGGGTCGACTGGAGCTACATCAACCACGTCGCCCTGAACGGCGGGCTCGTGGCCTGCACGTTCAACGACCCGCATGACGAGAAGGCGCTCCGCCTCCTCGCCGACGCCTACCGCGGGCGGCACATCACCGCCGTCGACGCCCGCGTCATCTTCTCCCGCGGGGGCGGGATCCACTGCATCACCCAGCAGCAGCCGGCCGCCCGGGCCTGACATCCGGGCCCGACTGCCGCGCCACACCACAGGGCCTGACCGCCCATCAACCGCACCCTCGCCCACCGAGGTGATCCCCCTGACGGGTCCGTGTCTGCGATACCGGACCCACCGCCCCTCCGCCGCATTGATGCAGCGGATCGCATGAAAGAACATGGTCTGAAGATGTCTCAGAACACCACCGCGCTGAAGCGGTCGCTCGGATTGTGGGCGATCGTCGGACTCGGCATGGGGTACATGACCCCCACCACGGTCTTCGATACGTTCGGCATCGTTTCGGGCGAGACCAACGGCGCCGTCCCGCTCGCCTACCTCGTGGCCCTCGTCGCGATGGTCTTCACGGCCATCAGCTACGGCCGCATGACCCGGCTCTTCCCCTCGGCCGGCTCCGCCTACACGTACACGTCGCAGACGATCCACCCCAACGTGGGCTTCCTCGTCGGCTGGACGTCACTGCTCGACTACCTCCTGCTCCCCCTTGTCAACGCCGTGATCGTGCGGATCTACATGGAGTCGTTCTTCCCGGACGTGCCGTCGTGGATCTGGGTGGTCGGGTACGTCGTCGTGATCACCGCGATGAACCTGTGGAGCATGAACTCGACGTCCAAGGTCAACGGCATCCTCGTGATCTTCGAGATCGTGCTCATCGGCGTGTTCATCGTCCTCGCGTGGAACGCCCTGTCCCAGGGCGCAGGCGCCGGCTCGCCGTTCACCTCGGTCCCCCTGTTCCACGACGGTGTGGACGCCGGCGCGATCATGTCCGGCGCCACGGTGGTGTGCTTCTCGTTCATCGGCTTCGACGCGATCACGATGTACTCCGAGGAGGCGAAGGACGCGAACACCGTCCCCAAGGCGATCGTGATCGCGCTCCTGCTCGGCGGAGCGATCTTCTTCGCCGCCGCATGGTTCGGCCAGTCGGTCTTCCCGACACTCGACGGGTTCGACAACACCGACGACACCCTGCCCGAGATGGCCCTCAAGGTCGGCGGGCAGTTCTTCAAGATCCTCTTCACCTCGGCCGCGTTCGCCGCGACGGTCGCGTCCAGCCTCGCCTCGCACGCCTCGGTGTCCCGCATGATCTACGTCATGGGCCGCAACGGCACGGGCCCCGTCTCGCGGTTCTTCTCGTTCGTGCACCCGAAGTTCCGCACTCCCTCCTACGCCGTGGTCTTCGTCGGCGCCGTCTCGCTCCTGGCCATCCCGTTCACGCTCGAGTTCGTCTCCTCGATGATCAACTTCGGCGCCCTCATCGCGTTCACGTTCGTGAACCTCACGGTGATCGTGCTCTTCGCGCTGCGACGCAAGCAGATCCGGACGCCGCGCGAGGTGCTCGTGAACATCGTGCTCCCGCTCATCGGCACCATCCTCACGGGCGTCCTCTGGGCCAACCTGCAGATGGACGCGCTCATGTACGGCGTGGTGTGGCTCGTGATCGGGCTCGTCTGCCTCGTGGTCATGACCCGCGGGTTCCGCCGCCGGATCGGGGTGAAGCTGGAAGAGGAGGACGTGGAGGAGATCGAGCACCTCGCCGGTCCCCGCGTCTGAGCCGCGCTTCCCTGAGCACTGGGCGCACGACGGCGGTGGGCCGGGTCCCGTACCCGGCCCACCGCCGTCGTGCCTCACCGCTCCAGCTGACCTCCAGAAGCTGACTTCCAGACGGTGCGGGGACGGGCGGGAGGTGCACGGGTAGGGTGGGGCCATGGTCGCTCCCCGCACTGAGATCCTGCCGTTCCGCTACCTGTTCGGCCCGGGGCCGGGCAACGCGTACCCGGAGGTGATGGCCGCGCTGTCGCACCCGGTGATCGGGCACCTCGACCCGGCGTTCATCGACCGCCTGGACCGGGTCTCCGACGGCCTGCGGCAGGTGTGGGGGACCCAGAACGCGCGCACGTGGCCGGTCTCGGCGACGGGGTCCGGCGGCATGGAGGCCGCGTTCGTGAACTTCGTCGAGCCGGGCGATCCGGTGGTGGTCGCCGTCAACGGGCTGTTCGGGGAACGGATGGCCGAGGTCGCGCGGAGGTGCGGGGCCGACGTCGTGCGCGTGGACCACGAGTGGGGGCAGCCGGTGGACGCCGAGCGCGTCCTGGCCGCGCACCCGAACCCCAAGATCATCGCGGCCGTGCACGCGGAGACGTCCACGGGCGTGCGCTCGGACATCTCCGCGCTCGGCGCCGGCAAGGGCGACGCGCTGCTGCTCGTGGATGCCGTCACGTCGATCGGCGGGCTCGAGCTGCGCGCGGACGCGTGGGGCATCGACATCGGGTACGCGGGCACGCAGAAGTGCCTCGGCGTCCCGCCCGGGCTCGCGCCGTTCACGGTCTCGGAGCGCGCGTTCGAGCGGCGGGTCAAGGACCCGCGGTCCTGGTACTTCGACATCGGGCTGCTCGGCGGGTACGTCGGCGCGGCCGAGGGGCACACGCGCACCTACCACCACACGGCGCCCGTGACGATGGTCGCAGGCCTCGAGGCAGGGCTGGCCCGCATCCTCGCCGAGGGGCTGCCGGCCGTGTGGGCGCGGCACGAGGCCGCCGGTGCCGCACTGCGCGAGGGGCTCGAGCACATGGGCCTCGAGCTGTTCGCCGCCGAGGGGCACCGCCTGCCCAGCCTGACCACGGTCAAGGTGCCCGACGGCGTTTCCTCCGCCCGCGTCCGGCAGATCCTGCTCGAGCAGTACTCGATGGAGATCGGCGCGGGCGTGGGGAAGTTCGCGGACACGGTGTGGCGGATCGGGCTCATGGGGCCCAACGCAGACCCGGCGTCGATCACGCTCGTGCTCGGGGCGCTCGGAGAGGCGATTGCCGCATCGCGGCAGAACACAGCGCGGCAGAACACAGCAGGGCAGAACACAGCAGGGCAGAACACAGCAGGGCAGAACACGGCGTAGGGCCCGCGTGTGGACTGGACCGTCCGGCGCGCCGAGCCCGCCGACCTCGACGCGATCAACGCGGTTGCCGCCGCGGCCGGGCGCCCGCTGTGGCGGGCCCTAGCGCTCGCGCCGTTCTCCGACCGGTACGCCGTCGTGGCGCTCTCCGGCCAGAGGATCCTCGGCGCCGCGAAGACGCACTTCTACGCGGGGCCCGACGGCGGCGCGCCGGGCGGGAACTACCTCGGCGGCGTCGTGGTGCACCCCGCCGCACGACGGCGCGGGGCCGGCCACGCGCTCACGGCCGCCCGGCTGGCGTGGATCTGGGAGCGCTCCGACGCCGCCTACTACATCGCGAACGCGGACAACGCCGCGTCGATCGCGATGCACGCGGACTTCGGCTTCCGGCAGATCGCGGAGGGCCCGCGCTTCCATGGGGTGACGTTCAGCGGCGGCCGCGGGCTCGTGTTCGAGGCGAGGCGGCCGGCGTCGTGGGCCCTTCCCGGAGACTCCACCTGAGACCGACTGCCGAAGGTGCGCGGGTCAGCCGGCGAGCTCGAGCGGGCCGTCCTCGTAGTCGGGAAGCTCGATGGTGTGCGCGGTGTGGTCCCGCTTGGTGGCGAGGTAGAAGGCGTTGGCCGCGGAAAGGTGCACGCCCGTGGGCACGCGCTCGGTGACCTCGATGCCGAGGGCCTCGAGCTGGTGCGCCTTGTCCGGGTTGTTGGAGAGGAGCCGGATCCTCGAGGCGCCGAGGGTGCGCAGCATCTGGGCGGCGGCCCGGTAGTCGCGCTCGTCCTCCGCGCGGCCGAGGGCGCGGTTGGCGGCGTACGTGTCGAGGCCCTGGTCCTGGAGCGCGTACGCGTCGAGCTTCGCGTACAGGCCGATCCCCCGGCCCTCCTGGCGCAGGTAGAGCAGGAACCCGCCGGCCTCGGTGATGCGCTCGGCCGCCTCGCGCAGCTGGGGCCCGCAGTCGCAGCGCTCGGAGCCGAAGACGTCCCCGGTGAGGCACTCGCTGTGCGGGCGCACGAGCGGCGCGTCGCCGCCGTCGTGCGAGCGGGCCAGCGCGGCCTCCCAGTCCCCGAGCCCGAGCAGCAGGTGCTCGCGGCGGTCCGCGAGGTGGCGGAACGTGAAGACGTCCGCCACGGTGGTGTAGCCGTCGGGGAACTTGAGCGGGACCCGAACCCGTGTGCGCACCTCCGGTGTACCTGACATGGCCCAGCTCCCCTCATCTAAAACGTAACAGCGCGATTTTACATGAACGTTCCGAGGCCCGTACAGGACCGTCATGCGATCGCAACACTCGCCTCCTAGTGTTTGTTCCATCACCCCGCCCAGGCAGGAGGCAACCATGCAGACACATGCCAAGCTGACCATCCGACGAGTGCCGTGGTCGAACTGCGTGGGACGCGACCTCCGCGCTGCGCAGCAGGCCGAGCGCGGCGCCGCCCCGGACCCGACGGACGCGGACCTCGCCGTCTTCCTCATCGCCTACGAGCGCGCCACCGGCCAGCCGCTCGGGTGCGGCGGCCTGCGGTGGCTCGAGCCGACCATCGCGGAGGCAAGGCCGATCTACGTCCTGCCCTACGCGCGGGGGGCGGGGATCGCCGCGTCGATCCTCACCGCGCTCGAGGGAGAGGCGCACGCCGCCGGCGTCACCACCGTGGTGGCCGAGGCCGCCACCGCCCGCCCCGGCGGCGAGCCGTTCTTCGAGGCGGCCGGCTACCGGCGCATCCCGAACTTCGGGCCGTACCAGGAGTCCGAGGAGTCGGTGTGCCTCGCCAAGCCGGTCATGAACCCCATACGGGTCCACGCTGCCCCCGTCTGAGCGCCCCGTCTGAGCGAGGTCCTCAGACCGGGGTCACCACTCCAGCTGCTCCTCCCGCGAGCGCCAGTGGATCCAGCGCCGCCACGCGTCGGGGGCAAGCACCACGGCCACGCCGACGACCGCGCCGATCGCCGTGTCGATGAAGCGATCGTGCAGGAGGTCGAGGGGATTGATGTGGACAACGAGCAGGGTTGAAAGGAGCGCGAGCGGCGTCACGCACACCTGTGCGAGGAAGTACTGCCGGGCGATGAGCATCTCCGCGCCGAACTGGCACAGCGAGATGAGCACCACCATGACCCACGCTTCCGGCCGCACCGCCACGATGAGGGCCAGGATCGCGAGGCCCACCATGGTGCCGAGGATACGCTGCAGGCCACGGGCGACGCGGTGCCGGGTCGTGTGCCCCACGAGGGGCACGACGGCGGCGACCATCGCCCAGTAGTTGTGGCCGAACCCGAGGGCCTGGCCCACGATCGTCGCGATGGTGCCAGCGACGCTCGCCGCCACGAGGTACCCGACCGACTCGAGCCACAGGGCCTGGCGCTCGTGGGCGGCAAGGCGCACGCGCCAGGCAGACCGGACCCCTGCCCAGGTGAGCGGGGTGCGCCGCGAGGGCACCACCCGGGAGGCCATCCCGATGAGCACGGCGAGGAGCACCGTGAGCGCGGCCGCGAGTATCGCCTGCCCCAGGGGCGGCTGGTGCGGCACGGACGCAATCGCGGCGTACGCGAAGATGTGGAACAGCGAGCCCGCGGGGCGCAGACGCCAGTGCCCCACGATGACGGTGCAGCCCCACGCGACGACGGTGGTGCCGACCACGATGGTCCACGGGCTGATCACGTCGCCGGGGCTGAGCCTCGCGGTGAGCGTGCCTGCGAGGATCACGGCAAGCATGAGCAGCCCGGCCCGGATCTGGGTCACAATCCGTGTGCGGTGCGGCTCGTTGCGCCCGTAGATCCCCGTGAACGCGCCGAAGCTCGCGAAGATTGCGAGGTCGAGCCGGCCCAGCAGCACAAGGGTGATGAGCGGCAGGAACACCCCGGCGGCGACGCGGAGCGCCACCTGATGGTCGTTCTTCGCCGGGCCGATGCTGAACAGCAGCCGGTGGGCGAACTCCCGGGCACGCGAGAGGCCACCGGCGGCCGGGCCGCCCGGGTGCGAGGCGCCGTCGTGCGCCGGAGTGCTGGCCGGGCCCTGCGTCTCCCGCCCCCTCACTCCGCGCCTACTCAGCCGCAGCGAGCTGGCCGCAGGCGCCGTCGATCTCCTTGCCGCGCGTGTCACGCAGGGTCGTGGGAATGCCGGCGGCGCGGAGGGTCTCGATGAACTCCTCCTGCACGTGGCGCTCGGAGGACGTCCAGATGGACCCGGGGGTCGGGTTGAGCGGGATCGGGTTCACGTGGACCCAGCCGCGGCCGCGCTGGTTGAGCTTCTTCGCGAGGAGGGCGGCGCGCCAGGCGTGGTCGTTCATGTCCTTGATGAGCGCGTACTCGATGCTCACGCGGCGGCCGGTCTTCCGGTAGTACTCGTGGGCGGCGTCGAGGGCCTCGTCGACCTTCCAGCGGTTGTTGACGGGGATGAGCTCGTCGCGGAGCTCGTCGTCGGGCGCGTGGAGCGAGAGGGCGAACGTGACGGGGAGATCCTCATCCGCGAGCTTGCGGATCGCGGGGACGAGGCCCACGGTCGAGACCGTGATGTTGCGGGCGCTCATGCCCAGGCCCATCGGGACCGGGTCCACGAAGCGGTGCACGGCATTCATGACGCGCTTGTAGTTGGCCAGCGGCTCGCCCATGCCCATGAAGACGATGTTGGTGACGCGCTCATCCGGGTGCTCCTGCTGGCCCAGCTCACCCGCCGCGATGATGCGGTTCGCCGCGACGACCTGGTCCACGATCTCCGCCGTGGACATGTTCCGGGTCAGGCCCGCCTGGCCCGTGGCGCAGAACGGGCAGTTCATGCCGCAGCCGGCCTGACTCGACACGCACAGGGTGATGCGGCCGGGGTAGCGCATGAGCACGGACTCGACGAGGGCGCCGTCGAAGAGGCGCCAGAGGAACTTGATGGTGTTGCCGTCGTCGGTGCGGAGGCGGCGGACTTCGCTGAGCAGCGGCGGGAAGAGGCCCTCGACCAGTTCCCCGCGGCCCGCCTTGGGCAGGTCGCTCATCGCGTCAGGGTCCGTGGTCCAGTGCTGGAAGTAGTGGGTGCTCAGCTGCTTCGCGCGGAACGCCGGCAGGCCGAGCTCCTTGACCTTCGTCTGGCGCTCCTCGAGGCTGAGGTCCGCGAAGTGCTGCGGCGGCTGCTTGACCCGCGGGGACGCGAACTGCAGCAGCGGCCGGCCCTCGGCGGTACGCTGCTGCTCCCAGCCCTCGGCCTTGGGCTGAACCTGGGCGCGGGCCTCGGGGCGGGACGTGTCAGGGGTGCTGGCGGCGGAAGTCATCCTGTCCATCATCCCATGCCCGTTTGGCCAGCGGCCAATCGGGGCACTATGATTCCGCTCTCGCCGGGGGCAGGCGCCTCCCTCGTCGCCCCGAAATGTTGGGTTGAGCAGGGTCCGAGCGCCTCCCACCCTGCTCAACCCAACATTTCGCGGGCGGCCGGTTCGCGGGCCGGGCGGGCCTGGGGCGGGAGGGCGGGAGGCCGCGGGCACGGGCGGCGTCAGCCGCGGCGGGCCGGGGACGGGGCCGCCGCCTGCTCCGCGTACAGCCGCGCGTATGCACCGCCGGCGGCGAGGAGCTCGGCGTGCGTCCCGTGCTCGACGATCCGCCCGCCGTCCACCACGTAGATGACGTCGGCGGCCACCACGGTCGAGAGCCGGTGCGCGATCGCGATGGTGGTGCGCCCGTGCGCGGCCGTGTCGAGGGCCTGCTGGACCACGCGCTCGGAGATGGTGTCAAGGGCGCTCGTGGCCTCGTCGAGGATGAGCACCTCGGGGTCCTTGAGCAGCACCCGCGCAATCGCGATGCGCTGCTTCTCCCCGCCCGAGAGCCGGTACCCGCGCTCCCCCACCACGGTGTCGTAGCCGTCCGGGAACCCGGCGATCGTGGCGTGGATGTTCGCCGACCGCGCGGCCGCCTCGAGCTCCTCGTCGGTCGCGTCCGGCTTGGCGTAGCGCAGGTTCTCGGCGATCGTCGCGTGGAACAGGTACGTCTCCTGGCTCACGACGCCGATGTGGCTCACGAGGGATTCGCGGTCGAGATCCCGCACATCATGCCCCGCGAAGCGGACCGCGCCCGAGGACGCCTCGTAGAACCGCGGGATCAGGTAGGAGACCGTGGTCTTCCCGGCGCCGCTCGGGCCCACGAACGCGGCGTACTGCCCGGGCTCGATCGTGAAGGAGACGTCATCGAGAGTAGCCCGGTCCACGCCGCGCGCGTCCGGGTAGCGGAACGTCACGCCGTCGAACTCCACCTCGCCCAGGCACGGCGCGTGCGCGGGGAGGGGCGCGGCGTCGGGCGCGTCCACGATGGCGGGACGCAGGTCGAGGTACTCGAAGATGCGTGCGAAGAGCGCGCCGGAGGTCTGCAGGTCCAGCGCCACCCGCATGAGCGCAATGAGCGGGAACAGGAGCCTGGCCTGGACGTTGGTGAAGGCGACGATCGTACCGGCGGTGATCGCGACATTGCCTCCCGTGATGAGCCACCCCGCCACCAGGTACACGATCGCGGGGATCGAGGAGAGGAAGATCGTCACGAGCGCGAAGAAGTACTGCCCGCTCATGGCCTGCCGGACCTGGAGCCGGACGAGGTTCGTGTTCTCGGCGGAGTACTTGGCGATCTCGTCCGGCTGGCGGTTGAAGCTCTTGGAGAGCAGGATCCCGGACACGCTCAGCGACTCCTGGGTGATCGCCGTCATGTCCGAGAGCGACTCCTGGGTCTTCGTGGCGATCCGCGCGCGGACCTGCCCCACGCGGCGCTGCGCCACGACGAGGAACGGCATGAGCACGATCGCGATGAGCGTCAGCTGCCAGTTGAGCGCCACCATCGCCACGAATGCCGCGATGACCGTGACGATGTTGCCCACCACGCCGGAGACGGTGTTCTGCAGGACGCTCGCGACGCCGCCGACGTCGTTCTGCAGACGCGACTGGATCACGCCTGTCTTGGTGCGGGTGAAGAAGCTCAGCTCCATGGACTGCAGGTGGCTGAAGAGGCGCACACGCAGGGACCCCATGACGCGGTTGCCCACGGTCGAGGTCAGGTATGTCTGCCACACGCCCAGCAGCGCCGAGAGGACGTACGCGCCGACCATGAGGCCCACGAGCTCGCCGAGCCGCGGCAGGTTGGGGCCGCCGCTCGCCGGGAAGAGGCCGTCGTCGAAGATGCGCTGGGTGAGCAGCGGCGGCGCGACGGACAGCGCCGCCGCCGCGAGGACGAGCACCACCGTGAGCACGAGCGCGCCGCGGTGGGGCCGGAACAGCTCGGCGATGCGCCGCAGCAGGTGCGGGATCTTCGGCGCCTCGGCGTTGAGCTTCTTCTGCAGGGCAACGTCGCCGCTCGAGATGCGGCCTCCGCGCACGACGCCGCCGGGTCGCCCGGGTGGGTGTTGGGACATGGGCGTCGCCCCCTTCCTGAGCTGAGGCTACTCCGCGAGGATCATGTACAGGGCCTTGCGTGCCTCGTCGATCTTGACGGCCGCCTGGGCGCGCTGCTCGTCCGTGGCGGCGCCGCGGAACTGGTGCAGCACCCCCATGAACTTGCCGACGCTCTCCATGAACGCCTGGGTGGCCTCGCTTCTTCCGGGCGCCGCGTCCCACGCCTGGGTGAGCTCGTCGGCGTGGTCGGCGACGTAGGTGCGGCCGGCGTCCGTGAGCGTGTACTCGGTGCGCTTGCCCTCGCCCGTCTGCTCGACGAGCTCCTCGTCGACGAGCTGCTGGAGCGTCGGGTACACCGAGCCAGGGCTAGGGCGCCAAACGCCGTTGGTCTTCTCGTTCGCGGCCTGGATGATGCCATAGCCGGTGAGCGGCTGCTCGGACAGGAGCGAGAGGATCATGGCGCGCACGTCGCCGCGGCTCGCGCGCCGTCCTCCGCGGGGTCCGAAGCCGGGCGGGAAGCCGTGGCCCCCGCGCCCGCCCGGGCCGAAGCCGTGCCCGCCGAACCCGGGACCGAAGCCCGGGAAGCCGCCCGGCCCGCCGGGGGCGAAGCCGCCCGGGCCGCCCGGTCCGAAGCCGCCGGGCCCGAAGCCCCGGCCCTGCGGGCCGCGGGGGCCGTCGTGGTGGTGCATCGCCTCGAAGTCATGGTGATGGTGGTGTGGATGTCCGCGCATGGCGTCCTCCTGATGTCTGCGTTGGCTGTTATCGATGCCGGGCCCGATCCGGACCCGACACTTAACGATATATCGCTGAGTGTCAGAGAACAAGAGGGTTAGACAAGCGCTGCCCCGGCCCGCATCTCCTTGGTGTATTCACGCAGGAGATGCGGCCCGGGGCAGCAGATGTGTTGGGTCGCGGGTGGCCTACAGCCTCACCTTGTGCCGGCTCACGATCGAGAGGCGGTTGAACGCGTTCATCGAGATCGCGGCCCAGCAGAGGGCGGAGAACCTCTCGTCGCCGAGTTCGGCATGGGCGCGGTCGAGGATGGCTGCGCGCTCGTCGTCGTCCGGGAGCAGGGTGATGGCCTCGGCGATGTCGAGGGCAACCCGCTCGAGCACTGTGAACATGCCGGCCTCGCGCCAGGCGGGCAGCACGTTGAGCTTGCGCGCGGGGACGCCGGCCTCGGCGGCCTGGCGGCCGTGGAGGTCGAGGCAGTAGGTGCAGCGGTTGATCTGGGAGATGCGCAGGCTCAGGAGTTCGACGGCGTCGCGCGGGACTCCCGCCGCGTCGGTCGCCTCGTGGACCTTGGCCCGGAACGCCACGAGCGACTTCCAGATCGCGGGGTTGGCCTTGTCGAGGTAGAAGGAGGCGGGCTCTTCGAGGTCGGCTTCGGGGTTCGTCATGGACCCATCATGGCGCGCGGCCCGGGCCGGCGGCCGCACCCCGCAAGAGATGACCCCCAGGACGTGACACCCAGAAGGTGACTCCCAGAGCCTGGGGGTCACCTTCTGGGTGTCATGTGTGATGTCTCGGGAGATCGGTGACGGTTCTGTGTCAGGACATCGGTGACGGTTGGTGTGTCAGGACATTGGTGACGTTTCTCTTCTTGGTGTGGCTTCGGCCGTTGCCGACATACGTTGTTCCTGGTTCGGGCCAGCTGTGTTCGATGATGAGGACGCCTTCGGTATCGAAGATGCTGATGGCCGTTGGCGAGTAGAGGATGTGGACACTCTGGCCGGCGCGGGCGGCGCTGATCTGGAAGGCCGTTCCGCGGGCCCGGATGGTCCCGTTCCTGCGCACGCGTGCAGTCCGGAGCCGGTCGTCTGGGGGTGCTGGCCGTGGTGCGGCGCCCTGTGCTGGGACGGGCGGCTCGAGCGGCTCGGGCACGGGGGCGGGCCGTGGCGGCTCGGCTTTGGGCGTCGCCTGCCAAGCCTGCAGCGGGGTGGTCCGCCCGGGCAGGCCCTGGTGGGGGCGCTGGGTGTTGTAGATGAGGTCGAATGCGTCGACCTGGGCCTGGAGTTCCTCGAGGGTCTCGGCGAGCGGCTGCTTGTCCAGCCAGCGGAAGAGCGTGCTGTGGAACCGTTCGTTCTTGCCCTGGGTGGTGGGCTTGTAGGGCTTGCCGGTGATCGGCTCCACGCCCAGGGCCGTGACGTGGGCGACGAGCCGGCCGAGCACCCCGCGCCGGCTGGGGTTCAGGGCTACGCCGTTGTCGCTCAGGAGCCGCTGGGGCACCCCATGGGCGGCGATTCCCTTGTCCACGACCGCGATCGCCGCCTCGGCCGTCTCCGACCACGCGACGTGGGAGGCAACGGCGTAGCGGGCGTGGTCATCGAGGAGCTGGAAGATGACGCACTTGCGGCCCCGGGCCAGGACGTACTCGGTCGCGTCCAGCTGCCAGCACGCGTTCGGCGCGGGATAGACGAACCGGCGGTACGAGGCCCGGGGCTTCTTCTTCGGCTCCAGCCTGGCGACCCCGGCCTCGCGGAAGATGCGCGCCAGCGACGCGACCGATGGCGCCTGCATGCCCATCGCCGTCATCTTGTCGTGCACGCTGATCGGTCCGTGGTCCAGCCCGGAGCGCTCCAGCGCAGCGCGCACATCCACCGCCTGCTGCTTGACCTGGGCGATGATCTGGGTCGGGCTGGACTTCGGGCGGCGTGAGCGTGGTTCCAGCACCGCCGCTGGCCCTTCCTCCCTGGCGCGCTGCCGGAGCGCATAGAACGTCTTGCGGGAGATACCGTGCTCGGCACAGAACGTCGACACCGCCCCGCGCGGGGCGGTGTCGGGCCACCGGGAGATGGCAAGGCGGACACGGGGATCAACGGGCTCGGAGTGACTCACTCACCAGTCTGACCCGGAGATGTGTCACCACCAAGACCCCCCGAACCGTCACCGATGTCCTGACACAGAACCGTCACCGATGTCCTGCGAGATAACACTTCTGGGTGTCATGTCCCGGGGGTCATGTCCCGGGGGTCACGTCCTGGGAGTGCGGGCTACTTGGACTGCCACCCCGTGTAGCACTCGGCGATGTACGCGCGGCCGCGCTCGGACTCGAGCAGCGAGCGGAGCTCGCCAAGCTGGCGGGCCCGGAAGAACTCGTGGTTCGTCTCAGTCGGGACGGTGTGCAGGAGCGTGGTCATCCAGTACGAGAAGTACTGCGCCTTCCAAACACGGTCCAGGGCGCGCTCGGAGTAGGTGTCCATGAGCGCCGTCGAGCCGGACTTGAAGTACGAGTCGAGGGACTCGAACAGCACGCGCACATCGGAGAACGCGAGGTTGAGGCCCTTGGCGCCGGTCGGCGGGACGGTGTGCGCGGCGTCGCCGGCGAGGAACAGGTTGCCGTGGCGCATCGGCGTCTGCACGAACGAGCGGAACGGCAGCACGACCTTGTCCGTGACCGGGCCCTCCTTGAGCTCGAACCCGTTGCCGTTCACGCGCAGGCGCAGCTGCTCCCAGATCTGCTCGTCGGTCCAGTCGGCGGGGTTGGTGGTCGGGTCGCACTGGAAGTACATGCGCTGGACCGTGTCGGTGCGCTGGGAGATGAGCGCGAACCCGTGCGGCGAGTTGGCGTAGATGAGCTCGGGGGCGCTGCGCGGGGCCTCGGTGAGGATGCCGAACCAGGCGAACGGGTACTCGTTGAAGTACGTCTTGCGCGCGGCCTCGGGGATCTGGTGGCGGCAGTACGAGCGCGAGCCGTCCGCGCCGACGAGGATCTCGGCGCGCAGCTCGAAGTCGTTGCCCTCGGAGTCGGTGAAGTGAACCCTCGGCTTGTCGAGCAGGTCGAAGGCCTCGGTGTTCGAGCACGAGTAGCGCACGTCGCCGCCGTCGGTCTCGCGGCGGGCGGCGAGGTCGTCGAACACGTCGTTCTGCGGGTACAGCCACACGGACTGGCCTACGAGGCCCTTGAAGTCGATGCGGTGGCCCTCGCCGTTCACGCGGAACTCGGTGCCCTCGTGCTCGTGGCCGTTGCGCAGCACGTTGTCCACACCCGACTGGACGAGCAGGTCCACGGACCCGGCCTCGAGGATGCCGGCGCGGATGGTCGCCGAGATCTCCGCGCGGGAGCGGATCTCCACCACCGTGTTCTCGATCCCGGCCTGGTGCAGGAGGTGCGAGAGCATGAGGCCGGCGGGCCCTGCGCCCATGATGGCCACCTGCGTGGTGATGACGGTGCGATCGCCCATGATCGTTCCTTTCGGGTTCGGAGCCTGCTCGCGGGATCCGCGGCGGCCGTACGTCTGCTTCGAGTGTGACGCGGCTCGCTCCCAGCGCGAACCCGATTTCCGTTGATCGGAAACGAAACCTGAAAACGAGAGGCGCGCTCCCGCCGTCGTGCGCGCGGGCCGCCCGCCGAGCACCGCCCTGCTACGCGGGGCCGCCGAGCTGCCGGCCGATCCCCCGCGCCGCCGTCTTGAGCGCGGGCACCAGCTGCTGGATCCGCACCTCGGCGAGAGGCACGACGACGCCGATCGCCGCCACCGCGCGCCGTTGCCGATCGAAGATGGGAACCGCGATGCCCCACGTGTCCGGGTCCACGACGCCCGCGAGCTCCGCGAACCCGTGGGTCGACGCGGCGGCGAGGAGCTGCCGGACGTGCTCGGTGGTGGCCTTGCCGGTGTGGTCGCGGAACCGGGCGAGGTACGCGGCCTGAACGTGCGGGGGCTGCGCGGACATGAGCGCCACGCCCGCCGAGGAGATGTGGACCGGCATGCGCCCGGCCACCTTGGCCCGGTTGGCCACGGACCCGCGGCGCGAGAGCCGCTCGACGAACAGGACGTCGTCGCCCTGGAGGACGGCGAGATTGACGTTCTGGTTGAGGACCTGATGGATGTCGTCCATGAATGGCAGGGCCGCCTGGCGCAGCACGAGCGTGGGCGAGTTGCGGTTCACGAGCTCCCACAGCCGCAGGCCGAGCTGGACCTTCCCGCCGGGCGCCTGCTCGAGGAGGCGGTGCTCGGCGAGCTGTTTGACGAGCCGGTGGGCACTCGTGAGCGGCAGGCCCGCCCTGGCGGCGAGCTCGCCGAGCGGCAGCGAGCTGACGCCCTCCGGGAAGGCCTCGAGGACGCGCACCACGCGGTCCACCACGGAGTCGCCGGACGCAGAGTTGGCCATGACCGCTCCCCTTCCATGACGCGTGAGATTCCATTCAATGGTGCCACGTGTCACACGACACGCCGAACGGTGATAGAACTCTCAGGTCCACCCCTGAGCATCCGAGGTTCTCCATGTCCGCTGTCCTGCCCTCTTCATCCGGCACCCGAGCCGGCGCCGCCGCACGGTCCCAGTGGCCCGTCTGGCTCTGCTGGTTCGCGATGGTCCTCGACGGGTTCGACCTCGTGGTCCTCGGCGCCGTGATCCCCACCCTGCTCAAGACCCACGAGCTCGGCTTCGACCCCGTCGGCGCGACCCTCGCCGCGACCATCTCCCTCGTGGGCGTGGGCCTGGGCGCCCTGTTCATCGCCCCGCTCTCGGACCGGTTCGGCCGCCGCAGGCTCCTCATCGCGTGCGTCGCGTGGTTCTCGGTCTTCACGCTCGCCGTGGTCGCGGCGCCGAACGTCGCGCTCTTCAGCGCGTTCCGGCTCCTCGCGGGCCTCGGCCTCGGCGCGTGCCTGCCCGCCGCCCTCGCCTACATCAACGACTACGCGAAGGCCGGCTCCGGCGCCTCCAACACGACCCGCACGATGACCGGCTACCACGCCGGCGCCGTCGCGACGGCGTTCCTCGCGCTCCTGATCATGCCGAACTGGCGCGCCATGTTCATCGCGGGCGGCGTCGCGGGCCTCGTGCTCGTGCCCTTCCTGTGGGCCAAGCTGCCCGAGTCCCTGCCCACGGCTCCCAAGGCGGCCCCCGGCGCCGGTTCCGCGCACGACGGCGGCGAGGCACCGTCGTCGTCCGCCTCGCCTTCCGCCGTGGATTCCGCACGGGCCGAGAAGCTCGGGTTCCGGGCGCTGCTGCGCAAGCCGTACCCCCTCGTGGCGATCGGGATCGCCGTGGCCTCGTTCATGGGCCTGCTGCTCGTGTACGGGCTCAACACGTGGCTGCCCACGCTCATGGCTGAGGCGGGGTACTCGATGAGCTCGTCGCTGACGCTGCTGCTCGTGCTCAACGTCGGGGCCGTGGCCGGCCTGCTGCTGGCGGGCTGGCTCGCGGACAGGCACGGGACCAAGCGGATCGTGCTCATGTGGTTCGGAGTCTCCGCGGTGCTCCTGGCCGCCCTGAGCATCCGGATGCAGAACGAGCTCCTGCTCAACGCGGCCGTGTTCGTCACCGGCGTGTTCGTGTTCAGCGCCCAGGTGCTCGTGTACGCGTGGGTCTCGCAGCTGTTCCCTGCGCACCTGCGCGGCACGGCTCTCGGCTTCTCCGCCGGGGTGGGCCGCATCGGCGCCATCCTCGGCCCGGCCGTCACCGGGACGCTCGTCACGCTCGGCGTCGCGTACCCGTGGGGCTTCTACGTGTTCGCCGCCGCCGCGGTGCTGGCTGTGCTCGCGCTCGTGGCCGTGCCGCATGCTGTTGCGATGCCGGCGGCGGAGCGCGCGGACGCCTGAGGCGGCCCGGGCCGCGGTGGGGGCCGCGGCCCGGCGGCCCTGCGCCCGCGGCGCCACAGCCCTTCTGACGCGAAGGTTCCGGTGGGGTGTGCTCGTTGGGTTATGAGGCGTGGTCGAGGGTGACGTTGTATCCGAGGGCCTGTAGCTGGTGGATGGCGCGGTTCTTGGCGCGGTCGGGGTGGTTGCGGGTGTAGTAGTCGGGGCCGGGGTCCTGGTAGAGGGTGCCGGTGGTGCCCATGTGCCAGATTGTGACCAGGAGCGTGTGCTCGAGTGCGACGATGGCCCTCATCGGGCCGCGGCGGGCGGCGATGCGGCGGTATTTGGCGTGGAGGTAGGTGCCGGGGTGGTTCGCGCAGACCATGGCGAAGATGCCCAGGGCTCCCAGGAGGTAGGGGTTGCCGGGGCGGGTGCGGGAGGACTTGACCCTGCCGGCGGATTCGTTGTTCCCCGGGGCGGTGCCGGCCCAGGAGGCCAGGTGGTCCGCGGTGGGGAACCGGGACATGTCCGCGCCGGTCTCGGCGACGATGACGTCGGCGATCGTGGTGCTGATCCCCGGGATGGTGGTGATCAGGTCGTGGAAGCCGCGAAAGGGCTCCATGAGCGCCTCGATCTGTGCGGTGAGGGTCTCGATCGCGGCGGTGTGCTGGTCGATCAGGTCCAGGTGGATCCGGGCCAGGAAGGCGTGGTGGGCGGTGAACCGGCCGGTCAGGGCCTCGGTCAGGGCTGGGATCTTGGGCCTGAGGCTGGTCCTGGCCAGCTCCGCCATGGCCCCGGGGTCGGTGTTTCCGGTGATCAGGGCCTCGAGCATGGCCCGCCCGGAGACCCCGAGGATGTCCGTGGCGACGGAGGAGAGCTTGATCCCGGCGTCCTCCAGGAGCTTCTCCAGTCGCTGGGCCTCCCGGGCCCGGTCGCGGGTGATCGCGGTGCGGGTCCGGGTCAGGTCGCGCAGCTGGCGGATCGGGGCCGGGGGGACGAGCGAGGCCCGCACGAGCCCGTGCGCGCCGAGCTGGGCCAGCCAGGTCGCGTCGGCGACGTCGGTCTTCCTTCCCGGGACGTTCTTCACCTGCCGGGCGTTGACCAGCATGACCTCGACCCCGGGCAGGTCCTCGAGGAGGTAGTAGAACGGCTTCCAGTAGTCGCTGGTGGCCTCCATGACCACGCACGTGACCTGCTGCTGGGCGAGGTGTTCGCGCAGGGCCAGGATCTGACCGGTCATGGAGGACCATGTCGTGACCGTCTCGACGGCCTTGGCGCGGCCCGTCCCGGCGATGCGGACGCAGACCTTCGCGTCCCGCTTGGAGATGTCGATTCCCGCGCACCGGGGATGGAGGAGTTCCATCGCCTGGCTCCTTTCCGATCGGAATGGCGTCCGCCGCGGGGAGGGCAGGAGAGATTCGGAAGTCTGACGCTCGGGGAGGGTGTCAGATGGTTTGTGTGAGGGCGGTGTCCCTGAGAGAAAGCCGAGACACTGATGAGCATGGTCAGCAAGGAAGAGCGGCAGGAGCGCCGCAGGGCCCAGCGTGAGGGCGTGGAAGCGCTCGAGGCGTCGGGGGCGCTGGATGAGCTGTACTCGATGATCGATGCCGGGCAGGTCCAGCTCGAGGGCAGGGACGGGCTGATCCAGCAGCTGATCAAGGCCGGCCTCGAGCGCGGGATGCAGGCCGAGCTGTCGGACCACCTCGGGTACGAGAAGGGCGACCCGGACGCGGCGCTGTTCCCGAACTCGCGCAACGGCTCGTTCCCGAAGACGGTCGGCACGATCGCCGGGGACGTGGAGCTCGCGGTCCCGCGGGACCGGGACGGGACCTTCACACCGATGCTCGTGCCCAAGGGCGCCCGGCGCCTGTCCGGGCTCGATGACATGATCATCTCCCTGTACGCGGGCGGGATGACGGTGCGCGACATCGAGCATCACCTCGTCTCCACGGTCGGCACCGAGGTCAGCCGCGAGACGATCTCCAAGGTCACCGACGAGGTCCTGGACGAGGTCCTGGCCTGGCAGCGCCGGCCGCTGGAGTCCTTCTACCCGGTCATCTACCTGGACGCGATCGTGGTCAAGGTCCGCGACGGGGCGCACGTGCGCAACAAGGCCGCGCACATCGCGGTCGGGGTGGACATGGACGACGCACGTGCTCGGGATCTGGGTCCAGGCCGCCGAGGGCGCGAAGTTCTGGGCCGGGGTCTGCGCCGAGCTGGCCAACCGCGGCGTCCGGGACGTGCTCATCGTCTGCTGCGACGGGCTCACCGGCTTCCCCGAGGCGATCGAGGCGACCTGGCCCGAGTCGCTGGTGCAGACCTCATCTGTCCACAATGGCGGTGGCCGAACCGTTCGGCCAGCCACCTGCGCCGTGGCGGTCAGAACCCTTGCAGACGCGTCGCCCTCGAGGCCCACATGCAGACCCGTTCGGCCGCCGCGGGGCAGAATCGTGAATCAGCCAGCGGGAGATGCGACGCCGGTGCGGCGATCGCCGAGATGAGGTCCTGACGCGAGGCTGCCGCGCACCGCCGGCACAGGTGGGTTCAGTCCGAGAGGAAGGACCTGCGGTATGACAAGTACTGAACTGGCTACCGCTGCCGGGACCCCCGAGGTGTTCGCCGGCGTGGACTGGGGCGGTGCGTTCCACCAGCTCTGCCTCGTCGACTCGACCGGGGCCACGCTGCTGCAGAAGCGCTTCCCGCACACCGTCGAAGGCCTTGCCGGGCTGTGCGCCGCCCTTGCCGCGGTCGCTGGCGTGGTCCGGGTCGCCATCGAACGCGCCGAAGGGCTCCTGGTCGAGCGGCTGCTCGAGCTGGCCGTGGAGGTCTACTGCATCTCCCCGAAGGTCTCCGCCCGGTCCCGGGAGCGCTACCGGATGGCCGCGAAGAAGTCCGACGCGTTCGACGCCTTCGTCCTGGCCGACAGCCTCCGCCACGAACACACCCATTGGCGCCCGATCCGACCCGCGTCCCAGACCCTGATGCGCCTGCGCGCCGTGATCCGCGACCGCGAGCGGCTCGTGTGGCGCCAGCGCGACCTGGAGAACCAGCTCCGGGCGGTGATGGAGTCCTACAACCCTGCGGTCCTGCACCTGTTCTCCAGCCTCGACCGGGACATCTCCCTGCAGTTCATCAGGCGCTACCCACAGCCCGCCCAGGCCGCCCGCGTCGGGGTCAAGCGCATGGACGCCTTCATCACCGCCCACGGCTACTCCGGGCGCACCAGCGCCGAGACCCTCGTGGAACGCCTCCGCCCCCACCTGCTCGCCGCGGGCGAGGGCACCAGCGCCGGCCGGGCGTTCACCGCAGTGCGGATGGCCGAGGAGCTCTCCCTGCTCAACGGGCACCTGCGCGAATACGACACCGAGATCCAGGCACTGCTCGCCGCCCACCCCGACACCCGGATCTTCACCGCCTTCCCCGGCGTCGGCCCCGTCACCGCCGCGACCCTCCTGGCAGGGATGGGCGAGGACCGCGACCGGTACCCCTCCGCGGCGTCGCTGCTGGCCGAGACCGGGCTCGCTCCCGTCACCCGCGCCTCCGGGCGCACCCGCCAGGTCCGCTTCCGCTACGCGGCGAACAAGCGCATGCGCCACGCGATCGACTGGTGGGCCTTCGTCGCCGTCCGCGAGGACCCCCACTTCACCGGCGAGCACTACCGAAGGGCCCGGGCCGCAGGCCAAGGCCACCACCGCGCACTGCGCGGCGTCGCAGCCCGCTGGGTCCGCATCCTCTGGCGCTGCTGGCACGACCGCACCGAATACGACCCGGCCCTGCACCCCCTACGCCGGCAGGCCCTCGAAGCCGCCGACCACGCCCAGGACACCGGCCCCATCCCCCAGCGCACCGCAGAGGAACACCTGGCACTGCCCGCCGCGAGCTGAGCCCACGCACACCCCCAGCGGACGGGAAGCCCCCGCCCGCCGATCAGCCCTGCCCCCCGCGACCCCCATCCGGACCCCAGGGGTTGACAGCGGGAGTCTGCGTGGTGCACCTGATCCGGGCCTCGATGCGGTTCGTGGCCTACGGCCAGCGCAAGGCCGTCGCCGCGGCCCTCAAGACGGTCTATCAGGCCCCGAACGAGGCCGCCGCGAAGGCGGCCCTGGAGGAGTTCGCGGCCTCCGAGCTGGGGAAGAAGAACCCCAACACGGTCCGGGCGTTCCAGGACGCCTGGGAGCGGTTCATCCCGTTCCTGGCGTTCCCGCCGATGCTGCGCCGGGTCATCTACACCACCAACGCGATCGAGTCGCTGAACTACCAGCTGCGCAAGGTCATCAAGAACCGCGGCCACTTCCCCTCCGACGACGCGGTCGTGAAGCTGCTCTGGCTCGCGATCTGCAACATCGAGGACAAGCGCGCCCGCGAACGGGCCAAGGAGCGCGGACTGCCTGCAGACCGGCGCAAGGCCGACGGGCGCCTCGTCCAAGGCCAGGTCACCACGAACTGGAAGCAGGCCCTGGCCCAGCTCGCCCTGGCCTACCCCGAACGCATCAACCCCTACCTCTGAACCAAACCGGAGACCGACCACTCACACAAACAACTTGACACGCTCCGCTCGGGCTCAAAGGCACCAATCCACGGTTCCCGCGGAGGCCCTCCGCCACCATGCTGGAGGACAGGCTCACCGGCACCACAGAAGGTTCGGGGTCGACCGCGACGGACACCCCCAGCATCCATCCCGCACACACACGGCGCAACCACCGGCCACGCACGAACCTTCGCGCACCACGGTGCGCCCCGCAGGCGGCGCCCCCATGCTGGGGGTCAGCTTCTGGGAGTCACGTCCCCCGCAGGGCAGCTTCTGGAAGTCACATCCTGGGGGGCACGTCCCGTGGGGAGTGCACCCGCTGAAGCTGACCCCCAGGAGGTGATCCCCAGAAGGTGACTCCTAGACGGAGGGGCGGGCGAGGCGGGGGCGGGCCAGCGTCGCCCACAGGTGCCACAGCATCCCCCCGAAGGTGATCAGGAATGCGGCCACCGCGACCCACAGCTCGCCACGGCCGATCGCCGTGACCACGGGCAGGTTGTCCGCGCGCCCCAGGTAGATCCCCGCGACGGCGTACATGCCGAGGGGGAAGATGACGCTCCACAGCCCGGGCTCGTAGGCCAGGGGCACGCGGTGCACGATGTGCCGCCACCACCCCGCCGCGAGCAGCACGGGGAACAGCCACGAGGCGAACGCCCAGAACACCACGGACGCACCGGCCACGAGCCCGCGTGTAGCGTCGACCATGGGGGCGCCGGCCATCTCGACGATCCGCGCGCCGGCGAGGACGCTGATCGCCATCGCGCCCATCGCCACGAAGTAGGGCGGGCGGAGGTCCTCGGGGCGGATGGGGTAGGTCATCAGCCGGAGGGAGACGAAGACGCCCACGGCCGCGTAGAGGATGAGCCCCACGGACCACGCCACGACGGCCACGAGCGCGAGCCCCGCACGCCAGTCCGGCCCGGCCAGGGGCTCCACGGTCGCGGACGCCACGGCCACCGACTGGCTCGCGACGCACCAGATGAACCACGTCCCGTTGGCGTCCTTGACCACGGGCCGCTCCGCGCGGCCGAGCACGGCGGTCCACGGGATCACGTAGCCCAGCACCACCCACGCGAGCAGCGCGAGGCACAGCAGCACGGCGGTCGCGGCCGGCCAGCCAGCCATGCCGAGCCGGACGCCGAGCACGTCGGTGCCGGCGATGAACGTGAAGAACCCGAAGGCCCGGCCGGGGTGCATGAAGTCGCGCCGGATGTCCTCGCGGAACCGGACGAGGCGCACGAGGTTGAGCGTGAGGATCACCACGTAGGAGACGAGGCACACCCACAGCAGGGGCGCGGAGAGCCAGTGGATCCCCTCGAGCTCGAGGCCCACGGAGATGATGCCGCTCGCCATCGTGAGGGCAAAGTACCCGGGGGTGAGCGTCTGCACGGCCTCGGCGACGCGGGATCCTGCGGGCGCTGCGGCTGTGCTCATGGCCCCCAGCCTAAGGCGCGGGCTCCGACTCACGGCACGAGGACCACCTTGCCGATGTTGCGCCGGGCTTCGAGGTAGGCGTGGGCGTCGCCGGCCTCGGCGAGGGGGAACGTGCGGTCCACGTGCGGGCGCACCCAGCCTTCGTCGACCCCCTCGAGGAGGGCCTCCATCCAGCCTCGGACCTTCTCGGTCTCGCTGAATAGGTGGCCTAGGTTTACGCCGAACACTCCGAGGTTCCGGTTCATGAGCGGGATCGGGTTGAAGAGCGGCTGCTGGGCCACGAGCGCGAGGAGCCCGAGCTTCCCGGGCAGCCTCGACGAGACCGCGCCGGAGACGCTGAACATCCCGAGCCGTCCCGTGGGGCGCAGCATGCGGTAGCTCCGCCGCCAGTGGTGCCCGCCGAACGGGTCCAGGACAAGCTCGACGCCGCGGCCGCCGGTGAGCCGCATGACCTCCTTGGTCCAGTCCTGGGTCGTGTAGTCGATGGCCTCGTGGAGGCCGCGTTCGGCGAGGAACGCGTGCTTCCGCGCGCTGGCGGTGCCGATCATGCGGGCGCCGATGTGACGCCCGATGTCCAGGGCGGCGAGCCCCACTCCCCCGCCGGCGTTGTGGATGAGCACGGTGTCGCCCGCGGACAGCGACCCCATGACCACCATGAGCTGCCACGCAGCGAGGTAGGTCACGGGGAGCGCCGCCGCCTGCTCGTGGGACAGCGTGGCCGGCTTCTCGAACACCTGTTCCTGCGGGACGCAGACGGTGTCGGCGTACCCGCCGAAGTGCGTGAGGCCGACGACGTCGCGCCCCACCCACCGCGGGTCAGCCTCGGGCCCGACGGCGTCCACCGTCCCCGAGACCTCGTAGCCCACCACCGCAGGGAACCGCGACACATCCGGGTACAGCCCCTGGCGGGCCAGGATGTCGGCGAAGTTGACCCCGCTGGCACGCGCGCGGATGCGGACTTCGCGTCCCCTCGGGACGGGGTCCGGCGACTCCCTCAGGACGATCCGGTCGGTTCCGCCCGCGGCGGTGATCACAGCCTGCCTCATGGAAGCGGATCATAGTCCCGCCCCGGAAACGCCCGGTGGCGCGGGTCCGCGTAGCCTTGGAGCACCGACGGAAGGACGCCCATGCCCGCCCAGATCATCCGCTTCGCCGACCTCCGGCCCGAACGCTGGAAGAACGGCGGCGGCACGACGGTCGAGATCGCGCGCGGGCCGGCCGATCCCGGCACCGACTGGGACTGGCGCCTGAGCATCGCGGACGTGGACCGCGCCGGCGACTTCTCGGCGTTCGAGGGCATGGAGCGCGTCCTGACCGTGATCGACGGCGAGCTGCTCGTGCTGACCGTGGACGGCACCGAGCACGGGCTCGAGCGCTACCGCCCCTTCCGGTTCGACGGCGGCGCCCCCGCGAGCGCCGTCCTGCCCACCGGCTCGATCCGCGACCTCGGCCTCATCACCCGCCGCGGCGCATTCACGGGGTACGTGACGATCCTCGAGCTCTCGAAGAAGCGCCCCCTCCCGCTCGGGCCTGGCCAGCTCGGCGTCCTCCTCCAGGGCGACGCGGTGGCGCACCTTCCGTCTTCGGCCGCCCCCGGCGCGACGCACGATGGCACTCCCCTCGCGCGCTACGACACCGTCCGTGGCGGCGAACCTGCTCCCACTGTGGCCGGGCGCGGATTCCTCGCGGTCGTGTCGGTGGTGCCTGGTGCAGATGATGCGTGAGCAGCGGGCCGCCAGGCACAATGCACCGGCCGATAAGGCGTCCCAAACGCCGATCCGCCGCTGAGTTGTGCCTGGAGGGACGCCGCCACGGAGCCGCGCGCAACGGTTCCGCTCAGCGGAAGCGTCGAGTGGCGGCGGGCCCCCGGCCGCGATGAACTGGCTGCATGTCCCTCAAGCTCACCCCTGCCGCCAACCACGTGGGCCGCGACGTCGGTGCGTCCATCCCCACAGAGGCTGAAGGGGTCTTCGCCCTCGGGGACGAGCCCGCCGGGGAGCTGGAGCGGATCTGGCCCCGCGCCGCCGTGCATCTGAGGGTCCGCAGCAACGATGCGCACACGCTGTACGCGGTGGCGATCGCGCGGTCGCTGCTCGCGGCGCACCCCGAGGCGGACGCGGGCGTGGTGCTGCCGGCGATGATGCTGCATGACATCGGCTGGTCCAAGGTGCCCGCCGACGAGGTCCTGGAGGCGATCGCGCCCGGCGGCGGGCGGCCCGATCTGGTGCTGCTGCACGAGAAGGAGGGCGCGCAGCTCGCGGAGGGGATCCTCGCCGAGGTGGGCGTGCCGGCGGAACGGGCGGCGCGCATCGTCGAGATCATCGACGGGCACGACTCGCGGCGTGAGGCGCTCTCGATCGAGGACGCGATCGTCAAGGACGCGGATAAGGTCTGGCGGCTCACGCCGCACGGGCTGGACACGGTCATGGACTGGTTCGGGATCGACCGCGGACAGGCGCTGCGGCTGTGCAGCTCGCGCGTGCACTCGCACCTGTTCACAGACGCGGCGAAGGCGCTCGCACGCGGGCTCGCGGGCGTGGAGTCGGCGAACCTGTGGCCCGAGCGGGCGGCGCTAGAGTTGCCCTGACTGTACGGTTGCCCTGAGCGGGGCCCGACCTCAGGAGGCACGATGGCGGGCGGCAGCAACGAGCCCGGACGCACCGTCACGTCCAAGGTGCTCGCGCTGCTGTTCGCGTTCGAGTCGGGACGGCGGTCGCTGAGCTTGTCCGAGCTCGCGGAGACCGCCGGGCTGCCGCTGAGCACCACGCACCGGCTCGTGGGCGAGCTCGTCGAGTCAGGGGCGCTGGCGCGGGATCCGCAGGGGCGCGTGCAGCTGGGCATCCGGCTGTGGGAGCTCGGGCAGAACGCCGGGCGGGCGCTGCGCGACACGGCGCACCCGTTCGTCCAGGACCTGTTCTCCCTCACCGGCGAGACCTCGCACCTCGCGATCCGCGAGGGCCACGAGGTGCTGTACATCGACCGCGTGTACGGGACCAAGCGTGTGCCGCGCGCGTCGCGCGTGGGCGGCCGTCTGCCCATGCACGCGACCGCCGTGGGGAAGGTGATCCTCGCGTTCGAGGAGGACTGGGTCCGCGACGCCTACTTCAACCGGCACCTCGAGCAGCCCACCGCGTTCACGCACATCAACCCGGCCAGGCTCGCCGACGAGCTCGCGCAGATCCGCGATCAGGGCTACGCGACCACGGCGGAGGAGGTGCGGCTCGGGTCGGCGTCGATCGCGGTGCCCGTCTTCCACACCGGGCGGATCGGGGCCGGGCTCGGGCTCGTGGTGCTGTCCTCGCAGGCGGGCACCATGCTCCGGCACCTGCCGACGCTGCGCGGCATCTCGGCGCAGATCGAGCGTGCGACGGCCCACATCCCTCTCGAGACGCTGCGGGCAAGCGCGAAGATCAGCGGCTGACCTCCGCGGGGCCTCCAACGCCGAGGGGCGATGTCCCTACGGCTCGAGCCGCCGTCGCAGGAGGCAGAACTCGTTGCCCTCCGGGTCGGCGAGGACGTACCACGAAGCGTCGTCGGGCTGGCCGAGGTCGAGGCGGCGGGCGCCGAGGGCGAGGAGCCGCTCGAGCTCGGCGTCCTGGTCCCGGTCCACGGGGTTGACGTCGATGTGGAGGGCAAGCCGGTCGGTGCGCGCATCGGTGCCCGGCATGAGGATGATGGTGGGCTGAAGCCCGCCGAACCCGGCCTCCGGAGGCCCGATCTCGATGAGGCCGACGTCCTCGCGGTCGATCTCGACGTAGCCGAGGACGCCGCACCAGAACTGGGCGAGCAGCTCGGGGTCGGCGCACTTGAGGACGAGCTCGCTGATGCGGGAGGCCATGCGGATCAGTCTAGGGACGCCCCTGCCGTCACTTGGCAACAGGCCGCGAGCGTGGAAACCTCGTCAGGGTGACCGCCACGAAACGTCCCCGCTGGCTCACGCGCAACGTCCGCACGCTCTCCGCGGTGAGCTTCTTCCAGGACGCCGCGAGCGAGCTGCTGTACCCGATCATGCCGATCTTCCTCACGGTGGTGCTGGGCGCGCCGGCGGCCGTGGTGGGCGCCGTCGAGGGGGTCGCCGAGGGCGTCGCGTCGCTGACCAAGCTCGCGGCCGGGCGGCTCGCGGACCGGTACTCCAAGCGGCCCCTGATCGGCCTCGGCTACGGGCTCGCGGCCGTGGGCAAGCTCATGATCGCGCTCGCGTCGTCGTGGCAACTCGTGCTCGCGGCGCGGAGCGTGGACCGCCTCGGCAAGGGCATCCGCGGGGCGCCCCGCGACGTGCTGCTCATGGAGGGCGCCGACCCCGCGAGCCGCGGCCGGATCTTCGGCTTCCACCGCATGGCGGACACCCTCGGCGCCGTGGTGGGGCCGGCCGTGGGGCTCATCCTGTACGAGGCGTTCAGCCGGCAGATCCCGCCGCTCCTGTGGGTCGCCGTGGTCCCCGCCATCCTCTCGGTGGTGCTGGTCGCCGCGGTGCGGGAGAAGCGCAAGGCCCCCGGCGGCGTCGTGCGCGGAGGGACAGGACGCACGACGGCGGCCCCGCACCCGGGTGACCCGGCGCGCCTCCCCGCGCGGCTGAGGCTGCTGATCGGCGGCCTGACGGTGTTCTCGCTTGTGAACTTCCCGGACTCGCTCCTGCTGCTGCGGGCGCACGATCTGGGGCTCTCGACGGAGGGCGTGATCGGCGCGTACATCCTGTACAACGTCGCGTACGCGGCGCTGTCCTACCCGGCGGGCGCGCTGTCCGACCAGATCCCGCGGTACCACGTGTTCGCGGTAGGGCTGGCGTGCTTCGCTGTCGGCTATCTGGGGCTCGGGCTCATCGGCGACCCGATGTGGGTGTTCCCGATCCTGATCGTGTACGGCGGATTCACCGCCGCGACCGACGGCGTGGGCAAGGCCTGGGTCTCGAGCCTCGCGCCCGCGGGGCTGCAGGGCCGGGCGCAGGGCCTCTTCCAGGGGCTCACGGGCGGCGGGATCCTCGTCGCCGGGCTGTGGGCCGGGCTGGCGTGGGGCGACGCCGGGCGGGTGCCTCTGCTCGTGAGCGGCGCCGCGGGAGTGGTGCTCGCCGTCGGGCTGGTCGTGGCGGGGCGGCGGCTGGCGTCGAGGTGAGGGGTCGGCGCGAAGGTCACCGGGGACGGTGAGTGCCTTCGAGCCGTGCCTTGAGCCCCTTCCAGATCCGCTGTTCCTGACGCCGTCCGACGGCGGCGAACACCGGCGCGGCGATCTTCAGGAAGCCCTTGGGCCTGAGGTTCCAGGCCCAGGACATGCGAGTTCCCTCGGGGTCCGCGGAGAACGTCAGCGCCCCGTCGATGTCCGCGGCGGCCATCCGGGTCACGGATCCCAGCCGGGAGGGCCGGGAGTACTCTGTGACCTCCAGATCGAAGGGAGTGGTGCCGCGCCCCGAGGCCATGGTGACGTGCCAGAGGGTTCCCACCCCGATGGGCCCCGGCGTGGCCTTCTCGACGCTGCTCATCTGGGGGTTGTACAGCGGCTCGTTGCGCTCGTCGGCGACGAAGTCGAAGACCTCCTCCACCGGGCGCCTGATGGTGATCGAACCGGTGATCGCTGCCATGTGGACGGCTCCTCGGCTGTGGGGCAGGACTGGTCACCGCCCCGCGCGCGTACCCCAAGGGTCTGCCGGGCGGCTCTGCGCCTGAAGTGCCGAAGGTCCCGGGCGTGTGCGCCTGTACTGCCAGCTGGGCTCGGGTGAGAGACTCGACGGAATGACAGCCTCCTTGCGTTGCGAGATCTTCCCGTCCGACCTCGAGGCAACGGCCCGGTTCTACACGGAGGTCCTCGGATTCCGCATCACCCGCGACGGCCGCCAGGAGGGCATTCGCTACCTCGCCCTCGAGCGTGGAACCGTCCAGCTGGGAGCGGCGTACCGCCCGGCGCCCCCGCAGCGGGGCTCGCGCCGGCCCCCGATCGGGGTCGAACTCGTGCTCGAGGTCGAAGACCTTCTGGCCGAGCGTGACCGCGTTGCCGAAGCAGGATGGCCAGTGGAAGAAGAGATCACCGAGCGACCGTGGGGGCTGCAGGACTTCCGTCTGCTCGACCCCGACGGCTACTACTGGCGACTCACCACGCGCGCCAAGAACGGGTGACTGCACGCCCCTCACACGCTAGCGGCGCCTTAGTCAGATCCTGCCGTCGACTGCACCCAGAATTCCCACCAGGGGAATGTTGCCGAATCTGATTGCTCCAGCAGGAACATCCATCTACGGTTCAAGGAGTGATCCCCACCACACACGCAAGGAGGCGATGCCCCGTGGATCTTGACCTCGAAGAGCTCGCAGCGGTCATCGAGCAGCTCGACAAGACTGAGTTCACCGACTTCTTGTTCGAGAACGGCGACTTCAAGCTGCGGGTCTCCCGCGGCGGCCACTTCACGGACGCCGCGCCCCGGACCGCGGCTCAGGCCGCGCACGACGCCGCGCCGTCGCCCGCCGCTTCTCCCTCGCCCGCCACCGTGGCCGCACCGCAGCCGGCCCCAGCGGCTGCTGCGGCCCCGGCGCCCGGCCTCCATTCCGTCCCGGCCTCCGCACCTCAGGTGCCGCCGCAGCCCGAGGCCGGCCACGCCGTCGTCACCGCCCCGATGCTCGGCACCTTCTACTCGGCCGCGAAGCCGGGCGCGGCGCCGTTCGTGGCCGTCGGCGACGCGATCGGCCCGGACACGGTGGTCTGCATCGTCGAGGTCATGAAGCTCATGAACTCCGTCCAGGCCGGCATCTCCGGCACCATCACCGAGGTCTACGTGAAGGACGGAGACCTCGTGGAGTTCGGCCAGCCGATCTTCGAGGTGCGGGAGTCCGCATGACGGCGCCCGCCACTCAGAACATCAGGCACCGCATCTTCATCGCGAACCGCGGCGAGATCGCGGTCCGCCTCATCGAGGCGTGTGACCGCCTCGGCTTCGAGACCGTCCTGGGCGTCTCGGCCGCGGACAAGGACACACTCGGCGCGAAACGTGCCACGCGCGTTGTCGTGCTCGGCGGGCCCCGCCCGGGCGAGTCGTACCTGGCGATGAACACCGTGGTCCACGCCGCCGTCGCAACGGGCTGCACCGCCGTGCACCCGGGCTACGGCTTCCTCTCGGAACAGCCGGCGTTCGCGCGGCTGTGCGCCGAGGAGGGCCTGACGTTCATCGGCCCGCAGCCCGAGGCGCTCGATGCCCTCGGCGACAAGCTCACCGCCCGCCGCCTCGCCGAGGCGAACGGCGTGCCGGTCTCGAAGGGTGGCACCGCGACCACGGGAGAGGAGGTCGCGGCCCTCGCTGACTCGATTGGCTTCCCGGTGCTCATCAAGGCAGCGTTCGGCGGCGGCGGGCGCGGCATGAAGCTCGTGCGCAGCCAGGACGAGCTCCTCGACGCGTGGCAGCTCGCCTCAGCCGAGGCGGAGGCAAGCTTCGGCGACGGCACGGTGTTCCTCGAGCGGTTCGTGGAGGACGCCAAGCACGTCGAGGTCCAGGTCCTCGGGGACCGCCACGGGCACCGCATCCATCTCGGCGAGCGCGAGTGCTCGGTCCAGTACCGCTACCAGAAGGCCGTCGAGGAGGCCCCGTGCGCGGCGCTGCCCGAGGCCACCCGTAGGCTCCTGCACGCGAGTGCCCTCCGCCTCGCGGACGCGCTGGACTACGTGGGCCTCGGGACCGTGGAGTTCCTCTACGACCCGTCCCGCGACGAGCTCGCGTTCCTCGAGGTCAATCCCCGCCTCCAGGTGGAGCACCCGGTCACGGAGGCGATCACCGGCGTCGACCTCGTGAGGGAGCAGATCCTCGCCGCGCTCGGCGAGCCGCTCTCCGTCACGCAGGAGGACGTCCGCGTGACCGGCCACGCGATCGAGTGCCGCATCACCGCGCAGGATCCGGAGCGTGGGCTCGCCCCGAGCCCCGGACGCGTCACCCGGTGGCGGCCGACGGCGGGCGGCGGCCTCCGCCTCGACACGCATCTCTACGAGGGCTACCTCTTCCCGCCCTACTACGACGCCCTCATGGCCAAGCAGATCGCCTGGGGCCCGGACCGGGATGCGGCGATCGAGCGCATGGAGTCCGCGCTGGCGGGCTTCGAGATCGGGGGCCTGACCACCTCGCTCCCGCTCCTGCGCCGCATCCTCGCGCATCCCGACTACCGGACCAACCGGGTCACGACCCACTGGCTCACGGACCACCTGGAGGACATCATGCAGGCTCCCGACGCCCGGGCCGCGGGCTCCGGCCCCGCCGCGCTGCCGCACGAAACGGCGGTGGCGCGCTGATGGCGAAGATCAGCCTCGTCGACGTCTCGCTCCGCGACGGCAACCAGAGCCTCTGGGGCGCCACGGGCATCACGACGCGCATGGTGCGCGGCGTCGCCCCGCTCCTGGACCGGGTGGGCTACCGGACCCTCGAGCTGGTCTCGAGCACGCTCATGGCCACGGCCGTCCGCTACCACGCGGAGGACCCGTGGGAGAAGATCCGCGTGGCCCGGCAGCTCGCCCCGAACACGCAGCTCGGCTTCCTCACCACGGGCAAGCGGTTCATCACGTTCGGCCGCACGCCGGACGCGGTGTTCGAGCTCGCGTTCACGCTCCTGGCCCGCAACGGCGTCCGGAAGCTGTGGGTCATCGACCCGATGCATGACATGGAGGGCGCCAAGCGCACCGCCGCGATGGCCAAGCGCGTGGGCTTCGAGGAGGTCATCGGCGGGGTCTGCTACACGATCAGCCCGGTCCACACCCCGGAGTACTTCGCCGAGAAGGCCGGAGAGCTCTCGGACAGCCCGGACATCGACGGCGTGTACCTCAAGGACCCCTCCGGCATCCTCACGCCGGACAGCGTCCGCACCCTCGTCCCGGCGCTTCAGGCCTCGCTCGGCGCGACGACCGGTGGCCCGCAGCTGCGCGAGGTCCACTCCCACTCGACTACGGGCCTCTCCCCCATCACGCTCCTCGAGGCCGCGGACCTCGGCGTCGAGACGCTGCACTGCGGGCTGCCGCCGCTCGCTGACGGGCCCTCGCACCCGAAGGCGCAGCAGCTCGTCGCGAACCTGCGCGCCCGCGGGCACGAGGTGGACGTGGACGTCGAGGCGATGGACCGCGCCTCCGAGTACCTGACACGGCAGGCGCGCATCAAGCGCCTCCCCCAGGGCCGGCCCGCCCAGTACGACGAGGCCTACTACAAGCACACGATCCCCGGCGGCGTGCAGTCCACGACCCGCCGCCAGCTGGCCGAGATCCGCCGTCCCGAGCTGTTCGACGCCGTCATCGAGGAGTCCCTCCAGGTCCGCGAGGACCTCGGCTGGCCGATCGTCATGACCCCATTCGCGCAGTACATCGTGGCGCAGGCCGCGCTCAATGTCATCGCCGGCGAGCGCTACAAGACCATCTCGAACGAGGTCGTGGACCTGCTCCGCGGAGACTTCGGCCCCCTCCCGGGCAAGGTCAACGAGGACCTCCTCGACCGGGCCCTCGCCACGCCGCGGGGGCGCGAGAAGGCGGCCGACGGCGACGAGGTCACCCTCCGCGGTCTTCGGCAGCAGTTCGGGATCCACCTGAGCGACGAGGAGCTGCTCCTGCGCGCGGTCATGCCGGCCGAGCAGGTCGATCGGATGGTGGCCGCGAAGAAGAAGTCGACGACCGCGACGCTCGCCGGGCTGCTCGCAGCGGCCGGGTCGCCGTCGTCGGGCCTGTCGGTCTCCGTCAGCTCCGGCGACACGAAGTTCTCCATCAGTCGAGACGCGAATCCTGCAGACAGCGCAGCCAAGGAGGCGACTGCATGAACCCCACCAGCATCGAGCAGATCCGGGCCTGGGTCATCGACGTGGACGGCTGCCTCATGCGCACCACGAAGGCCGGCGGCGCGGGCGGGGAGGCGATGCCCGGCGCGGCGGAGCTCGTCACGTTCCTCCACGGCCGCGGCGACCGCGTGCTCGTGTGCACGAACGCGTCACAGCAGCCGCCCCGCCCGCGTCTACGCGGAGCACCTGCGCGCCCACGGCCTCGACATCCCGGACGAGGACTTCGTCACTGCCGGCTCCGCGGCGGCGGAGTACCTCTCGATCCACCACCCCGGGGCGACCGTCCTCGCCGTCGGCGGCGCCGGGATCACGGAGCCGCTCGCGGCGAACGGGCACCCGCTCGCCGACCCTGACAGTGCCGGTTCGGCGAGCGGCGAGCTGGCCGACGTCGTGCTGGTGGGTGCGGACGACTCCTACACGAGTGCGCAGCTGAACGCGGCGGCCCTCGCTGTCGACGCCGGAGCGCCGCTCTACACGACCGTGGACGTGCCGTGGTTCCACGGCGGGATCCAGAAGTCGCTCGTGGTCTCAGGCGCGGTCGCGCACGCGATCGGCTGGGCCGCCGGCGTCACGCCGACCGTCCTGGGCAAGCCGTCCCCCGCCCTCGGCGAGGCACTGATGCACAGGATCGGCGAGGCTGCCGCGGATGCGCCTGCCTCTGCCGGCAGCCGCGTCGCCGTCGTGGGCGACGCGATCGTCGAGACCCAGCTGGCCAGGAGCATGGGCGCGGTGAGCGTGCTCGTGCTCACGGGCTCGACCACGCCGGAGAAGCTCGCCCAGCGGAGGGGTGCGGATGTGCCGGACCTCGCCCTCCCGGGGGTCGCAGACCTCCACACCCTCCTGACCAACGCTGTCCTCCCCACCCCCTGACTCCTTCCAACGCAGTAAGGAACCCCGATGTCCCTCGACAACACCCGCCGCTTCCCGTTCTTCTCCGAGGCCTCCGCCCCCGCCGGCGGCGAAGGCTGGCAGTCCATGTACCCGTACTACCTCGTCCCTTCCGAGGAGACGCAGAAGCACGAGGACGCCCAGTTCTGGTTCGCCGACACGATGCACTGGTCGCGCGGCGCGCACCCGTTCGACAGCATCGGCGCGGAGGCCGTGTACCTCGGTGTCGGCACGTTCAGCACGCGCATCTTCGCTCTGCCGGTCTCGCTCGGCCTCGACGTGCGCATGTACAACGGCTACGTCTACATCTCCCCGCTCGCCGTGACCGACCCGGCGCAGATCCAGGCGCGCGCCGCCGTCTTCCAGGAGCGCGCCGGCTACTACTACGCCAACTGGGACGAGCTCTACGGCAAGTGGAAGGCCAAGATGGACAATGCCATCGCCTCGCTCGAGACCATCACCTTCCCGCCCCTCACCGAGTACGACCCCGCGGAGGTCGTCTTCGAGGCCAAGGGCACCTCTGAGTCCCTCGCGGTCATCGAGAACTACCACCGCCTCATCGACGAGTTCTTCAAGATCTGGCAGTACCATTTCGAGTTCCTGAACCTCGGCTACGGCGGGTACATCACGTTCTTCCAGTTCTGCAAGCAGGCGTTCCCGCTCGTGACCGAGCAGCAGATCTCCCGCATGGTGGCGGGCGTGGACGTGCTCGCGTTCCGCCCGGACGACGAGCTGCGCGCCCTCGCCGCCAAGGCCAACGAGCTCGGCCTCGTCGAGGTCCTCGCCGGCGAGGGCGCCCCCGAGGCGATCCTCGCCCGGATCGCGGCCGCCCCGCGCGGCGACGAGTGGGTCGCGGCGTTCAACGCCGCCAAGGACCCGTGGTTCAACTACTTCACCGAGTACGGGTTCACGCACGATCAGGTCACGTGGGCCCAGGACCTCTCCGTGCCGCTCAAGAACATCGCCCGGTACGCGACCAAGATCGCCGCGGGCGAGGACATCTCCCGCCCGATCGAGCGCCTCCGCGAGGAGCGCGACGAGATCGTCGCCGAGTACCGCGCACTGCTCGCCCCGGCCGAGGCCGCCCAGTTCGACGAGCTCCTCGGTCTGGCCCGCACGGTGTTCCCCTACATCGAGGAGCACAACATCTACGTGGAGCACTGGTCCCACAACGTGTTCTGGCAGAAGGCCGACAAGCTCGCGCAGTTCCTCGTCTCGGCGGGCTTCCTGGCGGACAAGGAGGACTTCTACTACCTCAACCGCTTCGAGGTGGACCAGGTGCTCTTCGACGTGGTCGACTCGTGGGCCATCGGCGTCGAGGCCCGCGGGAAGCGCCGCTGGAACGCGGAGATCGAGCGCCGCAAGCCAATCGTCGCGGCCCTCCAGTCGGTGCCGGCAGCCCCGGCGTACGGCATCCCGCCGGAGCAGGTCACGGACCCCTTCGCGGTCATGAACTACGGCGTCACCACCGAGCGCGTCAACGACTGGCTCGGCTCCTCGGACAAGTCCGCTGCCGGCCTCAACGGCATCCCGGGCTCCATGGGCGTCGTCGAGGGCCCCGTGCGCGTGCTGCGCTCGGAGAACGACCTGCCGCAGCTGCAGCCCGGCGAGATCCTCGTGGCACCCATCACCGCGCCGTCGTGGGCCGCGGCGTTCTCCGTGGCCGCGGGCGTCATCACGGACATCGGCGGCATGATGTGCCACGCCGCGATCGTCTGCCGCGAGTACGGTCTCCCCGCCGTCGTCGGCACCGGGTTCGCGACGGCGCGCCTCACCACCGGGCAGCGCGTGCGGATCGACGGGCGCAAGGGAACGGTCGAGCTGCTGGACGCTCCTGCCGCGGACGACGGCGCGCCCTCCGCGGGCGCCGACGCCACCGACACGTCCGCCTTGGTCTGAGCCGAGCCCCGAGAGGAGATCCACCGATGTTCACGCTGCACTTCAGCGACCCAGCCTGCCGCGACGTCCGGGAGACCGGCGGCAAGGCCAAGAGCCTCGCCGACATGACGGCCAACGAGCTGCCCGTGGCGCCGGGCTTCGCCGTCACCGCGGAGGCGTACCGCCACTTCCTCGGCTCGACCGGGTTGGGCGAGACGATCGGACGCGTCCTGGACGAACCCCTCGATCCGCATGACCTCGCCGCCCTCGAGCGCACCGGCGAGGAGCTCATGAGAGCCGTCCGCGCCACCGCCCTGCCGGAGGACGTCACAGAGTCCATCCGCGACGCGTACGCGTCGCTGTGCTCGGAGACCGGGCTCGAGGACGTCTCCGTCGCCGTGCGCTCGAGCGCCACCTCGGAGGACTCGGCCGGAGCCTCGTTCGCCGGCGAGTTCGAGACCTGGGTCGACGTCACGGGCGCCGAGGACGTGATCGCGCACGTCCTCAAGTGCTACGAGAGCGTCTTCGCGCCCCGCGTGCTCGGCTACGCGATCGAGCAGGACCTCGACCCGCGGACCATCGAGATGGCCGTCGTCATCCAGAAGGTCGTGCGGGCCCGGGCCGCCGGCGTCATGTTCACACTGAGCCCCACGAGCGGCGACCGCTCGAAGATCGTGCTCGAGGCCAGCTGGGGCCTGGGCCTGTCCGTGGTGGGCGGCGAGGTCACCCCGGACCGGTTCCTCGTGGAAAAGATCGGCCTGGAGATCGCGGACCGGACGCCCGGCGACAAGCGGATCGAGTACCGCACGGGCACGGCGCCGACGCCGGTCGAGGAATCCCGCTGGACCGAGCTCTGCCTCGACGACGCTGAGGTCATCGCCCTGGCCACCCTCGGCAAGCGGCTCGAACGCATCCACGGGTCGGCGCAGGACATCGAGTTCGCGGTGGACGAAGAGCTGCCCGAGGGGGCCAACATCGTCCTCCTGCAGTGCCGCCCGGAGACCGTGTGGAGCGGCGCCGAGCGCAAGCCCGCGTTCGACGCCTCCGCCGGGATGATGTCCTGGATCACCGGGTCGATCTCCGGCGGGACCACGCCTCCCGGCCACACGCACGATCTCGCGCACAAGCACTCGGCCTAGGGGAACAGCACCATCATGACGACGACGCCCACCTCGGCACCGACCGCCGGATCCGCCGCCCGGCAGGGCAGGCTCCTCCGCCCCGCCCCGCCCAGGGAGGACTGGAACCGGTATCGCCTCGGCCGTTTCCTGCTCCGCGCCGAGCTCGCGACAGGCCGCACGTTCGCCGACTACGAGGAGGCCTGGCGCTGGAGCGTCGAGGACCTCGAGGGGTTCTGGCAGCTCGTGTGGGACGAGTCGGACATCATCGCGCACACGCCGCCCGAGAGGGTTCTCGGGCGGCGCGCGATGCCGGGCGCGGAATGGTTCCCCGGGGCCACGCTCAACTACGCCGAGCACGTGGTGCGGGCGCTGCGGGAGCGGGGCGACGCCGTCGTGCTCAAGTCCCGCAGCCAGACGCGGGCGGCGAGCGAGTGGACGGGGAACCGGCTGCTCGAGGAGATCGGGCGGCTGCAGGCGGGGTACCGGCGTCTCGGGCTCGAGGCGGGCGACCGCGTGGCCGGGTACCTGCCCAACACCCCCGAGGCCCTCGCGGCGTACCTCGCCGCCGCGGGAATGGGGCTCGTGTGGGCCGCGGTGCCGCCGGAGATGGGGCCGCGCAGCGCGATCGACCGGTTCGGGCAGCTGGACCCGAAGCTGCTCATCACCCTCGACGGGTACCGGTGGGGCGCGCGGGACGTGCCGCGGCTCGCCGAGCTCGAGGAGATCCGGCAGGCTCTGCCGGGTGCCGCCGTCGTGCTTCTGCGCTATCTGGACGCGGATGCGCAGATACCGGACGGCATCGGGACGTACGAGGAGCTGCGTGCCGAGCCGGGCGAGTTCGAGGCGGTACCGGTGCCGTTCGCGCACCCGCTGACGGTGCTGTTCTCGTCGGGGACCACGGGGAAGCCGAAGGCGATCGTGCACTCGCACGGCGGCATCCTGCTCGAGCACTCCAAGGCGATCCCGCTGCAGTTCGACCTCGGGCCCGATGACCTCGCGTTCTGGTACACGACCACCGGGTGGATGGTGTGGACGCTCATGGTGTCCTCGCTGCTGACCGGCTGCGGGCTCGTGCTCGTGGACGGGGATCCGGGGTGGCCGGCGCTCGACGGCGAGTGGTCCCAGTGGGCGGTCGCCGCCGAGACCGGCGCGACGTACCTCGCGTCCGGGTCCGCGTACCTCGCCGCGTGCGCGAAGGCCGGGCTGCGCCCGGGCTCGCGCTGGGACCTGGGCCGGCTGCGGGAGATCAACTGCTCCGGCTCGGCGCTCTCCGCCGAGGCGGCGGAGTGGGTGTACGACGCCGTGTCGCCGACCGTGCTCCTCGGCCCCACCTCGGGCGGGACGGACGTGTGCACAGCATTCGTGGGAGGGACCTTCCTCACCGAGGTGCGCGCCGGGGAGATGTCCTGCCGGGCGCTGGGGGCGGACGTTGCTGCGTGGTCACCGGCCGGGGAGCCCGCGGCCGTGGGCGAGCCCGGGGAGCTCGTGGTCAAGCAGCCGATGCCGTCGATGCCGACCGGGTTCTGGGGCCCGGACGGCGCCCAGCGGTACCGGGACTCGTACTTCCACACCTTCGAGGGCGTGTGGTGCCACGGCGACTGGCTCGTGCACACTGCGGACGGCGGGTGGATGATCACCGGGCGGTCCGACGCGACACTCAACCGCGGCGGGGTGCGGCTCGGGACAGCCGAGTTCTACGCGGTCCTGGACCAGGCGCCGGGCGTGGCGGACTCGATGGTGCTGCACTTCGAGGACGGCAGCGGGATGGGCAAGCTCGTGCTCGCGGTGGTGCCGTCTCCTGGGGCAGATCCGGACGAGCTCGCGGCGGGGCTGCGGCGCCTCATCCGCACCCAGCTCTCGCCGCGGCATGTGCCGGACGTTGTGGTGGCCGTGCCCAGCGTGCCGCGGTCCTCAATCGGCAAGCGTCTCGAGGTCCCGCTCAAGCGGATCGTCCTGGGTGCGGAGGCGACGAACGTCGTCGACCGCGGCGTGCTCGTGGATCCCGACGGGCTCGACGCGACGGTCGCCGCGATCCGCGCGGCGCTCGGGCATGACAGGCCCCCGACGGCATGACAGGCGCTGGCGCGGGCCTGCTGTGCCGCTTCGGGCCTGCTGTGCCGCTTCGGGCCTGCTGTGACGGGATCATCGTGGAGACCCCGTACTCCGGATGGTCTGGGCCCCGGCGGCTCACCTCTGTCCGGGAGCTGGGGTCCGCGCCGGTCAGCCGTGGGGGCCGCCGGCGAGCCTGGACTCGATCCCGGTGGCAGTCGCCCTCAGCGCCTCGACGATCCCCGGCATAGCGGGGCGCTTGAAGCGCGAGGCGGGGATCGCCGTCGTGATCGCGGCGACGACCTGTCCGGCCGGCCCGTGGACCGCGACGCCGAGGCCCACCACGCCGGACTCCGTCTCCTCGAAGTTGGTCCCGAAGCCCGCGCGGCGAACGTCGGCCATGGCGCGTTTGAGCCGGCCGATGGACCCGATCGGGCTCGTGGGCCAGGGCGGAAGGCCGTTGCGGTAGAGCTCCTCGAGGTCAGCGTTGCTCATCTCGGCCAGGATCGCCTTGCCCCCGGCCGAGGCGAAGGCCGGCATCTGATCGCCCTGACGCACAGTGACCCGCAGGACGGCGTCCGCTTCCACCCCGTCGACGAACATGATGTTCCCACCGCGGCGGATCATCAGCTGGACGGTCTCCCCGAGCCGGTCGGCGAGCTCGTGCAGCGGGACCTCGGCGGCCTTGCGCAGCTGGGACATCGAGGGCCCGTGCGCGCGGTCGGGCTGCATCGCGGGCCCGATGCGGTACCGGCGGTCCCCGGTGCGGGCGGCGAAGTCCCGCAGCACGAACGTGGCCAGCATGCGGTGCGCGGTCGACGGCGCGATCCCCAGCGCCTCCGAGGTCTCCTTCACCGACAGCGAGCCCCGCTCGCGCAGGAGCTCCACGAGCCGCAGCGTCCGGTCGACGGACTCGATCGGTGACGCCTCTGCGGCGCGGGGCGGCTCCTGACTCATGCGGCCATTCAACCACCGGTAGCGCCGCCCACCCTGCGGAGCGGTCAGGTCCTGATCTCGTCGAGGAGCTGGCAGAGCATCAGGTCAAGTGCCGAGTGGTCGATGCCCAGCGAGAACACGTCTGATGTATGGAGGTGCCCGGGATCGACCACGAAGTGCGGGAGTCTTCCGCGCGTCCGGAACCGTTCGGCGAGCAGGAGGAATGCCTGCTCCTGGAAGTCCGGGGGATCGAATTCGGCCACGACGGCCAACAACGGCCCGGGCCACGCGGCCAGGCCCGCCACCGAGGACCGTGCCCGGAGGTCGCCGTCATCAGTGCCGTAGTACATCCCCACGAGGTTCCTGTGCTGTCCTTGGGTCGACGCTGGGGCGTAGATGCCGGACACGAGTGCAAGGGCCGCGATGCCTCCGGTTTCGCCGCCTCCATGGCCGGCTATGAACGATCCAACGTGCGCTGCCCCAGCGGAGTCTCCGGCGAGGACAATGCGGCCTGGATCCCCGCCATACGCGGAGATGTTGCCCCGGACCCACGCGAGGGCAGACGCGACATCCTCGGCCGCCGCAGGCCACGTGTGCTCGGGGGCCAGGCGGTAGTCGATGACGACGGCGACGGCGCCGTGGCGGCAGGCCCAGGCGCCGATGTTGTCGCAGTGCGTCGTGCCGGGAAGCCACTTGGTGCCACCGACGAAGCCGCCACCGGGCGCCCACACCAGCACCGGCGCCCGGTTGTCCCTGGCCCCCGGGTCGTAGTGGACGTCGAGGCGCTGGCGAGGGTCTGGACCATACGCCGCGTCCCGTTCGATTCCGGGGGCCGTGTATCCGCGCCGCTCGTGCGGTTCGCGCAGCAGCTCAAGGATCGCCCCGACCGTTTGGGGCGTGAAGGGACTCCGCGCCAGCTCGCGGAAGGCATCGCGGAAGCTTCCCGGAGAGGAAGGAGTATCCGTCACGGCTCCTCCTCTTGTGGGCCGCTCGCGGTCGTCGTGTTGACCATTGTCCGCGGGGAATCGAGCACCGCTCAGAGGTGAGACTTGATGAACTCCAGGATCATCTCGATCTCCCGCTCGACCGCCGCCTCGACGGGATTGAAGGGCGTCCCGTCGAAGTACCGGGCGGAGGTGCCGGGGCCGTCGGGGCTGCCGTGGCCCGAGTCGATCGACTTGCGCCACCGCTCCGCGTGGGCGGCCCACTCCTGCCGGTTCACGATTGCGGGCTCAGTGAACCAGACATTCCAGCTCAGCGTGTTGCCCGCAGTGAGCAGGTTCCCGGAGTAGATGTTGAACAGGTCCATGACGAGCCTGTTGAAGTCGTCGGCCACCTCATCCCCGGTTGACGCAATGGGCCCGATCTCGACACCGAGATGCGCCACATTCCATGCCTCGTCGGCGTGCCGCGCGAATTCGGGAATCGGGAAGTCGGTGCTCTCACCGTCACGGAGGGGGAAGATGGGCTGCTGGGGATTTCCGGGGTCGAAGGTGCTGACCTGAATCGCGTGCTGCTTGTCGTGCGGGAAAGGGTGATTGCTGGCGATGAACTCGTTCCAGAGCCACCGCACCAGGCTATTCTCCTTCGCACTGGGGGTGAACCAGATCTGGCCCGTCACGGTCATGTCTGCCGCAAGGGTCTTTGCCGGCTCGTCCACCCAGCCGCGCTGGCCCGTCACCGTCACCTCGACGTTGAGGCACCCGAGCGAGGCGGTGCACACGCCCTGCTGCGGGCAGATGATCGAGTAGACGCGCCCGGCGTCGTCGTAGCCGAGCCTCGAGATGTCCGGGGCGAACATCTGGTAGCAGCGCGAGTCCGCCCGGCCCGGATCCGACTCCCACGAGAATTCGGGCCAGAGGACCGCCTGCTGCCGTGTCAGCTTTCCGATATTCGCCATATTCCCGAGCATCGGCAGCGACGAGAGGTCCGGGTCGGGATAGGCGAACGCCGGATTCGATTGGGCAAAGCCACCCACCCAGCCGGGCGGGATCAGAGGTTGGACATTGGTCACCGCAGGACCTCCAGAGGAATCCGTGGAACCTTCGAATATGCAGTCGTAACGAGTCGAAGACTATCCGCGCCGGTCGGAAAACGTCGATAAGCACCCCGATGTCGGGCATGACAAATCCAGGAACTGACCGCGAATCTACTCTCAGACGTGAGCGCACGACGGCGGGTGGTCACCCGCCATCGTCAGCTCCCCGCATGCGGGCCCGCGTCTCGGTCCAGCGCCACGTCCTGGATGACCTCGTTGTGCCGGAGGAACCAGGGTTTGAACGGCGGGTCGAATCGGGCGAACCGGGGCGGACCTGACGGTCTCAGGCCGGCTGCGGCGAGGGCGTGCTGGAGCTCGCGGCTGCGCTTGGCGAAGTCAGATTCGGTCCCGCGGCCGGAGAAGCGGACAACCGCTGCCGTGGAGCCGGGCACGGCCCGGATCCGCACCCGCGGGTCGGCGGGAACGGGAGCCGATTCCGCGGTCATTCCGGCAGGGGGCACGAAGGCCACGACGTACGGGCCGTCGTCCGAACCGCCGGCGGCGTCGCCCATGGGCCCGTGCTGGAGCACCGGCGCCGTCATCTGCACCTTCTGGGACTGGGACTTCGGAGACTTGGCGCCCTGGAGCACGGGGGCGGTCATCGCCACGGACTGCCGCGACGTGTTGTTTCCGCTGATGTAGTTGAACAGGTGGCGGAAGGCGGCGTTGCCCGCCCGGTCGAACGTCGCGGCGACCTCCACCTCTGCCAGCGTGTGCGCGGGGTACCGCCGCAGCTCGAAGTCCGCGTACCGCCGTACAAGCTCGTAAGGCTGCTGTTCAGTCATGGCCCCTCAGACGCTACGCCCGGGATCGGGCCCCGCCTCGACCACACGCTTGATGTCCGCCAGAACAGGCGCCCACGAAGTGGTGACCATGGAGTCCGCATCGGCCTGGGTCGGGCTGTTGCCGTGGGTCAGTGTCAGGGTCGTGGCGCCGTTGTGCTCCGTCAATTCGTAGGTGACGTGGTGGTAGTTCTCCGGCGAATCCGCGGTGCCGGCCATCGGGCTCCAGTGGGTCGTGCTCACGACCCTCGGCGGCTCGTACCGCAGGACCGTGCCCTTGTCGGTGTAAGACTGGCCCTTCCACTCGCCGCTCCACGTCACGGCACCGCCGGGGCGCCAGTCGGCCTCGATGGTGGTCCCGTGCAGGTACCGCGAGACGGTCTCGGGGTTGACGAGCGCGTCCCACACACGCTCGATCGGGGCGTTGATCTCGATCGACGTCTGGGCTGAGTAGGTGTCGGCCATGGGGGCGATGCTACTACCGCATTGTCGCTACTGGGCCGCACAGGCGATCGGCTTGAAGCCAGCCGAGGCCATAGTCGGGCTCGGGCTCGTGGGGGTCAATTCTTCGTATGCGGCACCGGAAAACTCGCCTTGGAGCTGCACCAGAGCTCGATCGAGGTCCTCCGGGGTGATGGTTGGTTTGCCCCCAAGGCTCAGAGAATCGTAGGTGGAATCAGCTTTCGAGGAGATCTTCTGCTTGGCCTCCTTCACCGCACCGCTCGAGGACACCAGATCAACGCCCCATGCCGCTTGGGCAAGCTTGGTGTAGCTGTTCTCAAGGTCAGCGAAGGCCGCGGCCACGGTGCCCGGAGGGGCCTGCCTCCCGTCAGCAAGGCAGATGTAGCGCGCAGCCGAGACGTCGAACAGGGCCACTGATCCGAGAAACTCCTGATAAGGCCCCGCACGGCGGGCAACGGAGCTGGCCTCGACGCTGTCCTGGGCATTCTGTTTGGCCATCCAGACAGGAATCAGCAGGCCAGCGATCCCGCATCCGGCCACAATGAGCGAGACGAGGAACTTCCACTGCTCGAGCCTGTCCAGAAATCGATGGCCAGTTCCTTCGCGTGCGCGAGCCTCATCGGCTGCTGAATCGATTTCTGGATCCGCCATTCTCCCCATCCCCCTTGAACGTCGGTAGACGCCGCGACCAGCATTAATGTTGCTGATCTGTCCGATGTCCACAAGGCCCGACGGGGCCGCTCACCCCCGAAACCGCTTCCGCTGAGGCAGTAGCACAGCTCAGCCGAGCGCACGACGGCGGGCACCCACCCGCCGTCGCGCGCTCGGCTGAGCTGTCGGTACAGCGACGCCTATCTGGCAGGCGACGGGTCGGTGATGCGCAGCGGCGCGCCGGTCTCGACGAGGGTCTTCAGTCCGGAGACGGTGTGGGGGCAGTGGCCGGTGGCCCTGACGAGGAGGTCGCGGATCGCGTCGGGCCCGGAATGGGTGACGGTGAGCAGGGTCGCCTCCCCGAACGGTTCGATGTCCCAGATCAGGGAGAACTTGTCGTGGCTGGGGCTCTGGGAGAAGCCGTCCGCATTGACAGTCAGGACGAGCCGGCGCGGCTCATCGGCCTCGACCACCGTGCCGCTGGCGCGGACCGTCCCGTCCGGACCCGTGTAGGCGACGTCCGAGCCGTCCCGCCACTCGCTGCGCACCTCCTGGTAGGGGAAGTACTGGACGGTCTGGCTCGGGTCGGTCAGCGCCTCCCAGACCCGGCCCGGGCTGGCCTTGATGAATGCCGAATAGGTGTGGCTGAACTCGCCGTCCATGGCTGCCTCCCGTGGCTGATCGCACGGCTCCCATCCGTCGCCGCGCACGGCTTTGAACGAATCTATTGGAGTCGGCTTCTAATGAATAGGATGTTACTCTTGTGACGATGGCCACACAAGAGCCCGCCCGGCGGACGTACACCACGAGCCTGCGCCGAGAGCAGGCAGAGCAGACCCGGCAGCGGATCCTCTCCGCCGCCCGCGCCCTCCTGACCAACGGGACCTACAGCAGCGTGACCATGGAAGACATCGCGCGCGAGGCCAGCGTGGCCCCGCAGACGATCTATGCGGTGTTCGGGAACAAGCTCCGGCTCGCGGAGGCGATGGTGGACGCCGGCTGGCCACACATCCCGCCACTGATCGCCCAGATGGAGGAGGCGGCCGGGCTGCGGGATCCGGAGGAGTGGCTGCGCACCATGGCGCGGCTGCACCGGCAGGTGTTCGAGCCGTGCGCCGACCTGATCCGCTTCACGAGCGTGTCCGGCGACCCCAGGCTCACCGCCCGCTACGCCCGCATCCAGCACGGGCGCCATGAGCGGGTGCAGGCCCTCGCCCCCATCCTGGAGCGCAGCGGACGCCGCCGCCCGGACCTCTCGGCCGAGGAGGCCGTCGCGGTCGCCTGGACCATGCTCGGCCCCGACAACTACGCGCACCTCGTGTATGACCGGGGCTGGACCCCCGACCGCTACGAGGAATGGGTCGGCCAGGCGCTCGTCGACCTCACGCTCACCCCAGCCTGACGCCGCCCCCTGGCGGGACGAGCCACAGCGAGCGCACGACGCCGGGGCTCCCACCTGCCGTCGTGCGCTCGCCTGAAGCGTCGCTAGACACAGCCCTACGGCGCGAGCTCCTCGAGGACGCGCCCCTTGGTCTCGATCGCGAAGAAGATCGTGATGAGCCCGCCGAGCAGCGCGATTCCGGCGAAGACGATGAACACCCACCCGATCCCGAAGCCGTCCATGATCCACGCGACCAGGAGAGGGCCGAGGCTCGAGCCGGCGCGCAGCCATGCGCTGCCGAAGCCGGTGCCGATGGCCCGCAGGCGCGTCGGGTACAGCTCGGCGGAGTAGAGGTAGAGGGAGAACGAGATGGTCTGCAGGATCGCGTAGGCGATGCTCGCCCAGAGGACCACCTGCACGGCGGACACCGCGCCGAGGGCGCCGAGCACCACGAGCGGGACGGTGGAGGCGAGGAACGCCACGGAGTACCAGCGTTTGCGCCCCACGCGGTCAATCAGGAACGCGCACAGCACGGACGCCACCACGCCGACCCCGGAGGTCACCCACCCGTAGGCGAGGCTGGTCTGCAGCGGGACGTGGAAGACCTCCTTGTACAGGGTGGGCAGCCACGTGATGAGGCCGTTGTTGACCACGTAGACGCTGATCCACAGGCCCCAGATCATGAGGGTGCGCTTGCGGTAGATCCCGCGGAACAGCTCGCGCCAATCGGACTTGGCCTCGACCGCCGGGAGCGGCCGCTCCGCGGGCTCGGCGAGTATGTGGCCGGCCTTGATGGCCTCGCGCTCGAGCATCGACACGACGGCGTCGGCCTTCTGGCCCCGGCCCACGGACGCGAGCCAGCGGGGCGATTCGGGCATGAGCCACCGCAGCGGGATGGTCAGGATCGCCGGGACGAGCCCCACGATGAACATGGCCTTCCAGCCGAACGCGGGGACGAGGAAGTACCCGGCGAGCCCGGCGAACATGAGGCCCACGGGGAAGATGACCTCGTACAGGAGGAAGAAGCGGCCGCGGCGCCGCGCGCCGACGAACTCGTTGATGTACGCGCTCGCCACGGGCACCTCTCCCCCGGTGCCGATGCCCTGGAGGAACCGCATCACGATCATCGACCACGCGCCCCACGCGAAGAGGCACGCGAGGTCCATGCTCACGAACAGGACGATCGTGATGAGCAGGGTGGGCATGCGGCCGATCCGCTCGGCGAGCGCGCCGAAGAAGAGGGAGCCGAAGAGCTGGCCGAGGTAGCCGGCGGAGAGGATCATGCCGATCTCGCCGGCGCCGAGGTGCCATTCGGTGACGAGCTGGGGCATCGCGAACGCGATCGCCAGCACCGTGTAGGCGTCGAAGAAGGTGGCGGAGCCGATCACGACGCGGATCATCGTGAGGCGCCGCGTGATCGGCAGCCTCTCGAGCCGCGCGACGATCTCGGTCTGCGTCGCGGAGGTCTGTCCGCTGGCCATAGCAGTCATTGTGGTGGGATTCCTCCCCTCCGCGCACGGGCGGAGCTGTCGGGACGTCATTGTCGCCGCGGTGGCGCACGACGGCGGGCGGGCACCCGCCGTCGTGCGCTCAGCCGGGATGGGCTCGGCTCAGGCGCGGGCCGGGACGGAGGCGAGGCCGAGGTGCGCCGAGGCGAGGGCCAGGGCGATCTCCTCGTGAGCGCCGGGTGCGAGCGGCAGCAGCGGGGTGCGCACGGTGGCGTGCTCGAGGATGCCGCGGGCCACGAGGCCCTCCTTGAGCGCGACCGTGCCCTCCATGTGCGAGCCGCGGTGGTAGACGTTCTTGGTCACGGGCAGGAGGCGGTCGTGGACCTCGCGGGCCTTGGCGTAGTCCTTGGCCTTGCCGGCGGCGATGAGCTCCACGAGCGGCTCGGGGGCGAGGCCGCCGTAGCCGACGAGGGCACCGTCCACATCGAACATGGTGTGCAGCAGGTACTCGTCGTGGCACGTGAGGATCTGCAGCTCGGGGAAGGCCGCGCGCAGCACAGGGATCTCGGTGTCCCAGCGGCGCATGTTGCGGACGCCGTTCTTCGTGGCGAACACGCCCTCCTGGCCGGCGATCTCGAGCTGGGTGTCCAGGTTGTAGGTGGCCTTGGTGGCGTCCGGGTACTGGAACAGGATCAGCGGCAGGCCGCTGGTCTCGTAGATCCCCTTGTACCGGCTCTGGGGCGCGCCTTCCTGGTAGCCGAACCGCAGCCAGCCGTGGGACGGGTAGACCAGGCCGGCGGAAGCACCGGCGTCGACGGCGCGCTGGGCCTCCTCGGCGGCGACCTTGTTGCCCTCGCCCGTGATGCCGGCGATGATCGGCAGCCGGCCGTCCACGGCGTCGCGGAACGAGGAGATGACGAGGGCCTGCTCGGCCTGGGTCAGGAACGTGCCCTCGCCCGCATGGCCGAGGACCACAAGTCCCTTGACGCCCTCGACGCTGCCGAGCCAGCTGCCGAGGCGGTGGATCGCGTCGACGTCCACGTCGCCGTCGCGGGTGAACGGGGTGACCGGTGCGGGGACGAGGCCGCGGAGGTCGATGCTGCTCATGGTTGCTCCTCTTCGAGTGTGGTTCATGCCGTCCGGAAGGTTTCCTTCGGCTGAGGGAATCGATTCCGTTATCGATTGCTTCAACGGTAAGCTGGGTCACAGGAGCACGTCAAGGGTTGATTTCGAGGAGGTTGCGGTGGCTGGCAAGGAGGCCCGCGCGGGGTCGCGGCCCACGATCGCCGACGTCGCGGACGCGGCCGGGGTTGCGAGGTCCACGGTGTCCCGGGCCATGAACCGCGAGCACACGTTCTACCGCAGCGACTCCGCGGCGCGCATCCGCGCGGTGGCCGAGTCCCTGGGCTACGAGCCGAATCCGTCCGCGGCCAACCTCCGGCGCCGGCAGACGAACACGATCGGGGTGCTCGTCTCGCGCCTCACCGACACGGTGATGGCCACGCTGTACGAGGAGATCGCCGCGGCATGCGCAGCCCGCGGGTACCACGCGCTCGTCGCGACGACCTATGGCGACCCGGGGCTCGAACGGGAGAACGGCCACGCGATGCTCGCCTCACGAGTCGACGGGCTCATCCTCACGACGGCGACGACGGAGGGCGGCCTGTGCGCCGAGCTCCTGGAGCGCGGCATCCCGCACGTGCTCGCCCTGCGCGCGTACGGCATCAGCCCCAGCGTGACGGGCGACGACGCGCTGGGCGGCTACCTCGCAACACGCCACCTCATCGATCTCGGGCACCGGGAGATCGGGATCGTGGCCGGGCCGGACGAGGCGCCCACGGCGTTGGCGCGGCGCGAGGGGTACCGCCGGGCCCTGGCCGAGGCGGGGCTTATGGAGCCGCCGGAGTTCGCGTATCCCTCGACGTTCTCCATGGAGAGCGGGGAGGCGGCGGCCGAGGCGTTCTTGGCGGGCTCGCGGCGGCCCACCGCGGTTTTCGCGGTCAACGACAACACGGCGATCGGCTTCACCTCAGTGATCCAGCGGGCCGGCCTGCGCATCCCGCAGGACCTCTCGGTGGTCGGCTACAACGACATCCCGCTTGTGGCGCGACTCGCTGTGCCCCTGACGAGCGTGCGCGTCCCGTTCCGGGAGATCGCCGCGGCCGCCGTCGATGAGCTCCTGACCTCGGTCAACGGGCAGCCTGCCTCACCGCAGCGTCAGCGGGTCCTTGCACCGACACTCATCCCCCGCGCCTCGACCGGGCGGCCGCGCGGAGCCGGCGCGTGAACTCGTCGAGCCACGCGCCCACCGTGGCGCGGGCCACCGGGTTGTCCGGGTAGCGGCAGCGCAGGTGCAGCCCATCCCCGGCGGCAATGAACCAGACCATGAGGTTGTCCGTGGGCAGCACGGCGGAGACGAACTGCGGCTCGAGCGCGGGGTCGAGGCCCAGCGGCAGGCGGCGCATGTCCAGCCACGAGATCGCGAACATCCCGGGGGGCTCCACCGCCGGGCCGATGCGCTCGAAGATCGGCGCCAGGGGATGGGCGCCCAGGCGCACGGCCTCCTCGACGGCCCCGGCGCACGAAGCCGGGTCCGTCGAGGCGATGTCGAGCACCGCGTTCGTGATGAACCAGCCGACCGCCGCGCGCCACCGCTGCTCGGTGCGGGAGTGGACCGGGAATACCGCGCGCAGCGGCGCGCCCGCGGTGTCCTGGAACAGCTGCGCGAGCTCTGACAGGACCGCCGCCAGGAGGCGCACGCCCTCCTGACGCCCGCGGGCCTCGAGGCGGGCGAGCTCGTCCTCGCCCAGCACGTCGCGGACCTCGACCGCCGCGGGGGACGGCCGCGACAGATCGCCCAGCGGCAGCGGGAACACCGGCAGCGCGCCGCCGCCCGCGCTCAGGATCTCGCCCCAGTGCCCGATCACGCCCGCCGGCGCCGCGGGCATCTCCGCGAGGGCCCGCGTGTGGTCGGCGAACGCGGGCGGCGCCGCCGCAGGAGCCGGCGCGGCGGCCGCGCTCTCCGTGGGCGCCGCGGGTGTCACCCCCTCAAGCACCTCGTGGGCCAGGATCAGCAGCGACCACATGTCCACGTGGGCGTGATCGCTCGCGAGGACGACGACGGGGCGCGGGTCCGGCTCGCCCGGGCCGGGCGTCACCAGGGCGAGGAGGTACGACGGCGCGGCGAACGGGCGGCACTCGGCGTCCAGCAGGGCGCGGAGCGCGTCGCGGGCGGCCGGGTGCGGCCCCACCTCGTGGCGCCGCCACGCGCCGTCGTCCATCGTTGCCTCGTGCAGCCGGACCCGCGGGCCGTCCGGCGAGAAGACGGTGCGCAGGGTGCCATGGCGCGCGATCACGGCCCGCCACGCGTCCGCGAGCGCGGCACGGGTCGCGGCACTCGTCGCAGCCTCTGGCAGGCGGAAGGACACCGCCATCCAGGACCCCTCGCGGTCCCCGCGTCCCACGTGGCGGCCCTGGTCGTAGGAGACGGGCAGTTCGCGCGCCGGGTCGGGCACAGCGCGCACGGCGAAGCTCTCGAGGGAGCCTTCGGGCAGGGCCATGTGGGCAACCGTGGTGAGCCGCATGGTGCCGTAGTCTAGGGCCCACATGTTTCGGGACAGTGCGCGGGAGGGCCCATGGCGTCATTCCAGACCCGCGGGGCGGTCCTCGACTACGAGATCGCCGGCTCCGACGGTCCGCTCGTCGTGCAGCTGCATGGCCTGACGTCCAGCCGGGAGCGCGACGCGCAGCTCGGCCTCAACCTTGCGCGGGCGCTGCGGGACCACCGAGTCCTGCGCTATGACGCCCGCGGGCACGGCCACTCGACGGGGACGCTGGTCGAGGCCGACTACACCTGGCCGAGCCTCGCTGAGGACCTGCTGGCCCTGCTCGACCACGTCGCCCCCGGCGAGCAGGTGCATGGGGTGGGGCCGTCGATGGGCACCGGGACCCTCCTGCACGCGGCGCTGAGGGACCCGGGGCGCTTCGCGTCCATGACCCTCGTGACGCCCCCGACGGCGTGGAAGAGCCGGGCGGCCCAGAGCGAGACCTATCTGGCCAACGCCGCCATGGTCGAGCAGGAGGGCGTTGCCGCGTTCGTGCAGCGCGGCTCGACGGCGCCGACGCCGCCCGCGCTCGCCGACGCGCCCGAGACGGGCGTCGCCGTGCCCGAGCGACTTCTCCCGAGCGTGATGCGGGGCGCCGCGGCGACCGACCTGCCGAAGAAGAAGCAGGTCGCCATGATCGAGGTGCCGGCCCTGATCCTCGCGTGGAGCGGGGACCGCTCGCACCCGCTGACCACCGCGCGGGCGCTGCACGACCGGATGCCGCACAGCCGCATCGTCGTGGCGCGAACGCCCTACGGGGTCATGGCGTGGCCGGGGCTGTTCGCGGAGTTCGTCACGACGGTAGGCGTCGGGGACGTGCCCTTCTGAACGCGACGCACGCTGGAGGCGACGCTCCGGATCGGCCGAGCCTACGCCGAGCGCCTGGCCGCCGAGGGCTACGGTCTGGTGATCGTGGGCTAGGGTCTCGTGAACCGACGCGGCGGTGAGCGGCGCTTCCTCGCCCAGCGGAAGCCCGAGCGGCACAATGGCTCTGGACGACGAGGCCCAACGACGGACGGGCAGCGTCGCCGAAGCGCTACGTCACCCACCATTGCCAAGGAGCCTCCCATGGCCGTTCGCGCCGACCTCAACATCTCCCTCGACGGCTACGCCTCGACCACCGACCAGACGCCGGAGAACCCGATGGGCGAGGACTGGCCGCGCCTCGTCGCGGCCTACACGGGCACTAGGACGTTCCGCGAGAGGGTGCTCGGTGACCGCTCGGGTGAGGGGACCACCGGCGTCGACGACCGCTACGGCGCGGAGTACTTCGAGGGCATCGGCGCCGAGATCATGGGCGCGGGCATGTTCGGCTTGCACACCTTTCCCGACGATCCGGACTGGCGCGGGTGGTGGGGCGACGAGCCGCCGTTCCACGCCCCGGTCTTCGTCCTCACCCACAATGCCGACCGCGCGCCCATCGAGTTCGACAACGGCACGGTGTTCCACTTCCTCTCGACCACCCCCGAGGAGGCCCTCGCCAAGGCGATCGACGCCGCGGGCGGAGCCGACGTGCGGATCGGCGGCGGCGTGGACACCGTGCGCGCGTTCCTGCGGGCCGGGCTCGTGGACCGGCTGCACGTGGCCATCTCACCGATCCTGCTAGGCCGCGGGCAGAACCTGTGGCAGGACCTGCGCGGGCTCGAGGCCGGCTACACGGTCAGCAGCGAGGTGGCCGAGAGCGGCGTCGTTCACATGACCTTCGCACGGGACTGACACCGAGACGGATCCCGGGACGCGAGCCTCATGCCGACCTCTCAGCCTCTCAGTTCGGCGGGCCTCCTGGCGTAGCGGGTCTTAAGGAAGGCGGCCATGTCTTCGAGAGTGGTGAGGGCACCAGGCAGGAGATGCACCTGGGCGAGGAAGCCATGCATCTGGCCCTCGATGAGGCGTGTAGACACGGGGACTCCTGCACCAGCCGAGCGGTCAGCGTAAGCCTGCCCTTCGTCTCGCAAGATGTCGTCTTCGGCCAAGATCACCATGGCAGGTGGGGCCTCGGCCGCACGCATCGCGTCGAGCATCTTCTGGCTGGCGGCGTCAACTGGCACGATTTCTCCCGTCCCCTTCGGTCAGTGGTGCACTGTGAAATCGCGGTCGAAGTCGACCTCATGGGTGAGCTGCCAGTACTCGATGTGGCTGAACGGCCAGATCTGGGATACCCGGCCGCGGCGGTTCTTGTACCAGCTGCGCACCTGCGGTTGCCCCCAGGCGCGGGTGGCGTTCGCGGCGTCGACCTTCGCGACGATGTCGTCGAGCGCGGGTCGCGTCACGGAGAAGCCCTTCACGCCCCGCAGCAGGATCTGATGGATGGCCTCGACCGCGAATTCGACTGCGCACTCCATCATGAAGTGCTGGCTGCCGTGCACCACATAGTTCGTGTTCGGGCCCATGATCATGAAGAGGTTCGGGTAGCCCGGCACTGAGATGCCGGCCCACGCGCGGGCGTCGCCGTCCCAGTGCTCCTTGAGGGTCTCGCCCGTCGCGCCGCGGACCTCGATCGGGTCGAGGAAGTCGGAGGCTTGGAATCCGGTTGCGTAGATGACCGCGTCGAACTCGTGGACCTCCCCGTCGGCGGTTGCGATTCCGTTCTCGGTGAAGTGGTCGATGCCGCTCGTGACAATGCGCGTGTGCGGTTGCTGCAGGGCTTCGGCCCACACACCGTTGTCGCGCAGCATCCGCTTGCCGCCTGGCGGGTAGTTCGGCACCACGGTGGCGACGATCTCGGGATGGTCCTTCCACTGGCGGCTGATGATATCGGTGAGGATCTGGCGGACCTTGAGGTTGACGGGAGAGACCGAATCCTCGCGCTCCCAGCCGGGGGCGGCGATCACGGTGTGCGCCCGTCCGGTGGCAGATTGGAAGAAGCCGGAGAGACGGAACCACTGCCCGTAGTAGGGGACGTGCTCGCACAGCCAGCTCAGTGCCGAGGAGGTGCGGTCGTGGTAGTTCGGCGCCGGGATCATCCACGGCCCTGATCGCTGGAACACGGTCAGCTGCGCGACGCTGTCCACGATCGCCGGGACGATCTGGTAGGCGCTCGCGCCGGTGCCGATGACGGCGACCCGCTTGCCGGCCAGATCCACCCCGTGGTCCCACCGCGCCGAGTGCATCTGCGTGCCATGGAAGTCACCGCGCCCCGGATAGTCGGGAATGTTCGGCCGCTCGAGCTGACCGACGGCCGAGATGACCGCATTGAAGTAGTGGACCACCTCGGTGCCGCTGCTCGAGCGGGTTCTGACCTCCCAGTCGCCGCGCTGCTCGTCCCACGTGAGAGCGGTGACCTCGGTGTCGAAGACAACGTGCTCGCGCAGGCCAGCACGGTCCACGATCTCGAGCGCGTACTCTTCGATCTCCTCTCCGCGGGCGTAGGCGCTCGGCCAGTCGGTGCGCTGGGCGAAGGAGTAGCTGTAGGCGAAGGTGGGGGTGTCGAGGCGGACCCCGGGATACGTGTTGGCCCACCATACGCCGCCGACTTCGGAGTTCTTCTCGAAGGCAGTAAACGGCACGCCTGCCTGGCTCAGACGGTACATGGCGGCGATGCCGGACATGCCCGTGCCGATCACCGCCACCCTGAAGTCCCGGCCCTGGGCGACCCCTTCGAACGTCCAGTCGGGGGCGCCGAGCTTCTTGGGCGCGAGGTCGAGCTCGTGGGTCAGCAGCTCGGTGTCCGCATCGCTGGCTCCGTTGGTGAGGAAATCAAGGAGGACGCGCGTCTGAGTCGCGTCGAGGCGGCGCGGCTTGTTCAGGCGATCATCGCGGACCCGCTTGAGGGCGCTGAGTGCCAGTTCGCGCGCCTCGGCCTGCGCTTCGACAGTCAGTCCGCCCTGCGGCGCCGGAACGACGTCCGCAGGCGGGAACGGCGGCCGAAGCGCCGGCCGCAGGATCTCGAAGTCACCTGTGACGGCGGCGAGCGCGACGAGCAACGACGGCAGATCAGCCGCCTTGACGGTGCGCTGCAGGAACGCATCGTCCTCGGTGATCGCCTGGTACTCGTCGCGCCAGTACACGTCGTCGACGGCGTCGGTAAGCGTGGCGATTGCCTCGGGGATCGTCATTGAACCCTCCTCATCAGCACTACTTGTGCAGATAGTGCACATATCCGGTATATTCTGCGTAAATAATGGTTAGCATGTCTGCTGTTGTCAAGTGACACGAGGAGCGCGGATACGCTGTGAGGATGCCCGAGAACTCGCGCTCAGCCCCGCAGGGGTCGCAGACGCTGGCCCGCGGAATTCAGGCGCTCAAGACCGTGGCAATGTCGCGCTCCGGGCTTTCGATCCAGGAAGTGGCGGCTGGATTGGGCATCCACCGCAGCGTCGCCTCGCGGTTGCTTCAGACCCTTTCAGAGGGCGGCCTCATCACGCGCGGAGGCGATGGGCGGTATCGGGCTGGCGCAGGCCTGATCCCGTTGGCGCGCAACGGTGTGGCAGTCTTCCGTGAGGAAGCGCTGCCCGAGGTCAGGCGCCTGTGCGACAGGCTGGGCGTGACGGTCGCCCTATTCGTGGAGCAGGCCGGGGCAGCCTACGCACTCCTGGTGGAGGCCCCGCGTTCGGCGGGTTTCCATCTCTCGCTCAGCGAGGGTGCAAGCTACCCTTTCGACCATGGCGCCGCCACGTGGGCGCTGCGTTCCCTCCACCCTGCCCGCCCAGACGACCCCGCCGTCCTGACCGAGGCGCGCTCGCGAGGCTGGGTGCGCACTGCCGGTGAGGTTGAACCGGGCGCGTATGCGTTGGCAGTCCCGATCGGTTCAGATGGACTGCGTCCGAACGCCTGTCTGGCCGTCATCACGCTGCGCGAGGAGCTACTCGACGGCGCACTCGAGCCGCTGCTCGAATCTGCGCGGAGGATTGGCGCATGACCTTGCGGTGGACCGGTCAGACCGCCCGGGAGCTGCCACCGTCGACGCGGATGTTCTGGCCGGTGATGTAGCTCGACTCATCGCTGGCGAGGAAGCGGACGACGCGGGCGACCTCGGCCGTACTGGCAGCACGGCGCAGAGGGATGCGAGAGGTCCACTCGGCGGGCACGGTGCTTGGGTCCGGTTTGGTGAAGCCGGGCAGGACGTTGTTCATGCGGACGCCCTGCGGGCCGTACTCGTCCGCGTAGAGCTTGGCGAACGAGGCAAGGCCAGCGCGGATGGTTGCCGAGACCGGGTAGGCGGGGTTCGGTTCGAAGGGCGAGCTCGTCGAGATGTTGACGATCGACCCGCCCCCGCCCTCCAGCATGTGGGGGGTGACAATGCGTGCCATGCGGACCACGTTGAGCAGGCAGAGCTCTAGGCCGTCGAGCCAGTCTTGATCGCTCAGCTCGAGCACTTTGCCCTTGGCCGGGTGGCCTGTGCAGTTGACGACCGCGTCGACGCGGCCGTAAGTCGAGACCGCCAGGTCGACAACCTCGCGGAGGTCGTCGACCGAACGGTTCGAACCGTCGATGCCGACGCCCCCGAGGTCCCGCGCGAGGGCCGCAGCCCGGCCCGAGGGCGACAGCGCCGCGATGCGGTAGCCGGAAGAGGCCAGCTCGGCGATGCTCGCCGCGCCGATGCCGGATCCGCCCCCGACGACGATCGCGACCTTCTCGGCCTCGGCCATCAGGATTCCCCCTCCTTCGACTTCGCCTCGGCGCCGCGCTTCGCATAGTGTTCGGTCAGCAGGTCGACCGCCAGGGTCGACAGCTCAGCGAGCTCCTGGAAGTCGACGTCATCGCCAGCCGAGGCCGATACGTAGAACCCCTCGGTCAGCGCGCGGCCGAAGGCCACGATCTTCCGCGCGAAATCCGGGTCCGCCCCGAGGGCCTCCGCTGGGAACTGTCCGCCCACCTGCCCTAGGGCGGTCTCGAACATGTCCGCGCGGATCTGAAGGTACTTCTGGCGCGCTTCGTTGTCCTCCAGACGCTTCTCGAGCGCGAAGACCAGGCCGATGACCCAGAACGCGTGCTTCGCGTTGGCGGGGTTCGAGCGAGGGGCAGCCGCGCCCGCGATCGAGCTGCCCAGCAACTCGCGCTGGCTCCGCCCCCCGACCGAATCGCGCCAGAGCCCGAAGCAGTAGTCCAACAGCGCGACGAACAGCTTCTCCTTGTTCTCGAAGTGCCAGTACACCGAGCCGATAGGGAGCCCCGAGACGCGCGCAACCTCGGACATGGTGGTCCCCTCGTAGCCTGCCTCAACGGCGAGGCCCAGGACGGCGTCAAGGATTGCCTTCTCGTTCTCGGGCGTCGTGTAGTGCACACTCCTGCGCTTGGCCATGCTCACCAACTTCCCGGATCGTCACCGACCCTCAAACCCTTGACGCCTGTGTGACCCACGATATACCGTCGCATCAATCCAGAACCTGCATTCTAGAATTCGCTGAGCCGAAGTAGCCCCTGCACTCTGGAGAACGACTCCACCTACAAGACCCCGACCGTTCCGGCCGTGCCTGCGCAGCGTTGCGCCATCGGCCTGAGCACGCGCTACGAAACCCGAACAGACGATGACGGGTCTCGCGCAGAGAGGCACTCATGAAGGTCACAGAATTGATTGCCGGTTCGAAGATGAGCCGGTTCCAGATCCTCGCCGTCGTCACCGCCATCGTGCTGACGGTCCTCGAAGGCTACGACGCCGCCATGATGGCCTTCGTCGCCCCCTACGTCACCAAGGAGTTCGCTTCCTCGGCCAGCATGATCGGCGTGGTGCTCTCGGGCGCTCTCATCGGCATGGTCGTCGGCTCGGTCATCGTCGCACCCATTGCGGACAAGGTCGGCCGGCGGCGCATCGCGATCGTGGGGACCTGCATCGTCGCCGTCGGGATGCTCGCCTCGCCTTTCGCGACCGATATGGCAGGCATGATGTGGGCGCGGATCGTGACCGGCCTCGGTGTCGGTGCACTCATCTCCGTGGTCGGCGTCATCGCCGCCGAATACTCGAACCGGCACGTGTACCCGGTGGTCATGGCGGTCTACTCCGCCGCCATCAACATCGGAGCCGTGCTGGGCGCCGTCATCATCGGACCGCTGCTGCCGGTGCAGGGCTGGCGGTTCGCGTTCTGGGTCGGCGTCGTGCTGTCCGTCATCGCCATCGTGCTCGCCGTCGCGCTCTTCCCCGAGTCGATCGCCTGGCTCGCCGCGCGCCGTAAGCCGGGCTCGCTCGAGCGCCTCAACAGCACCCTCGCCCGGATGGGCCACGACCCCCTGCCCGGGCTGCCCGAGAGCCAGCTGCCAGCACGCGAGGGCAGCAGTGCACTGCGCACCGTCTTCTCGAAGCAGCTGGTCGGCCAGACGCTGCTCATGATCATCGGCTACATTTCATTCCTCGTCGTGTTCTACTTTGCCAACGCGTGGGCTCCGAATACCCTCGCGGCGGCGACGAAGAACCCGGCACTGGCGGCTCCGACCACACTGTCCCTGGGCTTGGGCGGAATCATCGGGGCCTTGGTGTTCGGCTTCATCTCCACCCGCGTGAACCCGCGCATCCTCACCCCCCTCTTCCTCATCGTCGGCGCTGGCGGCGTCGCCCTGTTCGGCTTCATCGAGACGAACCTGCCGGCATCGCTGATCGAGCTCTTCGTCGCCTCCTTCTTCTTCAGCGCCGGGGTGACGGGCTTCTACCAGATCATCCCCAAGCTGTACCCGACTCTGGCCAGGGCCACCGGCTATGGCATCGTGGCTGGCGCTGGGCGCATCGGCGGCATCGCCTCCCCGATCCTGGCGGGCGCTGCGTTCGACGCCCACATGCCGGTGCCGACCGTGTTCGTGATCTTCGCGCTGCCGCTGGTCGTCTCTGCCCTGACCATCGTCGGCCTCAGCGCGCTCGAGTCCGCGCAACGGAAGCGGGCGACGGCGTCGGAAGGCGCCGCCGGGGCAAGCGAGCCACTCGCTTCCCCGGCCAAGTGAAACCTCCCTTCCGGGCGTCGTGTCCCACAGACGCCCGGAAGGGAAGGCTGGCATTTCTAGAACGAAAATTCTAGAAAAATGATTCTTGAAAGGAAAATGGCATGACACTAGCGGTGGCAGCCCTGTCCCACGCTCCATCCTTCGGAAATGTCGACCCCGGTGGCCGCACTTTCGCCGAGATCGAGTCTGCAATCGACGAGGTCAAGGCGTTCGTGAAGGACTACGATCCCGAGGTCGTCGTCGTCTTCGGCCCAGACCACTTCAACGGCCAGCTCTACTCGCTCATCACGCCGTGGGCGGTGGGGGCCCAAGCTGAAGGCGTCGGCGACTACAACACCACCGAGGGCCCACTCCCGGTGGACAGCGCCGCTGCCCGCGCCCTGCACGCCCACGTGCTCGAGCAAGGGATCGAGATCGGCCGCTCAGAGCGTATGAAGGTTGACCACGGGGTCGTTCAACCGCTCGACTTCGTGTTCGGCAAGGACTTCGCGCAGCCGATCGTCCCGGTGTTCGTGAACTCGCTCGGCATGCCGCTGACCCCGATGCGCCGGGTCCGTGAGATGGGCGAGGCCTTCGGCAAGGCGGCCCAGGCGCTCGACAAGCGGGTGCTCTTCGTCGCCTCCGGAGGCATTTCGCACAACCCACCGATCCCACGATGGGAGGGTGCCCCCGGAACCATGCAGGAGCGTCTCATTGCGTACGCCCCCACCCGCCAGGAGCGTGTGGAACGCGAGCAGAAGATCGTCCAAGGAATCCAAGCGATCGCGGACGGCAACGCCCCGAGCGATCCCTTGAACGAGGAGTGGGACCGGCTGCTCCTGGACACGTTCCGCTCGGGGGACCTGAGCGAAGTGGACGGCTGGGCGAACGACTGGTTCTTGGCCGAGGGCGGATCGGCCGCGCATGAGATGCGGAGCTGGATCGCAGCCTATGCCGCGCTCTCCACGGCCGGGACGTACCGGGTCGCCGTCGACCACTACTGGCCGGTGAAGACCTGGGGCGCCGGCTTCGGCATCCAGGCCGCGATCACGGTGGCTCCGTGAGCGCCCCCGCATACGCCCCCGTCCCTGGCCAGGGCCCTGAGCCGGTCACCTTCTGGGAGGCCGTCGCGGATCTTCCCCACCGGCTGGAATACGTCCAGGTCGGAGCGTGGCGCACCCGCGTGCTGCACGTCGGCCACGGCGAGCAGACGATCGTGCTGCTCAATGGCACGAGCGGACACATCGAAGCCTTCACGCAGAACATCCGCGCCCTCGCGGCCCGCTACCACGTCATCGGCTACGACTACCCCGGGCACGGATTCACGACCCTGAGCGACCACGACCTCGAGATCCCCGAGTACGAGGCACACCTGCTGGCACTGCTCGACGCCCTCGGCCTCGACCAGGTCCACCTCATCGGAGAATCCCTCGGCGGCTGGATCGCGATCAAGTTCGCCGCCCATCACCCCGAGCGCCTGCGCACCATCGTCCTGAGCGCTCCCGGGGGCCGGGTCGTGGGCGAGCAGCGGGTCGACCGGGCCCAGTCGGTGAGCGCACAGGCAGTCGCCGACCCCAGCTATGACAACGTTAGGAAGCGACTCCAGGTCGTCATCCACGACCCGGAGAAGATCACCGACGAGCTGGTGAAGGTCCGCCAGGCCATCTACTCGCAGCCGGGGTTCGAGGAATCCATGCGCCACATCTCCGTGCTGCGCCAACCCGAAACGCGCTGGCGCAACCGTGTCACCGTCGAGGACTACGCGGCGATTCCGGTGCCGGCGCTGCTGGTCTGGACGGACCACGAGCCGACGGGCGGCCCGGAGGTCGGCGAGCAGCTGGCGGCGGCCATCCCCGATGGCGAGTACCTGCTCGTGACCGACGCCGCCCACTGGCCGCAGTGGGAGGGCTCCGATGCCTTCAACGAGCACACGCTCGACTTCCTGAGGAGGAAAGGGTGACCAGCACTGCGAGCGAGCAGACCATCGAGGAGATCGCCGACGAGATCTACCTCGCCCGCCGCGGGACGTACACGATCGACTACGTCAGCCCCCGCCTGCCCGACCACGACCTCGAGTCCGCATACCGTATCTCGGAGATCGTCGCCGCCCGCCGCGAGGCCGAGCTCGGCGTGAAGCGCGCAGGCCGCAAGGTCGGGCTCACCAACCCGCTCGTCCAGCAGCGCGTCGGCGTCTTCGAGCCGGACTACGGGATCATCCACGACGACATGGTGTTCCCCTCGGGCGCCAGACTGGCCCAGTCGCGCTTCAACTTCCTGCGCATCGAGGCCGAAGTCGCGTTCGCCTTGAAGGAGGACATCCTCGACACCCGGCTCGAGGCCATCAGGGAATCGATCGACTACATCACCCCGGCGTTCGAGATCGTCGACTTCCGCTTCCCCGGCAACGTCGGCGCGATCGTGGACACCATCGCCGACAACGCCGGGTGCGGGGGGCTGGTGCTCGGCGAGGAGCGACACGCCTACGGTGAGGTCGACCTGACGGCCGCGGAAATGGTCATCACGACCGCCGAGGGCCTCGAGATCACCCGCGGGATCGGCAGCAACGTGCTCGGCGACCCGATCAACGCGGTCAAGTGGCTCGCCGAGACCGCGATGCGCATCGGACAGCCGCTGCGCGCCGGCGAGCTGCTGCTCTCCGGCTCGATCGGCTACATCGAGCCCTGGCCAGCCGACGTCGAGTGCATCGCCACCATCACAGGACTGGGCCGCGTGACTGCGACCCTTGACTCGAACAGCTAAGGACAGACCGATGACAGAGAGAACATACGGCGTCGACATCGAGACCCGAATCGAGATCGAGCAGCTCATCTCCGAACTGCTCTACCGCCTCGACCACAACCAGGCCGACACCACCTGGGAGCTCTACGCCGAGGACGCCGTCACCGAAGGACCGCTGGGCACCATGAACGGCCGCGAGGCGATCAGGGCCTGGGGAGCAAAGCGTGCCCAGCAGACCGACGTCGTCGGACGGCACTTCATCGGCGGGATCCGTCTGGCCTGGGAGAACGGGGTCCTCACCGGCACCGTCACGTACCTGACCTTCCGCGATGCCGCCGAGGACGTGCTCAAGCCCGCGAGCGTCGGCGAGTTCCGCGAGCAGTACCGCAAGGTCGACGGCGGGTGGTGCTTCGCGCGTCGCGAGATCGTCCCGGTCTTCGGAGGCGCGAACGCGGCAGCGCACGCGAAGCGCCTCGCCGAGGCCGCAAACGCGGGGCCACGGTGAAGCAGGCTGCCCTGGCATCGGGGCCGCACGCCCCCGCGCTGCTGCACCAGGCGCTCGCATCGCAGGCCGTCGCCGAGTTCGTGCTGTCGTCCGGCTACAACGGCGTGATCGTAGACCTGCAGCACGGCGAGATCGGACTCGACGACGCGTGCCGGATGCTTCGCGCGATTCCCCGCGAGCAGAGCGAGTACGCCTACGCCCGGGTCGGCGCCATCGACGCCGCGGCGATCCTAAGGCTCCTGGACTCCGGTGCACGCGGCATCATCGCACCCACGGTGGAGACGGCGGAGCAAGCTTCCCGGCTGGTCGCCGCCACGAAATACCCACCGCTGGGCAGCCGCAGCCTCGGCCCCTCCCGCCCCGCCCTCTACCCGGGACACGACTACACAGCAGCCGGCAACCGCGCCGTCTCTGCGGTGGTCCAGATCGAGACACGCGCAGGACTCGAGAACGCCGACGCGATCTTCGCGGTCGAGGGAATCGACTCGGTGTACATCGGGCCAGCGGACCTCGCCGTGAGCTACGGACTTCCCGGCCGCGGCGACTGGGCCGACGGTCCAGTGCGCGACGCCATCATCGAACTGTCCGCGAAGGCCCGCCTCGCGGGCCTCACCCTCGGAATCTACTGCGCCTCCGCCGAGTATGCGAGGGAACTCCTCGACGACGGGCTGGTCGACTACGTCGGCCTCGGCATCGACCTCGTATTTCTGAACACCATGGCACGGTCTGCTATCAAGGCGCTAAGGAGCGAACAATGGGCTACGACACCGACGTCGTGATCATCGGGGCGGGCCCTGTCGGCCTGACTCTGGCCAACCTGCTCGGGCTGCGTGGGATCGACGTCGTCGTGCTCGAGGCGGGCCGCGAATTGATCGACTACCCGCGAGCGGTGGGCATCGACGACGAGGCCATGCGGGTCATGCAGGGCATCGGCCTGGTCGAGAAGGTGCTGCCGCACACGGTGCCCGACCAGCAGATCCGCATGGTCAATGGACGGGGAAAGGTCATCGGTGTCATCGACCCGACAACCCGGGTCTTCGGCTGGCCGAGACGGAACGGCTTCGTCCAGCCTCTCGTCGACCGGGTGCTGCTCGACGGCCTGGACCGCTTCGCCAACGTCCGGGTCCAGTTCGAGACCCGGATGACGGAGCTGAGGCAGGACGGCGAAGGCGTGACCGTACAGTGCCGCGCGCCCGAGGGAGAGCGCGCGGTCCGCGCGAAATGGGTGGTGGCGGCCGACGGCGGGAGCTCAGGCACGCGAAAAGCGCTCGGCATCACCTTCGAGGGAGAGACCCGCAAGACCCCGGGCCTGGTCATCGACGTCGCGAACGACCCGATTGGCACGCCCCACGCCGTCTTCGGTGGCGACCCGAAGCGCGGGTGGGCCACGCTCTCGCTCCCGCACGGCATCCGCCGCTGGGAGTTCAATGTCCTCCCGGGCGAGGAAGACCGCGCGGAAACGGATGCCTTCGTCCACGAGATGCTCGCCGAACACGTCTCTGATCCGAGCTCTCTGGACATCATTCGGCGAAGGGTCTACACCTTCAACGCCCGGATCGCCGGAACCTTCCGGAAGGGTCGAGTGCTGCTGGCCGGTGACGCCGCCCATGTCATGCCCGTGGTCGCCGGCCAGGGCTGGAACTCCGGCATCCGTGACGCGGTCAATCTCGGCTGGAAGCTCGCCGCCGTGGTCGACGGCCGTGCGGAGGCCACACTTCTGGACACCTACGACCAGGAGCGCCGGGACCACGTCGCGGCCATGATCGGCCTGTCCCTGAACATGTCCCGGCTGATGACGAACCGGAGCCGCCTGGCCTCGGCCGCGCGCGACCTCAGCGCCGCAGTGATCTCCAAGCTGCCGAAGCTCAAGGCAAAGGTCTCGTCGCAGGGCTTCAAGCCGATGCCGCAGTACGGACGCGGCGTCGTCGTGCCGTCGTCGCTCCCGCACTCGAAATCGGTGCCGGTCACCGCCGACTCTCCCCTCTCGGTCGGCACACTGTTCCCACAGCCGCGGGTCCGCACCGCGGACGGGGCCGAGAAGCTGCTCGACGACGCGACCGGTACCGACTGGCGCGTCATCGTGTGGAACAACGACCCGGCCGCGCTCATCTCCTGCTCCACTGCGGAGCTGCTGCCTCTCCTCGGCGCCACGCTCGTGCACGTCGTGCCCGCTGCGCAGCTCCCTTGGGCGACCTCGCACGCGGCCGCCGGTGTCACCGTCGTCGGTGACCCTGCAGGGGAGGTGAAGCGCTGGTTCGATGCTCGGCCGTTCTCCGCGCTCGTGGTCAGACCCGACCATGTGATCGCAGCGGAGTGCCTGGCCCAAGAGCTCGATGAGACCCTGCAGAAGGTCCTCACCGCGGCCCGCGTCATTCGGCCGGCAGCAGCCGACCTCGCCCCAGGACCAGAGGCGGCCAGTCTCGCCGGCCTGACCACTGACGCCCCGGAAGCCGCAGCGGTCGGCTGAGCTCGCAGATCCGTGCCCCACAACCAGGGCGGACCACAACGTGTTCGGCTGCCGCGGCTTCAGGGCCGTCGGCCGGCGGCTGCCTGGGACCCCCCCGTGGTGCAAGCCCGTGGACCAGATGTGCTGCGACGACCGGAATGCGATCCCGACCTAGCTCGACCAGCAGGGCGTGCTGCAGATGCCCAAAGCGGATCGACCTGTCGCAGCTCTGCTGGAGATCTCGCGGGCGACGGCGTATTCGTACCTCGGCGAGGCGCCGAGCTCAGAGCCGGCTACTAGGCCGCGTCGTCGAGGAAGGTGACGCTGATTCCGCTGGCCTTGAACAGGCCGGTGAGCATTGATTTGGTGTTCTCCGCAGCGCGCTTTCGAAGTTCCGAGTCCTCGGCGGCCGCGGCCAGCTTGCTTTCAGCGAGCTTGTAGAACTGAGCTTGTTGGGGCGTCTCCATTGCATCCGCAATCCGGTCGAGGACCCCGCGGTCCTGCGAGAAGACATAGGACCGGTCGTGGTCAAGGTTCGGCTTGTCGAGCTGCGCCTTCGGCAGCCTCACCGTTGCTGACTTGCCGTCAGGGGAGAGCACCACATCCTGGCCCGCGATGCCAGCGAGGTCGACATAAGCGTCGACGGTGCCCGCCGCGACAAACAGCGTTCGCCGGCCCGCAATGACAGAGGGAACCCAAGTCACGTTGTCTTCGATGTCGACCACCACCTGCAGGTTGCCGACAGCAGCGTGGTACTCGCTGATGTCGTTGATCGACTTCAGAAGTGCCGGCTGGCTGCGGTCGACCTGTTGCGGCTGGAACGGATTCAATCCAGACGCATTGGCCACGAGAAGCCCGGCAAGTGCCACGCCGATCACGATCGTCGCAGCGCGCCAGAGTAACGAAATCATCGAAGCCCCCTCAGCCCCTGAAACGCCCGGGATCCTCACCGTTCTTCTCAGGAGGGCGCTCACAGGCTGATTCGGCCCAACTGTAGCGCAGGCAGCGCCCGGCCCTGTGCCGGTGAAGTGCTCCGGAACGACCGCAGTGGGGACGGCGGGGCCACCGAAGCCAAGGCCGCCCGCCTCTGCCACGGATATATGTCGCAAGAGACGGCGCCACCGAAGCGCACGACGGCGGGGGCCCACCGCCGTCGTGCGCTGGCAGCTACGCGGACACCGACTCGCGCTTGGCGAGGGTACGGCCGAGACCTGCCCTCTCTTTGTCCCGATTCACCATCAGGCCGAGGAGATCGAACACCACGGTTGCCGCGGCGAGGGTGGTGATGTCCGCATGATCGTAGGCCGGTGCCACCTCGACCACGTCCGCGCCGACGATGTTGATGCCGTTGAGCCCACGGAGCAGGGCCAGGAGCTCCCTAGAGAGCAGACCGCCCATCTCCGGGGTCCCGGTGCCCGGGGCGTGCGAGGGGTCGAGGACGTCGATGTCGATGGAGACGTACACCGGGGTGTCGCCCAAGCGTTCGCGGACCTGCGCAACGGCGGCCTGGACGCCCATGACGTCCAGGTCGGAGCACCGGATGATCTGGAACCCGAATTCGTGGTCCCGCAGGAAGTCCTCGCGGTCATATACGGGGCCACGGATGCCCACGTGCATCGATTTGTCCTGCACGAGGAGGCCTTCCTCGAAGGCCCGGCGGAACATGGTGCCGTGCGTCACGGGCTGGTCGAAGTAGGTGTCCCACGTGTCGAGGTGGGCGTCGAAGTGAAGCAGCGCCACGGGGCCGTGTACCTTGGCCAGCGCCCGGAGCATCGGCAGTGCGATCGTGTGGTCCCCGCCGATCGAGATGAGCCGCTTGTCCGGGCCGAGCAGCGGCAGGGCCTGCTCCTCGATCTCGCGCACGGCCCGGGTGATGTCGTACGGCGTGCAGGCGATGTCCCCGGCGTCAACCACCTGGACTTCGGTAACCGGCTCGACGTCCAGCTCCACGTGGTAGCCGGGCCGCAGGAGGCGGGAGGCCTCGCGGACCGCGGCGGGACCGAAGCGAGCGCCTGGGCGGAAGGAGGTGCCGCCGTCGAACGGGACGCCGACGATCGCGATGTCATAGTCCGGCACGCGGTCGATCTGCGGGAGGCGAGCGAACGTCCCGAGCCCGGCGTAGCGGGGCACCTTGGTGGCGTCGACGGGTCCGATGGGGCGATGGGTAGTCATGCTGATTCCTTACTTGGTGTGGGCCAGCTGGGCCGGGCGGTCGCCGGCGGTGAGCTCGTGGAGTGACTTGTTCGCAGTCTCGGGCGCCAGGAGGAAGGTGGCGACGAGCCCCACGAGGGAGATGACGGCGCCGATGAGGAGCGATCCCGCGGCGCCGAAGGACACGATCGCCACCGGCATGAGGTACGTGCTCGCTGCGGAGCCGACACGGCTGATCGCGGTGCCGAAGCCGACGGCGGTGGCGCGGATCTCGGTGGGGAACAGCTCGTTCGGGTAGACGACCTCGAGGAAGCTTGAGGCGCCCGAGGCGAGGGCGAATACCGCGAGGGCCAGGAATAGCGGTGCGGCGCTCACGTTCGGGATGAAGGCTGGGATGGCCAGGGCCACGACGATGATGCCGAACGACCAGAGGAGGAGCCGCCGTCGGCCGATCCGCTCGACCAGCCACAGGCCCGGCACCCCGCCGACCACGAAGATCATGGAGATCAGGAACGAGCCGCCGTAGAGATTCGCGTCGCCCGTCAACCCGAAGGACGCCATCAGATCCGGGGCGAAGGTGTAGACGGCGAAGAGCGGGATCACCTGCGCAGTCCAGAAGATCGCGACGAAGAGGGTGCGCTTCCAGAAGCGGCCGCGGAAGATGTCCGCGAACGTGCCGGGACGCGCCTCGGCGGCGGGCTCGGAGCTGATGTCTGTGATGTCGTACTGCGGCCCGTAGACCTTCTTGACGACGGCGCGCGCCTCCTCGCGCCGGCCGCGCGAGAGGAGCCAGCGGGGTGACTCGGGCGTGCCGAGACGGCAGAGCAGCGTGATGACCGCGAAGACGGCTGGGCTCGCGACCATGATCCGCCACGCGTCCGGGCCGGCGTCCTTGAGGAGGAAGCCGACGGCGAAGGCCGTCGCGGCGCCGATCGCCCACACGACGAACGTGGCGCCGAGGAACCTGCCGCGGACCTTGCGCGGGAGGAACTCTGCAAGCAGCGAGGTGGCGATCGGGTAGTCGGCGCCGATGGCCATGCCGAGGAGGAGCCGGCAAGCCACGACCTGCCAGACTTCGGTGGCAAAGCCGTTGAGCACCGAGAAGATGGCCAGCGCCAGTAGATCGGCGATGTACATCTTGTGCCGGCCGATCTTGTCGGTGAGGTACCCGAACACGGCTCCGCCGAAGAAGATCCCGATCAGGCTCGCCGCTCCGATGAGGCCGATCTCCGCCACGCTCAGGTGGAGGCCGGGGGTCATCGTGATGAAGGCGATGCCGATGATCGAGAGCGCATACCCGTCGATGAACGGCCCACCGGAGGCGAAGAAGGTGAGCTTCTTGTGGAACGTGGTCAGCGGTGCGTCGTCAATGAGGTTGGTGGTTGCGGTCATGGCAACCCTCTCTCGTGGTGCTCGTCATCGAGCTGGGGATCGGACCCTTCAAGCATGGGTGAGCCGCGTCACGCCCGGTATCGACAGGTTCCACAACGCGTAAGATTTGTTTATACGAACGTCTAACCGCGCGTGCAGGGAGGCCGCCCATGGCGATGACTGTCTCCGAGCTTCTGTCCGAGCCGCAGCTGGGACTCGGACTGGTGGCGGGAGCGGCAGGAGTGGGCAACCGCATCACGTGGGCGCACACCTCGGACCTCCCCCGACTCTGGGAGTGGGTCACGGGCGGCGAGCTCATGATGACCAACGGGCTCTCCATACCCGCCGACCCAGCGGGGCAGGTCGAGCTCGCCGAGGGCCTGGTCGCGGCGGGGGCGAGCGCCCTCGCGATCGGTGAGAAGATGCACGCGCCGGAGCTCACGGCCGAGTTCCTCGCCGCATGCGACACGCTCCCGCTGCCGGTCCTCTCCGTGCCGTTCCCGCTGCCGTTCGTGGCAATCTCGCAGGCGGTTGCCGAGTCGTCGCTGCTCGAGGAATCGCGGCGGCTGCGCCAGGTCGCGCGGATCTATGACCTCCTCCGGCATGTCGAAACGGCCGAGGACCCGTGGCCGCGGCTCGCCGGAGCGGTGGAACGGGAGCTGGACGCGGACCTCTTTGTGCTCGACGCCGACTGCGGGGACCCCTGGCATCCGCAAGGCTCAGTCCTGCCGCGGGACCTCGAGGCGGAGATCCGCGGGCTGGTCCGCGCCTACCGCGATTCCACGCGCACGTACCAGTGGAGGAAGGCGGCGGACCGCGACGTCCTCATGATGGGCATTCCTACCCACAAGGACGCGATGCTCGTGGTCCTCCCGCGGTCGGAGCCGCACCCGGACACGGTGGTGCTGCTCCACGCCGCCTCGGTCCTCGGGCTCGAGCTCGCCCGCGCCCTCCTCGGCGTGGAGGAACGACGGCGGGCCGGCGCCGAGTTCCTCCTCCAGGCGTTCGAGGGCCGCTTCGGGGCCTCAGAGGTGGAGGAGCGACTCGCTCACTTCGGGTTCCGAGCGGGCCGCCTCGTGGTCGTCTCGCTCGAATCCGCCGAGCCAGCGGACCTCGCGCAGGTCCATGTGGCCCTGTGGCGGCACGGAGTAGACGCGGTGAGCGCGGGCGCTGGCAACCGGCTGCAGCTCGCGGTGCCCGAGGGCACCGCCCGCGAGATGCTCCTGCACGCGGCGCCCCCGCGCGCTTCGATGGGCCTCAGCTCGCCCCGCACTCCCTCCGAGCTGCGGCGCGCACTCCAGGAGTCCCTCTGGGCGCTGGGCACCGCGAAGGGCTCGGGCGAGCGTCTGGTCCCGTACACCGAGGGCCGCGCGTGGCTCGGCTTGGGCAGCCTCGAAGAGGGGCAGGCCCTCGTGGACCGTATCCTCGGGCCGCTCCTCGACCACGAGCGCGGCAGGGAGCCGGACCTCCTCAACACCCTCGTGGCGTACCTCGAGTGCCAGCGCTCGTGGCAGAAGACCGCGGACACGCTATTCGTCCACCGGCAGACCATCATCTACCGGATGCGCAGAGTCGCCGAGCTGACCGGCCTTGACCTCGCCGAGACGTCGTCCGTCGCGCAGCTCTGGTTCGCGCTGCAGATCCGGAACGCGCTCGAGGAAGACGGACCGCTGCGCGCGGGGGCGTAGGTGGCGTGGCGGGTCACGCCACGGGGCCCGGCTGCGAGGTGGTCCTGCATGACCTCTCGGCGCCGGATGTGGACCTCGGCCACACGATCGCGGCGATCGAGAACGGGCACGTGACCGGGCGCGAGGTGGGCGGCCCGTCGTCGAGCCTCGGCGCCGGCGTGCTCCACAACCAGGGCGCGGACCACAACGCGTTCGGCTACCGCGGCTTCACCGCCGACGGCCGGGAGCTGCGGTGCTCCTCCGTCTACTTCCGCAACTCGGCCGGGCGCATCATCGCCGCACTCTGCATCAACTTCGACGTCAGCACCATCCAGCGCCTGCAGTCCCTCCTCCAGGGCCTGCTACCGGCGGCCGCCTCGGACTCCCCCGAGCAGCCGAACGAGTTCTTCGGCCGCGACCTCGTGGCGGTCATGGACGCGATGGTCACCGAGGCCATCCGCGAGGTCGGCAAGCCCGTGGACCAGATGAGCCGCGACGACCGCATCGCCATCCTGACCAAGCTCGACCAGCAGGGCGTGCTGCAGATGCGCAAGGGCATCGACCGCGTCGCCGCACGCTTGGGAATCTCGCGGGTGACCGCGTATTCGTACCTCGATGAGGCGCGGAACCACGACGCGGACGAGTGACGGCGACGCGGCACACTGCCGTCACTACGGCTGCTCCTCCTCGACCCACGCTTGATGTCCGCCCGAACGGCTTGCGCGTGTTGGCCACTACGTTGTCGGCATCGGTCTGGGTCAGGCTGTGGGATTCGGACAGAGTTCTGACAGCGTCCTGCTCCGACAACTCGTAGGTAACATGGTGGTCATTCTCCCCCGAATCCTTAGTCCCCATCGGGCTCTTGTGAAGTGTGCTGATGACCCCTCGGCGGCTCGTACCGAGGGATCGTGCCCTTGTCGGCATCGCGTGCGTCCAGTGGAGAAGGTGCTCATCCTGGCGGGACTAAAAGTGTGCGGAAGGAGTGCGGGCGGGTGATCGTTCATGGGCCTGCGCGGACCAGCGCAGTATGTCCCCGGCCGAGGAGTCATCCTCTCCAGCCGGTACCTAGCCCAGCGCGAACCCCTGCAGATCAAGAGTCCAGCGACCAGACGGTCGGTACAGCAGCTCGCGACGACCGAGCAGAGTTGATGCCGAGAACCTGATGGATTTCTCCATCCCCTCACATTCGCCTGGTGGCCCCCAACCGCAAGGACCCCTCATGAACGAGGTCCGTGACCATCGAATCAGCACAGGCGCAACGGACCATGGCCCGCCAGCCCGTTCTTGAAACTGCGCAGGTCACTCCCTCTGTCGGAGCGGGTTTAACTCTGACACCGCCCGGACGTCTCGTCGCTAGTAAAGTAATTGGCAGCGAGGCTTCGGTGGGTCCAGGATCTGGTTGGCCCGCCTTCCGTGGTGGCGCGGGTTGAAGTGGGGGATTGATGCGGCAAGCATGGCGACTCATTCGGACGGACCACTCTGAGCTCGTCCAGGACGTTGCAGACGGCAAGCGGTTCGTTTGGCTCGGTTCAGGAATATCTCGGGACCAGGTACCGGATCTGGTGGAGCTTCTTGCCCGCGTTCTCCACTTCCTGCGTGACAGGGCCGCCTCAGGTGAGGCTGACGCAGAAGAACACCGGACAGCGCTCATGGAGATCCTACGCGAGTACCTGCCGGCGGAGTGCTCACAGTACGAAGCTGACCGAGTGAACTGCGAGCCAGCCGGGCTAGATCAGCTCCGTGACAGGTACAGCCGGGTGCTCGGCGTGGGCGTCGAAGGAAAGCCCACCGATTATCTGTTGATCGAGGGGGCTGGCCTGCCCGAGCTATACGGAGGACCTGACCTCCGGCCCGGACCAACCCATAAGCTCCTCGCAATGCTCGTATCGGAGGGTGTTGTCACAAATCTCGCTTCAGGCAATTGGGATACTCTGGTCGAGAAAGCCCTCTTGGAACTTTCTGCAACTGACTCGCTTCTTGACGTTTATGTAGACGTAAACGATCCGCGCACCGGACGTGGTCACGCTGAAATCGCCAAGTTCCACGGTTGCGCAGGACTCGCACGAACTGATGCGCGCCGCTATCGCGACAAGATCATTGCCACCCCCGCTCAGATAAGCCAGCTGCACGGCGACCCTTCGTTTGCCCATATGACAGAGCACCTCCGTGATTTAGCTACCCGTATGCGGTCGCTGGTGCTGGGCCTATCGGTGCAGGACAGCGACCTGCTCGCCATCTTCACCAGCGCGACGTGCAGGAGCCCGTGGAAATGGGAGCCGAACCATCCCGCCTATCTGTTCGCAGAACCTAGAGTACTGGCCAGTCAACGGAACGTCCTCCAAGTCGCATACGGGGAGGACTTCGGTCGCTCACGTGCCACCATAATTGAGCGATCGGCCATTGGAGCATATGCAGGCCCGGTGGTTGCGGCGATTCTGATTGAAGTTTTGGCCGCAAAGCTCGCCGTGTCGATTCAGCGCCATCACGCACTACCGGTCGACCTCCTATCGGAACTCGAATGCGGGATTCGTCGTCTTGTATTGCGCATTATTGCGGCGTTTGGTCAGGACGAAGAATCGATGGCCGCCTTTTTCCTCGGAGCTTACTCCGACTTCATCCGGGCCTATCTGGGAACGACGACTGTAGGCGCGGCAAAATACCTTCCGTTCGCTCGGGGCACGACAACCTCGCTTGAAGCAGACATCTCGGTCGTCGGAATGGGAATCGACTTGCTAGCGATAGCGATTGGGCTGCTCGGTCTCGGCGAGGATCGAGGAAAGTGGCGCGCCACACTCGTCGACGAACAAATGGGCAGTCGCATCAGGCTGTCGCGTCAACGCAACAAGACAGGGCCAGTTGTAATCGTCGTGCGTGGCGCCCGCGAGGCAATTGCCATGATGGAGAACGATGACTGGATCGCTGGTCGTGAGGACATGACACTGCTCCAGATGGATTTCGGGGCGGCGGCAGCGTCAAAACGCTCACCCGGCGGCCGAATCGGGAGAGGACGGGGCGCCAGAGCACGTCGTGTGTTGATGTGGGCCGAGATCTCCGACTCGGTCCAGAGCGTTGAGGAGCTTATGGTGCGATTTGAGACTGGAGTCGGGCTGTGACACGACAACCTACCGCGGACGTTCTGAGAACCCAGACGATGGCCTTGCTCCTGCAGAACGGATACGTGGAGCTGCCATCGAGGGTTGCAGTCGGTGAAATCGAGCTCGAGGTGCCCGGTCTCTGGGAAGGCCCACCGGACAGCCTGGATCTATCCCTTGTGGCGGATCGGCCCACCTCACGGGAGGCAGCCTTACGGCTCTATTGGCTCGTGCAACGACTGACCCATGCATTAGACGCGGCAACATCACGCCGGACCGTGACGGTGATACTGGTCGGCTACCAATCATCTCCGCAAGCGATGAACGAGTTATTGGAGTTTGCACGAGTGCTGATAGTGGACGGCTCATTGCCAAGCGAGCGGATGCTGGGGCCGATCCTGCGTCTGCGTCTTCCGAGTACAGCCACCTCACAACTCGACGGCATAGCGGAGGTCGCTGAAGCGATGAGCAACAAGCCCGCTGCTCGCGAACTTCAAAGACTCATCGAAGGGGCGAGTGCAGGTGCCACCGTGGTCAGCGACCGTTACAGGGCGTGGATCGAGGAATCGTTCTCAAGTCATCGGAGCGCTGATGCCTGAGCCCCGCCTTCAAGAGCTTGTCGTAGAGAACTTCCGAAGCATCTCGGGGAAGTGCGTAATCCCCCTCGACGGATCTATCACGCTCATTCACGGCGCGAATGGGGCTGGAAAGACTAGCCTACTAAGTGCAATCGAACTCGCCGCAACAGGTCGGGTAGGCTTTCTGGACGAACAAATCGGGGATGCGCGTGCACTTCTGCGCAACCACGACTATCCCCTCGGACGCGTTCGCCTATCCATCACCGACACTCGCGCAGGAAGCCGGATAGGCGCATTCGAACTGAACGCTGAGGAGGTAACCGGCCAGCCAGCGCTGAGCTCGTCAGAGACGGCATATTTCCTGGAGCGCAGCTTCTTGCCTCAAACCGCGCTCGGGCGACTGCTCGAGTCGTATACGGAGACAGGTAAGCAGGTGGATACCGCCCTCGTACGATTCGTGAAATCGCTCGTTGGTCACGACGACCTCGACGCGCTGATAGACGGACTTCATGCCGCCGGTGATTTGCGCAGAAGTCGAAAGGCTGTCCCGTCCTGGGCTCGAACCTCAGAAGAGGTCGGCTCTATTCAGCAGAATAGACAGCGTATCTTAGATGAGCTCGACCTTGCGCGAGCCCAGCTCAGAACGACAGTCGAAGTCCTACAGACCCTGATGGGCGCCTCAGATGACATGCCGGTCGACGAACTCCTCCGAGCCGCGGTCGAGCAGGGGCGGAACTCGGAGGGGAGCCGAGCCAATCTGGCTGATCTGGAGCAGCTGCAGGCCAAAGTAGACGCGATCGCTAGTTTGAGACGCCAGCTTGCACTGCCCGAGTCTACTTCAAACAACCGCCTCGTTCTGAGTCTGGCCGAGGAAGCCCTTTCTGCTTACCGCGCGTGGGAGTCCGGGCCGGGAGCGGCCGCGCTATCGGAGCTCAATCGGATTCGTGAAGAGTCGCTACATCTAGCCGTTGTTGGGATGTCCCAATTGGGGGATGCGTACGCAGAGAGCCTCGAGAGTGCAACTGCGGCCTCGCGTCGGCACTCTGAAGCTGTCGCCGCCGACCAAGCGAGACTTGAAAAGATCGGCGCTCTGGAACACCGAATCGAAGAACTCGGTGAAAGCATCGAATCCACTGAGAAAGATGCGGACTCGATCGACGTCCCTACGGATGTTCGGGTTCTGATTCAGATTCTTGAGCTGGCGATTCCGATGGTAGATTCTCAGCGCTGTCCTCTGTGTGATCAGCAGTTCACAGAACCTGGCACTCTGGAGGATCATCTGGCCTCAAAACTTGCGCGCCTCAGCGCGGGATCGAAACAACTCATTGCGTTCGAACGCGAGCTGAATTCGCTTCGCTCACAACGCCAGGATGCTGTGGGGCAGGTAAGTCTGCTGAAGAGTCTGCCTGTGTCCGCGGTCGGGAGTCCACTCGATGAGGTGATCCGCAGGCTCAATGCCTTGGGCGATTCCGTCGCACAGGGCGCTCGGCTGCTGCGGGACGTTCAGTCGACGCAGGCTAGGTCCGCAGAACTTGCAGCGCGCGATGCTCAGCGCTTGGTTATGCGGGAACGCGTCGACCAGGTTTGCAGAGCGTTGGGCCTCTCGGCGTCCGACGTCGCCGCTCAAGCCCCGGAGGAGACATTCGGAAGCGAGATCGTCGCACGCATTCAGAAGGTCCGCTATGCCGAGCTCGAACGAGCGCGCGAACGCGAGGCGCGCGAAGCAGTCGAGGATTCACTTCGCGACGTAGAACGGTTGGAGCAAGCCTGCCGGGAGGAAGAACGGAAGGCATCAAGACTCCAAACGCAGTTGTCGACCGCGGAGTCAAGGATGATGAGCTCGCGGGAGCTTCTGCAGGTTTCAGAGCAGATACGATCCAAGCTGATAAATCAAGTATTTGATCAGTCGCTCAATTCCTTGTGGGCTCAGCTCTTCAGCCGCTTCGCTCCGTCTGAGAAATTTACGCCCCGTTTCGTGAAGCAAAGATCCGCAAGTCGCTCAGTAGATGTGCAGCTCGAAACCGCACTTCCCGATGGAAGAACATCGGGTAGCCCTGGCGCAATGCTTAGCTATGGGAACACGAACTCGGCGGCCTTGGCACTATTTATGGCTTTGCACCTCTCGGCGCCACCGGAGCTTCCCTGGCTAATCTTCGACGATCCGGTTCAGTCGATGGATGACATCCATGTGGCGAACTTCGCAGCGATTGTGCGGCAACTAGCCTTCGCGCACGGGCGGCAGGTCGTAATCGCAATTCATCAGCCGGAACTGTTCGACTACCTCGCCCTTGAGCTGGCCCCGAGCACCAGCGACCATTCCTTGGTACGGGTTACGCTGGATCGTGGCGCTGAAATGACTAGCGCGCGGGTCGAGCGTATCGATTTTGCCCGCGAGTCGCTCTTACATCGGGCTCTTTGACTTCCCACCACCAATGCCGCCCATCCCCGGTCAAGTCCTTTTGAGTGGTGTATGTGCTCCGGTGATCCCTCGGTGGGTTATGCGGTGAGGGTGTGGAGCTCGGCGGTGGGGTCCTCCTCTTCGGGGTCGGGTTCGCCGACGCGGCGTGCGTGGGTGAGGGCGTCGAGGCCGAAGTAGCGGCGCTGTTCGGCCCATTCGTCGTGCTGCTCGGCCAGTACGGCGCCGACGAGGCGGGTGATGGAGTCCCGGTCGGGGAAGATGCCCACGACGTCGGTGCGCCGGCGGATCTCGCGGTTGAGCCGCTCGTTGGGGTTGTTCGACCAGATCTGGCGCCAGATGGACTTCGGGAATGCGGTGAACGCCAGGATCTCCTCGCGGGCGTCCTCGAGGTGGGCGAAGGCCTTGGGGAGCTTGTGCTCGAGGGTCTCCTGAGTTTGGTCACTTTGCGGTCGGTTTCGAGAGGACTGCCTGCTGACCTGCGGTAACGCTGTCGCGGGAGCGGTTCTGAGGCACTAATTGGTGCTCTACTGTGGTGGCTGTGGCATGGATTCGGCGGGTTCGGACGGCCTCCGGGGCGACGGCCGTGCAGATCGCCGAGTCCGTCGACGGGCGGCGGCGGATCGTGGCCCACGTCGGCTCGGCCCATACCGAGGCTGAGCTCGGGCTCCTGGTCGAGCGGGCGCGGGAGCTGCTGGACGACCCCGGCCAGGGCGAGCTCGACTTGGGCCTGGCCCCTGCTGCGCCCAGGACTGCACTGATCGGCCCGCCCGGGGAGCCGGCGCTCTTCGAGAACCCGGGGACACCGGTGCCAGGGCGATCGGCGGTTGCCCCGCCACGGGTGGTCGCCACCGCCTCACGGGTCCTCTTCGACACGCTCGCGGCGGTGTTCGACGACCTCGGCTTCGACGCCCTCGCCGACGAGGTGTTCCGGGACCTGGTGGTCGCCCGGATCGTGGAGCCGACCTCCATCCTGGACACCGCCCGCGTGCTGGGCGACCTGGGCGTGCGCCCGGCGAGCGAGAAGACGATGCGGCGCACCCTGTCCCGCGCGCACAGGGGCAGCTACCGGGACCAGATCGCCAGGGCGTGCTTCGAGCACGCCGCGGCCAGCGGCGATGTCTCGCTGTGCCTGTACGACGTGACGACCCTGTACTTCGAGGCCGAGAAGGAAGACGGGCTGCGGAAGGTCGGCTACTCCAAGGAACGCCGGGTCGACCCGCAGATCGTCGTCGGCCTGCTCGTGGACCGGGAAGGGTTCCCGCTGGAGATCGGCTGCTACGAGGGCAACAGGGCCGAGCAGACCACGATCATCCCGATCGTGAAGCAGTTCCAGGACAGGCATGGCATCGGGGACATGGTCGTGGTCGCCGACGCCGGCATGCTCTCCGCGGCCAACCTCACCGCGCTCGAGGAGGCGGGCCTGCGCTTCATCGTCGGCTCCCGCGCCGTCAAGGCCCCGCTGGACCTGGCCTCCCACTTCCGCTGGCACGGCGACGCGTTCACCGACGCGCAGGTCATCGACACCATCACGCCCAGGACCGGCCGGCGCAGCGAGAACAACGAGCTCCTGCGCGCCGAACCCGTCTGGGACCCCGAGACGCACCCCGGCTCCTGGCGGGCCGTGTGGGCCTACTCGGCCAAGCGGGCCGTGCGGGACGGCAAGACCCTGACACTGCAGGAGGACCGCGCCCGGGCGGTCATCGCCGGCGAGAAGGCCGCCCGCGCCCCGCGGTTCGTCAAGACCAGCGGCGACGGGCACACCCTGGACGAAGCCGCCCTGGCCCGCGCCCGCCGCCTGGTCGGGCTCAAGGGCTACGTGACCAACATCCCCGCGCACCTCATGCCCGCCGGCGAGGTCATCGCCTCGTACCACGAGCTCTGGCATGTCGAGCAGTCCTTCCGGATGTCCAAGACCGACCTCGCCGCGCGACCCATGTTCGTCCGCACCCGCGACGCGATCGAGGCCCACCTGACCATCGTCTTCACCGCCCTCGCAGTCTCCCGCGAGGCCCAGACCCGCACCGGCCTCGCGATCCGCAACATCGTCCGCCAGCTCAGGCCCCTGCGCTCAGCCACCGTCGCCTCCAACGGCACCACCCAGACCATCGCGCCCCACATCGACCCCGACCGGCAGGCCATCATCGACGCCCTCACCACCGGGAAATCTCAGGCACTAAGCAAATGACCAAACTCAGGTCGAGGTGGGCGAAGGCCTTGGGGAGCTTGTGCTCGAGGGTCTCCAGGACGCGGTCGAACTGGGCGTGCACGGCCTCGGCGTCGGGCTGGTCGAAGACGGTGCTCAGGAGCGTCTTGACCCAGGGCCAGGAGCTCTTGGGCGTGGTGGACATGAGGTTGGCGGCGTAGTGGGTGCGGCAGCGCTGCCAGGCGGCGCCGGGCAGCGTCGCCCCCGTCGCGGCGACCAGACCGGCGTGGGCGTCGGAGGTGACCAGCTTGACCCCGGTCAGGCCCCGGGCGACGAGGTCGCGGAAGAACCCCAGCCAGCCGGCTCCGTCCTCGGCGGAGCTGACCTGCAGGCCAAGGACTTCGCGGTAGCCCTCGGCGTTGACCCCCGTGGCGACCAGGACCGCGACCTTGACCACACGCCCGCCCTCGCGCACCCGCATGGTCAGCGCGTCCGCGGCGACGAAAGTGTATGGGCCCGCATCCAAGGGCCGGGTGCGGAAGGCCTCGACCTGGGCGTCCAGGTCCTTGGCCATCTCCGAGACCTGAGACTTGGACAGGCCGGTGATCCCGAGGGTCTGGACGAGTTTCTCCATCCGCCTCGTGGAGACGCCCAGGAGGTAGCAGTTGGCCACCACGGTGGTCAGGGCTGCCTCGGCACGGCGGCGCCGCTCCAGCAGCCAGTCCGGGAAGTACGACCCGGCCCGCAGCTTCGGGATCGCGACGTCGATGGTGCCGGCGCGGGTGTCGAAGTCACGGTGCCGGTACCCGTTGCGCCGGTTCACGCGCTCCGGGCTGGCGGTGCCGTAGGAGGCTCCGCAGACCGCGTCGGCGTCTGCGGAGAGCAGTGCGTTGACGAACGTCCTCATCATCTCCCGCAGCAGGTCCGGAGAGGCCTGGGCCAGATGCTCTTCGAGGAAACGGGCAGGATCGATACTGTTGGGTGCGACGGTCATCGCGGCAGTCCTTTCGAGTCGAGGTAGAAGACTTCTCGAAGGATCACGCGGTGACCGTCCTCGTCCTACGACGACACGCTCACCGGGAGCCGTACACCACTCTGCCGGACGCTACTCCCATCCCCCGCCGCTTGCGACGGTGGAACTCGCGGCGCAAACCGGGTTTCCTCGTACGAGCGACCACCGCAAGCCGTGCTGTGGCAGCATCTGTCTTCAGCACCAAACGTCCAACCCGCTTCCACTCAGTGGAAGGTGAGCCGGCACACTCCCCGGTGATCAGGACCACACTGGATCCAGACGCACAGGCCCGGCCCCCGCCGAGCCGGAGGCCACCAGATCAAGGAGTGCTGATGTCACTGGAGACTCAGGGAACCGGCTGCCCGTTCGGGTTCGGCGCCGAGGCGGGCACCGACACAGGTACGGCGCCCGCTGGAGCTGGCCACGCGCCGTCGTCCGCCCCGGCCGCAACGCACGGCGCCACCCACCACGGCTACGAGCCGTTCCAGATGAAGAACCCCTTCCCTGCGTACGCGGCGCTCCGCGCAGAGGAGCCGGTCATGTGGGACGAGCGGATCGGCATGTTCGTGGTCACCCGCTACGACGACATCAAGGCCGTCTTCGACGACTGGGAGACCTTCTCCTCTGAGAACGCCCAGGCCCCCGTCCGCAAGCGCGGCCCGCAGGCCACCCAGATCATGAATGAGGGCGGCTTCACCGCCTACTCGGGCCTCTCGGCCCGCATCCCCCCGGAGCACACCCGCATCCGCGGCATCGTCCAGAAGGCCTTCACCCCGCGCCGGTTCAAGGTCCTCGAGCCCTTCATCCGCCAGAACGTCGCCGACCGCCTCGACGCGATGATCGCGAAGGGGACGGACCACGGCGAGATCGTCAAGGACCTCGCCTACGAGGTTCCCACGATCACCATCCTGACCCTCATCGGCGAGGACATCAGCCGCATCGACGACTACAAGCGCTGGTCCGACTCGCGCGCCGCCATGACGTGGGGCGACATGACGGACGAGGAGCAGATCCCGCACGCCCACAACCTCGTCGAGTACTGGCAGGCCTGCCTCGCGCTCGTCGCCAAGGCCCACGCCGAGGGCGGCGACAACCTCGTCGCTGACCTTGTCCAGGCCCAGAAGGATGGCGCCGAGATCTCCGACCACGAGATCGCCTCGGTCTGCTACAGCCTCCTCTTCGCGGGCCACGAGACCACGACGACGCTCATCTCCAACGCGGTCCGCCTCCTCGCCGCAGACGCCACAGTCTGGGCCCAGCTCGTCGAGGACCCCAAGAAGATCCCCGGCGCCATCGACGAGGTGCTCCGCTACTCGGGCTCGATCGTCGCCTGGCGCCGCAAGGCCACGAAGGACGCCGAGATCGCCGGCGTGAAGATCCCCGAGGGCTCCGGCGTCCTCCTCGTGATGGGCTCCGCCAACCGCGACGAGTCCAAGTTCGAGGACCCCGAGCTCTTCGACATCGCCCGCCCCAACGCCCGCGAGCACCTCTCGTTCGGCTTCGGCATCCACTACTGCCTCGGCAACATGCTCGCCAAGCTCCAGGCCAAGATCGCCCTCGAGGAGATGACGGCAAAGCTCCCCCACCTCACCGTGGACGATCCGGAGAGCATCGAGTTCCGCGAGAACCTCTCCTTCCGCGTCCCGATCGCGGTGCCGGTCAGCTGGACCGAGTGAGCAGGACCCAATGAGCGCAACCACCATGGAGACCACGACAATGCAGGACACACCAGCGATGCAGGACACCGAGTACATCCAGTTCTTCGACGGCGGCACCGAGCCGACGCTGGCCAACCTCGGCGGCAAGGGCGCCTCGCTCGTCACCATGACGTCCGCGGGCATGCCCGTCCCGCCCGGATTCGTGGTGACCACCGCCCAGTTCGACGCGTTCATGCACGAGGCCGGCATCACCGACCACATCCACGCGCTCCTGGCCGGCCTCAACCCGGACGACGTCGCCGAGGTCGACGCCGTCTCCGCCACCATCCGTGCGGACATCGAGTCCCGCCCCATCCCGGCCGAGGCCCGCGCCCAGACCGTCGCCGCCTACGACGCCCTCCAGTCCCGCTTCGACACCCCCGTCCCGGTCGCGGTCCGCTCGAGCGCGACGGCGGAGGACCTGCCCGACGCGTCCTTCGCCGGCCAGCAGGACACCTACCTGTGGCTCGAGGGCTTCTCCGCGGTGGGCGAGCACATCCGCAAGTGCTGGGCCTCCCTCTACACCTCCCGCGCCATCATCTACCGCCTCAAGAACAACATCCCCAACGAGGGCCTCTCCATGGCGGTCGTGGTGCAGAAGATGGTCAACGCGAAGGCCTCCGGCGTCGCAATCACCATGGACCCCGCGAACGGCGACCGCTCCAAGATCACCATCGACGCGAGCTACGGCGTCGGCGAGATGGTCGTCTCCGGCCAGGTCACCCCGGACAACATCCAGCTCGACAAGGTGACCCTCACGATCGTCTCCGAGCACCTCGGCGACAAGCACGCCGAGCTCGTCCCGGACCTCGCCGCGCGCCGCCTCGTGGAGCGCGAGGTCGACGCCGAGCGCCGCTCCCGCCGCTGCATCACCGACGCGCAGCTCACCGCAGTGGCCACCCTGGCCAAGCGCGCCGAGAAGCACTACAAGTGCCCGCAGGACATCGAGTGGGCCCTCGACGCGGACCTGCCCGACGGCGAGAACCTCCTGCTCCTGCAGGCCCGCCCCGAGACGGTCCACTCCTCCAAGCCCAAGACCGAGCCGACCCCCACCGTCCCGGCCGGCCCCGCGGCGTCGTCCGGCTTCAGCTGGAACTCCGTCAAGCTCTTCGCCTAGCCCCACCCCGCCCCCTCCCCCGAAGAAACACGAAGACAGGACACACCAATGTCGATGAAGTCCTTCCCGAAGCCCTCCGAGCTCCCGGTCCCCGCCGGGGCCGAGGGCTGGGAGAAGCTGTACCCCTACTACCTCGTGTTCCAGGACAAGCTCAAGGAGCAGGAGGACGCCAAGTTCTGGTTCTGCGACTCCCAGCACTGGCCCACCGTCTTCAAGCCGTTCGAGACGATCGGCGGCGAGTTCGCGGTCAAGTGTCTGGGCCAGTACAACGCCCGCCACCTCATGATCCCCAACGCGAACGGGATCGAGTTCCGCATCCACCTCGGCTACCTCTACATGAGCCCCATCCCCGTGCCCGAGGACCAGATCCCGGCCCGCGTGCCGCTCTTCGAGGAGCGCGTGGGCTACTACTTCCAGAACTGGCCGCGCCTGCTCGAGCAGTGGCACACCAAGGTCAAGGGCACCATCGACGAGATGGAGAAGATCACCTTCGCCAAGCCCCCGGCCGTGGTGCCGATCGAGGACATCCACTCCGGCAAGGCCATGGACGGCTCCGAGGTCCTCATGGACAACTACGACCGCCTCATCCAGCTCGCCTACCAGAACTGGCAGTACCACTTCGAGTTCCTCAACCTCGGCTACATCGCCTACCTGGACTTCTTCAACTTCTGCAAGCAGGTCTTCCCGAACATCCCGGACCAGTCCATCGCGACGATGGTGCAGGGCGTGGACATGGAGCTGTTCCGCCCCGACGACGAGCTCAAGGGCCTCGCCGCCCTCGCCGTCGAGCTCGGCATCCAGTCCGCCTTCGAGAACGCGGACGACGCCGACGCGACCCTGAGCGCAATCCGCGCCTCCGAGGGTGGCGAGCACTGGATCACCCGGTGGGAAGAGGCCCACGACCCGTGGTTCAACTTCACCGTGGGCAACGGCTTCTACGGCCACGACAAGTACTGGAACGAGCACCCCGAGATCCCGCTCAACTACATCAAGGACTACATCTCCCGGCTCGACGCCGGGCAGGAGATCCTCCGCCCGGTCGAGGCGCTCATCGCCGAAAAGGAGCGGATTGTTGAGGAGTACCGCGAGCTGCTCGACGGCGACAACCTCGCCGCGTTCGACGGCAAGCGGGGCCTTGCCGCCCAGTGCTACCCGTACGTGGAGAACCACAACTTCTACATCGAGCACTGGACCATGGGCGTGTTCTGGCGCAAGATCCGCGAGCTCTCCCGCATGTTCCACGCCGAGGGCTTCTGGACCCAGCCGGACGACCTCCTCTACCTCTCCCGCAACGAGGTCCGCGACGCCCTGTTCGACCTCGTGACCTGGTGGGGCGTGGGCGCCGCCGAGCCGATCGGCCCGAGCTACTGGCCCGAGGAGATCGAGCGCCGCCGCGCCATCGTCGACGCGCTCAAGACCGCCCGCCCGGCCCCCGCGCTCAACACCCCTCCCGCCTCGATCACCGAGCCGTTCACCCGCATGCTCTGGGGCATCACCACCGAGCAGGTCCAGCAGTGGCTGGGCGAGGGCGAGGCCGTGGAGGGCGGCGGCCTGCGCGGCATGGCGGCCTCCCCCGGCGTCGTCGAGGGCCCGGCGCGCGTCATCATGGACGCCGACCACCTCTCCGAGGTCCAGCAGGGCGACATCCTCGTCGCCCCCGTCACGGCGCCGTCCTGGGGCCCGATCTTCGGCAAGATCGCCGCGACCGTCACGGACATCGGCGGCATGATGAGCCACGCGGCCATCGTGTGCCGCGAGTACGGCCTCCCCGCCGTCACCGGCACGGGCTCTGCCTCGACGACGATCGTCACCGGGCAGCGGCTCCGCGTCGACGGGACGAAGGGCACGGTCGAGATCCTCGACGCTCCGGTTGTCGAAGGACCCGGCGCCCACTCTCACGAGCACGGTGAGCCGGCGCATGTCTGAGCTCCACACCCAAACCCAGTCCCCCCGGCTCGCGCTCATCACGGGCGCGGCCGGGGGCCTGGGCCGGGCCTTCGCCCTCGGCTTCGCGTCCCGCGGCTACAAGCTGGCCGTCGCGGACGTGAACGCCGCCGGCGCCGAGGAGACCGCCCAGATCCTGCGCAGCCAGGGCACCGAGGCGCTGGCCCTCAAGGTCGACGTCACCGACGTCGCGTCCACCGAGGCGATGGCCGCGGAAGCCGCCGAGTTCGGCGGAGGCCGCATCGACGTCGTCGTGAATAACGCCGCGATCTACGCGACGGTGACCCGCAGCCCGTTCGAGGAGATCGACCCGGCCGAGTGGGACCTCGTGATGGGCGTGAACCTCAAGGGCCCCTGGCTCGTGACCCGCGCGGCCAGCCCCTACCTGGGCGACGGCGGGCGCGTCATCAACCTCTCGAGCGCCACGATCTACTCCGGCTCCGAGCAGTGGGCCCACTACGTGGCGTCCAAGGGCGGGGTCGTGGCCCTGACCCGGGTGATGGCCAAGGAGCTCGGCAAGCGCGGCATCACGGTCAACGCGATCGCCCCCGGCTTCACGCTCACCGAGGCCAGCTACGGACTCATGGAGAACGCCGCGACCTACGGCGTGGACCGCGGCTCCATCAAGCGGGCCAGCCAGCCCGAGGACATCGTGGGCGCCGCCCTCTTCCTCGCGAGCTCAGACAGTTCCTACATGACCGGCCAGACCCTCGTGGTCGACGGCGGCCGGCAGTTCATCTAGACCTCACGCACCCACCAGGAGCAGCGAACATGACCACCACCGTCCACTACACCGACGCGGAGGGCACCGTCCGGGACATCGAGGGACGCCCCGGCGACTCCGTCATGGAGACCGCCGTGCGCAACGGCGTGCCGGGGATCGTCGCCGAGTGCGGCGGATCGCTCTCCTGCGCCACGTGCCACGTGTTCGTCCGCGAGGACTGCCTCTCCGAGCTCCCGCCCATGGAGCCCATGGAGGACGAGATGCTCTACGGCACCGCCGTGGACCGCGAGGAGAACTCCCGCCTCTCCTGCCAGCTCAAGCTCACCGAGGGGATGGACCTGTACGTGACCACCCCGGAAACGCAGGTGTGACATGACTGCGTCAGAGAACGGGTCAGAGAACGCCCCGACGGGCCTGCTGATCATCGGCGCGAGCCAGTCCGGCGTCCAGCTGGCCATCTCGCTCCGCGCGCTCGGCTTCGAGGAGCCCATCACGCTCCTCGGCGAGGAGAACCACCGCCCCTACCAGCGCCCGGCCCTCTCGAAGGAGTGGCTCCAGGGCGAGGTGGGCAACGAGTCGCTCATCTTCCGCTCGAACGAGTACTGGGACGAGCACAACGTCACGCTCGTCAAGGACCAGCGGATCGTGCGCGTGGAGAAGAATCCTGATGGTTCCGGCGTCGCGGTCGCCGAGTCCGGCGCCGAGTTCCCGTTCAAGCGCCTCGCGCTCACCGTGGGTGCCCGGGCCCGGAAGATGGCGGTCGACGGCGCGGACCTCGCCGGCGTCGTCTACCTCCGCAACGCCGATGACGCCCTGGCCCTCAAGGCGATCGTGGGCGGGGCGACCGACGTCGCCGTCGTGGGCGGCGGGTTCATCGGCCTCGAGGCTGCATCCAGCCTGAAGAAGATGGGCAAGAACGTCGTGCTGCTCGAGCACGGGCCGCGGCTCGTGGGCCGTGCCGTGGGCGAGGAGACCGCGCAGTACTTCCTCGACGCGCACCGCGCCCGCGGCCTCGACATCCGCCTCGAAGCACGCATCTCACGGTTCGTGCCGGGCGCGACCGGCGACGGCGGGAAGGCCGTGGCCGGCGTCGAGCTCGAGGATGGCAGCGTGGTGCCGGCGCAGATCGTGCTCGTGGGCATCGGCGTCATACCGAACACCGAGCTCGCCGAGCAGATGGGCCTGGCCGTGGACAACGGGATCGTGGTGGACGCGCACGCGCTTGCCTCGGACGGCACCACAGTGGCCGTGGGCGACTGCGCGAACATGCCCAACCCCGTCCCCGGCTCCCCCGCCGGCGAGCGCATCCGCCTCGAGAGCGTGAACAACGCGATCGAGCATGCGAAGGTCGCCGCGTACTCCCTCATGGGCCGCCGCGAGGACTACGCCGGCATCCCGTGGTTCTGGTCGAACCAGGCCGACCTCAAGCTCCAGATCGCCGGCCTCTCGATCGGCTTCGACCAGACCGTGGTACGCCGCGACGACGAACGCGGCAAGTTCTCCGTCCTGTACTACCGCGACGGGCGCATCATCGCCGCCGACTGCGTCAACGCCCCCCTCGACTTCATGGCCGTCAAGAACGCGCTCGCGAAGCGGCAGAACATCCCGGCCGACGCCGTGGCCGCCGCAGCCTCCGACGTCCAGCTCAAGACCCTGGCCGTCTGACCCAGACCTGGCAGTGGCAGCAGCCACCCACCCCCGAAGACCTTGCACCGGAGGACCCCATGAGTGAGAACACTCTCGCCCTCGACCAGACCAGGGCCGACGCGTTCGCCGCGGCCTACCCCGTCCGGCCGATCCCCGCCGAGGGGCCCGTGGACACGCGGCCCATCACCGCGACGCCGAGCGCCGCCGACTTCCTCGACCCGCTGTGGAAGGCCGTGGTCCCCGAGACCCGCGCACGCGGCAACGACATCCACCTGCCCATCTCGGTCGCGTTCGCCGAGCGGCTCTGCGACTCGTACCCGGCCGCGGACCGCGAGCTCGTGCTCGTCGCGACACTCCTGCACGACACCGGCTGGGCCCGCGTGGACGAGTCCCGGATCATCTCCGAGGGCTTCGCCGGCGACTGGCGCAAGGCCGCCATCCGCTACGAGCACGAGAACCAGGGCTGCATCGTGGCCCGGGAGGTCCTGCCCGGGCTCGGCTACTCGGCCGAGTTCATCGAGAGGGTCACGGCGATCATCGACGGGCACGACACCCGCCCGCTCGCCTACTCGCTCGAGGACGCCCTCATGCGCGACGCCGACCGGCTCTGGCGCTTCGACCACGCCGGGATCGCGCTCGCGTCCTCGTGGTTCGGCATGGATCCGGCCACCTATGCCGACCGGCTCGGCGTGGAGATCGTGCCCGAGCTCATCACCGACGCGGCCGTGCAGATGGCCACGGCCGACCTCGCGCGCTCGAACGCGCTGCTCAAGACGGGAGTGCTGCGATGAGCACGGACACCAACCAGACGCTGCCGACCCGGGCGGCCGGTTCCGCGACCGCGGGAGGCGGGGCGGCGCCGTCGTCCGCCTCCGGCCTCGACGCCAAGGCGCGCCGCGCGGCCCTCAACCTCCCGTACACGCACGTGGACGACATGTTCATCGACGGCGCGTACGCCCCTGCCCGCGGCACCGGCCGCAACCCCGTGACCGACCCCGCGACGGGCGAGGTGTGGGGCGCGGTCCCGGACGGCTCGGCGGAGGACGTCGACGCCGCCGTCGCCGCCGCCCGCCGCGCGTTCGACGACGGCCCCTGGCCCCGCCTCTCGCCCTCCGAGCGCGCGAAGTACCTGCTGCGGATCGCGGACGAGATCGAGGCGCGCGCCGAGACCCTCGCACTGACGAACACGCGCGAGAACGGCTCGCCGATCACGGAGACACGCGGGGCGGCGGCGAACGCGGCGGGCATCTTCCGCTACTTCGCCACGCTCGCCGACTACCTCGAGCGCGAGGACGTGCGGCCGTTCCCCTACGCGCCCGGCCAGGAGTCCGTGGTGCGCCGCGACCCGGTGGGCGTCTGCGCGCTCATCGCGCCGTGGAACTTCCCGATCAACCTCGTGGTCATCAAGCTCGCGCCCGCGCTGCTCGCGGGGTGCACGGTGGTGATCAAGCCCGCCTCGCCCACGCCCCTGTCGATCCGGTTCATCGTCGACGCGGTCGCGGCGGCGGGGGTGCCGGCCGGCGTCGTGAACCTCGTGACCGGATCGGGGCGGATGGGCGACATGCTCGTGAAGCACCCGGGCGTGGACAAGGTCGCGTTCACGGGGTCCACGCCGGTGGGGCGCCGCATCGCCGCCGCGTGCGGGGAGCTCCTGCGGCCCGTGACGCTCGAGCTCGGCGGGAAGTCCAGCGCGATCGTGCTGCCGGACGCGGACCTGGACGCGATGTCTCGCGTCCTGATTCGGTCCTCCATGCGCAACACCGGTCAGACGTGCTACATCTCGACCCGGATCATCGCGCCGGCGTCACGGTATGACGAGGTGGTCGAGATGGCCCGCTCCGTCATCGCGGCGGCGCCGCAGGGCGACCCCCTCGACGAGAGCACCGTGTTCGGGCCCAGCGCCACGAAGTCGCAGTTCGAGACCGTCATGGGCTACGTCGAGTCCGGGCACGCCGAGGGCGCGCAGGCGGCGACGGGCGGCGAGGCCGCACAGCTGGGCGGCGGGCTCGAGGACGGGTTCTTCGTCAAGCCCACCGTGTTCGCGGACGTCACGCCGTCGATGACCGTGGCCCGCGAGGAGATCTTCGGGCCCGTCCTGACGATCCTCAAGTACGACGACGCGGGGCCGGGCCGCGGGGTCGACGAGGCCGTGGCGCTGGCCAACAACACCGAGTTCGGGCTCGGCGGGCTCGTGTTCTCGGCGGATCCCGAGGCGGCCCTGGCCGTCGCGGACCGGGTGGACACCGGCTCGATCGGCATCAACTTCTTCGCGTCGAACCACTCGGCGCCGTTCGGCGGGCGGCACGACTCCGGGCTCGGGACCGAGTACGGGATCGAGGGCCTCGGCGCGTACCTGACGTACAAGTCGATCCACCGCAAGTCCCGCTAGCACCTCACCGAGCATGTGACCCCTCACCGTCCACTCCCTCTCACCATCCACTCTCTCTCACCATCCACGGTGAGGGGTCACATCCCGGCTGAGGGGTCATGTCTATGGCGCCCGGCGCGCGAAATGGTGGGTTGAGCAGGGTCCGGGCCCCCTCCACCCTGCTCAACTCAACATTCCGCGGGCGTCGGGCGGGCGGGAGCGGGGCGGGCGGGCGGGAGCGGGCGTGGGAACGTGGGGCGGGCGGGAACGCGGGGCGGATCGGCGTCCCAGGGGTTCCGGCGCCCCCGACCCCCGGGATACGTTGGCCCCCATGACCAGCACCGTCGAAATGCGGCTCGAACTCGTCCACATCCCCGTCAGCGACGTTGACCGCGCCCGCGACTTCTACGTCGAGAAGTGCGGCTGGCGGCTGATCACCGACCACGTCCAGATGAACGACATGCGGATCGTGCAGATCTGCCCGCCCGGCTCCGGCTGCGCGATCCTGCTGGGCCGCAACATCCCCGAGATCAGCGACATGCCGGTCGGCGTGCAGAAAGGGCTGCACCTCGTCGTCGGGAACATGGAGCAGGCCGTGGCGGACCTGAGCGGCCGCGGCGTCGAGCTCGGCGAGGTCCAGGACCTCGGAGGTGTCCTCTACTGCCGGTTCGAGGACCCCGACGGCAACTCCTGGCTGCTCCAGCAGTGGCCCGAGGGCGGATTCCCGCATGAGTAGCGAGAAGCCAGCCATCAAGCGCTTCGACCACATCGGCATCACCGTCTCCGACCTCCACAAGGCGACCGAGTTCTTCGTGGGGCTCGGGTGCGAGGTCGAGGGCGGCCCCGCACAGATCGAGGGCGAGTTCATCGACACCGTCACAGGCATCCCCGGCGCCCGCAGCGAGATCGTCATGCTCCGCCCGCCCGACGACGGCACTCGCCTCGAGCTCTCGAGCTTCGCCCACCCGGATCATCGCCCCGGGAACCCCACGGCCATGGCCAACGAGCTCGGCCTCCGCAGCGTGGCCTTCGAGGTTGAGGACCTGGACGCCGTGGTCGGCAAGCTCGCCGCGGACGGGTACGGGCTGGTCGGCGGGATCGGCGAGTACGAGGACTACTGGCGCATGGCCTACGTGCGCGGCCCGGACGGGATCACGGTCGCCCTCGCGCAGCGGATCGGCTGACGACGGCGCGGCGTCGCCCCGTCCGGGTGTTTCGGCCCACCCAGACGGCGGGTAACAGCCTCACCATGGAGAAGACGATCAGGGAGCGGGGCGAAGATGGGCTCCTCGACGAGCTCCTCGTGAGCCCCGACCTCGCGACGTTCCTGACCCGGCTCTCGGTGCTCGCGGCGCGCGAGCTGTCCGGCGTCGGTGAGGTCTCGTGCAGCGTGACCGTCGGTCGACGGGGCCGGCGCGCCACGGTGGGCAGCAGCGACAAGCTGGCCGAGGCGATGGACGAGCTCCAGTACGCGAGCGGAGAGGGGCCGTGCCAGGAGTCGGTGACAACGGGTCGCACCGTCTACGTCCCGGACCTGAGGGCCACGGCGCGCTACCCGCGCTACCGGAAGGCGGTGGCGGGCGCACCCCTGCGCTCGGTCTTCGCGGCGCCCATCCCGCTGCCTGCCATTGCCGCGGCCGATGCCGCCCTGAACTCCTACAGCACGGAGCCGGACGGCTTCTCCGATGACCTGCGGGCCGTGGCCGAGGAGCTCGCCGGCCTCGCCTCGCGGTCTATGCACCTGGCCGTGCGTCTGGCGCACGAGCAGGACCGCGCCGAGGACCTCACCGCGGCCCTCGCCTCGCGCACCACGATCAACCTCGCAACGGGTGTCATCATGGCCCAGTCGAACTGCTCGTCCGAGCAGGCCGTCCTCCTGCTCAAGTCTGCGTCGATGAACCGGAACCAGAAGCTGCGCGACGTGGCCGCCGGCGTCCTGGCGCGCTACGGGGAGACGGACCCGGCGACGTTCTTCGGCTGACCCGGCGCCCATTTCTGCAGTAGCCCCCGCTCCGGCGGGCGCACGACGGCGCGTGGCCGGCCGCCGTCGTCCGCCCGCCGGAGCGGAGGCAAGGGTTAGCGCGACGCCGGCAGCTCCGCCTCCTCCGCCGGCAGCTCGGCCTCCTTGGTCTCTTGGGGTGGCCGCGCGGCCCGCCGGTCGGGCCGGTGGAGCTCGATGAGGGCGCGGGCGAGGTTCCGCGCGCGGGCGGCGGCCCGGAAGTCGCCTTCGATCGACGCGACCATGGCGCCCTTGGTCAGGATGTGGAACGACCAGGCGAACCCCTCGGGGTCGTTGAGGCCCGCAGCCTCCGCGAGTGCCGCGAGCTGCTCCCTGATGGCGACGAGGTGCGCCATCGCCGCCTGTCCCAGCGGGTGGTCGGCGCCGAACTCGATCATGACGTGGAGGAACGTGTTGACCTCCGCGGCCCCCCGCCGGAACCACTCGTCGAGGACCGTGAAGGCGGCCAGCAGCGCGTCATCGGGGGAATGGCTGTGGGCGATCGCATCCTCGATGGCGTCGTGCCGCGTCGCGTACCACCGGTCCATGTAGGCAATGACGAGAGCGTCCTTGGAGCGGAAATGGCGGTAGAACGTGGCCTTCGCGACGCCCGAGCGGGCAATGATCTCGTCAATGCCGACAGCCCGGACCCCTCGCCGTGCGAAGAGCTCGTAGGCAGTCTTGAGGATTCGTTCCCGGGCAGACGGCGCCGTGCCCGAAGCTGCCCAGCCGTTGTCTCGACCGTTCATGCGGACCATCCTAGCAGGCATGTAGACAGACGGGTCTGTCTACATGTATAACTCTTTCAGCGGGACAGACAGGTCTGTCTACCTAGTGCCAACAAGATCAAGTGCCGCCTCGGCGGCGAGGAACGAGGAGGTCGCTGTGAGTGAATCGAAGACGCATCTGAGAAGTCTGCCCGGCGGGGCGGCAACCAAGGACCCTGTGCCCACGCGGTCTGAGGGCCCGCGTCCGGAGCCGGCGGATCTCGTCTTGGAGTACTTGGGCGTGGCTGATGCCCTGGCCCGCCGGCACCGGGCACCCGGGCATGACGTGGAGGACCTCCGGCAGGTGGCCCGCCTCGGTCTGGTCCGGGCCGCGCAGCGCTACCGCGAGGACTGCGGGCACGGATTCCTGCAGTATGCGGTGCCGACCATCTCCGGCACCATCAAGCACTACCTGCGCGACAACTCGTGGACGGTGCGCCCGCCCCGGCGGCTCCAGGAGCTCCGGCTCAGTGTCCGCGCCGCCCAGGGCCGCCTCACGCAGGACCTCGGCCGCGAGCCGAGCGTCGCGGAGCTCAGCGAGGCCACCGGCGCCGCCGAGGACGAGGTCGCGGAGGCGAGGGGCGTCAGCGCGGCGATGAACGGCGTCGAGATCGACTCGCTCGACGCGGGCCCCGACTCCGACGGCTCCGCGGGCCATGTGGTGCCCATCATCGATGCAGGCTTCGAGCGGGTCGAGCAGCGGGAGCTCGTGGCCGCGGCCCTGAACGGCTGCAGCGACGAGGACCTCCGCCTCGTGAAGATGCGGTTCGTCGACGAGATGAGCCAGCGCGAGATCGCCGAGGTGCTCGGCGTGAGCCAGATGCAGGTCTCGCGACTCCTCCGCGGGCTCCTCAGCCGGATGCGGCGGAAGCTGGCGGCCTAGACACTGCGAAGCCGCCGGGCAACGGCCGGTCCCCAGTCAGCGGGGCGGCCCGTCCGCGACGAGCTTGGCCATCCGCGCACCGGTGTCAGATCCGGGCGCGGGCAGGTACGCGACGATGTGGAGCGTGGGGGCATCCGAGGGCACGAGCTGGTGCTGCTCGAAGTCGAGCCGCCCCGCCGCCGGATGCAGGAACGTCCGGGCGCGGGAGGCGAACCGGCGCACCTCATGGTCATCCCAGGCGCGGGCGAAGTCTTCCGAATCCCGGCGCAGGCGCGTGATGAGCTGAACATGAGCGGCGCGATCCGTATGTGAGCCGGCCTCGGCCCGGTAGTCCGCAAGGAAGCTGCGCACCGTGACCTCCCAGTCGGGCAGCATGCCGCGCACGTACGGGTCAGTGAATGTGAGCCGCAGAAGGTTCCTGTCCGGCGCCGGCACGGTCGCAATCCCGGGAAACAGCGCCTCGTACCCGCGGTTCCAGGCCCCGATGTCCCACGTTGACGTCACGGCGAACGCTGGCGCGGGATCCAGCGCGTCGAGAAGGTGCTGCACATGCTCAGGAACGGGCTCCGGGCCCGTCGGGGTCTCGCGGGGGGCGGGGGCATAGCCGCTGAGGCCGAGGACATAGTCGTGCTCGGGGGCGCTGAGGCGCAGGTTGACGGCGACGGCGTCGAGCACCTGCCGCGACGGGTTGATGTCCCGGCCCTGCTCGAGCCACGTGTACCACGTCACCGATACGCCCGAGAGGAAAGCGACCTCCTCGCGGCGCAGGCCCACCGTGCGGCCGCGGCCCGTGCCACTGCCTGTGCCCCGGCCTACGGGCGGGAGATCATAGTCGGCTCGGACGGCCCGCTCGCGGCGGGCGCGGAGGAAGGCGCCCAGCTCCTTGCGCCGGAGCTCCGCCGCGTCTGTGTCCACGGTTCAACGCTAGCACTCCCAGTACTAGTATTCATGGGCCTGTCGGGCTGTCGCGCGCACGACGGCGGGCGCTCACCTTCTTGCTGGCGTCGCGCCGCGGGCTTGTGGGCGGTGCTGGGCATGGGTGAAGCGGACGATCAACGATGCCCGCGGGCGGCTCTCCGCGCTGGTGGACGAGGCCCACTGGGCCCACGAGCCCGTGTATCTGACGCGCCGGGACCACGCCGTCGCGGCCATCGTCGACGCCGAGCAGCTGCGCCAGCTGCTCGAGGACGCCGAGGAGCTCGCCGACATCCGCGCCGTCGACACCGCCTGGGAGCAGACCGAGCGGCTCGGCGAGACCCCGATCCCGTGGGAGGACGTCAAGCGGGACCTCGGCCTCGAGTGAGCACCTACCGGGTCGAAGTCCTGCCCGCCGCCGTCCGCTCGATCAGGAAGCTCCCGCCCGAGGCCAAGCGGCGCATCCAGGCCGCCATCGACCTGCTCGCCGACGATCCGCGCCCGCCGGCTGCGAAGAAGCTCACCGGCCGCCCCGAATGGCGGGTCCGCACCGGCGACTGCCGCATCCTCTACCGCTTCCAGGACGAGGTCCTGCTCGTCGTCGTGGTCGACGCAGGGCGCCGGCAGGAGATCTACAGTACATAGGAATTGGGTATCTGCTTGGCTGAAGTTGGCGACGGGCCTCGCAGCGGTGGTGCCAGAAGACCTAAGCCAGAGTGCGCTGCAGATGCGCCCCGGCCGAGAGAGCGGAGGCCTGCATGGGAGAGCGCGTCACTGACCTGCGTATGGCGTCACTCGGATCTGCTGCGCGAGGGCCAGGGCAGCAGGAAGGTCGGCGCTGTTCTCCACGAGCGTCCGCCCGATGACGAGGACCTGCTTCCCGGGCGCGTCGAGGACGCTCATCCCGTGCGGGGCCGCGGTCACGTGACCCGCGGCCGCGATGAACGTCGTTCCGGGTGCTTTGAGGTTCGCGATCACGACGCCGGTCGCGGGTGCGACGATTTCGACGTTGTGGTAGCGGCTGCCCATCTCCGGGATCGTGAGCAGCTCGGGTCCCTTCGACAGATCGAGCCAGCCGACCGTGTAGAGCCCGTCCTGGTTCCCGCCCAGGAGCCAGTTGTTCCCGTGCGCAGTCTCGGGCGAGGCGAGGTACGGGACCGTGTAGAGCGTGTTGTCGGGAGTGTTCGCACCGTTCCCGAGGCCGGCCGAGATAGCCTTGTGCGCCGAGTTCAGCACGAGCGGCGGCGCGTACCTGATCAGGAGCGTCGTGCCGCCGGCGAGCGTCACGGCGACCGTCGCGAGGAAGATCAGCAGATGCTTCTTCCACGGCTTCATGCGGCGGCGCCCCGCACCGTCGACTGGCGCGGTCACGACTGCGCCTCGGTGACCGCCGGCGGGTGGTACGTCCCGTCGAGCACCGAGGGCCCCGGCTCGTAGGCGCGGAGCCAGAGAGCGTGTCAAGTTGTTTGTGTGAGTGGTCGGTCTCCGGTTTGGTTCAGAGGTAGGGGTTGATGCGTTCAGGGTAGGCCAGGGCGAGCTGGGCCAGGGCCTGCTTCCAGTTCGTGGTGACCTGGCCTTGGACGAGGCGCCCGTCGGCCTTGCGCCGGTCTGCAGGCAGTCCGCGCTCCTTGGCCCGTTCGCGGGCGCGCTTGTCCTCGATGTTGCAGATCGCGAGCCAGAGCAGCTTCACGACCGCGTCGTCGGAGGGGAAGTGGCCGCGGTTCTTGATGACCTTGCGCAGCTGGTAGTTCAGCGACTCGATCGCGTTGGTGGTGTAGATGACCCGGCGCAGCATCGGCGGGAACGCCAGGAACGGGATGAACCGCTCCCAGGCGTCCTGGAACGCCCGGACCGTGTTGGGGTTCTTCTTCCCCAGCTCGGAGGCCGCGAACTCCTCCAGGGCCGCCTTCGCGGCGGCCTCGTTCGGGGCCTGATAGACCGTCTTGAGGGCCGCGGCGACGGCCTTGCGCTGGCCGTAGGCCACGAACCGCATCGAGGCCCGGATCAGGTGCACCACGCAGACTCCCGCTGTCAACCCCTTGGGGTCCGGATGGGGGTCGCGGGGGGCAGGGCTGATCGGCGGGCGGGGGCTTCCCGTCCGCTGGGGGTGTGCGTGGGCTCAGCTCGCGGCGGGCAGTGCCAGGTCTTCCTCTGCGGTGCGCTGGGGGATGGGGCCGGTGTCCTGGGCGTGGTCGGCGGCTTCGAGGGCCTGCCGGCGTAGGGGGTGCAGGGCCGGGTCGTATTCGGTGCGGTCGTGCCAGCAGCGCCAGAGGATGCGGACCCAGCGGGCTGCGACGCCGCGCAGTGCGCGGTGGTGGCCTTGGCCTGCGGCCCGGGCCCTTCGGTAGTGCTCGCCGGTGAAGTGGGGGTCCTCGCGGACGGCGACGAAGGCCCACCAGTCGATCGCGTGGCGCATGCGCTTGTTCGCCGCATAGCGGAAGCGGACCTGGCGGGTGCGCCCGGAGGCGCGGGTGACGGGAGCGAGCCCGGTCTCGGCCAGCAGCGACGCCGCGGAGGGGTACCGGTCGCGGTCCTCGCCCATCCCTGCCAGGAGGGTCGCGGCGGTGACGGGGCCGACGCCGGGGAAGGCGGTGAAGATCCGGGTGTCGGGGTGGGCGGCGAGCAGTGCCCGGATCTCGGTGTCGTATTCGCGCAGGTGCCCGTTGAGCAGGGAGAGCTCCTCGGCCATCCGCACTGCGGTGAACGCCCGGCCGGCGCTGGTGCCCTCGCCCGCGGCGAGCAGGTGGGGGCGGAGGCGTTCCACGAGGGTCTCGGCGCTGGTGCGCCCGGAGTAGCCGTGGGCGGTGATGAAGGCGTCCATGCGCTTGACCCCGACGCGGGCGGCCTGGGCGGGCTGTGGGTAGCGCCTGATGAACTGCAGGGAGATGTCCCGGTCGAGGCTGGAGAACAGGTGCAGGACCGCAGGGTTGTAGGACTCCATCACCGCCCGGAGCTGGTTCTCCAGGTCGCGCTGGCGCCACACGAGCCGCTCGCGGTCGCGGATCACGGCGCGCAGGCGCATCAGGGTCTGGGACGCGGGTCGGATCGGGCGCCAATGGGTGTGTTCGTGGCGGAGGCTGTCGGCCAGGACGAAGGCGTCGAACGCGTCGGACTTCTTCGCGGCCATCCGGTAGCGCTCCCGGGACCGGGCGGAGACCTTCGGGGAGATGCAGTAGACCTCCACGGCCAGCTCGAGCAGCCGCTCGACCAGGAGCCCTTCGGCGCGTTCGATGGCGACCCGGACCACGCCAGCGACCGCGGCAAGGGCGGCGCACAGCCCGGCAAGGCCTTCGACGGTGTGCGGGAAGCGCTTCTGCAGCAGCGTGGCCCCGGTCGAGTCGACGAGGCAGAGCTGGTGGAACGCACCGCCCCAGTCCACGCCGGCGAACACCTCGGGGGTCCCGGCAGCGGTAGCCAGTTCAGTACTTGTCATACCGCAGGTCCTTCCTCTCGGACTGAACCCACCTGTGCCGGGGATGCGCGGCAGCCTCGCGTCAGGACCTCATCTCGGCGATCGCCGCACCGGCGTCGCATCTCCCGCTGGCTGATTCACGATTCTGCCCCGCGGCGGCCGAACGGGTCTGCATGTGGGCCTCGAGGGCGACGCGTCTGCAAGGGTTCTGACCGCCACGGCGCAGGTGGCTGGCCGAACGGTTCGGCCACCGCCATTGTGGACAGATGAGGTCTGCACCAGCGACTCGGGCCAGGTCGCCTCGATCGCCTCGGGGAAGCCGGTGAGCCCGTCGCAGCAGACGATGAGCACGTCCCGGACGCCGCGGTTGGCCAGCTCGGCGCAGACCCCGGCCCAGAACTTCGCGCCCTCGGCGGCCTGGACCCAGATCCCGAGCACGTGCTTGATCCCGTCCATGTCCACCCCGACCGCGATGTGCGCGGCCTTGTTGCGCACGTGCGCCCCGTCGCGGACCTTGACCACGATCGCGTCCAGGTAGATGACCGGGTAGAAGGACTCCAGCGGCCGGCGCTGCCAGGCCAGGACCTCGTCCAGGACCTCGTCGGTGACCTTGGAGATCGTCTCGCGGCTGACCTCGGTGCCGACCGTGGAGACGAGGTGATGCTCGATGTCGCGCACCGTCATCCCGCCCGCGTACAGGGAGATGATCATGTCATCGAGCCCGGACAGGCGCCGGGCGCCCTTGGGCACGAGCATCGGTGTGAAGGTCCCGTCCCGGTCCCGCGGGACCGCGAGCTCCACGTCCCCGGCGATCGTGCCGACCGTCTTCGGGAACGAGCCGTTGCGCGAGTTCGGGAACAGCGCCGCGTCCGGGTCGCCCTTCTCGTACCCGAGGTGGTCCGACAGCTCGGCCTGCATCCCGCGCTCGAGGCCGGCCTTGATCAGCTGCTGGATCAGCCCGTCCCTGCCCTCGAGCTGGACCTGCCCGGCATCGATCATCGAGTACAGCTCATCCAGCGCCCCCGACGCCTCGAGCGCTTCCACGCCCTCACGCTGGGCCCTGCGGCGCTCCTGCCGCTCTTCCTTGCTGACCATGCTCATCAGTGTCTCGGCTTTCTCTCAGGGACACCGCCCTCACACAAACCATCTGACACCCTCGAGCCAGAGCATGAAGCCGCCGCCCGGGGTCGGCAGCCAGTTCGCCTCGTGACCGGCTGGCGCGGTGGGCCGCAGATAGACATCGATCGAGCCGTCCGGGTTCTTTTGAAGGCCGGAGCGATCGCTGACGCTGTACCTGTGCGCCGGGTTCTCGACCATGAGCCGGTTCGAGTCGGCGATCGTGATCGACCAGAACGCGCTCACCGGCGGCAGGCCGCCCGCCGGGAAATGGATCACGTAGTCCTTGGAGCCGTCGAGCTTCGCGCCGTTCGCATCGACGGTCGCCTGCCAGTAGACCGCCTCTTGCGGGGCATTCACAGCGGGCAGGGTGTCCGCGCAGGCAGCCTCAACCAGCCAGCTACCGGGAACCCCGCATGCCTGCGTGGTCTTCCACCCGTTCACCGTCGTCATCATCGCCTGGGCCTGCACGCTGATGAGCGCGAACGCGAGCAGGAGGGACAGCCCGAAACCGATGAGCACGCCCTGGATGATGTCGAGCGGGATGCTGCGGCGCCAGAGGAAGCGGAGGACGTTCTGCCGCGGGTTCTTCGGGGCCGCTGCCGTGGTCATGCATCCATCCTCACACTGGGCGACGCGAGAACCGATGCGCCGAGTAGCGCGCGCTCCTTTCCAGACAGCGTTAGCCCACTACGCTTATCGTTTTCTCCAGCCTTTCCACGTCGCGCGCGGCATCTGCGGCGCCAAACCGGCAAGACCCCCGGCTAATTCAGCCACGCAGATACCCAATACATAGGACCAAGCCGCCCAACACTCCAGCAGGCTGCTCGACAATTTCCTCCTACTGGCAGCTGCGAAAGGCCGATCTGACTGAGCGCGGCCCGGGAGTGGCCGAACCGACAACCGGCACGGGACTGACCCGAGGCTCGGTCGGAGGCCTGTTCGGGTGCGCACAGGGAGGTCCCGGCCCAGCCGTGGGGAGGCCGGCCGGTGGCCACGGTGGACCCTGACCGGCGCCCAGAGATTTCCTTCCGCGCCTTCTCTCCGGCCTAGCAGTTGATGTCTGCGAGGACGTCGCTCAGTGCGGCCTGGACGTCCTTTGCCTCTTGCTTGAGGGAATCGAGTGCCTGGGACAAGGTAGCGTCGCCGGAAAGGCCCTTCACGGCCGTGTCCAGGCGGTCCTCGGCAGTCTTGAGAGCGTCGAGACGGGCCTTGGTGACATTGCCGAGCGCCGTGTTCAGGTCATTGTAGGTCTTGGTCACTTGGTCACCGGCTGCGCGGACCTGGTCCACGGTCGCACCGGCTGTGAGGCTGTCCTTGAAGTCCGTGAGCGCGTGGACATAGGCGTCAGCGGCAGTGCAGGCGGCGGCGGTCGCTGTGGGCGTGCTGCTCGTCGAGGTGCTGGATCCGCTGCAGCCTGCCAGCAGCATCAGCGCCGCGACGAACGCCACCAGCCGCGCAATGAGTCGAGGTTTCTGTGTCATGGAAGGCCCTTTCAGGTGGGTGGTGGCTGGATTGCTTGGGAAGGGAACAGTCGGCTCCGAGGGGCCGGGGCCTCGTCCTTGGTCAGTTGGGGCCGTTCTCGGTCTCGTTGCGCCACAGGAGCCAGGCGATCACCAGGGCCAAGGTGAGCGGGAAGAGCGCCAGGCCGAAGACAGGAAGCGTCAGCAGGAGGGACTCCCCCAGGCCGAGGACGGCCAGCGCCCACAGACGCCTGCGCCTGCGCGGCCGCGCGCCCAGTCGTTCGGGGGAGGAGAGGGACATGATCGGTCCTTGACGGCGGCAGCTGGAGGGTGTGCCATCAGGATGGGGGCCGAGCGGAGGCCGATGTAGGGCCGAAGGTCCCCGCATGGCGGCCACTTGGGCGTTCTCGACAGTCGGGTTCACTGGACCAGGCTTGGAGGCGAAGGCGTCTCGGAGAGCCGGTCTGCTGGGCAGCGGCGTGCAGACCTGTACCGCGGTCCCGTATGGGTCGGCCGACACAGGGCGCCGCGCGGGCGTCGACAGGGGATCCGGAGGGCGGCCTGCGCGCCCCTGAACTGAGCCAAAAGACCTGAGTTCGGCTTCGGGGACGTGCCTTCGCCTCGATGCTGCCGCTCGGGAGGAGTGCGGTGGTCTCCGGGCGGGAGAGATGGATCACCGCGGCGCATCCGGGGGTAGAGCCTGATAGGTCCGGGGCCCAGCGGAGCCATCGCCGGAAAGCGGGATCAGGCACGGGAGAGGACGCCGAGGCGTCCTTGCGCTCGCCCCGCGAGGCCAGACCTCGCACAGAGGACCTTCCAGGAATCCGTGTCGCTCGACCCGGATAGGGACCTTATGCCCTACAGTGCCCGGCATCACAATGGTGATCCTTGTTGGGCTGCGTCGGCGGGTCCTCACTGTGCGAGGCCGGGGCGCACGGCCCGCCGCAGCAGGGATCAGGCAGCCCTCCGGCGGACACAGTTCGTTGTACCTCTCTGGCCGCTGCAGGACCGCAGCGGCGTGGAAAGGAGCCGGCATGGCTGCCGACACCACCATCGTCCGAACCCGGCTGCGCGCCGCTCCGACTGCCCACGAGTCCTCCCGCGAACGCTCCCTGCGCGCTCACCCCTCCAATCATCGGGCGCCCCTTGACGCGCCACGTCCGGAGCCGACCGACGACGACCCGCTCCTCCGCTGGGATCGGCTCCGCGCGGTGCTGGTCGGCCAGGGTCTCAGCGACGACGAGGCCCGCACCGAAGTGGCCCGCATTGCGACGGCCCAGGTCTGGGACGAGTTCGCAGACGAGCTGCGCCGCCACAGGGAGGCAGGCCGCCAGTCCGACGCCAACGCCGTCACCGTCGGGCTCCGCTCGATGCAGGGCGTGACGCAGCCGATCCTTCGGCACCCGGGCGATGTCGCCGTCGCCCGCTCCGCCCTGAGCCGGGCACGCCGACGGCTCAGCCACAACGGCGGGCTCCTGGACCGGCTTCACCCACCGTCGAACCCGCTCCATCGCGCCGAGCACGCGTTCAGCGTCCTCGAGGCGTTCCTCTCCCTCGCCTGAGGCCCATGGACGTCCCGGCACTCAAGACCGGCACCCCGGTCATCCGCGCGCCCTCCGGGGCGAGGCCGATGAACGTCCCTGCCCCGGAGCCGGGCTCGAGGACCTCGCCCTCGGTGAGCCCGAGCCGGGTCAGCGCGCCCCAGACGGCCCGTGTGTGGGCGGCGTCGGTGTAGTGGGCGTTGATCGTGGTCCCGCCTGCTTCCACATCGTCTCGGCCTGCCTGCCGTACCTGTTCATCCCTCTCCCCTTCCGATGCTCCCCACAGTGCGTCCAGATCGAAGCTCAGCTGCCCCTCGACCCTCTTGCCCTTCTTGGCCACGCGGCCCCCTCCGATGTCGACTAACGTCTCCAACCGCCACGCTAGCCAAGGAGGTTGCCGGGAGTTGTCACACGGCCGCTCCCGGGCAGCGCCGCCGGGTGCCTGCAGCTGGCGGCGGGCTGCGTTATGACAAGCTATCCGGGCCTATAGGAAAAACCCTATAGCCAGGCATAAGTCTGGACAGTGTCAGTGTGGAGCCCCAGCTGAACCCCTACAACCCCGGCTCCGGCGTCCCCCCGCGCTTCCTCGCCGGCCGCGATCCCGAGATCCGCGCCTTCGACCTCCTCGTCGCACGCACCGAACTGTCGATGCCAGCCCGCCCCATGGTCCTTTCGGGACTCCGCGGCGTAGGCAAGACCGTGCTGCTCAACCGGCTCAAGGGCATCGCCGACCACCACGGCTGGCTCACCGTCAAGCTCGAGGGCCGCCCCGGAGACGGCGGGGCCTGCGACATCCGCAGGGCCTCGCGCTCGCCCGAGCTCCAAGTCGCCTCCCGCCGCTACGTTTCCCAGATCGGGGCCGCCCCCGTGAAGCGGCTCCTCGGGACCGTCACGTCGTTCAGCACCACGATCGGCATCGACGGGATCTCCCTCGGTGTGGACGTCGACCCCGCCAGGGCCAGCACCGGCCACATGGACATCGACCTGCAGGATGTCGTCGAAGACGTCGGGCAGGCCCTCCGCACACTGCGGAAGGGCTTCGCAGTCTTCATCGACGAGATGCAGGACGTCGACGACGAGCTCCTCGCCGCCCTCGTCACCGTCCAGCACCACGCAGTCCAGAACGAGCTCCCCTTCTTCGTCACCGGCGCCGGCCTGCCGAACCTCCCCGCCCGCCTCGCGGACGCCCGCAGCTACGCCGAACGACTCTTCGACTACCGCCAGATCGGCAAGCTCGACCACGACCAGGCCGCCGAATCGCTCACCGTCCCCGCGGACCAGATGGGCCAGTCCTACAGCGACGCCGCCCTCGCAGCCGTACTGGAGGCCTCGGGCCGGTACCCGTACTTCATCCAGGAATTCGGCTCCGCCATGTGGGAAGTCGCCACCACCAGCCCCTTCACCGGCGACGAAGCCCAAGAAGCAGTCCGCGTCGGGCAGCAGCGCCTCGACGCCGGCTTCTTCCCCTCACGCTGGGACCGCGCCACACCCCGCGAACGCGACTACATGAACGCCATGGCCGCCGACGGCGACGGCCCCACTGCCACCGGCGCCATAGCGGCTCGCCTGGGCAAGAAGGTCACCAGCCTCGGCCCCACCCGCGCCCAGCTCATCGCCAAAGGACTCATCTACCCGCCCGAATACGGGAAGGTCGCCTTCACCGTCCCCGGCATGGCCGAGTTCATCGCACGCCAATACCAGGAGCTCGGAGGGGAGATGTCCACATGAGGCGATGGTCCGCTCTGTGGCGCACGCCGGGGACCAATCTCGGTCAGATCTGGCTCTGCGCGCGATTCTGAGGACTTTGGGTGCGGACGAGGCATGGGGGCCGTCAAGAGGTCCGACGGATGTCCGGTTTGCTGCTTCAGAACGGGACGCCGCTGCGCAGGACGATGTTGGCGTACGGTGTCGCCTCGCCGGTGCGGACGAGGACCTTCGCAACGGTGGCGAGTCCTTTGAGCTGCTCGTGCGGGATGTAGTCCGCTTCGGGCAGACGGTCGCGAATCCATCTTTCGACCGGACCTCCCCTGCATTCGTCTGCGGCCAGGGCGGATTCCAGCACAAGTTCGTCCAGCAGCGCATCGAGCACGGCCGTGAACGTCGGCACCCCCGGGACAACGGCGAGATCGACGACCGGGCCGTTGAGGGGCAGGGGCAGCCCGCAGTCGGCGACGACCACGAGGTCACCGTGCCCGAGAGTGGCGAGGGCGCCGCTGAGCGGGCCGTTCAGGATTCCGTGCTTCTTCATCGTGCTCCTTCGGGAAGCACGTCACCGGGTCCCGGGTACGAGGGCTGAGCGCCCCTGCGTGTCACCGCGAACGATCCGACCCGCACCGCGAACCGGACCGCCTCTCCGAGCGGCGCGCCATCGGACAGGCGGGCGCAGAGCGCTCCGACGAAGGCGTCTCCTGCCCCCGTGGTATCGACCGCGCTCACGGCTGGGGCCGGCGCCCTGAAGACGGGGCCGCCCTCCGAGAAGATCGCCCCCGCGGCGCCGAGCGTCATGACGACCGCCGGCACGCCCGCGGCATGGAGCGCCCCGACGATGTCCTCTTCGGTGCCGAGCTCGTCCGCGCCCCGACCGAGCAGATTGAGGACCAGCCGGCCCTCATGCTCGTTGACCACGAGCGGGTCGGCGCGGCGGATGACCTCGTGACCCAGGGGGATGACGGGGGCCAGGTTGAGCACGAGTCGGGCCGTCCTCGAGGAGGCCGCCGCGGCGGCAATGGCCTCTGCCGAGATCTCCCCCTGGAGGACGACAATGTCCGTCCGTCCGAGCAGGTCCTCGTGGCTTCGGACAAGGGCCTCGTTGACGTGGCCATTGGCGCCCGAGACGACGACGATGGAGTTCTCCCCCGTCCGGCCGTCGACGGTGACATACGCCTGTCCGGTCGGTCCCGGCACGACGGCGACGCGGTCGATGTCCACTCCTGCTTCGCGCAGGCCGGCGACGGCCGTCGCGGCGTAGGCATCCGTCCCGACCGCGCCGATGAAGGCCACCGCTGCCCCGAGACGCGCCGCGGCCACGGCCTGGTTCGCGCCCTTACCGCCTGGGTGGACGTCTATGGAGTCCGCAATCAAGGTCTCCCCGGGGAGGGGGAGCCGGGACACGTCAAGGACGACGTCCGCATTGATCGATCCGACCACTGTTATCACAGCGCCTGCCTTGTATCGGGACCCTGTCCATGGTTCCTGCGATGTTGCACGGATTCATCCTCACATGGGTTGCCCCACTCCCGGCCCCTTGTCCGTCCGCCACCTGAGCAGCCCGGGCAGCGCAGGTAGGAATGCGCGCCAACGGAGACCGAGGTCATGACACGAGTTCGCACCAGAGTCACGAGATCACATCACCTCTCCAACCGTTGACAAGAGAAATCTCACTCCTTATGGTGTATCTAACACGATCTTGAGAGTAAGATCACATGGAATATCACATGAGGTTCGCATCCAGTCCTCTGGGGTGTGACACTCCCGCCGCGGGGTGGGGGCAGATCAGTGGGAGTCCGAACTCAGTCGTTGACGCGTCAACGGGCACACGAAACGGGAGCAATGATGCGCGCAGTTGTGTTTTCAGCGGAGGGTGATCTGGCGCTTGAGGAGCGTCCGAGGCCCGAACCGGGTTACAAGGAGATCCTGATCGAGACGGCTGCGGTCGGGATCTGCGGGACCGACACCCATGTCTTCGACGGCGAGTTCGAGGGGACGGTGTTCCCCCTGGTCCCGGGCCACGAGGCCACCGGCACCATCGTCGCGCTCGGTGCGGGAGTGAACGATGGGGTCTTCGACTTCAAGGTCGGCGACCATGTGGCGGTGAACCCGAGCACGACGTGCGGGGAGTGCGAGTTCTGCCTCAACGGGCACCAGAACCTCTGCCGGTTCTGGAACGGCCTGGGGGTCGTGGCCTCGGACGGCGCGTCGCAGCAGTTCTTCACGGCTCCGGCCAGCAATGTCTACAGGCTCAAGCCCGAGACGGATCTGTACGAGGCCGCACTCATCGAGCCGCTGGCGTGCGCGATCCGCGGGTGGGACGTGCTGCCCCGCCGTCTGGGCGACCACGTCCTGGTCTACGGCTCGGGCACGATGGGGCTGCTCATGGCCCAGCTGGCCAAGAAGGCCGGGGCGGCGACGGTGACGATTGTCGATCTGAACGAGGACCGGCTCAAGACAGCCGGGGAATGCGGCATCGAGCTGCGCTACACCACGCCCGACAGCGCCGAACGCGAGAAGTGGGACGTGGTGATCGACTGCACGGGCAACATCCGCGCGATCGAGGATGCACTCACCCGGGTGAAGCCTGCAGGGTTCTTCCAGGACTTCGGCGTGGCGCCGTCCGACCGCACCGCCCAGTTCTCCCCCTTCCGCGTCTACCGCGATGAGATCTCGATCGTCGGGACGATGGCCGTTCTCAACTCGTTCGGCCGTGCGGTCGAGCTGTTCGAGGCCGGCGCGATCAACGCCAAGGCGATGATCAGCCACTCCTTCACCCTCGACGACTACTCGAAGGCCCTCGACATGTTCCGCCGGGGCGAAGGGCGCAAGCTCCAGATCCGCCCCAACGACACCGAATCGCGGGTGCTGATCGGATGAGTGCCGCCACCACACGGACCGCGGCCACGAAGAAGGGCCTGAGCCCGGCCGCGAAGCGATGGATCTGGATCGGCCTGGCGGTCGTACTCCTGCTCGCGATGTTCTTCAGCACGAAGATCCTTCCCGCCGGATCAACAGCCGCGCAGGGCCCTGCGGCGTTCAACGCCGCCGACTACGGCAAGCAGCAGTTCCCGAAGCAGCAGGCCTTCATCGACCAGAACGCTGTGGACGCGGCGACCCTGGCCGCTGCGATCCAGAAGGATCCCACCGCGGCAGCCCAGAAGTACGGGAAGTCCGCTGACGGGGCGACCTATGTGGTGCCGGTGAAGTTCACCGGCGTGGTGGGCGCGATCCCGCCGGCCGGATACACGCCGATCACCGTCTCGGGCCTCCCGTCGGGTACCAAGGTGGGGCTCCAGCTGGGCCCGGCCATCAACGGCACCGACCTCCGGGACGTCACCGGGGACATCACGCTGAACAACTTCCAGAACCAGATCCAGCTCCAGGACGCGGGCTCGGCGATCAACGACCAGCTCAAGGCCGAGCTCAGCAGCGTAGACGCCGCCTCGCTCACCGGCAAGACGATCCAGGTCTATGGTGCGTTCACGCTGATCAACCCGCAGCTGTGGAACGTCACCCCCTCGCGCATCACGGTGGAGAAGTAGCAGTGGCACAGCAGAGCCGGTCGACCCGGCATCATGAAGGGGCGCCCGTCCTGTCGGCCCGGGACGTCGTGAAGACCTACGGCGCGACGCGCGCCCTGAAGGGGGTGAACTTCGAGGTCCACAAGGGGACAGTGACCACCCTCTTCGGCGAGAACGGGGCGGGCAAGTCGACCCTGATGAAGATCCTCTCGGGGGTCGAGCAGCCGACCTCGGGAACCATCATCCTGGACGGGGAAGAGGTGTCGTTCGCCGACACGAACGACGCCCGGGCCCACGGCATCTCGATCATCCACCAGGAACTCAGCCTCGCTCCGAACCTCTCGGTGCGCGACAACCTGTTCATGGGCTCCGAGCTGCGCACCGGTTTCGGCATCGACTACAAGGAGGAGGAGCGGCGGAGCCGGCGGGTGCTCGCCGAGCTCGGCCTGGACATCAATCCCCTCCTTGCGGTCTCCGAGCTCCGTCTGGGCCAGCAGCAGCTGATCGAGATCGCCCGCGCCCTGCTGGCAGAGTCGCGGATCCTGATCATGGACGAGCCCACGTCGGCGCTCTCGGCAGCCGAAGTGGAGATCCTCTTCGGCGTCATCGACGACCTGACGTCCAAGGGGGTCTCGATCGTCTACATCTCCCACCATCTCGAGGAGGCGCTCCAGGTCACCGACTACGCGGTCGTCCTGCGTGATGGGTCGATCACAGCGAACGCACTGGCCCAGGACATCGACCTCGAATGGATCGTCCGCAACATGGTGGGCGAGAACTTCGACCTCGGCTCCCCGCCCACCGGGTACGAGTTCGGACCGATCGCTCTCGACATCGAGGACCTCAGCGTCCCCGATCCGAAGGAACCTGCCCGGCTGCTCGTCGACCACCTCTCCCTGCAGGTCCGCGAGGGCGAGATCGTGTGCATCTACGGCCTCATGGGCGCCGGACGCACAGAGCTGCTCGAAGCAGTGGCAGGGAGGGTCCCGACGGCGGGTGGCACCGTCCGGATGCGCGAGGGCGAGATCTCGAAGCTGAGCCTGAGGGAGCGTCTCGCCTCCGGTCTGGGACTCGTCCCGGAGGACCGGCAGCGCGACGGGCTCGTGCAGACCATGACCGTAGGGCAGAACATCGCCCTTGCCAGTCTCGGCACCTTCGTCAAGGGCCTGTTCGTCTCCCGCAATCTCGAGCGCGAGCACACCGAGGACGCCATCAGGGACGTGCGGGTCAAGACCGCCGGAGGCGGCGCCATGATCGGGTCGCTCTCGGGCGGCAACCAGCAGAAGGTCGTCATCGGCAAGATCGTCTCGACGGGCCCGAAGGTGCTGCTGCTCGACGAGCCGAGCCGCGGGATCGACGTCGGCGCCAAGGCGGAGGTCTTCAAGCTGATCGCCGAGAGGGCACGTGAAGGCCTCGCCGTCGTCTACTCCACCAGCGAGGTGGGGGAATGCCTGAGCATCGCCCACCGCATCGTGGTGATGCGGCGAGGGAAGATCGCGGCCGAATTCGGCCCCTCGGTCAGCAAAGAAGAGATCATGGCCAGCTCCGGCGAAGCAGTGCTGGCCTAGGCAAAAGTGACTATTCAAAGGAATCCCATGGCTGAAGCATCGGTGTCCCGCCGGCGCAATCCCTTCGAGGGCCTGACGATCGGTGCGGTCCTCCTCGAAGCGCGCGCGTTCCTCGCGCTCGTCGTGATCTTCGTCGTCTTCTCGTTCCTCGCCCCGAGCGCATTCCCCACCCTGTCGAACATCATCGTGATGTGCCAGCAGGTCTCGGTCTACGCGATCCTCGCAGTGGGCATGCTCATCGTCATCCTGGACGGCGGCATCGACCTCTCGGTCGGCTCGACCCTTGGCCTTTCGGGGATGGTGGCAGGCCTGGCGCTGCAGGGCTTCCCCATCGCAGGGGTCGTCCTCTACCCGCCCGTGTGGGTCGTCGTGATCGTCGCCGTCATCACCGGGGCGCTGATCGGGCTGATCAACGGGGTGCTCGTCGCGCGGCTGAACGTCGCGCCGTTCGTCGCGACGCTGGGCACGATGTACGTGATGCGCGGTCTGGCGTCCCTGACCACCAACGGCCTGACCGTCAACAACCTGGGAGGCCGTGAGGATCTGGGCAATACCGGATTCGAGTGGCTGGGCTTCAACGCGCTGCTCGGCATCCCGGTCGGCATCTGGATCCTGGTCGTTGTCGCGATCATCGCCAGCCTCCTGCTCAACCGCAGCGTCTACGGCCGGTGGCTCTATGCGGCCGGCGGCAACGCACGCGCCGCCGAACTCTCCGGCGTCCCGGTCCGCAAGGTCCGCGTCCGCGCCTACGTGATCTCCGGCGTGTGCGCCGCGATCGCCGGCGTGATCCTCACGAGCGAGCTCACCTCGGCCGGCCCGACCCAGGGCACATCCTACGAACTCACCGCGATCGCGGCCGTCGTCATCGGCGGTGCCGCCCTCAGCGGCGGCAAGGGAACCGTGCGCGGCACCCTCCTCGGCGCCTTCGTGATCGGATTCCTCGCCGCCGGGCTGACCATCGTGGGCATCTCCGCCTACGTCCAGACCGTCTTCACCGGCGCCGTGATCGTCCTGGCTGTCCTCCTCAACGGCATTCAGGTCAGGCGCCGGCGCCGCGCCAAGGAGAGCGCCGGATCTCCCCCGTCTGGACCCGCACAGCACCAGACTGCCCCCGGTAGCCAGAACGGGACCGAGGTCCCGCCCGCTGTCAAGAACAAGACCGTCTGATCTCCTCAGCCGGGAAGCCAAAGAGAAAGCAAGGGAATATCTATGTTCCGCAAGGGTATTGGCGCAGCACTTGCGCTTGGCGTCACCGCGGTGGTCGCGATGACCGGCTGCTCCGCCGGAAGCGGCGGATCCGGATCATCGGCCTCCTCCAGCGGGAAGGGAGGCGGACTGATCACGATCGTGGTCAACGACCCGTCGAACCCATACTGGCTCACCGAGGGGAACGTCGCAAAGGCCGAAGCAGAGAAGCTCGGCTACCAGGCGACGGTCGCTGCCTCGAAGGGCGATGTGAACACCGAGTCCACCGTCATCGACACCGCCATCGCGAACCACTCCGCCGGAATCATCCTCGACCCGGCGAACGCGGACGGTTCGATCGGGAACATCAAGCGCGCGATGAACGCGAAGATCCCCGTGTTCCTCGTCAACGCCGAGATCAACCAGACCGGCGTCGCCCTCGGGCAGCTGGTATCGAACAACGCCCAGGGCGCAGCCATCGGAGCCCAGCAGTGGATCAAGGCCGCCGGAACCAAGGGCGACTACGCCGAGCTGTTCGGGCTCCCGTCCGACAACAACGCCGCGACGCGGTCCAACGGGTACAAGACGGTCATCTCCCAGTACCCGGACTGGAAGGAAGTGGCCAAGCAGACCGCGAACTGGGACAGGGCCCTGGGCCAGCAGAAGATGCAGTCCATCCTCCAGGCGAACCCGACCATCAACGCCGTGATCTCCGGCAACGATGAAATGGCCCTCGGAGCCATCGCGGCCCTGAAGCAGGCAGGCAAGACCAACGTCATCGTCGGCGGCTTCGACGGCTCCCCCGACGCCATCGCCGCCGTCAAGGACGGCTCCCTCGCCTACACCGTCCTCCAGCCCGTGGCGACCTTCGCAAAGAAGTCCGTGGACGAACTCGATCAGTACATCAAGGACGGAACGAAGCCGTCCCAGGAGAAGCAGTCGTTCGACTGCATCCTCATCACCAAGGCCAACGTCGACAAGATGACGGCACCGTTCACCTACTCCGGCTGACCGGAGCAGAACGACCGGCCGCCGCTCCCGCGCGGCCAGCCGGGGCGGACGCCCAAGGCCTCCGCCCCGGCCCCCAGTCCACGAGAGGGACCATGAGCTACGTACTGAACGACGCCGCCGCCTTCGCCGACGAGTCCGCCGACGGATTCGTCGCCGCACACCGCAACCTCGTCCGCCGCGTCCGGGGCGGCGTCGCCCGTGCAGCGGCCACCCCCGCCGGGCAGGTCGCGGTCGTGATCGGCGGCGGCTCCGGCCACTACCCGGCCTTCGCCGGCCTCGTCGGCCCCGGCCTCGCCCACGCGGCCGCCATGGGGAACGTGTTCGCCTCCCCCAGCGCGCAGCAGGTCTTCACCGTAGCCCGCACGGTCGCGACGGAGGCCGGGGTGCTCCTGGCCTACGGCAACTACGCCGGAGACACGCTCAACTTCGACCAGGCCCAGGAACAGCTCCTCGCCGAGGGAATCCCGTGCCAGACCGTTCGGGTCACCGACGACATCTGCAGCGCCCCCGCTGCCGAAACGGAGAAGCGCCGGGGCATCGCCGGAGACCTGGCGGTCTTCCGGGTGGCAGGATGGGCAGCCGAACAAGGGCACGACCTCGAGGCCGTGGCCGCTCTCGCCGCCCGCGCGAACGAGCGCACTCGCTCCATCGGCCTCGCCTTCTCCGGGTGCACGCTCCCCGGAGCCGCCGAGCCGCTCTTCACCGTCCCGCCCGGGACGATGGCCGTCGGCATGGGAATCCACGGCGAGCCGGGCATCGAAACCGTTCCCATGGCGCCGGCCCGCGAGATCGCCGAGCTCCTCACCAGCCGCATCCTCGCCGAGCGCCCGGGCACCGCCGGCAGCGGACGGATCGGAGTCATCGTCAACGGCCTCGGATCGGTCAAGTCGGAGGAGCTCTTCCTGCTCTACGGTGCCATCTCGCCGCTGCTGGAAGACGCCGGGTTCACGATCGTCGACCCCGAAGTCGGCGAGTACGCCACCAGCTTCGAGATGGCGGGCGTGTCACTGACCGTTGTCTGGCTGGACGAGGAACTGGAACAGGCATGGCGCTCCCCCGCCTACACCCCCGCCTACCGCAAGGGAGCCGTCGACATTGCCACGGCTCCGACCCTCGCCCCCGACGAAGCGATCTCGGATGCCATCGCCGTCGTCGCAGCGCCCATGGAAGCCGCGGCGGCGGGCCTGCGGGCCCTCCAGGCGATCGATTCCATCCGGCAGGTGATCGACCGGGAAGTCGACGAACTGGGTCGCCTCGATGCGATCGCCGGAGACGGTGACCACGGCATCGGCATGCAGCGCGGAGCAAGGGCCGCCGCTGAGGCGGCTGCGGCCGCAAGCGCCGTGGGCGCCGGAGCAGGCAGCGTCCTCACACAGGCCGGAGAGGCCTGGGCTGACAAGGCCGGAGGCACATCGGGAGCGCTCTGGGGCCTCGCCCTGCGCGCCATGGGCCACCAGATCGGCGACGCCGAAGCACCCAGCGCCGCGGCAGTGGCCCGGGCTGTCTCCGCAGCACGCGAGGCGGTGCAGCGCGCGGGGAAGGCCGAGATCGGGGACAAGACACTGGTAGACGCCTTGGTCCCCTTCTCGCAGCGGCTGACCGAGCTCACCTCTGAAGGCCAAGGACTGGCCGCCGCCTGGGGCGCGGCAGCAGCCACGGCGACCGCCGCCGCAAACGCCACGGCAGACCTCGTCCCACGGCTGGGCCGGGCCCGGCCGCACGTGGAGAAGAGCCTCGGCACACCGGACCCGGGGGCAGTCTCCCTGGCCCTCGCCGTTACGGCGGTCGGCGGCGTCCTCGACTCATCTAACCTGAAGGAGAACTGACATGGGACGCACATGGCGAGTGGTCGTCGGATCCGACGGCGCCGGCTACGACTACAAGGAGGCGCTCAAGGCCGACCTCGAGAGGGACCCCCGGGTGTCGGAGGTCATCGACGTGGGAGTCGACGCCGAGGACGATACCGCGTACCCCTCGATCGCCATCGCCGCTGCCGAGAAGATCCGGGACAACGGGGCCGACCGCGCGCTCCTTGTCTGCGGCACCGGCCTCGGCGTCGCCATCGCCGCGAACAAGGTCCCGGGGATCCGTGCAGTGACGGCCCATGACAGCTACAGCGTCGAACGCAGCGTCCTGAGCAACAACGCCCAGGTCCTGACGTTCGGGCAGCGTGTCGTCGGCCTCGAGCTCGCGCGGCGGCTCGCCAGGGAATGGCTCGGATATGAGTTCGACGAGTCCTCTGCCTCGGCAAAGAAGGTCGCGGTCATCGAGGGCTACGAGAGCACGGGCTCCTGTGACTGAACCTGCCCCACTTCACCGGGACGCCCTCCACGCACCCATCGTCCTCGGCGTGAGCCTCAAGCTCTACATGGACGTCGACACCACGACGCGGTGGTCGCACGCTGTCTCGGACCTCGCACGGGCCCACCCGGCCATCGTGCAAGGCCGAGTGCGGCTATTCGTGCTTCCCTCCCTGCCTGCCCTCCCCGCCGTCCGCGATGAGTTCGAAGGAACGCCTGTCGGAGTCGGCGCGCAGGATCTCTTCTGGGAGGACCGGGGAGCCTTCACGGGGGCGGTCAGCGGAGCCGACCTGAAGACGGTAGGGTGCGCGTACGCCGAGGTCGGCCACGCTGAACGGCGCAGCCTCTTCGGCGACGACGACGAAGCTGTCCGCCGGAAGGTCGCGGCCGCACTGCGGAACGGGCTGACCCCGGTCCTCTGCGTCGGGGAGACCGCCAAGTCGCACGCCGCTGCTGCCGCTGCCGCTACGGGCGACGAGCTCGCATCCGCGATCGCAGCCCTGCCGCCGACCGGGTCCGGGCACGAACTCATCGTCGCCTATGAGCCCCGGTGGGCGATTGGGCAGGCCGAACCGGCTCCTGCAGAGCACGTGGCAGAAGTCATCGGAGAACTGCGCGCAAGGCTCGCAGCCGACGGCCGCATACGCTCGGCATCGGTCATCTATGGGGGAAGTGCCCAGCCTGGGACACTTTCAACGCTGGCCGGAACGGCCGACGGCCTGTTCCTGGGACGGTTCGCCCACGATCCCGGGCGGCTCGCCCTCATTGTTGACGAGGCTGATGCGCTAAGTGATCCTCAGGTGACCACGAGATGAGTTGAGAGGAACGATGTTGAAACCGGAGGAGGCGACGGCCGCCACGCGCCAGAGCCGGCAGCTGCAGCGCCAGCGGGCGATCAGCGACGCGGTGATGGCAGAGGGTGCGATCCGCATCGAACAGCTTGCCGAACGCTTCGGCATCAGTGTCATGACGGTCCACCGCGACCTCGACGAACTCGAGAACCGGGGACTCATCCGCAAGAACCGGGGCGTCGCGACAGCCACCTCCACCGCCCTGGTCGAATCCAGCGATGTCTACCGTTCCGGCAGGCAGCTCGCCGAGAAGGAGGCCATTGCCCAGGCCGCGCTCGAGTACATCGAGCCCGGTCAGGCCATCATCCTCGACGACTCGACCACGACCCTCCGGCTGGTGCCGCACCTGAAGGATCGCACGCCTCTGACAGTCATCACGAACACCCTGACGATCATCAACGAACTCCGGGGAACGAACGGGATCTCCCTGCTTGGAATCGGAGGCCAGTACTACAACTGGTGCAGCGCATTCATGGGGCGGATGACCACCGAAGCGATCGCTTCGCTCCGCGCGGACATCCTCTTCATGTCGACCTCGGCCATCACCGACGACATCGCCTTCCACCAGACGCAGGAGACGGTGGACGTCAAGCGGTCGATGTTCGATGCGGCCGCCAAACGCATCCTGCTGGCCGACCACACGAAGTTCGAGAAACGTGCACTCCATGCCATGCTCCCGCTCGAGCGCTTCGATGCCGTCATCGTAGACGCGCACACGGACAGCGGGCACATCGACAGGCTGCGCGAGAAAGGCGTGAGGATCTACGTCGCGCGCCGGCACCCCAGACAGTAGGCGCTACCGCCTGGCCCCGGGCACCGACAGCCTTCCTGCAGCCCATCCCCTCGAGGGGCGGATCAGTGGTGCGCGGATCGATCCACCACGCCCGTCCGGCCCACCCCCGCCACGTTCACGCCCCACCTCCATCAGAGCATCTCCGACGACCCCCTGTGCGAAAGGACTGACATGACGAATCCGGCTGAGGGAACCCAACCGGGCGCCGCCCTGCCCTCCACGATGCGCGCCGTTGTCTGCCACGGGCCCGAGGACTACCGGCTGGAAGAGCTGGCCGTGCCGCAGCCGAGGCAGGACGAGCTCCTCATCAGGGTCGAGGCCGTCGGGGTCTGCGCCAGCGACGTCAAGTGCTACCACGGAGCCGCCAAGTTCTGGGGAGATGAGAACCGGCCGTCATGGGCGCAGAAGGGCATCATCCCCGGGCACGAATTCGTCGGCATTGTGGTCGCTGCCGGCCAACACGCTCTCGCCCAGCGCAACATCGCGCTGGGCACCCGCATCGTATGCGAGCAGATCGTCCCCTGCGGGGAATGCCGCTACTGCCGCCGCGGCCAGTACTGGATGTGCGCGCCGCACGAAATGTTCGGCTTCCGCGGATTCGACGGCGCCATGGCCGAATACCTCCTCGTGCCCTCACGTGCCCGAGTCCACCAGGCACCGTCGCACATCCCAGCGCAGCACGCAGCATTCGCCGAGCCCCTATCCTGCGCGCTGCACGCAGTCGAGAGAGCCGACATCAAATTCGAGGACATCGTTGTCGTCGCCGGATGCGGCCCGATCGGACTCGGCATGATCGCCGGCGCCCGTTCCAAGAGTCCCGCAATGGTTGTGGCCTTGGACCTTTCCGACGAGAAGCTCGCACTCGCCAAGAAGTGCGGAGCCGACCTCACGGTCAACATCGGCAGAGAGGATGCCATCCAGACCATCAAGGACCTCACCGACGGGTACGGAGCCGATGTCTACCTCGAGGCCACAGGGCACCCCTCCGCGGTTGCGCAAGGACTGAACATCCTCCGCAAGCTCGGCACCTACGTCGAATACTCCGTGTTCGGCACAGAGGCCACCGTCGACTGGTCCATCATCGGCGACGACAAGGAGCTCAACGTCCTCGGGGCCCACCTCGGCCCGCACTGCTGGCCTGCCGCACTCCGACTCCTCGAGTCCGGCGCGCTGCCCATGGACGAGATCTGCAGCGACCAATTCCCTCTCGAAAGGTTCCTGGACGCAATCAACCTTGTCGGGAACCCGGCAGGCGGATCTGTGAAGGTCTCAATCCTCCTCTGACTGTTTTGGCCATGGCGGCCGCCCCCATTCCCAATAACTTGATTCGAAGGAGATTTCCGTGCCTGCTGTGGATGTGCAAGAACTGACCTGGACTGATGTGGACCGCAAGGCTGTGGACACGGTCCGGGTGCTCGCGGCCGATGCGGTGCAGAAGGTGGGCAATGGCCACCCCGGTACGGCGATGAGCCTGGCGCCGGCGGCGTACCTGCTGTTCCAGAAGCTGATGCGCCATGATCCGGCGGATCCGGCGTGGATCGGGCGGGACCGGTTCATCCTCTCCCCGGGGCATTCGTCCCTGACGCTGTACATCCAGCTGTTCCTGGCCGGGTACGGGCTGGAGCTTTCGGATCTTGAGGCGCTGCGGACGTGGGGCTCGCTGACTCCGGGGCATCCGGAGTACGGGCACACCAGGGGTGTGGAGATCACCACGGGCCCGCTGGGGCAGGGCCTGGCCTCCTCGGTCGGGTTCGCGTACTCCCAGCGGCGCGAGCGGGGCCTGTACGACCCGCAGGCCGAGCCGGGCACGTCCCCGTTCGACCACACGGTGTGGGTGATCGCCTCGGACGGGGACCTGCAGGAGGGCGTGACCTCGGAGGCGTCCTCCCTGGCCGGGCACCAGGAGCTGGGCAACCTCGTGGTGATCTACGACGAGAACCACATCTCGATCGAGGACGACACGGACGTGGCCTTCACCGAGGACGTCCTCAAGCGCTACGAGGCGTACGGCTGGCACACCCAGCGGGTGGACTGGACCAAGACCGGCGAGTACGCCGAGGACGTGCCCGAGCTCTGGGACGCGCTGGTGGCGGCGAAGGCCGAGACGGGCCGGCCCTCGATCATCTCGCTGCGCACGGTCATCGGCTGGCCGTCCCCGACCAAGCAGAACACGGGCAAGATCCACGGCTCGGCCCTGGGCGCGGAGGAGGTCGCGGCCCTGAAGGAGGTCCTGGGCTTCGACCCGGAGAAGTCCTTCGTCGTGGACCCGGAGGTCCTGGCGCACACCCGCGGGGCCATCGGGCGCGGCCAGGAGGCCAAGGCCGCCTGGCAGGAGTCCTTCGACGCCTGGGCCGCGGCGAACCCCGAGGCCGCGGCCCTGCACGAGCGCATCGAGGCCCGCCGCCTGCCCGCGGGCTGGGAGAAGTCCCTGCCGGAGTTCCCCGCCGGGAAGGACGTCTCCACCCGGGCCGCCTCGGGCAAGGTCCTGAACGCGATCGGCCCGGTCCTGCCGGAGCTGTGGGGCGGGTCCGCGGACCTGGCCGAGTCGAACAACACCACCATCGAGGGCTCGCCCTCGTTCATCCCGGCCTCCCGCTCGACCGCGGCCTGGAAGGGCAATCCGTACGGACGGGTCCTGCACTTCGGCATCCGCGAGCACGCCGCGGCCGCGATCGTGAACGGCATCACCCTGGGCGGGAAGACCCGGGCGTTCTCCGGCACGTTCCTGATCTTCAGTGACTACCAGCGCCCCGCCATCCGCCTCTCGGCGCTGATGGGCATCCCGTCCACGTACGTGTGGACGCACGACTCGATCGGCCTGGGCGAGGACGGCCCGACCCACCAGCCGGTCGAGCAGCTCGCCTCCCTGCGCGCGATCCCCCACCTGGACGTGGTGCGCCCCTGCGACGCGAACGAGACCGCCCAGGCGTGGAAGGCGATCCTGGAGAACACGCAGAACCCGGCCGGGATCGTCCTGACCCGCCAGAACCTGCCTGTCTGGGAGCGCGGCCAGGGTGCCTTCGCCGACGCCTCCGGGGTCGCCCGGGGCGGCTATGTCCTGGCCGAGGCCCAGCGCGAGGGGAACGACGTGGCCCCGGACGTGATCCTCATCGGCACCGGCTCGGAGGTCCAGCTCGCCGTCGCCGCCCGGGAGGCCCTCGCGGCCGAGGGCATCGCCGCGCGCGTGGTCTCCATGCCCTGCGTGGAGTGGTTCGACGCCCAGGACGCCGCCTACCGCGAGTCCGTCCTGCCCGCGGCCGTGAGGGCCCGCGTCTCGGTCGAGGCCGGCCTGGCGCTGACCTGGCACCGGTTCGTCGGCGACGCCGGCCGCACCGTCAGCCTCGAGCACTACGGGGCCTCCGCGGACTACAAGACCCTCTTCACCGAGTTCGGCATCACGGCCGAGGCGGTCACCGCCGCCGCCAAGGACTCCATCGCCGCCGCCGCGGCCTGACTCTCACAAGGAGCATCGATCATGACTACCCCCACCCAGGCACTCTCCGACGCGGGCGTGTCCATCTGGCTCGACGACCTCTCCCGCGCCCGCCTCGCCGACGGCTCGCTCGCTGCGCTGATCGAGGAGAAGAACGTGGTCGGCGTGACCACGAACCCCACGATCTTCCAGGCCGCGATCACCAAGGGCCACGGCTACGACGCCAAGCTCCGTGAGCTGGTCGCCTCCGGCGCGGACGCGCAGCAGGCCGTGTTCGAGCTGACCACCTCCGACGTCGCCGACGCGTGCCGGCTCTTCGCCCCGGTCGCGGCGGCCACGCACGGGGTCGACGGCCGCGTCTCGATCGAGGTCGATCCGCGCCTGGCCTGGGACACCGCCGGCACGATCGCCGAGGCCAGGCACCTGCACGCCAAGGTCGCCGAGCCCAACGTGCACATCAAGATCCCCGCCACCGTCGAGGGCCTCGAGGCGATCGCGGAGACGCTCGGGGCCGGGATCAGCGTCAACGTGACCCTGATCTTCTCCCTCGAGCGGTACCGCGCGGTCATCAACGCGTTCATGACCGGCCTGGAGAAGGCCAAGGCCGCAGGCCACGACCTGTCCCAGATCCACTCGGTCGCCTCGTTCTTCGTCTCCCGCGTGGACACCGAGGTCGACAAGCGCCTCGAGGCCATCGGCACCGAGGAGGCCAGGGCCCTCAAGGGCAAGGCCGGCCTGGCCAACGCCCGCCTCGCCTACCAGATCTACCAGGAGGAGTTCACCACCGAACGATTCAAGCTCCTCGCCGACGCCGGCGCCCTCCCGCAGCGCCCACTGTGGGCCTCCACCGGCGTGAAGGACCCCTCCCTGCCGGACACCCTCTACGTCACCGGGCTCGTCGCCCCGGGCGTGGTGAACACGATGCCCGAGAAGACCCTCGAGGCCACCTTCGACCACGCCGAGGTCACCGGGGACACCGTCACCGGCACCTACACCGCCTCCAACTCCCACCTCGACGCCCTCGCCCAGCACGGCATCGACTACAACGACGTCGTCGCCGTCCTCGAATCCGAAGGCCTGGACAAGTTCGTCACCTCCTGGAACGACCTCCTCAAGGACGTCGAGGCAACCCTCGCCGAAACCGCCCACGGAGCGGGACTGTCAGTTAAACGGTGTGCGGGGCCTTGGCGGTTTCAGTGAGTGGTTCTCTCGAACCGGTCCGCGAAGGTGATCGCGAACGCGTTGAGGGCTGGCTTCCACCTGATCGCCCAGCGTGCCCTGCCGCCGCCTGTGGGGTCAAGGGAGCGGGTGACCAGGTAGAGGCACTTCAGCGCCGCGGCCGCGGTCGGGAAGTGGCCCCGTGCCCTGACGGCCCGGCGGTAGCGGGCGTTGATCGACTCGATCGCGTTCGTCGTGCAGATCACGCGCCTGATCTCCACGTCGTATTCGAGGAACGGCACGAACTCCGCCCAGGCGGACTCCCAGAGCCGCACGATCGCCGGGTAGCGGGAACCCCACTCCTTGGCGAACTCGGCGAAGCGGTCCTTCGCCGCGGCCTCGGACGGTGCCGTGTAGACCGGTTTGAGCGCCTTGACGATCGCGTCGCGGTGCTGCCGGCCTGCGTACTGGAACGAGTTGCGGATCAGGTGAACGATGCACTGCTGGACCACCGTGCGCTCCCACGTGGTGGTGATGGCTTCGGGCAGACCCTTGAGCCCGTCGCACACCGCGATGAACACGTCCTCGACCCCACGGTTCTTCAGCTCCGCGAACACGCTCAGCCAGAACCTCGCCCCTTCGCCTCCCTCGCCTCCGGCCCAGATGCCCAGGATCTCCCGTTCTCCGTTCGAGCTCACTCCCATGACCACGTAGAACGGGGTGTTGCGCACCTGGCCGTCTCTGACCTTCACGACGATCGCGTCGACGAAGATCACCGGGTAGACCGGGTCAAGCGGGCGGGAGGACCACTCCGAGAGCTCCCCGGCGACCTTCTCGGTGATCTTCGAGACCGTGTCCTTGGAGACCTTCGCCCCATACACCTCGTCGAAGTGCGCGGCGATCTCCCCGGTGGTCAGGCCCCGCGCGGAAAGCGAGAGCACGATCTGGTCGATGCCCTCCAGACGACGCTTCCGCTTGGGCACGATCACGGGCTCGAAGGAGCCCTCCCGGTCCCGGGGAACCTCGATCTCCACCGGTCCGATCTCCGTCAGCACCGTCTTCTTCCGTGTGCCGTTTCGCATATTCGAGCTCAGCGGCCGCTCGCCGTGCCCGTGGCCCAGATGCTCGGTCAGCTCTGCCTCGAGCGCAGTCTCGAGGACCTGCTTCGTCAGCCCGGACAGCAGCCCGCCCGGCCCGACAAGCCCGACGCCCTGCTCCTTCGCCTGGGCAAGAAGCTGTTCGGCCAGCTTCCTGTGGTCGATAATCTCTCCCGTCACAGGATCGACCATCACATCAGAATCAATCTCGGTCGTGTCCGACACGGCCTGTCCTTCCAGTCAGGCCAAGCCCCCACACACCGTTTTTCCGACAGTCCCCACGGAGCGCCCTGCTCGCGAAGTAGACAACCGTGAATGCCGGTGAGCCCATGATGCCCAGCAATGGTTCCTTTGACGAGACAGCGGCTTGAGGTCCTCGGGTCAATGGTGTGGATTTGTGCGGTACGTGGCGGCGTTCTGTGATCGCTCGGTGTCGCAACCGAAGGCTTTGATCGTCTTGCATGGCATGCGTTCGGACACATAGAGGTTTCGAGACGGCACCGGGGAGCTGCAAATGCGTTGCCTTCGTGATCCGCAGGACACCGTAGAGGCCTGGCTGGCTGGCCTCACCCCCGCGATGTGTGCGGCACGGCCCCGGAGCGTCGTCGACACGGCCGAGTGCATCGCGGCCGCCTCCAGCTGGCGCCGTTCCGGCAGTAGGCTGCCACCATGAATTGGGGGACATTCACCGAATTTCACCTGCGGCGAGGCATGGCCGCGGCAGCTCTGGCGATCATCGGGCTATTGCTCACGGGCTGCGCCCCGAGCCCAGTCGTGGAGGGGGAAGCAAAGCGTGCCGCGCAGACCTGCAGCGTCCCGGACTCGACCTTGGACATCAGCAGCGGGGGCAAGACCGCGACCTTCAAGTACGGCTATAACGACGGTGCCAAGGCGGGCTGCATGATGCGCGAGGTGGGCGGCAAGCAGTGGGCGGACGCGACCCTTCTGTCCGCGCAGAAGAGCAGCGGCGGACTCGTCGACACGTATACAACCGTGCAAGGACGGAACGTCCACGTGACGGTCACCGCCAACCCGGCTCCCGGCTCGGGAGGGTCCCTCACCTTCGAGGAGAAGTAGCCATTCCCGGGGAGCGTGCCAGGCTCCCCCGCGCCGGAAGCAAGATGCGCCTCTAACTAGCCAGCCGGGGCAATGACTTCGAGGCCGCCAACGAAGGGGTCGTCTGGGCGGGGCAGCGCGGGCACCTCAGCGCGCCAGAAGAACCCGCACCGGCAGCGCCGCAAGGTCACCGGCTATGGCCGCACCGGAGCGTGCACCATCGTCCAGCCCTTCCGATAGGCTCCCTTTGCAGGTCAGCGGGGAGGTGGTGGAACGGTTCGTGCCGGCAATCGCACGGCGTCAAAGACGGCGAGAGCATCCTGAACCGCGTCACGGCCTTTGCGAACCATCGTGAGCGCATTATCAAAGCTCATGTGGCCAGCATGAAGACCCGATCCGGGGCCGAGGTCGACTCGGGCGGTTGGCTGGTTGTAGAGACGAGGCGCCCAAGAGTACCCGTGCGCGTACCCAGAGCACAGCTGCCACATGGCGAGATAGTCGTTCTGGCGGATTCTGTCGACAACTTGGACGATATCCGTGCGCACCGGCTTCGCCTTCACTGTTTGGGGTTTGAGCTGCAACTTTGCGGCAGAGGCTAGGAGATTTTCCTGTTCAGACTTGAACTCGTCCTCGAGGCCTTTGAGTCCTCCTGAGTCGACCATGCCCTTCCGTTTGGCCAGGAAGTTGATCGCGTTCCGTGCCGAGTCGTAGCGCACGCGAAGTGCCCGTTCGCGTCGCTCTCTCCCGTCCTTACCGAACAAGACCCACAGAGCCATCGATGCTGATTCAATCGCTCCTCGCACCATCGTTGCCGTACCGCCGGAACTTACTTGGAGTGTGTCGACGATCAGCGATGTGGCGGAACCAAGCTGGTCGAGCGACGTGGAAGTCATGGCCTTGCAGACCGAAACGACGTACCCATCGGCCCCGTGGAGAGTGAGATCTTCTGCGAGCAGGCTCCCCTCGTGAATTGCCATTGCTTCCTCGGAGGCGATGTCCTGCAAATGCTCACGAGCCCAATCTCGGATGGCCTCCAGTTCGGCCAGTGCTTCTTCGTCCCCCAGATCAGCCATGGCTTGATCATAGGAGCCAACTTGGTCCCCAGCGGTCGTCCGTTACCCGGCCGACGCTGGAAGCCGCACGGCGGCGAGCCAGCCGCACAAGTCGCACGCGACCTCGGGATGTCCCGGGCCACCTTCTACAGGCGATCGCAAGCACTCAAGGGCTAGCGACAACGAGCGATCACAGAACACCGCCAAAGAGCGGTCAAATCCACAGCGCTGCGTCGCCGTGGTCGTCCGGTAGAGGAGACGCCTCGTATCCCGAGGGTTGCAAGACACCCTGCAGGCCCAGCCATATCCGCCTGTGAGTCTCGGATGCTACGGCGGCCCCGAATACCTTACCCCTCAAGACCCACACCCAGAAGGCCAGACAGCCCTGAACGATCCCGCCGATCCTTTGATGAGACAGTCACGATTGGTATCCGGCCATCCCACCACCTCAGCGGCGGAGGATGCTAACTGTTTTCTTCCTCGAATTCTTGCATTATTTGTGCAATCCGGTCGATGAGACTCCGTTCAGCGCCCAGCTCCAGTTCGTGGAGGTCAGCGTCTGTCTCTGATTTGGACGCAGCTGCCAGGCTGGCGAGTGCTGCCCGAAGTTCCGGCGACTCGGGGCCATGGTAGGTCCAGAAGGTCGGAGTGAGCCGGCGGCGAATCTGGTCCAGGGCGTTGCCCAGTGTTTCCGGTCCGAGCTGTCGTGCGCGGTGGATCAGGCGGCGAGCGAGGTCGATGTGATGGGCTGCCCATGCATCGATCGGAGAAAGGATGCCGAAAAGATGCGATAGCTGTTCTTCGTCGAGATCTCCTGCGGCGGCAATCAGAGCGTCCTTGACATGGTGGGGAAGCCTTTCGCCGACGACCTTACTGAGCACCTCGGCGACTCCGGCCTGGTTCGGTCCTTTACACTCGGCGAGAATCCAACCGGCGATTGCCCCAGGGTTTTCGGCGAGTGTTTGCTGGAGGATCCCGTACATGGGAAGTCGCAGTAACTGACCAAGCGCTCTATCGTTCGACAGTCGGTCGAGAACGAGGCGCGCGTGGTTGCTGGCAATGTCGGCGATCAGGGTTTCGGTCTGCCATGTCCCGACCTTCAGGCGGGATAGGAGGTCGAGGACCGCCGAAGCCTGTTCCGAGGTCAGCTCCCGGCCCCAGTTCAGTCCGTGAAGGCCAGCCGCCGCTCCGAGGATCCCCGAGATGGTGCCTTCGTCGGCCCCATGTTCGATGAGTGATCCCGAGACCGACACAGGGTCACTCATGAGTGGGAGCGCGGCAAGGAACTCCTGCCGAACGCCTTCCGACCGGTCTGTTGTTCCTCGCATGACGACCTCAGCGTAGGGGCCGCCGCGCTCCGCCCACCCGTATATGCGTGCGGCGCGAGCCACGGCCCGCCGCATGCCTTCCCTTTGGTTTTGCATCTCAATGAACAGTGATTCCAGGAAGACCTCGTCCCCGCTGCGTAGCCCTTCAAGGAGCACCGGAACCCCTAGGTCGATCGGCCCGTCGGGCAGCTCGATGATTTCCTCGACGATACCGACGAGGTGAGCTGGACGGTGTGCCACAAGATGGGAGAAGAGTTCCACAATCTGATTTGGGGGCATGGTAGGCGATGCCTCTGACATCAACAGCGCCTCGCGCAGCTCGCGGTCTACGCGCTGTACCCCCGCTTTTGGACTATTGCTCGGCGGCCAAATCGAGTCTGCAAGACGAGTCAGGCTCGCCTGAACGCGCAGAAGATGCTCCTGCCACCGGGAGTCGAAGTCATCGGTCTTCGCATCCGGGTCAGTAGAGGACGCTGCCGAGATAGCTTTTCGAAGCTCCTCCAGCGGGGGCACGGTCTGGCCGCGCTGGGAAGCCGGTCCGGCAAGGGTTTCGCCGCCGAGGAGATAGTCGCTCAGATCATCGTCCTCGAGCTGGTCCAGCCAGGTCAGCAGTGACAGCGCTGCGTGCCTCATCTCCGGCGAGGTGGCGTGCGCGGCCGGTATCTCGGCGGCGCGTCGGACCGCTCTGCGGACGACGGACTTGTGTGTGGATTCCGCGATGGTGCGCAGGGTCGCGATGGTTGCCAGATCGTCCTCGGACCACACAGTCCGGTGCTCGTCGTCCACCTGTGCGCCGACTAACCCGATGGGCTCGCTCACCGCTCCCTCGAGCAGCTTGAGGATCTCGGCGGTCAGCGGCAGGTTCTCGTCGCTTGCCGCTCCCAAGCACAGCTCCCTGATGGCGTCCCTGAGCGGGCGGGCCGATGCGGGATCAATTAGGTAAGACTTCAGCGAGAGCGCGTTGTGACCCATATCCGTCGTCGTCCCCTCCTTGGCAAGGAACGGCGCGACTGCGAACAACGGCGTGAGGGCATCGTCTGGTCGGGGCGGCTCGGCGAGCCATCGCGCGACGGCTGCGATGATCCGCAGCGGATAAGACCGGTCAGGGAGTCGTGCCAAATTGCAGAGCTGGTCGAGGATGACCCTGCACGGATGGTCGAGCGCCTTGTCGATGGCGCGTGGGTCTCCTCGGCCAAGGCTCCAGAGGGCATCGAGGACTTCCTCCAATACCTCTGGTTCGTTGGCGGCGCAGGCTCCATACGGAGCGGCCAGCCTGCGCTCCACGGCCGTGCGGTCAATCAGCCCCGATCCGAACATCGCGGCCCGATCGTCGTCGAGGGACCGGCCTGAGGGATTCTCGTCGGGTGGAAGCGCGTCGAGTACGTCCAGCCGGTGCTGGATTCGGCCCAGAATCCACACCGTCTTGGCGGGCTGGGTGAGCGGCAGCATGCCAAGGTGTCCGGCGAGGGCGTACAGGGTCCCGTAACCGCCCCGATCGATTACAGCCTCGAGCCCTGCCCAGACGGGGTTCATGACGCTTGGGCCTTTCAGCTGGGAAAGCCGCCACTCAAGACTGCCGATCGATGTCAGGAGATCCTCGCGAGCCACCTCTCCGAGTGCGTCCCAGAGGGTCGCGATGAAGCTCGTGGGGTTCCCCCCAATCACTGATGCCTGCTCTAGGACCTGGTCGGCGAACAGCTCAGGCCCAACTCTTGCCCTGCCACCCTGTTCAAGCAGCACACCGCGGTCCCGGAGCTGTGCGAGAAGCTCGAGGTAGTCCTCCAACTCGATCCCACCCATCTCCATGATGCCTGTGCGGATCTCCTTGTCGTTGAGATCAACCGCGCCGAGCGCTGATAGTGTGGCCAGCACCTTCTGGACGCGGCGGCGTTCGACCGCGTCGACGCCTTCCACGAGCACATCCTCATATCGGGCCATCACCTGTTGCCTCAGGCCGGCATTGACGGCCAGGTGTCCTGACAGCAGCCCGCGCCGGATCATGTTCAGCGTCAGAACTGCCATGAACGGTGCATCGCACGCCTGACGGACCAGAAGTTCGGTAAGCGGGTAGTCGATCGAGAGGCCGTCGGAAAGCGCCGTCACCAGACTGCGGCTCTCGCGCTCCCTGAGGGGCTCGACCGAAATGTGACGGATCTCGTCCTGGTTGAAGCCCCCTCGGAGCAGCCCGAAAAGGATTGATCGCGACTCCAATCCTCTGGCACCGAGCACGAGCTGGGTGTCCGGGTACTGCTTGGCATAGTTCAGGAGAGGTCCGAGGTCCCCGATGCGGTGTGCGTCGTCGACGACCACCACGGCGGGCGTCAACGGCAGTTCGCGCACTGCAGCCACGTCGGGGCTCTGGCCGGGAGAGAGCCAGAGCACCTGGATCTGAGGATTCGACTCCTGAAATGTATTCAAGCACTGGACCATGAGACGGGTCTTGCCGATACCGCCGACACCGCTGACAATTACGACCCTCGGCCAATCCTGCGTGCGGTCCAACGCGGAGGCCAGGGCTTCGGTTTCCTTGACCCGCCCGGCCGTTGGTCCGAGGTCATTCAGCAGATCGTCTGCGCTCCGACGACGGTCGGTCATGTCCTGGAGGCCGAGGAACGAGTCGTCTCCCGGAACTCGAAGGAAGTGGCGCCGAAACGTCTCGCCCCACATCGCATCGAGCAGTCGCCTTTGCCTGTGTAGCGGAACGTCCTCCAGCATCTGGGTGAGGCCGCGCCGGTCGAGGATGTCCCAGCCTTCATGGGCCTTCACTGCGCGTCGAGCGGCGGAGGAAGCCTCGCCTGAATAGACGATGTAGTACTCATCCGCTACAAAGGTGCACTCAGCGACGAACGCATGGACGTCAGCTTCACTCAGCTTGTCCAGTCGCTTGCACTGCCACGCGACCGCTGTGCCGTCGCTCCAGGTTCCCTCGAAGTCGATTCCGTGCTGCTTGTCGCCTCGACGGCCCCATCGTTGGACCCGCAGCACATGCCGGGCAGGCTCCGCCACGAACCGGTGCGCGTTAAGGAGATCCTCGGTGAAGTCCTCGAATCGATCAGGCGATAGATTCCCGGTGGGCAGCAGATCCGCGTGACGCCCATCTGGGACCGGTGAGTCCGACGGCTCTGCTGGGATGTTCACAGCGCTATTCTGCCGCGCCAGGCGCTTACAAGCCCGGAAGACTCTAGATGTCGATCCCCTGAAACCGAGCGCAGCGACGCTGGCAGCCTCGGCCCAAAAGCCGCCCCCCCCGGAGCGTCGGGGGAACCTTGGCGTCATATCAACGGTTCCTTTAACTGGAAGACGCCGCCCCGCTTGGACCCCTCCCTCAACCGCGGAAGACTTCCTTGGAAGATCAAGGAAGTCCTTGGCCCCACTTGTCCCAGCAACGTGTCTCACTCCGCCATTCTCGGAAATCGACCCAAATGTGCCTCTGACGGGACAACTGGCGGAGGGACCGCGTTCAGGTTCTGCTCCCTGCGCGACGGCATCACCACCGACCTGAGCGCCGGACGGGCGGCCACGAGGTCACGGCCAGCGATCCAAAGGTCGCGAGCGCCGACGAGCTCAAGGCCCTGGTGTCGGCCCGGTGCACGGTCTACCGACGCCTCAGATTCGACTACAGATGACGCTTACGCGCCGTTCCGGAGTCTGAGAATTCCGCTGTCGCCCGCGATACTGCTTCGGTGACCTCACTGCTTGACAAGATGGCCCCTTGGGAGCTGACTGCCTCTTGGGCTGTATGGCCGCGGTCCGAGAGGTACTCCCGGACCAGCGACATATCCTTCCCGAGCGGGGACCTTGCCGGTGTCCTCCATGCCCGCTCGATCGTTCTCGGGCTGAACCCCGGCGAGTCTGCTGTCGAGCGCACGCCGTGGCAGAACTTCCACACCGGCCCGCGGCATAACGACCATTTCCTGGCGGAGGCATTCCGCGACACCCCGCATTGGGGTGCCTACATGACGGATCTACTCACCCAGGTGAACTCGAAGTCGAAGACACTCGACCTCAGTGAGGAGATCATCGTCCGCGATGTTGGGGTGCTTGCCGAGCAGTTGCTGGTCCTCGAGGTGGATGACCCGATCTTCATTCTCATTGGCGCCCGGACCGCTTGGGCCTTCAAGCAGCATCAGTCAGCCCTCGCTGAGGCACTCGGTCTGGCCACGGTTCGCTCGGCCAAGGTGCCGCATTACTCGGCTGCGAACGGACGAATGCACAGGAACCGCCCGGACGAATACCGACGGATCGTTCTCAGCGCGCTCGACGGTGCGGCCGACTGTGGCAGGCGAGATCCATCCAGGTCATAGCGCTCCAGCGCGCACGGTCCCGCGGCGGTTGCCCGGGATTCTTCTTCTGTGGTTCCTCGCCCGTCATCGCGCTGATTCGCCAGCAGGGGGTCGCTGATGAAAGAGTCAGCCCTGTGTCCGACCTCAAACTCTTTCGCATTGACGGCGGCAGGGCGACAGAGCTCGCGTCGCGGACCGTGGCCCTGGAACGCAATCTCCAGACCCTCATAGAGGAGAACATGGAGACCACCTTCGGGGTGCGTTTCCTAGCCAGCGAATACACCACGGGCAAAGTCCACCGGGGCCGGATAGATTCCCTGGGCCTGGACGAGAACGGCTCACCGGTCATCTTCGAGTACAAGCGCACGACCAACGAGAACGTCATCAACCAAGGACTGTTCTACCTGGACTGGCTGATGGACCACAGGGGCGAGTTCCAGATCCTCGTGTCAGCAAAGCTCGGAGCGGACGCCGCTACGGGCATCGACTGGTCCGCGCCCCGCCTGATCTGCGTCGCGAACGACTTCACCCGCTACGACGAATACGCGGTCCGGCAGATCGACCGCAACGTCGAGCTCGTCCGGTACCGGGACTTCGGCTCCGAGCTGCTCGCCATCGAGTTGGTCACCTCCGTCTCGACCGAGACGACAGCCGTGACGCCGAAGATGCCCGACGGCACCCCGGCCGCCGCCCCAGAGGCGGGAAAGAAGGCATCCCGACCGAAGACAGTCGCCGAGCTGCTGGCTCAGGCGGGCACCGGGCTTGCGGCGCTCTACGACAAGTTCGAAACGTTCGCCCTCTCCCTTGGCGATGACGTGGTGAAGAATGAACGGGCCCGGTACTTCGCATTCCGCCGGCTGAAGAACTTCGCCTGCGTGGAAGTGCATCCAGCCTCACGGAACCTTCTTATCTACCTCAAGCTGGACCCGGCGACCGTCGTGCTGCAGGAGGGCTTCCTCCGGGACGTGCGCAGCATCGGGCATTACGGCACCGGTGACCTGGAGCTGCGGGTCACCGATGACTCCGAGTGGACGCTCGTGGAGGACCTCACCCGGCGGGCCTACACGGCAAACTAGCGCCCCGACCCGTCACCACGGCCTTCATCCAGCGATCTGATCGGCCGCCCGATCCCGTGAGCCCGGTGCATCCACTCGCCTCGGAGAAATGCCGAGCAGGTGTGCCCGATCCTCGCGTGCCACCGGGGAATCTGCTGCGGGGATGCCGTCAGGTGCTGACACGGGACCCGCATCGAATGAGGGGAACGCGTGAGCATTTCGAACAAGACCACCAAGGCTGCGGCCGCCGCAGCCGCCGTACTCGTCTTCTGCGTCCTCGTGGCCACGGCCACGGGCAACATCGGAGTTGGAGTCGCCGGGGTAGTGCTCGCCGCCGGCATTCTGGTGATTCCCACCCTGAGCACAAAGGAGCAGGACACAGCCGCCCCACGGCCGGCGCAGCCGGTCGGCGTCACCGCCGACGGGCGGCCCGTGTACGCACTGGTCGGCCGGACCCCCGACGGGAGCCCGGTCTACGCGAACGAAATCGTCCCCGGAAGCGCCCCTGCCCCCCAATCTGGCCGAACCAACACGATGGCCGTTCTGGCCCTGGTGTTCGGCCTGATCATCGGCATCCTGGGGATCGTGTTCGGCCACATCGCTCTGGCGCAGATCGACCGCACCGGCGAACGGGGCAAGGGCATGGCTACCGCCGGCCTCGTCCTCGGGTACCTATGGCTCGCCGTGGTCGCCCTCTTCTACCTCGCCAGGGCCTGACCCGCCCCGTTGTCCGGCAAAGGGGCAGGATGACGCGCGCCCCCTTCCCCGCTGGTATCCAGCAGAGCTGCCCGCCCTGCCCCTCAGCGGGTCTGGGGGCCCGTACCGGTTGGTACATCCCTCTGCGTTATCCACCAACTTAGGCCCCGGACCTCGTCCCGATCGCAGAGTCGGAGAGAGCTCGAACTGATCAGCGATCACTTCCCGGATCTCACGTGAGCGGAGTTTCGAACCGCTGCTCAGACGGGCGAGTACCGGTCGCATCAGCATCTGGAAATCCGGTGCGCTCACCAGCTGAACCGGGCCATGCTTTGGAGCGTGAGCCCGATGTCCTGGATCTCGCGGATCTCGGAAGCAGCCTGAGCAGCATGCAAGATGGTCTCCGGCGTGAAGTGGGCGCCGTGATTCTTCCTGAGCCAGTCCTTGAAGTCCAATCGGCCGGCGGGGGCCCCGTGCCGTTTGTATGCTTCGTACGCTCGCTCGAGTTCTTGCCAAGGCACGGGCGTGGTCATGAAGCATGCCTCAGGCAGGTACACGACGATGTCTCGCCCTGTGAGGCCGTGGACGTGGATCCGGTCGAGCTTCGCCGTCTCGAGGGCAGCCTGGCCCAGTTCTTGGAGCCACTTCACTTCACCGCCTCCGGGAACCTGTTTCAGTTTGTCCAGCGCACGTCGGGCGTCCTTAGAGCTGCCCGCTTCGGCGTGCCTTCGGGCCTCGTCCCAGATGGGCTGGATGCGCTCCATGGGAAGCCCGTCAAGGACAATCAAGAACGTGGCTTCGGTTGCTGTGAAGAGAAACTTCGCCTCGGCGACGGACCTGAGGCCCTTCGCTCCACGAAGAGCCAGGATCTGCGCTGATGCCTTGCCCAGATCGTCAGCGAGCAGATGGCCTAGGACGATCTCGTCGTGTTGGCCTTCGACCAGGACGAACACCCGTGTCAGCTGGAGGACATCACCGACGGTGAGGCCGAGTTGATGACTGATCTGCGACAGGGTCCCTGTGACCGCTGAATCGATGCGGTGCACCGTGGTGGGGCTACCCAGGAGTCGGGTTGTCTTCAGGATCTCTGAGTTCGACCGCAAGTCGAGGAAAGCAGGAGAATGTGATGCGGTGAGCACCGTGAGGCCGGGGTCCTTCGCGCAAAGCCTGCTCAGAGCACTTGGAAGGTCCTTCTCTCTGAGCCTGTGAAGACCCCGCTCGGGCTCATCGATCAGGAGCACTCTCGGCTTGTTGTGGTCGTCCACCCCGGCCAGAGCCCACTGAACCGCAGCAACCGCCCACCTCTGCTCTGCAGTCGAAAGACCGCTCAGCGTAAAGGACTCCTCTCCCTCGGCAGGGTGCGCGGTGGTCACCTTCCACTCCGGTGTCTGGCCGACAAACCAGGCCTTCGGGGCCTTCAAGTCCATTGACAGGCGGTAGTGCGGGTAGCCCATGAGGGAGAAGAACTCGTTCGCTCGGGCCTCGATCTCCTGCACCTGCCCGTTGAATGCAGGATCGAACTCGACCGCTTCGTCAACCACGTTGATGAAGCTCTTCGTACCTGAAGCCATGTCGATCAACGTCTGGCCGGTGGTCTCGCCGATCTGACGAGCTGACACCCCATCTGTGATCACTTCGACAGGGCCAACCGCCAGCCGTCCCATCGAAAACTGAGGGACCGGCCAGCTTCTAGCCTCGGGCTTTCGTGTGGTGAGGCCGGCGGGAGCGCTCTGAACGCCGAAAGGTGCCTCTGATCTGGGAAAATGCTGTTGTCTACGCAGCGTTCCCATCAGATCAAGGAGGCACCTTTCTGGTGCAGAAGTCTACCTGTCCCTTTCCTGCCGTGCTCGTGGACGGCAACGGTGCCGGAGTCGTCTCCCAGGCCGGCGGGATCGTCCTGACCGAGACGGTGCGCGCCACGGGGCTGGCAGCGGGCCTCTCGTCGGCGCTGGCGCCGTGGCGGAGGCCGCTGGCGCGTCATGATCCGGGCAAGGTCATCGCGGACCTGGCCCTGTCGCTGGCGATGGGCGGGGACTGCCTGGCGGACGTGGACCGGCTCCGGACACAGCCGGAGGTCTACGGGCCGGTCGCGTCGGACCCGACGGTCAGCCGCCTGATGAAGGCGCTCTCGGGTCAGCAGCCGGCGAAGGCGCTCAAGGCAGTCAACACCGCGCGCGCCGCGGCCCGTGCCCATGCCTGGGCCCTGGCCGGGGAGCACTGCCCGGCCCATGGAGCCACGGCGCGGGAGCCGCTCGTGGTCGACCTGGACGCGACTCTGGTCACCGCGCATTCGGAGAAGGAGCACGCGGCCCCGACGTGGAAGAAGGGCTACGGCTTCCACCCGCTCACGGCGTTCGTCGACCACGGCGCCGCCGGGACCGGGGAGCCCCTGGCAGTGCTGCTGCGCCCGGGGAACGCGGGCTCGAACACCGCCGCGGACCACGTCGCTGTCACGAAGGACGCCCTGGCGCAGCTGCCCCGCGGGTTCCGGTCCGGGCGCAGGGTCCTCATCCGCACCGACTCGGCCGGCGGGACCAAGGAGTTCCTGCACTGGCTCACCGGGCCACGGCGCAACCTCTCGTATTCAGTGGGCTTCCCGATCACGGCGCAGCTGGCCGAGGCCCTGCCCCGCATCCCCGAGGCGGCCTGGGCCCGTGCGTACAACGCCGACGGGCACGAGCGCGACGGGGCCTGGGTCGCCGAGGTCACCGGAATGCTGGACCTGTCCGGCTGGCCTGAGGGCATGCGGGTCATCGTCCGGCGGGAGGTCCCGCATGTCGGCGCGCAGCTGCGCATCACCGACCTGGACGGGATGCGCTACACGGCCTTCGCCACCAACCAGGACCGCGGTCAGCTCGCCGACCTCGAGGTCCGGCACCGGCTGCGGGCACGGTGCGAGGACCGCATCCGGGCCGCCAAGGACACCGGACTGTCCAACCTGCCCCTGCATTCCTTCCACGCGAACGCCCTCTGGTGCCACCTCGTCATGCTCGCCGCGGAGATCACCGCATGGGCACAGATGCTCGCCCTCCACGACGCCCCCCGCGCGCAGGTGGGAGCCCAAACGGCTCCGTGCCAGGATCTTCGAGACCGCCGCAAGGATCAGCACCCACGCCCGCCGCACCGTCATGCGCCTGGCCGCGGCCGCGCCGGAGACGCCCCTGATCCTCACAGCACTGGGCCGCCTCGCGCGTCTCGCACCGCCGTAGCCACCGAGCGCAGGCCCAGCAGCGACGAGACAGGAACAGCACCAGCCGTGCCGGCAGTGGAACCGCACCGACCACCCGCCACGGTCAGCGGGAAGAACTGTCGCACCCCCATGCCACAATCCACACCGTCAGGCCGACGGTAAGCCCTGACACCCAGCCAACCAGCCCCGCTGAAAGATCGAGGCTAGGCCAGAAGTTCAACTGCTCGCCGACGCCCTCAGGTGCGACCAGCGGAACATCATCCCGCATCGGGCTGTCATCTATGAACGGCGACGACGGTAGCTCGGACAGCATGTCCAGAAAGTCTGGAAGGCCCGCCCGAACGCCTCTCATATGTCGTCTCGCCCAATCGACCAGCTCCGCCTGCCGGGCCGCGAACTCGTCCACCTGAGCCCATTCATCGTCTCCCAGCGGTCCGCAGTAGAAGGCCTCCCAAGGGGAGTCCTTCCCTCCCCGTGCCGCGAGAGAGACAACCATGCTGTCGCCGACAGGCTCCATATCAGCCCCCGCCCGGGCGGAGAGAACCGAAACTGCCCACTGCCATAGCTGCTGCCGCGTTCGGCCCCGTGCCTCGTTATGGTCGACATTAAGGCCCTTCCAGAGCGATTCCTCGAACTGGCTCACCCCATCCGGGTCTGGGTCACTGGCCAGACCGATCAGACGGACATGAACATAAGCATGCGACTTTGCCCGCCGTTGTCCCTGAAGAGCGTGCAGGACGCCCTCAAGAATCGAGGACTTCCCTGCGCCGTTAGGGCCAAAGAAGGTGAAGATACCCCCGTCTATTGGGAGGTGGATCTGTTCCAATGGCCGCGGACCGAAGAGGCTGACTCCGATGACCTCGTACCCACTTGAGCCAATGCCCAATGATCCCCCTCAATCCAAGTCGGAACAGCACTGTGAACCTATCCCAAGCTAGCTGACAGTCCCCACCGGGACCTCGCGCTAACGCCCGGCCTGTCTTGAGAGGTGCCGGTAGATGGTGGGGCGTGTCACTCCGAACTCGGCGGCGATCTCCGCCACTGTGTGGGAGCGCTTCCCGTCGGGCCCGACCTCCTCGTACATCTCGCGCGCCAGCCGAACCTGCCGAGGCCCGAGCTTGGGCTTCTGCCCACCGGTGCGGCCACGGGCCCTTGCAGCGGCGAGCCCGTCGCGGGTCCGTTCGGACATCAGGGCGTGCTCGAACTCGGCGATCGCGCCGAGGATGTGGAAGAACATCTTCCCCACTGGGGTCGAGGTGTCGATGCCCTGGTCTAGGACCACGAGGTCCACGCCCTTGGCCTCGAGCTGCTTGGAGACGTCGATCAGGTTCTCCAGCGACCGACCGAGCCGGTCGAGCTTGGTCACCACCAGCTGGTCCCCGGCCCGGTTGGCCGACAGCAGTGCCTTCTCCAGTCCGGGTCGGGCGGCGAGCTTCCCGGAGGCCGAATCGACAAAGATCTGGTCACAGCCGGCCGCGGCGAGGGCGTCCCGCTGCGCCTCGACGTGCTGGTCCCTCGTCGAGACCCTCCCGTACCCTACACGCATGCCGAGACCGTATCAGAAACAGGGGATGGCATGGCATAGGCGCGTACACGACAAGCTATACAAACTGAACCCTGGAGATCCGCGGCACCTCTGTCAGATTTCGAAGTCGTCTGCACAAGTGATCGAAGTCCAGTGCACAGCTTCTTGGATCGCAGAGCGAAATGAGTCTGTCAACCCGAAACAGGACCACGATGACGGCCTGATTCAGGACCACTCGGGAGCTTCGCGGTGACTCGGACGTGCACTCGTCGTACGCTCACGCGGGCATCTCACCCTGCCGGGTAATCGCATCTCCCACCTTCCCATTCCTCTGGCCCGCGGTTGGAATCTGCCGCGAGTATGTTGGCTGGCCTTCCAGCGTGCGATCGAGCAAGGGTGACGGCCCCTGAGCGCGACAAGCGATGGAGGGCGGCCTGATCGAGACGAGGAGAGCGCCGCGGCAGTCTTTTGTCAGAAGAGATAGAAGAGGTGAGATCCCAGAAAGCGCGGTAACCATATCGTTACTCTTTCTGGATGCTCCTGAATTCAGTCAGGCTGTTAGGCTCCCCTCTTGGGGGGCTGAAAATAACATCACCTCCCACTCGCACGCTGTTTGGAAGGTGAAAATGAACATCAAACGAACAATTGCTGCCCTTGCTCTCACAGGAGCTCTTTCTGGAGTCGCCGGCGCAGCTGTGGCCGACACTCAGTACCCGGCTGAGGGCGGCCAGTGGAACTATGGCTTCACGGGCGTCGACATCTATTCCGACTACCTCGCCTACCGCTGCCACGGGTCCTCCGTCATGAACGACTGGGGGTACAACAGCAGCATCAACGTTGCCTCGGGCTACTGGTCCAACGCACGGCTCGGAGCAACGCCCTGGACCCACAACTCCTACTACTACCGGGTCTGTTAGTCGAGCCTGAGGCTAGGTGCCGGTGTCTGGCGGGGGATGCCAGATGCCGGCACCGCACCACTCGACCACCAACAGAAGAACCTTTACTGTCATGCAGGCCACGAAAGTGGTGCAAGTCGAGTAGGGACGATTTTGCAAGAAGGGCCTCTGCACAGTGCTGAAAGCATTGATACGAACCACGTCATTTGGCATTGCCATTTTCCTTTCGGTCCTATCAGCGATCTACATCATGACCGAAGAGGATGCCTTCCCGGCGAAGGCGGAATTTTCAGCGAGTATCGACCTATCCAGATCTCAGCTGTCAAAGAATGAACTCATATCCGAACTGGGCGACGCCGCGGATTCCAGCGGGGTGAAGTTGGCCCGCGTGATTGCCGACCCACAAGACTTCTTCCACTCACGGTCTTTGTACTTCTTCGGGTCATCCGCCCCCGCGGCCCCGCAGGACCTTTCTTGGTTCAAGGTCGGGATGCGCGGGCAGGCTCGCTCAGCTGCCGACATCGGTACGGCCTCCCTCTCCGGCGCCTACGTAGGATCTGGGCCTGTGGCAGCACAGGCTGCCTTCGACCGATGGCTCACAGACCACGGCATGCAGCACACCGTCACCCGCAAGAGCAGCCAACAGGTCCTGCAGCAGTCCCTGGTTACCACTGGCGCCTGGCTGGCCTTCCTGACATGCACGATCCTGCTCGTGGCGCTCGTCATAGGCTGGTACGTCCTGCGTGCAAAGGCCCGCACTCTGAAGATACTCGGGGGTGCGCCTGCGCACCGGATCCTCATCGAGGATCTCGTATCCCTTGCCGGTGTGACCCTTCCGGGCGCCCTGCTCGGAGTAGCCGGTGCGTGCATCGTTGTGGCCGCGATGGGCCGTGCAGGCTATCTGCCAGCATTCATAGTCACGGCCCTTGTGTTCTTGTCCTGCTGCGGAGCGCTGCTTGTTGTCTGCGCGCTTTTGGTCACAGCATTCACCTGGCCCGCGGTGGCCGCTATCGCAGGCAGGGAGCCGCCCGAGCGGCACTTCACCGCCCTCAGCGAAATTCTCAAGGTCGCCGCATTGATCGTTGTAGCCGCTGTCCTGCCCGTCGTGGGTGCATCAATTGCTGAGGCCACACGCAGCGCGTCCGACAGTGCCCAGTGGTCCGCACTGTCGGATCAGGTGACGATTCGGGCCGGCTTCCGATCCGATGCCGAATTCGTCCGGAGCCAAGCCTCGATGACCGAGATGGCAAACGCTGCGGCCGCCGAAGGACACCTCGCTTTCGCCTACGCAGTCCCAGGGGACCGGATCGTCCGCGGGGGTGGAAACCCAGGTGATCTGGGGGGCCACGACGGTTTCGCCATGGTCGACCAGCACTATCTCGAGAAGATGTCAGGCGCTGCTCAGTTTCACCCGTCAGCGGCAAACCCGCTCGGCTCCTCCGCCCGGCCCACCGACCTCCAGGCCCTTCCCCCCGCGTTCAAGAGCTACATCGCCGATCAGTACCCCCTCATCAGCGCCGGACACGTGGCCCTGGATGCAGCGGCCGCGGGCGTCAAGCTCTACAGCTACACCGGGACGAATGCACTTCCAGTACTGGGCGCTGTGCCTGGCGATCTTCTCCGACTCCACAGGCCACTGGTCCTCGTCGTCGATGATCCTGCAAAGGCCTTCAACTCCGAGACCGTCGCCTCTTTCCTCACCACCGGGAACCTCAGCTTCGATGATGCCTCCTGGGTACACGGCTATCTCACCGCGCACGAACTCGGAGGCAAGATCCTCTCCGTTGACACGATCTCGGACGCCGCGCTGTACAACAGCCAGCTCCAGAACCAGTCGGCGTGGATGAAGGGACTCTCGCTCACCCTTGTCCTGCTCGCCTTGGCGATGAGCACCGCCGTCTCGGCATGGATCCACGCGCTGTCGGCAAGACGCAGGAACTTTGTTGCCCGCACAAGCGGCTGGTCGTGGGCAAGAGTCCTCGCCCGACGCCTCGGCTGGGAATGCCTGATCTCGGTGGCCCTCGGCTCTGCAGTCTTCGCGGCCCTGAACGGGGGCGCGCGCGGCGAGGCCTGGTGGGCGTTTGCGGCAGCTCCCATCTACATCCTTGCCAGTGCCGCCTTCCACCTCTCCTCGACGAAGACCGTGTTTGCCGGCACCCTCGAACGCCACGCCTGACCACTCGCGAATGAAAGGACCCCGATGGATATTCATGCTGACCGTGTCGGGATCACGATCGACCACCGTTCTGTCATCAAAGACCAGACCGTGCATGCAAGAGCCGGTGAAGCTCTCGCCCTTGTCGGACCAAGCGGAAGCGGGAAGACGACCCTCCTCAACGTCATGGGTCTCCTCCGAAAGCCTGAATTCGGCAGTGTCACCGTCGGCGACGCTGACACTGCCCGGTGGAAAGACGGGCAGCGCAGGCGGTTCTGGCAGCGGCACGCCGCATTCATATTCCAGGACTATGGGCTCATCGACGAGGAGTCTGTCGGGTACAACGTTGCGCTTTCCGCTCTGGCCCCGTTCACCCATCGCGCGCGAAAGCACGAATGGGCAGTCTCTGCGGCACTGGAGCGCGTTGGGCTGGACGGCCGCGCGCGTGAGAAGGTGTCACGCCTCAGCGGAGGAGAAAAGCAGCGGGTAGGCCTAGCCAGGGCGATCTTCCGAGGAGCCGACGTGATCCTCGCAGACGAACCCACCGCTTCACTCGACGCGGCGAACAGGGAACTCGTCACCACGTTCCTCCTAGCCGAGGCATCCCGAGGAGCGACCGTCGTCATCGCAACCCACGACGAGGATCTCGTCTCCAACTGCCACCGAATCCACCATCTAGGAGCCCGAAAGGCTGACAATCAGCGAGTTCACTAAACGGGGCGGGAGCGCGATACGGAACTACATGGCGTCGATCCACCGCACATCAGCAACCGGCCGGGCCGGTTGCTGGACTCCTGCGTGGTAGGGACGCATCGCGAGCAAGACGGGGACGAGGACGGCAGCTTCGCCTTGAGCATGTCAGGACGAAGCTTTCTCGTGTACAGCGACAACCGACGGGCTAGAGAAGGGCCGTCCATACGCCCAACTGATTCATGCGGTCTCGAAGCTCCGGTTGCCCTTGCCGATCAGAAGGAGTCCAAACAGCAGCGGCACCGCAAATGCGACCGATTTGGGGCTTCGCGGATACGGCGCGGTCACCCAGCGGCGAGGGCTGCGCGGTGAGTGATCGCTCAGTGGGCGTGGCACCGGATCTGACTCCACTGTTGCCCGGACTCTGACTCGGCTGGGGCTTTCAGCTGTGGAGGCGGGTGTGGTTGAGGCGGTAGGAGTCGGTGCCTGTCTGGATGATGGTGCCGTTGAAGGTGAGGCGGTCGACGATGGCGGCGCAGAGGCGGGGGTCGGTGAAGGTCTTGGTCCAGCCGCTGAAGGCCTCGTTGGAGCCGATGGCGACGGAGGCCTTCTCCTCCCGCTCGGTGAGGACCTGGAAGAGGAGTTCGGCGCCGTGGCGGTCGAGTTCCATGTAGCCGAGCTCGTCGATGACGAGGAGGTCGGCGCGGCCGTAGCGGGCGATGGTGCGGGCGAGCTGCTTCTCGTCGGCCGCCTCGACGAGCTCGTTCACGAGCTTGGTCGCGAGCGTGTACTTGACCCTGAAGCCCTTCTCGGCCGCGGCGGTGCCGAGGGCGATGAGCAGGTGGGACTTGCCGGTCCCGGAGTCTCCGATGAGGCAGAGCGGGTCGCCGCGACGGATCCAGTCGGCCTGGGCCAGGGTGTGGACCAGGGCGGGGTTGACGTTCGGGTTGGCCTCGAAGTCGAAGTCCCCAAGCCACTTCTGCCGCGGGAACCCGGCGCCCCGGACCCTGCGCTCGACGGAGCGGCGGTCGCGGTCGTCGCACTCGGCAAGGAGCAGCTCGGCGAGGAAGCCGGCATAGGAGAGCTGCTCGCGCTCGGCGACCTTGACCGCCTCCTCCATGACCGCGCGCATGGTGGGCAGGCGGAGGCGGCGGCAGGCCTGGTCCACCGCGGCCTGGGCCGCTTCCTCGGTCATGCTCCGCTGCCTGCGCAGGCTCGCGGTGACCTTCGTCGTGGTGGTCATGATGCGCCCGTCCCTTCCCGGTCAGCGGTCGCGGCCCCGTCGGTGGCGGGGCGTCGTTGGAGGAGCTCGTCGTAGGCGGCCAAGCTCGGCAGCGGCCGCGTGTCCGCCGGGAGGCCGGCGATGACCGCTGCCGGGTCGGCGAGGCGGCGCTGGGTCAGGCTGACAACGCGATGCCCGCGGCGGTCGTCGTGGTCGTCGTGATGACGGCCCGAGCCGGGCCCACCGGAGTGGAGGCGGGCCTCGACCGCGACCACGTCCGGGGAGACCGCCCCGACCGACAGGGCCGCCTCGATGCCGGCGATGACGTCCTGGTCCTGCATGCTCCGGTGCAGCAGGAGGACCTCGATCAGCGCCCTGGTCCCCGCGGCGTCGCCCTCGACCCTGCGGGCCTGCTGCCAGAACGCCTCATGCGCCGCCGTGAACGCACCGGCGGCCCGGGCCTGGGCGAGGGCGGTGGAGCCGGGGAGGGCGCCGGGCTTGGTCTGCAGGACCTCGAGGTAGTGGTCCAGGACGATAGAGGAGCCGCCCCTGGCCGAGACGCGCCCGTGCCGGGCCACCACGGCCCGGCCGTCGAACACGACCACCTCCGAGGCCCGCAGCGAGACCCGCACCCGGTGGCCGATGAGCCGGGCCGGGACGGAGTACTTCGCCATCCGCACCGTGATCAACGCGGAGCGGTCCACCCGCGGGTGCAGCACCAGGCCCGGGTCGAACCGCTCGGCCGGCAGCGGGGCCAGAAGGGGCTGCTCGGTCTTGAAGTCGTCGGCGACGGTGCGGATCCTGGTCCCGACCCGGCGGCCTAGGTCGCGGGCCTCCCATTCCCTGATGCGCCCGTTCAGCTCGTCGAGCGACTCCACGACGGGCATCGGGGTGAGCCAGGTGCGCCGGAACCGGCCGACCTCGCCCTCGACGCCGCCCTTCTCGTGCGCCCCGGCGATGCCGGGCTGGCAGTAGAACGCGTCGAAGCCGTAGTGGGACCGGAAGAGGACCCAGCGCTCGTTCTCCTCGCGCTGGCGGTTGCACCCGTAGACCACCGCGCTGACCGCCGCGGTGAGGTTGTCGTAGCGGATATGCCGGGCAGGGACGCCGCCGAACTCCTCGAACGCCTCGATGTGGCCCTCGAGGAAGGCCTCCTGCGCCTGCGAGGGGTAGACGCGGTGCACGGCGCGGCCGCTGTGGCTCAGGCGCATGACGAACATGTGGCACTTCGTCTTCACCCCGCCCAGCACTACCCAGAGCTCGCCGAAGTCCACCTCGGCCTCCACCCCGGGAGCATGCTCCTGCGGGACGAACACCTCCAGCCGGCGTCCTGCGGCCAGATCGATCTGGGCCCGGCGGAGGCGGACGTAGTCCCGCACCGTCGAATACGACAGGTCCATGGCCCCGTGCTCGTCGGCGAGCCTGGCCAGGATCCTCGTCGCGGTATGGCGCTGCTTCCGCGGGGCCTCCAGGTCCTCGCGCAGCATCGCGTCGATCGCGTCCTTGAACGGGCCCAGGGCCGGCGAGGCCCGCACCGGCGTCTTCCGCGGCGGCGGATCCGCCCTCGACAGCGCCGTGCGGACCGTGTCCCGGCCCACCCGGTACTTCCGGGCCAGGGCCCGGATCCCGAGGCCCTCGACCCGCTCGTCCCGCCGGATCCGGGCGAACAGCTCCACACGACTTCCCATCCGAACCACCTCACGTAGGCAAACCCATCGGGCATACCCACCGTCAAAGGTGGTCCTGAATCAAACCGTCACAACACGCCGGTCCGGAGGCAGGTGGTCCTGAATCAAGCCGTCACACCGGTCCTGAACCAAGCTGCCATAGTCAGCGAAATGACCTGTTTCAGACTCCGGACACGGAGCGGCTGACGAATGGCGTTACTCCGTTGTCCATCGGTGGGGCGGGACGCGCACCTCCCGGAGGCGCAGGGGGACGTTGGTTGCGAGGGCCAGCGGCCCTACCGAGCCCTCCTGATAGAGGGGAGAGAACTCCGCGGGGATCCATGATCTGGTGGGGTCGGGTAGGAGAGCGGTGAGCTCGTCCCGGTTCGCGGGAGCCTCGGCCCAGGAATGGAATACCCCCTCCGGGTACTCTTCGAGGCGGCCTGCTAGGTAGGGGCGGACTCCGTCCTCATAGAGAGTGCCGAACCACATCCACCACACCGGATACGGCTTGAGGCCCACCCATTCGTACCGGAGCTGGGACGATAACCTGTACACGAAGATCAAGGACTTTGCCGCCTCTGCGTCCGGACCAGGGAACAGCTTTGTGCCTCTCCTGCTGTAGTTGCGCACCACCTCGGCCGTAGCGTGGAAGGCTCGCATCCCGCGCGCATCACCCTCTCGCTGCTGCCTGATAGTCCCGAATGACACCCACGACACGGGAAAGGTGGCCTCGTCGACCCCGAAGAATCCGCCAACGGATTCTTGCCATGTCTTGACGAAATCTTCCTCGCCGTCGCGGGCGAAGTTGCCTTGCGGAGGGGTGTGGGTCCCATAGCGGACTGGTAGGGCCTCGGGGAGGTGGGCTTCAGCCAGCCGGAGGTAGCGCCGCGGGAGGTCCTGGGGCATCTCGTCGGCGAGGCAATACCAGGCGAACTCGACCGCATCGGCCCGGGGATAGACCTTGAACTCAGCGGCAGGAGGTTCCTTGGGCTCTGCTCGTCCAGCACCGCCCCGAAGCAGGCTTTGGCCAGCTTCCTGGCGAACCGTACCGCGTGCGGGATTTCGGCCACGTTCGTGCCCTCGACCAGGATCTGGAACATGGTCCGAACTCCCGGCAGGGCAGCGGCGACTTCTTCGGGCACATCATCGGCCTCGACCTCGAACGGGCCCTCTACCGTGAAGGAGTACTCCCGCTTGGCCCCTCGCAGCACATGCACCGCCCCCGGACCGGTATCAGGGACGCTGTCCGCGGGGTCCGGGTGCAGCCCGCGGATGTTGCCCACCAGCAGAAGCACCGTGCCCAGGACGTTCGGTGTGGGGGTGTAGACGGTCAGGTCGTATGACAACGGGGCTCCTTTCCAGGCGCGCTGCGCGGCGGGGGCGCTATGCGTTGCTGTCGTCGTCCGTCCAAGGCTGCGGCGGTACATGTGCCTCGCGGAGGCGTTGCGGCATCCACTCCGCGGTGCTGACCGGCTGCACTACGCCGTCCTCGTAGACCGGGGTGAACCTCTCCGGGATCCACGGCCTGGCGGGGTCGGGCAGGAGTGTGGTGAGTTCGTCCCGGTTCGCCGGGGCGTCGGTCCACGAGTGGAAGACCCCCTCGGGGTACTCCTCGAGGTGGCCGGTGAGGTAGGGGCGAACTGCGTCGGCATAGAGGGGCCCAAACCACATCCACCACTGCGGGTGGGGCTTGAGCCCCACCCAATCCCCTTGGAGGGCGGAGTACCTGAACATCTCTGACGATCCGGAAAGTATGCGGGCTCGGTTGTTCTCGAGGATGTAGTTGCGCTGGACCTCGGCAGTGGCGTGGAATGCCCGGATCTCGATGGCGAACTGGATGAAGAACTGCTTCACCCGGGAACGCAGGCTCGCGTGCTCCAAGGCTTCCCGGGTGATGGTCATCCGCATGTCTCGGACGTCCCCTATCCGCTGCTCCCGGATAGGTCTTAGCGAAGCCCAGGACACGGGGGGGGCGGTATCCATGGCTAGGTCGCTGCCAACGGCCTGAACCCAGGCACTTTTGAAGCCTTCTTCGCCGTCGCGGGCGAAGTTGCCCTGGAGCGGCGTGTAGGTACCGTAGCGCACTGGGAGGGCCTCGGGGAGATGGGCCTCGGCCAGCCGGAGGTAGCGCCGCGGAAGGTCCTGGGGCATCTCGTCGGCGAGGCAGTACCAGGCGAACTCGACTGCGTCGACCCGGGGATAGACCCTGAACTCGGAGGCAGGGGCGGGTTCTTTGGGCTGGGGCCAGACTTCGGAGGTCTGCTCGTCCAACACCGCCCCGAAACATGCTTTGGCCAGCTTCCTGGCGAACCGCACCGCGTGCGGGATCTCGGCCACGGCCGTGCCCTCGACCAGGACCTGGAACATGGTCCGGGCGCCCGGCACGGCAGCGGCGACCTCTTCGGGCACATCATCGGCCTCGACCTCGAACGGGCCCTCTACCGTGAAGGAGTACTCCCGCTTCACCCCGCGCAGCACATGCACCGCCCCCGGACCGGTATCCGGGACGCTATCGGTGGGGTCGGGTTGCAGCCCTCGGGTGTTGCCGACCAGAAGCAGGGCCACTTCCATGGTCGGACGATCAGGGCTGTATACGCTGAGGTCATACGACACGAGGGTCTCCGTTCTCCGGTCTCGCGCTGGTTGCTCTGGGCGTCTTCATTTGGCGGGGCCGATAGTGCCGTCAAGGGAGTAGGGAAGGTCCCTGAGGATGATGTCCCCTCGACCGATGGCAGCCTGAATCTTCGCATCGCTCCTGATGGTGTCCCCACGAACGTAGATGATGAGGTGAGCTTTCTTGCCGGGGTTCGAGGCGCTTGCGTAGGTGAGGAAATCTTCGATCTGCTTGGTCCAGCGGAGTTCTTTGACGTTCTTGACCTCGACGACATGGGTGATGACGTCGCCGAGTTCGTCGGTGGTCTTCTCGTAGGAGTCGGGGAACCGTTTCTTCGACATCCCGGGCACTTTGACGGCCTTCTTCCCGGTGGGGAGGATGCCGAGGGCGTGTTCGGCCCAGCGGCCGATGAGGGAGATGCCTTGGGGTGGTTTGGCGTAGGCGGGGTTGATGTTGGGCATGGGGCAGGATCCGCTGGCGGTCGGCCGGATGAGGGGCTGTGCCCCTTCTCGGCCGCCTCCCCTGTACACGGCGGTCACCGCACCCGCGGTGGCTGCCGCGCCCCGGAATGCGGCCAGGGGTGTGCCGGGGAGGGCGCAGACGAGGTTGGCGGCGTTCTTCTCGACGGCGCGGATGGCGTCCTGGTGGCGGGTGAAGAACGCGGCGGCCTTGGGCAGGATGCGTCCGATCATGGCCAGGGCCTCGGCGGCCTTGAAGAGCTTGCCGACGGGCAGGAAGCCGATCAGGGCCATGCCGCAGGCTCCGATGTCGCCCTTGGTGAAGCAGTTGAGGATGTCGGTGACGCCGAAGAAGTCCAGCAGGAGCTGGCCGCCCTCGCGGATGATGAAGTCGACCACGTCGCCCTCGGCGAGCACCTCGTGGGCCCTGCGGAGCTCTTCGGCGGCCTGGGGGCCGCCGGCGGCCTCGGCCGCGGCGAGTTCCTCGGTGGTGGCGGTGCCGGTGGTGTTGGCCGCGGCCCTGGCGAGGTTGGCGGCGGCGTCCTCCTCGCGCTGGAGGGTGGCTGCGGCGTCGACGGCCTCGGTGGCGGCCTGGGCGGCCGCGGCTGCGTCGGCTCCGGCATCGGCTGCGGACTGCTGCGCGGTTGCCGCGGCCTGGCCTGCCGAGGCCGCGGCCGCGGCGGCGTTGCTGGCCGAGGTCGCGGCGTCGGCGGCGTGGCGCTGGGCGGTCTTGGCGTCGGCGCGGGCCTGGTCGGCGGCCTGCCGGGCGGTGGCGAGGGACTGTGCCGCCTGGTCGGCGGAGGCCTTGGCCTGGTCGGCCTGGGTCACGGCGGTGGCGGCCGACGCGGCGGCGCTGCGGCTGTAGGCGGCGGCCTGCTGGGCGTACTGCTGGGCCTCGGCGCTGGCGTTGCGGGCGGTGGCTGCTGCCTGGGCCGCGGCGTAGGCGTCGGCCTGGGCCTGGGAGGCGAATCCGGCGGCCTTGGAGACGCTCGCGTCGATCGCCGCGGCGTGGGCGGCGGCCTCCTGGTCGCGTGCTGCGGCCTCCTTGAGGCCGTACTTGATGAAGTGCCGCATCGCGGTGACGGGGCCGTCGAGGGCGACGGCCGCCGCGGCGCGGGCCTCGGGGCCTCCGGTGTCCAGGACGTAGGTGGCCTGGATGCGGTCGTCGAGGTCGTTGAGCCCCTGGTACTGCTCCTCGAGGAAGGTCCGCACCGCCGCGGGGTCGGGGCTGTCCAGGGCCGCGGAGGCGCCCTGGCGGACGTGGGAGCCTCCGGTGTCCAGCAGGTAGGTGACCCGGATGCGCTTGTCGAGGGCCTCGAGCTGGTGCCGGCCGGTGGTGACGAACTCGGCGACGGCCTCCTCGCCGCTGTCCAGCGCCTCCTGGGCGGCGATGGAGATGGCGAGGGGCTCCCGGTAGGCGTAGGCCATGGCCTCGTCGAACTGGTCCTGCTCGAGGGCGACCTGGCGGCCGGCGCGGAGGTACTCGACGATCCCGGCGTCACCGCCGACCAGGGCGGCCTCTGCCCCGGCCCTGACCCAGGGGCCGCCGGTCCTGGCCAGCCCGAGCAGGGCGCGCCGGGCAGCGGGCATGAGCGCGCCGATGTCTGCTCCGGGGGCGGCCAGGTCGGCCAGGAGCTGCTCGGTGGTGGCCGCGTCCGCGGCGGCCTGGTCCTTGGCGGCCTTCTGCGCGGCCAGGCGCGCGTCCTCGACCTGTCTGGCGGCGCTGGCCTGCCCTGATCCGTACTCGCGCTCGGCCGCGAGCCGGGCGGTGTCGGCCTCGCGGGCCTGGACGGCCGTGGAGCGGGCGAGGGCCACGGCGGCCGTGGCGGCATCGGCCGCGCCGATGGCGGCGTTGGCGGAATTGGTGGCGCGCTGGGCCGCGTCCGCGGCTGTGCCGGCATGGGCGGCGGCGTCGTCGGCCGCGGCGGCGGCGTTGTTGGCATTGGCGATGGCGGCCGCTGCGGCGGCGCTGGCGTCCTGGGCGGCCTGGGTGGCCTGGGCGGCGAGGGCGGCGACCTTCTGCACGGCCGCCTCGGCGCGGGCGGCGGCGTCCCCGGCCCTCTGCGCTGCTGCCCGGGCCTGGGCGGCCTGCTCGGCGGACACCCCGGATTCCTCGGCGGCGGCGGTGGCCAGCCCGGCGGCGTCGGCCGCATGCTGCCTGGCGCTGCCGGCGGCGTTGGCGGCGTCGAGCGACTGCTGGACGGCGGCCTTGGCTGCGTCGGCGGCGTCCTTGGCCAGCTGGGCGTTGCGGGCGGCGTCCCGGGACACCTCGGCCGCGGCGCGGGCGGCACCGGCCTTGCCGGCATCGGTGGCGGCAGCCGCGGCGGCGACCCATGCGTTGGAGGCGGCGATGTTCGCGCGGGAGGTCGCCGCTGCGGCGTTCGAGGCGGCCGTGGCCGCGGCCTGCATGGCCTGGCGGGCCTCCTGGGCCGCGCTGACCGCTATGCCCGCGGCCTGGGCGGCCTCGTCGGCCAGGGCCGCCGCGCGCCCGGCGGCGGCAGTGGCCCGCGCGGCGTTGCGCTGGCCGGCCTCGGCCTCGGCCTTGGCCCGGTCGAGTGCCTGCTTGGCGGCCAGCGACGCGGCGACGGCCTGCTTGGAGGCCTCCTCCGCGGCAGTCCGCTCGCTGCGGGCAAGATCGCTGGCGGACTTCGCCTGGTCCGTGAGCTGGCCGATGGTCGCGGTCTCGGCATCGCGGGCCGCGGCGACGTACTGCCCGTACCTCAGGAAGTCCTCGATGGCCTGGGCCGAGCCGGTGTCCAGGGCGGCACGGGCCGCGCGCCGGACCGTGACCGAGCCCGAGTCGAGCAGGTAGTAGGCCTTGATCCGGTTGTCCAGGTCCTGTGTCTGCTTCCGGCCGGTGAGGAGGAAGTCCTGGATCTGCTGCTCGCTGCCGTGGTCGAGCAGCTCGGACGCGGCGGCCCGCACATGCGGGGTGCCCGTGTCGAGCAGGAAGGTCAGCTGGATGCGGTTGTCCAGGACCCAGGCGCCCCTCCACCCTTGGGCGGCGAAGGCCGCCAGGGCCGCGTCGCTGCCCTCGTTCAGTGCCGCGGCTGCGCCCGCGCGGACGTGCTCGCCGCCGATCATCGACAGCTTCACGATGGTGATGCGCAGGTCCTGGCGCAGGGCCTCGTCCTGCAGGCCCGGCCCGCCGCCGGTACCGAGGAACTCGTCCATCGCCCCGGGCCCGCCGAGCAGGGCCTGTTCGGCGGCCGCCCGCACGGTCGGCCCGCCGGTCTTCCACAGCCTCAGCAGCCCCGCGCCGTCGGCCGCCCGCGCCACCGGCACCGGGACGGGCAGCTGCCCGTCGTCGGCGCGGGCACCGGCGGGCACTGGGAACAGCCCCGCAACCAGGGCAACGGCCACGGCGGCTGCGGCGAACGCAAGCCAGCGGACCCGCAGCAGGGCACGGTGGAAGGCAGCACTCATGAGGTCCCCCAGGTACGGACGCGGAACGTCCGGCGAGTCAGTGAGCGAAGATGCGTAAGAACCCTGTCCGGTGCGGGGAAAGGGCCCTTGTGCCGCACACGCTACACGATCAGGCCCGGGCCGGGACCACCGCGGGGTTCGTTCCGCCGGGCTCTGCTACGATCCGTCCCAGCAGCGGCGCGCCCGGAGCACCGATTCCCCCGGCCCGCCCCTGCACGCATTCGCACTTCCAGGGGAGAACACATTGGGGACACTACGCATCGGGGCAGCAGCCGCCGTGATCGTCGCCGGGACGGCAGGGGTCTCTGCGGCCCTGGCCGGTCCCGTCATGGCCGCCTGGCCGCAGACCGTCCAGGCACCGGCGGAGACCGACCCCTCCGGGCCGGCGTTCACCGTCGAGGACTTCGTGCACCCGGGGGCGGGGGCCATCGGGGCCGAGCGGAGCATCGTCCTCAAGGACGGCAACGGGTACCTCCAGTGGGCGCCCTGCCCGAGCGAGACGGACAAGAGCCTGATCCGCATCGACCACTCCGTCGCGCACCTGGCCCAGACCGACTGCTTCAGGATCATCGCCACCCCCGCGTGGCTGAGGCTGGAGATCACCGGCTCATTCGGCATCAACGCCGGTGCCGGAGACACGATCGTGACCAGCGTCCTGGACGGCCAGAGCGAGTCCCGGTCCGTGGAGGCAACCTGCCGCTCCACCGTGCGCGGGCTCACGGACAAGGCAACCGTCGTGGAGCTGCGCGTCAACCACCTCGGCACCACCCAGGACACCGCCTGCGACGCACCGGTCAGGATCGTGACCCCGTGAGGCCGGCCCGGACCATGCGGGGGACCGCTTCCCTCGGCGCAGCCGCCGCCCTTGCCCTGGCGATGGGACTGCTGGCCCAGCCGGCAGCGCACGCGGTCAGCAACAGCCCCGCGGCCGCGGCCGGGACGGACCAGTACGTCGTCAAGGTCGACACCGGCGCAAGCACCTGCACCGGCGCCCTGATCGACCCACAGTGGGTTGCCACAGCTGCGAGCTGCTTCCAGGCGAACCCGGCCGACTACGCGTCCCTCGCCTCCGGCGTCCCCGCGGCCCGGGCCAAGGTCCTCCTCGACGCGGACACCCCCGCCAGGGACACGGCCGGCATCGGTGTCATCCACGTCGAACGCCACCCCGACCGCGACCTCGCACTCGTCAGGCTCGCCAGGCCCGTCAGCGGCGTCACCCCGCCCAGGATCGCCACCAACCCGCCCCAGGCCGGCGAGGCCGTCGCCTTCACCGGATTCGGACGGACCCACGACACCTGGATCCCGGCCCAGAAGCACACCGGCGCCTTCACCGCCGGTGCCAGCGACGCCACCACCACCGCCTTCAGCCCGGCCACCCCAGGGGCCGCCCTGTGCGCGGGCGACAGCGGCGCCCCCGGCATCCGCACCACCCCGACCGGCCCGGAGCTGGTCGCGGTGAACAGCCGCAGCGGCCAGAAGGGCTGCCTCTACGCCAGCACCGCGACCACCGCGGACAGCGTGGGCAGCCGTGTGGACGACGCCGCCGCCTGGATCAGCTCGATGCTGGCCTTCGGCGCAGCCGACGGCTCCACCGCCCAGATCCGGGCCACCGGCAGCAACGGCAACTGCCTCACGCCCCGGGACGGGAAGGCCGAGACCGCACCCTGCCCGGGCAACACCGCCCGCAAGTGGCAGCTCACCAGGACCGGGACAGACGCCTACACGCTCAAGAACACCGCCACCGGCACCTGTCTGACCGGAGCAGCCGATCCCTCGGGCACCCCCCAGCTCTCCCTCGCAGGCTGCGACCCGGCCAACACGCTCGCCCAGTGGCAGCTGCAGCGCCTGGACGACGGCACTACCGCGATCAGGAACGCAGGCAACCAGGCCACCGCCCAGTTCCAGCCCACGGCCAGCACCGCCCCCACGACCCAGACCACCGGGACCAGTCCCACCGCGGCCTGGGTCCTTGGCTCCGGGGACTACTTCGACCTGAGCGCCTCCGACGTCGTGGCCGTGAGCCCCGACGGTGTCGCCTACAACCTGTACCAGTACGAGGCCACCGGGGTCCCCGGTCTGCTCAACGGCACCCAGATGGGCACCGGATGGACCGACCTCACCGCCGGGTTCGTCACCGACTGGAACGGCGACGGGTTCCAGGACCTCCTCGTGCAGTGGAACGACGGCAAGATCCGCCTCTACACCGGCTCCACCGCGCCCTTCGGCGGGTACACCGTGATCGGCCAGGGCTGGCAGGGCTGGAAGCTCAGCGTCGGACGCTGGAAGGACACCGACACCCGCCCCTCCATCGTCGCCTACAGCACCACCACCGGGACCCTGCGGCACTACGAGAACCTGAACGGGACCGGGATCGGTGCCGCCACCGAGATCGGCCAGGGCTGGGCAGGGCTCGAGATCGTCCAGATGGACTTCGACAAGGACTCCCACACCGACATCGTGGCCAAGACCACCGCCGGAGAGCTCAAGCTGTACCGCACCAACGGTGCAGGGACCTTCATCGCCGAGACCCCCGCCACGATCGGATGGGGCTGGGACGTCATCACCGCAATCTCCCCGACCTCCGGCTTCGCCGGCACAGGCACCACCGGAATGCTCGCCCGCACCACCGGCGGAGACCTGCGCTACTACCCGATCCTGGCCGACAGGGCCTGGGGCACACCCGTCACCGTGGGATGGGGCTGGGCACCCCTTCACATCTTCCGCTCCACCATGCCCTGACCCGCAGCCCGCCACCACCGGACATCGCACGCACACGAACGGAAAACCCGACCCATGGGACTCTTCTCCCGCCGCAAGGCCATGGACCCCGAGCTTGAGGGCCTCACCACGGACCAGGCCGCACTGCTGCGCCGCCTCGCCGTGGAGGCCGCCGCACGCCACGGCGTGCACGCCCAGGCGAACCCCGACCACCTCGAGACCGCCGACGGGCAACGGTACGGCCTCTCCAACCTCGCCCGGACCGTCGCCTCCGAGCCTGGGCACGCCTGGGAAGCCGCCGTCGACCGGCACTTCACCGCCGTGCTCTCCGGAACCCCTGCCGCGGCCCTCGAGGGGCCTGAGCTGCTGGGCCGGCTCCGGGCGAAGTTCATCGCCCCCGAGACCGTCACCCAGGACCGGGCCGAGCGGGACTTCGGCTACGTGCGCTGGGTCGCCTACCTGCCCCTGGTCATCGCGGTCGACCACCCCGAGAAGGTCGCCTACCTCACCGACGCGGACCTGGCCCGGCTCGGCGACCCCGAACAGGTGTGGCACACGGCCTCGATGAACCTCCTGTCCGCGGGGCTCGGCGGCACCCCGGAAGAAGTGGCCCACGAGGGCGGGGCCTTCCTGGGCCTGCAGACCGGCTCCGTCTACACCGCCACGTGGATGGCCTACCCCCAGGCCCTCATGCAGGCCCTGGGCTTCACCCCCGGCCCCCTCGGCGCGTTCCTGGCCGCACCCGCCGCGAATGCCCTGAACCTCCACCTCATCGGCGAGGCCACCGGGATGGCGGACCTGCAGCTCATGGTCCAGCTCACCGCCCTGCAGCACTCCCGGCTGCCCTCGCCCCTGAGCCCGCACCTGTACTGGTGGGACGGGCAGGACTCCATCCAGCCCATCACCTCATTCGACGGCGAGGACACCCACCTCGTCCTCCCGGACGAGCTCGAGCACCTCCTGGAACGCTGACCCACGCCCGGGCGTGCCACGGGGGACCAGCCGCAGGTCAACCGCGGCGGCCGCCCGCCCGGGCCAGGAGCCTCTGCCCGTCGGGGCGGAGCTCGCCGGTGGGCGAGAGGTGGCGGTAGAGGGTCTGGCGGCTGATGCCGAGCTCGTCGCAGAGGTCGCCGACGCGGGTCTCGGGCCTGCCCATGGAGGCCATGGCGAGCCGGAGCTTGGCCGGGGTCATCTTGTAGGGGCGCCCGCCGGTCCGGCCCCGGGCGCGGGCGGAGGCCAGGCCGGCTATGGTGCGTTCCCTGATGAGCTCGCGCTCGTACTCGGCCAGGGCGGCGAAGATGCCGAAGACGAGCTTGCCCGTGGCGGTGGTGGTGTCGACCGCGGCGCCCTGGCCGGTGAGGACCCTCAGGCCGATGCCGCGCTCGGTGAGGTCGTGGACGATGTTCACCAGGTGGCGCAGGTCCCGCCCGAGCCGGTCCAGCTTCCACACCACCAGGGTGTCCCCGGGCCGGAGGGCCTTCAGGCAGGCTGCGAGCTCCGGCCGGTCGTCGCGCTTCCCCGAGGCCCGGTCCTCGTACACCGCCTCCGCGCCGACCCCGGCGGCGGCCAGGAGCGCGTCGCGCTGCAGGTCCGTGGTCTGGGACCCGTCGGCCTTGGACACCCGGACATATCCGACGAGCACGCCGATCCCCTCCCGAGCCTTCATCACGTATACGGCCGATTGCGTGACACGCACCCCGACACCTCAGAACCAGGGCGCGGTTGTCACGTAACCCGTCGCTTATTCTACGTCTCGCCAACGCCCTGGCACACCGCAGTGTGACAGCCTTGTCGCTCGGTCGGCATGGGGAGGTTCTGCTCGGGGATTCCGAGCATGATGAGCTCTTCGCGCGCGGTGGCGAACCTCTTCGAGCCGGGGTCCGGTGCGAGCAGGGCCAGCAGGCGGCCGGCCTCGAGGGGGTCTGCCCGGGCGGCTGCGAGGGCGTCCTCGAGCGCCTGCCTCATTTCGGCGGCGCGGACGTCTTCGGGCGTCCTGCCGTCGGGCAGGGACGTGTGGGGCTCGGCGGTCAGGAGGGCGCCCAGGGTCCCTTCCGCGGTGACCTCTTCGGACTCGATGAGGTGCAGGGCCGCTGCTGCGGCTTCGAGCGTGGCTTGCTGGCGGGGCCAGGGCAGCGCCTCGTACACCCGCCATCGGCCGGCTCCGCCGCGCACGGGGTGGCCGGCCGCCTCCCAGATGCCGGCCACGGCCCTGCGTGACCTGGCCGGCAGGGCCGCCAGGGGGACGGCGATCTCGTCGATCAGGGTGCGCAGGAGGCGGAACCAGACACCGGCATGCACCCTGCGGCGGGGAAGGTCGACGGCTCCGGTGTGCAGGGCGGCGTGGGTGAGCCGGTCCATCGCGGCGACGGCGGCCGGGGCCATTGCGGGTACCGTGTCGGGGTCCTCCCAGAAGAAGCAGATGCCAGGGGCGCCGTATGCCGGCTCGAGCCTGCACCCGTGCTCGGGGCAGGTGAGCGTCAGCGGCAGCTGGGATACGAGGGTGAAGCTCCGCAGTGCCGCCGGTGTGGTGCTGATGCAGCCCGGGCAGGCGCGGTGCATCGGCGGTCGCCGGGGGTCCGCCGGCAGCCAGGGCCGCCAGGCGGCCAGCCGACGGCGAGGTCTGCAGCTCGGGTCCAGCAGGACGGTGTGCTGCTGGGCGTAGTTCTCGAACGCCCTCCCGGGCTGGTGATCGGGCTCGTGGGGCTCGATGAGCCAGGGCTCCCAGCCGGCCAGCGCCATCGTGCGTATCCGGTCCATGGGGACGCCGGTGAGCTCGGCGAGGGTCCTGATCAGCTGCACCGGCGGGGCGGAGTCGAAGAGTGCCATCGGGCCCAGGGGCGCCGCTGCGCCGGGCGTGCTGAGGCCGTGGCGGATCAGGGCCTCAAGGGGCATGTCGTACGCGTCGGCGAGCCGCCACAGCCAGGAGGAGAGGGCTTCCCCTTCGGCTGGTGCGGGGTGGAGGGGCCAGCGTGGCGTCATGCCGGGGTGCGTTCGAACGTCCGGCGCCGTTCGGTGGGCCCGGTGTAGGGGGCTGCGAGCAGGGTGCGGCGCGGTTGATGGACTCCTCGCCGGATTCGATGGCGACCGCGGCGGCGGCCGTGAGCAGCCACGCCAGTTCGCCGATGGTCCCCTCGCTGCGGGCGAGCAGGTAGGAGGCCATCTCCTCGTCGGCGATCGGCGAGGGGCGCCGCAGCGGAAGGGCCGCCGCGAAGCTCGCCAGCAGGGAGCAGGCTTCCGGTCCGGGTTCCCACCGGGGCAGGGGGAACGGCTCGAAGCGGTTCTCGAGCTGGTCGTCGGACCGGATCGCCAGGTAGGCGTCCCGGGTGCCCACTGCCACCAGCGGGATGCGCAGCTCGTTGCCGAGGAAGCGGATCAGGTTCAGGAACTCCCGCCGGGTGTCCCCGCGCCCGGCCAGGACGTTGTGGAGTTCGTCGATGACCAGCACCCTGACCCCGACTGCGCGCAGCAGTGCCAGGGTGGCCTGCTCGAGCTCCGCGATGCGCTGCCGGGGGCGGACCGGTGCGCCCATGGCGGCCTGCAGCGCGACGTAGAAGCGGCCCACCGACGGCTCGGAGGGCATCTGCACGACCAGCACCGGGATCTTCTCGGAGTCCGGCAGGGAGACGGCGGGGTGGAGCCGCCGGAACTTCTCGATGACCATGGTCTTGCCGTTGTTGGTCGGCCCAATCACCAGCAGGTTCGGCATCCGCTCCCGCCGCGGCCAGGCGAACAGCGCCTCCAGCCGCTCCAGTGCCTGGCTGGCCTTCGTGTAGCCGATCCACCGGTCGGAGCGGAGGCGGCGCAGGCGTTCCTCATCCGGCAGCAGCGCCGTTGCACGGATGCTCTCGTGGAGATGTCCCAGGCCCGCCTCCGGCCCCGGTGCGCCTACCACTGCTCGATCACCTCGAATGGCACCGCCGGCACCGCTTGGCTCGGCTGCGGCGGCGGGACCGGCGAGATCGGAGGAGAGTCGGCCGTCGGGGTGCGGCGGCGGCGTTCGGCGTTCCGGCGGGCCTTCCGGGTGGCGGCCTTGGCCGTGTCGGTGATGGCGCGCATCTGGTCGACCATGCGGAACAGGGCCTCCTCGTCGACCTGGGACCTTCCCTCGGTGCGCAGGCGCATCACCGCCGCCCGATGCTCCCACAGGGTCACCGGCGGACGGGACAGGGACCGGTACGGCACGGCCAGGTAGGAGCCGCCGTCCGGGTCCAGGACCCAGATCCGGCTGATGTCGCGCGGGTCCCGGCGCAGCACGAAGGAATCGAGCTGGTCGCGGCGGGCGACCCAGGGCTTGAGGGCATCGCTGAAGTAGTGCACGTGGTCCAGGACGAATCCCGTCCGTGCCAGCCTCCGACGGTAGACCGGCAGGAAGTCGACCAGGAAGGCCGCACCGTCGGCCACCACCGGCGGTGCGGCCTTCCCGCAGGCCTCCTCCCAGCGCCGTTGCGGGGTCTGGCCGGTCGTGCCGTGCAGCTGCCCATGGTAGACCGCGACGGCCAGTGCCAGCCACCGCTCGAGCTCGGCCATGGTCAGGGTGGCTTTGGCCTCGGAGTCGTAGCTGCCGCGTTCGGCCGGGTTGGAGAAGGTCGTGCCGGACAGCTCGTGGACCATGCCCATCATCGTGCCGATGACCCGCTCGACGATCCCGCCGTAGTGGGGCTGCCCGCCGGGCCTATAGCGCAGCGAGATCCCGTGCTGCTCGCAGCCCCTGCGCAGCGCTTCGCCCTTGAACTCCGCGGCGTTGTCCAGATACAGCCCGCGCGGCTTACCGCTCATCGGCCAGTCCGCCTCAGCGCCGATCCGCTCCAGCCACGGCCCCTTGTCCGTGGCCATATGCGCCAGGCACAGCCCCACCGAGAGGGCCGAGGGCGCCTCCAAGGTCACCACCAGCCCGACGATGCACCTGCTGAACACATCGATTCCCACGGTCACGTACGGGCGGCCGATCGGCAGGCGCTCCCGCTCGTCGACCACGATCACGTCCACCACGGTGTGGTCGATCTGGACCTGCTCGAGGACCTCCCGCACCGGAGGGACAAGGCCCCCGGCCGACTGCAGACGACGCGCGCCGTCGGCTCCCTCCCGGGCCATCGCGGTCGCGAGCGGATCCAGCCCGGCGACGCGTCGGGCAACCGCGGAGCGCGACGGGACCCGCAGACCGCGCCTGCGGCACAGCCGCGCGATCTCCCGGTGCACCGCCGCAACGGTCTTCTTCTGACGATTCGCATACGCACCCGCGAGCACCTCCCCGACTACGGCATCCACGCCCGCAGGCAGCCGGGACCCGCCCCGCCCGCCGGATGACCGGCCCGGAACCATGTCCGAGGCCAGCCCCTCGCCCTCGCGCCACCGGAGCAGCAGCGAATAGACCTGACGCTTCGAGACCCCCAGCGCCTCCGCCGCGGCATCCACCGCGCCCGCCGCCAGCCGATCGGCCGCGGCCAGCGGGCCGATCACCTCCGCACGGCGGACCGCCGAAGCCCACACCGGCTCCGGCACCGAGAGGAGACCCCGCTCCGGCACCCGGTCCTCATCGACCACGCCATCCTGCACGACACCATCAAACGCCGCCTATCCGTGCACAGGACTTCGGACACGCCGCATGCACGAACTCGTCTGCACAAGCCCGTATTCGCGCGGCCAGCTGTGCAGACGACTTCGAACATTGACAACCTCGGGGCCCTTCTCCGGCTGCCTCACGAACGATCGTTTCCGTCCCACAAGGGCCCCTCAAGACCGCTCAACCGCTAGCACTCTCAGTACTAGTATTCGCGCCGTCTGGAGCGGACCCACCGCGCGTGGCAGTCTGGTGCAATGCCAGCACTTCGCTCTCGCACCGTGACCCATGGCCGCAACATGGCGGGCGCCCGCGCACTGATGCGCGCCTCCGGCGTCGCCAACTCGGACATCGGCAAGCCGATCATCGCCGTCGCCAACTCGTTCACCGAGTTCGTCCCCGGCCACACCCACCTGCAGCCGGTAGGCCGCATCGTCTCCGACGCGATTCTCGCCGCCGGTGCCGTGCCGCGCGAGTTCAACACGATCGCCGTGGACGACGGCATCGCGATGGGCCACGGCGGCATGCTCTACTCGCTCCCATCCCGCGACCTCATCGCCGACTCCGTCGAGTACATGGTCAACGCGCACTGCGCCGATGCCCTCGTGTGCATCTCCAACTGCGACAAGATCACCCCCGGGATGCTCATGGCCGCGCTGCGCCTGAACATCCCCACGGTGTTCGTCTCCGGCGGCCCCATGGAGGCCGGCCGCGTGACCCTCACGGACGGCTCCGTCCGCTCCCTGGACCTGGTCAACGCGATCTCCGACGCCGTCGACGAGTCGATCTCCGACGCCGACATCGACCTCATCGAGCAGAACGCGTGCCCCACGTGCGGCTCCTGCTCGGGCATGTTCACGGCCAACTCGATGAACTGCCTCACCGAGGCCATCGGCCTCTCGCTCCCGGGCAACGGCTCCGTCCTCGCGACCCACACCGCGCGCAAGGCGCTCTACGAGCGCGCGGGGGCCACCGCCGTCGGCCTCGCCAAGCGCTACTACGAGGACGACGACGCGTCCGTCCTCCCGCGCTCGATCGCCACTGCGGAGGCATTCGACAACGCGATGGCCCTGGACATCGCGATGGGCGGCTCGACCAACACGATCCTGCACCTGCTCGCCGCCGCTCAGGAGGCCGGCGTCGAGTACGGACTCGCGGAGATCGACGCGAAGTCCCGCAAGGTTCCGTGTCTGGCGAAGGTCGCGCCGAACGTGGCCAAGGACAAGACCTACTACATGGAGGACGTGCACCGCGCCGGCGGCATCCCGGCGCTGCTGGGCGAGCTCAACCGCGGCGGACTCCTGCACACCAACGTCCGCTCGGTGCACTCGGACGACCTCGCCTCGTGGCTCGATGCGTGGGACGTCCGCGGCGGTAAGGCCACCGACGAGGCCCAGCAATTGTGGCACGCGGCGCCTGGCGGCCAGCGCTCCTCGACCGCGTTCTCGCAGTCGAACGAGTGGACCTCGCTCGATACCGACGCCGAGGGCGGCTGCATCCGATCGGTGGAACACGCGTACTCCAAGGACGGCGGCCTCGCCGTGCTGTACGGAAATGTGGCGATCGACGGCGCCGTCGTGAAGACCGCCGGCGTGGACGAATCCATCTGGACGTTCGAGGGCCCCGCCGTGGTGTGCGAGTCGCAGGAGGAGGCCGTCGAGAAGATCCTGAACAAGACGGTCAAGGAGGGCGACGTCGTGGTGATCCGCTACGAGGGACCCAAGGGCGGGCCCGGCATGCAGGAGATGCTGTATCCGACCTCGTTCCTCAAGGGCCGCGGCCTCGGCAAGAAGTGCGCGCTCATCACGGACGGGCGCTTCTCCGGGGGCACATCCGGGCTCTCCATCGGGCACATCTCCCCCGAGGCTGCCTCCGGCGGCACCATCGCCCTCGTGAAGGACGGGGACCGGATCCGCATCAATATCCCGAACCGCTCCATGGAGCTGCTCGTGGACCCGGCCGAGCTCTACGCGCGCCGCGAGCACCTCGAGGCCACGACCGGGTACCACCCGGTGAACCGCGAGCGCCCCGTGTCCGCGGCCCTGCGCGCCTACGCGGCCATGGCCACCTCTGCGGACAAGGGCGCCGTGCGCGACGTCGACTCGCTCACGCGACTCACGTCCCCGCAGCCGATCGGCTAGCCTCCGGGGCCCGCTGAGTACAGCTCGATACAGCTCAGGCGGCTCCGCCCCCGGAAACGGGAGGCGGAGCCGCCTGAGCTGTATCGGAATGCCCGGCTGTCCGGGCAGGTGGGGCAGCACCGGTCGCGCCGGGCCCTCAGCCCTGCCTGCCGATCAGCCCTGAGCCGAGACCAGTTCCTTAGAAGCGTCCTCGGACCCCGCATCGGGCTCAGCGGTCTGACCCGCAGGGTTCTGCACCGTGGTCTGGGGAGCCGGCGGCACGATAGCCGCCATTCCCGTCATCCCCTCCGCGCTCTGCGGGGGCCTGAGGAGTGGGTTGACCGCCGTGACGGTCGACAGCTCCGGCATGAGCTGGCGCGAGGACCCGGAGCCCTTGGCCGCTGGACGGGCCCCCGCGGGCGTGGCTGCTGCCACACTGGGGGCGGGCGTGCGCTTGGCCACTGGGCTCTTGGCACCCGTCCGCGCGGCGGTCGGCTTGGCCGCCGCGCCCGGCGGCGCGCTGGCGGTGGCCGGCTTGCTCGGCTTCCGCTTCGGCGCGGCCTTGGGCTTGGGGGCTGGTGCAGCAGCATCGGGAGCGGTCTCGGCCAGGGCCTCCTCGACGACAGCCACCCCACCAACGGCAGAGTCAGTGTCGGCGTCGGTGGAGGCGGCGTCGGCAGAACCGCCGGCGTCAGGGGCTGCGCTGGCCGCTGCCGGGATGCCGTCGGCTGGGCGCTCGCCCTCGACGGCCAGCTGGGCTTGATCGGCTTCCGCCGCGAGGGAAGCCAACATCTCAGCGGAGTTGCGCGCGTACTGCACGAGCAGCACGGTGAGGTGGGTGATCGCCAGGAGCACAACCGGCGGCATCGCCGCCACGAGCGCGGACACGACGACCGGCACATTCCCGTGGGACGCCTGGACGGCGAGGATCGCGTGGATCGAGTTGGCGGCCGTCGAGACGACCGCGCCGAAGAACAGCAGGATCCACGGGTAGAACTGCTCTTTGCCCTCGCGTCCCGCGAGCGCGACGATCGCCACCGTCGCGGCGACGATCATGCCGTCCACGATGAGCGGCCACATCCACCCGATCTCGGGGTTGATGCCCGCGCGGACGGCGAGGTCGGTCAGTGCGGAGAAACTGAGGACGAATGCTCCGGAGCCGATGACGACGGTCGAGGCGATGCCTGTCGCGACAATGGGCTTGGAGATCGGCTTGTAGGCCTTCGGGGGGCGCGCGTTCTGGGGGTTCACCCTAGTGTTCTACCACGGCGCAGGCAACGTTCCGCGACCGGTCCGCGCGGCCCTCAGCGACGCCGGTAGTAGTCCCTCCAGATGAGCCGGTGGATCGGGATGAGACGCGGCAGCGAACGCACCCCGGGGATGAACGGGACGAGCATGAGCGCGAGGGTCAGCACGACCATGATGCCGCTGATCACGAGGTCCGCGTTCGCCAGCCCGTTGAAGGGCGGGATCTGGTACCAGAAGGAGAACAGCCACAGCCAGGACTGGCCGGGATAGTTCCCGGTCTCGTTCATCATGCCCCACTGGTCGCCGGTCAGGTGCTGGGCGTCGGCGAGGCCGTTGAAGTACGTCCCATCGCCGAGGAACAGCTCGGTGCGGGTTCGGTCCATGCCCGCGAGCGAGCCGCCGTCGAGCACCCGGTCCAGGGAACCGGACTGGGCCATGCCGAGCAGGGCGGCGTCCAAGCCGGGGACAGGGCCGTAGTCGCCCGCGGCGACCTTGGCCGGGTCGTTGTCCGGAGCCTTCGAGAGGGCGTCAGAGTAGGCGGCGGCCCAGTCGGTGCGCTGCTTGTCCGTCGCGGCGTTCCATGCGGCCAGCTCCGTGGGCGGCTGGGGCAGCGTTCCGAGCGGTCCGAGGACCATGTCCTGAGCGGTGTCAACGGGCAGTCGGACCCCGGAGAGGCTCTGCAGGTCGATAGGGCCAAGCGTCTGGCTCGCGCCCGCGGTCGAGTTGTACGGGGGGCCGTACTGCGCGGTGTCGCTCGTGCCTCCGAGCTCAGCCGTCGCCGTTGCCACGAAGTCCGACGGCGCCGCGGCGGCCCACTGCTTGAGCGTCACCGGCGCGTCATCCGGGGAGCCGATGATGGCGGCCAGCCCCACGATGAGCACGCCGACCACGACGAGCGCGTAGACGAGCTCCTTGACGAGGTCGTATTCGCGGACGGCGCCACGCCATGGCTGACGGTCGAGGTCTCTGGAGCCCCGACCCGGGTGATGGTGCGGCGCACGGCTTCGTTCCTTGAGGCTCATGGCAGGTCACTTCCTTCCGGGGCGGACGCGGCCGAGCGCAGCTGCGCGTCCGTCTCGGAGGCCTCGAGCGGCGGGACGACGCCGTGGACGCGGACGAGGAGGACGTGGAGCACGACGACGACGCCCACCGCGAGCGGCAGCAGCACGATGTGCCACATCAGCACCTGCCCGAGGTTCGCCACGTTGAACCACGCGCCCACCCCGACGGCGTTGAGCGCGTCCTTGGCCTGGAACGCGATCCACTGGGAATCGAAGTTCGTCTGGAGGAGGTAGCCCGTGAACGCCGTGACGATCGAGACGACGAACGCGATCACTCCGGTGATCCATGTCAGCGCGCGGCCCCCGCGCCACGACGCCATCCAGAACTTCCCCCACAGGTGGATGACCATGGACATGAAGAACAGCTCCACTCCCCACAGGTGGGTGCTGTTGATGAAGTGGCCGGTCGCGGACACGTGGTACCAGGCCGGACCGTTGAGCGCGAGGATCACCCCGGAGATGATCACGTACAGCAGCGCGGCGATGGCGCCCATGCCGAACACGTAGATCCACGAGGCGACATAGCTGGGCTGAGTCTCGGGCAGGAGCTTGTCCGGGGGAAGGGTGCGCACGCCCCACTCCCGGAACCTGCCGGTCCAGTTGAGAATCCGGCCACCGGGCGGCGCGGGCGGCATGCCGGCCGATCCCGGTCCCGGACGTGGCGTGCTCATCGCCGGTCCTTTCCCCCGGGGAAGGGCAGGAACAGCGCGGCGACGAACAGCACGATCATCACGGCGATGATGATGAGGTTTCCCAGCTGCACGGTGAAGGAGCCCCATCCAAGGTAGATGCCGTCGGCTCCAAGGCCGGCCGCGGAGGCCAAGACGTTCAGTGACGTGTCCACGCCACCAAGGTCCGCCCCGGCCGTGCCCCCGAGGAAGGGACTTAGGGCCCAGCGGCCCCAAGTCCCAGCAACCTCACAGGTATCAGAACGGGTAGTCGGGGATGTCCGGGCGCATCGTGAGCCACTGGATCTCGGTGAATGCGTCGATGTTCGACGTCGCCCCGCCGAACCGCGAGCCGGTCCCGGAGGCACCGACGCCGCCGAACGGCGCGTTGGCCTCATCTGAGACGGTCTGCTCGTTGATGTGGACCTTGCCCGAGTGGACACGGTCGGCGATCTTCATGGCCGTCCCGACGTCACCCAGGATGCCCACGGACAGCCCGTACTCGTTGGCGTTGACCATCCCCACGACCTCGTCCACCTCCGAGAAGCGCGTGATCGGCGCGACCGGGCCGAAGATCTCCTCGATGAACGCGGGGTTGTCGAGGGCAAGGTCGGCGAGCACCGTGGGCCGGTAGAACAGCCCCTCGTAGCTCCCGCCGGCGGTCAGGCGGCCGCCCTGGGCGACGGCGCCCTGCACGATGCCGTCGATCTTGTCCCGCTGGTGCTCGTCGATGATCGGGCCCAGCGCGACCTGTCCCGTGAACGGATCGCCCACGGGCAGGTTCTCGGCCTTCGCGGACAGCTCCGCGACGTAGTCGTCGTACACGGACTCGTGCACAAAGTGCCGGCCCGTCGTCATGCAGATCTGGCCCTGGTGCATGAACGATCCGAACGCGCCGGCGGAGGCGGCCTTGGCGAGATCGGCCCCCGGCAGGACAATCAGCGCGTTGTTGCCGCCGAGCTCGAGGTGCGCGCGCTTGAGGTGCCTCGCGGCGGCCTCGCCGACCTTGCGGCCCGCCACCGTCGAGCCCGTGAACGAGATGATGCGCACCTCGGGCGCCTCGACCACGGCCGCGCCCGTCTCGGCCCCTCCCGGCAGGAGCGAGAGCACGCCGGCAGGCAGGCCGGCCTCCTCGAAGATGCGCATGAGCGTCACCCCGCCGCACACGGCCGTGCGCGGGTCGGGCTTAAGCAGGACGGCGTTGCCGAGGGCGAGCGCCGGCGCGACCGAGCGGATCGAGAGGATGAGGGGAAAGTTGAACGGGGCGATCACGCTCACGACGCCGGCCGGTCGCCTCCGCGCGAAGGACCACCGGTCCTCGTCCGAGGTCAGGACCTCGCCGTGCGGGTGCGACGGGAGCGCGGCGGCCTCGTAGCACTCGTTGGCCGCCGTGTGGATCTCGAGCTGCGCCTTGGGTGGGATGCTGCCCGCCTCGCGGACGATCCAGTCCTGGATCTCGCCGGCGTGCTCCTCCCAGAGCTGCCCCGCGCGGCGCAGGACGGCGGCGCGCTCCTCGGGCTTCTTCGCCGCCCACTCGGGCTGGGCCTTCGCGGCCAGCTGCGCGGCGCGGTACACGTCGTCGCGCGAGGCGGCCCCGACGGAGGCGAGCGTGGCCCCGGTGGCCGGCTCGACGGCGTCGTACACGCCACCCGCCGCCTCGGTCCAGCCGCCGATGTTGACCTTGCCGCCCCACAGTGCGGTATCGAGAAGTGCCATTCCGGTGTCCTCCATCTCACTCTTCCCGGTTCGGGTCGAACGCTACTATGCGGCCCCCACCGCCTGGGCGGCCTCTGCGATCGAGGCCGCCGCGGCGCACAGCTCGGGGACGAGCCGCCCCACCTCGGACTCGCGGTCGGCCGCCGAGCCGTGCCCATCGAGCCGCACGGACAGGGCCATGTTGATCGCCGCGACCGTGCGGCCCCCGGCGCCCACCACCGGCACGGCCACGGACTGCAGGCCCACCTCGAGCTCCTGGTCGACGACCGCGTATCCCTGGGCGCGGACCCTGGCCAGCTCGTCCTCGATCGCGAGCCGCGTGACGAGCGTGCGGGGCGTGAGGGGCTCGAGCGAGGCGTGGGCGAAGTACGAGTCCAGCTCGGCGGGCGGCAAGGACGCGAGCAGGACCCGGCCCATCGACGTCGCGTGGGCCGGGAACCGGGTGCCGGGCGAGATGCCGACCGAGATGATCCGGCGCGTGTGGATGCGCGCGAGGTACACGATGTCCGTGCCGTCCAGGACCGCGAGGGACGTCGACTCGCCGTGCCGGTGCGAGAGCTCCTCGAGGATCGGCTCGGCCAGCTCCGGCAGGCGCTGGCCGGACAGGTACGCGTACCCGAGCTGGAGCACGAGTGGCGTCAGGGCGAACACTCGTCCGTCCGTGCGCACATACCCCAGCTCGACGAGCGTGTGGAGGAACCGCCGTGCCGTGGCACGGGTGAGCGACGTCCGGGCGGCGACCTCGGAGAGCGTCATCTCCTGGTGCTCGGCGTCGAACGCGCGCACGACGGCGAGGCCGCGCGCGAGCGACTGGACGAACTGGTCACTCGCTGTCGGGACCGGCGGCTGGACATAGTCCACGCTGCCGGTGTTCGGCTTCTGGTTTCGACTCGGCTCAACCACCGTCGGCTCCACCGTCGTTCGGCTCAACCGGCCGCCGGGAGCAGCGGGACGTCCATAACGTCCTGCAGCTCCTCGAACGTGGTGCCGAAGGTCTCGCGCACGCGCACCCCGTCGTCCGTGATGAGGAAGACGGCCTTCTCCGTGTACACGCGCGTCACGCAGCCCACGCCGGTGACCGGGTAGGTGAGCTCGGGGACGAGCTTGGCCGTGCCGTCCTTGGTGGCCAGGTTCATCATCACGTACACGTCCTTGGCGCCTGTGGCGAGATCCATGGCGCCGCCTACGGCGGGGATCGCGTCCGGCGCGCCCGTGTGCCAGTTGGCAAGGTCGCCGGTCGCGGAGACCTGGAACGCGCCGAGGACGCACACGTCGAGGTGGCCCCCGCGCATGATCGCGAACGAGTCGGCATGGTGGAAGTAGCTCGCGCCCGGCAGCTCGGTGACGGGGATCTTGCCGGCGTTGATGAGGTCCTCGTCGATCGCGTCCCCGGTGGCGACAGGCCCCATGCCGAGCATGCCGTTCTCGGTGTGGAGCGTGATGTCCTGCTCCGCGGTGAGGTAGTTCGACACGTTGGTCGGCTGGCCGATCCCGAGGTTCACGAAGGAGCCCGGCTCGATGTCCTTCGCGACGATCTGCGCCATCTCGTCGCGGCTCAGCGGTACCGTGCTGGTCTGGGGGACGCTCGCCGTTGTCTGCTCAGTCATGTCCTCAGCCCACCTTCACGATCGTGTTGACGTAGATCCCCGGGGTCACGACATTCTCCGGGTCGAGGGCGCCGGTCGGCACAACCTCGGAAACCTGGACCACCGTGTGCTTCGCGGCGGCGGCCATGATCGGGCCGAAGTTGCGGGCGGTCTTGCGGTAGACGAGGTTGCCCTTCCCGTCCGCCTTGAGCGCCTTGATGAGGGCAACATCGGCGTGGATCGGCGTCTCGAAGACCTGCCACTTGCCATCGAGGAGGCGGGTCTCCTTGCCCTCGGCCAGCATCGTGCCGTAGCCGGTGGGGGTGAAGAACCCGCCGATCCCCGCGCCGGCGGCGCGGATGCGCTCGGCGAGGTTGCCCTGCGGGACGAGCTCGAGCTCGATCTGGCCCGCGCGGTACTTCTCGTCGAAGTGCCACGAGTCCGACTGCCGCGGGAACGAGCAGATCATCTTCTTCACACGGCCCTCCTTGATGAGGAGCGCGAGGCCCTCGTCTGCTTGGCCGGCGTTGTTGTTGACGACTGTGAGCTCCCTCGCGCCGCACTGCAGGAGCGCGTCGATGAGCTCGAACGGCTGCCCAGCATTGCCGAACCCTCCGATCATCACGGTCGAGCCGTCTTTGACGCCCGCCACGGCCTCCGCAGCGGTGTCCTTGAACTCCAGTGTGTGTGCCACGACCGGTCCCCTTCTACTTCGCGTTGACGTTCTCGAGCACGACGGCAAGGCCCTGGCCCACGCCGATGCAGATGGCCGCGACGCCCCACCGCTCGCCGCTGCGCTGCAGGGAGCGGGCGAGCGTGCCGAGGATCCGGCCCCCGGACGCGCCGAGCGGGTGGCCCATGGCGATCGCGCCTCCGTGCCGGTTGACGATCTCGGGGTCGATCTTCCACGCGTCCACGCACACGAGGGACTGGGCGGCGAACGCCTCGTTGAGCTCGACGGCGCCGACCTGGTCCCAGCCGATCCCCGCCTTCGTGAGGGCCTCGTTCGCGGCCTCGACCGGCGCGAACCCGAAGTACTGCGGCTCGTTCGCTGCGGCAGCACGGCCCGCAATGCGGGCGATCGGCGCCAGGCCGATGGTCTCCGCGGCGGCCTCGGAGCCCATGAGGACGGCGGACGCGCCGTCCGACAGCGGAGATGCGTTGCCGGCCGTGACGGTGCCGCCCGCGGTCGATCCCGAGCTATCGCCATTGTCCTTGCGGAACACGGTCTTGAGGCCCGCGAGCTTCTCCGCGGACGAGCCGGGGCGGATTCCCTCGTCACGGGTCAGGTCGGTGCCAGGGACGGGGACAACGAGGTCATCGTAGAAGCCCGCGTTCCACGCGGCGTCGGCAAGGTTGTGCGATCTGGCGGCGAACTCGTCCTGACGGTCGCGGCCGATCGAGAAGCGCTCGCGCAGCTGCTCGGTCGCCTCGCCGAGGGACACCGTCCACTCGGCGGGCATCTTCCTGTTCACGAGCCGCCAGCCGAGAGTGGTCGAGGCGAGCGTCATGTCACCGGCCGGGTAGGGCTTCTCTGTCTTGGGCAGGACCCAGGGGGCGCGGGACATGGACTCGACGCCGCCGACGAGCATGACCTCGGCGTCTCCCACCTGGATCTGGCGGGACGCGATGATCGCGGCGTCGAGCGAGGAGCCGCAGAGCCGGTTCACCGTGGTGCCGGGGATCGAGACGGGCAGGCCGGCCAGGAGCGTGGCCATGCGGGCCACGTTGCGGTTCTCCTCGCCGGCGCCGTTGGCGTTGCCGAAGATCACCTCGTCGATTGCACGGTGCTGGCCGTCGGTACCCTCCAGCGCCTCGGGGGTGAGGCCGGGCGCGCGGTCCACGATGGTGCGGACCATGTGCGCGGCGAGGTCGTCGGGGCGGACCCCGGCGAGCCCGCTGCCGAACTTGCCGAACGGGGTCCTGATGGCGTCATAGACGAATGCTTCAGTCACTTGTGCTGTTCCTCATTGATCAGTGAAAGGGTCTCGTGGGCCAACGGACGCAACGGACGGCCTACCGCCGCCGCGAAGTGCTTCCGAAGCAGCTCGGCGACGGCTGCTGGGTCCTCGGTCGGAGCGATGTGCGCGACGCCGGGGATCTCGACTGCGGTGCCGTTCTGGGCGCGCTCCGCCATCCACTGTGCCTCTGAGAACGGGCACACGGAGTCGAACTCGCCCGCCAGCGCGAGGAACGGGGCCGAGATCTCGCCGAAGCGGTCACGGACGTCGTACGCGGCAAGGGCGCGGCACACGGCGGCGTAGCCGAAGCGGTCGGCGTCGCGCAGCGCGTGGAGCAGCCGCGAGGACTCGGAGGGGTGCTCCCCCAGGAAGCCGGGGGCGAACCAGATCTCGGCAGAGGCCTCGAGGCGGATGGCGGTGCCCTCCCTGGCGACCGCATCGGCGCGCGCCGCGTACGCCTCGGCGCCGTTGAAGCGCGGGGAGGAGCAGACCATCGCGAGGCTCAGGAGCCTGTCGGGATGCCGGAGCGCAAGCTCCGCGCCCGTCGCGCCGCCAACGGAGTCGCCCGCATAGTGGAACCGGGCACCCGGCGCCATCGAATCGACAACGTCCACAACGGCGTCCGCGAGGTCGCCGAGGCCGAACGACGCGTCGGACGCGACGGCCGGCGAGGCGCCGTGGCCCGGAAGGTCCCAGGCGAGGATGTCGTAGTCGGCGCCGAGGAGGCGCGCGGCGTCGTCCCACATCACGGTCGACGTCCCGAGCGACGGCCCGAGCACCACAAGCTCCCGCTCTCCGAGCTGCTCGCGCGGGCTGAGCCGCACGGCCTTGATCTTCGGCACGCTCATGTGCTGGTCCTTTCCTCGTTTCTCTCAGGGTAGCCACACGTTCGCATCATGCACAAGTGTTCGCGATACGAACATACAGATAGCTCCTGACTGGTCCCGCAGGGCGTGGCTTCAGTTCCGGGACCTCCGACACTGCCCCCCGCCGCGACCCCGGCCGACCATGGAAGAACAGGCACGCACCCCAGGAGGCCCGCCATGTCCGAGCACGAGTACAAGCACACCTATACCGTCGCCATCAACGCCCCGGTGCACGCCGTCTTCGAACACTGCCGGGACCCGCGCAACATGTTCGCCGGCCATCCGAAGATCCACGTCGAGGACGCGACGCTGGCCCCGGAGGGTGTCGGTACCGTGGCGCACGTCCTGAACAAGGCCACGCCCGGCCTCACGGAGCACGTGACCCACGAGTTCACGGAGTTCGTCCCGGACGAGCGCATCGTCATCACGTCCCACCTCAAGGTGCTGAACCGGGACCTCAAGCAGCACGTCGGCTGGACCTGGACCTTCGTCCCCGAGGGCGAGGGCACGCGGCTGGACGTGGCCTTCGAGAACACGGACATCACCTGGTTCGAGGACGTCATGTACGCCTGGGGCGGCGGGGAGCAGTGGGCCAAGACCGTCAACGGCTGGCTGGACCACATCAAGACGGCGGTCGAGAAGACCTCCGCCGCGGCCCAGTAGCCGGGCGCACCCGGACGTACGAGTTCGAGCCGGACGGGTCCGGGACGAGGCTCACGGCGGAGAACCGCTCGGGCGGGCTGTGGCGGCTCTCGCCCCTCGAGCCGCTCCTCGCGAAGGCGGCCGCGAAGTCCCACGGGCCCGTGTTCGAGAGGGTTAGGGCGAAGCTGGAGTCGGGCCGGTAGAGTCACGGCGTGAACCCCGTCCGCATTCCCTACGGCCCGCACCCCGACCAGTGGGCCGACCTGTACCTGCCCACGGCCGCAGAGGCCGCGCCCGACGGCGGGTGGCGCGGGATCGCCGTCGTGATCCACGGCGGCTACTGGCGCGACAAGTACACCGCCGAGCTGGGCGCGCCCGTCGCGGCGGACCTCGCGGCGCACGGCTTCGCGGCGTGGAACCTCGAGTACCGGCGGGCCGCCTCGGTCCGGGAGGACGGGACGCGCACGGCGGGCGACGGCGGCTGGCCCGCCACGTTCCTCGACGTCGCCGCCGGGATCGACCGCCTCGCCGACGTTCCCGCCCTCGGGGTTCTGGCGCACGACGACGCCGCGCGGCTCTCGCGGCTCGTCGCGGCCGGGCGGGTGGTCGTCGTCGGGCACTCCGCCGGCGGCCACCTCGCCGTGTGGGCGGCGGGCCGGCCGAAGCTGCCCGCCAGCGCCCCCGGCGCACGACCGCGGGTGCCGCTGCGCGGCGTCGTGAGCCAGGCCGGCGTGCTGAGCCTCGCCGAGGCGGAGCGGCTGGCCCTGAGCAACCACGCGGCGCGGAATCTCATGGGCGGCGCGTCCACGGACTCGCCGGAGCTCGCGCGCGCGTTCGCCGTCGCCGACCCGATGCGGGCGCTGCCGATCGGCGTGCCCGTCCACGCGGTGCACTCCCCCGACGACGAGGCCGTCCCCTTCGCGCTGTCCGCCGACTACGTCGCGGCCGCCCGCGCGGCCGGGGACCCCGCCGTCGTGCACGAGACCACGGGCGACCACTTCGCCGTCATCGACCCGGGGCACGAGGCGTACGCGCTGTGCCGGCGGCTCGTGGGCGAGCTGCTGGCATCATGAGCCGGTGAGCATCCTCAAGTCCGTGGTCCTGTTCGTCGTCGCCGCCACGGCGGAGATCGGAGGGGCGTGGCTCGTCTGGCAGTCCGTCCGCGAGGGGAAACCATGGTGGTGGGCCGGGCTCGGCGTCATCGCGCTCGGGATCTACGGCTTCGTCGCCACGTTCCAGCCTGACGCGCACTTCGGCCGGATCCTCGCGGCCTACGGCGGGGTCTTCGTCGCGGGATCGCTCGCGTGGGGCGTGGTGGTGGATGGGTTCCGGCCCGACCGCTGGGACCTGATCGGTGCCGCCATCTGCCTGGCCGGGGTCGCAGTCATCATGTTCTCTCCGCGGGCGTCCTGAGCCTCAGCCGCCGCAGACGCCGTGGCCTCAGAACTTCGCGTCCCGCGCGAGGCCGAGGAGCTGGTCCTTCGTCTGGTCCGCCGTGGGTTCGGTCGGGGAGATGAGGATCTCGGCCGTGAAGATCGCCATATTCTCGCCCTTGGCGACCATGAGGGACAGGATCGTGATGGGCACGTCGCCGGCGGGCCGCAGCGACTTCGGCCCTGCGGGCTCGGAGCTCGTTACGAGGAGGGCCTTGTCGCCAACACCGGAGACGGCCTGCCCACCGTGGCCCAGCGATCCGGACAGCAGCGGCGCCCCGCCGGGGTGGTTCTCGATGGAGAAGATGAGCGAGTCCGGTCCCGGGGGCTGGGCATGGCCGCGATCTCCGTCAGCCACTTCGTCGCTCTGGGCCTCGCGAGGTCAGGCATCTCCACGGGCGATGCCGTGGATGCCTTCGACGGGTTCCACGCCGCCGGTGGCCCCCTGCCGATCCTGTTCATGCTCGGCCCGGTGATCTACCTGATCGTTCCGATTGCCGCGTGGAGGGCGGGGCTCCTGCCTGCAGCCGCCCTCACCCTCGGAGTCCTCTTCGCCGCGCTTGCAGCCGTTCCGGGCCCCGAGTGGCTGGGGATTGCTGCCTACGCCGTGGGGCTCGTCCTGACCGCGTGGACGGCCTGGGCGCTCGTGGCACCTCTTCCCAACAGGGCCGAATCGGCGTAGGCATGGAGGGTCAGTCCACCTGCCCCCACCCGGCCACCAAGGAGCACCACCATGCGCTACCGCAAGCTCGGAAGTTCTGACCTCGAGGTATCGGAGATCTCGCTCGGATCGTGGCTCACGTTCTCGGGCGGCATCGAGTCGGAGCAGACGCGCGCCTGCACGGAGGCCGCCTTCGACGCCGGGATCAACTTCTTCGACACGGCCAACGTCTACGGGCGCGGAGCCTCGGAGACGGCATGGGGCGAGATCCTCTCCAAGCACCCGCGCGACTCCTACATCCTCGCCACGAAGGTCATGGGCCAGATGTCCGACGACCCGGCGGACTCGGGCCTCGCGCCATCGCAGATCGCCAAGCAGATCGACGCCTCGCTCGCGCGCCTCCAGACGGACCACGTGGACCTCTACCAGGCGCACCGCTTCGACGTGAACGTGCCGATCGAGGACACCATCGAGGCGTTCAAGAAGGTCGTCGAGCAAGGCAAGGCGCGGTACCTCGGCTTCAGCGAGTGGACGCCCGAGCAGATCCAGGCCGCGATCGACATCGCGGGACCGGACCTCTTCGTCTCGTCCCAGCCGCAGTACTCGATGCTGTGGCGCGCCCCCGAGACGGAGGTCTTCCCGCTGTGCGCGGCGAACGGGATCTCGCAGATCGTCTGGTCGCCGCTCGCCCAAGGCGTGCTCTCCGGCAAATACCTGCCGGGCCAGCCCATCCCCGAGGGCAGCCGCTTCGCGAGCGACACCATGAACGTCTCGAAGGACATGCTCATGCGGGAGCCGATCCTCGAGGCCGTGCAGCGGCTGATTCCCATTGCCGACGGCGCGGGGCTGGCCCTGCCGGTCATGGCGCTCGCGTGGGTCCTCCGCCGCAGCGAGCTGGCCTCGGCGATCACGGGGGCGTCCCGGCCCGAGCAGGTCCACTCGAACGCCGCGGCCTCGGGCGTGGAACTCTCGGACGACGTTCTCGCCGCGATCGACGAGACCCTCGGCGACGTCCCCGTCACCGGCACCACGCTCGCCCCGAACGCCCACTCGGGGGTGAAGCACCGCGCCTAGGGTGAGGCCGCGGCGGGCGGCGACCATCGGTGGTGGCGACCACGCGCCGTCGTGCTCGGCTACCCCGCGATCCAGGTGCGGGTCACGCCGAGCACGCGCTCCCCGTCGAGGTCGGCCAGGGAGGCGCCCACGAAGCGCACGGCGGCGTCCGAGGTCTGCCAGCGGAAGCGGTAGTCGGGCGAGGTGGCGGCGCCCGCGATCGCCGCGCCGGCGTCGGCCGCGGACTGGGCGGAGGCGAAAGCGCCCGACGTGCGCGCGATGTACCGCTGGAGCTGGTCCCCGTACGCCCCGACGGCGGCGGGCCGCTCGACGTTCGCGACAAACTCGCTCGCCACCGCCGCCGGCTCCACAACGCTCACGCGCACCCCGAACTGCTCGGCCACCGGCGCGAGGGACTGCATGAACCCCTCGACTGCGAACTTCGCCCCGCAGTACGCGTCGGCGAACGGCTGGCCGACCGCGCCGCCCACGCTCGTCACGGTCACAATGCACCCGTGACGCCGCTCGCGCATGCCCGGCAGCACGAGCTTCGCGAGGTGCACAGGCGCGAGGTAGTTGACCTCGAGCTGGTCCCGGATCACGTCCATGCCGAGCTGCTCCGCCGTGCCCACGCACCCGCGGCCAGCGTTGTTGACGAGGACGTCGATCCGCCCATGATCGCGGGCCACGGCGTCGACGAGCGCCTCGGCGGCGGGGTGGTCCACGACGTCGAGCGCGCGGATGTCGAGCACGACGCCGGCGCGCTCGGCCGCCGCCCGGAGGTCACCCGAGCGGGCGGTGTCCCGCATCGTGGCGACGACGGTCAGGCCGCGCCGCGCGAGTTCGACGGCGGCGTGCAGCCCCATCCCGGACGACGTACCTGTGACGAGCGCGACATCAGCCATGCGCACACACTACCGCCGCGTCGTGCCTCAGAGCGCGCGAACGTCCAGACTGTCGATGCCTGCGAAATCGGCGGCATGACGGGTGAACAAGGGCAGCCCATGGGCGACTGTATCGACGGTGAGACAGTCGCGGCAGGCGCCCACCCGGCGTCGTGCGCACGACGCCGCGCGGCTGGCTACCGCTCGGCCCGCGCCCGCTCCCCGATCCGCTCCGTGGCGGCCCAGCTCGCGAGCAGCCGCAGCGACTCCTCCGACGGCGAGCCCGGCACCGCGGGATAGACCGTGAGGGTCAGGCCGGGGTCCTCGGACGGCACGAGCGCCTCGAAGAGGAGCTCGAGGTCGCCGACCACGGGGTGGCGGAACTGCTTGTTGCCCGAGTAGTGCCGCCGCACGTTGTGCCGGGCCCACAGCGCCGCAAACTCCTCGCTGCGGGTGGACAGCTCGCCGACCAGGTCGGCGAGGCCCTTGTCGTACGGGTTGCGGCCCGACTCCGTGCGCAGGAGCGCCACGTTGTTGTTCGCGGCGAGGGCCCAGTCCGGGTAGAACTCCCGGGCGCGGGTGTCCAGGAAGATGAATCTGGAGTGATTCGCGGGGCGGACGGGGACGTCGAGCGTGTGGCGCGCCACGTCGTCGTACATCTGCGAGTACAGGGCGAAGCCGAGCGGGTTCGCGGCGAGGATGTCCATGCGCGCGTTCCGCACGAACGCCGGGGCGCCCGTGATCGCCTCGAGCATGAACTGCACGCTCGGGCGGACGGCCTGGCGCGGGGCCCGCTGGCGGGCGCGCGGTGAGGCGTTCGCGGCGCGGGCGAGGTCGAAGAGGTGGTCGCGCTCGGCGTCGTCGAGCTGGAGCGCGCGGGCGAGCGCCTCGAGCACTCCCTCGGACACGCCAGCGAGGTTCCCGCGCTCGAGCCGTGTGTAGTAGTCCACGCTCACGCCCGCGAGCAGCGCGGCCTCCTCGCGCCGCAGTCCGGGCACGCGCCGGTTCCCGCCGTACACGGTCAGGCCGGCCTGCTCGGGGGTGATCTTGGCGCGGCGGCTCGCGAGGAAGTCGCGGACCTCGGCCCGGGTGTCTGCCATGCGCTCCACGGTACGCCGCGGGGCACTACGCGAGGGAGGTACTGCCAGTACCGGGCTCATCAGGGCTCTCCCTCGTTGCCCGGCGCGGGCGTTGCATAGAAGGGTGCTCACCTCACCTTCCGCCCTCGGACGCACGACGGCGCCCCGCGGCCCCGGCGTCGGGCCCGCCGGGGCGCGGACCGCCGCTGCGCGGGTCGCCGCCCCCGTGCTCGGCTTCTTCGTCATCACGCTCGACGCGACCGTGGTCAACGTGGCCCTCCCGAGCATCCGGGCCGAGCTCGGCGGCGGCATGGACGGGATCCAGTGGGTCGCAGACGGGTACACGCTCCTGTTTGCGGCGCTCCTGCTCTCGGCCGGCGCGCTCACCGACCGGCTCGGCGCCCGGCGCGCGTTCGCCATGGGCCTCGTGGCGTTCGTGGCGTCCTCTGTGGCGTGCGGGCTCGCACCCGGGCTGGGCGGCCTGATCGCGGCGCGCCTCGCCCAGGGCGCCGCGGCCGCGCTCATGATGCCGTCCTCGATGGCGCTCATCGGGCAGGCGTTCCCCGACGCGCGGCGGCGGGCGCGCGCCGTCGCCGCCTACTCGATGGGCGGTGCCGTGGCTGCGACGTCGGGACCGGTGGCGGGCGGGGCCCTGAGCCTCGTCGACTGGCGGCTCATCTTCCTCATCAACGTCCCCGCCGGTGCCCTCGCGCTCGTGGCCCTCGCCCGGGCGCCGCGGCAGAAAGACGGGTCGGGCGGCCCGGCGCTCCCGCGGACCGGCCGCGCCCCGTTCGACTGGGCCGGTCAGGCCGCGGCGACCGTCGCCATGGCCGGCGTCACCTACGCCGCCATCGAGGCGGGCAGCGCGGGGGTGGGCTCCGCCGGCGTCGTGCTCGCGTTCGCGGTGGGCGTCGCGGCGGCCATCTCGTTCGCCCTCATCCAGCGCGGCGCGCGGCACCCGATGGTCCCGCGCGCACTCGCGCGCAACCGCACGATGGCCGTCACCGCGGCGTCGGGCTTCGCGTTCATGGTGGGCTACTTCGGGCTCCCGTTCGTCATGAGCCTGTCCCTGCAGCAAGCGCACGGGCTGAGCGCGTTCGCCACCGGGCTCGTGTTCCTGCCCATGATGCTCGCGGGCCTGGGCATGACGCCGTTCAGCGCACGGCTCATCGAGCGCTTCGGCGCGCGGCGCCTCCTGCCCACCGGACTCGTGGCGCTGGCTGCGGGACTCACGCTCGTCGGGACGCTCTCCGCGGTGGTCCCGGTGTGGACCACATCCGCGCTCATGGTGCTCGTGGGCCTGTCCGGGCCGCTCATCATGCCGCCCTCCACCGCATCGCTGCTCAGCGGCGTCCCGGCGGAGCTCGCGGGGACGGCGAGCGGCGTCTTCAACACGAGCCGCCAGGCGGGCGGGGCGCTGTCCGTCGCCGTCTTCGGCGGACTGCTCGCCGACCCCCGGACCCTGCAGGGCGGCGTCCTCACGAGTCTCGCCATCGCGGCCGGCGTGGCGCTCCTCGCGGCCATCGCGAGCCGCGCCCTGCCGGCCGGCCACCCCCATGCCCTCCATGAAAGGACCATGCCATGACCACTGAACCCACCGGAGCCCAGAAGGCCCTCGGGGACTTCGCACCCGCGCTCGTCCACTTCACCGACGACGTCCTGTTCGGCGAGGCCTGGGAGCGCCCCGAGCTGTCCAAGCGGGACCGAAGCCTCGCGACCGTCGCTGCCCTCGTGGCCGGGGGCAACGCCGAGCAGCTCACGTTCCACCTCGCGTACGCGAAGGAGAACGGGCTCACCGAGGCCGAGCTCATCGAGGCCATCACGCACCTCGCGTTCTACGCCGGCTGGCCGAGGGCAATGTCCGCGATGGCCGTCGCGAAGCGCGTCTTCGGCGCCCCCGCCCCCGTCAGGGGGCACCTCCTGAGAGTCGCCTCCTGAGGGTCACCTCCTGAGTGGCACCTCCTGAGGGGCGCCTCCTGAGGGTCACCTCCTGAGGGGCACCTCCTGAGGGGCACCTCGCGTGGGTTGTCCCCACGCGCACCCGCGGGACGTGACCTCCAGAAGCTGACCCCCAGAAAGTGCCCTCCAGAAGCTGACCCCCAGCATGGGGCGCCGCCTGCGGGGCGCACCGTGGTGACGCGAAGATTCTTCGAACCTTCGCGTCAGAACGCGACTCCCAGAAGCTGACTCCCAGAACGCGACTCCCAGAACGTGACTCTTAGAAGGAGAGAACCATGGAACTCATTCCCGCAACCGCGCCCGTCATAGCCCCGGCCCAGCGCTTCACCGGCCATGTCGAGGTGACCACCGTCTCCGCGCCGGCCGAGCCGGCGTGGCTCGCCGCCGCCGTCGTCCGCTTCTTCCCGGGCGCGCGCACCAACTGGCACGTCCACGCGCTCGGCCAGACGCTCCACGTCCTCACGGGGACGGCGCTCGTCGGCACCAGGGACGGGCGCGTGGTCGCCGCCGCGCCGGGCGAGACCGTCGAGTGCGCGCCCGGCGAGGAGCACTGGCACGGCGCGACCGCGGGCGCCGCGATGGCCCACATGGCGATGCTCGTGGGCGACGGACAGGCCGACCCGACCACCTGGCTCGAGCCTGTCGACGACGCCGCGTACGCCGCCGCCAACTAGAACTGACCCCCAGAACCTGACCCCCAGAAGGAATCCATGAAGGCCACCTACATGTTCGGCGCGGGCGACGTCCGCGTCCTCGACGTCCCCGACGCCGCCCTCCAGTCCCCGAGGGACGCCCTCGTACGCGTCACGAGCGCGTGCATCTGCGGCTCGGACCTGCACCCCTACCACTCGATGCCCAGCACCCCCGAAGGCAAATCGATGGGCCACGAGTTCATCGGCGTGGTCGAGGAGGTCGGGGCCGAGGTCGCGACCCTCTCCCCCGGCGACTTCGTCATCGCGCCGTTCGCGATCTCCTGCGGAGAGTGCGAGTTCTGCCGTGAGGGCCTGCAGACCTCGTGCGTGCGCGGCGGGTTCTGGAACGCCCCGGCGATCGACGGCGCGCCCTCCGGCGGCGGCCAGGCCGAGGCCGTGCGCGTCCCCCTCGCGGACGGCACCCTCGTGAAGGTGCCGGGGGTTGCCGGCGCGGACGGCGACGCCGCGCGCGACGACGCTCTGGTGGCCTCGCTCCTCACCCTCTCCGACGTCTACGGCACCGGCTGGCACGCCGCGCGGATGGCGCGCGTCGGCGCGGGGGACACGGTCGCCGTCGTGGGCGACGGCGCGGTGGGCCTCATGGCTGTGCTGTCGGCGCGGCAGATGGGCGCCGAGCGGATCATTCTCATGGGCCGGCATCGGGACCGCACGGACCTGGGCCGCGAGTTCGGCGCGACCGACGTCGTGGCGGAGCGCGGGACCGAGGGGATCGAGCGGGTGCTCGAGCTCACGGGCGGACACGGCGCGCACAAGGTCCTCGAGGCGGTAGGCCACATGCCTGCATATGGGCAATCGGTGGGGATCGTCCGCCCCGGCGGCGTGATCTCGCGCGTGGGGGTGCCGCAGTACGAGGAGGCGCCGGTGGGCTTCGGCTCGCTGTTCGGCAAGAACGTCACGCTCACGGGCGGGCCCGCTCCCGTGCGCGCGTACATCGAGCAGCTTCTGCCCGGAGTCCTGGACGGGTCCGTGCAGCCCGGTCGGGTCTTCGACCGGGTGATCGGCCTCGACGACGTCCCCGAAGGGTACAAGGCCATGGACGCCCGAGTGTCCCTCAAGGTGCTCGTGCGTCCGTGAGGCGGCCCCGCGGCACCGGGAAGTGACCCTTCAACGCAGGGGCGCCTTCCAAGCCCGTGGACGGGCCCGGAAGGCGCCCTTGTGGCACGGCCCACTCCTCACGTACCATCGATGTGAGCGATATTAGAACACTGAGTTCTAATATAGAACACCCGCACAGAGAAGTGAGGAAACCGTGCAGTTCCACCACCACGGCTACGTGTCCACGAATCCGAAGGTCCAGCCCGCCGCCGGCGTCGGCATCAACCGCCCGGCGGAACTCCCAGAGCAGGTGGACGTCCTGATCGTCGGCACCGGGCCCGCGGGCATGATCACCGCAGCCCAGCTCTCCCAGTTCCCGGACGTGACCACGCGCATCGTCGAGCGCCGCGGCGGCCGCCTCGAGATCGGCCAGGCGGACGGCATCCAGGCCCGCAGCGTCGAGACGTTCCAGGCGTTCGGCTTCGCCCCCGAGATCATCGCCGAGGCGTACCACATCACCGAGATGAACTTCTGGTCCCCGGACCCCGAGAACCCGCAGAACATCATCCGCACCTCCCGCGCTGTGGATGACGAGATGGGCATCAGCGAGTTCCCGCACCTGATCGTGAACCAGGCCCGCGTCCTGGACTACTTCGCGGACGTCATGAAGAACTCCCCCACCCGGATGGAGCCGGACTACGGCTGGGAGTTCGTCAGCCTCGAGATCGGCGAGGGCGAGTACCCCGTCACGGTCAAGCTCGCCGGCACTTCCCACCACGAGGGCCAGGAGCGCACCGTCAAGGCCAAGTACGTGGTCGGCTCCGACGGCGCCCGCTCCAAGGTCCGCGACGCGATCGGCTGCGAGATGAGCGGCGACCGCGCCAACCACGCGTGGGGCGTCATGGACGTCCTCGCGAACACCGACTTCCCTGACATCCGCACCAAGTGCGCCATCCAGTCCCACGACGGCGGCAGCATCCTCCACATCCCCCGCGAGGGCGGCTACCTGTTCCGCATGTACGTGGACCTCGGCGTGGTGCCGGACGACGACAACGGCAAGATCCGCGAGACCCCGCTCGAGACGATCATCGAGAAGGCCAACAAGATCCTGCACCCGTACTCGGTGGACGTGAGCGTCGCGTGGAACAGCGTCTACGAGGTGGGCCACCGCGTCACCCACCGTTTCGACGACGTCCCCACGGCAGAGGCCGGCACCCGCATGCCGCGCGTCTTCATCACCGGCGACGCGTGCCACACGCACTCCGCCAAGGCCGGCCAGGGCATGAACGTCTCGATGCAGGACGGCTTCAACATCGGCTGGAAGCTCGGTCACGTCCTCGAGGGCCGCAGCCCCGAGAGCCTGCTCTCCACCTACACCGCCGAGCGCCAGGTCATCGCGCAGAACCTCATCGACTTCGACCGCACGTGGTCCTCGATGATGGCCAAGAACCCGGAGGACTTCGAGAGCCCCTCGGAGCTCGCCGACTTCTACGTGCGCACGGCCGAGTTCCCGGCCGGCTTCATGACCGAGTACCACTCGTCGATGATCGTGGGCGACGCCAAGCACCAGGACCTCGCGACCGGCTTCCCGCTGGGGAAGCGGTTCAAGTCCGCCAAGGCCGTGCGCATCTCGGACACGAACCCGCTGCACATCGGCCACCTCGCCCAGGCGGACGGCCGCTGGCGCATCTACGCGTTCTCGGACGAGGCCAAGGCCGGCACCGAGGGCTCCACGATGGAGAAGTTCGCCGAGTGGCTCGGCAACGACCCGGCTTCCCCGATCGTTGCGACCCCCGAGGGCCTGGACCGCAACGCATGGTTCGACGTCAAGGCGGTCTACCAGCAGGACCACCACACGTTCGACCTCAACGACGTCCCGGCGGTCTTCAAGCCGCTGGTCGGACCGTTCCAGCTCAACGACCTCGAGAACGTCTTCGGCGCCTCCGCGACCCACGACATCTTCGCTGAGCGTGGGCTCAGCCGTGACGGCGTGGTCGTGGTGGTCCGCCCCGACCAGTACGTGGCCGCGATCGTCCCGCTCGCCGCGACCGACGAGCTCGGCGCGTTCTTCTCGGGCGTCATGAAGGGCCACGCCGCGGCGCAGGTCTGACCCGACCGGCCGGGCCAACGCACGACGCCGCGGGGCCGCCTTCCGTACGGGAGGCGGCCCCGCGTCGTCGTGCGCCAGATCGAGGGCAGGCTTGAGCGGAACGGCGTGTCGCGGCTTGCAGCCTCCCCGGGTCGTGTTTGGCTGGGGGACGTCCATGCGACATCGCCGAGACGGACAAGGGGCGCCGATGACTACGGATCCCGCGGGCAACGAGCGAGACCCGCGCGCTGGGCAACCGGCGGAGCCCCCAGCACGCCGGTCTCAGGCCGACGAGCCCACGCCCATGGCCCCGCGTCCAGACGAGCCCACCCCCGCCAAGCCGCATCCTGCCGCGCCGCGCCCGGCCACGCCGCAGCCCTCCGAGCCCCGCGTCACGCGGGCGGGGGCGGCCTGGACGGCGGTCATCGCCGGTCTGGCCGTCTTCATCCTGCTCGTGGTCTTCTTCATCCAGAACCAGGACGTGGTGCAGGTCCACTTCCTAGGGCTCGTCGGCCCGGTGCCGCTCGGTCTTGCGCTCTTCATCGCCGCCGTGGCCGGCGGGGTGCTCGTGGCGATCGCCGGTGCCGTGCGGATCTTCCAGCTGCGTGCCGCGGCACGCCGCGCGCGGCGCACACCGCCGTCCGCTCGCTGACGCCCGGGGCTGCTGGTCGTTCGGCGGTCAGTCACTCACGGTGGCCGCGGCCTGCCGCCAGTGCCACGCGCACGTTGCCTGCGACGTGAATGAGGACGGCGACGACGAGGAAGGCGACCAGCACCTGGCCAGTCGTGGCGAACACGCCCGTCCACCCGCCGTCGAGCGTCGGGTCGAGGAAGTCGTAGACGTACCAGCCATCGATCGCGCCTCGGATCCACGAGAAGGCCAGGAACGCGGCCGGGTAGATCATCCAGACGAGCGGGCGCCACCACCGGCCGTGGACCGTGCGCGTGACGAAGATCCAGTCCAGCGCCATCACGAGCGGGACGATGCGGTGGTGGATCATCTGCGGCCAGTACATGTTCAGCGTCCACCACGGTTCCTCGGGCGGGGCGACGAGGACCACGTAGATGATTCCGGTCATCACCATGTAGAACGCGAGCGCGCCGAAGAGGTGGTCCCACCAGAGCGGGAGCCTCGCGCGTGGCCAGGCCGCGGACGCGATGAGGACGAGCCCGACAGCGAGGTTGGACTGGACCGTGAACTCCGAGTAGAGCTGCGGGATGTCCACATCGTTGGTCGGCATGGTCGCGTCGAACGTCTTCTGGATGAGAGCCACGAGGACGGCCACGCCGACGACGGCGCGCACGAGGCGGACCCAGAGGCGGTCCGGGGCGAGCGCACTGTTGAGGGCGAGGTTGCGGTCAACCGGAGGGATCAGCGTCGATGTGCCGCTCATAGCCACAGTCTCCTGCTGCACAGCCGGCGCCCCCAGAGTCGAAAGTACCGGCGATGCCCCAGCGGTGGGACACTCCTTTCGGAAGGTCCCGCGTCGGAGACGGACGCACGACGGCGCCCGCAGGCTGACGGTCGGATGGGAGCCCACGTGAACCTCGAAGCGGATTACCTCATCGTCGGCAGCGGCGCGGTCGGGATGGCGTTCGCCGACGTGCTGTTCCATGAGACAGACCGGACGATGGTCGTCGTCGACCGCCACCACGCCCCGGGCGGCCATTGGAACGACGCGTACCCGTTCATCCGCCTCCACACGCCATCGGCGTTCTACGGCGTGAACTACCGTGAGCTCGGCGCGTTGGACGAGGACGACCCTCTCGACCACGGCATGTCCGGGCGTGCGGGCGCCGCGACCATCCTCGCCTACTACGAGGACCTCATGCATGAGTTCGCTGCCTCGGGGCGGATCCAGTACCTGCCGATGACTGAGTACACAGGCGATTTCGCGCAGCGCCACCGCGTCAGGTCCCGCGTGACCGGCGAGACCAGCGGGGTCCGCGTCCGGCGCAGGATCATCGACACGACCTACTTCGGCACCGAGGTCCCCTCGACCCACCCGCCCAACTACGAGGTGGCCGACGGCCTTCAGTGCATTCCGCCCAATGGGCTGGCGCGGATCGATGGAGCCTCTTCCGGATTCGTGGTGATAGGTGGCGGCAAGACCGGGATCGATGTGTGCCTGTGGCTCCTGGCGAACCGCGTGGATCCAGACCTGATCACGTGGATCGTGCCGCGTGACGCCTGGTTCGTCAACCGGGTGACGATGCAGCCCAGAGCGCAGTTCTTCGACGACGTGTTCGGCGGATTCGCGGTGCAGGCCGAGATCGCGGCGTCGGCCACGACGATCCACGAGCTGTTCGAACGACTCGAGGACGCCCGGCAGCTTCTGCGCCTCGACCGCGCGGTCACACCGACCATGTACCACGGCGCTTCGATCTCGGCCACCGAGCTCAACGCCCTCCGTTCGATCCGCAATGTGGCGCGGCTCGGGCGCCTTCGGCGGATCGAGCCGACGCGGATGGTCCTCGACCGCGGCACCATAGGCTCGGATCCTCAGCGGCTCTACATCGACTGCTCGGCCCGAGGAGTTCCGCGCCGGCCGCCGCTGCCCATCTTCGACGGCCCGAAGATCCTGACCCAGATGGTGCGCTCGCTCCAGCCCACCTTCAGCGCCGCCCTTGTTGCCCACCTTGAGGTGACAGTCGACGACGACGGCGAGAAGAACGCACTGTGCCGCCCCATTCCCATGCCGGACAGCCCCCACGACTGGCCTCGGCTCATGATCGCGAACCTCGCCAACCAGAGCCTCTGGCGGGAGAGCCCCGACCTACGGCAGTGGATCCTCCGCTCACGGCTGGATCGCTTCTCGGCGCTGGCCAGCGCGGTGACCCCGGACCAGCCCGAGAGACTCGAACTCCTCCACCGGTATGGGGCCGCGGTCCGTGCAGCCCCCGCGAACCTCGAGCGGCTCCTCACCGCGGAGCATGGGGCCCCTGCATGAGGCGCGCACGGCGGCGAGGATCGGGCGGCACCGCCCGCGCCGTCGTGCGCCCTACTCCGCCTCCCAGCGGAACCAGCGGATCCCGATCCCGGCGAACACCGCCGCGTAGCCCAGCAGCGCCACGACCTGCCACGTGTTCTGCGCCGACCACGTCCCGGCGGCCGTCACCGCCCCGAACAGCTCCATGAGCGCCCCGACAGGCGTCCACGAGGAGAAGTTCTTGAAGTCGTCGCCGAGGATCCCGGTCGGGCCGAGGATGCCGGCCAGGAACAGGACGATGTAGAGCACGCGCGCGATCGCGTTGACGACCCCCGCCGACTTCACGAGCCCCACGAGCGCTTGGCCGATGGCGAGGAACACCGCGGCGCCGAGGAGCGAGACGACGAGGATGAGCACGTACACGCTTGGCGTGAACACGACATTGTGGATGATGCTGCCGACGATCATCACGACGATGCCCATGACGATGTCCGCTGCGAACTGCACCGCAAGCCGGCTGCCCATGATGGCCCACGTCGGCGCGGGGGTCACGCGCAGCCGCTGGAAGACGCCCGCGGCGCGGTCGCCCGCGAGCGTGGTCGAGTACGCGATGAGCCCCGAGGACAGGAGCCCGTAGGTGAGGGCCATGCCGATGAGGAAGCCCGGGTTGCCGATCCGGCTGCCGCCTCGGTTCGTGATGAACAGGATCGCGATCGGCACCACGAAGTTCAGCAGGATGATCTGGCGGCTGCGCAGGAGCACCATCCCATCCGCGGTCAGGAGCGCGCGGACGGCGAGGGCGGTCGACGGCGCGTGGGCCGCCTCGGGCGCGCGACCGGCGGCGCCCGGCTGGAGAGGGAAGTCAGTCACGGATAGCCTTTCCTGTCAGCCCGATGAACACGTCCTCGAGGGTCACGTCCCCGTGGGCGACGGCGAGCACGCGCGGGTCTCCGCGGTGCTCTGCCACCAGCTCGCCCGGGGCACCGAGGGCCAGGAGCTTCCCGTGGTCCATGATCGCGACCCGGTCGCACACCGCTTGGGCCTCCTCCATCGAGTGCGTGGTGAGCAGGACGCTGCCACCGGCCCGCCGAGACTCCTCGATGCGGTCCCAGAGCCCCCGGCGGGACTGGGGGTCGAGGCCGGTGGTGGGCTCGTCGAGGAGCAGGATGCTCGGATTGTGCAGCGTGGCGACCATGAGCGAGAAGCGCTGCTGCTGGCCGCCGGAGAGCTTCTTGAACGGCTTGCCGGCCTCCTGGGAGAGGCCCGCGTCGCGGAGCCGCTCCCCGATCTGCCTGCCGGTGATCCGCACGCCGTAGAGTCCCGCATACAGTCGGGTGATGTCCTCGATCCTCAGCTCGGGCTGGAAGCTCGAGGCCTGCAGCTGCACGCCGAGGCTCGCCTTGAGGGCGGCGGGCGCGTGCACGGCGTCGTACCCCGCGACGGTGACGCGGCCGGCGTCGGGCCTCCGGAGGCCCTCGATCACGCTCAACGTCGACGTCTTGCCGGCCCCGTTCGGGCCCAGCAGCCCGAAGATCTCGCCGCGGCGCACCGAGAACGTCAGTCCGTCGACGGCCGTCTGGGGTCCATAGCGGACCACCAAGTCGTGCACGTCAAGGACCGACTCGTCTTCCATGCCTCGATCGTACGGCCGGTTGCCTGAGGAAACCGTGTGAGTTCGCTGAGCGGGGCTACTCGGTTTCCTGCGGCCTCGCGAGCCGCAGCTCCTCGGCGTCGAGCTGGTTCTGGATCGTCCTCAAGACGGTGTCGTCGATGGTGCGTGCGTCGCGGAGGCGCACCACGGTGGCGCGCTTGTGGCTGATGAGCGCGAGGCGCAGGCGCGTGTACTGGCGCGTCCGCACGACGGCCGGGTCCTGGCTGTCGTCGAAGCCCGCGTTCATCGCCGCGAGGTGCTCGTCGTACTCGGCGTGGACGCGCTCGAGCACTTCGTCGTCGATCCGCAGCTCGCGCGCGAGGTCCGGCAGGGCCCGGAACGCCTCCTCCGCCGCGGTGCGCTTGGCGAGCATGAGCTCCTCCGTGACGGAGGTGTCCGTGGGGATGCGCGCCCATCGGATCACGGTGGGCAGGGCGAGCCCCTGGACCACGAGCGACGCGACCACCACGAACGCCGTCACGAACACGATCGCGTTGCGCCCGGGGTACTGGCCGCCGTCGGGGATCGAGAGGGCGACGGCGAGCGAGACCGCGCCGCGGAAGCCCGCCGTCGTGCTCATGACCCTCGCGCGGTTCGTGGTGCGCAGCTGGCGCTGGTAGGGGCGGCGGTCGACGGCGCGGATCACGTAGGCGGAGAGGACCAGCACCGCGAGGCGCGTCATCAGGATCGCCGCGTACACGGCGACGCCGACGAGCAGGACCTGCCCGATCGCCTGCCCGCCGGCGCGGCCCTCGGAGGCCCAGAGCCCGGCCGCCGCCGCGGGCAGCTGGAGGCCCACGAGCACGAACAGGGCGCCGTTGAGCATGAAGCTCGCGAGCGACCAGACGGCGATGGTCTGCTGGCGCGTGTACGCCGAGACGGCCAGCGGGGCGGTCCGCGACAGGTAGAGGCCGCACGCCACGACAGCGAGGACGGCCGACGCGTGGACGAGCTCGGCACCGAGGAACGCGACGAAGGGGGTCAGGATCGTGGCCGCGTTGCCGACTAGCGCATTCTCGATCCTCCGCCGGGCCTCGAGCATCGCCCAGCCGGCCGCGACGCCCACCGCGGCGCCGCCCAGGAACGAGTAGAGGAACTCGCCGGTCACCAACAGGACGCTGAACTCACCCGCGCCGGCCGCCGCGCTGAGCGCGACGCCGTACACGACGAGCGCCGTGCCGTCGTTGATGAGGCTCTCGGCGCGCAGCACCGTGATCTGCCGACGGGGCAGCGCCTTGCCGAGGGCTGCGACGGCGGTCGCGTCCGTCGGGGCCACGGCCGCGCCGAGGATCCACGCCGACCCCCAGTCCAGGCCGAGCGCGTGCGCGACCGCGGCGACTGCCGCCGCCGTGATGACCACCAGGAGCGTGGCGGAGAGCATGATGCCGCGGATGAACCGGCGGATCTCCCGCAGCGACGTGGTGAGGCTCTCCCAGTACAGCAGCGCAGGGAGGAACAGCAGCAGGACGGTCTCCGGCGGCAGGCCGACACCGCGGAACACCGGAATGAGGCTCAGCGCGAGGCCGCACGCGATCAGGACGACCGGCTGGCTGACCCTCACGTGCGGCGCAAGCAGGCTTCCGAGGACGACCGCCGCGCCGAGGGCGACGATGAGTTCCAGACCGAGCATGGCACACCTCCCACGGGTGAGACCTGCCATCGAATGTACGCCCGCGCGGGGTGGGCGGGTACCGGGGGTGCGCGGTTCTGCTCGGACTCGAGCTCAGGGCGCGTGGGAACGCGCGGGAAACCGGGCCCCGTGGCCCGCCCGGAACGCGACAATGAGCAGAATCGCACGCCCTACGCGCCGGCGAGCGCCTCCTGGCCGGCCGGCAGCGTGCCGTCGTCCTCGTACGCCTCGGCGCCGGCGAGCTCGCGACCCGCCACGTACCCGAAGGTGAGCGCGGGCCCGAGGTTGATGCCTCCGGCCGGGTAGTAGCCGCCCATGATGCTGGCCTGGTCGTTGCCGGCCACGAACAGCCCGGGGATCGCGGAGCCGTCGGCGCGCAGGACCCGCGCCCGCCCGTCGGCGGCGAGCCCCGCGAACGTCCCGAAGGACCCGGGCACTACCTTGACAGCGTAGAACGGGCCCTTCTCGATCGGCGCGAGCGAGGGGTTCGGCCCCACCTTCGGATCGCCGCCGTAGCGGTTGAACTCGGTCTCGCCCCGCTCGAACTCGGGGTCGACGCCGCGACGCGCGCCCTCGTTGAACTGCGCCACGGTCTCGCGCAGCCCGGCCGGGTCGATCCCGCACTTCGCGGCGAGCTCCTCGAGCGTCCGCCCGCGCTTGAGGTAGCCCGAGCGCAGGTACGGGAACAGCGGCACGGGCAACGGCTTGGCCATGCCCAGCGGGTACTTCCGCACGAACCGCGAGTCGGCGACCTGCCACGACTCGACCGCCTCGCCCTCGGGCGTGGCCGCAACGAGCGCAGAGACGTAGTCGTAGTAGCCGTTGGCCTCGTTGACGAACCGTCGCCCGTCCCGGCGCACGCCGATGGAGCCGGGCTTCGCGCGGTCCATGATGTGCGGGAACGTGCCCACTGTCCCCTTCGCGTACGGGACGAGCGACACGGGGCACCACGCCGCCGGAGACTCGACGTCCGTGACGAACTTCGCCCCGACGGACTCGCCGAGCGTGATCCCGTCGCCGCTCGTCTCCTTCGGCGCGAGGGTCCAGTGCTCGCGGCCGGTCGGCGTCTTGGGGAACAGCTCGCGCCGCCGCTCGACGTCGTTCGGGAACCCCCCGGCCGCGAGCACGACGCCGCGCGCAGCGTTGATCTCGTACTCGCCCTGGGGGCCCCGCACCACAGCACCCGTGATCCGGCCGCCCTCGGAGAGCAGCCGGACCGCGGGCGTCGAGACGCGCACGTCCGCACCCAGATCCTCGGCGCTCTGCAGGAGCCGCCCCACGAGCGCGGTGCCGTTCACGAGCTGCATGCCCTTGCGGTGCACGGCCATGTCGAGCACGTGCCGGCCCACGCGCCACGCCGAGTACGCGATGCCCTGGAGGCTGCCCTGGGACGCCGAGAGGAACTTTGTCAGGTCGGGCCCGGCCATGATGCCCATGCCGAGGAACGACGTCTCGTACAGCTGCCCCCGGAGGAGCTTCTGGACGCGCTTGGACAGGCGCCGGGCATTGATGGGCGCGGGCCCGACGGACCGATGGCCCGTGCCCGCCTCGGGAGTCTTGCCGTAGATGTCCCTGATCTTCGCGCCGGGAGTGAACTGCAGGCTCGTCTTCTCCTCGAAGAAGCCGACCATGTGCGGGACGGCCTCGAGGAACGCGTCGATCCGTGCGGCGTCGTACCTCTCGCCGAGACGGTGGCGCAGGTAGGTGCGGAACCGTTCAGGGTCCTCGTCGACGCCGTCGGCCTTGGCCAGCGGGTTGCCGGGGGTCCAGGCCCAACCGCCGGACCACGCGGTCGCGCCGCCGCACACCTCGGCCTTTTCGACCACCACGACGCGGAGCCCGTGGTACGCCGCCGTCACGGCCGCGGCGAGGCCGCCGGCGCCGGAGCCGATGACGAGGACATCGGTGTCGACGGTGGGACGGGCGGGCGGGGCGGGCGGGACGGGGGCGGTCATGCGAGGGCTCCGTTCGAGGCAGCGGGCAGGATGGGGCTGAGGGTCTGGGCTTGGGTGAGGACGGCGTCGGCGGCCTGCCTGAGATGGCGGGCCCAGCCGAGCTCGCCGAGGCGCACGACGTCGGCGGGGGACGGCGCTTCGACGCTCACCGGGGTGCTGCTCGGCAGCGCGGCGACGATCTCGGCGAGGTCCAGGCCGCCCTCGCCGGGGGCGAGGCGGGCGGCGCGCGACTCATGGACGAGGCCTTCGCGGTCGGCGGGGCGCCCGGCGGGGGCGTCGCAGAGCTGGAGCATGGGGACGAGGTCCGCGATGCCGGCGAGCTCGGGCAGGCTCCCGCCGAAGCGGCGGAAGTGCAGGGTGTCCACCACGACCCAGGCGCCCGCGGCCCGCGCCGCCCGGGCCGCGGACCCGAGCGAGTTGATGTGCTGGTACGAGATGGGCTCGAGCGTGGGCGTGATGCCGAAGGCCCGGCCGTCCTCGGTCATCTGGGCCAGGCTGTCGGCGAAGCGGGCTGGCTCGGGGTCGGCGCCGGCCACGGTCATGGTCCGCGCGCCGAGGGCCTGGCCGGCCTCGAACATGCGCAGCCACGCGTCGCGCTGGTCGCCTCCGTCCATCAGGAGGAACTCGATGTCCACGATCCGGACGCCGGTCGAGCGGACGTTCGCGAGCGTCTCAGCGAGCATCGGCGAGCCCGGCTGGAGGTCGTAGGGCCGCTCGGCCGAAGTCACGTGGCGGACCCGGGCGCCGATGAAGTCGAAGCCCGCCTCGGCCGCGATGAGCACAAGCTCCGGCGGCGCCGTCTCGAGCAGCGAGAGCTGGGCGAGGCCCACCTCGCGGCGCCGTCCGGGAGCTGGAACGTGCGGGGCGGTCATGCGAGGGCTCCTTCGAGGGCGCGGGACTGGGCGGCGGGCGCGTCGGCCGAGGCGGTGGGGGCGATGCCCGCGGCAAGGACGTGGGCGAGGCGCTGCGCAGCGTCGTACCCGCTCTTGATCGCATTCGACGCCGTGGGCGGCAGCTGGTCCACGACCGTCCCAGCGAGCACCACCGGCACCCCGGCGCCGAGGCCGAGCGCGGCCTCGCGGCCCTCGCGGTCCACTGCGGCGCCGAGCGGGACCACGCCGCGCGAGACCAGGACCGGCCCGGGGGCCTCGAGCCACCGCTCGCCGTCCGGCCCGACCACGCGGACGCGGCCGGCAGGCGTGCCGGGGGCCTCGGCCTCGACGATGCGAGAGTCGAGCACGATCCGCACGTCCGGATTCGCCTCGAGCCGCGGGACGGCGAGGATCTTGGCGCGGCGGCCCGACTCGGGGGCGATCACCTGCTCCGGCCCGACAAGGAGGACCCTCGTGCCGCGCGTCGCGAGGGTGTCCGCCGCGGACATCGCGACGGAGTCCGCACCCCAGATCGTCACAGCCTCCGGGGCCGTCTCGGTGCCGGCGAGGAGGCCGGAGTGACCGGTGAGCCAGTCCCGGATGTCGAGCACGGCGTCGAGCACGCCGTCGTGCGCGGCGTTGTCAGCACCGTCCCCGGTGACCCGGAAGCCGTGACCCGGCCGGGCCCCGCCGGTGGCGACGACGATCCCGTCCGCCCCGAGCTCCCGCGCCAGCGCCGCGAGGTCCGCAGGATCGAAGCGGGCGCCGAGGCGCACGTCGACGCCAAGCCGTACCAGCTCGGCGCGGTTCCAGTCGAGGTACCGGTGGAAGTCCGGGGTGGGGCGCATGCGGGCGGCCAGCGCGAATTGGCCGCCGATCAGCTCCCCCGCGTCCAGCAGCGTCACGCGCGCGCCGGCCTCGGCGAGCTCGCGCGCCGCGGTCAGGCCGGACGGGCCGGCCCCGAGGACTGCGACGTGGGGCGCAGCGACGTGGCGCACGACGGCGCGTGCCCCCTCCGCTTCGACGCGCACAGCCTCGCCGCGCACCCTCGGTGTCGGCACGGGCACCCGCGAGCGCCCGACGGCCGGGTTGACCGTGCACGTGACCTGGCCGAGGCCGAGGTTGTCGATGCACACGTTGCACGCGATGCAGGGCCTGTAGCCGGCGTTGCCGGGAAGGCCGCGGCCGAGGACGGCCGGCACGAAGTCCGGGTCGGCGTGGACGGCGCGGCCGAGGGAAACGAAGTCGCACACGGCGTCGGCGAGGACGCGCTCGATCGCCTCGGGCGAGTTGAGGCGCCCGGCCATGCCGAGCGGGAGGCCGAACCGGCGGTACGCGCGGGCGTAGTCGGACAGGACGCCGGGCTTCCATTCGCCGGACTGCACGATCCACTCGCCGGCCTCGTAGGAGCCGGCCGAGAGGTCGAGGAAGTCGAGCGCATCGAGGTCGAGGCGGGACACGACGTCGAGGGTCTGCTCGGCGTCCAGGCCCCCTTCCGATGGCGATACGCCCTCGACCATGGAGATCCGCATGCCCACGAGGGCCTCCGGTGCGGCGGCCCGGACGGCGCGGATCACGAGGTTCGGGAAGTGCTCCGGGGCGCCGAACTCGTCGGCACGGCCGTTGGTGCGCGCGGACATGAACTGGTGGATGAGGTAGCCGTGGCCGCCGTGGATGTTGATGACATCGAAGCCGGCCTCGACCGCACGGCGCGCCGCGGCGGCATACGCGTCGATGAGCTCGTAGCACTCCTCGGTGGAGAGGGCGCAGGGCATCTCGCCGCCCGCGATCTCGCACGGCACGGCCGCCGGGGCGACGGGCGGGAGCCCGCTCACCGCGGACTGCGCCGTGCGGCCCCCGTGGTTGATCTCGACGGCGGCCAGGGCGCCCGCCGCGTGGACCGCGTCGGCGAGCTCGCGGAACCCGGGGATCACGGCATCGCTGTGCAGGCCGAGCTGGTGGGTGCGTCCCTTGCCGTCGGCGCGGACGTAGGTGGCCTCGGTCGTGACGATTGCGAGGCCGGCCTTCGCGCGCGTCACGAGGTAGTCCGCGTACTGGACGGTCATCCGGCCGTCCGTCGTGCCGTAGTTGCGCTCCATCGGGGAGCTCACGAGGCGGTTGCGGAGCGTGCGCTGCGGGCGGCCGTTGCGGCCGAGGGTCAGCGGGGTCGGGGCCAGGGGGCTGCTGGCGGGGTTCATGCGAAGGCGTCCTCTCGGGAGAAGGTGACGGGGCGGCCGGTGCGGGAGGACTCGTACACGGCCAGGAGGATCCTGAGGGCCGCGGTGGCGTCCGGGCCGGTGACGGCGGGATCGCGGCCCGCGCCGTCATTCGCGCTGAGCGCCGCGACGAAGTCCAGGATCTGGGCCGTGTGGTGCGGGATGAGCTGGCCGTTGATCGCGGCGAGGTCCACGTTCGGGTCGACGCTGGCGGGGTGCACAGGCTCGGACTCGATGGTCCCGCCGCGGGCAAAGACCGTCACGCGGCCGTCGGTGCCCTCGGGGAACTCGCTGAGCTCGGCGGTCGCGCCCGTCGCCCCGGTGACTCGGATGCTGATGCCCAGGCTCGGGGTGGCGGCGGTGGAGGCGGAGACGGTGGCCATCGCGCCGGAGGCGAAGCGCAGCACGGCGGCCGAAGTGTCCTCGACCTCGATCGCGTGCCTGAACGTGCCGATGTGGCCGTGCACCTCGACGACCTCGCCCATGAGCCACTGCAGGAGGTCGATGTAGTGGATCGCCTGGGTCATGAGCACGCCGCCGCCGTCGGTGGCCCAGGTCCCTCGCCACGCTGCGGCACTGTAGTAGGAGGGATCGCGGTGCAGGAGCACGGACGCGTGGCCGAGGATCGGGCGGCCGAGCGTGCCGTCGTCGATCGCCGCCCGGAGCCGCTGCGCTGCGGGCCAGAAGCGGCGCTGGAAGAGGACCCCGAGACGCACGCCCGCGGCGTCGCACGCGGCGACCATGCGCTCGGCGGAGGGAAGGTCGATCGCGATCGGCTTCTCGCAGAGCACGTGGACGCCGGCCGCCGCGGCGGCGAGGACCACGGACTCGTGCGTGGGGTGCGGGGTGCAGACGGAGACGATGTCCACGCCGGCGGCGAGGAGCTCCTCGACCGAGCCGAACGCCTCGGCGATCCCCCAGGTCTCGGCGGTCTGGCGGGCGCGGTCGGCATCGACGTCGCACACCGCCACGACGGCGGCCTCGGGAATCGCGGCGAACGCCTCGAGGTGGTTGCGGCTGATGGCGCCGCAGCCGACGATCCCGACACGGTACTGCTTGGTGGTCATCGGAGGTCCCTTCAGTCCGTCTCGGCCACGAGTTCGAGGAAGTGCGCCCGCATGCGGGCACGGTCGGCGGGGCGGTGCGTGAACAGCTCGAACGCATCCGCGGCCTGCGCCACGGTGAGCCAGCCGCCGTCCAGCACGCGGCACCCGGCGGCGAGTGCGGCCTTGACCAGCTGCGTGACGAGCGGGCGGTACACGACGTCCGCGACCCAGTGGCGGGCCGTGAGCACCGACGTGTCGAACGGGGTGCCCGGGTGGCCCACCATCCCGATCGGCGTCGCGTTGACCACGCCGTCCGCCTCGGCGATGCGGGCGGGGACGTCCTCGAGCACGACGGCGGTGACCCGCCCCACGCTGCCGCCCTGCACTCGCTGGGCTGCTCCCGCGTGCCGCCCGAGGCGCTCGGCGAGGGCCGCGGCGCGGGATGGTTCGGCGTCTGCCACGAGGAGCTCGCCGACGCCCGCGTCGAGGAGGGCGCGGGCCACGGCGGACCCGACGCCGCCCGCCCCGACGAGCACCACGGTGCCGAGCGCCGCCCCGGGGAGGCCCTCGGCGAGGGCAGCGCGGAACCCCGTGAGGTCCGTGTTGCGGCCGGTGAGGCGCGCTCCCGGCGCAGCCGGACCGTCACCGGCGCCGTCGTGCGCCTCGATGACCACGGTGTTGACCGCGCCCAGCTCCCCCGCGTCCTCGGACAGCGCGTCGAGGCCCTCGATCACCGACTGCTTGCACGGGTGCGTGACGTTCAGCCCCGTGTAGCCGAGGCGGGCGGCGTCACGGGCGAGCTGCCCGGCGTCGCCCGGGGTGAGGCCGAGTTCGTCGATGTCCAGCGTGCGGTACACGTAGCGGAGGCCCTGGGCCGCGGCCTCCCGCTCGTGCAGGAGCGGGGAGAGCGAGCCCGTGACGTTCGCGCCGATGAGGCCGATGAGGTGGAAGTTGGGGGCGGTTGGGGCGGCGTGGGCGGGGGTCATCAGGCTGCGGTCTCCTTGGCGGTCTCCAGCGCGGTACCAGCCACGGTGTGGGCGGCGCGGCGGGCGGGCTTCAGTCCGAGCTCGGCCTTCGGGGTGCGGAAGGTCTCGCGGGCCGTGAGGGCGGCGAGGGCTGCGACCACGCAGAAGCCCACCGTCATCCACGCGACCGGGCCCCAGTTGGCGGGGTTGCCAGCCGTGAGTGCGGTGCCGATCGCGGGGGTGAAGCCCGCCACGAGGAGGCCGAGCATGAGGCTCACGGCCATGCCGGAGTAGCGGGTGCGGGCCGGGAACAGCTCGGGGAAGTAGGCCGGGTAGACGCCGTTGGGCATCGCGTAGGCCACGCCGGTGAGGGCGATCGCGGTGAGGAAGATGAGGGCCCAGTTGCCGGTGCCCAGGACCGTGAAGAACGCGAAGACCAGGGCGGCGCTGCCGAGCGTGCCGACGATGAACACCGGCTTCCGCCCGATCCTGTCGGAGAGCCGGGCCCACATCGGCTGCGTGAAGACGGTGACGAGGTTCGCCACGGCGATGACGATCAGCATCATCGGCTTGTCGAGCTTGACCACCTCGGTGGCGTAGGCGAGGGCGAACACGGTGAAGACGGTGTTGACCATGGTCACGAGGGCGGCCAGCGTCACGCGGACCACGTTGGGGAAGTCGTTGCGGAACAGCTCCACGAGCGGGATCGCGGCGGCCTTCGCGTCCTCCTTGATCTCGGTGAAGACCTCGGGCTCCTCGAGCTTGCGGCGCAGATAGAACGCCACGAGCGTCACCACGGCGCTGAGGAGGAAGGGCACGCGCCAGCCCCAGGACATGAGGGCCTGCTGCGGGAGCATCGTCACGGGGATGAACACGACCGACGAGATGACGATGCCGAACTGGATGCCGCTCATCGTGAAGCTCGTGAAGAACGCGCGCTTGCCCTCCGGGGAGTGCTCGAGCGTCAGGGAGCTCGAGCCCGGGGACTCGCCGCCGGCGGAGATGCCCTGGACGAGCCGGAGCACGACGAGGGCGACCGGAGCGACCGGGCCCACTGCCGAGTAGGTCGGCAGGCAGCCGATCAGGAACGTCGAGGCGCCCATGAGGACCAAGGTCAGGACGAGGACGTTCTTGCGGCCGAGGCGGTCGCCGAAGTGGCCCCACATGACCGCGCCGAGGGGACGGGCGATGTAGGCGACGCCGAGGGTCGCGAAGCTCAGCAGCGAGCTCGCGGCACCGGCGTCCGGGAAGAACAGCTTGCCGAAGAACAGGGCCGCGGCGGAGCCGAAGATGAAGAAGTCGTAGTACTCGAGTGTGCTGCCCAGGAAGCCGGAGACGGCCGCGGTCTTCGCGGCGTGGGGCTTGCCGGAGACCGCAGATGTCGACGTTGACATGGGATGCTCCCTTCGGGTGATGCCAGTCACCGGGAGGTGATGGCTCCATCCAGCATGGGGGCGCTCATTGTGGCACGTCCAACACTTAGTTGATCTAGGACTATGTGTTCAATCTACACAGTTGTCGCGTGGGCCCGGCCCTCACCCCCAGACGGCAACCGGTTCTCCGAGAACGTCCTCATTGACAACCAGGCCGAGGCCCGGCGTCGGGGGCGGCAGGACACCGCCGTCCACGCGGACGGCCTCGAACTTCGCCGTCTCGAGCGTAACCATGTCCTCGACGTTGAGGATGCAGCGCAGCAGGTGCGCCGGCACCGTCGAGCCGAGGTGTGTGATCGCGGCGAAGGCGATCGCGGATCCCACCGTGTCCTGGACGCTCATCGTGAGGCCTGCTGCCCGCGCGATGTCGCGTTGGCGCCGCGACGGGGTGAGTCCACCGGCCTTCGAGACCTTCAGCCCGATGCCGTCGGCCGCGTCCTGGGCGATGGCGAGTGCGACGTCCGCATCGTTCTGGGCGAGTTCGTCCAACACGATCGGGTAGGCGCACCGCTGCCTGAGCGAGAGGGTCTCCCGCAGGGTCGAGCAAGGTGCCTCGAGCACGAAGTCCAAGCCGGACGGCAGCAGCGCCAGCATCCGCAGGGCGGTCTCGGGCACGAGCCCGCCGTTGGCGTCCACGAGGAAGTACTCGCCCGGGCGCTTGTCCGCGAGGCACGCCGCGATGCGCTCGGCGTCGAGAGCCGGGCCGCCTTCGCTGTCCAGTGCCCCGATCTTGACCGAATGACCGCGATACCCGCGGGCGCGGTGCTCGGCGACGCGGTGGCGCATGTCCTCGGGGTCGCCGGCGTAGATCGAGGAGATCATCGGCATGGGGACTCCGGTGGACCCGCCGAGGAGCTCACTGACGGGGAGTCCGACCGATTTTCCGAAGAGGTCCCAGCACGCGACGTCGAGCGTGGTCTTCGCGTGGTTGTGGCCCACGAGCGTGGCGTCCATCAGGTCGTACGTGCGGTCCACCTGGCGGGGGTCACGGCCCAACAGGGCGGGAGCCAGCTCGGCGATTCCTGCCCGGGCTCCGAGCGCGTGCGCGGCGACGTACGTGGAGCCGAACGGAGTGCTCTCGCCCCACCCATGGGTCCCGTCGTCGGCCGCGATCCTCACGATCGAGGCGTCGAAGGAGTCATAGGTCCGCCCACCGGAGAGCTGGTAGGTCCCGCCCGAGTACGGAAGGTCAACCTGGAACAGTTCGATGCTGGTGATCTTCACCGTGCAGCCTCCATCGTATCGGCGGGGATGGCCCGGGCAGCGGGTGCGAGTGGCGGGGGCAGGAGGACGAGCTTGCCCGCGTGCTTCTTGGCGAGGAAGTCCTGCTGGGCCTGGGCGATGTCGGCCAGGGCGTACGTACCCGAGACGACCGGGTGGATCTCGTGGCGCTCGATGTAGCCGATGAGGTTCTCGAAGACCTCGTCGTCCTGGAAGGTGCAGCCCAGGACCCGGAGGTCGTTGAGGTAGATGGTGCGAAGGTCAATGTGGGCGTGCGGTCCGCCGATGGCGCCCGCGATCGTGTAGGCGCCCCCGGGGCGGAGCAGTTCGAGCAGCTGAGCGGCCTGCTCGCCGCCTACCATGTCGACAACGGTGTCGACGGAGCGGTGCCCAAGGGCGGCGATCAGGTCGGTGCCCCGGTCGATGGCGCGGTCCGCGCCCTGGGCCACGACTTCCTCGGCCTTGGCCGGGGAGCAGACGGCGATGACGTGGGCGCCGCGGCGCTTGGCCAGCTGCACGGCGGCCAGGCCGACCCCGCCGGAGGCGCCGGTGACCAGGACGCGCTGGCCGGCGGACACGCCGGCGCGGTGCAGCATGTTCTCCGCCGTGGAGTAGGCGCAGGGGATGGCGGCGAGGTCGCCGTTGCTCCAGTCGCTCTCCACGGCATAGGTCTCGCGGGCGGGTGCCGTGGCGAACTGGGCGAATCCGCCGTCGCATTCGCTGCCGAAGGTCCAGCACTCATAGGGGCGGTAGTCCACGGGCGTGCGCAGCATGTTCCGCACGAGGACCCGCTCCCCGATCCGGTCTGCGGAGACCCCGTCGCCGACGGCGACGATACGCCCGCAGACGTCGGCGCCCTGGATCCGGGGGAAGGCGAGGGCCACGCCGGACCAGCTGGCATCGTCCTCGGTGATCTCGGTGAACCCGGTCGCACCGCCGGCGCTGGTCCCCGTGGTCACGGCCTTGGAGTACCAGCCGATGCGGGTGTTGATGTCCGTGTTGTTCACCGCGGAGGCGCCCACCTCGATGAGCACCTCCCCCGGCATCGGGGCGGGGACCGGGACGTCGGTGCGGTACTCGAGCTTGTCCAGGCCGCCGTGGCCCGTCAGCACTGCAGCGGCCATGGTGTCAGGCAGCGTCATGTCAGGTCCTTCTCTCTGTTGCGGACAAATGCGGTGGGGGTTGTCCTCACGGGACGAGGAGCAGCTTGCCGGTGACGGCACGGGACTGCAGGGCTGCCTGCGCGCGTCCGGACTCGGCGAGTGGGAAGGTCCCGGCGATGCGTACCTTCAGCGACCCGTCGATGACGGCGTCGAAGATCTCTCGGGAGCCCCATGAGCGCTCGTTCTGGTCCTGGAGGTAGTCGTCGATGGTCGGGCGGGTCACGTAGAGGGACCCATGGTGGTTGAGCCGCTGCAGGTCGAAGTCCGGCACAGCGCCGGAGGAGGCGCCATACAGCACGAGCATCCCGCGACTGCGCAGGGCCCTGAGCGACTCGTCGAACGTGTCGCGGCCAACGGAGTCATAGACGACGTCGGCCAGGCGGCCCCCCGTTGCCTCCCGGACCCGCTCGGCGAAGTCTCCATACCCGACGAGGGCGACGTCGGCGCCCAGCGAGCGCGCGGCGTCGGCCTTCTCCTCGGAACCGACCAGGGCGATGACGGTGGCGCCCTGCTTCCTGAGCAGCTGGACCAGGAGGCCGCCGACCCCGCCCGCGGCGGCGGTGACGACGGCGACGTCGCCCTCCTTCGCCTTCGCGGCGTCGACGAGGAACGCGTCGGCGTACGTGCGCTCGGCCTGCGTCGTGGTGACGCGGTCGCCGACCGCGAAGTCCCCCACTTGAGCGCCGACGCCGAAGAGAACGCCCATCCCCTCTGTGCCGGGGGATGGGAGGCCGCTTCGCCTCATGCCCGGCCCTGCATCCGGTGGCGCATCTCCCCGATGCCTTCGACGAACGTGACGAGCTCGTCGCCCGGGGCCAGGAAGCGCTGCGGCGCGCGGCCTACTCCCACTCCGGGCGGGGTTCCCGTGAAGATGACGTCCCCCGGCAGGAGCTCGGTGACCGCGGACAGCCGGGCAATGATCTCCGGCACGGAGAACACCATGTCGGACGTGTTCCCCTTCTGGACCAGTTCGCCGTTGATGGAGCAGCCCAGCTCGATCGCGTCCGGGTCCTCGAACTCGTCGGGCGTCACGAGGACAGGACCCATGGGCCCGAAGCTGGCGAACGACTTCGCGAGGCTGTATTGGGGCGCCGGCCCCGAGGCCTGCATCGTGCGCTCCGAGAGGTCCTGGCCCGCCGTGACTCCGGCGACGTGGTCCCACGCGCGTTCGGCCGGGATGTCGCGGCCGCCCGTGCCGATGACGACGACGAGCTCGACTTCCCAGTCCACCGTCCCCGGGGGCAGGGCGACCGCACCGGTGGGGCCGGCGAGCGAGGTGGCGAACTTCGTGAACACCGTGAGGTCCTCGGGGACCGCGAGGGAGGCCTCCGCCGCGTGGGCTGCGTAGTTGAGCCCGATCGCGAACACCTGCCGAGGCTCGGGGGCAGGATTGCCGAACTCCTCCGGGGCGATGTCGGCGAGGCTCCTTCCCTCCTTGCCCTCGAGGCCGGCCGCAACCCGCAGCAGCTCGTCCCAGCGTCCGTAGCAGTCCTGGATCCGGGGGCTGAATCGGCCCTCGGTCCCCTCGGAGATGTCGACGGCGTGGCCCTGCCCGGTCACGAGCACGAGCCGGCCGGAAATGGTGGCGAGTCGCATACGTCCCCTCAGGCCGAGACGTCGAACTCGATGGCGCCCCAGCCCTCGAACGCGCCGGACCAGCGCCCGGCCTCAGCCATCGGGACTGCCTGGAGGCAGCTGCCGGGGAGGATGACCTGCCCGGGTTCGAACGCGACGTCGTACGCGGCGAGGCGGTTGGTGAGCCACGCGACGGCGGCGAGCGGGTTGCCGAGGATGTTGCGCGTGTTCCCCGAGATGACCTCGCGGTCGTTGAAGGTCAGGACCCCGCGCGTGCTGCTGAGGTTCAGGTCGGTGACCCGGCGCGGGGTGCCGCCGAGGAGGACTGCGCCCGTGGACCCGTTGTCGGCGAGGGTGTCAGGGAGGCCGATCGCCCAGTCCTTGACGCGGGAGTCGATGATCTCGATGGCCGGGAGGGCGTAGTCGATGGCACCGATGACGTCGGCGATCGTGGTGTTCGGTCCGGCGAGGCGGCCCTTGAGCACGAAGGCCGGCTCGAGCTCGACGAACGGCTCGATGAACGCCGAGCGCTCGAGGGAGGTGCCCTCGTAGGCAAACGAGCTCGCGAGCAGGTGGCCGTAGTCGGGCTGGTCGAGGCCGAACGCGTCCTGCATGACCTTGGCGATGTTCCCCAGCTTGTAGCCGACCAGGCGGTCCCCCTCGGCGAGGGCGTGCTGGACGTTGATCTTCTGGACCTCGAAGGCTGCGTCCGGGTCCAGGCCCGGCCACGTCTCGGTTGGGGCGGGGACCGGCTGCCCTTGGAGGCGGGCGGTGCGGAGGGTGTCCGCGACGGTCTCGAGGGTGATGGTGGTCATGGTGGTTCCTTGTCTGGTGCTGTTGCTTGCCGGAGCCATCAGGCGCGCAGGTCGGGGCGTCCGTCGATGAGCCGGTTGAGGTGCCAGAGGTTGGCGTCCTGCAGAGGCGCGGGGAGGAGGTCCTGGGGGACGTTCTGGTACGACACCGGCCGCAGGAAGCGGTGGATCGCGAGCGTCCCGACGGAAGTCGTCCGGGAGTCGGAGGTGGCGGGGAACGGCCCGCCATGGACCATGGCGTGGCCGACCTCGACGCCGGTGGGCCACCCGTTGAGGATGATCCGACCGACCTTGCGCTCGAGCACGGGCAGCAGCTGGGCCGCGAGCGGGTGGTCCTGCTCGCGGGCGTGCACGGTGGCGGTGAGCTGGCCCTCGATCCGTTCCGTGGCCGCGGCGAGGTCGTCGGCCCCCTTGTAGCGGACCACGAGGCTGGCCGCGCCGAAGATCTCCTCGTGGAGCACCGGGTTGTTCGCGAAGGCGTCGGTGTCCGTCCCGAACACGGCGGGCGCGGGGGCGTTCTCGGTGGAGCCGTCCTGGCCGCGGGCCACGAGCTCGACCTCGGCGACGTCGCCGAGGATGCGCACGCCCTGCTCCCAGGCCGCGGCGATGCCGGGGGTGAGCATGGTCTGCCCGGGCTGGGCGGAGACGGCGCGGGCCACGGCGGCGACGAAGGCATCGCCGCCCTCGCCCGCCGGGACGAAGAGGAGTCCGGGCGCAGTGCACAGCTGGCCCGAGCTGCCCGTCACGGAGGCGACGTACTGGCGCGCGAGGGTCTCGGCGTCGTCGAGCGCTCCCGCGAGGATGTAGGTGGGGTTGATGGAGGACATCTCCGCGTAGACCGGGATGGGCTCGGGGCGGGCGGCCGCGGTCCGCATGATGGCCAGCCCGCCGGCGCGGGACCCGGTGAAGCCGACGGCCTTGATGGCGGGGTCGGCGACGAGGGCCTGTCCGATGCCCGTGCCGGCACCGTAGACGAGCGAGAAGACGCCGGGATGGAGGTCCAGGCTCCTCACCGCGCGGGCGATCGCCTGGCCGACGAGCTCCGAGGTCCCGGGGTGCGCGTTGTGGGCCTTGACGACGACGGGGCAGCCCGCCGCGAGCGCCGAGGCCGTGTCCCCGCCGGCCACCGAGAAGGCGAGCGGGAAGTTGCTGGCCCCGAAGACGGCGACGGGACCGAGCGGGACCTGGCGGAGCCGGATGTCGGCCCGTGGCAAGGGAGTGCGGTCGGGCAGCGCGGGGTCGATCCTGACGCCGCGGAAGTCCCCTTGCCGCACGACCTCCGCGAAGAGGCGGAGCTGGCCGACGGTGCGGGCGCGCTCGCCGCTCAGCCTCGCGGCCGGCAGACCGGTCTCGGCGCTCGCGCGGTCGATCAGCTCATCGCCGATGGCCTCGATGTTCTCCGCGATGGCCTCGAGGAAGCGCGCGTGCCTCTCGGGCTCGAGGGCACGGAAGGAGTCGAAGGCCTCGGAGGCGGCCTCCGTGGCCGCCTTGAGCTGCCCTTCGCCGAGCATACTGTAGGCGGGCTCGAGGGCGTGGTTGGTGGCGGGGCTGATCCCGGAGGCCGTGCCGTTGGTTCCGGCGACGGTCTCCCCGGCGATCAGCGAGTGTCCGGTGAGGGTCATGGGTGTCTCCTCGCGCGGGTGCGCGGTTCAGAAGGATCGGGTGGTGGGACGTCAGCTGCCGTGGCCGAGGTGCCAGATGCCGAGGGCCGAGAGCATCTCCCGGGGGTCCCACACGACCCATTCCTCGGCGATCTTGTCGCCTTCGAACGTCAGGAAGGAGGCTCCGGTGACGGTCACGGTGCGGCCGGTGGCCGGGACGTCCATGAAGGATCCAGTGTGCGTGCCGCTGCTGCGCCAGTGGATCGCGGCCGTCTCACCGTCCTCGATGATCTGGAGGATCTCGGTGGTGATGTCCGGGAACGCCTCGTGCGTGGCCTCGATGGTCTGCTTCAGGGCCATGTAGTCCTCGGTGCCGGACTTGGAGCGGCGGGCGTACCCGGGCGTGAGCAGCTGCTCGAAGGGGGCCAGGTCGCCGTCTCCCCAGGCCTTGTTCCACGCGGTGAGGACCGCCTCGCGTCTCGTGCTCATGATGCGCTCCTGGCTTCTGCGGGGGCGGGGATGTCGATGGGGAGGTACTGGCCGAACTTGCCGCCGCGGAAGAGCAGTGCGTCGCCCGTTCCCTGCTCCATGGAGGTGACGGCCCCGACGACCATGTAGTGGTCGCCGACCACGACTTCAGCGGTGACGGCGCAGTCGATCCACGCGGTGGCGCCGTCCAGATGGGGTGTGCCGAGGGGGCCCGTGGTGCAGGGCAGGTCGTCGAACTTCCGCGGGCCCTTGCGGGAGAGCGAGCGGCAGACGGCGATCTGCTCGTCGGCGAGGATGTTCGCGGTGAAGTTCTGGAGCTTGCGCAGCTTGGGCCAGGTCGAGGAGGACCTGTCGACACAGAACATGACCAGCGGGGGCTCGAGCGAGAGCGACTGGAAGGTGCCCACGATCAGACCGAGCTTCTCGTCGTCGTCGTTGACGCCGGTGATGGCCGTGACGCCCGTGGGCAGCAGCCCGAGGATCTGGCGGTAGTACGCGGGCGTGATCTGCGCGGTCGCGGCCTCTGGGGCGGTTGCGATGTCCATGTCAGTTCTCCTTGAAGCTTCCGAAGCGGCCGCCGTGGAAGATGAGGGGGGCGCCGCTGCCGGGGGCCATCTCCAGGACGTTGGCGATAACAATGAGGTGGTCGCCGCCGGGCAGCTCGTGCCCGAGGGCGCAGTCGAACCAGGCCAGCGCGCCGTCGATGCGCGGGGCGCCCCACTGTGAGGCCGACCAGTCGACGGCGCTGAGCTTGTCCTCGCCCTTGGCGGACAGGGCCTTGCAGACGGGCTGCTGGCCGTCGGCCAGGAGGCTGACGCTGAACCGGCCGGAAGCAGCGATCTTGGGCCAGGACGTGGAACTGTGCATGACGCTGAACGTCACCAGTGCCGGGTCCATGGACAGGGAGGCGAACGTCCCGACGATCATCCCGTGCTGGGCCCCGGTGACCGGGTCGGTGGAGCAGATCGCCGCGACGCCGGTGGGGAGGTGGCGCATGACGGCGCGGTAGGTGTCCGAATCGATGGGACGGGCGACGCCGGCGTCGATGGGTCGGGCAATGGCGGGGGCGCTCATGGCTGGTCCTCCTTCAGTTCTGCGTGGATGGCGCGGCTGGCGCTGAGGCCTGACTCGACGGCGCCGTCGAAGAAGCCGGCCCAGATGTTGGCGATGTCGCCGCTGGCAAAGTGCAGGCTGCCTTCGCTGGCCTGCTGGGCTGCGTGGTACTTGGTGAGCTGCCCGGGGCGCTGGATCTGCCAGGTCTCCTCCGCGTACGGGTCCGCGCCCCACGGGTGGCCGGTGGCCTCGAGGACCTCGAGGTCGTCGCGCCAGACCCGGACGGCTTCCTGGACTTGGGCGATGTCGTTGACGTCGATGCGGTTGGCGTCGGCCCCGAAGCCGACCAGGACGGCGTCGTCCTCGCCGACGAATTCGGTGCGGATCACGGACAGCGGCTTGTCCTGGGCGGAATAGGCGAAGAACGGCTTGATCGGGCCCCCTCCTCGACGGCCGACCCTGAGCCAGGCCTTCACGCCCTGGGACGCGGTGCGCTCCCGGCTGGGGGCGAGCTTGCCCTCGGACGGCGCGGGCTGGACGTCGAGCCTGTGCAGGATGTTCTGGGGCAGGGTGATGACGACCTTCCTGGCCGAGATCTCCTGGCCATCGCCGTAGGACACCGTGGCGCCCTGAGCGTCGTGACGGATCGCGGTGACGGGGGCTCCGAGGCGGATGTCGGCGTCCGTGTCTGCGGCGATGGCCTTCGGAAGGGTGTCATTGCCGTCCTTGATCCGGTAGATCGCCGAGGCCTCGTGCATGAGGTGCCAATGGCCTGAGGCGGCGGCGGTCCAGCGCAGGGCGTTGACGTAGGCGCAGTGGTGAAGGGGGGCGTTGAAGTGGCCCACCCAGGCGGCCTCGTTGGCGTTGCGCTCGTCCTCGGAGAGGTCCAGCTTGTCCAGCATCTCCTGGAGGTTGTACTGGTCCGCCTCGGCGAGGTTCTCGACCGTCAAGGGGGCGTCGGGGCGGGGCAGCCACTTCATCGTGTCCTCGAGGAGCCGGGTCATGCCCGGGTCGATGAGGGCCATGAAGTCGTCCAGATCGCCGCGGCGGACCTCATTGCCGGCGAGCCAGTAGGTCTCCTCCGACCGGGGCCCGCGGGAAACCTCGAGGCCGTAGCGGGTGACCTCGGCCCAGACGTGGGGCTGGGTCCAGTGGAGCCAGTTGCCGCCGAGCTCAAGGTGCTGGCCGAGGCGCGACTCGGTGTAGATGCGGCCGCCGAGGCGGTCGCGGGCTTCGAGGACTACGACCTTGTGGCCGCGGTTCCCGAGCTCGCGGGCGGTGATGAGGCCGGCGAGGCCGGCGCCGATGACGACGACGTCAGTCTGTTCGGTCATGTGGATCTCCTTCGATTCCTGGACTGTCGGCGGCGCGGCGGTCAGCGTGCCGCGGCTGCGAGGTGCCTCGCGCGGTGTGCGGTGGCCGGGTGGGAGTCGAGCGTGCGCTTCTGACCGAAGAGCTTCTCGCGCAGGGTCACCGGCTCCTGCCCCTCCGCGCGGGCCGGCGAAACGAGTCCCTGCGCGCGGAGCACAGGCAGGGCGAGCTCGATGAACTCCTCCCAGCTGCCGGGCTTGGTGGTGTAGGAAAGGTTGACGCCGTCGATGTCGGCCTCGTCGCGCCAGCGGCGCAGCTCGGCGGCAACGGTCTCTGGCGAACCGACGATCGAGGCGCCCGTGCCGCCGACCGCGAGGAATTCGGCGATCTGGCGCGGGGTCCAGTCACGGTCCGGGTCGGCTTTGGAGAACATGTCCACCATGGACTGGCTCGCCTTGGTGCCTACCGAGCGCAGCGGAGTGTCCAGCTCGTACTGCGACATGTCGACGCCGGTCCAGCCGCTGAATCGGGCAAGAATCCCCTCGACGGGCGCGTTCCCCACGGCCTTGCGGTACTTCGCCTGGGCCTCCTCGTCGGTGGGAGCGACCACGACGGTGAGCAGGATGACGATCTTGACGTCGCCCGGGTCGCGCCCGGCGTCGGCGACGGACTGGCGCACCTTGGCGGCCGTCCGCTTCGCGCCCTCGAGGTTGGTGCTCTGGATGAAGACCGCCTCGGCGTGCTTGCCTCCGAACGCCAGGCCCCGGGAGGAGGAACCGGCCTGGAACAGCACCGGCGTGCGCTGCGGGGAGGGCTCGCACAGGTGGAAGCCCGGTACGGTGAAGTGCGTGCCGGCGTGGTTGATCTGGTGCACCTTGGCGGGGTCGATGTAGGTGGCCGATGCGGCGTCGCGGACCACCGCGTCCTCCTCGAAGGACCCCTCCCACAGCTTGTAGACGACGTCCATGTACTCGTCGGCCATGTCGTAGCGCTCCTCGGGGGTGAGCTGCTGCTCCCGGCCCAGGTTGCGCGCCGCGGCCTCGGAGTAGGACGTGACGATGTTCCAGCCGATACGGCCGTTGGTGAGGTGGTCCAGGCTGCTGTACTTGCGGGCCAGGAGATAGGGCGGCTCGTAGGTTGCCGAGCACGTCACGCCGAAGGTGAGGTGCTCCGTCACCGCGGCCATGCCGCTGATCAGCACCGTCGGATCGTTGATGGGGAACTGCGCAGCGTCGCGCAGGGCCGCGTCCCCGTTGCCGCGGTACACGTCGTGATAGCCGACGTTGTCCGCGAAGAAGATCCCGTCGAAGCTCGCGTCTTCGAGCATCCGGGCAACGCCCGTCCAGTACTTCAGGTCGGTGTAGCGGTGGCCCTGATCGCCCTCGGCGCGCCAGGACCCGGATGTCAGGTGGGACGGGGCGAAGACGTCGAACGCGAAAAGGCTGAGGGGCTGGTTCTTCATGGCAGCGGTTCTTCCTTGGACTCGTGCCGGACAGTGCGACAGATCGTGCGATGAGGCTACGGGAGAGACGTTCACGATTTGAACGTTGTGTTCAATTTAGATGTTGCTCAGATCACTGTCAAGGGGGAATCCACCCTTGACACCGTCTGTGGCGCATGCCATATTTTTGACCACCACGTTCGAGGAATGAACGCCCCGCAGTCCTCGTGAGCACCCCTCCCCTTCAGCCGAGTCACTTCGACCGGCACTCCAACCACGTTCGAGAAGCACGAGAACAAGGATGTCCATCGTGAAGTCACCCACACTGTCTGCCCACCGGAGCGCGCTCGAGGCGCCGGCGGCACCGGATCCGCGCAAGCAGCGGTTCATCATCAAGCTCAGCGGCGTCATCGCCGGCGGCATGTTCATCGACGGGTTCATCCTCGGCGGCATTGGGCTCGTCATGCCCGCCATGACCGAGGGCCTCGGCCTGGACGCGCTCTGGCAGGGCCTCATCGGCGCCTCTGCCCTCATCGGCATCTTCTTCGGCGGGCCGCTCGGCGGCTATCTCGCGGACAAGATCGGCCGGAAGCCAATGTTCATCGTGGACCTGTCGATCTTCCTCGTCGGCTCCGCCGGGCAGTTCTTCGTCACCGATGCGTGGCAGCTCTTCGCCATCCGCCTCCTGATGGGCATGGCAATCGGCGCCGACTACGCGATCGGCTGGCCGCTCATGGTCGAGTTCTCCCCGGCCCGGCTGCGCGGCAAGCTCATGGCGTTCCAGGAGGTCGCCTGGTACGTCGGCTACCTGCTCTCCTACGCGATCGGCTACTACATGTCCACGGGCATCCACGCTGACTGGCGCATCATCCTCGGCATGAGCACGGTCCCCTCGCTCATCGTCTTCCTGCTCCGCCTCGGCACACCGGAGTCTCCGCGATGGCTCATCAGCAAGGGACGCCGCGAAGAAGGCCTCGCGGTCGCCCAGGAGTACATGGAGGAAGCCGAGATCCGAGATCTCGCGAACGAGAAGCCCGTGACGCCAAGCTTCCGGAAGCTGTTCTCGCGTCAGTACATCAAGTCGACCACCTTCGTCTCCATGTACTGGGTCTGCAACGTCACGCCGTACTTCGCCATCGCCACCTTTGCGCCCATCGTGCTCGAGAGCCTCGGTGTCGAGGACGGCCTCGCGGGCGCCCTGCTACTCAACGGCGTCGTGGCAGGCGGCGCCGTGGCCGCGATGTTCCTCATCGAACGCGTCGGCCGCCGCAAGCTCGCCATCCCGCCGATGTGGATCAGCGCGGCGGCCCTCGTGGCCATCGGCCTCCTGGCCCATGTGTCCCCGATCATCATCCTCGTCAGCTTCATGACGTTCTCCTTCGCGAACGCCATCTCCACCGCGCTGACCGGTGTGTTCCCCGGAGAGGTCTTCCCCACGGAGATCCGCGGGGCCGGCGTCGGCTTCGCGACCGCCTTCTCCCGCATCGGTGCGGCGGCTGGAACCTTCGTCCTGCCGATGTCGGTGACCGCCCTCGGGGTCGGCGCGACCATGCTGATCGCCGCCGGCATCTGCGCCCTCGGCGCCATCATCTCCCAGTTCCTCGCACCCGAGACGACGGGTCTGAGCCTGAGCGACACCTCGGCCCCCATGGACTGACCAGATGACGATGAGGGGCGCCCTCCCGCACTGCGTCGGGAGGGCGCCCCTCGCCCGCGCCACCACCAGCGCACCGCAATCCGCAAAGGACGAAGGAAGGAAGAACATGAAGATCCACGGGGAAAGCGCCGTGCACAGCCCCCTGCCGGCGCCGCGCCTGACGCTGGGCGACGGCAGGGCCCACCTCGGCGCCTGGAGCAGCTTCCGCGACCCCGCGGCGGTGGACGTCCTCGCCGCCGAGGGATTCGACTGGATCTGCATCGACGGCCAGCACGGCGGAGCGGAGCTCTCCGAGTTCAAGGACCTCATCGACGCCGCGCACGCGTTCTCGGTACCGTCCATCGTGCGGGTATCCGGCCATGACCTCGGGGCCGCGGGCCGCGTGCTCGACGCCGGGGCCGGTGGACTCGTCTTCCCGACGGTCGAGGACCCGACCACCGCGGGGGCCCTCGTGGCCGCCTGCCGGTTCGCGCCCAGGGGGAAGCGCAGCTACGGCCCGACCCGTCGCAGCCCGCGCTACCCGAAGCCCATGCCCGGCGACCCGCGGGAGGACGCGCTGTGCATCCTGATGATCGAGACGGCAGAAGGGCTGGCGAACCTCGACGGGATCCTCGCAACAGGGCCCGACGGGATCTTCGTGGGCCCATACGACCTGTCCCTGAGCCTCGGGGTATCGCTCGAGGAACTGACCACGGGCGGGCACGCCGCCGTCCTGGCCGACATCGCGCGGCGGTGCACCGACGCCGGAGTCATCCCCGGCATCTACACGGGCGAGCCCGAGCTCTCCCGGAAAATGCTCGCCCTCGGATTCCGCTTCATGCCGGTGGCCTCCGACGGCGGCCTCCTCGCCCTCGCCGCACGGAGCGCGGTGTCGGCGTCGGCGAACCTGCCGGACCTGTCGGCGCCGAGCCTCGCGAACGTCTGAGCGCACGACGGCGGCCCTCGCCACCGGGGGCCGCCGTCGGTGCCGCCAGCCTCAGCTCCGAAGGTGAACGCGCCGTTCGACAACTGAGGAAAGGCCCTAGGATGGATCGGAAGTGACAAGGGGGGCAAGGGAGCCCCCGCAATCATCCGAACCGGGAGCGGACATGGCGCGGCGAACCGAAGCAGCCGAGACACGGCCTGACAGCGAGGGGTCAGGCGCTGAAGAGACCCTCGACCTGACCAACAAGTCGGTGGTCAAGGCCACGGCGATCCTCCGCGAGCTCGGCCGCCATCGGCAGGGCATCACTGCGACAGAGGTCGCCCAGGCGGCGGGCATGACCCGCCCCACTGCCTTCCGCCTCCTCCTGACGCTGGAGCAGACGGGCTTCGTGGACAGGGTGGACAACCGCTACATGCTCGGATGGCAGATGGCCCGGCTCGGCAAGCTCGCGGACCCGTACACCGGCGTGGTCGCCCGCATCCAGCCCGTCCTTGACGAGTACGCCGCAAAGATCAAGGAGACGATGAGCTTCGCCATGATGCGGAGCGAGACGTCGTACGACGTGATTGCCGAGGCCTCCGGCTCGCGCTACCTGAACGTGTCCCACCTGTACGTCGGCGTCACGTACCCGGCGCACGCGAGCGCCACGGGGAAGGTCCTCCTGGCCGAGCTGAGCGATGACAAGATTGCGGAGGCGCTCCCCGCCAAGCTCGAACGCTTCACCAAGTCCACGATTACGAGCCGCGATGCGCTGATCCGGGAGGTGCACCGCGTCCGGGACCAGGGCTACGCGATCCTCGACGACGAGCTCGAGGAGGGGCTCTTCGCCATGGCCCGGGCGGTCCGGGATGCCGGCGGCGCCTTGGTCGGCATCGTCGTCGTCCAGGGTCCCACGCCGCGCTTCAAGACGGATCGGCTGCCCGAGACGGTGGACCTGCTCTTCCAGGCCTCCGACGAGCTCGGGAAGGCGCTCGCCTAGGACGCCAGCGGCAGCGCGAGCGCCACGAGGCTCCCGCGCGACGGGTACTTCCACCGCACGAACTGCACGGGAACCCCTGCGTGCTCTGCAACGAGTGCATGGGTGACGGCGTCGGCGCCGAGCGTTCCCTTCACCTCCGCGACACACGCCGCCAGGACCGCGGACCTCCGCTCGTCCCTCGCGCGGAGGATCTCCTCGACGGGCCTGCCGGCCTTGCGCCTGGTCTTCTGACGCCAATACGTCATGTGCTCACCTCTGGCAGGTCCGGATCAGTCGGCCTCAGGCCGCGTCGGCTTCCTCGATGTACAAGCCCATCCACGGGCTGGAAGTCAGGGCACCCCAACGGTCACCGGGGACCTCGCGGGCGTCTGCGTCAGCGGTCCCGCGGCGCGGGGCCGCGAAGAAGCCGAACGTGCCGAAGGCGCTGGTCAGGATGCGGTGCATGGTGCTCATGGGAGTCCTCGTCTCTCGGGCCCGGTGAGCCGCCGTTGGCTCCCCGTCGTGGCATATTTGAACGTGACGTTCACTTAATGAACATGCTTCTATTGTGTCTCGTCTCACTCCAGGGTGCAAGAGGCTCAGTCCAGAAGACAGGGAAGGATGACGCGTTGGGGTCCTTGGCGCCTGCGCTGCCGAATGCAGAACGCCCCCGGTTGTGGAGAGTGCCCCCTTCATCCGAAGGGGGCACTCTCCACAACCGGGGGCAGACTCAGGCGAGGGCGCGTAACCGGCACCGGGACCGTTCAGTCCTCGGAGGGCTTCTCCTGGTCGGTTGGCTCCCCTTCGGCGCCGGCCCCCGGGCCGGCGGGCACCGCGGCCGAGGCGGGGTAGGCCGTCGACCGCTTGCGCCGAAAGGTGAGCAGGAATGCGATGGCGCCCGCAAGGAACAGCAGCCCAGAGACCCACGTGTTCACGCGCAGGCCGAGGATGAGGTTCGCGTAGTCGGAGCGCATGAGCTCGAATGCGAATCTGCCCGCCGTGTAGGCGGCGACGTACAGCGCGAACACGCTCCCCGCGCCGAGGCGGAAGCGCCGGTCGAGCCACAGGATCACGGCGGCGGTCACGAGGCACCACACGGATTCGTAGAGGAACGTGGGCTGGAAGTAGCCGATCACCACGGGGTTGCCGGCCAGGTCCGTCACGGCCTGGCCGGTGGCGGAGTCCATCTGGTGGATCTGCAGGCCCCACGGCAGGTCCGTCGGGTCGCCGTAGAGCTCATTGTTGAACCAGTTGCCCCACCGGCCGATCCCCTGCGCGATGAGCACCCCCGGGGCGACCGTATCCGCGAACGCGATGAACGAGACCTTGGCGCGCCGGCACCCAATCCACGCGCCGAGCGCGCCGAGGGCGACGGCGCCCCAGATCCCGAGGCCGCCGTCCCAGATCGCGAACGCGTTCCACGGGTTCCTCCCGGGAAGGAAGTACAGCTCCGGATCGGTGATGACGTGGTAGATGCGGCCGCCGACAATCCCGAAAGGGACCGCCCACAGGCTAATGTCAGTGACCTGGCCCGGCAGGCCGCCGCGCTCCTTCCAGCGCCGCGAGGCGATCCACACTGCGACCACGATTCCGGCGATGATGCACAGGGCGTAGAAGTGGATGGTGAAGGGCCCGATCGGGAACCCGCTCACCGTCGGGGACGGGATGTACGAGGGCGCAGACAGCGTGGGACTCACTTCCGGATCGTACCAACTGCCGGTGCGCTCACGCTGGGTGGCACGCACCCACGGCCGAGCCTCACGCCGGCGTCGGCAGCACCTCCGTGGCGACCTCGAGGACATACGGCAGCACGCGCGACGGGTTCGCCGGCGACCACGCGAGCCCGTGGCGAAGGGAGGGCGGCTCCCCGGCGGCCGGCACTGCCAGCGGCACGTACACGGCCCCGTGGGGCAGGATGTCGCTCATCCCCTCGCTCACGAGGCTCACGCCCATGCCCGCGGCCACGAACGTGAGGATCATGAACGGGTCGCCGATGGTCTGCACCACGCGCGGCCGGAACCCCGCCGCGACGCACGCCGCGGTCGCGGTCCGCTCGAGGTCGGAGCCGCCGCCGGAGGGCATCATGATGAAGTCCTCGTCGCGCAGTTCCGCGAGCTCGAGCGTGGCGCGGTGCGCGAGCGGGTGGTCCACGGGCACGACGGCGCCGAGCGCCTCGCGCGCGATCAGTCGGGACTCGAGCGGGGACGGGTCGAGCGGCAGCCCCACGAAGGCCAAGTCGAGCGTCCCCTGCATGAGGTGCGTGACGGCGTCGCCCGTCACCACCCGACCCTGGAGCGAGAGGACAACGTCCGGGTACCGCCGGCGCAGCGCCCGGGTGAGGCGCGGGAGTGTTCGGTGGTTGATCGCGCCCGTGAAGCTGATGGTGAGGTGCCCGTAGACCGTGCCGACCGACGCGTGCGCGGCCTGCCGGGCCACCTCGAGCTCCTCGAGCGCCCGGTACGCGTGCGGCAGCAGCGAGCGCCCGGCGGCGGTGAGCGAGACACTGCGCGTGCTGCGGTCGAACAGCGGCACGCCGATGTCCTTCTCGAGCTTCCGGATCGTCTGGCTCAGGGGCGACTGCGCGACGTGCAGCCGCGACGCCGCCCGCCCGAAGTGCAGTTCCTCCGCGACGGCCACGAACGCCTCGAGCCACCTGATCTCCACGGCCCCATTCAAGCACCCGGCCGGGATCGGGCGCCGGATAGGGTGGAGCGGTGACAGCGACGAAGGACTCCGAGAAAGCAGCCGGCACCGGGGCGATCCCCGACCCGGTCCTGAGGTCGATCGGCTTCCTCTCGTTCTTCGACCGGTTCGCCACGCCCCCGATGCTCGTGGTCCTCGCCAGCCGCACGGGCATGACGCTCGCCGAGGCGGTGGGCCTCGTCGCGTCGTATGCCCTCTTCTATGCCCTCGGCCAGCCGCTGTGGGGGTTCATCAGCGACCGGTTCGGCAGAGTGACGGTGCTCCGGACGGCCCTCGCGGGGCTGGCCGTGGCCGCGGTCGCAAGCACCCTGTTCAGCGCCCATGCACCCCTGCTCGTGGCGCGCTCCGCGGCAGGACTCATGGCCGGCTGCCTGTACCCGACCCTCCTGACGATCATCGGCGACACCCGCACCGGGATCGAGCGCGCCCGCGGCCTCTCGGACCTCCAGATCTACTCGGCGCTCGGCACCACGGGTGCGACGCTCGCGGCAGGCGCCCTCGCGGCGTTCACGGACTGGCGGGTGGTGTTCGGGCTCCCGGCGCTCGGCTGCCTCGCCTTGCTGTTCTTCCTCCGCCGGGCGCACGACGGCGCCACGCACCGCCGCGGTCACGTGGACTTCCGCGCGGCGTTCTCGGGCGCAGCCCTGGGGGTCTACGGCGTGGCGGTCCTCGAGGGCGCGGTGCTCATGGGCATCCTGACCTACTTTGTCCCGGCCCTGCAGCACGCGGACGTGCCGATCGCCCTCGCGGGACTGCTCGCCGCCGCCTACGGGGTCGGAGTGATCGTGGGGGCGAGGTTCATGCGCGGCCTCGTGAAGCGGTTCACGCGGACCCAGCTCATGGGGATCGGCGGGGTGATCCTGCTGGTGGGGTACGCGGCGTCGTCCGTCGCGCAGATTCCGGTGACGGTCACGGCCACGGCTCTGCTCGTGGGCGCCTCGAACGCTGTGCTGCACTCGTCCGTTCAGGGATGGGCCACGGAGGTCGCGCCGAAGGCCCGGGCCACGACCGTCGCCCTGTTCGCGTGCGCGCTGTTCCTGGGCAGCTCCGTGGGGACGTTCCTCACGGCCGGGTTTGCGGATGCGGGGCGGTATGGTGCGATCTTCCTCCTGGGACTCGGCGCCACTGGGGTGCTCATCGCGGTGGTGACGCTGGGGCACTCGGCGTGGGAGCGGCGTCGGGCATAAGACCGCGTTCAGGTTTCACCAGCCGCGTGTGCGGCCTTCACCAGGACCACGGCGCCCACGACGGCGCGCCCCCGGGCTTCCCCGGCGTTTCGCGCGGGCTCCGCGCCTTTGCTGGTGAAACCTGTACGGATCTGTGGTGAAACCTGAACGCGAATTGACCTCGTCGCGGCTGCCGCGGAAACCTTGGCGTCATGTGCGCAGCCAAGCTCTTCACCCCTGTTGACCTCCGGGCCATCCACGTCCGGAACCGGCTGTGGGTCTCCCCCATGTGCCAGTACTCCGTGGAAGGGTGGGACGGGGTGCCCACCGGGTGGCACCTCGCCCATCTCGGATCGTTCGCCCGCGGCGGCGCGGGCCTCGTCATGACCGAGGCGACTGCCGTGAACCCCGCGGGCCGCATCACCAACTGGGACACGGGGATCTGGAACGAGGCGCAGGCGGAGGCGTGGCGCGAGATCGTCGCGTTCATCCACGCCCAGGGCGCCACCGCAGCGATGCAGCTCGCGCACGCCGGGCGGAAGGCCTCGACGTACCGGGAGTGGAGCGGCCACGGCACCCAGTCGCCCGAGGACGGCGGCTGGGAGACGGTGGCGCCCTCCGCCGTCGCGTTCGACGGCTACGCCGCGCCCCGGGCGCTCACCGTCGAGGAGATCCAGGGCGTCGTGGCGGACTTCGCCGCGGCCGCCCGCCGGGCCCTCGGAGCCGGCTTCGATGCGCTCGAGATCCACGGCGCCCACGGGTACCTCATCCACCAGTTCCTCTCCCCGCTCTCCAACCTGCGCACCGACGAGTACGGCGGCAGCCTCGAGAACCGGGCGCGCCTGCTCCTGGAGATCGTGCGGGCCGTGCGTGCGGACGCGGGCGACGGCGTGCCGCTCCTCGTGCGCCTCTCCGCCACGGACTGGGTGGACGGCGGCTGGAACCTCGAGGACACCATCACGGTGGCGGGGTGGGCAGCGTCCGCGGGCGCGGACTGGTTCGACCTGTCCTCGGGCGGCCTCGTCGCCCGGGCGAGCATCCCCGTCAAGCCCCTATACCAGGTCGCGTTCGCGACGGCCGTCCGCGACAGGACCGGGATGCCGGTGAACGCCGTGGGCCTCATCACCACACCGCAGGAGGCGGCCCAGATCGTGGACGAGGGCGCGGCGGACGCCGTCATGGTGGCCCGCGAGTTCCTCCGCGACCCGCACTTCCCGCTCCGCGCCGCCCACGAGCTCGGCGTGGAGCTCGACTACTGGCCCCCGCAGTACACGCGCGCCAAGTGGCGCACCGGAGCCTGACCCGCATCCCACTGAATGGGACAACCTCCCCGCGGGTGCCGCGGGTCACAGCACACTGGGCTGAACGACCCCGACCCTCACGCAAGGAGGCTCCCATGGCGCTTTTCGCCGTCACCTACGAGTACACCGGCACCACCGGGCACGACGCGCTCCGGGACACGCACCGCCCCGAGCACGTCGCGTTCCTCTCAGGACAGCACGAGGCCGGGCGCCTCGTCGTCTCCGGCCCCACCGGCAACGGCGCAGGCGCGCTCCTGGTCTTCACCGGCGGATCCGCGGACGACGTCGCGCGCCTCCTCGACGCCGACCCGTTCCGTCGCGAGGGCCTCATCGCCACCCGCACGGTCGTGCCGTGGAAGCCCTTCTTCGGCGCCGAGCGGCTGGCGGTCCAGAGTGTGCCCCAGCCGGCCGGGGCCGCGCGATGAGAGTGGCCCGCACCGTGTCCAAAGAGACCATCCGCTACGAGGAGGCCCCGGAACCGCGCCCGAGCCGGGGACACGCCGTCGTGCGCGTGCGCAGCGTGACGCTGTGCGGCACGGACGTGCACATCTGGGAGGACGACTACGCCACACCGCTGCCCATGGTCCAGGGCCACGAGTTCTCCGCGACGATCACTGCTTTGCACCCCGACGATGAGGGCGGGGCGTTCGCGGTAGGGGACCATGTCGCGGTCTCCCCCTACGCCGCGTGCGGGGCCTGCTACGCGTGCTCGTCGATCGGGCGCCCGAACGCGTGCGCCCACATGAGCGTCTACGGCTGCTACGACGAGGACGGCGCGCTGGCCGAGTTCATGCTCGTGCCGCTCGACCGCACGCACCGCCTGCCCGATGGGCTGCCGCTGGACCTCGCGCCGCTGTGGGAGCCGGTCTCGATCTCGCTGCAGGCCGTACGCCGAGGGCGGGCCGCCGCCGGCGAGCGGGTGCTCGTGAGCGGGGCGGGGCCGATCGGGCTCTTCGCGCTGCTCGCGCTGCGGGAGGTGCGGTGCAGCGTCGCGGTCCTCGACACCGATGCCGGGCGGCTCGCGATCGCCGCGGAGCTCGGCGCGGAGACGGCCCTCGAGGTCCGGCCTGGATTCCCCGACGAGGCCCAGCGCGGCGAGATAGACGCGTGGACGGACGGCAAGGGGCCCTCCCTTGTGATCGACGCGACCGGCGCGCCGGCGTCGCTCCGCACGGCAGTCGACCTCGTCGCGCCAGCCGGACGGGTCGTGGCGGTGGGAATCAGCGACCGAGAGCTCACCCTCTCGATGCGAGCGCTGCCCGTCAAGGAGATCGACCTTCTCGGCTCCCGGAACTCGCTGCACATGGCCGACGCACTCGACCTCCTCGACCGCAACCAGGACGCGTGCCGGGCTCTGATCACGCACCGCTTCGGCTTCGACGAGCTCGACGCCGCGTTCCGACTCCTCCGCGACCGCTCCACGCCAGAGGGCGAGAGGGCCCGTGTCGGCAAAGTCGCGATCGACATCCCCGCCCTGTCCAGCGACGACGCCGTCGCCGAATGTGCCCAAGGAGCAACCGCATGAGCTTCCTCACCCCTGTCGATGCCCTCGACGAGCACTATGACCTCGCCGTCATGGGCTCCGGCGCCGCCGGGCTCGTCGCGGCGTGCCGGGCAGCCGCGACGGGGCTCCGCGTCGTCGTGCTCGAGAAGGCCACGCGCCTCGGCGGGACGAGCGCGGCGGGCGGGGGCGTCATCTGGGCGCCGGACAACCCGCTCGCCGCGCCCGGCCTCGACTCCCCCGACGCCGCGGCGGCCTACCTGCGCGCGGCGACGGGCGGCGCGATGACCGAGGAGGAGATCGACTGGTACCTGCGGACGTCGCGGGCGGCCGTGGACTTCCTCGACCGCGAGACCCATGTGCGGCTCACCCCGCTCAGCCGGCCGGACTACCACATGGAGTGGCCCGGCGCCGTAGCCGGCGGCCGCAGCCTCGACAACGACCCGTTCGACCCCGCCCACTTCCCCGGCGTACCCGGCCTCGCCGAATCGCTGCGCCCGCCCACGTACCTGCCGCTCATCTCGATGAACGAGCGGGACCACCTCCACGGGGCCGCCCCGGATCCCGAGCTGCTGGCCAGGCGTGCGGCCTCAGGGGTGCGCACGATGGGCGGCGCGCTCGTCGGCGCCCTGGTCGCGACGGCCGTCGAGCGCGGGGTGGACCTCGCGGTCTCCGCGCCTGTGACGGGGCTCGAGCCCCTCGACGTGCCAGTGGAAGGCGGGGACGCGCACGACGGCGCCCGCTGGCTCGTGCGCGTCGGCGGGGGTTCGCCGTCGCGCGCCACCGCCGGTGCGGTGCTCATCGCGTCGGGCGGGTTCGAGCGCAACGCGGGGCTCGCCGCGTCGCTCCTGAGGTTCCCCACCACCCCCATCGGCGCGCCGTCCAACACCGGCGACGGGCTCCTGCTCGGCCTGCGTGCGGGCGCGATGCTGGCCCAGACGGGCGCGATCTGGGGTGTGCCCGTGATCGCGCCCGAGGACCGGGAGTATGAGGGCGCGCCGACCGGGCGGATGGGCAACGTGGAGATGACGCTGCCCGGGTCGATCACGGTCAACGCGGCAGGCAAGCGGTTCGTGAACGAGGCGATGAACTACCACGACCTCTCACGCGTGTTCGCCAATGTCGATCCCGCGACGTCCCGGCCCGCGAACGATCCGGCCTGGCTCGTGTTCGATGCCACCTACCACAGCAGGTATCCGGTGGCCGGGAACCCCGCCGGGACCGTGGCGCCCTGGATGCACCGGGCCGAGAGCCTCGCGGATCTGGCCGAGGCGATCGGTATCGACGCCGGCGCCCTCGCCGCGACCGTGCGGAAGTTCAACGCGGACGCGCGGGCCGGGGTCGATTCCGAGTTCGGCCGAGGGTCCACCGAGCAGGACCGGCACCTCGGGGACCCGGCCGTGGGCCCGAACCCGTGCCTGGCCCCGCTCGAGATCGGCCCGTTCTTCGCGGTGCGCATCCGCCCCGGCGCGCTCGGCACCGCCGGCGGCCTCGCGGCGGACCTCGACGGCCGGGTCCTGACCCCCTCCGGCGAGCCGATCCCCGGCCTGTACGCCGCGGGGAACTGCTCGGCGACCGTGTTCAAGGACGCCTACCCGGGCGGCGGGGCCACGCTCGGCTCCGCGGTGACGAGGGCGTTCGCCGCCGCCGAGCACATCGTGTCCGAGCACGCGGCGGAGCGGACGGCCCCGGGGGCCGCGGTCCCGGCGTGAGCCAGACGGGTTTGGGCCGGGCGAGGCTTCTCGTCCATGATGCTGGCATGCAGACCGCACAGCTCGACGCCGTCGTCGAGGCCCTGAACGCCGCCCTGCAAGGTCGAGACCGACCCGGCACACCTGGCGCCGTACACCACGGACCGCTCGGGCCACCGATCCGCCGGCGTGCCGCTCGCGGCCGTCTATCCGGGAAGCGTCGAGGACGTGCAGGCGGTCTGCCGGATCGCGTCCGGGGCGGGGGTCGCGCTCGTGACCCGCGGTGCCGGGACCGGCCTCGCGGGCGGGGCGATCGGCGGGCCCGGCGAGATCGTCCTGTCCCTCCGCGACATGGACCGCATCCTCGAGGTCTCGGCCGAGAACCGCCTCGCGGTGGTCCAGCCCGGCATCCTCAACGGGGCGCTCAACGGGCGCCTCTCGGAGCACGGCCTCTGGTGGGCGCCTGACCCGGCGAGCAAGGACATCTCCACCGTGGGCGGGAACATCGCCATGAACGCCGGGGGCCTGCTGTGCGCGAAGTACGGGGTGACCCGCGAGGCGGTGCTCGCGCTGAAGGTCGTCCTCGCGGACGGCACGCTCCTGGAGGTGGGCCACCGCACGGTCAAGGGCGTCACGGGCTACGACCTGTGCGCCCTCATGATCGGCTCGGAGGGCACGCTCGGTGTCATCGTCGAGTGCACGCTCAAGCTCCAGCCGCTCGTCGCCGGGGAGATCGCCACGATCGGCGCGTACTTCGGCACGCTCGGGGACGCGCTCTCCGCCATCGCCGAGGTGACCCGCGCCGGCCACGTCCCGGCGATCATGGAGCTCATGGACCGCCCCACCCTCGACTGCGTGGCCCGGTTCACCGGCCACGCCGCCCGTGGCGACGCGTACGTCCTCGTCCAGTGCGACGGCCCCGCCGCGGCAGCCACGGCCGCAGAGGTCGCGGAGCTCCTCCGCGTCTCCGGGGCCGCGGTCCAGCTCACGACCGACCCGGAGGAGTCCCGGCGCCTCGTCGACGTGCGGCGGGGCGCGTTCCCCGCGCTCGAGGCGATGGGCACCCTGCTGGTCGAGGACATCGCGGTCCCCCGGGACAGGATGGGAGCCGCCTTCGCCGCCGTGCGCCGCATCGAGGAGAAGTACGGCGTCATGATCCCCACCTCGTGCCACGCCGGGGACGGGAACCTCCACCCCACCTTCGTCTTCACCGGCGAGGACGTCCCACAGGAGATCTGGGAGGCCGCCGGGGAGATCTTCGCCACGGCCCTCGAGCTCGGCGGGACGCTCACGGGCGAGCACGGGATCGGCCTGCTCAAGCGCAGATGGCTCGGCGACGAGCTGGGCGAGGCCCAGTACGCGCTCCAGCGCCAGATCAAGGCGGTCTTCGACCCGGGGAACATCCTCAATCCCGGGAAGGTATTCGCCGAGTAGCCCTGGCTACGGCCGCATCCACGACCGATCGCCGTAGGGCCGCCGCTCGGCGCCCATCGCACGCGAGAGCCCGCGGCCGGCGGCTACCAGAACCGGCAGGAGGAGCTCCGGCCTGTCCTCGGCCAGGGGCAGGACCACCGAGATCGCCCCGACCACGGCGTTGCCCGCCCCGAACACCGGCACCGCGTAGCCGACGTTCCCCTCGACGAGCACCCCCGCCAGCCGGGCGTACCCGGTGCGCCGCACGTCGGCGAGGGCCGCGCGGAGGTGCGGGGCGTCGTCGTGCGTCCCCTCGCCCGGGTGCCCCTCGCGCACGACGGCGAGCACCCGCTCGCGCACTGCAGGCGCCTCGTGCGCAAGGATGGCCAGGCCGGGCGACGTCGCAGTGAGACCCAGGCGCGCGGCCACCTCGCCGAGGTTCTCCACGACGTTCCCGTGCTGGTCGAGGCGCTCGACGTACAGGACCGTGCCGCTGTCCACATCCGCGACGGCGAGGGAGACGTGCTGCCGGACGGCCGCGTGGATCCCCTCGAGGAACGGCAGGCCGCGACGGCGGAACTCCTCGAGCGGGTTGGAGCGGGCGGCCAGCTCCCACATGCGCGCCCCGACCGAGAAGCGGCCGTCCTCGGCGCGGGCGAGGAGGCCCTCGGCGGCGAGGTCGGTGGCGAGGCGGTGCGCGGTCGACGTCGACAGGCCGGCCGCGCGGGCGAGCTCGGCCGGGGTGAGGGCCGGCCGCTCGCGGGTGAACGCGTCGAGGAGCCGGACCACGCGGCGGATCACGGACTCGCCGGAGGGGCTGTTGGCCATCCCCCGAGCCTATGCTCTGTGCGGGTTCGCCCTCCGGACCGACGGAATCATCCGAACGTGGCATGCAGCGCACCCCGAGCAAACTCCCACTCCGTCCACGGGTCAGGGAAAGCCGCGTGACAGGTTCGTGAAGGACAGTGGAGTGGACGGTTCGGTGAAGTCCGCCGGGCCGCTCATCGACAGGAGAACCACATGAAGGTCACCAAGCGCATCGGCTATACCGCCGCGACGGTGGTCGCGGCGGCCGCCCTCATCGGCGGCGGAGCCGCAGTAGCCAGCGCGGCCTCGACGCCGAGCCCCTCGGCCACGTCATCGAGCGGCTCGGGCACGCATGCCCGCGGCCAGCACACCGCGGCGTCGGCCGACGAGACCGCCAAGGTCACCGCGGCCATCAAGTCCAAGGACGCCAACGCGAACGTTACGAAGGTCGAGAAGGACGCGGATGGCTCGTTCGACGCGATGGCCACGTCCAACGGCTCGACCGTCCGCTACGAGGTCAGCGCCGACTACAAGACGGTCACGCAGGCCGCCGCCCATCGCATGGGCGGCCACGGGATGGGTGGGCAGCGCACGCCGCTCACGAGCGACGAGCTCTCGAAGGTCACCGCGGCCATCAAGGCCAAGGACGCCAACGCCACGGTCAAGGACTCGTGGAAGGACTCGGACGGCTCGTTCGACGTCGTCGCCACGTCCGGCAGCACCACCACGAAGTACGAGGTCAGCGCCGACTACAAGACGGTCACCGCGGACGCGAACTTCGGCCACGGCGGTCAGGGCGGCCACCGGATGCACGACGGCGCGGGCTCAGGTTCCGCTTCCGGCAGCGCCTCGGGCGGCACAACCCAGGGCTGAGCGCCCGCGGGGCCACTCGCCGGGCGAGAATCGGCCAAGCACCTGAGAGATCTGGCCACTCGACGACTGAATCGTCGAGTGGCCAGATCTTCGCCGTTGAGTGGCCTACCGGCCGCCCTCGATCTTGCGGCTGCGCTGCGCGATCGCCTTGGTGCCGTACGGGTAGGCCTCGAGGTCCGGCTCGCTGACCCGGGTCAGCTCCGCGACCTCCTCAGCCGTGAGTGCGAGGTCCGCGGCCTTGAGGTTGTCGGCGAGCTGCTCGCGGGTCCGCGCACCGAGGATCACCGAGGTGACCGCAGGCCGGTCCAGGAGCCACCTCAGGGCGACCTGCGCCGGCGAGGCGCCGTGACCCTGTGCCACCGACCCGACGGCGTCGATGATGTCCCAGGTCTTGGCGCGGGCGTTGCGCGGCTCCCAGGCCTCCATGCCGCGCTGCGGGTCTTCGCCGAGGCGCGTGTGGCCTGTGGGCGCGACGTCCCGCTGGTACTTCCCGCTGAGCCAGCCCCCGGCCAGCGGGCCCCACGGGAGGAGCCCCATCCCGGCGTCGAGCGCGGCGGGCACCACCTCGGACTCGATGCCGCGCACCAGCAGGTTGTACTGCGGCTGCAGCGTCACGGGCGCGGCCCAGCCGTGCGCCTTGACCTCGTAGACGGCCTTGGTGAGCTGCCAGCCGAGGAAGTTGGAGAAGCCGTAGTAGCCGATCTTCCCGGCAGACACGGCGTCGTCGAGGAAGCGGAGCGTCTCCTCGATCGGGGTGTGCGGGTCCCAGGCGTGCATCTGGTACAGGTCGATGTGGTCCGTCCCGAGGCGGCGCAGCGACGCGTCGAGGGCTGTACGCAGGTGGCGGCGGGAGGTGCCGAGGTCGTTGGGCCCGTCCCCCATCGGGAAGCGGCCCTTGGTCGCCACGACCATCGCCTCGCGCCGGCCCGATCCGCCCGCAAGCCACCGCCCCACGATCTCCTCGGACGTACCGTGGCTGTACACGTCCGCCGTGTCGATGAACGTGCCCCCGGCTTCGGCGTAGTCGTCGAGGATCGCATGCGAGGTTGCCTCATCCGCCTCGGCCCCGAATGTCATGGTTCCGAGCGCGAACGCCGAGACGACGGCGCCACTGCGCCCGAGCGTGCGGTACTGCATGAGTGCTCCTTGGGTCGGTACCGGTGGGAATCCGGTTTCCAGCCTAGGGAACGAGCGCCCCGGTGGGAAGGGGGCCCTGGGACGCTCGTCCCAGGAGGGGGCCCGGGCGGAGTCAGACGAACATGCCGACGGCGAGGACGAGGACCAGGCCCACGACCGAGATCAGCGTCTCCATCAGTGACCAGGTCTTGATGGTCTGGACGATGTCCATGCGGAAGTACTCCTTGACGAGCCAGAACCCGGCGTCGTTCACGTGGGAGAAGAAGACCGAGCCGGTGCCGATCGCGAGCACGAGCAGGGATGTCTCAGCAGTCGGCAGGCTCGCCGCCAGCGGTGCGAGGACGCCGGCGGCGGTGACCGTGGCCACGGTGGCAGAGCCGGTGGCGAGGCGGATCAGCACGGCGACCAGCCAGCCCAGGAAGAGCACGGAGATGCCGGAGCTGGCGGCAAAGTTGGTGATCACCGTGCCGATGCCCGTGTCGATCAGCGTCTGCTTGAAGCCACCGCCCGCGCCGACGATGAGCAGGATGCCTGCAATGGGCGGCAGCGACTGCTCGAGGGATGAGGCGATGGCCCGACGGTCCATGCCGGAGCCCCGGCCGAAGGTCACCACGGCGACCAGCACGGCCAGCAGCAGCGCGATCAGCGGGTTTCCGAGGAAGTCGAGCACGACGCGCACCGGGCTGTTGGCGCTGGACACGATGTCGGCGATCGCCTTGGCCATCATCAGCACGACCGGCAGCAGGACGGTCGCCAGCGTGACGGAGAACCGAGGCTGGCGTGCGCGCGCGCCGGCGGACGCGGCGTTCTTCCCGGCCCCGGCAGCGGGGGCAGTCGGCGTGGCGTGGCCGCCGCCGTGCCCCGCGGCCAGGAGCTGCTTCTCCCGTTCAGTGATGACCAGCTGCGGCGCAGCGACGTTGACCCATCGGCCGGCGACCTTGGCGAACAGCGGACCGGAGATCACGACCACGGGAATGGCAATGAGGACTCCGATGATCAGGGTGATGCCCAAGTCGGCCTTCAGGGCGCCGATCGCGACCAGCGGTCCCGGATGGGGCGGAACAAGACCGTGCATGGCTGACAGGCCGGCCAGTGCGGGGATGCCGACCCGGACCAGGGAGAGGCCCGAGCGCACCGAGACGAGCATGATCACCGGCATCAGCAGAACCAGGCCGATCTCGAAGAACATGGGCAGGCCGATCAGGGCACCGACCAGTCCCATGGCCCATGGCAGCATCCGTGTCCCGGCCTTGCCCACGAGCGTGTCAACGATCTGGTCGGCTGCGCCGGAGTCTGCAAGGAGACGGCCGAACATCGCGCCCAGGGCGATGAGCACGCCGACGCTGGCGACGGTCGAGCCAACCCCGTTCGAGAAGCTGGTCACGACGTCGGCCATAGGCATGTTCGCCATCGCACCGACAGCCAGGGAGCCGATGGTGAGGCTAAGGAACGGATTGAGCTTGAGCCAGGTGATGAGCACCACGATCAGGGCGATGCCGACGACGGCCGCGGCGACAAGCTGCAGGGTCCCTGCGTGGGGCGTGAGGGCGGTACTGACCGCGAACAGGTTCATGAGTGTGCTCCTTGGAAAGCGGTCTGTGAGGCGGCGCGGCGGGCGAAGTCCGTGGCATGGCTGACGATGGTGTCGATGGGGTGGTCGAATCGGACAGTTGTGCCGTCCTCATCCGGGCCGAGCGGCTCGAGGATGGCGTATTGGCTCTCCACCAGGGAAGGCGGCATGTAGTGGTCGGTCCGGGCCTCCACGCGTGCCCGGACCACCTCGGCGGGCCCGTCCAGGTGGAGGAACCGGACCGGACCGGCGTGCAGGCGCAGGCTGTCCCGATAGGACCGGCGAAGGGCAGAGCAGGATACCACTGCCCCCTCCGTCTGGCGGGCCAGCCAGCGTCCGACGGCTGCGAGCCAGGGCGCGCGGTCGGCGTCGTCGAGCGCCACGCCGGCACGCATCTTGGCCACGTTCTCCGCCGGATGAAGATCGTCGGCGTCGCACCAGGGGACGCCCAATTCCTCGGCCAAGGCCTGGCCGACGGTGGTCTTGCCGGCTCCCGCGACGCCCATCACGACCCAGAGGCCGGGTTCTCGGTGATGTCTCATGTCAGTCCGTTCCTTCTCTGCAACGCACCTCACTGGTGGCTGTGACGAGCATCGCAAAAATAATCATACTAATCAAGCTAGTTGTCTTCAAAGATCAGATGATCTTCCCAGATCGGGCATGCGATTTCCTACATCGGAGAGCATTAGTCAGACGAACAAGGGAAGATGGCGTCATGACCGAGACAGAGCGCGGCCTGCACCTGCACGTGCTGGAGAGCATGGGGCCGGACCTTCTTTGGGGCGGCCTGCGCACGGTCTCCCAACTCCGGCTGGAGACCATTGAGGAACGGTACGGGGTTTCCCGATCGGTGGCACGCGAAGTGGTGCGTGTGCTTGAGTCCATGGGGCTCGTGACGAGCCGGCCGCGCGTCGGCATTACCCTGCGGCCGCGCGACGAGTGGCACTTCCTCGACCCGCGCCTGATCCGGTGGAGGCTCGCGGGTCCCGAACGCGCCGAGCAGTTGAGGTCGATCACCGACCTGCGGCGCGGAATGGAGCCGATCGCAGCGGAGCTGGCAGCCACACACGCCAGCCCCGAACAGTGCGGCGCGCTCACAGGCGCGGTGATCGGGATGTCCGTCACCGGGCGCGAAGGAGACCTCCCCGCCTACCTCGCCCACGACATCGAATTCCACCGCACGCTCCTGGAGGCGTCCGGGAACGAGCTGTTCGCCAGCCTCGCGGACGTCGTCGCCGAGGTCCTCATCGGACGCACCCAGCACCACCTGATGCCGGAGCATCCCGAGCCCGCGGCGATCCGCCTCCATGGGGACGTGGCCGAGGCGATCTCCTCGCGCGACCCGGCCCGAGCGCGCCAGTCGATGGGCGACATCGTCAGCGAAGCCGCGCACGCCGTTGAGGCGGTGCTCGACCACAGCCCTGCCGGACCCGCGTGAGGGCAGCCGCTCAGCCGGCGTCGTGCGCGGATCCAGCCTCGCACAGCAGCGCCACGGTCCCCCGGAGGTCCTCGGCAGTGGCACGCCCCGGCCCACCGCGGGAGTATCCCGTGTCCGCGTGCAGCATGAGCGCCGCGAAGACGAGCGCCACCGCGAGGCGGGCCTGGTCCGGCGTGGTGCGCTGCTCGGCGAGCCCGATCACGCCGTTGCGCGCACCGGAGGACCACTGGTGCATGGCCGCGAGCAGGTCCGGCTCGTAGCCCATGAGCTTCTTGATCCGCGGGATGTCGCCCTCGGGGCCGCTCACGATCCCGGCGACCAGGTCGCAGAGGTCCTCCACGAGCGTGCCGCGGCCCTCGAGGAAGTGCTCCTTGAGCTCCTCGGTGAGGGGGTGGTCCGGGATCCCGAGCGTCGCCGCGGCCTTCGAGGGGAAGTAGTTGAAGAAGGTCCTCTCCGAGATGCTCGCGCCCGCGCAGATGTCCGCCACGGTCACCTGCGCGAGGCCGCGCTCGAGCGCGAGGGCCAGCGCGGCGTCGTGGATCGCACGGCGCGTGCGCTGCTTCTTGCGCTCGCGGAGCGAGGAGCCGCCCTCGTCGAGGACCTCCACCCCGGTCACCCCTTCTGGACTCGGATCACGCCGGTGTCGGGTCCGGTCGGCGAGCCGGCCTCGGCGGCGGCCAGCGCGGCGTCGGACCCGAGGTCGTCCGCCGTGCCGGCGGCGTCGGCCTGCTCCTGCAGCGCCGAGCGGGCGCGCAGCGGCGGGACCTTGAAGAACCAGGACAGGATGAACGCGAGCACGATCACGCCGAATCCGACCCAGTAGATGCTGACCGCGGAGTGATTGAACCCCACCATGAACGGCTTGGTGAGCCGGGGGTCGGCACCCTTGAGGAACGAGGTGTCGGACGTGCTCGAGGAGCCCGAAGTGCCTGAAGGGCCCTCCTTGAGCTTGTCGATCATGGTCGGCACGAGCTTGTCCACGATCGCGCCGCGCTGGGACGCGTCGGCGTAGTCCACCTCGAGGCGGCCGTTGACCACGGAGGCGCCCGCCTTCTGCGACGCGGTCTGAAGCGCGGCCTGCTCGGCGGCGGGCTTGGCTGCCGCGACCTGGGCGTCGATGACGCCCTGCGCGGCCGACGCCGGGATCGCGCCGGCGGCGACCTGCTTCTGGACGGCGTCGGTCACCTGCTGGGTGACGGCCTGGTCCGCGCCCTGCTTGGCAGCGGCCGTGCCCTGGTCGAGGCCGGCCTGCACCTGCTCCTTGACCGGGGTGACGATCGGGTTCCAGAGCTGGTTCATGACGCCCTGGTTGGACGGGCTGGTCGCGACGGACGGCGTGAGCGCGGCGTCGATCGCGCTCGTGAGGTTGTCCTTGTCCTGCATCGCGGTGGAAATGTTCGTGGGCATTGTCGCGAAGAGGACAGACAGCAGCACAGCGGTGCCCATCGTGCCGCCGATCTGGCGGAAGAACGTCGCGGAGCTCGTGGCGACGCCCATGTCCTTGGGCGCCACGGAGTTCTGCGAGGCGAGGACGAGCGACTGCATGAGCTGGCCTAGGCCGAGGCCGATGAGGAACATGGCGCCCATGAGGTAGATGAGGGGCTTGTCGATGGTCATGCCGGTGAGGACGACGTAGCCGGCCGCCATGAACGCCGAGCCGAGGATCGGGAAGATGCGGTACTTGCCGGTGCGGGAGACGATCTGGCCGGAGGTGATCGAGGCGATCATGAGGCCGCCGATCATGGGCAGCGTCGCGAAGCCGGACTCGGTCGGGGTCAGGCCTGTGACGATCTGCAGGTACAGCGGCAGGGTCAGCATCGCGCCGAACATGGCGAAGCCCACGAGGAAGCCGAGCACGGTGGCCATCGAGAACGTGCGGGAGTGGAACAGCCGCAGCGGGATGATCGCGTCCGGGCCCATGGCCCGCTCGATGAGGATGAACGCGATGAGGCCCACGCCGCCGACTGCGAAGCACGTGATCGACGCGGCCGATCCCCAGCCCCACTCGCGGCCCTGTTCGGCCACGAGGAGGAGCGGCACGAGGGTGACGATCACAGCGGTGGCGCCCCACCAGTCGATGCGCGGTGCGGCGTGCTTGTGGAACCGGGGCAGGTGGAGGAAGGAGAGCACCATGAGCAGCGCGATGATGCCGATGGGCACGTTGATGAGGAACACCCAGCGCCAGCCGGCCACCCAGAGGATCTCGTTCGCGTCGGAGAACACACCGCCGATCAGGGGGCCCACCACGGAGGAGACGCCGAAGACGGCGAGGAAGAAGCCCTGGTACTTGGCGCGCTCGCGCGGGGCGAGGATGTCGCCCATGATCGCCAGCGGCAGCGACATGAGCGCACCCGCACCGATGCCCTGGAACGCGCGGAAGCCGGCGAGCATGATCATCGAGGTCGAGAACGAGGACAGGAAGGACCCGAGGATGAAGACGCCGAGGCCGAAGATGTACAGCGGGCGCCGGCCGAAGATGTCGGAGAGCTTGCCGTAGATCGGCGTCGCGATCGTCGAGGTGATGAGGTACGCGGTGGTGACCCAGGCCTGCTGGTCGAGGCCGTGGAGGTCGTCGCCGATCGTGCGGATCGCGGTGCCGACCACGGTCTGGTCGAGAGAGGAAAGGAACATGCCCGACATGAGGGCGTAGATGACCAGCATGATCTGACGCTGGGTCATCACTTCGTTCGACGGCGCAGGACTGGCCGCTGCTTGAGACATGAGGGGGACCGATTCTCTCGGAGGGTGATGTTGTTCGCCGGGGCAACTTTGCAGGCCCTGCAAGTTTACACACCCTGCAAGATTTCGGCCCCTCCCCGAACCTGTGAGTTCGACTACTCCGCGTCGATCCGCGCGAGCAGGTCCGCGAGCGCGTCGCGGACCTCGTCGTGGTCGTACTGGCCGGCCCGGCCCTCCCCAAAGATGACGGCACAGCGGTGGACCTTCTCCAGGTCGCTGAAGGGGAACTTGTCGGTGGACGGCGCGTGCTCGCCCAGACCGGGCTCTGCGCGGTCGTCGCCCTCGGGGAATACGCTTGCTGATGCATCACCATCGCTCAGGGGAGACCGGATGAACCTCAAGGAACCACCATGGCGTCGGGAAGGCGAGATGCCGGACTACCGGTTCTCGATGGCCAACGAGCGCACCTTTCTGGCCTGGATCCGTACGTCTATGGCCATCCTCGCCGGATCGATCGCGATCGACCAGCTCACGCCTGACATCGCCCCGGCGCCCGTCCGCATCGCCCTGTGCCTGGCGCTTGCTGCGATCGGTGCCCTGCTCGCACTTGAGGCCTACCGGCGCTGGTCGCTCCAGGAACGGGCCATGCGGAACAAGCGGGAACTCCCTCACGCGTGGCTCCTGGTGGCGATGACGGGCGTGGTGGCCCTCGCGGCACTGGTGTTCGCTGCCCTGATCCTCTTCTCGCGGTGACACCCACCGAGCAGGGCCGCGGCCCCGTACGGGACCCGGGGCTCCAGCCCGAGCGGACCTCGCTCGCCTGGGGGCGAACGCTCCTCGCGCTGCTCGTCTCCGACCTGCTCATCTGGCGCTCGTGGATCCGCTCCCTCGCCCGCCACGCCGACAGGATCGAGGGCAACGCGCTCAGCCTCGGCATCGCCTCCGGCGTCGCCGCAGCGGCCACCGCCGTGATCGCCGCATGCGTCCTTTACCGCAGCCGCGCCCTCGGCCGCGGGAACGCGGCCCCGCCCGCGATCCTGCTGCGAACGGCGACCCTTGCCCTCATGGCCCTCGCAGCAGCCGCGATCGTCTCCATCCTGCTCGCGAAGTAGACCCGGCGACGGCGGCGCCACCGGGTCCGGATCAGCCCCTCCCGACGGCGCGCTGCCCTCGATGCTGCACCGCGTGCCGGATCGGCGCGTTGGGGGCGCCGAAGCCGTCGTACCCGCCGATCCGCTGGAGCACCTCGAAGAACACGCTGCCCACAGTCGCGGTGTAGAAGTGCAGGAACTCACCCTCGGCGTCGCGGTCGTAGAGCAGGTCCAGCTCCCGCAGCGTCGCGAGGAACGAGGGGTCGAGGCCGAACCGCGCGTCGAGGTCCTCGTAGTAGTTCGCGGGAATCGGCAGGAACGGCAGGCCGCGGCGCCGCGCCGCGCGGGCGTGGTCCACGAGGTCAGCCACCTCGATCGCGATGTGCTCCTGGAAGGTGTCCGTGCGCGAACCCCTGACAGAGTCCGACTGGATCCACGGCGCGAGGTTCAGCGCGAGCCTGACGGCCCGCCCCTGGCCTTCCCCGCTGCGCGGGCGCGTCTGCATGACCTGCGAGCGCACGAGCCCCGCCGGACTCGAGACATCCTGCGACGCCTCGGGCGTGAGCGCGAGCACCGACGAGTAGAACAGCACCGCCTCGTCGAAGTGCTGCCACGGCTGGGCCAGGTTGATGTGGTCGATCCGAGCGCCGCCCCGCGCCGCCGGAGAGGCGACGGACGACGGCGAGTGGTCGCCGTCGTCCGCTGCCGCGCCAGGCGCGTCAGCCGAGCCGAACTCCTCGACCCATGCGAGGTCCTCGCACAGGAAGACCTCCGTACCGTCAGGCGCGTTGACGGCCTGGAGAACCTCCTCGTTGGCCTGGGAGGGCCGCGGAACTGGGACGGCCTTGAGCTGGACGGCACGGGCGGCCGCGGTGACGGCGTTCTCCACGTCGAACCCGAGCGCGGAGATGGCCGGCTCGAGGCCCCGGGCCTGCTGGCGGTTGAGCACGATCCGGGCGTCGCCGAGGGTCCACAGCGAGACGGGCTTGGTGCGGTGCTCGCCGCGGGGGGCGAAGCCGAGCTGGGACAGGAGCCGCTCGAGCTCGGCGGTGCGAGGCGCGCCGTCGGCCGAGATGACCTCGGCGAAGTTGATTCCGGTGGGCGGGGCGACCTGAGGGAGCGTCGTGAGCGGCATGGCGTAGGCGCGGGACGCGCGGGCGAGCTCGGCCGGCGAGGGGACCGCGCCGTCGTGCCCTGCGGCCTCGGCGGCGAGGTGGCGTGCCGTGCGCTCCTCGAGCCAGATGAGCGAGCGCATCGCGTCCACGGCGGTGCGCTCCACGTCGGCCTGGCGGAACGTGTCGTTGAAGACCTCGAGGGACACCGGCCCGCTGTAGCCCGTGCGTGCTACATGGCCGAGGAACGCGGGCAGGTCGAACTGGCCCTCGCCCGGGAACACGCGGTAGTGGCGGCTCCAGGACAGGACGTCCATGGAGAGCTTGGGGGCGTCCGCGACCTGGACGAAGAAGACCTTCTCGCCCGGGATCGACTCGATGCCGGAGGGGTCCGAGCCGCCGGTGCCGAGGCGCGAGAGGATGTGGAACGTGTCGAGGCACGTGCCGAGGTTGGGGTGGTCCGCGTCTGCGACGATCTTCCACGCGTGCTCGTAGTCGTTGACGTACGTGCCCCAGGCGAGCGCCTCGTACGCGACGCGGACTCCATGCCGCGCGGCGAGCTCGGCGAGGCCGTGGAGCTGCTCGGCGCGGAGGGCGTCGTCGTCGATGCTCGCGGTGCCCACGTTCGAGCACACCAGGATCGTGTCGATGCCGAGCCGGCCCATGAGCCGGAACTTCGCCTCGGCGCGGCGGAGGTTGGCGCGGTACAGCTCGTCGGGCACCGAGTCGAGGTCGCGGAACGGCTGGTAGAGGTCGAGGCCCAGACCGAGGTCCGCGGCGAGGCGCCGCACGGCCTCGGGGCTCAGGGACGAGGTGACGAGATCGGCCTCGAAGATCTCGACGCCGCCGAATCCCGCCTTCGCGGCGGCGCGCATCTTCTCCTCGAGCGTGCCGGAGAGGCAGACGGTCGCGATCCCGGTCCGCATCAGGCTGCCCCCGCGAGGACGTTCTCGCGCTCGATGAGCTCCAGGAAGTGCGCGCGCATCCGCTCCGCATCCGGCTCGAGGCCGGTGAAGATGCGGAACGCGTCCACGGCCTGGCCCACGGCCATGCGTCCGCCGTCCAGCACGCGGCAGCCCGCGGCGCGGGCGTCGCGGACCAGCTGCGTCTCGATCGGCCGGTAGACGATGTCCGCGACCCAGTGCCGCGGCGTCAGGAGGGACGTGTCGAACGGGGTGCCCGGATGCGCGGCCATCCCCACCGGAGTGCAGTGCACGACGCCGTCCGCAGCCTCGAGCAGCGAGGCGAGCTCCGCCGTCGTGCGCGCCTCGACGGACGCGCCGGGGAAGAGCGCGGCGAGCTCGGCGGCGCGGCTGCGGGCGCGCGCCGGGTCGACGTCGACGATCGCGAGGTGCTCGACGCCGGCGGTGAGCAGCGCGTACGCGACGGCGGAGCCGGCCCCGCCCGCGCCGAGCTGGACGACGCGGCCCAGCGCGGCATCCGGGAGGCCGGTGCGGAAGGCGGTGAGGAATCCGGACCAGTCCGTGTTGTGCCCCACCGTGCGCCCGTCGGCCCCGATGACCACGGTGTTGACGGCGCCGAGCCGTGCCGCATCGGGATCCACCTCGTCGAGGTGCTCGATCACGAGCTGCTTGCACGGGTGGGTGATGTTCAGGCCGTTGTAGCCGAGGTTCCTCGCGGCGCGGACGAGGTCGCCGACGGACTCGGGGGCGAGGCCGAGGGCGGCGATGTCGATCGGCCGGTACAGGTAGAGCAGGCCGTGGGCGGCGCCCTCGCGCTCGTGCATCGGCGGCGTCAGGGAGGGCAGGACGCCGTCGCCGATCAGGCCGCTCAGGTACGACTCGGTTGTCAGGCTCATGGGGGCTCCTTGCCTCGGGTCAGTGACCGCCGCGGTGTGACCCAGCGAACAATCGTTGCAGAAACAGCTTGACGCGTTGCAGAAACGGTGTCAATGTTGAGTGGTCGCTGTGATGGCGAACACAAGAAGAACCGAACGGGAAACGAGGAGGTCTCCATGGCCACGATCGCCGAGATCGCCGCAGCTGCGGGCGTCTCCAAGTCCACCGTCTCGCGCTCCTTCACGCGCCCCGACTCGGTCAACACCGAGACCCGGGAGCGGATCCTCGAGGTTGCAGCACAGCTGGGCTACACCGCGGCCCCCGCGAAGGCGGAGCTCACGGGAACCATCGCGCTGTACATCCCGGACATCTCCAATCCCTACTACCCGCCGCTCGTGCAGGCCATCCAGTCCGCGTGCCGCCGGCAGTCGCTCTCGCTGATCATGGTCGACGGCGAGGACGACCCTGAGGCGGACGCCGAGGAGCTCGAGCGGATCATCGGGCGCGTGGACGGCGCAATCGTCTTCGCCCCGAGGCTCGACGCCGAACGCATCCGGGCGCTCGACGCCGTCGCCCCCGTCGTGCTCATCAACCACGTCGTCGAGGGCCTGCCTTCGGTGGTCCTCTCGGCCCCCGAGGGGGCCCGGCAGGCCGTGGAGCACCTCGCGGCGCTCGGGCACCGGGCCATCGCCTACCTGGCCAGCTTCGAGGACAACTACTCCTCCCGCGTCCGCCTCGCCGCAGCGGAGGAGGCCGCGGACCACCTCGGCGTCACCCTGCGCGTGCTCACGCACTCCGAGCCCACCTACACCGCCGGTGTGCGCGGCGCGGACCTCGTCCTCGCCGAGCCCGTCACCGCGGTGATCGCCCACAACGACCTCATGGCGTTCGGGTGCATCAACCGCTTCGCGGACCGCGGCGTCCGGGCCGGGAAGGACGTCAGCGTCATCGGGTTCGATGACATCTGGCTTGCCTCCGCGTCCCGCCCGACCCTCACCACGGTGACCACGCCGTACGACCGGGGCGGCGCCGTCGCCCTCCGCATGCTCACCGAGCGGATCGGCGATCCCGACCGCCCGGCGAGCACCGTCCACCTGTCCGGCGACCTCGTGGTCCGCGACAGCACCGGGCCCGCGCCCGCGCTCTCCTGAGCCGGCGCTCCTTCCCTGGGCGCCCCGCCCGCTTTCCGTATCTGTATCCGCATTCCCCAGTTTTGCCACGAAAGGCGAACCCATGAGCAGCATCCCCGACACGCCCACCGGCATGGCCATCCCCGACCTCGCCTCGCCCGAGGACCAGGCCCGGCGCGTCCGGCGGGCCAAGAAGGCCGCCGTCGCCGCCTTCTTGGGCGGCGCCCTCGAGTACTACGACTTCTTCGTGTACGCGACGGCCGCCTCGCTCGTGTTCTCGCACATCTTCTTCCCCTCGGGGAACCCGACGATCGCGCTCATCTCCTCGTTCGCCACGTTCGGCGTGGCGTACGTGGCGCGCCCGTTCGGCGCGATCTTCTTCGGGCACCTCGGCGACCGGATCGGACGGAAGAACACGCTCGTCATGACGCTCGTGCTCATGGGCGCCTCGACCTTCCTCATCGGCGTGCTGCCGGACTTCCACACCGCCGGGTACCTCGCGCCGGTGCTGCTCGTGGCGCTGCGCCTCCTCCAGGGCCTCTCCGCCGGCGCGGAGACCGCCGGCGCGTCCGCGCTGACCATGGAGGAGTCCCCCATCGGCCGCCGCGCCTTCTTCCCGTCGTGGACCATGAGCGGCATCTCGGCCGGCATCGTGCTCGCCTCCCTCGTGTTCCTGCCCGTCGCGGCCATGAGCGAGGCGGACCGCCTCGCGTGGGGCTGGCGCATCCCGTTCTGGTGCTCGATCGTGGTGCTCATCGTCGCGTTCCTCGTGCGCCGCACGCTCGAGGAGCCCGAGGTCTTCGAGGAGAAGGCAGAGCACAAGGACCTCGTCAAGCTTCCGTTCCTCGACATGCTCAAGACGCACCCGGCGCAGTTCATCCAGGTCGCGCTCATGTCCTTCGAGACCGTCACGAACACGTTCATGCAGTCCTTCGGCCTCGCGTACGCCGTGTCCGTGGGCATCCCGGCCTCGACCATGCTGTGGGTGAGCATCCTCGGCAACGTCATCGCGATTGCGACCCAGCCGCTCTCGGCCATGCTGTCGGACCGGTTCGGGCGCAAGCCGATCTTCATCGCCGGCATCATCGGCTCCGCGGTGCTCATCTTCGTGTACTTCTCGGCGATCTCCACGGCGAACATCCCGCTCGTGTTCGTGGTCTCCACGCTCATCACCGCCGGCACGTACGCGATGTCCAACGCGATCTACCCTGCGTGGTTCGCCGAGCTGTTCAACGTCCGCGTCCGCTACTCGGGCATGGCCGTGGGCCTGCAGATCGGCATCCTGTGCGCCGGCTTCACCCCGCTGCTCGGCACGGCCCTCGTGGGCGGCATCCCGGCCAACTGGGGCCCCGCGGCCTGGATCGTGGCCGGCTCGACGATCCTCGCCCTCGTGGGCGCCGTCTGGGCCCGCGAGACGTACAAGACGCCGATCCACGAGCTCGGCAACAAGGTCCACGGGTCCAAGTAGGCCCTCACCGCCGCAGCGCGCACCACGTGCTGGCGCACGACGCCGTGTGCCCACCCTACGCGGGGCGGGCACCCGGCGTCGTGGTCCTCCCCCACCCAGGTGAGAGGTCACTTCCCCTGTGAGAGGTCACTTCCCCTGTGAAGGGTCACTTCCTGTTCGGATCGAACATTGCGCTGCGCCGCTCCGCGGCGTCCAGGTTTCACCACAACGGCGTGCAGGTTTCACCGGACGCGCACTCCACGCAGGGGCGACACGCCGAGAACGCCGCGGGACACCCATCGCGGGCGGCTCCGCGTGGTGAAACCGGAACACCCCGCTGGTGAAACGTGCACGCACCTGCAGTCCTCCCCACCTCTTCTGCTCTCCTCGCCATCACTAGCGGCCAGAGAGCAGCACCATCACCGCAAACCCACAACCCGAAGAAACCGTTGAAGGGCAAAGCTGGGGAAGATCGCAGAGCTTCCCCACCAACCCGTACAGGGGGACCATGGCGAGCCGTGGACCGCGCGGTCCCCGATGACCGCATAGTCCTCGACGCGGCTCACCGCGTGGCCGCCTGGATGTCGAGGACCACCTTCACGTCATGGTCCTGCCGTTGGAAGGCCTCGGCGAACCAGCCCGATCCGGGGCCTGCGAAACTCGGGCCGCCTGTGGCGCACGTCACGCACGACACGGGAGACGGCTGCGCCGCCCGCCGTCCTCAGCCTGCCTACGGTGTAGCGCCATGACTCGCTTCAGACGCCTCCTCATCGCCCTCCTCTCACTCGCCGTCGCGGCAGCCCTCTCCGTGCTGCTCGAATCGTGGGCCACCGGATCGCCCTCGGCGGCCACCCCGCCGTCGTCCGGGCCAGCAACTCCGTCCGTGTCCGGCCCGATCGTCGCCGCGGGCCACGGCTGGACCGATGCCGACGGGATCGAGGGACCCATGCCTGCGCCCGGCACCTGCCACATGCGCTCGACCGGCACCCACGAGCCGCTGCCGGACCCGTCCTGCACCCCCGGCGCGATCGACTCCGCCGTGACCCAGGCCAACCTGCCGCAGACCGTGTGCCGCAGCGGTGGGTACACGACGAGCGTCCGCCCTCCCTCGGGCATGACCAACAGGGCCAAGCTCAAGATCATGGCCGCGTACGGCATCCCCGCCGACAAGGCGGCGGACTACGAGCTGGACCACCTCATCCCGCTCGCCGACGGCGGCGCCTCCGACATCCGCAACCTCTGGCCGGAACCGAACACCTTCGCCTCGGACAAGCACACGACCTCGGCGTTCGTGCACAACGACAAGGACCAGGTCGAGCAGGACGCGTTCTCCGCGCTGTGCGCAGGCCGCGCCACGCTCTCCGCGGTCCAGTCCACGATGTCCACCGACTGGACCGCGGCGCACTTAGGGAACTAGGCGCCCCGGCGGATCCCCGCGAGCCAGGCCGCGTTGACCTCGCGGGCCTCTGCCTCGAGGACCCCGCCCTCAACCTCGATCCCGGCCGCACGCAGCGTGTCGGCGCCACCGCGAGCCACGGGGTTCGGATCGGAGAGCGCATAGACAACGCGGCGGACGCCCGCCTTGATGAGCGCCTTGGCGCACGGCCCAGTGCGACCGGTGTGGTTGCACGGCTCGAGGGTCACGACCGCAGTCGTGCCCCGTGCGGCCTCGCCGGCGTGCCACAGCGCGTCCGCTTCCGCGTGCGCCGTGCCGGCGCCGCGGTGGAAGCCCTCGGCGACCAACGCGCCGTCGTCCGCGAGAAGGACGCAGCCGACCCGCGGATTGGGGCCCAGCGGCACGCCCGGAGTCGCAGCGAGCCTCAGAGCGCGCCGCATCGCCTCGGCTTCGCTCAGGCGCACGACGCCGGGCGCCTCCTGCGCGGCGGACAGAACCTCGGTCATGCGGTCACCGCCAGGGCCAACGCGGTGTCGAGGTCGATGCTGTGGGACGTGTGGTCCCGCTTGGCGGCGAGGTAGCGGACGTTCGCGGGCGACGCGTGGACGCCTGTCATGACCCGCTCGGTGACCTCGATGCCGAGGGCCTCGAGCTGGTGCGCCTTGTCCGGGTTGTTGGAGAGGAGCCGGATCCTCGAGGCGCCGAGGGTGCGCAGCATCTGGGCGGCCGGCGTGTAGTCGCGCTCGTCCTCGCCATGGCCGAGGGCGCGGTTGGCGGCGTAGGTGTCGAGGCCCTGGTCCTGGAGCGCGTACGCGTCGAGCTTCGCGTACAGGCCGATCCCCCGGCCCTCCTGGCGCAGGTAGAGCAGGAACCCGCCGGCCTCGGTGATGCGCTCGGCCGCCTCGCGCAGCTGGGGCCCGCAGTCGCAGCGCTCGGAGCCGAAGACGTCCCCGGTGAGGCACTCGCTGTGCGGGCGCACGAGCGGCGCGTCGCCGCCGTCGTGCGAGCGGGCCAGCGCGGCCTCCCAGTCCCCGAGCCCGAGCAGCAGGTGCTCCCTGCCGTCGGCGAGGCCCCGGAAGGTGGTGACGGCTGCGGTGGTCGCGTACCCGTCGGGGAAGCGCAGCGGCACGCGGACGCGCGTGCGGACGGTTGCGGTGGTCATGGCATCTCCAATGCTTGAATCTTCAATCAAGGCTACGGGAGCTTTTATTGAAGCGTCAAGCATCAGAGATACCATGCGCCGTGACGCGTGGTCGGCCCTACGGGATGTCCAGGATCTCGCTCCGGATCAGGAACCGCTTCCCCTCGGGCGCCTCGAGGGAGAACCCGCTCCCCCGCCCCACCACGACATCCACGGTCAGATGGGTGTGGGACCAGTACGAGAACTGTTCGCGGGACATCCAGAATCCGAGGTCCCCGCGCCCCGGGAGGCCGAAGACGCCGAGCTGCACGTCGGCGTCGCCCGTGATGAACTCGCCGTCGGGGTAGCACATCGGCGCGGACCCGTCGCAGCAGCCGCCTGACTGGTGGAACATGAGCGGCCCATGCCGGTCCCAGAGCTTCTCCAGGAGGGCGAGAGCCGGTCCGGTCAGCGCGACCCGGGAGAAGTCCTCCCCCGGGCGCACCGGCCGGGCCTGAAGTACCGCGCCAGCAGCGGGCTCAGTGGCAACAGGCTCAATGTCCATGATCAGTACTTGATGACCACGCGGCCGTCGATCTTGGCGTGGTGCATCTCGTCGAAGACCTGGTTGATCTCCTCGAGGTCCCGCGTGTGGAACGTGGGGTGGATGAGGCCGCGCGCGTAGAAGTCGAGCGCCTCCTCGAGGTCCTGACGCGTGCCGACGATCGAGCCGCGGATCGTGAGGCCCTTGAGCACGATGTCGAAGATCGGGGCCGGGAAGTCGCCCGGGGGCAGGCCGTTGAAGACGATGGTCCCGCCACGGCGGGTCATGCTGATGGCCTGCCCGAACGCGGCCGGGTGCACGGCCGTGACGAGGACGCCGTGCGCGCCGCCGGTGGCCTTCTGGATGGCCTCGGCCGGATCCTCGGCGAACGCGTTGACGGTCACCTCGGCGCCGTGCTTCTGCGCGAGTGCGAGCTTCTCGTCCGCGACGTCCACGGCCGCGACACGCATGCCCATCGCGACGGCGTACTGCACCGCGATGTGGCCGAGCCCTCCGATACCGGAGATGACGACCCACTCGCCCGGGCGGACCTCGGTCTGCTTGAGGCCCTTGTAGACGGTGACGCCCGCGCACAGGACCGGCGCGACCTCGTACGGGTCCGAGCCCTCGGGGATCCGGGCGGCGAACTTCGTGTCGACGAGCATGTACTCGCCGAACGAGCCGTCCACGCCGTAGCCGCCGTTCTGCTGCGACTCGCACAGCGTCTCCCAGCCGGTGCGGCAGTACTCGCACGTGCCGCACGCGCTCCACAGCCATGCGTTGCCGATGAGGTCACCCACGGCGACGTCGGTGACGCCCTCGCCGAGGGAGACGACGGTGCCGACGCCCTCGTGGCCCGGGACGAGCGGGAGCTTGGGCTTGACGGGCCAGTCGCCCTGGGCCGCGTGGAGGTCGGTGTGGCAGACGCCGCTCGAGATGAGCTTCACGAGCGCCTGGCCGGGGCCGGGGGTGGGGATCTCGAGCTGGTCGATGGTGAGCTCGTCGCCGAACGTGTGGACGACGGCGGCGGTGAAGGTGGTGCTCATGGTCATGCTCCCTTGCATGTCAGCGGTGGTGGGGTGAAGCAGGTGGGCAAGCGCGGGAGGGCAAGCGCACGACGGCGGCGAGTCACCGCCGTCGTGCGCTGCTCCTCGTGCAGTGGTTTAGAAGAAGCCGAGCTTGGACTCGGCGTAGGAGACCAGGAGGTTCTTGGTCTGCTGGTAGTGCTCGAGCATCATGAGGTGGGTCTCACGACCGATGCCGGAGGACTTGTAGCCGCCGAACGCGGCGTGCGCGGGGTACGCGTGGTAGTTGTTCACCCAGACGCGGCCGGCCTGGATGTCGCGGCCGGCACGGTAGGCGGTGTTCCCGTCGCGGGACCAGACGCCGGCGCCGAGGCCGTAGAGGGTGTCGTTGGCGATCTCGAGGGCCTCCTCGTAGTCGGAGAACTTCGTGACCGAGACGACCGGGCCGAAGATCTCCTCCTGGAAGACGCGCATCCTGTTGTTGCCCTCGAACACGGTCGGCTCGACGTAGTAGCCGCCGGAGAGCTCCCCGCCGAGGTCAGCGCGCTTGCCGCCGGTGAGGACCTTGGCACCCTCGGCCTTGCCGATCTCGATGTAGCTCAGGATCTTCTCGAGCTGGTCGTTGGAGGCCTGCGCGCCGATCATCGTCTCGGTGTCGAGCGGGTTGCCCTGCTTGATCTTCTTGGTCCGCTCGACGACGTCGCCGAGGAACTTCTCGTAGATCCCCTCCTGGATGAGGGCGCGGGACGGGCAGGTGCAGACCTCGCCCTGGTTGAGCGCGAAGAGGGTGAAGCCCTCCTGGGCCTTGTCGTAGAACGAGTCGTCCTTCGCGGCGATGTCGTCGAAGAAGATGTTCGGGCTCTTGCCGCCGAGCTCGAGGGTGACCGGGATGAGGTTCTGGGACGCGTACTGCATGATGAGCCGGCCCGTGGTGGTCTCGCCGGTGAAGGCGATCTTGCGGATGCGCGGGCTCGAGGCCAGCGGCTTGCCGGCCTCGACGCCGAACCCGTTGACGACGTTGAGGACGCCGGCGGGGAGGAGGTCGCCGATCAGCTCGGCCAGGACGAGGATGCTCGCCGGGGTCTGCTCGGCTGGCTTGAGCACGACGGCGTTGCCGGCCGCCAGGGCGGGGGCGAGCTTCCACGTGGCCATGAGCAGCGGGAAGTTCCAGGGGATGATCTGGCCGACCACACCGAGCGGCTCGTGGAAGTGGTACGCGGTGGTGTTGTCGTCGATCTGGGAGAGCGATCCCTCCTGGGCGCGGATGGCGCCGGCGTAGTAGCGGAAGTGGTCGACGGCGAGGGGCAGGTCCGCGGCGAGGGTCTCGCGGACGGGCTTGCCGTTGTCCCACGTCTCGGCCACCGCGAGCATCTCGAGGTTCTCCTCGATGCGGTCCGCGATGCGGTGCAGGATGAGGGCGCGCTCGGCGACGGAGGTCTTGCCCCAGCCGGGGGCGGCCTTGTGCGCGGCGTCGAGGGCCAGGTCGATGTCCGCGGCCTGCGAGCGGGCGACCTCGCAGAACACCTTGCCCGTGACCGGGGTGACGTTCTCGAAGTACTCCCCGCCCACCGGGGCGACCCACTCGCCGCCGATGTAGTTCTCGTAGCGGTCCTTGAACGTGACCTTGGATCCCTCAGTACCCGGGAACGCGTAGACGGTCATGGCGAAACTCCTTTGTCTCTGTGGCGCTTGGCCTGCGGCCGGTGGTGCCAGCCTTTGCCGGCTCCGTCGTGGTGGAACCGGCTGTTGAAGCGAGCGTAGGAGCGTGGGGGTTGCGTACGGGTTGCAACGATGTGGCGCGAGTCACAGCGTTGGATTGTCAGGCTGTGCCCAGTTAACGCGCAGTCTGCTTTAAGTTCGCCGGGCTAGGTAAGGCTGGCTCCCGGCCCGGACACCCGTCCCGGTCGCGACGCCGATCCAGGCGCCGAACCATGCACCTTGGAGGGAACCATGAAGCGCACAATTGCTGCGCTCGCTTCGGCCTGCGCGGTCGGGGCGATCATCGCCACATCGGTCGGTGCCGGCACGGCCGGGCCGGCCTCGGCCGCCCCGGCGGCCAACGACGGCCGCATCAAGAACGTCATCTACCTGTTGGGCGACGGCATGGGCCGCACCCACGTCACCGCCGGACGCGAGCGGTTCTACGGTGCCGATGGCCGCATGGTCATGGAGACCCTGCCGTCGCACGGCTTTGTGAGCACCTACGCGGCCGAGAAGAACTCGGCGCAGCCGGGGCAGCCGGGCTTCGCCCCGAACTACGTGACCGACTCCGCCTCGGCCGCGACCGCGTGGGCCTCGGGCGTTAACCCGGATCGTTCACGGGGCGGCGGCCTGATCGGCGCGTAGAAACACCGAAGTGCCCTCTGACCGGGGGAAACTTGGACTTGTCTAAGGTCCCAGGTTGCCCAGCAGAAAGCACTCGGTAGGTGAAGCGTACTCTGTGGTCGTCGGGTCTGTCCGTGTCCGCTGACGGTGTCGGCGTGGTGGCCCACTCGGGTGGCGTCGCGTTGCGTCTGATGGCGGACCGGTCCGGGCTCACGGCTGGACTGTCCAAGGCGTTGGCACGCCGTTCCTTCTCCCCGATCCACGACCGCGGCCGGGTGCTGGCCGACGTGGCGGTGATGATCGCCGGTGGCGGGGAGGCGATCGCGGACATCGATGTCCTCAGGCATCAGGCTGACGTGCTCGGCCCGGTCGCGTCGCCCCCGACCGTCTGGAGGGCGCTGGACGAGGTCACCCCGTCGCGGCTGAAGCGGATCCAGGCCGCCCGGGCACGCGCGCGCCGGCACGTGTGGGCCCAGTTCCCCGCCGGCGTGCCGGCCAGCCGGGCCGCGGGCGCCGACCTCGGCAAGGACGTGGTGGTCCTGGACGTGGATGCCACGATCGTGGTGGCCCATTCCGAGAAGGAGCAGGCCTCCCCGACATTCAAGAAGACCTTCGGCTTCCACCCGATCGGGGTCTGGTGCGACAACACCTCCGAGTTCCTCGCGGGCATGCTGCGCACCGGCAAGGCCGGATCGAACACCGCAGCCGATCACATCGCGGTCCTCTCCGATGCGATCAGCCAGGTCCCCGCCGCCTATCGCAGGCGCCTGCTGATCCGCTCCGACGGCGCCGGGGCCTCCCACCGCCTGCTGGACTGGCTCACCGAGCAGGGCAGGGTCCGCGGGCGCAGCCTGGAGTACAGCGTGGGGTTCGCGGTCACCGAGCCTATCCGCCACGCCATCGCCAACGTCCCCGAACAGATCTGGACCCCGGCGCTGGACGCCGACGGCGGGGTGCGCGAAGGCGGCGACGTCGCCGAGCTCACCGGGCTGCTCGACCTGGCCGCGTGGCCGGAGGGGATGCGGATCATCGTCCGACGCGAACGCCCCCACCCGGGCGCGCAGCTGTCGCTGTTCGAAGAGGCCGACGGCTGGCGCTACCAGGCCTTCGCGACCAACACCACGAGCGGACAGCTGGCGTTCCTGGAGGCCCGCCACCGGGCCCACGCCCGGGTCGAGGACCGCATCCGCCACGCCAAGGACACCGGCCTGGGCCGGTTCCCGTCCCGCGAGTTCGCCATCAACCAGACGTGGCTGGCGCTGGCCGGCATCGCGGCGGACCTCGTGGCCTGGACCAGGCTCGTGGGAATGGTCGGAGACGCCAAGGTGCTCGCCGCCTGCGAGCCCAAGGCACTGCGCTATCGATTCCTGCACGTCCCGGCCCGCCTCACCCACGGCGCCCGCCGTCGACGGCTGCGGATCCCGGAGACCTGGCCTTGGGCAGCAGCGATCGTCGCGGTCTTCGCCAACATCGCCGCCATCCCACAACCAGCCTGAACGAACCTGTCCGCCCACGACCCGAGGAACCCGGAGAACCGCCAACCGGCAGCGCCAGCCGGCGCTCCCATGCACCCAACGGACGACGTCCAAGCACTCAGCCCCGATCAAGACATATAGCCCCGCACCCGACCCGACTCGTGAAAGACCGAGGTTAAGACGTACAACGCCGCGCTCGGCGTGGACGCCAAGGGCCAGATGGTCCCCACCGTCATGGAGATGGCCAAGCAGGCCGGATACCGCACGGGCAACGTCAGCACGGCCGAGATCACGGACGCCACCCCGGCGGGCCAGATGAGCCATGCCCTCGCGCGCGGCTGCCAGGGCCCCGTGTACTCGGCCAAGTCCTGCCAGGACACGGCGGTCACCGGCGGCAAGGAGCTGGCCACCGATGACGTCCGCGTCACCCCGATCGCCAAGCAGATCGCCCGCAACGGCACGGCCGATGTGATCCTCGGCGGCGGCCTGAGCCGCTTCGACACCGCGGACGAGAAGGCGCTACGGGACCAGGGCTACGACGTCCTCGGTTCCCCGAAGGACCAGACGGTCGCGACGAAGACTGATCTCGCCAACACGCAGGGCGAGAAGGTCTTCGGCCTGTTCAACAAGGGCAACCTCACGGTCGAGAAGTCGAAGCAGGACAACCCGGGCTCGGCCGAGGCCAAGGAGCCGACGCTCGCCGAGATGACCACGAAGTCCATCGAGCTGCTCGGCAACGGCGGCACGAAGGGCAACGGCTTCTACCTCCAGGTTGAGGGCGCGCTCATCGACAAGCGCTCGCACGCCAACGACGCGGCCCAGACGCTCGAGGAGATCAAGGCGTTCGACGACGCGGTCGCCGTCGCCCTCGACTTCGCGAAGAAGGATGGGCACACGCTCGTCATCGTCACGGCGGACCACGAGTGCGCGGGCTTCAACATCATCGAGAAGGGCTCCTTCACGAACGCCGAGGCCGCCAACCCGCCCGTGAACGTGGACGGCGGCAACACCGCCAACAACTCCACGCCCTCCCGCGCGAGCGGCAACACGAAGGACGCGACCCGCTCGACCGGCGTCGTCAACGGCGCCGGCGCGAACGATCCGCACAACTTCGCCCCGGCGACCTTCCGCAGCGCGGACGACCCGGCCGACGTCAAGGACGGCTCGCCCCAGGCAAGCCTGTGGCTGACGTACCTCTCCGGCAACCACACCGGCGCGGACGTCCCCGTCTACTCGTACGGCGCGGGCTCCGAGAAGCTGCAGGGCACCGTGGACAACACCGACCTGTTCGGTGTCGTCGCGGACGCCCTCAAGCTCCGCTGACGCCGCCCCTAGGATCTCCGATCCGCTGATCGTCCGGCGGGGTCGGCTCCAGCCGCCCCCGCCGGCCCTCCACCCAGGACCCCCCATGAAGCCCCTTCTCCTTCCCGCACTCGTGGCCGCCGTGCTGGTCGCCGGCTGCTCGGCCCCTGCCCCCGCCCGGGACGACCCCGCCCCCAGGCCGGTCTCCGTCCAGACCACGCTCCCCGGCCTCACGGCCCCCACGGGCGAACCGGACCTGCCCTCCCTCGCACAGATGCACCCCCACCCGGGTCAGGCCGTCCGTGCCACCGGCCCCTTCGACAACCGCTTCGAGGTGGACGCCCTCGCCTTCGACGGCCGCAACGTCGCGGGCGCCGTCCGGATCACCTCGGATGTGAGCGACCTGCTTGAGCTCGTGGTCGTCGCGGGCTTCTACGACGCCGACGGCCAGCTCCTCAGCACTGCCCGGTTCGAGCACCACGCCGACGGCGACGCCGGGCACCAGCACTCCGGCCCACCGAGCGAGACGGAGGAGTTCAGCATCCCCGTCCCGGCCGAGTTCGCCGGGAAGGCCGTGTCCGCCGCGGTCGGCGTGCCCGTTCTCGTCAACGAGTAAGCGCACGACGCCGAGAAGCGCGCGACGCCGACGGCTCGCCTCGAGCACGGGCCGCAGCCCGCCGTCGTGCGCGGGTCCCACCATAGGAGCGTGCACGCTTCACCGGCGGGAGTGGCCGCTCTGCGCCCGTCAGCGCAGCTGTAGGACAAGGCACCCGTCCCCCGGCTCCCACACGGCCCGGGTACCCAGCGCGGCGCAGAGCCGTTCCATCGTCGCGGCGATGGGCCGGGCAGCACGGCCGGCGAGGACGGCGCGGCGATCCCTGATGAGCGTGGGCCAGAGCCGGAGGCTCCGGGGCGAGGCCCCGTCGAGGTCGACCATGAAGATGAAGGACTGGTCGTTGCGCTCGGCGGGGTCGATGGCGTAGTCGTCGATGAAATCGCCTGCGCTGTAGATGATCGGCCTCCCCCGGTGGACCTCGACGCCCCGGAAGATGTGCGGCGAGTGTCCGAAGACGACGTCCGCGCCGTCGTCCACCAACGCGTGGGCCAGCTCCCGATGCTCGCCCGGCACGTCCCTTCCCCAGTTGCCGCCCCAGTGCGCCGAGACGATGAGGACGTCCACGGCGCCGCGCGTGTCCCGGACGAGCTGCCGGAGGCGCCGCGTGAGGGGGTCCCCCGGGAGCACCGGCGCGTAGGCGACCCCGGGCGACACCCCGGCCGCCGCCCAGTCCGGGCTGTTGTCGGTGAAGGCGACGAGGCCGACGTCGAGCCCGCCCGCGCGCACGAACGTCGGCGCCCACGCGGCCTCCTCGTCCGCGCCGGCCCCGGCGTGGCGGATCCCGGCGCCGTCGAGCAGGGCGATCGCCTCGAGCATCGCGTCGGGGCCGTAGTCGAGCGTGTGGTTGTTCGCGAGGGACACGGCATCGATGCGCGCCGCTGTGAGGCACGCGACGTTCTTCGGCGCGGAGCGGAAGTGGAAGACCTTCCCCGGCCACGGCGAGCCCCCCGCGGCAAGGACGCATTCGAGGTTGGCGAGACGGAGGTCGGCCTGGGAGAGCACAGGGAGCGTGTCTCCCCAGACGGAGGCGGGCGCCGTGGTGCGCAGCCGCTCGTCGACCAGACGGCCGAGCATGACGTCGCCAATCAGGGCGATCAGCACCTCGCGGCCCCGTTCAGCTGCCCGCCGCTGCCCTGCCGTTGGCCGCGAGGAGCTCGATGCGGGCGCCCAGGGCGTCGATCCCGGGACCGAACTGGACCTCGAGGCCCGCGATCCGCACATAGCCCTCGAAGGCCAGCAGGAGCAGGGCCGCGACGTGCGCGTCCATCGCGGACGCGTGGTCCCGGGGAAGCAGCCGGAGCAGCCACGCGTGGCGGTCCGCGGATTCCTCGATGTACGCCGCCGCGCTGGCGGTGCCCGGATGGGATTCGCGCTCCGCGCGGGTGAAGAGGCGGAGCAGCTCGGATCCGCCGTCCGGCTCGAGGGCGCGGCCGAGGTGCTCGTGCTGAAGGGCCCCGAGGAGCTCGAGCTCGTCCTGGTTCAGGCCGCGTCCGGCGTCCAAGTGCACGCCGACGAGGATCTCGACCGCCTCGGGGCGTTCGCGCCGGGCCGCCCACAGGAGACGGGCCGCGTGCTCCACGAACGTGCATACGAGCGGCGCCGCCTCGGCGCCGAAGCCGAGCCGGTCCAGCCCGAGCAGGGCCTGCGCCGTCCGCTTGGTCCGCATGAGCCAGCCCCACGCGACGGCGACGGCGCGGGCATCGTCGACGTCCTCCTGCGAGCCGTTCTCGATCCGGTGCCCCAGAGCAGGAAGGGGGTGGTCGATCAGTGCGACCAGATCATCCAGGGCGTGGTTCCAGGTGTCAGCAGGCTCGTTCTCCGCCATGCCACCAGTGTGCGCTCCGCAGCTCGCGGGCGGGGAGGCCCATAGCCTCTGGCGCGGAGCAATCGGTGGCGCCTCCCTTGTGGGCACACCCTCTCGGCGTGAGACTGGGGGCATGTCGATCCTGCCGCAGATCAGCCTCCGCACCCCACTCCCCTTCGACATCCTCGGCGCCCAGGTGGTGGTGGCCGGGCTCGGCTCCGCCTTCGAGGGCGTCTACGGCTCGGTGGTGGTCCGCGACGGCGCCGGGCACATCGTCGCCGAGTCGAACCTCATGGGCGGCGGCAACGGGTTCTCGCTGTTCCACAGCGCCTTCGGCCTCGGGACGCCCACCACTCCAGAGGGCACCGTGACGGTCGAGGGTACCAACCCGAGCGGCCTGCCGGAAAACGCGGCGTCGGTCACCGTTCCCGTGACGTTCGGCCGGACGCTCATGGGCGGGACCTACTCGGGGTTCACGCTGCACACCGTGGTCCCGGGCGACACCCTCTCCGGGATCGCGCAGCAGTTCTACGGGGACCCCAACGAGTACGGGAGGATCTTCACCGCGAACCGGGACATCCTGTTCGACCCGAACGTGATCTACCCCGGCGAGGCGCTGCGCATACCGTTCGCATGACGACGCCGTGAACCGGATCTGGACCTACTTCACGGCGCTCATCGGCCTGATCTGCGTCGGCTTCATCGTTAACCTGATCGCGGTCCCGCACCAGCGGAGCATCAGCAGCGACATCATCCAGGGCATCCTCATCGGCTACGGCTCGGCGTTCGTCACGGCGCAGGTCGTCGCGAGGGTCCGGGCCACTCGCGTCAACGGCTGGACCACCATGCTCGGCCTCGGCGAGCCTCGCAACGGCTTCCTGCTCCGGGCAGCCAACGCACAGCTGTTCCCCGGACCGGTGAACAGCTCGGAGGAGGCCGTGTACTGGTGGACCGCGGTGGACGGCGCGGGCCGCACGCTCAGCGGGCAGCGCAACTACGTGGTGCACTTCCCGCCGGGCGGCCTCCCGCCGAACAACGCCTTCTGGTCGCTGACCATGGGCGACTCCCGGAACCGCTTCGTCCCCAACCCCCTCAACCGGTACAGCGTCGGCGACCGGTCCGGGCTCGTGCCGAACGCCGACGGTTCCGTGGACGTCCACCTCCGCAACGCCGCGCCGGAGGGGCTCGAGTCCAACTGGCTGCCCGCGCCGACGGGCAGGTTCATCCTGTGGCTGCGGGTGTACGAGCCGGGCAAGGCCATCCTGGACGGCACCTACCGGGTGCCGCCCGTCACCGCGGCGGAGGTGCTCCCCCGGTGAGGCTCGAGCACCTGGCGGTCTTCTTCCCCATCGCGATCGCGGTCTGGTTCCTGTCCCTGCACTTCTGGCCGCGGCTGCTGCTGTCAGTGTTCAAGAGGGCCATCCTGGTCAAGGGGTTCGGAAGCGGCCCGATCCCCCTCAACACGCTGTACACGCAGACCGAGGCCTCCTTCGCCGACCCGCTCCATGGCCCCGCAGCCGCCTCTCGCGTCGCCTCGACGGGGGTGAACCGGGACACCCTCCTGACGGTGGGCTGGCTTGACCTCGCGCAAGGACCTCAGGTGCTGCACGTGCCGGACATGGCGGGCCGCTACTACAGCGTCCAGTTCACCAACCCCTCGACCAACACGAACTTCGCCTACGTCGGCAAACGCACCACGGGCACCGGCGCGGGCGACTACCTCGTGACCGGGCCGGGCTGGGCGGGTCGGGTGCCGGAGGGCATGGCGCGGATCAGCGCGCCGGTCGCGGGCGCACTCGTGATCGGGCGCGTGCTCGTCTACGACGACGACGACATCCCCGCCGCCCACGCGTTGTCGGAGCAGCTGCGGCTCTCGCCCCTGCGGTGACCCGCAAGGGCGGTGACGCACGACGGCGGGTGGGCGCCCGCCGTCGTGCGCCCACCGCACCGCCGGGGAAGCGAGCAGCGCCCTGGGAGCTAGAAGACTGCGGTGAACCCGCCCCAGCCCCAGCCGACCGTGGACTGGCCGCTCCAGTAGTCCCCCACCAAGCTGCGACCCTTGACGGTGGCGTTGCCCCAGTACATCGAGAGGGTCCCCCCTCCGTCGATCGCGAAGACGTCCGCGTCGCCGTCGCCGGTGAAGTCGCCCGCCGTGCCGATCCGGGCGAAGTTCCATCCGGTGCCGATCCGGGGCGGGTCGAGGTTGATCATGAATCCCCCCGCGCCGTTCCCCCGGAAGAGCCGCAGGCTGCCTTGGGGGTCGCGGGCCACGATGTCGGTGCGGAGGTCGCCATCCATGTCCGCGGCGATGAGCTGGTCCAGGCCGTCCCAGCCCCAGCCGACTGTCGTGGGAGCGAGCCAGCCGCCGCGCCCGTCGCCCGGGTAGGCCACGATCGTGTTCTGGGGCGTGAGCGCGAGGACGTCGTTGAAGCCATCGCCGGTGAAGTCGCCAGCGCCCACGATCTCCTTCATCCCCTGCCAGCCGGAGCCGATCTGCCGGCCGCCCTTCCAGCCGCCCGCACCGTCGCCCTGGTACAGGAAGAGGCGGCCGGACCCGTCGCGCGCCAGCACGTCGGCTGCGCCGTCGCCGTCGAAGTCGCCGGGGGCCACCAGCTTGTCGAAGCCCGCCCAGCCCCAGCCCACCGCGCGGGCCGGAAGCCATCCGCCGCGCCCGTCGCCCGGGTAGAGCATGAGCGTGCCGTCCGCCGTCCGCGCGAACACGTCGGCCCTGCCGTCCGCGTCGAAACCGCTCGTGTGGGCGGCGGCCCGGGCCCGGACCCCGGGCGTCGTCACGGTCTTGCTGGAGATCCCGCCGTCGTAGGAGAGGGTGAAGTCGACGCTGAGCACGTGGGCCACGTCGTCGGCCGTCACGGCATACTGGGGCTTGTCCCCGCCCGGGATGGCTGCGCCGTCGCGCTTCCACACGTATGCGTAGGAGGGGCTGCCGCCCGCGGGAATGGCCGATGGCGGGACCGGAGAACCGAACTCGGGGCGGAGGATGCCCCCGACGGCCGGGTTGCCGGCCATGACGATCCGCGGGACCTCCACCGTCCGGGCCGCCGGGCCGTAGGCGGCCGAGGTGAACGTGCCGGGGCGGAAGCCCGGTGCCGTGGCCGAGACCGTCACGCTGATCATCGTCCCGACCTCGGACAGACCCAGGCCGTAGTCCGGGGCCGTCGCGCCCGGGATCGGCTGGCCGTTGCTGTTCCACTGGTAGGCGACGGTGGTGCCCGTGGGCCATGGGGCGGGATTCGCGATGGAGAGCCGCAGGCCCGGGACGCGCTCCTCCTTGATCACGGGCTCATACGGGGCGAAGTCGTACGGGGTCGGGTTCGGGTTGTCGACCTGGAGGTCGCCGGAGCTCAGCGGTGCGCTGCCCGCGGGCTCGGCACCACGGTGCACCATGCGCGACAGGCCGCCGCCTGCCACGTAGACGTCGGTGAGCTGGTGCGTGCCGGCCGTGGAGAACGTTGACGCCGTGATCGGCGCGACGGAGGCCGTGGTGGTGCCCGGACCGCTCCATTCGGCGCGCACCGTCTCCCGCGTGTAGACGTCCTGGTAGTAGAAGACGGCGAAGCTGACAGGCTGCGAGGCGGCGAAGGTCACCACGGAAGGCTGGCCCGGCACGACGGCCTCCGCCGGCGGCTGGATGAGGGTCAGGAAGGGCGGCTCGGGATCCGCGGCGTGGGCCGGCGGGGCGAGCAGCGCGGCGCCGACCAGCGCGGAAAGCACGACGGCGGCGAGGCGCCGCACGCGCGTGGGCGCGCCTGGGCGCGCGATGACAGACAACATTGGTCCCCTAAGACTGAGCGGCCGGGCTGTGCGGGCCAGGCCGGAAAGGATGCGACACCGACGACTCTAGCGATCCGGTCCGACACTCTTGCGCGAAGGGCTGGGCCGACAGCGGGCTAGGCACCGCCCCGCCGGGCCCCCTCCCGCAGCGCCTCCGCCAGCACCTGCACGAGGTGCCGCCCCTCGAGGCCGGCGAGGTCGCGGATCTGGGTGCGGCACGAGAACCCGTCCGCGAGGATCGTGCGGTCCGGGGACAGCCCCACCTTCGCGAGGATCCCGCCTTGGGCGATCCTCTCGGACACCTCGTAGTGCCCCGCCTCCATGCCGAAGTTCCCGGCAAGGCCACAGCACCCGGCGGAGACGTCGACGTCACACCCGGCCCCCTCAAGCAGCGCGAGGTCGGCGTCGAACCCCATGACCGCGTGCTGGTGGCAGTGGGGCTGGGCAAGCACCTTCAGGCCGACGCGCGGCGGCCGCCAGCCGATCCCCGTCAGGAGCTCCGCGACGGTCTTGACCGAGCCCGCGAGCTCGGCGGCGCGGGGATCGTCGGGCAGGAGCTCGGCGAGGTCCGAGCGGAGCGTCGCCGTGCAGCTCGGCTCGAGTCCCACCACCGTGCGGCCTGCGCGCACGTGCGGGACCAGGACGTCGAGGGTCCGGCGCAGGCGGGCGCGGGCGGCGTCGAGCTGGCCGGTGGAGATGTACGTGAGCCCGCAGCATGCGCCGGGCCCGGCCACCTCCACCGCGCACCCTGCGGCCTCGAGCACCGCGATGGCGTCGCGCGGGATGTCCGGGTCCAGCGCGTCGGAAAACGTGTCGACCCACAGCACCACCCCGGGCGCGCCCTCGGCCGCCGACCTCGAGCGCCGCCCAGAGGCACGACGCCGCGCGGCCGCCTCCCAGCGGAACGGCGCCCTCGGGAGGCGGGGCAGCGAGCGGCGAGGGTCCGCGCCCATGGCCGCGAGCGCCGTCGTGCGCAGGAACCCGACGCGGGCGGCGACGTTGAGGATCGGCGCGAACGGCGCGGCGAGCCGCAGCCACTGCGGGAGGCGGCCGAGCGTGTAGTGGCTGCGCGGGCGGAGACGGCCGCGATACGCGCGGTAGAGGGTCTCCGACTTGTACGCGGCCATGTCGACGCCGGCGGGGCAGTCGGTGGCGCAGGCCTTGCAGCTCAGGCACAGGTCGAGGGCCGCGTGGACCTCCGGCGAGCGCCAGCCGAGCTGGACGAGGCCGCCGTTGAGCATCTCCTGGAGGGCCCGCGCGCGGCCGCGGGTCGAGTCCTTCTCGTCCCGCGTCGCGACGAACGAGGGGCACATGAATCCTCCGGACCCGCGCAGGTCCGCGCGGCACTTCCCGACGCCCACGCACCGGTGGAGTGCCTGCGTGACGCTCCCGCCATCCTCGGCGAACGCAAAGCCAGCGCCGGCGTGGAGTTCGGCGGCAGCGGGCCTGCGGAGGTCCTCGTCGACCTTCGCGGGGCGCACCACGATCCCCGGGTTGAGCGTGTCCCGGGGGTCGAGGAGGGCCTTGAACTCGGCCATCACCGCGAGCGCCTGCGCGCTGTACATGGCGGGGAGGAGCTCGGAGCGCGCGCGGCCGTCCCCGTGTTCGCCCGAGAGGGAGCCGCCGTGCTCGGCGACGAGCCGCGCAGCGCGCTCGAGGAAGCGGCGCATGCCTGCGCCGCCGAGGTCGAGGGGGAAGTCGAGGCGCAGGTGCACGCAGCCGTCGCCGAAGTGCCCGTACGCCATCCCGTCGAGGCCCTCGGACTCCATGAGGGCGGTGAGGCCGCGGAGGTAGTCGCCGAGGTGCTCGGGCGGGACGGCCGAGTCCTCCCAGCCTCCCCAGGCCGGGTGCCCGGCCTGGGTGCGGCCCGCGAGGCCGGCGGTGTCCTCGCGGATGCCCCACAGCCTGCTGGCCTCGGCGCCGGCGGCGAGGACGCGCGTCTGGTCCGTGGCGGCGGCGTCCGCGAGCGCCCGCGCAGCGTCGGCGGCCTCCTCGGGCGTGCGCCCGGGGACCTCGGCGAGCAGGAGGCAGCCGCCATCCGGGACGTCGGGAACGCTGTCGTGGCCCTTGGCCTCGCGGACGGCGTCGAGGAGGCGGGTGTCGAGGCCCTCGAGCGCGAGGGGGCGGAAGGGCAGGAGGTTGGGCACGTCGTCTGCCGCGGAGGCCAGATCCGGGTAGCCGAGGACGGCGAGCGCGGGCGACTCGGCGCGCTCCACAAGCCGCAGCGTCGCCTCGAGGAGCACTCCGCACGTCCCCTCGGTGCCCACGAGGGCTGCGGCGAGGTTGGGACCGTTCTCGGGGAGCAGGTGCTCGAGCGAATAGCCCGAGACCTGCCGGCGGAACCGGCCGAACTCGGTGCGCAGCACGGCCAGATGCGCGTCCACGAGGGTCCGGAGACCGGGGATGGCGTCCAGCGCGCCCGCGCCTGATGAGGCGGTGACCACCTCCCCCGTGCCGGTGAGCCAGGTCAGGGACAGCACGTTGTCCGCAGTGCGGCCGTAGGACATGGCGTGGGCGCCGCACGCGTTGTTGCCGATCATCCCGCCGAGGGTGGCGCGCGTTCCGCTGGCGGGATCCGGGCCGAAGCGCAGGCGGTACGGCGCGCAGGCGGCCTGGAGGTCGGCGAGGACCACGCCCGGCTCGACGGTGGCGGTCCGCGCCTCCGGGTCCACCGAGAGGATGCGGTTGAGGTGCCGCGACGTGTCGATGACGAGGCCCGAGCCCACCGCGTTGCCCGCCATCGAGGTGCCCCCGCCGCGGAGCGTGACGGGGACGCCGTGCCTCCGAGCGGCGTCGACCGTGCCGACGAGCGCCTCCCGGGTGCGCGGGAGCACGACGGCGCCCGGCACCACCCGGTAGTTGGCCGCGTCCGAGGAGTAGAGCGTGCGGGCGAGGGACGAGTCGTCGACCTCAGCGTCGACGGTGCGGCGCAGCTCGTCGACGAGGGAGCTCATGGCCTTCTGCCCGGAGCGCTGGGACCTCATGGTCCATTGCTACCCCGGATCCGCCGCAGTGCACAGGCCGCGGGCCCGGGAGTTCAGATCACCGAGGCGTCCTCGCGGTCGTGGTCGGCGGAGCGCCAGCCGCCCCGGTTCAGGCGCTCGACGCCGGCGAGCATGAGGTCGATCCCGAACTCGAACTCGAACTGGTCATCGCACCCGGGCCCCACGACGCTGTCCGGATCGTGCGGCCGGCTCGCGGCGACGGCCGCAATGCCGGGAAGGGCCGCCGCCATGCGCGCCGCGGCCTCGGGCGGGAGGTCCGCGGCCGCCGTCGGGCTCGTCTCGTAGAGCTCCTGCGTGAAGCCGAAGATCCTGCTGCCGAGCGCGTGCATGACGTGGTGGACGAGGTCCACCGACAGGCCGCCGGCGAGGAACATGCCGATCGTGGAATCCATGTAGGCGAGCACCACCGGAGTCGGCGCGGCCTGGGCCTCCATGACGCGCCGCGCCCACGGGTGCCGGAGCATGGCCGCCCGGGCGGAAAGGATTCGGCGGCGCACGTTCGCCGACCAGTCCGGGCCGTTCTGCGCGGGCTCGATCTCGCCGAGGACCGCGTCGACCACCCCGGCGAGCAGCTCGTCCTTGTTCGCCACGTGCTTGTACAGAGCCATCGGAACAACCCCGAGCGCCTGCGCGAGCCTGCGCATGCTGAGCGCCTCGAGCCCCTCGGCGTCGGCGAGCACGACGGCGGCGCGCAGCACCCTCTCGCGATTGAGCGGCACCCGCCGCCCGGCTTCTCCGCGTGACGCCATGAATCCGGCTCCTTCGAGACCATTGACAGGTGTACAGCGTACACCTACCGTTGAATTGATCGAAGGTGTACGGCGTACACCTTCGATGAGAACCAAGAACCCACCACTCCCCAGCACAAGGACTCGGTCCCCATGGCCTCCACACGTCGCACGGCGATCGCCATCGGCACGTTCTTCCTCATCACCCACGTCACCTCGGTCGGGGGCATGCTGCTCTACGGCCCGGTGCTCGCGAACGCCTCCTACGGCAGCTACCTCGCGACCCCCGGCGCGAGCGGCTCGGCCCTCGCCGGCGCCCTGCTCGAGGTGATCCTCGCGATCGCGATCGTCGGCACCGGAGTCGCCTTCTTCCCGGTGGTCCGGCGGATCAGCGAGGGGATGGCCCTGGGCTACGCGGCGCTGCGCACGCTCGAGGCCGGGGTCATCGCCGTCGGCGTCACGCCGCTCGTGGCGGCGGTGGCGATCGCCCAGAACGCCGGCGATGCGGGCAGCGCCGGGCTCGTCCAGGCCCTCGCGGCGGTGCACAACTGGACCTTCACCGTGGGCCCCGGTCTCATCTGCCCGGCGAACACCGCCGTGCTGGCGATCGTCCTCTTCCGCTCGGGCCTCGTCCCGCGCGCGATCCCGGTCCTCGGACTCGTGGGCGCCCCGCTCGTGTTCGTGCTCAACGCCGCGCAGCTGTTCACGCTCACGCCCCAGGCGCCGGGCTGGGCCGGCCTCGCCGTCATCCCGATCTTCGCGTGGGAGGTCAGCCTCGCCCTCTACCTGATCATCCGCGGGTTCCGCCCCGCAGCCCTCGCCCGGGTAGCCGCGCGGCAGAACCTCCTCGTAGCCTAGCCCCGGGGGGCATCGCTGCTCCCGCGATGCTTCGCCTCATCGGCCGCTGCGACGAGCAAAGGGGAACGGAACTATGGGACAGGACCAGCCACAGAACCAGGACACGTACGTGCTGGTCCACGGCGCATGGCACGGAGCGTGGTGCTGGCGGCCCGTCGAGCGGCTCCTGGTGGCCGCCGGGGCCCGGGTCTTCACCCCGACCCTGACGGGCCTCGGCGACAGGGCACATCTGCTCGCCCCCACGGTGGGGCTCGCCACCCACATCGCGGATGTGCGTGCGGTGATCGAGACCGAGGGCCTCCGCGACGTCATCCTCGTCGGCCATAGCTACGCAGGGATGGTCGTGACCGGAGTCGCGGCCGAGATCCCCGACCGGATCCAGCGGCTCGTCATCGTCGACGGCTTCCTGCCGGAGGCGGGCGAGGCCGCCATCAGACTCCTCCCCGAGCACGCCGCGGCCCATTACCTCGAGTCGGCACAGGCAAACGACGGCCTCGTGATCGACCCGCGACCCGTCGGGAACCTCGGCGTCACCGACCAGCAGGTCATCGACGAGCTCACCCCGCGGCTCACCCCCCAGCCGGCCAAGACCTACATGGATGCGATCGGGCGCGGCCTGGCCGACCTGCCGTTCACCGGGGACTACCTGCTCTGCTCGGGCTGGCGCACTCCGTTCGCCCCCTTCGCCCGACGGGCGGCCGAGGCGGGCTGGTCCGTCGTCGAACTCGACGCCGATCACGAGGTCCTCGTCACAGACCCGGAGCTTCTCGCGCAGCACCTTCTCCAACGCGGACCGGTGGCATCGGTGCTCGGGGAAGCGAGGAGGTAGCCATGGAATTCCTCGTGAGGCAGGAGAACCGCATGCCGGCGCTGCCGGCCGACGAGGCAGCTCGCATCAAGGCCGCCGAAAGGGAGTATGCCCGGCAGCTGCGCGACCGCGGGATCCTCCGCCGCCTGTGGCGCGTCCCGGGCACCCGCACGGCTATCGGGTGGTACGAGGCGGAGGATCCGACAGTCCTCCACGAGGTGCTCTCAGGGCTGCCCACGTTCCAGTGGCAGGTGATCACCGTCGAGGCGTTGGCCACGCACCCGCAAGAGCAGGCGCCGCCGCCCGAACCGGATCTGCCCCCAGGCACGTCGGCCTGATCGCGATCCGGTGATCCCTCCCGTATTTCCAGACTATCCGTGCCCCGGGGGCTTCCGGCAAGGGCCACACTCGGGCTGAGAATGCTGGCTGTGAACACTGCACGAAGCCATCAGGTGGTGATCGCGGGCGGTGGGCCCACAGGGCTCATGCTCGCCGCGGAGCTCGCCCTCGCGGGGGCGGACGCCGTGATCGTGGAGAGGCGCGCGGACCAGTCTGTCGAGGCGGTCCGGGCCGGCGGGGTGCACGCGCGCACTCTGGAGGTCTGGGACCAGCGGGGCATCGCGGAACGGTTCCTCGAGGCCGGAAAGACCATGCAGCTCACGGGATTCGCGGGCATCCCGCTGGGCATGAGCGACGTCCCCACCCGCCACCCCTACAGCCTCGCGCTCCGGCAGGGCGAGATCGAGCGGCTCCTGGCCGAATGGGCGCTCGGCGAGCTCGGCGTCCCGATCCTCCGCGAGCGCGAGGTGACGGGATTCGCGCAGGGCGAGGGCGGCGTCGTCGTGCGCCTCTCCGACGGCCGGACGCTCGAGGCGGAGTACCTCGTGGGGTGCGACGGCGGCCGCAGCCTCGTGCGCAAGGCGGCCGGGATCGGGTTCCCCGGCTGGGATCCGTCCGTGAGCTCGCTCATCGCGGAGGTCGAGGCGCCCGGGCCGCCCGAGGCCGCCCTTCGGTACACCGAGGACGGCACGCAGGGCATCGGCCCGATCGGCGGCGGAACTGGGGTGCGTGTGGTCGTGACTCAGCGATACTCCGACGACGCGGCCCAGCAGGGGAATCCCACGCTCGACGACGTCAAGCGCGCCCTCGTCTCGGTCTGGGGCACGGACTACGGCGTGCACAGCCCGCACTGGATCTCGCGGTTCACGGACATGACCCGGCAGGCCGAGGCGTACCGGAAGGGCCGCGTGCTCCTCGCCGGCGACGCCGCCCACGTCCACTACCCCGTGGGCGGCCAGGGCCTCGGGACGGGCGTGCAGGACGCCGTGAACCTGGGCTGGAAGCTCGCGCAAGTGGCGCGGGGCGCCTCAGCGGAGTCCCTGCTGGACACGTACCACGCGGAGCGGCACCCCGTGGGCGCGCGCGTCCTGCAGAACACCATGGCACAGACCGCGCTCACCCGCCGCGACGCCCGGGTCGATGCCCTGCGCGGCACGATGGCCGAACTGCTAGCCATGGACGAGCCGCGCCAGCGGTTTGCCGGGATGATCAGCGGGCTCGACATCCGCTACGACCTGCCAGCGCCCGCGGACCCGCACCCGCTGCTCGGGCGGCGCATGCCGGACCTCGACCTCGCGACCGCCGGCGGGCCGCGGCGGGTCTTCTCCCTTCTGCGCGATGCCCGGCCCGTGCTGCTCAACCTCGGCGCGCCCGGCGCCGTTGACCCCGGACCGTGGGCCGACCGCGTGCCGCTCGTCGATGCGACGCACGACGGCGCGTGGTCGCTTCCCGTGCTCGGCCACGTCCCCGCGCCGGAAGCGGTCCTGATCCGGCCCGACGGGCACGTGGCCTGGGTCGGGAGATCCGGGGATGCGGGGGGCCACGGCCTTAGAGAGGCCCTGGGGATGTGGTTCGGGCCGGCGTGACTACTGGAACTTCCCCGGGAACTGGGCGATGATCCCCTGACTGAGCAGGTCGGCCGTGAACATGGTGCGGTCCATCGTGTGCTCCTTCTCGTGTGCGGGCGGACGCCCGTGCACCCTTAGTGGCGCCGGAACCTGGTCTCTTACCGGGGTAAGAATCGCCCGCGCGGTGACACGAAGGAGGTATGAGCATTCAGTGGGACGCGGAGACGCGCAGCGGGGCGGAGGTGCCCCGGGACAACGAAGAGGAACGCATCGTGGCCTGGCGGGCCCGCCTGCTCCGCGATGCCGGGTTCCCTGCTACTCTGGCGGCACGGATGGCCGCCGCACGCGGCGTGGACATCCACGAACTCCTCTCTCTGGTGGACAAGGGATGCCCGCCGGAGCTCGCGGTCCGGATCGCCGGACCGCTCGACCTCGGACACGAGGGGTGACCCGAGTGGACAGCGTGAGCTCCCCCAGCGCGTCCGGCGATGCAGTGACCTCCACGGTGCGCTTCACTGCGGGCGCTGAGCGCGACGGCGCCGAGTGGGTCATGCTCCTCAGCTCGCCCGGGCCCGGCCACGAGGCCGCGCTCTCCGAACTCCACGCGCTCCTGCTCCGGGCGTGCCGGCACCAGATGGCCAACATGTACGGATACCTGTCCGGGATGGGGTCCGCGCGCGTCGACGAGCTCGTGAACCAGGCCGCCGACGAGGCGATGATCGCGGTCCTCGGCAGGCTGGGCAGCTTCGAGGGCCGCAGCCGCTTCACCACGTGGGCGTACAAGTTCGGCATCCTGCACGCGGCCGTCGAGGCCCGGCGGAACCTGTGGCGGCACCGGGACGTAGATCTCACGTCGGTGCCCGAGCAGCCCTCCCGCTGGGCCTCGCCGGAGGACGCCGCCGAGGGCTCCGCGCTCTCGGCCGCGGTGCAGGCCGCGATCCGGGAAGCGCTCACGGCGCACCAGCGGCGGGTCGTCGTCGCCCTCCTCATCGACGAGGTGCCCATCGACGTCCTGGCCGACCGGCTCGGCACCACCCGCAACGCGCTGTACAAGACCCTCCACGACTCCCGTGCGAGGCTCCGGCGGCACCTCGCTGCCGCCGGATTCCTCCCAGAGCCAGCACCCGAGACGAAGGTGGACCCATGACCACGCCACACTGGGACATCACCCCGGACACGCTGCGGAAGCTCACGCTCGACGCCGAGCCGTGGCTCTCGTGCGACGACTGCTTCGAGTCCGTCGACGCCTACGTCGAGCTCCTGCTCGCCGGCGCGCCCGACACGATGCCGGGCATGCGGGCGCACCTCGCGGCATGCGCCGCGTGCTTCGAGGAGGCCCGGTCGCTGCTCACGCTCGCCGCGGCGGAGGCCGGGACCGACCCGGGGCCGGCGCTGCGGCGCATCGGCGGGTAGTCGGGGAGCCGCCGTCTGGCGCACGCACGACGGCGGGTGCGCACCCGCGCCGGCCTGCCTGGGTCCTTCCTCGGTTGCAGGTCAGAAGAGAAGGGGTGCAAGCCGCGACGCCAGTGCGCGGGCCGATTCAGCGTGTTCGCAGATGGAATCGAACCGCTCCGCGGATCCCGTGAGGCACACGGCCGCGCCCACGGATCCGCTGGGCCGTGTCACCGGAACCGCAAGACTGGCGGATCCCTCCTCCAGCTCATTGATTTCCACGGCCTCTCCCTTCGACCGAATCTCGGCGAGCTCCTCCTTGAGCCTCGCATGGTCGGCGATGGTGTGCCCGGTCACTCGCACCAGCGGTCCACCGGGGAACAGAGACTCGCGTTCCTCCAGGTGCGCGAGCATCAGCTTCCCGGCCGCGGAGGCGTGGGGATTCCGCAGCATCTCGAACACCGATCGGACGGGATAATCCGGGTCCTCATCGGCAACCCTCAGAGCTGCGTTCCGGAACATGACAAGGTGCACAGCGAAGCGATTCCCCGCGCGGAACTTCTCTATCTCATTGCGGGCAGCCGTCGGCACCGTCGGCGGCGTCGCCGCGGTGATCAAGCCTGAGATGGCGTGGCCCAAAGCGAACCCTCGAAGGTCCGACGTGCGGGCGAGGAACTCATCGGCAACGAGCGAGTTGAGCACGCGATAGGCGGTCGCCTGCGCCATGTGGAGAGTGTCCGTGACCTCCTTGGCCGTTGTCCCCGTTCCGAATCGGGCCACGGTCTCAAGGACCCTGATCGCATTGACTGCAGCACTCGGCTTGGAATCCGACCGATAGCTCACAGGGGGGACCTCCCTTGAAACAGATCCAATTCCCGGGTCTCGTCGTAGACTCCGACAGCTGCCAGACGCGCAGGAAACCGCAATCGAAGGAACAAGGTATAGAGAACGCTGGCCAGGATGACAGCCCCATAGATGAACGCCTGGACGTGGCCCCCGCCAAACGGCACGGACAATGCCCCCACCAGCACGGCACCAATGGCCAGCGCCGCGACCACCCCCAACGCCCAGTTCCTGCGGCTGCCCTCGCCTATCCGACGGAGAAAGAACGGCAGCGAGGCACTAGCAAGGACGTATGCCCCAAGATTCCCATAGGCGCCCAGCAGGAACAGGCCCACGAGTCCCTGCTCAGGGCTGGCCCCCGAGAGGATGATCACGACGGGAACGAGCGCGATCACGGGGATCAGAATCATGATCGCGACCCAGGGTGTCCGAAAACTCGGGTGGGTGCCCCCCACGATTCGTGGCACCACGCCCTCCCTGCCCATGCAGAAGAAGATCCGGGCGAGGGCATTGACGGAGGCGATCACACAGGCGAACCAGGATGCCGCAATTCCGAGGTCCAGCGCAGCAGCGACAAGCGGTGATCCACCGGAGAACAGGTCCGGCAACGTGGTGGAACCAGATGCGGCCCCAGGAGCCGCCTGCCTGAGAGGGCCTCCTTGGGCTGCCGCGGAGAACAGGTAGAGGACACCCGTGGCGAGCGGTGTCCAGGTGATGGCCCTCGGGATGCTGACGAACGGCTTGTGCGCCTCGCCTCCGAGCGTGGTCGTGCTCTCGAATCCCGTGAAGGCACTCACAGCCACCACGATGCCGACCCAGAAAGAATCCAGACCGCCATTCCAGGCGAAGACACTTCCAAGGTCCATGCTCCGCGCATTCAGCACGAAATAGAAAACCATGACGATGACGAGCAGTCCTATTGCCACGGATTCCATCAGCAACATGAACCATGCGGATATCTGGATCCCCCTGACCATGAGGAAGCCGGCCACGCCTGCTACTGCCAGCACCACCACGGCCGAGAAGACCATGGGATCGTGCAGCGGAATCCCGAGATTGATCACGAGTTGACTGCCGTACGTGCCGACGGCGAGCAGGCTCGCCATGGCGACCAGGCCATATCCAAGCATGGCCGACCAGCCAGCGGTGATTGCCGCCAGCGGGCCGAGGCCCTTGGCGGTGTAGCTGTACAGCCCGCTGACGGCAGCCATGCGCTGGGTCATCGGCCGCAGACAGAAGGCCACCAAGACGATGACTGCCATCGCTGCGCCGAATGTCAGCACGAGATTCGCGGGGGTCGCCCCTGAGACAAGTCCGGGGATGACACCCATCGCACCCGCCGGCGCCACAGCCGCCACGGCCTGCGCGAATACCGGCAGGAACGGAAGGCGTCGACGACGCAGGCCGTCCACCGGCGAGCGCGCGGCAATGAGGCCACGATCGTGATCTGACAAGGGAACCAACTCTCCTCGGACGGCCAAGTCTGACTTGCTTCGTAGCAAGCCAGAGGCAGACGAAGCAAGGGGTGACCAACCACAGGACACCCGGCCGCCTTCCGCAGGAGCCTCCTGCACGAGGCTCACGGGGTTCAGACGGTCAGCGCTTCGAGTTCGGAAACCTGCTCCAGCACCGGAACGGAGGGCAGGGTGATACCTGCCATCTGCTCCATCACCCGGATCACTTGGCAGCTGTATCCGAATTCGTTGTCGTACCAGACGTAGAGGACGAGATTCTTGCCGTGGGAGACCGTGGCAAGGCCATCCACCGAGCCGGTGCGCCGGGAGCCGATGAAGTCGGTGGACACCGCCTCAGGCGAGTCGATGTAGTCGATCTGCTCGCGCAGTTCCGGCTGCAACGACGTCTCCCGCAGGTGTGCATTGACCTCATCCTTGGTGGTCGCGTCCTGCAGAGTCAGATTCAGGATGACCAGCGACACATCGGCCGTGGGAACCCGGATGGAGCTTCCCGTGAGCTTGCCGCGGAGCTCGGGCAGCGCCTTGGCGACGGCGCGTGCGGCTCCGGTCTCCGTGAGGACCATATTCAGGGCAGCGGAGCGGCCCCTGCGGTCGCCCTTGTGGAAGTTGTCGGTCAGGTTCTGGTCGTTGGTGAAGGAGTGGACCGTCTCCACATGGCCGTGGACGACGCCAAACCTGTCGTTGATGACTTTCAGGACCGGGGCAATCGCGTTCGTCGTGCACGAGGCGGCGCTCACTATCGTGTCCGAGTCACGGATGGTGCGGTGGTTGATGCCGAACACGATGTCCTTCAGGTCACCGCTTCCTGGTGCGGTCAGGAGAACACGGCGGACACCCTTGCTCTTGAGATGCTGCGACAGTCCCTCTGCATCACGCCAACGGCCGGTGTTGTCCACGACCAACGCGTCGTGGATCCCGTACGCCGTGTAGTCGACTGTGGCTGGATCGTCTGAATAGATGACGTGGATCCGCACCCCGTTGGCGGTGATTGTGCTGTCCTCGGCGTCCACTGTGATCGTTCCCTGGAAGGGCCCATGGATCGAGTCGCGGCGCAGCAGGCTGGCGCGCTTCGCCAGATCGTTGACGGCGCCACGCCGGACCACAATGGCGCGCAGGCGCAGTCCCTGCCCAGTGCCTGCGGCCTCGATGAGGAGGCGCGCGACCAATCGGCCGATCCTGCCAAAACCGTAGAGCACGACGTCGGTGCCAGCTCGGGCGCCGACGTCCCTCGTCCCCGCCAGCTCGGCCAGCTCGAGCAGGAGGAATGCTTCCAGACCCAGCTCACCACCCGAGACGGCGAACTTCTGGTGGAGCTGCCCAATGTCGATCACGGCGGGGCCCAGATCCAAGTCGGCCAGTATGCCCAGGAGCGGAAACGTGTCTTCAACGGGTAGCTCGGCTTTGCCCACACGGCGGGCAAAGCGGTGCGCCTTGAGGATGGCGGTAGCGGACTTGTTGATCAGGCTCCGACCGTGAATCGTGATCACCACGTTTTTTTCACGATGCAGCCGCCCGATCACTGGAATCATGGCCTCGGCGAGAGCCACCCTGCCCATCCACGTATCAAGACAGGAATCTGGCGTCTGGCTCATAGGACTGCCTTTCTGGGCGACATTGGTCCTGCTGGGCCGTCCCCCTTGCCGACGCTTGCGAGTAGCCCGGGGTGCGCTGTTGGTCCCAGCAGCTAGGTACCAATGATCTCGGGACGAGTCGTCGGGGTTAATCCCGATTTCAGGTGGTCCTGACTACACTTTTGGACTGGCCGACGCCGCGTGCCGCCCGCCTCCTGTCACGGCGCACTACCCAAAGAGGACTCGCACCTCGTCGTACCGGTGCCGGGGAACGGTCTTGAGCCTCCCCAGTGCGGCTCCCAGGCCGACGTGGACGATGTCCGTGCCGCTGAGCGAGACCATCGTCCCCCATCTGCGGTCGGCCACCGAGTCGACCGCGGCCATCCCGAGCCGCGTGGCTAGGACCCGGTCAAAGGCCGTCGGGACCCCGCCCCGCTGGATGTGGCCCAGGATCGTGGCGCGCGTCTCGATGCCGGTGTAGGCCTCGATCTCGGGGGCGAGCTGCTCGGCGATACCACCGAGACGCGGACGGCCGAACGTGTCGAGACCACGCTCCGAATATGGACTATCCATACCCTCGGGGACGAAGCCTTCCGCCACGACGACCAGCGGGGCCCTGCCCCGGTCGTGGGCGAGCTTGACCCAGCCGGCGATCTCGTCGATGCTCACTCGCCGCTCGGGGATGAGGATCGCATGGGCGCCCGAGGCCATGCCAGCGTGCAGGGCAATCCACCCGACGTGGCGGCCCATGACCTCGGCGATCATGCAGCGGTGGTGCGACTCGCCGGTGGTCCGGAGCCGGTCGATCGCCTCGGTCGCAATCTCCACAGCGGTGTCGAACCCGAACGTGTAGTCAGTCGCGTCGAGGTCGTTGTCCACCGTCTTGGGAACCCCGACGATCTTGATCCCGGCCTCCATGAGGCGCTTCGCCGCGGCGAGGGTGCCCTCCCCGCCGATAGCGATCATCGCGTCGATCCCCAGTCGGCCCATGTGGTCTTTGATGACCTCCGGGCCGCCCCCATCCTCGAACGGATTGGTACGGGAGGTGCCGAGGATGGTGCCTCCCTGCTTGGCGATGCCCCTCACCGCGGTACGGGGGAGATCGACGACGTCGCCCTCGATGACCCCCCGCCAGCCGTCACGGTACCCAACTAGCTCCAGGCCGTAGGTAGCGGTCCCCTTGAGGACGGCGCCGCGGATCACGGCGTTGAGGCCAGGGCAGTCGCCGCCGGACGTGAGGATGCCGATCTTCATGGAGCCGGCCGGGTGGCGTGGCCGCCGAATTGATTGCGGAGAGCGGAGACCAACTTCATGCTGGGGGAATTGTCCTCTCGCGAGGCGAAACGGGCGAAGAGCGCAGCGGTGATCGCGGGCGCGGGAACCGAGCTCGCAACTGCTTCCTCAACGGTCCATCGGCCTTCCCCGGAATCCTCGACATAGGCGGCGACCGACGCCAGCTCAGGATCCTCGTCGAGGGCCTTCACTACGAGGTCCAGCAGCCACGACCGGACAACGGTGCCCTTCCGCCAGGCCCGGAACGTTCCCTGCATATCAGTCACGACGTCCTTGGCGGCCAACAGCTCGTAGCCCTCGGCGTAGGACTGCATCAGCCCGTACTCGATGCCGTTGTGGACCATCTTCGCGTAGTGCCCGGCGCCCACTCCACCCACATGGACGAAGCTGTCCGCGCGGTCGCCCGGCGGGCGGAGTGCATCAAAGACCGGTAGGCAGCGCGCGATGTCTGCCGCGTCCCCGCCGGCCATCAGGCCATATCCATTCTCGAGACCCCAGATGCCGCCTGAAACGCCACAGTCCACGAAGCGAATGCCTTGCGATGCAAGGAACTCTGAGTGCTTCTTGTCTTCGGTAAAGCGCGAGTTCCCACCGTCTATCACCAAGTCATCAGTGCCGAGCTTCGCCCCGAGCTCCTTGATGACACCGTCGGTGATGCCACCGGCGGGAACCATCACCCAGATCAGCCGTGGCGCCGGGACGTGGGCCAGCAACTCGTCGACTGACTGCACATCGCTGACCCGGACATCGCGGTCGAAGCCGCTGACTTCGATGCCTCCCCTGCGCAGGCGTTCGCGCATGTTGAACCCCATTTTGCCGAGGCCGATCATTCCAATGTGCACGTGTGAAACCTCTTCCTGCGTTGGCGGGAACTACTTGATGGTCTTGCCGGCGGAGCCGAGCTGCTGGGCGGCCTCGACGACTCGGGCGGCCATGCCGGCCTCGGCGGCCGCGCCCCAGACGCGGGGGTCGTAGGCCTTCTTGTTCCCGACCTCGCCGTCGACCTTGAGCACGCCGTCGTAGTTGGCGAACATGTGCCCGGCCACCGGGCGGGTGAACGCGTACTGGGTGTCCGTGTCGATGTTCATCTTGACCACCCCGTACGAGACCGCGTCCGCGATCTCCTGCTCGGACGAGCCCGACCCGCCGTGGAACACCAGGTCGAACGGGCGGTCCCTGCCCACCCTCGCCCCGACCTGGGCCTGGATGTCCTTGAGGATCTCCGGGCGCAGCTTGACGTTGCCCGGCTTGTACACCCCGTGGACGTTGCCGAACGTCAGCGCCGTGATGTACCGGCCGTCCTCCCCCGTGCCCAGGGCCTCGACCGTGGCCAGGCCGTCCGCGACGGTGGAGTAGAGCTTGTCGTTGATCGCGTTCTCCACCCCGTCCTCCTCCCCGCCCACGGCGCCGATCTCCACCTCGAGGATCATCTTCGCCGCGGCCGTGCGCGGCAGCAGCTCCTTGGCGATGCGCAGGTTCTCCTCGAGGGTCTCGGCCGAGCCGTCCCACATGTGCGAGTTGAACAGCGGGTCCCGGCCGGCCTTCACCTCCGCCTCCGAGGCGGCCAGCAGCGGCAGGACGAACCCGTCCAGCTTGTCCTTGGGGCAGTGGTCCGTGTGCAGGGCGATGTTCACCCCGTAGCCCCTGGCGACCTCCCGGGCGAACGCCGCGAAGCCCAGGGAGCCGATGACCATGTCCTTCACCGACGCACCCGACCAGTACGCCGCCCCGCCCGTGGAGACCTGGATGATGCCATCCGAGCCCGCCTCCGCGAAGCCGCGGACCGCAGCGTTCAGGGTCTGCGACGAGGTCACATTCACCGCAGGGAACGCGTACCCGCCGGCCTTGGCGGAGTCGATCATCTCGGCGTACTTCTCAGGGGTGGCGATAGGCATGCTGGTTCCTGTCTATGGGGACGGCGTCCTACTGGACGACCTCTCCGGTGGTCTCGTAGGTGGCGATCTTGCCGATCCGGCGGATGTGGCGCGCGTCGTCGCTGAATGGTTCGGCCAGGAACGCCTCGATCAGCGCGGTGGCCTCCTCAACGGTGTGCTGGCGTCCGCCCACGGCCACGACGTTGGCGTCGTTGTGCTCACGGGCCAGCTTGGCCGTGTCCAAGTTCCAGGCCAGGGCCGCACGGATGCCCGTGACCTTGTTCGCGGCGATCTGCTCGCCGTTTCCCGAGCCGCCCAGCACGATCCCGAGCGCATCGACGCCCGCTGCCTGGTCTGCCGCGACCGCCCTCGCGGCGTTGATGCAGAACGAGGGGTAGTCGTCCTGGGGGTCGTAGGCAGCTGGTCCGTGGTCCACCATCTCGTAGCCCTTGGCTGAGAGGGCGGCGATGAGGTGGGAGCTGAGCTCCATGCCGGCGTGGTCGGTTCCGATGTGTACGCGCATGCGGGGTCCTTCAGGCTGGTTGGTGAACGGCGTGCTGGGCATGGGCGCGGAGCGCCTCGATGGCTTCGGCGGGCGACGGCCTGCCGTAGACGGCCGATCCGGCGACGAAGACGTTGGCGCCTGCCTCGGCGGCCCGGATGATGGTCTCCTCGGTGATCCCGCCGTCGACCTGGATGGCGACATCGATCCCCGAGCCGTCGACCGCTTCCCGGGCGCGGCGGATCTTGGGCAGCGTGACGTCCAGGAAGGCCTGCCCGCCGAAGCCGGGCTCGACGGTCATGATCAGCAGCACGTCCAGTTCGGGAAGCATGTCCAGATACGGCTCCAATGGGGTGGCCGGGCGCAGTGCCATGCCGGCCTTGGACCCCCGGGCCCGCAGCTCCCGGGCCAGCTTGATGGGGGCATCGGACGCCTCGACGTGGAAGGTCACCGAGTCCAGTCCGAGGTCGGCATAGTGCGGCGCCCATCGATCCGCATGGGAGATCATGAGGTGCGCGTCCAGAGGGACCGGGCTGACCTTCTGCAGCCGTTCGACGACGGGGACGCCGATGGTCAGGTTCGGCACGAAGTGGTTGTCCATGACGTCGACGTGCACGGCGTCGGCGCTGCCGATGCGGGCCAGTTCGGCCTCGAGGTTGGCGAAGTCGGCCGAGAGGATGCTGGGGTTGATGCAGCACTTCGGGGGTGAGGTCGGCATGATCCCTACCTTTCAGTTGGCGTGGAAGCTGGGATGCTCAGTGGCTCAGAGCGCCTATGCGCGCGGTCGCGAGGGCGTCTTCGACGTCCGCGAGGAGTTCGGCCCAGCTGGTCACGAACTTCTCCAGGCCTTCGGCTTCCAGGAGCGCGACGACGTCGTCGTAGGCGATGCCGAGGCCTTCGAGGGCGTTCAGGACCCTGCGTGATTCCTCGTAGGTGCCGGTGATCGTGTCGCCTGTGACCACACCGTGGTGGTAGGTGGCGTCGAGGGTCTTCTCCGGCATCGTGTTCACGACTCCGGCGGCGGCCAGCCCAGTCACGTAGAGGGTGTCGGGGTAGGCCGGGTCCTTGACACCGGTGGAGGCCCAGAGGGGACGCTGGGGAAGGGCGCCGGCCTCGGCGAGAGCGGCCCATCGGCTGCTGGAGAAGAGCTCCTCGTAGACCTGGTAGGCGAGCCTGGCATTCGCAACGCCGGCCTTGCCCTTGAGGCCCTTGGCCTCCTCGCCGATGGCCTCGAGGCGCTTGTCGATCTCGGTGTCCACGCGCGAGACGAAGAACGAGGCCACAGAGTGGATCGTGGACAGGTCGTGCCCGTTCTCCCGGGCCCGCTCCAGACCGGTCTGGAAGGCGTCGATGACCGCCCTGTACCGGTCGAGGGAGAAGATCAGGGTCACATTGACGCTGATGCCCTCGGCCAGGACAGCGGTGATCGCGGTGAGGCCCTCGAGCGTGGCGGGGATCTTGATGTGGACGTTGTCCCTGCCGACCCTCTGGTAGAGCCGCCTGGCCTCGGCGATCGTGCCCTCGGTGTCCCACGCCAGGCGGGGATCGACCTCGATGGAGACGCGGCCGTCGGCACCGGCCGTGGAGGCGGCGATCGGGGCGAAGAGGTCGCACGCGTCGGCAACGTCGGCCGTGGTGATCTCGAAGATCGTCTCCTCCACGCTGGCGCCCTGGGCGGCGAGCTCGGCGACCTTCGCCTCGTAGTCCGCGCCGGAGGTGATGGCTGCCTGGAAGATGGACGGATTCGTGGTCACTCCGACCACGTTCTTCTCGTCGATCAGCTTCTTCAGGCTGCCGCTGGAGAGCCGCTCGCGGGAGAGGTCATCCAGCCAGATGGACACCCCGGCGGCAGAGAGCTGTGCGGTAGGAGTTGGGTTGGTCATGGCCTGTGGTTCTTCCTTTTCGCAAAGTGGTGGAGTAGAGGGAGGTCCGGTGGCCGGCGCTGCGGGGACATCCGTGCGGATCGTGCGGCGCCGGCCGGGGCACCGTGGGGACTAGCTGCCTGCGGCGGCGAGGGATTCCTTGGCGGCGGCAGTGACCGCCTCGGCGGTGATGCCGAACTCGGCGAAGAGACGCTTGTAGTCCGCCGAGGCGCCGAAGTGCTCGAGGCTGACCGAGCGGCCGGCGTCGCCGACGAATTCCTTCCAGCCCAGCGCCAGACCGGCCTCGACGGAGACGCGGGCCCTGACCGCGGCCGGGAGCACGGACTCGCGGTACGCGGCGTCCTGCTTGTTGAACCACTCCACGCACGGCATCGAGACCACGCGGGTGGGGATGCCCTCGGCCTGGAGGGCCTCGCGCGCCTGGACGGCGAGCTGGACCTCGGACCCCGTGGCGATGAGCAGCACCTGGGCCGGGACCGTGGCCCCGTCCCGGGACGCCTCGGCCAGGACGTAGCCGCCCCTGGAGGTGCCGGCGGCGGAGCCGAACGTGTCGCCCTCGGCCGTCCCGTCGCCGCGGGCGAAGGTCGGGACGTTCTGGCGCGTGAGCACGATGCCGGCAGGGTTCTCGTGGTTCTCCAGGACGGCCCTCCACGCCGTGGCGACCTCGTTCGCGTCCGCGGGCCGGACGACGTCCAGACCCGGGATCGCGCGCAGGGTGGAGAGCTGCTCCACCGGCTGGTGCGTCGGCCCGTCCTCGCCCAGCCCGATCGAGTCATGCGACCACACGTAGATGGACGGCACACCCATGAGCGCGGAGAGGCGGATGGCCGGGCGCTGGTAGTCGCTGAAGATCAGGAACGTGCCGGAGAAGGCCCGGGTCGGACCGTGCAGCGCGATGCCGTTCACGATCGACGCCGCGGCATGCTCGCGGATGCCGAAGTGCAGGACCCGCCCGTACGGGTTGCCCTTCCACGCGCCCGTGGACCGGGAGGACGGGATGAACGACGGCGATCCCTCGATCGTGGTGTTGTTCGACTCGGCCAGGTCCGCGGACCCGCCCCACAGCTCCGGCATGAGCGGACCGACCGCGTTCAGGACCCTGCCCGATGCAGCACGTGTGGAGACGTCCTTGCCCGCCTCGAAGGCCGGCAGGGCATCCCCGAGCCCCACGGGGAGCTCCCGGGCCGAGATGCGCTCCAGCAGTGCCGCGCCGTCGGGGTTGGCAGCCTTCCAGTCCTCGAAGGAGGAGTCCCATTCCCGGCGGGCGGCGGCGCCGCGCTCGACGGCGGCGCGGGTGTGCGCGAGCACGTCCTCATCGACCTGGAAGGAGCGCTCCGGATCGAAGCCCAGCACACCCTTGAGGGCCGCGACCTCCTCGGCGCCGAGGGCGGAGCCATGGATCTTGCCCGTGTTCTGCTTCTTCGGGGCCGGGTAGCCGATGATGGTCCGCAGCGAGATGATCGAAGGCCTGGACGTCTCCGCCCTGGCCGCCAGCAGCGCCGAGTAGAGCTCCTGGACGTCCTCGACATACTCCCCGGTCTTGGTCCAGTCCACGCGCTGGGTGTGCCAGCCATAGGCCTCGTACCGGGCCAGGACATCCTCGGTGAAGGCGATGTCGGTGTCGTCCTCAATGGAAATGTGGTTCTCGTCATAGACCACCACGAGGTTGCCCAGCTCCTGATGGCCCGCCAGAGAAGACGCCTCCGACGTCACGCCCTCCTGGACGTCGCCGTCAGATGCGATCACCCAGATGGTGTGGTCGAACGGGCTGGCGCCTGCTGGGGCGTCGGCGTCGAAGAGGCCGCGCATCCGCCGCTGCGAGTACGCGAAGCCGACCGAGGACGCCAGGCCCTGGCCCAGCGGGCCGGTCGTGATCTCCACGCCCTTGGTGTGCCCGTACTCGGGGTGGCCTGGGGTCAGCGAGCCCCACGTGCGCAGCGCCTCGAGATCCTCCAGCTCGAGCCCGTACCCGGCAAGGAACAGCTGAATGTACAGGGTCAGCGAGGAGTGCCCCGGCGAGAGGATGAAACGGTCACGACCGATCCACTCGGCGTCGCACGGGTCATGGCGCATGAGCTTCTGGAACAGAAGGTACGCCACCGGGGCCAGGCTCATCGCCGTCCCAGGATGGCCGTTCCCCACCTTCTCGACAGCGTCAGCAGCCAGAACACGGACGGTGTCCACGGCCCGCTCGTCTTCAGACGTCCAGTCGAGCGTCGCGAGTTCTGGAGTTGCCGGTGCGAAAGCAATTGGTGTCGGATTCACTCTTGATTCCCTTCAATAAATTCGCCGTCGGCCTACGCATGGGCCGAAAGGATTCTGCTTGGTTGATATCCATGGTCCCGGAGCAAACGGGTACGGGTAACGCTGTTTTCTGGTGGTTCTGACTATCCGTTCGGATTGCCTGCACGCCGACGGACTCTCGCAGTCAGCGAAGGCCGTGGCTGTGGGCCAAGGCGATCGCCTCGGTGCGCGAGCCCACGCCGAGCTTCTTGAACAGATTCCGCACGTGGAATTTGACCGTGTTTTCGCTGATCCCCAAAGTCAGTGCGATGGTCCGGTTTCGCCGCCCCGACGCAAGGTGTTGGAGCACCTCGAGTTCGCGTGCCGCGAGCTTCCACGCCGCGATATCGACCGCAGAGCGCGATGGCGGGTCCAACGGGAGCGTGACAAAGACATCCGCGCCCCAGCCGGGCATGACATCCATGCGCAGCTGCCCGTCGAGCACCTGGACCCTTCGGTTCAGACGGCCAATGCTGGGCGCTGCGGGCGAAAGCGCCCCACCCCCATCGTCCCGAACGTTGATGAGCAGGTTCTCGCCGTCGCAGTCCCACTGAGCACGGATCCTGCTCACGCCGGGTTGCTCCATCATGGCTAGCACCAGTCCACGGACGACAGCGCGGGCGGCATGTGCGACTTCGCCGGGGAGGGCCCTGCCGCCGGCCGGGGGCTCAATGAACTGGATCTCGACACCGCTGAAACCCGTCACCGGCCGTAGGTCCTCCCGGAGCCGTTCAAATGCCGCGGCAACAGGTTCCTCGATCAAGTCAGCCGTGCGCTCACTGTGGACGCGGAGCCCAATCAATGCCTTGCCCGCGATACCCGTGGCGGCCGATCGAGCGGCCGCATCGTCCAAAGAGGATGAACGGAGCGCGGCCAGCAGCGTCTCCAGGGTTGTGGAGTGCAGATCGGTCAGTTCCGCGGTGACTCGCATGCGCTCGGCCGATGCTGCCCGCGACTCCAAGAGGAATGACGGCGGAGCATCGACCACCTTCTCGCGGATCCGATGGGCGGCGATGCCCCACAGGTAGGTCATGACGGCCAGCGCGTTGGTGACCTCCTGGTCGGGCAGGCTGGGGTCCGTGAGGACCATCAAGGCACCACTTGGAGCATGCCTCAGTGCAAGCACCCGCCGGAGCCGTCCAGCAATCTCCGCTTCTCCGGAGAATGGACCGTCGTCAAGCAGCGAGCCTCGAAGCCTATCTAGCTCGGCGATGGAAACCTGCGAGATGATCTCATCCGCCCCGGCCTTCTTCTGCGGCCGCCCCGTGCAATCCTCGGTGAAGATCACCAGAGCACTGCTCCCGACGTATGGCATCGTGGCGTTGCGCAGCCGCTCAGCGATCTGGGCTAGTGGGGCTTCGGCCAGTTCGGCCACGCTCTGCATAAGTGGCCACGGCACGTCTGGAAGAGACATAGTCGTAGAATCCTGAATCGAGTTTATGCGGGCAGTAAGGGGTGCCATCATGCGGCCATTGAGAAAGACATGATGGCCATGATGGCCGCACCGAGAGCCTCGAGGCCGTGTTCCAGACGGGTCAGGCCCTTCGGGACCGACGCACGACGGCGACGAATCAGCAGAACTATGAAGGCGGCCGCGGCCGCCGCAAAGAACGCTGTCAGGCCTATTGCCATCCCGGGCGAGGAGAGGGACGCAGCAGCCGTGGACGTGCCGGTGGCAGGTGCGCCCATCGAATGGTGCGAAGAGGACATGTGCATTTCGGCTGCTTCGACGGCCCCAGCAGTGGCGCCGAACCCGTGACCCATCATTGCGACCATGACCGCGGCGCCCGCCATGAGCAGACTGTGGTAAATGCATCTCATTCGATCGTGGCCGCTCGTGCACAGCGCCTTGATCTCCGGCCGGGCGATCGCCTGGACGAAGAACCACACGGCCGCGCCAAGGAGGACTGCTATCTGAGCAAGCATGGTGGACGAAGCGACGTTCCACAGCATGGCGGCCATGACGAGGTCCATGACACCGTGGAGGCCCTTGTTGACCCGCTCGGCGATCCGACGCGACCTCACGGCCTGAAGGAAGTGGTAGCCCCCGCTGACCAGCAGGGCCACCGTCAGGCTCCACGAGATGAAGGGATTGTCGAACACGCTGATCACGCTTTCAATCGGTGAGGTTGGATGAGGCGGGGCCGGTCCCCCGATGCGGCCTACGACCGAACCGGGGGACCGACGGGTTCTATCGCGGGTCCTCCTCCCGCTCAAGTTCGCGCTCCAGCTCCAGTTCCATCTCGAGTTCATCGCGCAGGGTCAGCTTCCCGCGCGTCTCTTCCAGAGTTCTGGCCACGGCGAGCTCGACCGGGCTGAGATGGGTCACGTCCTGCTCATCCAGGACGGGGCCGTGACCGTCGTCGGCCATTGCGACGTGACCGATCAGTTCGTACTTCACTGGGTTGGCCTTGCGCAGGTAGAGGGCGTAGCCCGCTCCGGCGACGAAGAGTCCTCCGGTGATCCAAGGGATCAGTTTGAAGAGCAGGGACGAGGCCGCCGGGCCGGCCGCCGTGTCCAGATTGGTGACCATCATGATGGTGACGGCCAGCATTCCCACTCCGCCGACTATAGGAGCGACCTTGGCGCGCCAGACGTTCTCTTCGGGGTGATGCTTGCGGAGATATGAACACGGCCACCATCGTGACGGTCTGCACGATCACGAGCGAGAACGTGCCGATCACAGCGAGGAGGATGAAGGCGTCCAGATACGGATCCTTCTGGAAGAACCAGAACCCCAGCATCCACAGAATCGCAGCCACCGTCTGCACGATTGAAGCGACAAAGGGAGACCCGTGCTTCCCATGGGTCTTCGCCAGCACGCTGGGGAAGATTCCTTCCCTCGCCAGCGAATACTGGTACCGCGACTGTGAGTTGTGGAAGGACATGGCGCAAGCGAAGGACCCGGTCATCATCAGCCACTCCATGACCATCACCCACCCATGTCCCACGTAGACCTCGGTGGGGTGGAAGAACATGTCCAACGGATTCGCGCTCTGCGCCAAGGCGATGGCCTCGTGCGCACCATTGCCGGCAACTGACATCCACGACACCCAGGTGTAGAAGACGCCGACCCCCGTGACCGCGATGACCGTGGCAATGGGGATGATCTTCCGCGGGTTCTTCGACTCCTCGCCGTACATGACCGTTGATTCGAAGCCAGTCCAGGACCAGAAGGCGATGAACATCGCAAGGCCTGGTGCGGCGACTTGTAGGCCATTTGGCAGGAACACGTTGACGGGATTCAAGGTCTCGGGCATGAGCCCGTCGGGACCTCCGCCATGGAAGAGCACACCGAAGCCCATGATGGCCAGGATCGCGATCTCGGTGCCCAGGAGCACTGTGAGGACCTTGGCCGCCAGGCTGATTTCGAAGTACGTCAGCACCTGGATGACGAGGAGACCGCCGATGGCGAAGATGATCCAATTGACGTCGATGCCCAATTGGTCCAGCAGGGCCATGTGGCCAAAGTACGCAAAGATGCTGATGATGCTGGCTTCAAAAACACTGTAGGCAAAGGTGACCATGAAGCCCGTGCCGAGGCCGAACACGCGTCCCAGGCCGCGGGAGATGAACCCATAGAAGGCCGCCGTCGAGGTCACGTACTTCGCCATCGTGACATAGCCCACTGCAAAGATGGTGAGGATCACCGTCGCCCAGATGTACGTTGCCGGCGTCCCGGTGCCGACCCCGAAGCCGACGGCGAAGGGTACGTTGCCACTCATCACGGTGATCGGCGCTGACGTGGCGACGGCCATGAACACCACATCCCACAGCCCGAGCGAGTTGGCCTTGAGTTTGCCCGGCTGGGAACCGCGCTTGGGGGAGGCGTTCTGCGCGGTGCTCGGCCGGCTCATCAGTCGGCTCCCATGCCGCAGTGGCCCGCGCCAGCGGCGCCGTTGTCCGCAGGCAGGTCGAGGGTGGGGTTCTCGTCGAAGAAGCCGTAGGGCTCGATGAAGAAGCCGGTCATCTGCTTGGGCATGACGGGCCAGTCCTCGATGCGCACGACGTGGTTGAGGCCGAACGAGTGCCACATCACGATGTCCTCGTTCACGATCGACTCGTCGGCCGCGACGTAGGCCGGCAGCCCGTCGGTGCTCAGCCGTGCGCTCTGGTTCGGGTACTCGCCCGCCGGGTACCGCTCGCCCTCTTCGTACTTGGAGACCCAGATGGTCTTCGTGGCGAACTCTGCTCGCTTGGTGACCCAGTTGTTCGGGTTCTTCTTCATCAGGACCGGGTCGGTGGGCATGATGCGGTAGGCCGTGTTCTCGCCGACCTTGTTCGTGCGCGATTCGCTGGCGACCATCCACCAGCGGTGGGCCAGCGGATTCGCCTCGCGGGCCGCGGCCTTCTCGGTCTCCAGGAGGGTGCGCTGGGCGTAGAACGGGCTGATCAGCGGGTCGTCGGTGTCTTCGGCGACGGTCTCGACCTCGAAGACGGAGTTCTTCTCGCCGTCCAGGGCCCAGTCCAGGCGCGCATTGAAGATGTGCTCATGGATCGGCGCGTAGAGGCCGTCGGTGTTGAGCAGCTGCCCGTACTTGGTGGTCTCCCCGGGGGCGATGCCTGCGGTGGAGAGGATGCCGGTGGCCTTGATCTCGAACTGGATGGTGCCGTCAAGGTGCAGGGTCCAGTAGAACGCGTACTCGTAGTTCGCGACCGTGACGACGAAGGAGACCACGAGCTTGCGCCCGCGGCGGGTCTGGGCGTCATTGGTGCGGAAGTCCCAGTGCTTCCACTCCATGCCGTCGTCCTCCTCGTGGAGGCAGATGGCGTTGGTGATGGTGTACGGCTTGCCGAAGGAGTCCACGAGGTTCGCGTCGAAGTACTGGATGTCGCCGAGGCAGTCGCAGCCGAGCTCGAGCGAGTTCGTCATGTAGCCGAAGTTGTACTCGCCGGCGTCGAAGGCGTTCTTCTGCTGCTGCGAGCGGCCGGGGGCCCCGTAGGGCACGACCATCTCGGTCAGGCTCGCACGGTGCAGGATCGGGCGCAGCTCTCCCTTGTCGCGGAACCCGACCTGGTGCAGGACCAGGCCCTCGCGCGGGGTGAAGCCGATGTCGAAGGACCAGTTGAGCCAGTCGATGTGGTTGCCCTCGACGGTGAAGTTGCGGCCCTGCGGGAAGCTGATCTCGATCGGCTTGATGTCCGTGCGTGCCGGTCCGACGAAGTCCGGGTGGTAGTTGTTCTTCTCGCGCGGGACGTGCAGGAAGCCGTCGTCCTCGATGCCGATGACCTCCTGCTTGTTCAGGTCGACCAGGACCGTGAAGTCCTCCATCGGGTGCGCGTACGGGTTGTCGTTCGGCTCGAGCCGGGTGAACATGAGCGCGCGCATGATGCGCTTTCCGCCCTGGTCCTCACCCCAGTAGCCGATGGACCACGGCTCGGCCGCCACCAGGGACATGTCCGTGATGCCGCGCTTGGCCAGCGCCTCCTGGACCAGCGGCGAGGCCACCACAGCGGCCTCGCACTCGGCGAACTCATCGGCCATGATCGGCGGCTGGGTCCCGGCCGGCAGGCCCACCCACTTGGTGATCGTCGAGGTCTCCAGATCGACCACCGCCTCGTACGCGAGGTCAGTGGCACGGTCGACCAGCACCGCCTCGGCCTCTCGGCCATACACGCCGGACTTCAGCGCGGACTTGGACGGCTCGCGAAGGGACACACTGCTGAACCGGAAGCTCTCCGAAGCACCAGGGCCGGACCTGATGATCGCCACCGCCCGCGTCAGCTCCTCACGCGAAAGCTGCTCGAACGGAGAAGTCATTGTTTCGTTCTTTTCAATCGTCATTGCCTGTACCTCGATCTCCTTTGTCCTTCTGAGGATTGGCGCCAAAACCTTTGCCGGCCCAAGCGCCGAGCGAAATGGGCGCGGCGGATTGCTGAGACAAATCACCCAAGAGGGGAATTGGTCTGAGGCGCCCCCGGCCCCCGGGAAACTTGCCGGCAGAATCACTCCGCCGGTCAGAATCCTGCATCATCGCGCGATGTGCACGCACCGGTCCTGTAGGCGGCGCCGCCATTCAAGCCCCATTCTTATGAGGTTTAGTCCGAGCTCCTCACTGGGCTCAAGTCGCGTGATGCGGGTTACATTTCGTCTTTCGGTGAAACCTAACCTACGCCACAGAAACGGTCTTAGCGACCCCATTTCCTGAGAACTTCGGGACGATATTTTCCCAGTCCCGTTAACATGCCGGAAACATTCGAAACGAAGTGGCCAGGCCCGCCGGCGGGCCCAGTCGGCTAGGGGCACGGGGGCAGCGCGCATGGTCTTCCCGGCTGACACGCGCCTTCGCCCCCAGCCTGGTGGGCCCCTCCGGGGGTGCAGACGCGGGTCCTGCCGGCCACCTGCGCCGGAGCCAGCGGCAGCGGGCGGATACCAGGGCGGTGGGCACGGGCGGGCCCATCAGATGCCCCGGGATCCATCACCTCGGCGGGGTCCTTTCGGCCTCCCGCTTACACCGAGGCTTAAGTCCGAAGGACCAGACATGCTCCCCGGCGGTGGGATATGCCTTGGGGAGGCTGCAGGTCGTGGCGGCGGCCGCGTGTTCCCGGGCATGCGAGAGGCCCCCGGGAGTCCAGGACTCCCGGGGGCCTCTCGCCCTCTGATGCAGCTTATACAGCGAGGAGAGAGACTCTCCCGCCGCGATGTGCCGGCCGTTCGCGGCCAATTCGGGCCGCCCTATCCGGTTGACGCGCGCTCAACAACCCAATGCTTCGCACTGCCTCACCGAAAACCGAGTCGGGCTCGAGGCGGCGCAGTTCCTCGGCCAGACAGTCATGCAGCGTGTAGTCCGACAGGCGGACCTGCTGCGGAAGGTGGCCGGGGATGGCGATCTCAGCGAGTCTGGGGCCCAGTCGAGAGAGCCGAGTGTCGCCTGAGGCCTGAGTCATCCGGACTCCCCAGATGCCAACGCCGGCAGGCCCCGGCTCGATGCTGACGGGGGCGTGCAGCCTCCATCTGAGCCACGCGGCGAGCAGGACAGTGCTGGGGCAATCAGGATCACCTTCAACGGCGACTGCCCCAACGGGCGTGCCGTCCCCCTGGTCGAGTGCGGCCGCGAGTTGGATGCGCCAGTTGGTCAGGCGGGTCCAGGCGAGGTCGGTGTCGCCGGGGCGGTAGGTCTCGCGCAGGTGGAACAGGGCCGCGACGGGGTCGGGTTCGTTGCCGGAGTCGGTGATGCGGCGGTGGGCGATGCAGCCGATGGAGGTCGCGGCGGCGTTCTCGGGTGCGCCGTGGGGCCACCAGGCCACGATCGGGGCATCGGGGAGCAGGAGGGCGGCCACGAGGGACTCGCTCTCCTGGGCCAGGCGGCCGTAGCCGCGCAGGACGATGACCTCCGAGGCCCCGGCGTCCCCGCCGACGCGGATCTGCCCGTCGATCCGGTCCGTGGAGTCCCGGCCGGAGTCCACCAGGACGATGATCCGGCAGGGGTGCTCGCGGCTGGCCTCGTTCGCGGCCTCGATGGCCTCCTCCTCGAACCCGTGCCGGGTGATGACCACCAGGGTCAGCACCCGGCCCAGGGCCACGACCCCGCCGCGCTGGCGCAGGGCCGTGATCTCCTTGGAGATCTTCGAGGTCGTGGTGTTGGGCAGGTCGATGATCATGGTCGCCTCCAGGAACGTCCGTCGCGGGCAAGGAGCTCATCGGCCGAGGACGGCCCCCAGGACCCCGGGGCGTACGGCTCGGGCTGGGTCCCGGTGCTGGCCCAGTAGTCCTCGAACGGGTCCAGGATCTTCCAGGACAGCTCGACCTCCTCGTGCCGGGGGAACAGCGGCGGCTCGCCCAGCAGGACGTCCAGGATGAGCCGCTCGTACGCCTCCGGGGAGGACTCGGTGAAGGAGTGCCCGTAGCCGAAGTCCATCGACACGTCCCTGACCTCCATCTGGGTCCCCGGGACCTTGGAGCCGAACCGGATCGTGGCGCCCTCGTCCGGCTGGACCCGGATCACCACCGCGTTCTGGCCGAACTCGTCCTCGCCCTGGTCCTGGAACAGCAGGTTCGGGGCCCGCTTGAACACCACCGCGATCTCGGTCACCCGGCGCCCCAGCCGCTTCCCGGCCCGCAGGTAGAACGGCACCCCGGCCCAGCGGCGGGTGTTGATGTCCAGCCGGAGCGCCGCGTACGTCTCGGTCGTGGAGTCCGCCGGGATGCCCTCCTCCTGGAGGTAGCCCTGCACCAGCTCCCCGCCCTGCCACCCGCCGGTGAACTGCCCCCGGGCCGAATGCGTGGACAGGTCCGCCGGCAGCTTCACCGCGGCCAGGACCTTCTCCTTCTCCGCCCGCAGGTCATCGGCATTGAAGGAGATCGGCTCCTCCATCGCCGTCAGCGCCAGCAGCTGCAGCAGGTGGTTCTGGATCACGTCCCGCGCCGCCCCCACACCGTCGTAGTAGCCCGCCCGGCCCCCCGTGCCGATGTCCTCGGCCATCGTGATCTGCACATGGTCCACATAGTTCGCGTTCCACAGCGGCTCGAACAAAGTGTTCGCGAACCGCAGCGCCAGGATGTTCTGCACCGTCTCCTTGCCCAGATAGTGGTCGATCCGGAACACCGCATCCGCCGGGAACACCGACTCCACAATCTCGTTCAGCGCCCGCGCCGAGCCCAGATCATGCCCGAACGGCTTCTCGATCACCACCCGGCGCCACTTCCCCGGCTCCGCCTGGGCCAGCCCATGGGCCGAGAGCTGCCGGCACACCTGCTCGAACGCCTTGGGCGGGATCGAGAGGTAGAACGCATGGTTCCCCCGCGTCCCCCGCCTCTCATCCAACTCCTCCAGCGTGGCCTTGAGCGCCTCGAACGCCGCATCATCATCGAACGTGCCCTGCACGAACCGCACACCCTCATTCAGCTGCGCCCACACCGCCTCATCGAAAGGCGTCCGCGCATAGGTCCTCACAGACTCCTTGATGTCGGCCGGAAGATCCTCATCATCGCGGCTACGGCGGGCGAAGCCCACCAGCGCGAAGCTCGGCGGCAGCAGCCCCCGGTTCGCAAGGTCATACACAGCAGGCATCAGTTTCTTCCGGGCCAAGTCCCCGGAAATGCCAAACAGGACCAGAGTGCACGGACCCGCCACCCGTGCAATTCTCCGATCGCGCAGGTCCCTCAGCGGACTGCGCCAGTACGTTACTTTCGGATCGGCGTAGGTAACAGACATTCTTGCCTTCTAACCTCAAGAAATGCGTGCCATCGAGCAAGCGGCTGAAAGGGTCCGCTCGCGTGTTTCCCCGTAGGGAACCTCGCTGCTCAACGCAACCGTGTACCGGCCTGCACTGTGGCGGGTGACCAGAATACCCGAAAGGCTTTGGGGTATTGTTCTGAGCTCAGCCTCGGCCTCGTCGAGTAATTCGTAGAGGAGACCAGGGTCCGTCACCAAGACTTCCAAGTGATCGGCAGTACGCGAACTCATGACGAATGTGTTCCTTTCCAAGAATCAAGGCCCGATCGTGACCCGTCCGCCCGGTGGCACTGGGATTCAGATCAAATACAGCGTGATCGGATCATCGCGATCACCACGGCCGAGGGATTCCCACCTCGCTGGTCGCGGCTCGCCGCTCTGGAGAGGAGGCTCGTCCAAGAACTGCTGATTCATGTCGAGGGTCCTTGCACCAGGCGCACGGTGGCGCCCCTTGCGAGACGCAATGGGACGCCACCAGAAGCCAGCGGCTAGCGGATCGCGGCGCGGAGTTCCTTCGCCGCAAGCGCAGGATCGTCAGCACCGTAGATTCCACCGCCAACGACTGCAACGTCGGCGCCCGCGCGCTGCACGGCGGCGATCGTGCTCAGGTTCACGCCGCCGGCAACCGAGAACGGAACGCGTGCCTCCTCGCCGGCGCTGAGCAGGCCGTTGAGGTCATAGCCGGGCTTCGCCTGCTCATCCAGACCGGCGTGCATCTCGACGAACTTCGCCCCGAGCGCACGCGCCTCCTTGGCGCGGGCAACCTTGTCCGCGACGCTGATCATGTCCACGACGATGCCCTTGTTGTGCGCCTTGGCCGCCTTGACGGCTCCGGCAATGGTCGAATCGTCGGCGGTGCCGAGCACTGAAACCAGGTCAGCGCCGGCCTTGAACGCGATGTCGGCCTCGAGCTCGCCTGCGTCCATGGTCTTGAGGTCGGCGAAGACGATCTTGTCCGGGTGCGCGTTCTTGATCGCCGTGATGGCCGAGAGTCCCTCGCTCTTCACGAGCGGGGTGCCGAGCTCAATGATGTCCACGTACTCGGCGACCTTGTTGGCCAGCTCGAGGGCGTCTTCAGTGGTGAGGAGGTCGATAGCGACTTGGAGCTTCATGATGTTGTCTCTTTTCTGTTCGGATACTGCTGTCTGACTTGCTTCATCGGATTGGCTGAGGGCTGGGACCCGGCCTACTCGAGGTTGGCGTGGCGCAGCCACAGTTCTTCGGCAGGCGTTGCGTCGTTGTCCCACAGCGACTGGAAAACCGCCTCCGTGACAACAAAGAGCACCTGCTCGAAGAGCGACCCGGCGTACTGCTGGGAAACACTCGAACCGTGGTCGGTCTTCTGCGCAGCGGGAATGACCACGAGCGCATCGGCGAGAGCCGCGAGCGGAGAGTCCGGGTTGGTCGTGAAGGCCGCAATACGAGCACCCACCTTCGCCGCCGTCTCCGCGGCCTTGACCACCCCCGACGTCGTGCCGGACCCAGAGGCCACCAAGAGCAGGTCGCCCGCACCGATGGCCGGAGTCGTGGTATCGCCCGCGACGTGGACGTTCATGCCCAGGTGCATGAGCCTCATGGCGGACATGCGGAGCACCAGCCCGCTCCTGCCGGCGCCGGCGACGAACACACGGCCGGGGCCCTCGAGGTAGCTCGCCAGGCGGGCCACCTGCTCCCCGTCGATCTTGGCCGCCGTATCGACGATCTCCTCCCTGACGAGGAACAGGCTGCGGACAATGTCACCTGCGGCGACGGTGGTACGCGTGGCTGTTGGATTCACGGTGTTGCCCCTTTCGTTTCGGTCCTCGGCCTTGAGCGGCCAACTGCATACCTTCCGGTTGACATCAATCATGTCGGGACGAAAGTGGGCGGGTAACGCTGTTTTCTGACGGTTCTGGCTACCCATTTGGATTGGTGCCAGTGGCATGGAGGTGCGGGTCAGATCGCGGAGCCGCTCCGGTCATCCGCCTGCGGGTCCCAGATCCGAGCTTGCTCGCCGCATCGCGTCACCCTACAATAGAAATACCCCTAGGGGTATCCAGATCCACTCTGACAAGGAGAATCCCATGTGCAGCCCCGTGACGTGCTCGACCTGCGGCAAGGTGACCTGGGCTGGCTGCGGCCAGCACGTTGACCAAGTCTTCGCGAACGTCCCTGAGGATCGCCGCTGCCCCGGCCACGACTCGGGCACCGGCTCGAACGCGAACGTCATCAACAAGCTGCTCTCCTTCCGGTGACGGGCCACGAGCCTGAGCAGCCCGCCTTCGGCGCACAACCAATCCTGACGCTCGCCAGCCAGACAGCGAAGCCCCTCAGCAGCCGCTGGTCGGTGCTGCGGATGTGGACGCGTACCCGCTGGGGCATCGGGGCAGCGGCGGCGGTCCTCGCCGCCGCTGCCCTGGTGTTTGCCAACGGCGCGTTCGCGGGCGCCGCCACGCCGGGCGCACTCTGGATCGGACTGCTCGTGCTCGCAGGCTCGGCAGCGATGGGGCTGCTCGTCGGCAGCCTCGTCGGAGCCCCCATCGGCGCGGAGGCCACGATGTGCGACCTCCGTGGCCCGCTTTTCGGCATGATGGGCCTGCTGCTGGCCACGACCCAGGGCAGCCAGAGCATGATCGTCCAGATGTTCGCGGGCCTGCCGCTCGACACGATCCATTTCGTGGTCCAGCCCACGGTGGGCCTCGCCGCCGTCGTGCTCATGACCGCAGCGCTCTCCGGGCGTCTCCGGCTCGAACGCAGCGCCATCGAGGATCCAGCGAACGCCGAAGCGTGCGCCACCTGCACGCCCCTGTTCCCGGGACGCACCCGCTAGCCGTGGCGGTCGTGCGCCCCTACAGCGCCTTGACCGCCGTGAGCACCTTGGTGAGCGACTCCTTTGCGTCGCCGAAGAGGAGCGTGGTCTGCGGCTCGTACAACAGGTCGTTCTCGATGCCCGCGAAACCGGGGCGCATGGACCGTTTGAGGAACACGACCTGCTTCGCGTCCCCGGCTTCGAGGATCGGCATGCCGTAGATCGGCGACCCGGGCGTGGACTTCGCGGCGGGATTCACGACGTCGTTGGCGCCCACCACGAGCGCGACGTCGGCCTGCTTGAACTCACCGTTGATCTCGCTCATCTCCTTGAGCGACTCGTAGGGCACATTCGCCTCGGCCAGCAGCACGTTCATGTGCCCGGGCATGCGTCCCGCCACAGGGTGGATGGCGAACTCGACGTCGACGCCGCGCGACTCAAGCGCCTGCGCGAGCTCCGCGGCGGTGTGCTGGCCTTGGGCGACCGCGAGCCCGTACCCCGGAACGATGATGACCTTCTGCGCGTACCCGAGAAGAACCGCGACATCCTCGGCGCTCGACGACCGCACGGGCCGGTCCGAGACGGCGGTGGAGCCCGCCGTCGAGCCCCCGCGGAACGCGCCGAACATGATGTGCGTGACGCTCCGGCCCATCGCGGCGGCCATGAGCCGGGTAAGGATCGTGCCGGACGCGCCCACGAGCGTACCGGCGACGACGAGCAGCACGTTGCCCAGCACGAGGCCGCTCGCAGCAACCGCGAGGCCCGTGAACGCGTTCAGGAGCGAGATGACGATCGGCACGTCCGCCCCGCCCACGGGCAGCACGAGCAGGACGCCGGCCACGAGGCCGAGCGCGAGAACCACCACGGCGAGCAGTGTGGACGCAGTCGAGAGGGGCAGCACGATCACCATCGCGGCGGCCACCACCGAGGCGAGCAGCACGGCGCCCATGAGCACGGGCAAGCCGAGGAACGTGACGGGCCGCGTGGTCATGAGCTCCTGGAGCTTGGCGAACGTGACGCCCGAGCCGGCGAAGGACACGGCCCCGATGAGCAGCGTGAACACGATCGCGAGCCGCACCCACGCGCCGTCAGGCATCTCCGAGTGCGGAAGCTCGAGGAGGGCTACGAGTGCGGCGGCCCCGCCGCCCACCCCGTTGAAGGCCGCGACCAGCTGCGGCATCTGGGTCATCTTGACGCGACGCGCCACGGGTGCCGCGATCGCCGCGCCCACCGCGATAGCAGCGAGGATCCACGGGAGATTGTCGAGCCGACTCGACAGGAACACGGTCACGAGGGCCACGGCGGCGCCGACCGCCCCGATCGCGTTGCCGCGCCGGGCGTGCTTGGGCGAGGACAGGCCCTTGAGGGCGAGGATGAAGCAGACGGCCGCGACGAGGTAGAGCAGGGCGGTCCAGGTCGGGTCGAGAATGGGCGCGGCGATCGTCACTTGCTCCCCTCCCCGGCCTTCGCCCCGGCGCCCTGCCCTTCGCCCGGCCGGCGCCCCTTGAACATCTCGAGCATGCGGTCGGTCACCACGAACCCGCCCACGAGGTTGGCGGTGGCGAGCACGACGGCGAGCAGCGCCACGGTGAGCACCCATCCGTTCTCCGCCTGGCCCGCCACCACAATCGCGCCGACGAGGATGATCCCGTGGATCGCGTTCGCCCCGGACATGAGCGGGGTATGCAGAATGCTGGACACCTTCGAGACCACCTCGAAGCCCACGAACACCGCGAAGACGAGGATCGTGAGCACCTCCACGCCGCCCATCAGCCTGCCCCTTCCTCGGTCTCGTCGATGGCGTTGCGCCGCTCCCCGGCCCGCGCGGCCTCCGTTGTCGTGGTGAGCGCCGCGAGCGCGTCGGCCGTCGGCGGGTGCCGCACCTCGCCGTCGTGCGTGAGGCACGACCCGGCGACCACCTCGTCGTCGAAATCGGGAAGGACGTCGCCGTCCTTTCCCGGCACGAGCAGCTCGATGAAGTTGGAGACGTTCTTCGCGTACAGGCGGGAGGCGTCCGCGGCCATGGCCGAGGCGGCGTCCTTGAGCCCGACGACGGTCACCTCGCCGGCGCGGTCCGCCGTCGCCACCGCGACGTCCTCGCCGGCCACCGAGCCCTCAACGTTTCCGCCCGACTCGGCCGCCATGTCCACCACGACGGAGCCCGGCCGCATGCCGGCGACCATCTCCCGCGTCACGAGCAGCGGGGCACGACGCCCGGGAACGGCGGCGGTAGTGATGAGCACGTCCGCGTCGGCGATGTGCGGGGCGAGGAGCCGGCGCTGGAGTGCACCGCGGTCCGCGCTGAGTTCGCGGGCATAGCCGCCGGCGCCCGCCGTGGCCTCCGCCGACTCCAAGTCCAGATGGATGAAGGTGCCTCCCATCGAGGCGACCTCATCCGCGGATGCCGGGCGGATGTCGTTGGCGGAGACGCGGGCGCCGAGGCGCTTGGCTGTGCCGATGGCCTGGAGACCGGCCACGCCTGCTCCGAGCACGAGCACCCTTGCGGGAGGAATGGTGCCGGCCGCCGTCATGTACAGGGGGAAGAAGCGCGGGAGACGGGTCGCGGCCTCGAGGACGCACCTGTACCCGGTCACGAGGGCCTGGGACGTGAGGGCGTCCATCGACTGGGCGCGGGAGATGCGCGGCACGAGCTCGAGCGCGAACGCCGTGATGCGCGCGTCGACGAGCGCACGAACGGTGGGCAGATCGGTGGACGGCGAGGCCAGGCCCACTGTCACCGCCCCGGCCCGCAGGCCCGCGGCCGTCGCGGGGTGCAGTGGCCGCACATGCGCCAGGAGGTCCACCGCGGCGAGGTCCAAGGCGGGGACCACCTCCGCCCCCGCGTCGGTGTAGGCGGCATCCGCATGGCCGGCTGCGACCCCCGCCCCCGACTCGATGGCCACCGACAGGCCCAGCCCGACCAGCTGCCGCACGGACTCCGGGGTCGCGGCCACGCGCTTCTCGCCGACCGGCCACTCTCTCGCGATGCCCACTCTCACGTGCGCCCTCCGCTCCGCGGCACACCCTTGGCCGCCCTGCGCCCGAGTCTATGCGCCGCCGCGCACACACGGGCAGACGCAACGCGAAGGGGAGGGGAAGCACTGCGCACATCCCCTCCTTCCGATCGAATCAGGCCGGCGCCCCGCCCGCCTGCCCGGAGTTGATGTTGACGAGCCACTCGATGCCGAAGCGGTCCGTCAGCATGCCGAAGGAGTCGCCCCACGGCGACTTCGCAAGGGGAACCGCAACGGCGGCGCCCTCGGCGAGCTTGTCCCAGTAGCCGCGCAGCTCGGCATCGTCGTCCCCGGAGAGGGAGACCGAGATGCTGCTGCTGCCCTGGGAGACAGGCATGCCCTCCGGCGCATCGGAGCCCATGAGCACGAGGCCATTGGGCGCGACGATCTGGCCGTGCATGACCTTGTCCGCATCGCCACCCGCTGCCGCCTCGGGCTGGAACTGGCCGTAGGTGCTGATGTTGAGGTCGCCGCCGAACACGGACTGGTAGAACGTCATCGCCTCACGGGCGTTGCCCGTGAAGTGCAGATAGGGGTTGAGGATGGTGGGCATGGTGATGGTCCTTTCCGGCTATGCGCCGCCGCCGGGCGTCGACTCGCCGGCGATGTTCACGAGCCATGCGATGCCGAACCTGTCGGTGAGCATCCCGAACGTGTCACCCCAGATGGCCTTCTCGAGCGGCATCGTCACGGCAGCGCCCTCGGCCAGCTTGTCCCAGTATCGGCGCAGCTCGTCCTCCGTTTCGGGGCCGCCCGAGAGCGAAATGGAGAAGCTGTTGTTCCCCCGGTCGAACTCCATGCGCGACGGCGTGTCCGAGCCCATGAGTGTGAAGCCGCTCGGGGTGGTGAGCTGGGAATGCATCACCAGCGACCCCTCGGACGGGTCCTGGGCCGCGTGGAGGTCGTCGAACGTGGAGATGGTCAGGTCTCCACCGAGCACCGACTGGTAGAAGGTCATGGCCTCGCGGGCGTTGTCCTTGAAGCTGATGTAGGGGTTCAGGGTGGCAGGCACAGCGACTCCTAGGGAAGTTCCTTGCTGACCCTCGCGAGCCTACGCCGAGCCACCGACACTTCTGAAGGCCCCGCGTGAAGCCGCTCAGCCCGCAAGCCTCTCGAGATGCGCGACGACCGCGGCCCGCTTGGGCGAGCGCGGCGGAAGGAGGCGGAGAGCGGTACGCCACGCCTCGGCGTCGTCCGCAGCCTCGGGCAGCCGCAGGTAGTGGAGCACCACGTCCACGGCCGCGCTGCCAACCACCGCTTCGCGCAGCGTCGCGGAGAGCTCGTCGCGCAGCTCGGTGATCGCTGGAGCCTCGGAGCGCGGCAGAAGCTGGCCGCCGTACGCGCCCAGAGCCTGCCGGTGCGACCCCCGTTCGAGCAGCGCGAGCGCAGTCATCGAGTCGACCTCGAGGCCCTCGACCCGGTACGGCCGCGAGCGCAGCGTGACCCCGACGCCAGCGGCGTCGAGGACCTTGCGGAGCCTGACCAGCTCCGCGCGCAGGGTCACGGGTGGCACGGGCTGAGCGTACAGCCGCTCGGCGAGCTCCTCTGCCGTGAGCCCTCGCGGGTGCCCTGCCAGGAGCACGAGGATCTCCGAGTGGCGCACGCTCAGGTTCAGGTCGCGGCCGCGGGAGCGCAGCACGCCCTGATCCCGGCCCGTCACGGCCAGCACGGCGCCGAGGGGGCTGCCAGGTCGCACCGCCCTCTGGGCCTGCTGAACGCCCTGCGGCGCCAGGCCGCGCAGCCGCTCCTCGGCCGCGGCGACCGTGGCTCGGAGCCACGGCAGGGCGTGCCCCGCAACCGCCTGCTCGCCCCCCGTTATGTCGACGACGCCGATCGCCTCGCCCGTCCGCGGATCCCGGATGGGCATCGCGGTGCAGGAGAAGGCCTCGACGAGCGGGCTGAAGTGCTCGGCACCGCGGATCTGGACGGCGGAACCGGCTGCGAGCGCGGTTCCCGGCGCGGACGTGCCGACGCTGGACTCGGACCAGTCGGCGCCCTCGAGGAACGCCATGGACTCCGCGCGGCGCCGCACGCTCGAGTCTCCGCCGAGCCAGAGGAGCCTGCTGCTCGCGTCCCCGACCGCCACGAGGATGCCCGCGTCCCGCGCGGGCTCGACCAGAAGCTGGTCGATCACCGGCATGACCGGAGCCAAGGGGTGGCCCGTGCGATAGTCGCAGAGCTCGCCCTTATCCAGAATGCTCGTCACCACCGCGTCCTCGCGGCGTCCGTGCGCGGCAAGCGAGCGCCGCCACGAATCTGCAACGATGTCGCTCACCACCCACTCCTTCATGTGTGCCGTGGCTCACAAGTGTACGCGCCCCGCCTCGCAACGCCTGCGGGAAAGGTTGCGTGGGCGTTGCACAGGCAGCGCGGCCCGGTCTCAGGCCGTGCGTGCCGTGTGGTCCACGACGAGGGCCTGGGCCGCGACCTCGCGGATCTCCATGATCATCCTGCGCACCGAATCCAGAGTGGGCAGATCCTTCAGGTCGGCGAGGACGTCCCCGTCGGGGCCCATGAGGCGCAGTCGATACCCGCCGTTGCGACGCGGGTCTTGGAGGACTTCGAAGGTGGGGCCCATCATTCACCAATCGGTCGGCAGATCTCATCCGCGCGAATGTGACACTCCCAGTCTCAATCAGGCGGCCTGTCCCGACCAAGGCCAAAGGACCCTAACCGTCATGTTACGCAGGCCACTAGCCCCCCGCGATCGACTGGATGACGAGCACCTCCTCGCCCGCGGCAACGGGCGTTGCGAGGCCACCTCCGCGGCGCACGTCCTCACCGGCAACGTACACGTTGACATGGCGCCGCAGCTCGCCCCGCTCGTCACGCAGCCGGCGGCCCAGCACGGGGAATTGGCGGGCGACGGCGTCGAGCGCCTCGCCCGCGGACCTCACCGACCCGTCCGGCAGCTCGAACATGGTGCGTCCATCGCTCGCTGGCGCGAGGACGGAGGGGACGATCACGGTGACCGGCATGCTAGGCTAGCTCGGCGCCGTCGTGCGTCAGGACCGCAGCACGCACACAGAGGACATCCGGCAGGTGGGCGGTCACCTCCTGGAACGTCTCGCCCTCGTCGGCACTCGCGTAGACGGAGCCGCCTCGCGTACCGAAGTAAACCCCCACCGGCTCGGCGGTGTCCACGGACGCGGCGTCGCGCAGCACCGTGTTCCAGTCCGGCTCCGAAATGCCGCTATCGAGAGGGCGCCAGGTCGTGCCGGCGTCGTCGGTGCGGTGGACCGCGAGATGGCCGCCCGGGGCCACGCGTTCCCAGTCGGAGACAAGCGGAATCACCCAGGCTGTCCCCCCACGCCGAGGATGGGTGAGCATCACGAAGCCGAAGTCGGCGGGGAGGCCATCCGCGATCGACACCCAGGTGTCGCCGCTGTCATCGCTCCGGTAGACCCCACGGTGGTTCTGCGCGTACAGCCGGCCGTCCACATCCGCCGCGATCTTGTGGACGCACTGGCCCACCTCGGGGTCCGGGTTGGGGAGGAAATAGGCCGATATGCCGCGGTTTCGCGCGGTCCAGCTCGCGCCGGCGTCCGTACTGCGGTAGACGCCGCCCGCGCTGATCGCCAGATGCACGAGGTTGTCGTCCACAGGATCCGGCACGATCGTGTGGACCGCCGCCCCACCTGCACCCGGGCCCCACTGCTCCTTGTCCGGATGCTCCCAGAGGGCCCGGTTCAGCTCGAATGTCTCGCCGCCGTCGGTCGACTTCCAGATCGAGATCGGCTCAGCGCCGAGCCAGACGACGCCGGCTCGGCTCTCGGTGTCGGGCCGGATCTGCCAGATGCGCTCGACGGCGGCATCCGTCGCCTCAGGAAAGACCACCGAACCCTGTTCCGGCTCGGTCCACGTGGCACCGAGGTCATCGGAATGGGCCACCGTTGGCCCGAAGTGCTCGGACCGGACACCGACCAGGATTCGGATGCGGCCCCCACGGGTGTCGATCGCAATCGACGGGATCTCCTGCATCAGGAACTGCGGGACGCCAACCGTCCAGGTCCTGCGGTCGTCGCTTGTGGCGAGCCACAGGCCCTTCTTGGTGCCGATTGCCAGAAGGACGCTGGGTGAAGTCATGGGCTCCATTCGACGACACACGCAGGAAGGCGTCAATGCTAGGCAGCACCGGACGAACCCGGTACTGTTCTCGACAAGTCCACAAGGGCACTCGGAATCTTGACAGCATCCGACATGTCGGATCATCCCGATTGGCCCGTGGCACCTGAGCTGCCCCGGAGCGCGCACCCCCCCAATTGCGCGCTCCGGGGCTCCTTTTTGCCCGCCACGCCGGTCCTAGGGCCGAACGGCTGTGGTTGTTAAATGTCAGGACCCCCGGCCGTGTGGTCGGGGGTCCTGGAATGGTTGTCCGGCGGTCCTGAGTTTGGTCATTTGCTTAGTGCCTGAGATTTCCCGGTGGTGAGGGCGTCGATGATGGCCTGCCGGTCGGGGTCGATGTGGGGCGCGATGGTCTGGGTGGTGCCGTTGGAGGCGACGGTGGCTGAGCGCAGGGGCCTGAGCTGGCGGACGATGTTGCGGATCGCGAGGCCGGTGCGGGTCTGGGCCTCGCGGGAGACTGCGAGGGCGGTGAAGACGATGGTCAGGTGGGCCTCGATCGCGTCGCGGGTGCGGACGAACATGGGTCGCGCGGCGAGGTCGGTCTTGGACATCCGGAAGGACTGCTCGACATGCCAGAGCTCGTGGTACGAGGCGATGACCTCGCCGGCGGGCATGAGGTGCGCGGGGATGTTGGTCACGTAGCCCTTGAGCCCGACCAGGCGGCGGGCGCGGGCCAGGGCGGCTTCGTCCAGGGTGTGCCCGTCGCCGCTGGTCTTGACGAACCGCGGGGCGCGGGCGGCCTTCTCGCCGGCGATGACCGCCCGGGCGCGGTCCTCCTGCAGTGTCAGGGTCTTGCCGTCCCGCACGGCCCGCTTGGCCGAGTAGGCCCACACGGCCCGCCAGGAGCCGGGGTGCGTCTCGGGGTCCCAGACGGGTTCGGCGCGCAGGAGCTCGTTGTTCTCGCTGCGCCGGCCGGTCCTGGGCGTGATGGTGTCGATGACCTGCGCGTCGGTGAACGCGTCGCCGTGCCAGCGGAAGTGGGAGGCCAGGTCCAGCGGGGCCTTGACGGCGCGGGAGCCGACGATGAAGCGCAGGCCCGCCTCCTCGAGCGCGGTGAGGTTGGCCGCGGAGAGCATGCCGGCGTCGGCGACCACGACCATGTCCCCGATGCCATGCCTGTCCTGGAACTGCTTCACGATCGGGATGATCGTGGTCTGCTCGGCCCTGTTGCCCTCGTAGCAGCCGATCTCCAGCGGGAACCCTTCCCGGTCCACGAGCAGGCCGACGACGATCTGCGGGTCGACCCGGCGTTCCTTGGAGTAGCCGACCTTCCGCAGCCCGTCTTCCTTCTCGGCCTCGAAGTACAGGGTCGTCACGTCGTACAGGCACAGCGAGACATCGCCGCTGGCCGCGGCGTGCTCGAAGCACGCCCTGGCGATCTGGTCCCGGTAGCTGCCCCTGTGCGCGCGGGACAGGGTGCGCCGCATCGTCTTCTCGCTCGCCGGCGCACGCCCAGGTCGCCCAGCACGCGGGCGGTGTCCAGGATGGAGGTCGGCTCCACGATCCGGGCGACCACCAGGTCCCGGAACACCTCGTCGGCGAGGGCGTCGAAGCCGAGGTCGTCGAACACCGCCGCGAGCGTGTCGAAGAGGACCCGTGAGGCGGTGGCGACCACCCGTGGCGGGGCAACCGCCGATCGCCCTGGCACCGCTGTCCCCGGGTTCTCGAAGAGCGCCGGCTCCCCGGGCGGGCCGATCAGCGCAGTCCTGGGCGCAGCAGGGGCCAGGCCCAAGTCGAGCTCGCCCTGGCCGGGGTCGTCCAGCAGCTCCCGCGCCCGCTCGACTAGGAGCCCGAGCTCAGCCTCGGTATGGGCCGAGCCGACGTGGGCCACGATCCGCCGCCGCCCGTCGACGGACTCGGCGATCTGCACGGCCGTCGCCCCGGAGGCCGTCCGAACCCGCCGAATCCATGCCACAGCCACCACAGTAGAGCACCAATTAGTGCCTCAGAACCGCCCCCGCGACAGCGTTACCGCAGGTCAGAAGCCAGTCCGTCGCCGGAATGCGACCAAGTGACCAAACTCAGGCCGAACGGCTGTGGTTGTTAAATGTCAGGACCCCCGGCCGTGTGGTCGGGGGTCCTGGAATGGTTGTCCGGCGGTGTCCTACTCTCCCACACCCTGGCGGGTGCAGTACCATCGGCGCTGTGGGTCTTAGCTTCCGGGTTCGGGATGGGTCCGGGCGTTTCCCCCACGCTGTGGCCGCCGTAACCCTTTGTCCCGTCCCCCGGGGTGGGGGTGGGAAGCTGTGGTCACGGTTGTTGTCCGTGGATCTGTGTTCGGTTGTGGTTGCGGTGCCCGTGACGCCCCGGTGTGGGGTGGGGTTTGTTGTCTGGGGACCGTATGGTGGACGCGGGGCATTGTTGGTTCTTGCCACCACCGGGTGGGTGGTGTGTGTTGAGGTTGTCGGCCTATTAGTACCGGTCGGCTTCGACAGTCTTCAGTCCTGTCTTCCACGTCCGGCCTATCAACCCAGTGGTCTGCTGGGGGCCTCTCGCCCTTGCGGGCATGGAGATCTCATCTTGAAGTGGGCTTCCCGCTTAGATGCTTTCAGCGGTTATCCCTTCCGAACGTAGCCAACCAGCCGTGCACCTGGCGGTACAACTGGCACACCAGAGGTTCGTCCGTCCCGGTCCTCTCGTACTGGGGACAGCCCTTCTCAGATCTCCTGCGCGCGCAGCGGATAGGGACCGAACTGTCTCACGACGTTCTAAACCCAGCTCGCGTACCGCTTTAATGGGCGAACAGCCCAACCCTTGGGACCTACTCCAGCCCCAGGATGCGACGAGCCGACATCGAGGTGCCAAACCATGCCGTCGATATGGACTCTTGGGCAAGATCAGCCTGTTATCCCCGAGGTACCTTTTATCCGTTGAGCGACGGCCCTTCCACGAGGTGCCGCCGGATCACTAGTCCCGACTTTCGTCCCTGCTCGAGATGTCTCTCTCACAGTCAAGCCCCCTTGTGCACTTGCACTCGCCACCTGGTTGCCGACCAGGCTGAGGGGACCTTTGGGCGCCTCCGTTACTCTTTGGGAGGCAACCGCCCCAGTTAAACTACCCGTCAGGCACTGTCCCTGGCCCGGATCACGGGCCGAGGTTGAGGTGTCCAAAGCGACCAGAGTGGTATTTCAACGATGACTCCGCCGCCACTGGCGTGACGGCCTCACAGTCTCCCACCTATCCTACACAAGCCGCTCCGAACACCAATACCAAACTGTAGTGAAGGTCTCGGGGTCTTTCCGTCCTGCTGCGCGTAACGAGCATCTTTACTCGTAGTGCAATTTCGCCGAGTTCACGGTCGAGACAGCGGGGAAGTCGTTACTCCATTCGTGCAGGTCGGAACTTACCCGACAAGGAATTTCGCTACCTTAGGATGGTTATAGTTACCACCGCCGTTTACTGGGGCTTGAATTCTCCGCTTCGCTCGTGAGAGCTGACGGGTCCTCTTAACCTTCCAGCACCGGGCAGGAGTCAGTCCGTATACATCGTCTTGCGACTTCGCACGGACCTGTGTTTTTAGTAAACAGTCGCTTCCCCCTGGTCTCTGCGACCCCGACCCCCTCCCACCGGCGCGCGGTGTTCAGGGTTGGGGTCCCCCTTCTCCCGAAGTTACGGGGGCATTTTGCCGAGTTCCTTGACCGTGATTCTCTCGATCGCCTTGGTATTCTCTACCTGATCACCTGTGTCGGTTTGGGGTACGGGCGGCTGGGACCTCGCGTCGATGCTTTTCTCGGCAGCATAGGATCACCCGATCCCCCCGCGAGGGGGTCCCGTCGGATCTCAGGCCTGATGCGCGGCGGATTTGCCGGCCGCGCGCCCTACATCCTTGGACCAGGTCAACCATCGCCTGGCCGGGCTGCCTTCCTGCGTCACACCTGTTAATACGCTTGCCTCGCAGCTCCGGGTCCCGCGCGCGCCCCCCGGTACAGGTCCCGAAGGACCCATGGTGGGGGGATTGGGCGGTCAGCATCGGCTGTCCGGCATGGGCGGTCCTTCGCCGGTACGGGAATATCGACCCGTTGTCCATCGACTACGCCTGTCGGCCTCGCCTTAGGTCCCGACTTACCCAGGGCAGATGAGCTTGACCCTGGAACCCTTGATCATCCGGCGGACGGGTTTCCCACCCGTCTTTCGCTACTCATGCCTGCATTCTCACTCGTGCGGCCTCCACCCCTCGATCACTCGGGGGCTTCACTGCCCGCACGACGCTCCCCTACCCAGCCCCACCCCTGAACCACGAAGGCTAGGGCACACATGGGACTGCCACGGCTTCGGCGGTGTGCTTGAGCCCCGCTACATTGTCGGCGCGGAATCACTTGACCAGTGAGCTATTACGCACTCTTTCAAGGGTGGCTGCTTCTAAGCCAACCTCCTGGTTGTCTGGGCAACTCCACATCCTTTCCCACTTAGCACACGCTTGGGGGCCTTAGCCGGTGGTCTGGGCTGTTTCCCTCTCGACTACGAAGCTTATCCCCCGCAGTCTCACTGCTGCGCTCTCACTTGCCGGCATTCGGAGTTTGGCTGACGTCAGTAACCTTGTGGGGCCCATCGGCCATCCAGTAGCTCTACCTCCGGCAAGAAACACGCAACGCTGCACCTAAATGCATTTCGGGGAGAACCAGCTATCACGGAGTTTGATTGGCCTTTCACCCCTACCCACAGCTCATCCCCTCCATTTTCAACTGAAGTGGGTTCGGTCCTCCACGACGTCTTACCGTCGCTTCAACCTGGCCATGGGTAGATCACTCCGCTTCGGGTCCAGACCACGCCACTGAACGCCCTGTTCAGACTCGCTTTCGCTACGGCTCCCCCACACGGGTTAACCTCGCGACGTGGCACTGACTCGCAGGCTCATTCTTCAAAAGGCACGCCATCACAGGAACAAGGCCTGCTCTGACGGTTTGTAGGCGCACGGTTTCAGGTACTGTTTCACTCCCCTCCCGGGGTACTTTTCACCTTTCCCTCACGGTACTTGTCCGCTATCGGTCATCGGGTAGTATTCAGGCTTATCAGGTGGTCCTGACAGATTCACACGGGATTCCTCGGGCCCCGTGCTACTCGGGCACCTCCCCAGGGCTGCGACAGGCGTTCCGGCTACGGGACTCACACCCTCTCCGGCCGGCCGTTCAAGACCGTTCGCCTACACCACCGCAACACCCCCGACCACCGGCAGATGATCGAAAGGAAGGCCCCACAACCCCATGCGCGCAACCCCTGCCGGGTATCACACGCGCACAGTTTGGCCTCGTCCGCGTTCGCTCGCCACTACTGACGGAATCACTCTTGTTTTCTCTTCCTGCGGGTACTGAGATGTTTCACTTCCCCGCGTTCCCCCCACACCGTCTATGCGTTCAACGGCGGGTCACCGCATCAAGTGCGGCGGGGTTTCCCCATTCGGACACCCTGGGATCACAGTCCGGTTATCGACTCCCCCAGGCTTATCGCAGATTCCCACGTCCTTCATCGGCTCCCGATGCCAAGGCATCCACCGTGCGCCCTTGGAAACTTCAACACAACAAAGACCAAGGACACACAACCACACGGCACGCCAGAGCGCCCGTGCGTGTACGTCCTACAACTCGAAAAACGAGATTGCTAGATGCTCGCGTCCACTATACAGTTCTCAAACAACAACCCCCACAGCCCCCACACGCACCGCCGCGAAGCGGCACGCCGGGAGAAGGCGGGCACCACACGCCCCACCCACCGCCCCGCCCCGCCGCACAGGCAGGACAGGAACAGCAAGACAGGGCGCGGGGACGCTTGTTGTCCCAGGACCCAACAGTGTGCCAAGGACCCCACCCCCACCGCAAAACCACGGCCCCACCGCTTTCCAGCCCCCCCACAGGGGAGGCGTACTCACGAAGGGCCGCACCGCACGGGGCACGGGCCACAGAATCGCCGATGTTCCACCCACGAGCACCCGCCGGAGAACACATGTCTCCGCAGCGGGGCTGCCATCCCCCCGGGCACCGGGCAGCCATGCGGCCGCCGGCACCACCACCGGGGGGTGCAATGCTCCTTAGAAAGGAGGTGATCCAGCCGCACCTTCCGGTACGGCTACCTTGTTACGACTTAGTCCCAATCGCCAGTCCCACCTTCGACGGCTCCCCCCCACAAGGGGTTGGGCCACCGGCTTCGGGTGTTACCGACTTTCGTGACTTGACGGGCGGTGTGTACAAGGCCCGGGAACGTATTCACCGCAGCGTTGCTGATCTGCGATTACTAGCGACTCCGACTTCATGGGGTCGAGTTGCAGACCCCAATCCGAACTGAGACCGGCTTTCTGGGATTGGCTCCACCTCACAGTATCGCAACCCTTTGTACCGGCCATTGTAGCATGCGTGAAGCCCAAGACATAAGGGGCATGATGATTTGACGTCGTCCCCACCTTCCTCCGAGTTGACCCCGGCAGTCTCCCATGAGTCCCCACCCGAAGTGCTGGCAACATGGAACGAGGGTTGCGCTCGTTGCGGGACTTAACCCAACATCTCACGACACGAGCTGACGACAACCATGCACCACCTGTGAACCGGCCCCGAAGGGAGGCCCCATCTCTGGGACGGTCCGGCACATGTCAAGCCTTGGTAAGGTTCTTCGCGTTGCATCGAATTAATCCGCATGCTCCGCCGCTTGTGCGGGCCCCCGTCAATTCCTTTGAGTTTTAGCCTTGCGGCCGTACTCCCCAGGCGGGGCACTTAATGCGTTAGCTGCGGCGCGGAAACCGTGGAATGGCCCCCACACCTAGTGCCCAACGTTTACGGCATGGACTACCAGGGTATCTAATCCTGTTCGCTCCCCATGCTTTCGCTCCTCAGCGTCAGTTACAGCCCAGAGACCTGCCTTCGCCATCGGTGTTCCTCCTGATATCTGCGCATTTCACCGCTACACCAGGAATTCCAGTCTCCCCTACTGCACTCCAGCCTGCCCGTACCCACTGCAGACCCGGGGTTGAGCCCCGGGCTTTCACAGCAGACGCGACAAACCGCCTACGAGCTCTTTACGCCCAATAATTCCGGATAACGCTCGCGCCCTACGTATTACCGCGGCTGCTGGCACGTAGTTAGCCGGCGCTTCTTCTGCAGGTACCCTCACTCACGCTTGTTCCCTGCTGAAAGGGGTTTACAACCCGAAGGCCGTCATCCCCCACGCGGCGTCGCTGCATCAGGCTTCCGCCCATTGTGCAATATTCCCCACTGCTGCCTCCCGTAGGAGTCTGGGCCGTGTCTCAGTCCCAGTGTGGCCGGTCACCCTCTCAGGCCGGCTACCCGTCGTCGCCTTGGTAGGCCATCACCCCACCAACAAGCTGATAGGCCGCGAGCCCATCCAAGACCGCACAAGGCTTTCCACCCCCCACCATGCGGCAGGAGGTCCTATCCGGTATTAGACCCAGTTTCCCAGGCTTATCCCAGAGTCAAGGGCAGGTTGCTCACGTGTTACTCACCCGTTCGCCACTAATCCACCCCGAAGGGCATCATCGTCCGACTTGCATGTGTTAAGCACGCCGCCAGCGTTCATCCTGAGCCAGGATCAAACTCTCCGTCAAAAAACACGCCAACCAGAAACCCCAGGAAAATGAGGCCACCAGCCAGCAGAAAATGATCCGGCATCAAACACCCAGCCACGCACACAGGGGCGCACGCAACCAGGCAACTGATAACCAAAAAAATGGCATCAACAAAACTTGGCACACTATTGAGTTCTCAAACAACAAACACCCGCAGGTAACACCCCCGGCCCATCCAGACCGTTCGCTTCCCCGCGGCAACGAGGTTCTACTCTACCCTTTCGAGTTCATTCTGTCCAATTCTCGATTTCTCGACATGGGCGATGAACTCGCTCTGATTCCTACCATCCGGGCGCACCAAGGTGCGGCCGTTCCGGCCGGATTCTCAGGGGTTTGGCCGCCGTTCCGTCCGCGTTTCCGCGGCCGCTCCCGGCGACTCAGAAAACAATACCGGGATCAGGGCGGCCAGCCAAATCCCAGCGCTGTGCCTTCGGCCACATGCGTCCACGGACATGTGGGGTGATACCCCTAGGGGGTACTTGACGCATACCCCTCTCGGGTATAGCTTCGGGGCATGGAGAACGTCGTTGACTTCAACGTCCACCCGGGGCCGCCCTATGGCTACACCGCGGACAAGGACGCCTACCTTCGCCGCCTTAGGCGCATCGAGGGCCAGGTGCGCGGCATTGCGCGCATGGTGGAGGAGGACAAGTACTGCATCGACATCCTCACGCAGGTCGCTGCGGTGACCAAGGCCCTCCATGCCGTGAGCCTCGGCCTCGTCGAGGAGCACATAGGGCATTGTGTGGTCGGTGCAGCCAACGAGCCCGATCCCTCCAAACGAGCTGACGAGATCGATGCCAAGGTCAAGGAGGCCACAGATGCCATCGGACGACTGCTGCGGTAGCGACTGCTGCGGAGGCAGCGGTCCTCAGGCCATCACCATCCAGAACGCCCATCCAAGGAGCACCGCCATGACCCACTTCACCACGACCGTGCACGTCGATGGGATGACCTGCGGCCACTGCGTCGCCTCGGTCACCGAGGAGATCGAGGCACTCGACGGCGTTGAGGGCGTGTCGATCGACCTCAACGCCGGGGGCCTCTCCGAGGTGACCATCAGCTCGGACCGCAAGCTCAAGCACGAGTCCATCAGCGAGGCCGTCGCGGAGGCGGGCTACGTCATGGTGGACAACAACGCCTAAGTCCATGGACCTGCGCACCCCAGTCCAGCTCCCCCGGATTGTCGAACTCGACATCGAGGGCATGACCTGCGCCTCGTGCGTCAATCGCATCGAGCGCAAGCTCGGCAAGATCGACGGCGTGCATGCGTCCGTCAACCTCCCCCTTGAGTCGGCGCGCGTCGAGGTGCCGTCCGGCGTCACGGACGAGCAGTTGCTCGCCACCGTCACCGCCGCGGGCTACACGGCCCGGGTCAAGGACGCCGACCGCCGCAGCGGCGGGATGAACGCCGACGGCGACCCGGCGCCGTCGTCAGCACACCCCAGCGAGGTACCGGAGGCAACACCTGAACCCCGGCCGGTGGACTCGCCGGTGAGGCGCACGGCGGCGGACCGGCTGCTGCCCAGGCTTGCGGTGGCCGCCGCGCTGACGATCCCGGTCGTGCTCATTTCCATGGTGCCCGCCGCACAGTTCGGCAACTGGGGCTGGTGGGTCGCGGCGCTCACTCTGCCCGTCGCGACGTGGTCGGCGTGGCCCTTCCACCGAGTCGCGGCGGTCAACGCGAGGCATGGGGCCTCAACGATGGACACCCTCGTCTCGATCGGAGTCGCGGCCGCGTATCTGTACTCGGTGGTAGAACTCCTGCTCGACCCGCGTATGACGGAGCACCCGGGCATGGATATGGGCGGCGCCGCGCTCTACTTCGAAACCGCCGCCGTGGTGACGACCTTCCTACTGCTCGGGCGCTGGCTCGAGGCCCGGGCGAAGGCCCGAGCCGGCGATGCGCTACGTGCTCTTCTGGACCGGGGCGCGAAGCGCGCGACACTGCTGCGGGACGGGATGGAGCGCGAAATCCCGGCTGACCAGCTCGTCCCCGGCGACCTCTTCGTGGTGAGGCCCGGCGAGAAGATCGCGACCGACGGCGTGGTGCGTTCGGGCGCATCTGCCGTCGACGCGTCGCTGATCACCGGCGAGTCCGTGCCGGTCGAGGTCACCGTCGGCTCCGCCGTGACGGGCGCAACCGTCAACACGTCCGGGAGACTCGTGGTTGAGGCGACCCGGGTCGGCTCCGACACCACACTTGCCGCAATGGCCCGGCTCGTCTCGGAGGCGCAGACCGGCAAGGCACCCATTGCCCGGCTGGCAGACCGGATCAGCGGCGTGTTCGTTCCCGTAGTCCTCGTCCTCGCCGCTGTGACGTTCTTGCTCTGGCTCGTGCTCAGCGGATCCCTGCCGGCCGCGTTCACCGCGGCGGTCGCGGTGCTCGTCATCGCGTGCCCGTGCGCGCTCGGACTCGCCACCCCCGTAGGGCTGCTCGCGGGCAGCGGACGCGGCTCGCAGCTGGGCATCCTCATCCGCGGTCCGCAGGTCCTCGAGGACACCCGGGGTGTGGACACGATCGTGCTGGACAAGACCGGCACGGTGACCACTGGGCGCCTCGCGCTGGACTCGGTCGACACATTCGGGCCCTGGGACCGGGACGCGCTCCTCCGGCTCGCCGGCGCCGTGGAGGCTGCCAGCGAGCACCCGCTCGCCCGGGCGATTGCCGCCGCAGTTCCTACTGCGGCACCCGCGGCCACGCAGGCCGCCGCTGCCCACTCGGCTCACGCGGTCTCGCACGACGGCGGGACCCTGGCTGACGTTGCCGGCTTCCGGTCCGCTCCCGGCGGCGGTGTGGAGGGAACGGTCGAGGGGCACCTCGTGCTCGTCGGACGGACCGATTGGATCACCGAGCGCGCCGCCGCCCCGGACGATGCCCAGGCCGCGCGGTTCGCCGAGCGGGAGGCGGGCGGGTCCACCGCCGTATGGGTCGCCGTCGACGGCCGGATTGCCGGGATACTCAGCCTGCGGGACACCGTGAAACAGGGCTCAGCAGCTGGGATCGCGCGGCTCAAGAACCTCGGGCTGCGGCCAGTGCTCATCACCGGAGACAACGCCGCCGTCGCCACGCGCGTCGCGGCGGAGGTCGGAATCGCGCCGGAAGACGTCCAGGCCGGCGTGCGGCCCGAGGGCAAGGTCGAGGCGGTCAAGCGCCTACAGGCTGCCGGCGCAAGGGTGGCGATGGCCGGCGACGGCGTCAATGACGCACCCGCACTCGCCCAGGCAGACCTCGGCATCGCCATGGGTTCCGGCACGGACGTGGCACGCGAGGCCGCCGAGCTCACGGTCATGGGTGACGACCTCGGTCAGGTGGCCACCGCGATCGAGCTTTCCCGGCGCACCCTGAAGATCATCAAGCAGAACCTGTTCTGGGCGTTCTTCTACAACACGATCGGCATCCCCGTCGCGGCGCTCGGGCTCCTGAACCCCATGCTCGCAGGTGCAGCGATGGCGGCGAGCTCCGTCCTCGTTGTCACCAACTCGCTGCGGCTCACCCGGTTCCACCGCTAGCGCCACCTTCTCGGGTACGCAAACCCCCGCCCACCGCTGTTCCGGGAGCGTCAGCTCTACCGCACGCCCATCTCGGGAACGCGCCATCGCGCCCACCGCAGGCTCGGGCGCGCACGACGTCGGCCAAGGGTCCTCATCCGTGCGGGACACCCACCGTCCCGCGTACCCGAGAGGACCCACGGCGCGGCCTCGCGTACCCGAGACGGGAATCAGGCGGTGCCGAAGCGGACCTCCGCGCGGGCCTTGGCCTTGGCAGCCTCGGCCTCGCGATTGCGCGGCGGAGCAGTCGTGACCAGATCTTCGAGGAGGTGCCCGGTGATGTGCGCGATCTCCGCGACGGCCCGGTTGAAGGCCTCCTCATTGGCCTTGGACGGGTGCGTGCTGCCGCTCACCTTGCGGACGTACTGCAGGGCGGCGGCGTGTACCTCCTCGTTCGTGGCGTGCGGCTCGAAGTTGTGCAGGACCTTGATGTTGCGGCACATGCCCACAAGGCTACGCGGGCCGCTCCGCGATGGGCAGGGCCCCCGTGGCCAGGTCCACGGCGGGGAGGGCCTCGGGGGCAGAATCGAGGATCATGCCCTCGCCCTGCACGGCGGGAGCCCGGAGCTCATCGGCGCGAACCATGACGACGCCGCCGACGATCAGAGCCCCGCCGAAGAACTGCATCGGGCCCGGGACATCTCCGATCAGGATCCACGAGGCGATCACCGAGAACAGCACCTCGGTCAGGGAGACGAAGCTCGCGACCTTGGATCCAAGCCGCTGCGTGCCGATGATCCCCAGCGTGTACGCGACAACGGCGGCCACGAGCGTGATGCCCGCGAGCGGCACGATCCAGGAAACCTCGCCGCCGAACAGCTCGACGCCGGCGAACGTCGCGCTCACGGGCAAGAGCCCGACGACCGCGAGCACCGCGAGCGTCAGCGCGCCGAACAGCATCCCGCCGGCCACAGTCACGAACGGCGGCAGGACGCCGTCAGACTTCGCGGAGAGCACGAAGTACACCGCGAGGCAGACCGCCGCGCCGACACCCCACAGGACCCCGACAGGGTCGACCCGCTGAGCGCTCAGGAGATCGAGCACGAGCGCGAGACCCAGCATGGCGACGACAGTGCCGATCATCGTGAGGGTCCCGGGGCGACGCCGCGAGCGCGCCCACACCCAGCCCACGAGGATGATCGGCGCGAGGTACTCGAGCATGAGCGCGACCGGAGGGCTCATCCGCGCCACGGCGTTGAAGTAGAAGAACTGGCACATCGCGATCGCAACAGCACCGTACCCGGCCATGAGGGCCACGCCGCCGCGGAGCCTGCCCCACTGCCCGCGCATCATCCACGCTGCGGGGACGACCATGATGAGCGCCGCCAGGCCGATCCGCGCGCCGACCACAGCACCCGGGGTCCAGCCTGCCTCGAGGAGGGACTTGCCCAGCGCCCCGGAGCTCCCGAAAGTCGCGGCGGACAGGACAGCGTAGACGAGTCCGGATGCGGACCGGTTTCGGGACAGCGTGGACAGCACGGGGCACCTCCCAAGGGGTCGTGTCATGGGTCAAACATGGGTATGGTAATGACAGTACGGCCCCCACACGTCAGGAGTCAACATGATCTTCGCCCATGACACCGAGGTGGCGCTCCGCAGCGTGGTCAACCTCGTCAACACGGTCGATCCCCTGGACCCCGAGGGCGGCGAGCAGCTCGCCACAGTCGCCGACCTGGACCGCTTCCTCGACGAGGAGGAGTTCACGGGCTCCCGCACGCACGACGCCGCGGAGCTGGCTGCCGTGCGCACGCTGCGGTCTCGCCTGAGGGGCCTGTGGGACGCGACCGAGGACGAGGCCGTGGAGCTCGTCAACGCGCTCCTGCGCGAGGCCCACGCCCTGCCGCAGCTCGTCAAGCACGACCACTGGGACTGGCACCTCCACGCGACCACGCCCGAGGCACCGCTTGCCGAGCGCATGGGCACCGAGGCGGCCATGGCATTCGTGGACGTCATCCGGGCGCAGGAGGGAGACCGGCTGCGGATCTGCGCGGCCGAGGACTGCGGGGCGGTGCTGATCGACCTGTCGAAGAACAGGTCCAAGAGGTACTGCGACACCGGGAACTGCGCCAACCGCGCCCACGTGCGCGCCTACCGGGAGCGCAAGGCGGCAAGCTGACGGCTACGCCCGCGCCGGCAGCCGGCGTCGCGCGAGCACGTCTGGCTGGGGCTCAGGCCTTGGCGCCGGGACCCTCGCCGTCTGCTTTGCCTTCGGAGGTCGGGGCGTCATCCTCGGGGGAACCGCCGGCCTGCGGCTCCGCGCCGCCCTCCTCCTCGGCCGACTGCCCAGTCTGCCGCGGCCGCTTGACACGGTCCTCCGAGCGGAGGTTCACGCCGTCGCCGTGGCCGAGGTGCTCGGCGTTCTCCTTGTAGCTCATCGACATCATCGCGGCGAAGACCAGGCACACGATGAACGCGATCCCGAATGCGGCGAACGCGAGGTCGTAGCGGAGCCCGTTGGCGGTGCCTCCGGATGCTGCGAACAGCACCACGACAAAGGCGATCGCGCCGAAGAATGCGGAGAACATCAGCGGGCCCTTGATCCCGACACGGGGGCCACGCGGCGAATCAGACATGGGCCCTCCTCAGGCGTCCGGGGGAAGAAGATGTGCTTCTACGCGGGGTAGAACACATCGATTCTAGGCCACCGGACCGGCGGCGGCGGAATCGTGCCTCAGGCTCAGGCCCGCGATCGCCAGCAGGACGCCCGTGATGATGGCCGCGCCACCCGCCACTCCGAGGAGCGCGTGCGCCCCCATGCCGGCGAAGAACGGCACCAGGATCGCGGCGCCGAGATGCACGACGCCGGTGATCACCTCGTCGCGCGAGAGCGGGCTCCGGCCTCGGCCGGCGACTCCGCCGACAAGGTCCGAGATCCCGGTCAGGGCGAGCGCGATGGCGGCGCCCGCACCGATGACCACGGTGTCCGGGGCCGCGACGAGTCCAAGCCCGATCGCCGCTGCGAGGCCATAGGCCGCTGAGACGGTCGCCCGGACGCCACCGGAGGGACGGCCAGCCGGATCCGCGGTGCGTGCCTGGCGTCGCAGCAGCCACGTGCGGGCCACCGCGAGCCCCACGAAGTACCCCGCGAGGCAGCACGCCGCCCCGAACGCTGTCGGCGCCCCCCAGAACACCGTCACGGCACCGAACGCGAGGGCCACCGCGGCGCGGAGCAGCAGGGGAGGGGCGAGCACGCGCCGTCGCGCGTCGGGGGCCGATGCGGCGGCAGCCTCGGCCGAGGGCGGGGTGGAGGGGGTCTCAGGCACGCGTCAAGTCTAGTCAGTGCGCTCCGAGCACCATCCATGAGTCACCCCGCGCACGCAGGCCTAGCGTCGCGGCGCGCGCGAGCATGTACCCGCCGGCGAAGGCCGCCCACAGCCACATGAGCCCGGCCGGGCCACCGACGCCGGACGTGCCGACCCACACCAGGAGCGGCGCGTAGACCACGAGGTTGAGGACGCCCGCGAGCGCGAGATACCGCGCGTCCCCGGCGCCGATGAGGACGCCGTCGAGCACGAATACGTACCCGCACACAGGCTGGCTCAGGGCCAGCACGAGGAGGGCCGGAAGGAGCGCCTCATGCACCTGAAGGTCCGGCGTGAAGACCCAACCGATCCACGGCGCCGCGGCGGCGAGCACCGCCCCGGTCAGCAGCCCGTAGCCCAGCGACCACCGCACCATGGTCCCCGTGAGCTCGCGGGCCCTCGCGGCACGGGACGCCCCGAGCTCCTTGCCGATGAGGGCCTGGGCGGCGATCGCGAGGGCATCCAGGGCGAACGCAAGGAAGCTGAAGAGGGTCATGGCCAGCTGGTGCGCCGCGAGGTTGGTGGCCCCCTGCTGGGCGGCCACCACCACGGCCGCGAGGATCGCGGCGCGAAGCGTGAGCGTGCGGAGCATGAGCCACGAGCCCACGTGCGCGGCGCCGAGCACCCCTCGCCGGCTCGGCACGACGCCGACGCCCTCGTGGCGCATCCGGCGCAGCACGATGGCGACGTACACCGCGGCCATGCCCAGCTGCGCGATGCTCGTGCCGATCGCCGACCCGGCAATGCCCCAGCCGATCCCATAGACGAACAGCAGGTTGAGCACGATGTTCCCCGTGAAACCGACGGTCGCGACCACGAGTGGGGTCCGCGTGTCCTGCAGCCCGCGCAAGGCCCCCGTGCCGGCGAAGACGAGGAGCATTCCCACGAGGCCTGGCATGGACCACACCAGGTAGTCCACCGCGTAGCCGTGCACGGCGCCCGAGCCGCCGAGGAGCGCGATCATCGATGGCGCGAACGCCCAGCTGAGCGCCGCGAGGGCGAGGCCGAGCAGCAGCGCGAGCCACGCGCCGTCGCGCGCGGCCGCCATCGCGTGGCCCATCTTCCCCGCGCCGAGGTAGCGAGCCACGGCCGGGCCCGTGCCGTAGGCGAGGAACACCATGAGCCCGACGGCGGTCTGAAGCACCGTCGTGGCGAGGCCGAGGCCGGCAAGCTGGTCGACGCCGAGGTGCCCCACGATCGCCGAGTCGGCCAGCAGGAACATCGGCTCGGCGATGAGCGCGAAGAACGCGGGCACGGCGAGGCGCAGGATCTCGCGTGCCGTGGACCGCTCGGCCACCCGAGTGCCTCCGTTTCCTGCGGTGCCGTGCTCTGCCGCGTACTCCATGCGACCCACTGTAGGCGGGGGCACCGACAAGACTCGACGGGATCCCGGGGTCTGGACGCCCCACCCGATTTGGAGTTAGTCTCGTTAACATGAAATCGGAGGGCGGGCGGCAGGCAGAGCCCGAGGCCAGCGCGGAGGTCCCGACCCGGGCCGAAGCCGGGTCCGGGACGCGGCCCTACGTCATGACCAGGCGCGCCTCCGCCGCCGAGGACACCCGCGTACGCATCCTGGACGCCATGGGCGAGCTCTTCCTCGAGCGGCCCCTCGCCCAGATCACGCTCGGCCAGGTCGCGGAGCGCGCGGGGGTCACGGTCCAGACGGTCATCCGGCGCTTCGGCGACAAGGACGGACTGACGCGGCCGCGGCAGCCCACGGTCTCAGCGCTGTAGCGAACACGAGGGACGCCGCCCCCGTGGGGGACCTGCGCGGCGCCCTCGAGAACCTCACCGAGCACTATGAGACCTCCAGCCGCCTCGCCCTCAAGATGCTCGCCGAGGAGCACGACTCCCCCGTCATGGAGGAGATCACCGGTCGCGGCCGCGCCTACCACCGTGCGTGGTGCGAGCGGGTCTTCGCGCCCTCGCTTGACGGGCTGGCCGGCGCCGAACGCGCGCGCCGCCTCGCCCAGTTCGTCGCCGTGTGCGACGTCTACACCTGGAAGCTGCTCCGCCTCGACGCGGGACTGAGCCGCCCCCAGTACATCGTCGCCCTCACCGAGCTCCTCGAGCCGCTCCTCGGCCCCGGACCCACACACTAGAAGGTCGCCATGGCCACCGTCCTCGCCTACACGTCACCGGCACTGGGGCACCTCTTCCCCATGATGCCGCTCCTGCTTGAGCTCGCCGGGCGCGGGCACCGGGTCCATGTGCGCACGCTCGCCTCACAGGTCGGGCTCGTGCGCGATCACGGGCTCGACGCCGAGCCGATCGACCCGGGCATCGAGGCGATCGAGCACCACGACTTCGGCGCCCGCACTGCGATCGAGGCCCTCTCGGCCACTGGCGACGTCTTCGCGCGCCGCGCCGGGCTCGACGCACCGGACCTCGAACGCGCCGTGGGCGCCGTACGGCCGGACGTCCTCGTCGTCGACATCAACCCGTGGGGCGCCCGGCTTGCGGCCGAGGCGTGGGGCGGCCCGTGGGTGACCTTCAGCCCGTACATCCCGCCGATCCGTGCCGCGGGGACACCGCCCTTCGGCCCGGGCCTCGCCCCGATGCGCGGGCCGCTGGGCAGGCTCCGCGACGCTGTGCTGCGGCCGCTCATCCTCGGACAGGTCGAGAAGCGCTTCCTGCCGGGCATCAACGCCGTTCGCGCGGCGCGGGGCCTCGCGCCGGTCGCGGACGTGGACGCATTCTTCCGCTCGGCGCCCGTCATGCTCGTCACGACCTCCGAGCCGTTCGACTATCCCCACTCCGACTGGCTCCCCGCGGTCCGCTCGATCGGCGCCCTGCCGTGGGAGCCGCCGTCGGCCGTGCCGGCATGGGTCGAGGAGCCCGGGGACCCGTTCGTCCTCGTCACGACCTCCTCCGAGTACCAGGCCGACGAGTCCCTCGCCCGGGCCGCGGTCGAGGGGCTCGCCGGAGAGCCCTACCGGGTCGTCGTGACGATGCCGGCAGGGGTCTCGGACCTCGGTCCGCTGCCCGCGAACGCCCGGGTGGAGCGGTTCGTGCCCCACTCGGCGGTCCTCGCCCGGGCCGCCGTCGCCGTGACGCACGGCGGGATGGGGGCCACGCAGAAGGCGCTCGCCGCGGGCGTGCCCTGCGTGGCGGTCCCGTTCGGCCGGGACCAGCCCGAGGTGGCCGCGCGCGTGGTGCGCTCCGGCGCCGGGGTGCGCGTGGCCAAGGGCAGACTCACTCCCGAACGGCTCCGCGAGGCCGTCCGGCGCGCGGCCGGGATGGCCGACGGCGCGCTCCGGGTCTCCGCCGGATACCGCGCCGCGGGCGGGGCTGCTGCAGGTGCCGATGCCGTCGAGGAGCTCCTCGGGCCATCCGGGGAACGGGCCCATCGACGCAACCCAGCGCCTCGCCGCAACCCAGCGCCCGAATCGGCCACGGAGCGCGCGGATCGCCCGTGACCTGTGTCGGCCTGCGGGACGGGGCCTCCTCTGGCCGGGGCGCCGGGCCGGTCCCATACTGATCGCATGTCCGCCGACGCAGCCTTCACAGGTTCCATGCCCGAGCTCTATGACACCATCCTCGTTCCCATGATGTTCACGGACTTCGCCGAGGACCTCGCGGCGGAGGTCGCCTCCATCGACCCCGCCGACGTCCTTGAGACGGCGGCTGGGACCGGAGTCCTGACCCGGGAGCTGCACCGCATCCTCCCGGGGGCCACAATCACCGCGACCGACCTCAATCCGGCGATGCTCGCCCAGGCCGCCAAGTCCCTTCCGGCCTCGGACAGCGTGCGCTGGCAGCAGGCCGACGCCCAGGCGCTCCCGTTCGAGGACGCCTCCTTCGACGCCGTGATGAACCAGTTCGGCATCATGTTCTTCCCCGACCGGCACCGTGCGTATGCGGAGGCGCGCCGGGTCCTGCGGCCGGGCGGGCGGCTCTCGGCTGCGGTCTGGGGCGAGCTCGAGGACAACGAGGCGAGCCTCCTCGTCGAGCACACCCTCAGGTCCCTGTTCCCCGAACGGCCGCCGCAGTTCTTCCGCCGGGTGCCGTTCGCGTACACGGACCCTGAATTGATCAGCTCCGAGCTCGAGGGCGCCGGCTTCTCGGACGTAGCGGTCCGCACGGTCGAGCACCGCAGCGCTCCGGCCTCGGCCCGCGACATCGCCGTCTCGCACCTGCGGGGCACTCCGCTCGCGAACGAGCTGTCCGAGGGCTACGGCGACCCCGACAAGGTCACCGACGAGGTAGCCCGGCTCCTCGAGGCACGGTTCAGAGGCGTGCCGTTCGCGGGCAGGACCTCGGCGGTTTTCTTCACAGGCGTCGCCTGAGCCATGGCCACCCAGTTCTACACAGCCTCCAGCATCGACGGGTTCATCGCGGACCCCGATCCACTACGCGCCGATCGCGCTCGGCGGGAGTGCGCACGACGGCGCGATGCCGGCCGCCACTGACCCGGCACCGCGCCGTCGTACTTGCCGCACCGAGCGGAACGGAGGTGGGGCTACGCCCCGTGCCCGTGCACCTCTGCGTCCACCTCGAGGGCCTCGGCTGCGTCCTCCGCGGCGGTGTGCACATGGGGCCCGACGGGGCCGCGCTGGCGGCGGTATCGGACCACACCGATCGCGACGACCACGGCGGCAAGCCCCACGGAGAGAATGAGCTCATCACGGGTGTCATCGAGGAACAGCATGCCCACGAGCAGGGCGACGATCGCGATGATGGACGCCCACGTGAGGTACGGGAAGAGCCACATCCGGATCTCGAGCTTCGTCCCGGCGGCGTCGGCCCGGCGCCTGAGCACGAGCTGAGAGGCCGAGATGACGAGCCAGACGAACAGGGCGATCGCGCCCGAGGTGTTCACGAGGAAGAGGAAGACCGTGTCCGGCCAGAGGTAGTTCAGACCCACGGTGATGAACCCGACGACGGTCGAGACGAGGACCGAGCGGACCGGCACGCCGCGGCCCGAGATGCGGCCCCAGGACGTCGGGGCGTCGCCGCGGGTCGAGAGCGAGAAGATCATGCGGCTCGCCGTGTACAGGCCCGAGTTGAGGCACGAGAGGACGGACGTGAGCACGACGATGTCCATGATGGTGCCCGCGCCGGGGATTCCGAAGCGCTCGATCACGGCCACGTAGGGGCTCTTCGCCACGGAGGCGTCGTCCCACGGGAGGAGGGTCACGACGATGGCCATCGAGCCGATGTAGAACACGAGGATGCGCCACACCGTGGAGGTCACGGCCTTGCGGACGGCCGTCACCGGATCAGTGGACTCGCCGGCGGCGATGGTGGCGATCTCCGCGCCGAAGAACGAGAAGACGACCACGAGGATGCCGGCGAGGACCGCGCCGCCGCCGTTGGGCATGAAGCCGCCGTGTCCCAGAGGGTTGCTGGTTCCCGGCGCGGGCAGTCCGGGGATGAGGCCGAGGATCGCGGCGATGCCCGCGATAAGGAACAGCAAGATGGCGGTGACCTTGACGGACGCGAACCAGAACTCGAACTCGCCGTAGGACTTCACACTCCACACGTTGGTGAGCGTGAGGGCAATCATGAGCACGAGTGCCCACACCCACTGGTCGACTCCGGGGAGCCAGCGATGCATGATGGCGGCACCGGCGGTTGCCTCGATGCCGAGGACGATGATCCAGAACCACGCGTAGAGCCAGCCGATGCTGAACCCGGCCCAACGGCCGAGCGCCTTGTCGGCGTAGGCGGAGAACGAGCCGGTCTCCGGATTCGCGGCGGCCATCTCGCCGAGCATGCGCATCACGAGGATGACCACGATGCCCGCCGCCGCGTACGCGACGAGGATGCCCGGCCCGGCCTGGTGGATCGCCGCACCGGAGCCGACGAAGAGCCCGGCCCCGATGACGCCGGCAATGGCGATCATCGACAGGTGGCGCGGCTTGAGGGATTTGTGGAGTTGGGGCTGGGAAGCCATGAGGCTCACTTCCATGTCACGGGGTCAATGCCGGGATTAATGGTGAACCCATGCCAGTTCGGCATGCGCGGCACATCGCACAGTCTTAGATCAATTCTTCCATGTGAGTGCACAAAACCGTTTCCTTTGGCGCAACACCTGTATATTCACAAGTTCCTTGAAACGTGGATGCAACGTAGCGCGGGCCACTGGGCAGCATGACCCGCCTCACAGAGAGGCTGGTCGAGGCAGCGGACACGCCTTGTCCTCAGGGGCCGCTACGTTGTCCGCATGGCTATCGCACGATTCCCCAATGTCGTCATCGACTGCCCCGATCCCGCGGCCCTCGCACGGTTCTACGCGGCCCTTCTGGACTGGACGGTCGAGGAGGCGTCCGCCGAATGGGGCCAGATCCGCGCCGACTACGGGCAGTGCATCTCCTTCCAGGGCGTGGACGGCTACCACGCCCCCGAGTGGCCCGGCCAGGAGGTCCCCCAGCAGATGCACCTCGACGTCATGGTGGACGAGCTCGACGCCGCCGAGCAGGCCGTCCTGGGCCTCGGCGCCACGAAGGCCGAGCACCAGCCCGGCACCACCTTCCGCGTCTTCCTCGATCCCGCCGGACACCCGTTCTGCCTCTGCGCGTCCTGAGCTCGCCCCGGCCCTGATGGGATGCGCACGACGGCGCGGCGCCGGCCACCGCTGACCCGGCATCGCGCCGTCGTGCGTGCCCCCGCCCCGCTCCTAACGCGTGTGGAACGTCTCCGCGAGCGCGTAGACCGGGGTGTCGAGCCCCTCGAGCCGTGCCTTGAGCTGGAGCGCGAGGTACTTCGAGTAGTGGCGCGACTGGTGCAGGTTGCCGCCGTGGAACCAGAGGTTCTCCTGCCGGGTGGGCTTCCACATGTTGCGCAGCTCGCCCTGCCACGGGCCCGGGTCCTTCGTGGTGTCGGAGCCGAGGCCCCAGCACTTGCCGACCTTGTCCGCGACCTCCTGCGAGATGAGCTTGGCGGCCCAGCCGTTCATCGAGCCGTACCCCGTCGCGTACACGACGGCGTCCGCCTCAAGGCGCGTGCCGTCGTCGAGCACCACCGCGTTCTCCTCGAGGTGGGAGACCTGGCCGTTCGCGAGCCGGATGGCGCCCTTCGCGATGAGCTCGGAGGCGCCGATGTTGATGTAATAGCCGGAGCCGCGGCGGAGGTACTTGAGGAAGAGGCCCGAGTCGTCGTCGCCGAAGTCCAGCTGGAAGCCGGCCTGCTCGAGGCTGTCGTAGAAGTCCTTGTCCCGCTCGCGGATCTCGTCGAAGGCGGGCCGCTGGAAGTCCGGGAGGACCTTGTACGGGATGGAGGCGAAGATGAGGTCCGCGGTCTCGTGGTCGATCCCGTTGGCCAGGGCCTCCTCTGAGTAGAGCGGCCCGAGGACCACCTCCATGAGCGAATCGGACTTGACGATGTGGGTGCTCGAGCGCTGGAGCATGATCGGCTCGGCGCCGTTCTGCCACAGGTCGGCGCAGATGTCATGAGCCGAGTTGTTCGATCCCACCACCACGACCTTCTTGCCCGCGTACTTCGCGCCGCCCGGGTGCTGGGACGAGTGGTGCTGATCGCCGCGGAACACGTCCTGGCCTGGCAGCGTCGGGACGCTCGGGATGCCGGACATTCCCGTGGCCATCACGAGGTGCGTCGGGGTGAGCGTCAGCTCGTGGCCCTCCCGCGTGACCTGCACCGTCCACTGCTGCGTCCCCTCGTCGAAGGACGCGCTCGTGGCCTCGGTGCTGGGCCAGTAGTCGAGCTCCATGATGTGGGTGTAGTGCTCGAGCCAGTCGCCCATCTTGTCCTTGGGGGTGAACACCGGCCAGTGGTCCGGGAAGGGGAGGTACGGCATGTGGTCGTACCAGACCGGGTCGTGGAGGCAGAGCGAGTGATACCGCGAGCGCCACTGGTCGCCGGGGCGAGGGTGCTTGTCGATCACGAGGGCCGGGACGCCGAGCCTCTTGAGCCGCGCCGCGAGGCCGATCCCGCCCTGACCGCCGCCCACCACGAGCACGTACGGCTGCTCGTCGATGCCGAACGTCTCTGCGCGGGACCTGCGGCGGTCGAGCCAGTTCTGGGTCGAGACGTTGACGCCGTGCTCCGCGCCACGCTCCCGGCGGCTGCCCGATGGCTCCGGGAAGGCGTTGAGGCCCTGGGCGCTGGACAGGAAGGTCCACGCCTTGCCGCCGCGCAGGCGCACGAGCCCCTTGCCGTGGAACGCCTTGTTCCGGAAGGTGTACCAGGCCTCGGTCACGCCGTCGTCCTCGCTCGCGCTCGTCACCTCGAGCTCGCGCGGCCAGCTGTCCGGGCCGACGGCGGCGAGCATCGCCTCGATCTCCTGCCGGCCCTCGGCGGTGTGGATGTTCCAGGTGAGGCTGGCCAGGTCGCGCCAGTAGCTCTCGTCGCCGAACAGCGAGGCCGCGGCCCCGACGTCGCCCGCGGCGAACGCCTCCTCGAGGTCCGCAAACCAGACCCTCGCGCCCTGCAGCGCTGCATCACTCATCGCACTTCTCCTTTGAACGCCTGAGCTGATGCACTCGAAGGTATGGCGCGAATCACATTCACGGGAGCGTTGCAGAACGTTGCAGCCGTGGCCAGGGACCCCGCAACCGACGGGACATGACCCCTCAACGTTGTGGGGTCACTTCTCGCGGTTGAGAGGTCAGCGCACGACGGCGGCCGGCACCGTCAGTCGGTACGGCCGGCTCTCGATGAGCCCGCCGAGGCGCTTGCGCAGGCGCGAGAGCTCGGCGCGGACGGTGACCTCGGTCTGGGCGCCATCGAGCCGGGCGAGGACCTCGCGGGCCTCAAGCCCGCGCGGGTGCGCAGCGAGGAGGGCCAGGAGCTCGAAGTGCCGCGCGGTCAGGGGTATCTCCGTCGCACCCTCGCCGGAGCCGAGGACGGCCGACGGCGGCGGGCCGGGCCGCAGCTCGAGCTCGGCGCGCGCGGTGGCCGGGCGCAGGACCCAGCCTCCGTCGAGGCGTTCGACCTGCATCGGGCCCACGCCCGGGACCCAGTGCTGGCCAGCGGCCAGACCGGCGGGGAGTCGGATGCGCTCGCCCACGCCGAACCCGTCCGCCGAGGCGACCCACCCGGCGTCGTCCACCACGAGTCGCCGCCCGAGCACCCCCGAGCCAGCGGCCGCCGCGAGCGCGAGGCGGCGCAGCTCGCCGTCGTGCGCGCGGCCGAGGAGGTCCATCGCCTCGCGCGCGGTCATGCTCACCAGGGAGAGCGTGTGCGGGTGGGCCGTGCGGTAGGAGCCGGAGAGGGTCACGACGCCGAGCGGCGCGCCGGACTTCGGGCCGAGGATCGGCGCGCTCGTGCAGACCCACGTGTGCTGCTCCTCCGCCCCGTGCTCAGGTCCGAAGATCTGCACCGGCCGGCGCTCCTCCATCGCGGTGCCGAGGGAATTGACGCCGACGTCGCGCTCGCGCCACCGGGCACCCTGGACGAAGCCGAGCTCCTCGCTCTTGCGGCGCACTGCGGCAGGTCCGCTGACCCACAGGACATAGCCCTCGTCGTCGCTCACCACGAGCTCGTTGCCGGCCTCCGCTGCGAGCGGCATGAGGCGGTCCATGAGGAGCGGCAGCACGGAGGCAAGGGCGCCCGCACGTTCGCGCCGCTCGGCGAGCGCGGCGTCGTCGAGCGGTCCGCGGCGACCCGGCGGGGCTCCCTGCCGCTGCCACGCGCGGGCGACGACGGTCCGCACCGGATGCGGGATCTCGCTCGTGGACTGCCACGAGCGGTGGAGGCGTAGCAGCTCGCGCGCCTTGGCTGTCGGGTCGTCGAAGACCGTGAGTGCGGCCTCGAGGCGCGGCTGCGTCACGGGCACCTCCTCGGCTTCGCGGCCGTCCCGAGCGGGACGGTCCCACCAGAGTGGCACGGATCACGGGGGTTTGGACAGGGGCGCGGCGCGGGCGCACGTGTCCAACAGACCCTCAGCCGACGATGGCCCTAGAACCCGCCGCCCTCGCCGCCGGAGTCGGCCGCCATGTTGGCGAAGCGCGAGTAGTGCCCCTGGAAGGCGACGACAATGTCCTTCGTGGGGCCGTTGCGGTGCTTGGCCACGAGGATGTCGGCCTCACCGGCGCGGGGGGACTCCTTGTTGTACACGTCCTCGCGGTGCAGGAGGATAACCATATCCGCGTCCTGCTCGATCGATCCGCTTTCGCGAAGATCGGAGACCATCGGCCGCTTGTCCTGCCGCTGCTCAGAACCGCGGTTGAGCTGCGAGAGCGCGATGACGGGAACCTGCAGCTCCTTGGCGAGCAGCTTGAGCGCGCGCGAGAACTCGGAGACCTCCTGCTGGCGGCTCTCGACCTTCTTGCCCGAGGTCATGAGCTGGAGGTAGTCGAGCACCACGAGCTTGAGGTCGTGCTGCTGCTTGAGACGGCGGCACTTGGCGCGGATTTCCATGAGGGACATGTTGGGCGAGTCGTCGATGAACAGCGGCGACTCGTTGAGCGGTCCCAGCACGGAGGCGATCTTGGACCACTGCTCGTCGCGGAGGGTCCCGCGGCGCAGGTCCTGGAGCTGGATGGACGCCTCGGCGCTCATGAGGCGCATCGCGATCTCGTTGCGCCCCATCTCGAGGGAGAAGAAGACTGTGGCCATCTTGTGCTTGATCGCGGCGGAGCGCGCGAAGTCCAGCGCGAACGTCGACTTGCCGACGGCGGGGCGCGCGGCGATGACGATCATCTGCCCCGGGTGCAGGCCGTGGGTGAGCTCGTCGAGCTCGTAGAAGCCGGTGGGGACGCCCGTCATGCCGCCACCGCGGTGCCCGGCCGCCTCGATCTCGTCCATCGCGCCCTCCATGACCTGGGAGAGCGGGACGTAGTCCTCCGCGGCGCGGCGCTCGGCCACCGAGTACACCTCGGCCTGGGCCTGGTTGACGAGGTCCTCGACCTCGCCGTCCTGCCCGTACCCGAGCTGGACGATCTTGGTCCCGGCGCTCACGAGGCGACGCAGGACGGCGCGCTCGGCCACGATCTCCGCGTAGTAGCCGGCGTTGGCCGCGGTGGGGACGGACTGGATGAGCTCATGGAGGTACGCCGGGCCGCCCACGCGGTTGATCTCGCCGCGCTTGGTCAGCTCGTCCGAGACCGTCACAGCGTCGGCGGGCTCGCCCTTGCCGTAGAGGTCGATGATCGCCTCGTAGATCGCCTCGTGGGCGGGGCGGTAGAAGTCGACGCCGCGCAGCACCTCGACCACGTCCGCGATGGCGTCCTTGGAGAGCATCATGCCTCCGAGGACCGACTGCTCGGCGACGATGTCCTGCGGCGGGGTCCGGCCGGAGTCGGGGTCGCGGAGGGCCGGCGCTGAATCAATCTGGGACGCGGACACGGGCAACACCTCGGAGACCTAGCTATTCATCCAGCAGGAGGCCCGCGCGGGCGCCCTCCGGAGGGACGTGCACACCGTATCGGCACGCACTGACACTCGTGAAGCTCGCCGTCCACCGCCCTTGTGGACAACCTGTGGGAAAACCCCCTCAGCGTGTTCACAGTACCTGTGGACAACTGTGGATAACTCATCGGATCCCTCATCAAAGGGGCTCTGACCTGCGGAAACTCTGTTGACAGAGTGTGGATCAAGAAATTCTTTCCACAGGCCCAATCCACAGCCTCGGCGGGCCCGAGTTCGGCAAGCAGATGTTCTAGCATTCATGGACACCGACAAGATGTGATTCAGGCCACATATATGTCGAAGATCGGGAAACCCATGCCTCTCGGCACATATTCACCGGACCTCGCCCCACCTGCGCGGCAGGCACTACGCTGGAAGCGCACACTCCGCCACCCGAGAAGCTCCGATGGAAAACCTCCTCCCCCCGCTCCTGATCCTCCTTGCCGTCGCCGTTGTCATCATCCTCGTGATCCGCGCCGGCTCGAGGCGCAGCAAGGCGTCCCTCGAGGGCGCGCTGGCCGCCGGCCCAGAGGCCGCCGCCGCGGCTGCCGCGCGCCTCACGGAGGCGCAGCACCGCACCGTCTACTCACTGATCGCGCGGGGCCTGACGGTCCAAGCCATCGCCGCCTACCGTGAGGCCACCGGTGCGGGGCTCGTCGAGGCGCGCAACGCGGTGATCCTCATGGACCGCCATCCCCAGCAGTTCCGCGGCGGATCCACCCGTACGGCGTCTCCTGAGGAGACGGAGTCGCCGGCGGAGGGCAATGCCGCTCCGTCGCCTGAGGTGACCGCCGCGCCCGAGCCGCCGCGCGCCGTCGTGCGCCCGCGCCCGGCCCACCACGAGGAAGGGCAGGGCGAGGCGGGGGTCACGAGCGCGCCCGCGGCGGGGACGCAGAGGCAGCCCGCGCCGTCGCCCGCACAGAACACGCCCAACGTGCCGGCCGACCCCTACCGCGACGAGCCGCGGCCGCAAGTCTTCCCCTACCGGTACCGGGCGATCGTGAGCAATGGACACGAGACGCTCGAGGTGGCGTCCAACATGCTCAACGACGCGATCTACAACGAGATCAAGGCGCTCGCCCAGATCGGGGACGCCGAGGACGCCGCGCAGATGCTGCGCCGCCACTCGGACATCACGATCGAGGACGCGCGGGCGTTCGTCGCGCTGCTGTAGCGGGGCCGCGCCGCTCTGGCGGGTCCGTGGCGGCCCGTCAGCCTGCGGGGACCTCCGCTGCCTCGAGGACACGCAGCGCGTTCCCGAAGCACAGCGCGTCCAGATCCTCACGCGACCAGCCGCGCTCAGCGAGGGCGGCGAGCAGGGGCGCGTAGCCGGCCACGCCGTCCATCCCGCGCGGCAGGTCCGTCGTGCCGTCGAAGTCCCCGCCGAGCCCGAGGTGCCCCGGACCCACCACCTCGCGGGCGTGCTCGAGGTGGCGCACGACGTCGTCGATGGTCGCCTCGGGTGCGGGGTTGGCGCTGAACCAGGCCGCGAACTCCGCCGCGGCCGCCGGCTCCTCCTCGGGCGCAACGTCGTGGAATCCGATCGGCAGGCCGAGCTCCCGGCGTCGGTCCCGGATGGCGAGCGCGTGCTCGCGGCACGCCTCGGAGACGAACTTCGGCACGAAGGTGACCATGAGGACGCCGCCGTTGGCGGGTAGTCGCTCGAGCACGTGGTCCGGGACGTTCCGAGGGTGGCCGCAGACGGCGCGTGCGGACGAATGGGAGAAGATCACGGGACGGTCGGTTGTGTCGAGGGCGTCGAGCATGGTCTGGGGCGAGACGTGCGAGAGGTCCACGAGCATGCCGATCCGGTTCATCTCGGCTACCACCTCGCGGCCGAACGCGCTCAGCCCCGGGTCCTCGCCCCGATCCATCGCGGCTCCGGTCGCGGAGGTGGCCCACGGGAGGTCGTCATTGTGGGTGAGCGTCATGTAGCGGACGCCGAGCTCGGCGAGCATCCGCAGGACGCCCAGCGATCCGTCGATGCTGTGACCGCCCTCAGCACCCATCAGCGAGGCGATCTTCCCGCGGCCGACGGCGTCGCGCACCTGGGCGGCGGAGATTGCCAGCTCGAAGGTCCCGGGGTGGGCGGCGACGATGCGGCGCACGCAGTCGACCTGCTCGAGCGTGGCGACGACCGACTCGGCCGGGCTCAGGGTCGAGGGCACGAAGACCGACCAGAACTGCGCCCCGACTCCCCCGGCCCGCAGCCGCGGGATGTCCGTGTGGAGGCGGGGCTGGCCCGACTCGAGGGTTGCCGCCGCCACGTCGTACCCGAAGTCTTGGCGCAGTGCCCAAGGGAGGTCGTTGTGGCCGTCGAAGACCGGGGCGTGCTCAGGTTCGGGCTGCATCCGGCCATCGTACGTCCGAGAAACGTCCGGCGCTCACCTCCTGAGGCACCCCAGGAGGTGACCTCCAGAACGTGACCTCCGGAACGTGACACTCAGGAGGTGACACCCAGAAGTTGACTCCTAGGCGGGGCGGCCGGTGAGGTCCGCGAGGAGCTCCTCGAAGGACTTGTCCTCCGGCCGGGTCGCCACGGCCGGCAGCTTGACGTCGCCCGCGCCACGCGCCGCGCCGTTGGCCGAGCCGGTGCCACGCTCGCGGGCCAGCTCCTGGACGAGCTCGGTCGCAGCACGCTCGATCCGGCCGGTGAGACCACCGCTGGCCGAGCTGGCGCCGCCGTCGCCCTGGCCCCAGTCCGTCGGGGCGGCGAAGACTGCGGTGGGAAGGATCCGGGTGCGGAGGTAGCTGAAGAGCGGGCGCATCGCGAAGTCGAGCATCAGGCTGTGCCGTGCGGATCCTCCGGTCGCGCCGAGGAGGACGATCTTCCCCTCGAGCGAGCGGGGATCGAGGACGTCGATGAACGACTTGAACAGGCCGCTGTAGCTCGAGGAGAACACCGGTGTGACGGCGATGATCGCATCAGCCCGCTCGACCGCGGCGATGGCCTCGGCGAGATTGGGTCCGGCGTACCCGGTCACGAAGTTGTTCGCGATATCCACGGCGAGGTCGCGGAGCTCGAACGTCGACACCGACGGCGCGAGCCCGGCGGTGCGGGCCAACCGCTCGGCGGCGACCGCGAGCTGGTCGGCGAGGAGTCGGCTCGACGACGGGACGCCGAGGCCTGCGGAGATGACGACAATCCTGATGTTCTCGGTCATTGCCCTGCCTTGCTCTCGCTTAGTCTGAATTTCATGCATTTGCATCTACTTCTCCAACCACGCCACCTCTCGCCGTATTCCCACCAGACAACGAAGGCCCCCTCCGCCAATGCGGAGGGGGCCTTCGCGGAAGTCCGGCGCGAACTACTTCGCGGCGACAACCTCGAGGTTGACCACGGCCGAGACCTCGTCGTGCAGGCGCACGGAGACCTCGTACTTGCCGGTGGACTTGATGTGGCCGGGGATGACCACGCGGCGCTTGTCGATGGCACCAAGGCCAGCGGCCTCGACAGCACCGGCAACGGCCTCGGCGCGGACGGTGCCGAAGAGGCGACCTTCCTTGCCGGCCTTCACCTCAAGACGGACCGGCGTGCCAGCGAGGGCAGCGGCCTGGGCCTGAGCGGCCTCGAGCGTCTTGTGGGCGCGCGCCTCGCGGGCGGCACGGATCTGGGCGACCTGCTTCTCGCCACCCTTGGTCCACGCCACGGCGTAGCCGCGCGGCAACAGGTAGTTGCGGGCGTAGCCGTCCTTGACCTCGACGACTTCACCGGCCGAGCCGAGACCCGACACCTCGTTCGTCAGAATGAGCTTTGCCATGAGATTGCTTCCCTTCTCAGCCGCGGCCAGCGCCGGAGTAGGGGAGCAGGGCAACCTCGCGGGCGTTCTTGATCGCCTGGGCGATCTTGCGCTGCTCCTGCACGGTCACGCCGGTCACCCGACGAGCGCGGATCTTGCCGCGGTCCGAGATGAACTTGCGCAGCAGTGCGACGTCCTTGTAGTCGATGACAGTGATGTCAGCGGCCTTCAAGGGGTTGGACTTTGGTTTCGGCTTGCGGATTTCAGCCTTGGCCATCGTGGAGCTCCTTAGTCTCTGGAGCCCGTGGCGTGAGCCACGGGATGGTTGTTGTTATGGAAAGGAAGTCGATCAGAACGGGGGCTCGGACTCGTTGCCGTTGCCCCAGCCGCCGGCGTTGCTGACGCCCGGGGTCGCCCACGGGTCGTCCTGCTGCTGCTGGCCGCCACCCCAGGTGCCACCGGAGTTGCCGCCCTGGCCCTGTGAGCCCTGGCCGCCGCTCCATCCTCCGCCGGCGTTGCCGCCGCCGAAGTTGCCGCCCTGGTTGCCACCGAAGTTGCCGCCCTGCTGACCGCCAAAGTTGCCGCCGCCCTGACCGCCGGAGCGCTGGGTGCGGTTGACCTTCGCGGACGCATAGCGCAGGCTCGGGCCGATCTCGTCGACCTCGAGCTCGATGACGGTGCGCTTCTCGCCTTCCTTGGTCTCGTACGAACGGCTCTTCAGGCGGCCGCTGACGATCACGCGCATGCCCTTGGTGAGGGACTCGGCGACGTTCTCGGCTGCCTCGCGCCAGATGGACGCGCGGAGGAACAGGGTCTCCCCGTCCTTCCACTCGTTGGCCTGGCGGTCGAACGTACGCGGAGTGGAGGCCACGGTGAAGTTGGCGACCGCCGAACCGGACGGCGTGAACCGCAGTTCGGGGTCGTTCGTCAGATTGCCGATCACCGTGATGGTGGTCTCGCCTGCCATGCTTCCTCCTGGTTCCGTGTCTGCGTGAAGAGCTTTGTACTGCAGTAGTGAAAGAAGACGCCAGAGTTACTTGGCGGAAACCTTCTGATCCTCAGGGCGGATGATCTTGGTGCGCAGGATCGTCTCGTTGAGGTTGAGCTGACGGTCAAGCTCCTGGGCCGTAGCAGGCTCAGAAGTGAAGTTGACGACGGCGTAGATGGCCTCGTTCTTCTTCTTGATGTCGTAGGACAGACGGCGACGGCCCCAGATGTCCACCTTGTCGACGGTTCCACCGTCAGTGGTGATCACAGAGAGGAACTTATCCAGCGACTGCTGGATCGTGCGCTCGTCGACCTCGGGGTCGATGAGGACCATCAGTTCGTAAGGACGCATGTGTGAACCCACCTCCTTTGGGCTAAGCGGTTGCGGGCGTTCCGCAACAGGAGGTTCATGTGCGTGACTGCGCGCCGGTCAAGCTGGCACACAGACTGCACAAGTCTACCGGATCCGCACCACCGCCGATGACCCGGCCCGAGAACCGCCGTGACGCCCACGCTAGCGGCGGCGGTGCCGCCGTCGTGCGCCCGCGGCACCGTATGTGGACAACTCACGCACTGATCTACATGCCGCAGCGGATCCATGCATGGCGTCGCGCGACCCCGTAGGCTTGATGCACCGTCAGCAACCGGCAGGAGACAGCACATGGCCCAGAGCCCAGCAGAGCGCTCCCCCGAGGAGGCAGCCCACGAGGCGGTGATGAACGGCGTCTCGAACGTCCTCCTGAACATCGAGCACGCCGTGACTCTCGCGAAGAAGACCCGAACCCAGGCCGCGAAGTCGGACGGGGAACGCAACACAATGCTCGCCCTCGACGATGCAATCGTGGCGCTCCAGGCCACCCGCAAGCGACTCATGCAGGACGCGTACTACCGGCAGACCGAGCTGCGCCTGCTCTAGCCGAGAATTGTCGGCCCCCACCGTAGGCTGAAACCCGTCAGCACCAGGTTTCAGATTGCAGGGGGTTCTGTGCGCAGCGGCGAAGAGATCCGGGCGGCACTGGTCAAGTTCGCGGCCAAGTGGGGCGACTACGACGGTAGCGAGAAGGCAGAGGCCCAGACCTTCCTCAACGAGCTGTTCGCCGCCTACGGCACCGATCGGCTCGGCGCTGGCGCGAGGTTCGAGGACTTCAAGACCTCGGCCGGCTTCATGGACCTCCATTGGCCCGGCAATCTCATCGTCGAGATGAAGGCCCCCGGCGTCCCGGTCGCCTCTGCACGCGATCAGGTTGAGCGGTATTGGAGGGAATCCGCGGACGACGACGCTGACGTGCCCGCCGCCCGTTGGGTCCTCATCTGCAACTTCGGCAGCTTCGAGCTGTGGGAACCGGGCCGCTTCCCGGCCAAACCGAGGTACTCCTTCACTCTCAAGGAGCTACCGGATCGCTACGACGCCCTGCTGTTCATGGCTGATTCAGCCGTGGAACCCATATTCATCGAGCACCATCGGCACCTCAGCCGAGAAGCAGCCAAGCTCGTCGCGGACCTGTACCACTCGCTTCTCGACCGGGCAGCGGCCCCGGTCAATGAAGTCCAGCGCTTCGTCCTGCAGTCGGTATGGTGCCTGTACGCCGAGGACCTGCTAATGCTGGAGGACTACCCGATGCAGAACCTGGTGGCCCGGTTACGCGCCAACCCCAACCTGAATCCTGCGGCCGAGTTCCAGTTCTTCTTCACCGTGCTGAACCAGAAGGGAAACCACAACCGGACCGGTCACTACTCGGGAACGCGCTACGTCAACGGAGATCTGTTCAGCTCGGCCTCAGGCATCGCCCTCAACCAGGTCGAGCTCAAACTCCTCGCATCGGCGGCCGAGTTCGACTGGCGTCAGGTCGACCCGACCATCTTCGGATCCCTCCTCGAGGGTGTCCTGGGTCCGGAACGCCGCTCGGCACTCGGCGCGCACTACACGCACGAGGCGGACATCATGAAGGTGGTGACGCCGACCATCATTCGACCGTGGCGCAAGAAGATCGACGCTGTCGGATCGCCTCAGGCCGGCGTCTTCCTCCTCCACGAACTATGCGCCTTCACGATCCTCGATCCCGCCTGCGGGTGTGGGAACTTCCTCTACGTCGCCTACAGGGAGATGCGGGCCCTCGAGTCCGAGCTCAAGGCAAAGATCAAGGAGGTCTCGCATCAGAAGGGACTTCCAGTCCCCGCGGGCGACCTTCCCTACTACCCCTTGCGCAATCTCTACGGCCTCGAGATCGAGCCCGTTGCCGTCCTGATCTCGAGGCTCACCTTGTGGATGGGGCAGCGCCAGATGATCGACCGCTTTGGGCTCGCGGAAGACCCACTGCCACTTGTCGACATGTCCTCGATCAAGCATGCGGACTCGCTTCAGATCCAGTGGCCAGAGGTTGACGCGATCATTGGAAATCCGCCGTTCCTCGGGTCACAGTTCATCCGAAGCCGTCTTGGGGACGACTACGCCGACTGGCTCGCGAAGCGCTTCAAGGTCGGGATCAAAGACCTCGTCACGTACTGGTTCAGGATTGCGCAAGACCATCTCAAACCCGGACAGCGGGCGGGGTTGGTTGCCACGAATTCTGTTTCCCAGAATCGGGCAAGGTCAGCGTCGCTCGACTACATCGTGAGCACTGGCGGGGTCATCACCGATGCCGTCAGCAGCCAGAAATGGCCGGGCGATGCGAAGGTCCACGTGAGCATCGTGAACTGGATCAAGAAGCCCGCCGATGCGATCACCGAATGCTCCCTTGACGGGAGCGAGGTTCCAGCGATCAGTTCGTCGCTCACTTCGCTCGATCCTCACGAGTGGACACCCGCCATCCTCGCGGCGAACAAGGCGCGATGCTTCCAGGGCCCCATACCCGTCGGAGCCGGATTCATCGTCTCCGATGGTGAAGCACGCCGGATGCTCGAACAGGATCCAAAGAACGAGGATGTCGTGCGGCCGTATCTCAACGGAGAAGACATCGCCGAACGACCCGACCAGAGCCCGTCACGCTGGATCATCGACTTCGGGCTGCGGACCCTCGAAGAAGCTCGGCACTATGCGGCCCCACTTGACATCGTGCGGAGCAGGGTCCGGCCCGCCCGCGAATCGAACAATCGAAAGTTGTACCGGGACGTGTGGTGGCTCTTCGGCGAGAACCGCCCGGGAATGCGGCGCGCCCTGAGCGGCCTGGACCAATTCATCTCGGGTGCTGCCCAGGGCAAGCGGCTCATCGTCGCATTTCAGGATGCTCGGGTGTGTCCAAGCAATCTTACAAATGTGTTCGCTTTCGACGACGAATACTCAATGGGAGTCCTCCTCTCACGAACTCACGAGATATGGGCCTGGCACCAGTCCTCGACGCTCAAAGGCGATCTCCGCTACACACCAACATCTGTCTTCGCAACGTTCCCTTGGCCCGACCCGGTGACACCAGCGCAACGCGAGAGGGTGGCGGCACTTAGCCGCGCCGTCGTCGGCCGCCGCCAGGAGATCTGCCTCCGCGAAGGCTTCGGCCTCACGAAGCTCTACAACCTCGTGGACGACGGCGCCTACGCGGACCTCAAGAAGCTGCACCGCCAGCTGGATGAAGCAGTCGCCGAGTGCTACGGCTGGCCACGGTCAGCAGCGCAGGATTCAGACGAGATCGCGCGTCGGCTCACGCAGCTCAACAGGGAGATCTCCGAGGGGACACGCACCTACGCGCCCTTCTCCCACGACTCCCAGCAACTGCTGGAAGGATCGGCACATGAGTCCTGACACCGAGCTATCCCGCCGCGCGCGCACCGCCAATCGCCGCTTCTGGATCATGATCGCCGTCGGCGTCATCGTCCTGATCTCCACGGGCTTCCTCTGGTCGTGGTGGCCCGCACCGGCCGCAGGCTGGGGCGCCGCCGCCCTCGTGTACGACGTCTGGGTGTGGGCCATCATCGCCCCGAAGGACGCCGAGGGCACCCGGGCCCACGCACGCATGGAGGACCCGCGCCGGAGCACACGCGACTTCCTCATCCTGTGCGCGAACGCGGCCGCGATCGTCGCGGTGGTGATCGTGATCGCCAACGGCAGCAATGCACCCAAGGGCGAGAAGACGGCGCTGGCCCTGCTCGCGATCACAGTGGTCGCCGCGTCGTGGCTCATGCTCCACACGCTCTTCACGCTCCGCTACACCGAGCTGTACTACGCGACCCCCGAGGGCGGGATCGACTTCAACCAGGACGAGCCGCCCCAGTACACCGACATCGCGTACATGGCCTTCAGCCTCGGCATGACCTACCAGGTCTCCGACACGGCCATCAAGAACCACTCCATCCGGAACGAGGCCCTCAAGCACAGCCTGCTCGCCTTCGTGTTCGCGACGCTGATCCTCGCCTCGACCATCAACCTCGTGATCGGCCTCGCGAGCTAGCCGAAGAGCCGCTCCGCGGCCTTGGCCAGCCGCCACGGGTCCTGCACCCCGGCAAGCTCCCGCGCGGAGTGCATCGACAGCAGGGGGATCCCCACGTCCACCGTGCGGATCCCGAGCCGCGTGGCGGTGAGCGGGCCGATCGTGGACCCGCACGGCACGTCGTTGTTGGACACGAACTCCTGGTACGGAACCTCCGCCTCGCCGCACAGGCGCGCCCACATCGCCGCGCCGGGGGCGTCCGTCGCGTACCGCTGGTTCGCGTTGATCTTCAGCAGCGGCCCGCCGTTGAGCAGCGGGTGGTTGGCGGGGTCGTGCCGCTCGGCGTAGTTGGGGTGGACGGCGTGGCCGGCGTCCGCGGACACGTGCCACGACGCGGCGAACGCGCGACGGCGCTCGGTCGCCGTCGCGCCGAGGCCGTCCCCGATGCGGGCCAGGACATCCTCGAGGAACGGGCCCGACGCACCGGAGCGGGACGCCGACCCCACCTCCTCGTGGTCGAACGCGGCGAGGACGGCGATGGACTCCCCCTCGCCCGCCACGTAGGCCTGGATGAGCGCCGTGAGGCCGGCGTGCACCGAGGAGAGGTTGTCCAGCCTTCCGGACGCGAAGAACTCCCCGTGAGCGCCGAACACGGCGGGCTCCTGCGTGTCCGCCACGACCACGTCGAAGCCGCCCACCTCCGCCGGATCGACGCCGGCCGCCTCCGCGAGAAGCCCGATCAGGTCCGCTGCGGCGGGGTCGCCGAGCCCCCACACGGGGTTCATGTGCTGCTGCTTGCCGAGCGTGAGCCCCTCGTTGACGGCCCGGTCGAGGTGGATCGCCAGCTGCGGGAACCGCAGGAGGGGGCCCCGTCGACGCAAGGTGCTGCGCGCCGTCGTGCGTCACGAGGCGCCCGGCGAGCCGCAGTTCCCGGTCCAGCCACGAATTCAGCAGCGGACCGCCGTACACCTCCACGCCCGCCTGCAGCCAGCCGAACTTGCCGGTGGTGGGCTTGGGCTTGAGCTTGAACGACGGCGAATCGGTGTGCGCACCGAGGATGCGGAACGGCGTGGTGGGGCCCGCGCCGTCCGGCACGGCCCACGCGATGAGCGCGCCGTCGCGGACTACCGCGTAGCCGCCGGGGCCGGTGGGCCACTCCTGAGTCTCGTCCAGGACCGTGAAGCCGGCCTCCGCGAGCCGCCGGGAACCCTCGGCGACGGCGTGGAAGCTCGACGGCGAGGCCATCACGAAGCGGCCGAGGTCAAGGGCATGCAGGTGCGCGGCGGTAGGCATGCTGCGAGTCTAGCCAGCGTGGCTACCGGGCATAGCGCTGCACGAAGTTGGCCAGGATCTTCTGCGGCTCGCTCACGCGCGTGCCCCGGGCGCGCTCCTTGACCACCTCGGCCTCGTGCGGCGGGAAGTACCCCGAGTGCCGGTACGCGTCGATGCGACGCTCGAGGCCCGAGAGGTCCAGCTCCGGATGGAACTGGGTCGCGTAGAGGTTGCGGCGGAAGCGGAACATCTGCACGGGGCACGTGTCCGAGCCGGCCAGGAGCGCGGCATCCGGCGGGAGCCGGCGCACGGCCTCCTTGTGGCCCACGAACGCGTGGAACGACGGGTCAAGCCCGGCGCACAGCGGGTCGTGGAGCCCGACGGCGCTCAACCGCACCTTCACGGGCCCCACGGCCTCGCCGAAGTGCCGGTCCACGACCGCGCCCATGCGCATTCCGAGCATGCCGACCCCGTAGCACGCACCGAAGAACGGAAAGTCCGCCTCGACGATCCGTTCCAGGAGCGCACCAATCTCCGCCTCGACGCGCACCTGCGTCTCGCTCTTGTGCTCGGCCGGGTCCGAGGCGGTGTAGGGGCTGCCGCCGAGGATCACCCCGGAATAGTCCTCGAGCCGGATGCCGGGCAGCGGGCCGGCCTCGGCGCGCACGCGGTACAGCTCCTCCGGCGCGAGGCCGCTGTACGTGCAGAACGCGCGGTACTCATCATCGGCGACCTCGTCGTGGTCCCGGGCGGCGAGCAGCAGGAACGGGCGCATGCTCACATTGTGCGCGATCGCGATCGAAAGCGGCACAGCACGCCGGAACGCCGGACCGGGCCGGGGCGCCTCCCGGGAAGCGGGGCGGCCCTGGTCAGTCCTCGGCGGCGCGCCGGATGGACCGGCGCACGAAGAACGCGAGCGCCGCGATCAGCACCACGGCCCCGGCGCCGATCGCAATCCAGAGCGGCACCGCCGGGGAGGACGCGGACGACGGCGCGGCGGTCGCCGTGGCGGGGGCGGTCGCCGTGGCGGCGGGCTGCTGCGTGGTCGCGGCGGCCGAGCCTCCGCCCGCGGCTCTCGCCGTGAACGTGAACGTGCCCTCGATGGGATGCGAATCCGAGGAGACGACCCGCCAGACCACGGTGTACGCGCCGGCCGGCGCCCCCGGCTTGATGGGCTGGGTGACGTTGTTGTCCACGATGTTCGCAGGGCCGTCGGACTGGTTGATGCCGGTGGCGTCCTTGACCTGGATCTCGGTGCCGACGCCGATCGGCGTGTGGTCGAACGTCAGCACGACGGACGCGGGTACCGCCTCGAGAGCCGCACCGTTGGCGGGGTTGGTCGACTCGAGGGCGTCGTGGGCCTGGGCCGCCGCGGCCGGGGCGAGCATCGCGGCGCCGAGCAGGACGACGGCGAGCAGGCGGCCGAGGCCCCTCACGAGCGCCCTCACTTGGCGGCCGCCTTGCGGCGACCCGCGAGGACCACGCCGAGCGCGATGGCCCCGAGGACGGCGCCGAGCGCACCGAGGACGAGGCCCCAGACGCCGGCGGCGTCGCTGGTCTGGGCTGTGTTCTGCGCTGTGTCCTGCACAGCCGCGCCCGCGCTGGGGCTGGGTGCGGCGTCGTCGGCAGCCGTGGTGGTGAAGGACGGCGCGGGGTGCTCCGGCTCGGCTTGGCCGTCCTGCGCCTTCTGGTCCCAGTTCACCACTGTGCCGTCCGTGTACGTCTGGACCGTGGGGAGGACCACCGTGGTCCCGGCCGCGGGAAGGATGCCGACGGAGATCGAGAAGGACTGGTACTGGTCCCGGCCGATCTCGTGCGCGGCATCATTGGCCGTCCAGACGACCTCGGTGGGCGCCTTGGTGACGGTCGCACCGGCCACCGTCACGGGCTTGGGGAGGTCGGTGGTGATGACGTGCGCGGTCCAGCCCTCGACCGGCTTGACGGAGACCGACGTGAGCGGCGTGTCGGTGGGGAGCTTCACCTCCAGCTTGTTCGTCGCGGCCGTGGCCGACTCGTTGGGGATGTTGAACGTCAGGTGGGTGGACCCGTTGGCCCCGGTGTCATCGGGGCTCACGGTGACGTGGGCGTTGGCGGCGGACGCGCCAACCGCCAGGAGCGCTGCCGTCGCGGCGGCAGCCCCGGCGGTCGTGAGGGTACGGCGGAGGGAGGTCATCATGGTGTGCCTTCATGTCTGTGGCCCGCCGGGCGCGCACTCGCGCCCGGCAGGGGAGAAAACAGGGGAGTCCCGCGGCGTGCGGGGATCGGTGGCCGGCTCAGGCGGCGCACGACGCCGGCGGCCCCCGCAGCGCAGGCAGTCGCCACACGCTCTGGGAGCCCGGGAGGGTCTCCTCGGTGAAGGCCGGCGCGGTGGGCGCCGGGACGATGGCGGGGAGGGCGAGCACACGCACGAGTGGGCGTAGCCAGTCCTCGAGGGCCCAGAGGGCGGCTTCGCCCCTCGCGAGGAGGAGGGCCGTGGCGAGGGTCGCGAGTGCGTGCGCAAGGAGCATGCCGGCGCCCTCGGAATGCCCGGCGGCTCCGACGGCGTGGCCGGCTATCGGCCCGAGGACGTGGACGTGCCCCGCGGTCGGCGCGAGCGCGGGCGCCGTGGCCGAGGATTGCGAGAGCACGCCGAACGCCTCGTGCAGCACGAGCTGCCCGGCGCCGAGGACCGCGATCATCGCGGCGGGCGAGACCTTCCTGCCGCACAGCCACACGGCGGGCAGGGCGGCGATCGCGAGCAGCCCCGCGACGATGAGCGGGTCGGGAAGCGAGCCGCCGGCCATCGCGTGGGCGCCAGCGGCGAGGAACACGGTGGCTCCGGAGACAACCGCGGCGCGCGACAGCCTGAACAGAGCACGCATGCCGGACCGCCTTCCGTCGGGGAACCCCTCCCACTGTACGAAACTCGCGACGGCCCCGGGACGTGAAGGTCCTGCGCCTACTCGGTCGCGGAGATGTACTGCCGTTTGAGCCAGAGTCCGTAGGTGTCCTGGGCGTAGGGCACGCCGATGTTGTGGTCGTAGCCGGCGAAGTTGGTGAATGCGGCAGTCTTCGCGTCCAGATCGTCCCCGGACACGTTCTCGTCCCAGTCGCCGATGATGTAGGCGTAGTAGCCGGTCAGGGACTGTCCGGCGGCGTAGGCGTGGCTGGCCTCGCGGGCGAAGTTGGCGGTGGCCCAGTGGTCGCTGTGGTCCCCGGTGTCCGTGTAGGCCCCGGGCCAGGTCTGGGTCAGGATCTGCGTGGGCGCGAAGTCGACCATGAGCGCGGTCAGGAGAGAGATGAGGTCGTCCCGGCCGTAGTAGTCACTGCCGTCGACCAGGCCCACCGTGTCGATCCGACCGTCCCAGAGCTTGATGATGCTGTCGTAGCCGTACGTGGCGGTGCCGGTGCCGTCCGTGCGACCGTCTGGAATGTGAAGGAACGCGACCTCGATGCCCGTGCCGTCGAGCCCCTGGCGGGAGAAGGAGCGGCCCGGCACACCGTTCGGGAGGTCGGACCAGGAGTTGTCCGTCCCGGCGATCTGCGCATACGTCGACCGGATCCCTTCTTCCAGGGACTGCCAGTAGTCACTGCCCTCCCCGGCTTCCCCGGCGGTCGTGTACACCAGCAGAAGCGGCTGGTTCGCCTGGACCACGTGCAGGATGTCCGGACTGAGGAACAGCAGGTCATCATCCGTGTGGGCTACCACCACCATGACGGGCCCATCCGCCGCCCGAGCCGCCGGGGCCGCTGCGTGGAGGACCGCACCGCCCACGGCCGCGGCCCCGACCAGTCTGACGAACGTGCGCCGCGTCACCCCTGGCCCACCGGCAGCGGATGCCCACCCCTGCGATTCCGTACGAGGACAAGACATGACGACCCCCCTCTCCATCGCCCGCTGGCCGCACGCGGCTCGCGCGTGGGCGTGCGCACGGCGCCGATGGTGCGGATGCTAACCCCGTCGGCTCGGGATCAGAAGCCACCACGCCCTGAATGGGCTTCCGAGGTCCGGTGTGTATCATGTCCTCGCAAGGTGCCGTTCGTTAGCTGAGGCTCCTTCGCGGAAACAAGCCAGCGACCCCAAACGTCGAGAGACGCCCCCGGTCAGGACAGGCTGCCCCGGACTAAGGGGCAACCCCGATTGGCTCCTTGAGGAACACGCCCCAAGGTCACGACGCGGAGTGCCAAAGGTCTTACGAGGAAGGGCCCCCCGGCAGATCTGGCCGGGGCCTCCGGAAGGCGCGTGAGAACCGTTTCGAGGAGGTGGCTGACCGTGTCCAGCGGCGATAGTAGTCCCTCCCCGCATACCTCCTGAGCCCAGGGCACCCGGCCCTCCGGCTCATCCTTCCCTGACGTCGCACGCCCCGCGCGCCCACTCCTGCCGTGTTCATTCCCTGACAGGTCTGGGCCCTTGGCGTGCCCGCTTCACGAGCCCCGGCCACCGCCGGGAGGAAGCAGGTTCCCGTGATCAAGACCCCCCTGCCCCCTGTCGACAAGCACCTTGCTGTGCCCGCCGCGGAAGCCGGCCACGCGCCGTCGTCCGCCGTGCTTGATTCCGCCCACATCGGTGACATCCAGGGCGCGTTCGGCACGGTCCGCCTCAACGAGGCGGGCTCCACGACGCGGTCCAGCTGGAAGACGCGCATCAAGACCCTCCTGGCCATCATCGGCCCGGGCCTGATCGTCATGGTCGGCGACAACGACGCCGGCGCGTTCGGCACGTACACGCAGGCCGGACAGAACTACGGCACGGGCCTGCTCTGGACGCTCCTGCTCCTCGTGCCTGTCCTCTTCCTCTACGTCAACCAGGAGATGGTGCTGCGCCTCGGTGTGGTGACCGGCGTGGGGCACGCGCGGCTCATCCTCGAGCGCTTCGGCAAGTTCTGGGGCGCCTTCAGCGCGATCGACCTGTTCATCCTCAACGCCCTGACGATCGTCACGGAGTTCATCGGCATCAGCATCGGCCTGGACTACCTCGGCGTGCCCAAGATCCCGGGCGTGATCGTGGCGGCGCTCGTGGTGGTCGGCGCGGCCAGCACAGGGTCCTTCAAGACGTTCGAGCGCGTGTGCCTGACCCTCGTGGCCGGCTCGCTCCTGCTCGTGCCGGTGTTCTTCATGAGCAGCCCCGACTACGGCCAGATGGCGCACGACTTCGTGGTCCCCGGCTTCCCCGCCGGATCCGACGTCGCGGACGTGACGCTGCTCATCATCGCGATCGTCGGCACGACGATCGCTCCGTGGCAGCTGTTCTTCCAGCAGTCCTACGTGATCGACAAGCGCATCACGCCCCGCTACATGAAGTACGAGCGGGTCGACCTGTGGATCGGGATCGCGATCGTGATCCTCGGGGCCGCTGCGATCATCTCCTTCACGGCGTTCACGTTCGCGGGCCGGCCCGAGTTCGGGCAGTTCACCGACGCGGGCGGCGTCGCGGAGGGCCTCGGGAAGTACGTGGGACACCTCGCGGGCATCCTGTTCGCGCTCGCTCTGATCGACGCGTCGATCATCGGTGCCGCCGCGGTGGGCCTCTCGACGTCCTACGCGTTCGGCGACGTCCTGGGGCTCAAGCACTCGCTCCACCGCAAGGTCCGCGACGCGAAGGGCTTCTACGCGGCCTTCGCGGCGGTGATCCTCGTCGCGGCCGTCATCGTGATCATCCCGGGGAGCCCGCTCGGCCTCCTCACCGTGGGCGTCCAGGTCCTCGCGGGCGTGCTCCTGCCCTCCGCCACCGTATTCCTCCTCCTGCTGTGCAACGACAAGCAGGTCATGGGACCGTGGGTCAACGGGCGAGCGATGAACCTCTTCACGTCCGCGGTCATCGCGGTCCTCGTGATCCTCTCGGTCGTGCTCACCGCGGCCGTGCTGTTCCCGGACATCGACGCTGCCACCATCCTGGCGATCCTCGGCGTGGGCGCGGGCCTCACGGTCCTCACCGGCGTGGGGCTCGCCGTGGCCCACCTCGTGCGCCGGGCCGCGCCCTCCGGTGCCGGTACCGCGGCGACGCACGACGGCGAGGCCGCACCCGCTGTCGTGCGCTCGGCTGCCGAGAGCGAGGGCGGGCGCGCCGCCACGCGCGCGCAGCGGCTCACGTGGCGCATGCCGCCGCTCGCGCTGCTCGAGCGGCCGCAGCTCTCGGCGACCCGCCGAATCGGCCTGAGCGTCCTGCGCCTCTACCTCCTCGTGGCGATGATCCTGGTCGTCGTGAGGGTCGTGCAGCTCGCCCTCGGCGGCTGACCCCTACCCCCGCCCCCCGCGTCCCCCGATTCCAGACCGATCCGACCTGACGTACAGTCAGCTCGAGCGTCCGACGTGCTCCCGAAAGGCCACCGATGACCGTCGCACCCCAGAACCTCTCACTGTCTGCCGTGCTCCGCCACCCCGTCACCGACTCCGATGGCCACAGGATGGGCGCCCTCGCGGACGTGATCGTGCGCCTCCGCGACAGCGACTACCCACTCGTGACCGGGCTCGTCATGGCCGTGGGCGCGACGCGGACCTTCGTCTCGAGCGCAGACCTCGCGTCGCTCACGCCCGAGCGGGTCGAGGTCTCCCGCAGCACGGTCGACGTGCGGGAGTTCGCGCGCCGCGAGGGCGAGGTACTCCTGTCCGAGGACGTCCTCGGACACCGGCTCATCGACCTCTCCCGGATCGCGTTCGTCAAGGCCTACGACGTCCAGCTCAGCGAGGTCCTCGACGGCTGGGCCGCGACGGGCCTCGACGTGCACCGGCGGCGCTGGCTCGGCCTGGGCCCCCGGCATGCCGCCCACCCTGCACGGGACTGGCTTGAGTTCGAGCCCCTCATCGGCCACCGGGGCTCCGCGCGAGTCCGCCAGGCGAGCGGTCGGATCCACGGCCTCAAGCCTGCGCAGATCGCGGACATCATCGAGGACGCCAACGGGCACGAGCAGGCCGAGCTGCTCGACCAGGTCCACCGGGACCCCGAGCTCGAGGCCGACGTCTTCGAGGAGCTTGACCAGGACCGGCAGTCGGAGCTGTTCAGGGAACGCACGGACGGCGAGGTCGCAGAGCTGCTCGGGCGCATGCAGACTGATGACGCCGCCGACGCCCTCATGGACCTCCCACAGGAACGACGGCTGACCGTGCTCAACGCCATGCCGGAGCCGCAGCGGACCGCCGTCCACCGCCTCCTCGGCTATCACGACCTCACGGCCGGCGGCCTCATGGGCACCGACCTCGTCGCCCTGCCAGCCACGGCGACCGCCGCCGACGCCCTCGCGGCGGTCCGCGTGGCGTCGTACGTCCAGCCGCAGGCGCTCGTGGCGGTCTTCACGCTGCGCGAGGACGAGACGCTCGACGGCGTCGTCAGCCTCGTCGCCGCGGTCCAGGCCGACCCCGCGCGGCCCCTGTCCGAGATCGCGGACCAGGACGTGGTGGTCGCGGCCCCCACGGACGACGTCGTGGACGTCACCCGGCGCATGGCGGACTTCAACCTCCTCGCGCTGCCGGTGGTCGACGACGGGCGGCGCCTGATCGGCGTCATCACGGTCGATGACGCCCTCGAGGCGGCCATCCCGGAAGACTGGTCGCGCCGCGAGTCGGGCCATCGGGAGACGGGCTCCGAGTCATAGCTGGGAATTTGCTGACAATCTGTCTGTAAATCTTGTCGTTCCCGCGGGGGGCTGCAACGCTCTGTCCAGCCGGCTTAACGGTATCTGTTATGCATCGTGAATTTTCCGTCATCCGGCGCATCATGTCAGAGCGTTTCTCCCACCCCTGGAGGGCACTTGAGGAAGATCCTCACCGCAGCGGCCGCCGGCCTGCTGCTCGCCGGCGTCGCCACCACCGCCCCAGCGTTGGCCGCGCCCGGACCGAATCCGCAGTCGGACCACTCGATCCAGGTCTGCGCCGCGCCCCGCGCCGGCGAGGCCGCCTGCCACGCGCGGCAGGCCGTGGACCCCAACGGCAAGCCGATCGCCAACGCCGCCACGCCGCCGTCGACCGGCCTCACCCCGGCCCAGCTCCGCGACGCCTACAAGCTCACGGGGGCGTCCTCGGGCGGACGGACCGTCGCGATCGTCGACGCCTACGGCTACCCGAACCTCGAGCGCGACCTCGGCGTCTACCGGTCCCAGTTCGGCCTCCCGGCCTGCACCACGGCCAACGGCTGCCTGACCATCATGAACGAGACGGGCGGCTCGAAGCTCCCCCGCTTCAACCTCGGCTGGGCGCAGGAGCAGTCGCTCGACGTCGACGCCGTCTCCGCCGCCTGCCCGGACTGCAAGATCGTGGTGGTTCAGGCCAACTCGGCCTCCTTCGCGGACCTCGGCACCGCGGTGCAGACGGCGGCGAGGGTCCCCGGCGTCGTGGCGATCTCGAACTCCTACGGCGGCTCCGACGCGTCCGACGCGACGTATGGGAAGTACTACAGCTTCCCGGGCATCGCCGTGACGGCGAGCGCCGGCGACAACGGCTATCAGGGCGCGTCCTACCCCGCGTCGTCGAGCTACGTGGTCGCCGTGGGCGGGACCTCGCTCGCAAAGGCCGGCAACACGCGCGGCTGGAGCGAGTCAGTGTGGAGCGGGACCGGCTCGGGCTGTTCGAGCCTCAACGCGGCACTGGCCGCGGCGGCCTCCTCGAACACCGGCTGCGCGGGCCGCGCCATGAATGACGTCGCCGCCGCCTCCGACCCAAGCAACGGCGGCCTCGCCGTGTACTACCCGACCTCGAGCAGCGCCTCGACGTGGGGACAGTTCGGCGGCACGAGCGAGGCCTCGCCGATCATCGCGTCCGTCTACGCCATGAGCGGCAACACCGGCTCGGCGTCCACGTACGCGAACTCGATCCCCTACGCCCACACGGGCAGCCTCTTCGACGTGACCTCGGGGAACAACGGGACGTGCCCCACGGCCCAGTGGTGCACGGCCGGGGCCGGCTGGGACGGCCCGACCGGGATCGGCACGCCGAACGGGGTGAACGGCTTCTAGGGGTCACCTTCTGGGGGTCAGCACCCACGGGAGCTGACCCCCGGAACCTGACCCTCAGGAGGTGGCCTTCAGACGTACTCAGGCCGCCGGGGAGGGGACGGCGGGCGTCGGCACCGCCTCGCGCACGACGGCGGCGGCTCGCCTTCCCGGGTGGTCGTCGGCGAGGCGGGGGCCGGCGCCGAGGACGGTCTCCCGGAACGTCGCTGCGGCGCCCGAGGCGGTCTGAGTCTCGGCGAGGAGCCCGCGGCGCCGCAGCTCGGGGCTGACGAGCCTCGCGAACTCGAGCAGGTCCGCGGGCCGCACGGCCGAGGTCAGGTTGAAACCGTCCACGCCGCCCTCCTCGGCGAACTGCTCGAGCTGGTCCGCAACGGTCGTCGGGGACCCCACGATCACCGGGCCGCGCCCGCCGATCGAGACGAACTTCGCTACCTCGCGCAGCGTCCACGTGCGGTCCGGATCGAGGGTCGTGAACTGGGCGAGGGCGGACTGGTTGGCCTCGCTCCTGATGTACTCGAGCGGGGCGTCCTGGTCGAGCCCGGACAGGTCCACGCCCGTCCACCCGGCGAACAGGGCCAGCGCGGCGTCGGTGTCCACGTACCGCTCGTAGTCGGCGAGCTTCGCTGCCGCGGTCTCGTCGGTCTCCGCCACGATCACGGTCGCGAGGTTGAACACGGCCACGGAGTCCGCCGCGCGTCCCGCCGCGGCGAGCTCGGCTCGCAGCCCATCCGTGTACTTGCGGGCCTGCGCGGGCGTGGAGCTCGCGAAGAACACGGCCTCGGCGTGCTTCCCGGCGAACGCCCGCCCTCGGGCCGAGGCGCCGGCCTGGAACAGCAGCGGGGTCCGCTGCGGGGAGGGCCCCACCAAGGTGGGGCCGGGCACCCGGTAGGCCGCGCCGTCGTGCGCGATCCCGCGAACCTGCGCGGGATCCAGGAAGGTGTTCGAGGCAGCGTCGGCGACCACGGCGCCGTCGTCCACCGATCCCTCCCACAGCTTGTAGACCACGTCCATGAACTCCTCGGCGCGGTCGTAGCGCTCGTCGTGCGGGATCTGCGTGTCGAGGCCAAGGTTCCGGGCCGCCGACTCCTGGTAGGACGTGACGATGTTCCATGCCACCCGGCCGCCGGTGAGGTGGTCGAGGGTGCCGAACCTGCGCGCGAGCAGGTAAGGGTGGTCGTAGGTGACGGACGCCGTGACGCCGAAGCCGAGCCGCTCCGTGGCCGCGGCGAGCGCCGAGACGATCAGGAGCGGGTCCAGGGCCGGGTACTGGACTCCGCCGCGGACGGCCTCGTCGGCGCTGTCGCCGTAGACGTCGTACTGGCCGAGCACGTCGGCGAAGAAGATCCCGTGGAATCCGCCGTCCTCGAGTGCCCGCGCGAGCTCGGTCCAGTAGCCGAGCTGGGCGAACCGGCCTGCCTGCGAGTCGGGGTGCCGCCACAGGCCCGGCGACTGGTGGACCGGAACGAGCATCTCGAACGCGTTGAGGAGCAGGGGCTTGGTCATTTCGGGGTCCTTTCGGAGGTGCGGCGGTGTGGGACGCGTGGCCGCGGGGCGGCGCGGGTGCGACGGCGCACGACGGCGCGCGGCGTCTCAGGCGGGCTGCTCACCGGAGTCCGTGGCCGAGTCCGTGGCGGTGCGAGCGGCCCCGAACCGTGCCTCAGCAGCGGCCGGGTCCTTCGCGGCGAGCGCTGCCGCGGTCGTGAGGATGCCGAGGAACGCGAACCAGCCGCACACGAGCCACGGCTGGCCGCCGCCGACCTCGAGCAGTGCGGCCGCGACGAGCGGGGTGATGGCCGCGGAGAGGACGGTGCCGACCTGGTAGCCGAACGACACGCCGGAGTAGCGCAGCTCCGTGGGGAACTGCTCGGCGAACCACGCGGCCTGGGGGCCGTAGATCGCGTCGTGGAGGATGTTCATGCCCACGAGCAGTACGAGCGGCAGGTAGGTGAGGCTGCCATGGTCGAGGAACCAGAAGAAGGGCCAGATGAGCGCGATCACGCCCACAGATGCGGCCACGGCGATGCGACGGCGGCCGATCCGGTCCGAGAGCCAGCCCCAGAACGGGCCGGAGAGCAGGCCGATCGCGGAGACGATGAGGATCGCGGCGAGGCCCGACGTGGTGTCGTGGCGGCGGTCCTTGAGGTAGCCGAGGATGTACACGGTCATGAGCGTGTAGATGGCCGGCTGGACGAGGCGCATGCCGATGGTCACGAGGATGCCGCGGGGATGTTCCCTGAGCACGCGCACCACGGGCCGCTTGACGATGCGGGCCTCCTCCTTGATGGCGGTGAACTCGTCCGCATCCGTCACGCCGAGGCGGATCCACAGGCCCACCACCACGAGGACACCGGAGAGCAGGAACGGGATGCGCCAGCCGAACGCCTGGAACTGGTCCGCGGTGAGGAACGCCTGCGTGAGAGCGTAGGCGGCGGTCGCGAGCAGCATGCCGGCCGCGGAACCGACCTGCGTGAACGAGCCGAAGAGGCCGCGGCTGCCGGGCGGGGCGTGCTCGACCGAGAGGAGCGCGGAGCCTCCCCACTCGGCGCCCGCGGAGAGTCCCTGGATGAGCCGGAGACCCACGAGCCCGATGACGGCGAGGATGCCGATAGCGGCATAGTTCGGCAGGATGCCGATGAGGGTCGATGCGATGCCCATGGTCAGCAGGGAGGCGATCAGGAGGGCCTTGCGGCCGATCCGGTCCCCGAGGTGGCCAGAGATCACGCCGCCGAGTGGGCGTGCTATGAATCCGACGGCATATGTAGCGAACGAGGCGAGCACGGCCACGAGCGGGCTCGCATCGGGGAAGAACTGCTTGCCGAACACGAGCGCCGAGGCCGTGCCGTAGAGGTAGAAGTCGTACCACTCGATCGTGGTCCCGACGAATGCCGAGGCAAGGATGCGCCGCTTGGCGCGCAGGGCGGCGCCGAGCCCACGCTCGGCGGTGACGAGGGTGGCCATGTGGTTCCTCCGGATCGCGGCGCGAGGCTCGCTCAGGCGCCATACTTACGACGCCGGGGTCCCGGGCGCCGTCGAATCCTCACCTGGGGCACCCCACTACAGCTGGAGGGTTGCCGTCCGGCTAGCCAGGGCTTCTCACCGGAACTCTTGATTCTTCAAGCAGTCTTGCGCGCCCGGGCCGCGCGGGCGAAACCGGGGTGTCACGGACCTTCACACTCCCATGCCCGTCTGGAGGGCAGATCCTGAAGGTCATCTCCCGTGGGTCAACCCGCAGGAGATGACCCCCAGGAGGTGACTCCCAGAAGCTGACCTCCCGGACGTGACTCCCAGAAGCTGACCCCCGGGACGTGACTCCCAGACGTGACTCCCAGACGGGGGCGGGGCTCAGTAGTCCGGGTTGCTCGGGATGATGAGGCCCGTCTCGTACCCGTAAACGACCGCCTGGACGCGGTCCCGCAGGTGCAGCTTGGTCAGGATCCGCCGCACGTGGCTCTTCACGGTCGCCTCGGAGAGGAAGAACCGGTGCGCGATCTCGGCGTTGCTCAGGCCCTCGCAGATGGCGCGCAGCACCTCGAGTTCGCGCGGCGTGAGGTCCTTCAGCAGCGGATCGGATGCCGGCTCGGCCGGCGACGCCGCACCGCCCGCTGCCCCGTCCGACGCTGCGGCGCCGACCCCCGACTGGCCGTTGCGCACGTACGTCTCGAGCAGCCGCTGGGTCACCCGTGGACTCACGACGGCGTCGCCGCTCGCCACGAGCCGGACGGCCTGGATGAGCTCCGCGGGCGCCACGTCCTTGAGGAGGAACGCGGAGGCGCCGGCCTGGAGCCCCGCGAACGCGTACTCGTCGAGGTCGAAGGTCGTGAGGATGATGACCCGCGCCGCGGAGTGCTCGGCGGCGATGCGCCGCGTGGCCTCGATCCCATCCATGACGGGCATCCTCACGTCCATGAGGACCACGTCGGGGGCCAGGGAGCGCGCGAGCCGCACGGCCTCCTCGCCGTCGCCGGCCTCCCCGACCACCTCGATGCCCTCCTCGGACTCGAGCACGAGCCGGAATCCCATCCGCAGCAGCGGCTGGTCGTCCACGAGGAGGAGGCGCAGCGGGCCCTCCCGATGCTCCCCCGGCGCTGCGTGGTCGCCCTCCATCGATGCCCCCTCCGTCACGGACCGCCTTCTGCCCAGTGCAGCTCGGTCTCCACGATCCATCCTCCACCGTTCCGCGGACCGGCGTGCAGCGTGCCCCCGTACAGCGCCGCACGCTCGCGCATCCCGGCGATGCCGCCGCCCGTCCCGAGGTGGGGCGCGGCGCCGTCGTACGCGCCGCCGTCGTTCTCGACCCGGACCCGCACCACGCCGTCCTGCCGCGCCACGAGCACGTCCGCGCGGCTCATCCCCCGCCCGTACCGCAGCGCATTGGTGAGCGACTCCTGCACGATCCGGTAGACGGCGAGCTGGAACGCGGCGTCCGACGGCGGCGGTGCGCCCTCGAGGATCAGCGTCGCCGGGAGCCCGGCGGCACGGAAGCCCGCCACGAGCGAGTGGAGGCTTTCGGTCCCGGGCGACGGCGCGAGGCTGGCTCCCGCGGTCTCGCGCAGCACGCCGAGGACCCGCCGCATGTCCGCGAGCGCGGTGCGGCCGGTCCGGGACAGCTCGCCGAGGACCTGCTGGGCGCGGTCCGGGTCCTTGGGGGCGACCTTCGCGGCGCCGTCGCTGAGGGCCACCATGACCGTGAGCGAGTGCGCCACGACGTCGTGCATCTCGCGGGCGATCCGGTTGCGCTCCTGTACGGAGGCCAGCTCGGCGCGGCGCATGGCCCACGCGCGGATCTCGGCCTGGTGCTCGCGGGTGCCGCGGACCCATGCCCCGAGGCCGGCGGCGAGGAGGTTCATGAGCAGGAGGGAGACGGCCGCGACCAGTCCCACGTAGCGGGCGTTCTCGGGGACCTCGATCCCGTGGGGGGTGGTGTACACGAACGCGAAGTACACCGACGCGGGGACCGAGGCGAGCACGGCCGCGCCGAACGCGACGAGGGCCGGGGCCGCGGTCGCCACGGCATAGAGCGCGAAGAAGACCACGGCGCTCGTCGTGGAGCTGCTCGGAGACTGGTACAGCAGGGCCGCGTCGATCGCGACGGTGACGACGAGCACCGCCCAGGGCGAGCGGCGTCGTGCGAGGAGGGCGGCCTGCTCGAGGCCCAGGAGCACGAACTGCCACCACTGGTGGTGGAGCGCGAACTCGACGAACAACGGCACCGCGAGGAACGTCGCGGCGACGACCACGATCCAGTCCATCGCGACCGGGTGGTCGGCCAGGTACGCGCGGACGCGGCCCCGCCGAGGCGGGACCGCGAGCGCGAACGGGGTGCCGGGGGCCTGCACGGGGCTCCTAGACGTCCCGCTGCTTGAGTGTGGTGAACGCGGCCCCGAGCAGCACCACCACGTACGCGACGATCACGAGCGTGCCCTGCCATGGCTCGAGGAGGGCCGTGTTGAGCGGCGCGCTCGAGCCGGCCTCCATCATCGCGTTGGCGGCATTCGTCGGGAGGTACTTGCGGGCCTCCTTGAAGAAGTCGTTGGGGATGAGCTGGAAGATGATCGGCAGCACGAACAGCGCCGCGACGAGGGTCACGATCGCGCCGGCCGAGTTCCGCAGGAGCGCCCCGAGTGCGAGGCCCATGAGCGCCACCGCGGCCACGTAGGCGGCGCTGAGGAGCATGGGCCGCTGGATATCCCAGCTGGCCATGTCCAGGTGCAGGCTGTACTTGCCGAGGATGGGCTGGGCGGCCAGGCCGCCCAGGTAGGCGCCCACGTAGGTGAGGACGAACCCGACCACGACGGCGTACACGCCCTTGGCGGCGAGCACGGGCCACCGCTTGGGCACGGCGGAGAACGTCGCACGGGACATGCCGGACGTGAACTCTGCGCTGATCATCAGCACGGCGAGCGAGCCGATGATGAGCTGCGAGAAGGAGACGCCCGCGCTCGGAAGCTGCGGCAGGAGGGCCGCCACGTTGACGGCGGCCTCACCGGGACGGCCGGTCGCGGCGCCGGACTGCTGGGCCTGGGAGACCTGCCCGAAGCCCCACGCCTGGAGCGCGGAGAAGCCGACCATGAGCACCACCGCGCACGCCAGCAGGATCCGGGTCGAGAGGAGCGAGAAGAGCTTGATCCGCTCGGAGGTGATGACGCGGAGGAAGTTCGGGCCGGTCAGGGCGGGGCCCGCGGGGCGGCGGGTTGGCTGGACTGCGGTGCTCATCGGTTCGCCTCCTGATTCTGGGCGGGCTGGTCCGCTGCGGCCGACGGCGCGTGGCCGGCGTCGTGCGGGTGGCCGGTGTCGGAGCGGTACTCGACGTCGTCCTTGGTGAGCTCGAGGTAGGCCTCCTCGAGGCTGGCCGTGAGCGGGGTGAGCTCGTAGACGAGCACGCCGTTGCGGAGCGCGGTCTGGGCGATCTCGCGGGGCCCGAGGCCGGAGACCTCGAGGAGCTCGCGCTCCTGGGTCTGGATGCTCACGCCCTCGCGCGCCAGGAGCCCGGCGAGCCGCTCGGGGACGTCGGTGCGGACGCGCGTGCGGGCGCGGCCCTCGCCGGCGAGGATGTCCTCGATGGGGGCGTCCGCGATGATCTTCCCGCGGCCGATCACGATGAGGTGGTCCGCGGTCTGGGACATCTCGCTCATGAGGTGGCTCGAGAGGAACACCGTGCGGCCCTCCGAGGCGAGGTACTTCACGAGGTTGCGGACCCACAGGACACCCTCGGGGTCGAGGCCGTTGACGGGCTCGTCGAGGACCACGACCTGCGGGTCGCCGAGCAGCGCCGCGGCGATGCCGAGCCGCTGGCCCATGCCGAGCGAGAAGCCCTTGACCTTCTTGCGGGCCACCGCGCCGAGGCCGGTCATCTCGATGACCTCGCTCACGCGGGAGTTGGGGATGCCGTGCGTCGCGGCGAGCGCGCGCAGGTGGGTGTACGCGGTGCGGCCGGGATGGACGGCGCGGGCCTCGAGGAGGGCACCGATCTCGCGCAGCGGCGCCCGGTGCTTCACGTACGGCTCGCCGTTGACGGTCACGGTGCCGCGGGTGGGCGCGTCCAGCCCCATGATCATGCGCATGGTGGTGGACTTGCCGGCGCCATTCGGGCCGAGGAAGCCGGTGACGCGGCCGGGCTGGACGGTGAAGGTGACACCGTCCACGGCCGTCTTGTCTCCGTAGACCTTGGCCAGGTCCTTCGCCTGGATCATGAGATTCCCCTCTGTGCTCTGCTGTGCCCTGCTCTGCTGTGCCCTGATCTGACGAGCTCTGCTCTCACGAGCGCTGCCTTTCGCATGCCTCCACGCTAGGCCTGCGCGGAATCCGGACGCGACGGCCGTGGGGATGATCTCTGACCGCCGCGACGCGCCCGTCTCGTCCGGAAGGATGACGCACGACGGCGGGTGGTCGCCCCCGCAGGGCCGCCCCCTCACGCTGGCTGGTGACTCAGGCTACGGGCCGGGGATCGGGCTATGGGGCGAGAGGCGCCACCCAGCAGACACGGGTGCCACGTCCGAGGACACTGTCGACCCGGCTCCACCCACCTACGGATGCGGCGCGGCGTTCCATGTTGGCCAGGCCGCTGGCCCGCGGAGGGTTGGCGAACCCGCGCCCGTCGTCCTCGACCACGAGCTCCACGGCGTCCTCCTCCGCGGTGAGGGTCACCGTGACGCTCGATGCGCCCGAGTGGCGGACGGCGTTGCTGACGGCTTCCCGCGCAACGGCGAGCAGGTGCCCGGCAAGAACCGGGGGCACCTCGTCAATGCGGCCGGCCACGCTGATCCGGGGCCTGATGCGGCTGTTCTGCACACTCTCGTGGACCGCCTCGGGCAGCCTCTGGGAGAGGTGCTCCTCACGCGTCGGGACCGCACGCAGGGAGTAGATCGTGCCCCTGAGGTCCCGGATGCTCTCATCGATCTCCTCCGTGAGCCTTCCGATCCGGGCGTGGGCGTCCGCATCCGCCGTGAACCGCCGGAGGCTCTGGATACTCAGCCCCGCCGCGAAAAGGCGCTGGATCACGAGGTCGTGCAGGTCCTGGGCTATCCGGTCCCGGTCCCCTGAGAGCAGGTCCTGCTCGCGCTCACGGTGGGCCAGAGTCAGATCCAGCGCCGTTCCCACGTGGGAGCCGAAGGACTCGCCGGACTCCACATCCGACTCGGAGAATGGGCCCGCGCCAGCCTGCCGGGCGAGCAGGAGCAGCCGGTTTCCCCACGTGTGCCCGGACCCGGGGCTGCGCTGCCCCACGGTGAGCACCAGGACCTGGCCAAGCTTCTCGCCCGCCTCGGGCCCGAAGACCTCCACCGGGTCCGCGAGCACCACCGCGCGGCGTTCCTGCACGGGCCGCTGGAGGGCCGCGGGGCAGCGGAGGTCCTCCCCCGCGGCAAGGGCGAGGGCACCCACGGCCGTGCGCACCCGCAGGACGTCGCCCTCTGGTCGTGCGACGACGGCGAGTGCCGCATCGGAGGCGGCCAGGGCGTGCTCGGCGACGAGGTCCAGGTCCCCCTCGTGCGAGGGTGGATTCTCCGCCAGCAGCGCGCTGGCAGCCCTCATGCCGGCCTCGAGCCAGCGCTGCCGTCCGCGGCTCTGCTCGTACAGGCGCGCGTTCTGGATCGCGACCCCGGCCGCGGCCGCCAAGGCGGTGGCGAGTTCCTCGTCTTCGTCGGTGAAGTCCGCCCCGCCCTCCTTCTCCGTGAGGTAGAGGTTGCCCAACACCGCGCCGCGGACCCGGATCGCGACCCCGAGGAAGGTCTTCATCGGCGGGTGCTCGTCGGGGAATCCGATCGCGGCGGGATGCTCCCGGAGGTTGTGGAGTCGCAGCGGACGCGGGTCGGTGATCAGCTCCCCCAGCACCCCGTGGCCGGTGGGCACATCGCCGATGAGCCGGATCTGCTCGTCCTCGACACCGACCGTGATGAAATGCCCGAGTGTGTGGTCCTCGCCGAGGATGCCGATGGCGGCGTAGCGGGCCCCGAGCAGCTCTGACGCGGACTGGGCGACCCGCTCGAGCACCGACTGCAGGCTCAAGTCCTCGGCTATTGAGACGACCGCGCGCATGAGGCTGTCCATGCGGCCTTGGATCCGCACCAGCTCCCGGGCCCCGTCGGTCGACTCGTGTGGCAGCTCATCGGTCCTGCGGGGTCTGCGGTCAACCATGGTGGGACTCCCGAAAGTGGTGCGGCGCGTCAGGACTGAGCCCCTGGGGATCAGAACGCCACAAAGAACAACAGTTGTTTACCTCGATTGTGGTCCCCGGCACGTGCTCGGATCAAAGGCCTGTCCGCAATGTGCCCGCAAGTGTGCCCGCACCGGGCGCCCGGCGGGGTGCGCAGGGCCGACCGCGGAATAGGCCTTTGGGCCCCGGACTGCCGCGCCTACCGGACGGTAAACTTGCAGGACCGCTCGAGAAGAGGCATCAGTGCACGAGCACAGCACCCGGGCCCGGTCAGCGGCCCGTTGGCCGACCGGCCACATCGGATGGGTGTACCGCGGTATGCCGGAGTTCGAGGGACGGGTCGCGTCATTCCTGGCCGAGGGACACACCCGCCGAGAACGCCAGGTCTTCATCGCCGACGACCCGAGGGCCAGTCTCTGGCCGAAGTACCTCATGGCGCGAGGCAGCCTCATCGTCCTGAGCACCGCCGAGGTCTACGGCCCGGAACGGATTGCCGACGCCACCGCACAGCGGACCGCCTTCGAATCCTTCCTCGTGGAGGCGAGGGCCCTCGGGTACACCGGCCTTCGCGTGGCCGCGGACAACACCAGCCTCACCTCGGGCCCCGACCGACTGGGAGCATGGCTGCGCTGGGAACACGAGGCCGACCTCCTGATGCAGGCACACCCCATGACAGGGCTCTGCGCCTTCGACCAGACCAGAAGCGACCCCCTGACGCTGGAGGCGGTGTTGAGCGTGCATCGGACCCAGCACGCGACCGGCCCCCAGCCCGTGCAGGGTCCCCCCACAGCCCCCGCATAGCCTGACCACGTAGGTTTCTGGCGTGAACCGCCGAACCATCGTGATCAACAGCGCCCTCGGGGCCGCTGCCCTCCTGCTGAGCGGGGGGATCTGGGCGACGGTCGCCGCGACCGCCCGCCCCGCCAGTACCGTGAGCAGCCGCACGGTCGCCGTCTCGCGCACATCCCTCGAGGAGACGGCGACGGCGTCCGGGAACGTCTCCTCTGCCACGACCACGAGCGTGGGGGCCGGGAACTGCACCGGGGCCGTGACCGCGATCAAGGTGACGGTGGGGCAGGCCGTCAAGGCCGGGACCGAGCTCGTGGACCTCGACCCGACCAACGCCCAGAACGCCGTGGACGCCGCGCAGGCTCAGCTCGACTCGGCCAACGCGCAGGCCGGCCAGCAGGCCGCGAGCTCCGCGAACTCGGTGGCCCAGGCCCAGCAGCAGCTCACGAATGCCCAGCAGACGGCGTCCCTCGATGCCCAGCAGCAGGCCGCGACGGTGTCCGCGGCGCAGAAGCAGGTCGACGCCGACCAGGCCGCCCTCACCCAGGACCAGTCGGCAGCCGCGGCGGCTCCCTCGAGCACACAGGCCGCCTCGGCGGTCACGGCGGCGCAGTCACAGCTGGCCAAGGACCAGCAGGCCCTCGCGCAGGCGCAGAACCAGCAGGCCTCCTCGGCGCTGAAGGACCAGCAGCAGGTGTCCTCGGCGACCGTATCGCTCAACTCCGCCCAGAATTCCCAGGCCAACGCGGCCCCGAGCAACACGACGAGCGCGCAGATCGCGCTGCAGACGGCGCAGAAGAACCTCGCCGACTGCGTGGTCAAGGCCCCTGCGGACGGGACTGTCACCGCGGTGGGCGCCGTGGTGGGCGCCGGTGCGACGGGGGGCGGATCCTCGGCGTCGTCCGGATCCACCGGCGCCTCCGGCGGCAGCGGAGGATCCGGCGGGAGCGGCGCGGCGGCGTCGTCCGGCTCTGGCTCCTCGAGCTCGTCCGGCCTCGTGACGCTCACCGACACGGGCCACCTCCAGGTGGTCGCCGCGTTCTCGGAGTCCGACGTCGCGGCGATGAAGGCCGGCCAGGCGGCGACCCTCACCTTCCCCGCCATCAAGGCCGACGCCGGCGCCGCACCCGTGACGGGCACCGTCGCCTCGATCGCGGCGACCTCGACGACGACCAACGGCGTGGTCACCTACGCCGTGACGGTCTCGATCGCCAACCCGCCCGCCGCGGTGCGCCTCGGCGAGAGCGCCAACGTCTCGGTCACGACGGCGTCCGCAGACAACGCGCTCGTCGTGCCGACGCTCGCCATCACCACCGCGGGGACCCGGCAGACCGTGACCGTTCAGCGCAACGGCGCCGACGCGCCGGTGGCGATCACCACCGGCATCACCGCGAACGGGCGCACTCAGGTGCTCACGGGGCTGAACGCCGGGGACGAGATCGTCCTGCCGAGCGTCACCGGCAGCACGGACACGTCGACGCAGTCCACACGCGGCGGGTTCGGAGGAATCGGCGGCGGCAACGGCGGGTTCGGCGGGGGCACCGGCGGCACGCGAGGGGGCACGGGTGGCGGCAGCAACTCCGGCACCGGCAGGTAGTCCCGTGGGTTTCGGCTCAGTCCAACCCCCGGCGTTCGCGCAGCCCTCGCGGCGCAGGCCCGTGATCGGGCTGCACGGCGTACGCAAGGTCTACGGCCAGGGCGAGGCGGAGGTGCGCGCCCTCGACGGCGTGAGCCTGTCCATCCAGCCCGGCGAGTTCGTGGCGATCGTGGGCGCGTCCGGCTCGGGCAAGTCCACGATGATGAACATCATCGGCTGTCTCGATGCCCCCACATCGGGCACGTACCTCATGGACGGGATCGCCACCGGCGAGCTCGACGAGTTCCAGCTCGCCCAGATACGCAACCGCAAGATCGGGTTCGTGTTCCAGAGCTTCAACCTCATCCCCCGCACGCGCGCCGTGGACAACGTGGCCATGCCGCTCGCGTACCGCAAGGTGCACCGCCGCGAACGGCACGGCCTCGCGCTCGAGGCGCTCGACGCCGTCGGCCTCACCTCCCGTGCCGGGCACCTGCCGTCGCAGCTCTCCGGCGGGCAGCAGCAGCGTGTGGCAATCGCGCGGGCCCTCGTCGGCGAGCCCGTCCTCCTCCTCGCGGACGAGCCGACCGGCGCCCTCGACACGCGCTCCTCGCACGAGATCCTCGACCTGTTCGAGGCCCTCCACGCGCGCGGCCGGACCATCGTCATGATCACCCACGAGCCCGAGGTGGCCGCCCGCGCCCGGCGCGTGGTGCGGATGCAGGACGGGCGCATCATCGAGGACGGTGCCGCATGATCCTCGAGGCCGTCCGGTTCGCCCTGACCGGCATCTGGGCGAACAAGATGCGCTCCGTCCTCACGACCCTCGGAATCGTGATCGGCATCAGCGCCGTGATCACGCTCCTGGCCGTCGGCGCGGGCACGTCGAACATGATCAAGGACCAGATCGGCAAGCTCGGCACCAACGTGCTCACCGTGAACCGCTCGGTCGCCACCGGCGGGCGCACCACCGGGGGAAGCGCGACGGCGACCCGCACCCGCTCCACGTTCCTCACCGCGGCGGACCAGCAGTCATTGGACGATCCCGTGCTCGCGCCCGACGTGTCCACGAGCGCCCCGGTGGTGCAGGCGCAGTCCGTGACGGCGACGCTGGGCACCTCGACCCACTCGATCTCCTCGACCCTGGGCACGACGCCGCCGTACTTCGGCATCACGGCGTTCACCGCCGCCGCCGGCCGGGTGCTGGACGGCTCGGACGCGGGACAGCGCGTCGTCGTGCTCGGAAACAGCGTCGCCGCCGACCTCGCGCAGAACGTGTCCACCCTCGTGGGACAGACCGTGTCCCTGAACAGCCAGAACTTCACCGTGGTGGGCGTCCTCGCGCCCAAGGGAACGAGCGGTCTCAACGACCCGGACGACGTGGCGATGGTCCCCATCGACACCGCCGAGGGCACGTTCACCGGGTACACGCAGAGCCTGTCCTCGATCGCGGTGCAGGCCAAGAGCGCGGACGTCATGACCGAGGCGCAGAACGAGATCCAGCAGATCCTCGACGCCCGCCACCAGGTCACCGCGGACACGCGCGACTACCAGGTCCGCAACCAGGCCCAGGTCCTCTCGACGGCCACATCCACTACCCAGACGCTGACCATCCTGCTCAGCGCCGTGGCGGGGATCAGCCTCCTCGTGGGCGGGATCGGCGTCATGAACATCATGCTCGTGACCGTCACCGAGCGGACCCGCGAGATCGGCATCCGCAAGGCCATCGGGGCGAGCCGCGGGAACATCGTCCTGCAGTTCCTCGTCGAGTCCCTCATCATCTCGATCCTCGGCGGGGTCGCGGGCATCCTGATCGGGTTCGGCGCCTCGAGCTTCCAGCTCTTCGGCATCCAGCCCGAGGTGCAGTGGTGGACCGTGTGGCTGTCCGTGGCCGTGTCCGCCGGGATCGGCCTCGTGTTCGGCATCTACCCCGCCAACAAGGCCGCCAAGCTCCGCCCCATCGACGCCCTCCGCTACGAATAGAGCCACCCATGCGTGAGAACATCCCAGAATCCACCGCACCCACCGAGCGCGTCAGCGTGGCCCAGGCGACGGAGCCACTCGGGCAGGCGGAGCCGCTCGGGCAGGCCGGGCCGGCCGCAGTCCCCGCGGCGTCCGTGCCGTGGGGAAGCCCCGCGCCCTCCGCCCGGCCGCGGGCCTCGGGCGGGGCCTCGGGCCCGGCGCATGGACCGGCGGCGACCCAGACGCTGCCGCCCGTGCAGTCCGGCGAGTACCCAGATCGCGCGGGAGCGCATGCGCCCGAGGACTACGGCACGTACGCTCCCGGCGAGGAGCCGTTCGTCCCGGCCCCGCGCTGGAAGGCCGGGCGGCTCACCAAGGTGCTCGTGTGCGCGTGCCTTGTCCTCGCCGGGGGGCTCGGAGGCGCCGCGCTGCAGAAGGCCGTCGACTCCAGCTCCGTCTCCGGCCGCACCGGGCAGTTCCAGGTCGGGACGCAGAACGGCACCGGCACAGGCACTGGCGGTCAGACCGGCGGGTTCGGCGGACGCAACCGGGCCTCTCAGGCACCGAGCAGCGCGCCCACCACGGCGCCGTCGGCCGCACCCGCACCGTAGCGGCTCCGCAGCGGACGCCGCGGCGGGCTCGCCCCGCTACAGCCCGCCCGAGGGCGAGTAGACCGTGAGCGCGCCCGGTGCAACGCGCAGCTCCGCGCGCACGACGCCGGTGATCACCTCCCCGTCGACGGCCAGCACGAGCGGCTCGTCACAGGCCTCGAATGCGATCGAGCGGGCGACCCATTCCTGGGTCACCGGGCTGCGCTCCACCGTCCCGGTCGCGAGAGCGGCCAGGAGCCTGAGACGGGCGAAGCGCGGCCGGGCGCTGACGGCGCGGAGGTCGAGGGCGCCGTCGTCCACCACCGGCCGCTCGAGCGGGGCGAGGTCCCGCGGCCAGTAGCGGCCACGCCCGATGAACAGGGTCCAGACGTGGCGCCGTGTGCCGTCGATCGCGACGGTTGTGGGGCTCGCCAGCGCGAAGGTGCGCAGCGCGGCGAGGGCCCCCGCGCCGCGCTTGGGCAGCCATGGGAGCCGCCGCATGATGTGGTCCCGCCGGCGGACGAGGTTCGGATAGATGCCCACACTCGCGGTGTTGAGCATGACGGCCTCGGCCTCCTCGGGCGACTCGCGGCTGCCGCGCATCACCGCGACCCGGCCCAAGTCGCACCGGATGGCGTGTCCGGACGCGATGGCCTCGGCGACGGGCTCGGCGTCGAGCGCGTCAACGTCCCGGGCGAAGTGGTTGAAGGTGCCGCCCGCCAGGACCGCGAGCGGCAGGCCCTCGGCGGCGCACACCCCGGCCACGGCGCCGACCGTGCCGTCCCCGCCCCACACCCCGAGCGCACGGACGCCCTCGGTCGCCGCGAGGATGCGGGCGAGGTCGCCGACGTCGTCGCCCTCCGCGATCTCATGGATGGTGGCGCGAGAGAGCAGCGCCGCGACCTCCTGCGTGGGCTCGACCGAGTCCGGACCGCTCGCGGGATTCACGACGACGGCGAGGCCCTCGCCCTCGGGGAGGGGCGGCGCAGAGACGGGCGTGGCGCGGTGCGGCGGCGCCTCCTCGGCGCGGGTCCACCACGAACGCGTCGCGAGGGCGGCGCCCACCCCGCAGGCCGAGCCGAACACCACGTCGCTCGGCCAGTGCGCGCCGGTGTGGACCCGGGAGTACGCCACCGCGGCGGCGACGGGCGCGAGGGCGGCGCCGAGGGCCGGGCTCACGAGGCCCACCCCCGTGGCGAACGCCGCGGCCGAGGCGGAGTGGCCGCTCGGGAGCGAGGAGCTCGTGGGCTGGGGGTTGCGGAAGCGGTGGATCGGCAGGCTCTCGGGGAGGGGCCGGGCGCGCGGGAGGAGCCGCTTGGCGAGGAGGTTGACTCCAGCCGAGGCGAGCCCCACCGCGATGAGCCCGTGGGCGGCCGCCCGCCGCGGATTGCCCTTCTTCAGGGCTAGGACCATGGCGATCCCGATCCACAGCTTGGAGTGCGTCGCGGCCTGGGTGAGCCAGGAGAGACCGGGGTCCCATGGTCCGTGCGGCAGCCTCGCCACACGGGCGACGAGGGCCGTATCCATGCGCTGGACGGCATGGAATGGGAGGCCGGGTGGCCTAAGGCGGCGGATCCGCTGCGAGCTCGCCATGCGCCCCACGCTAGTCCCCCGCCCGGGCCGGCGCAGCCTCTTTGCGGGTCACGCCCGCCAGGGCGAGGGCCACGAGGATGGGCACGAGGATCACGAGGAGGGCGTGGCGCAGGCCAAGGTGGTCGCCGAGGAAGCCCAAGAACGGCGGCCCGGCGAGGAACGCGATGTATCCGATGGTGGAGACGACCGAGACGCGGGCGGCGGCCTTGCGCGGATCATCAGCGGCGGCGGACATGCCCATGGGGAACGCGAGCGCGGCCCCGAGCCCCCAGAACACGGCACCCACGGCCGAGAGCCAATAGGTGCCTGCCAGGGAATATGCCGTGAGGCCTATGGCTGCGGAGACCATGCTGATCCGCAGGGCAACCACGCGGCCCACCCTGTCGATCACCCGGCCGCCGAACCAGCGGGCCAAGGTCATGGCGCCGACGAACACCGCGAAGAGCCCGGCGCCGGCGGCCTCGCTCGAGCCGAGCCCGTCCACCACGCCCTTGGAGATCCAGTCGTTCCCCGCGCCCTCGGTCAAGGTGGCGCCGAGGACCACGACACCGATGAGCACCGTGCGCGGGTGGCGCCAGGCCTCGAGGGCGCCGGCCTTCGGCTCGGCCGCTGTGGCGGGCACCGCATCCTGCGGCGAACCTGCGCTCTGCGACCACGCCGCGTCCGGCGAGGGCTCGGCGTCCGGCGAGTGCGCGGCGTCGTGCGCGAGGAAGTAGCGCGGCACCACCACCATGATCGCCAGGACCACCACGATGATGCCGAAGAGGTGCAGCGGAAGGTCCACGCCCGCGGCGCTCAGCCCCGCGCCGACGAGGGCCCCGAGCACTGCGCCGCCGCTGAACGCGGCGTGGAACTGGGGCATGATCGTGCGGCCGAGGCGATGCTCGACGTCGGCCCCGCCGATGTTCTGTGCAACGTCCCACAGGGCGACTCCGGCGCCGAACACCACCATCCCCGCGGCGACCACCCACACCGAGTGAGCCAGGAGGCCCAGCGCAATGATCGCGCCCGCCGTCACCGCGAACGCGCCCCCCAAGCGCACCGCGGCCTTGAGGCCGATCCGGTCCACGACCGTACCCGTGAGAGGGAGCGCGATGAGCGAGCCGATGGCCCCCACGAGGAGCACACCGCCCATCTCACCTGTGGAGAGCCCAAGCGTCTGCGTCACGGCAGGGATGCGCGCGGCCCACGAGGCGAAGATGAAGCCGTTCGTGGCGAAGATGGCGAAGATCGCAAGCGCGGCGGTGCGGACCGAGCTGCTGGTGCCGGCGATGCGCGTGGTCATCCCCCTACTCAATCACGCATTCGGATCGCCCGTGAGAGCACACCGCCAATCGATGGACAAAGTCGCCTTGACGCGCCCGGGGTCCTGGCTGGGGTGCACCCACGCACCCCGCGCGCGGCGGCCTCGGAAATGGTGGGTTGGGCAGGGTGCGGAGGCCCCGCACCCTGCCCAACCCACCATTTGACGGCGGGCGGGCGGGCGCAGGCGGAGGCGCGGGTCCTCAGCCCGCCGCCTTCACGAGGAAGTTCTTCAGCAGCGGGCCCGAGACGGTCGCCCCGAGGCCGCCCTCGTCGAGGAAGACCGCCACGGCGAGGTCGCCGTGCGTGCCGATGATCCACGCATGGGTCTTGGGCGGGTTGTCCGAGCCGAACTCGGCCGTCCCCGTCTTCGCGCCGACCGGTGCGCCCGGAACGTCCGCGAGGAAGCCCGCGTGCCCGCTCGTCACGACGGCACGCATCATGTCCTGCAACACGGTTGCCTCGGCGGCGCTGAGCGGCGCACCGGGCTGGGCGCTGGAGCTCCCGGACGCGGACGGCGACGCGGCCGCCGAGGGCGAGCCGGCCGGCGTCGTGCTTTGAGCCGGCCCGTTGAGCACGAGCTGCGCCGAGACGGGCGAGCCCTTCGCAACCGAGCCCGCCATGACCGCCGCCGCGAGCGGCGAGAAGAGGACCTTGCCCTGGCCGATCATCGAGGCGGCGTGCTCGGTGCCCGTGGCGTCGCCGGGGACGGAGCCGAGGAAGGCGGGGGCACCGAGGCGGGGGGCGTCGACGGCCACGCCGAGGGACGTCGCCGCGGACTCGAGCTGGGACTGCGAGAGCTTGTCCCGCAGCGAGATGAACGCCGTGTTGCAGGAGTGCGCGTACGCGTCGCGGAGGGTGATGTCCCCGAGCGAGGACGACGGGTACCCGTCCGCATTCTTGAACGTGCGCCCGTCCACGGTGAGCGTCTCGGTGCACTGCACGTGCGTGTCCGCGGTGCCGCCCTGGCGCAGGAGCGCGAGCGAGTCGACGGTCTTGAAGATCGAGCCGGGCGCGTACTGGCCCAGCATCGCGGTGTTGTACCCGTTGCCGCCGGCCCCCGACGCGGCGGCCAGCACCGCGCCGTCGGACGGGCGGATCGCCACGATCGCCGAGGCCGGCTTGATGTCCGCAAGCTCGTCCTCGGCGAGCTGCTGGAGGCGCGAGTCGATGGTGGTCTGGAGCGGCGTGCCGGGAGAGGGCACCTTCTCGAAGAGCGTGCGGCGCGCGCCGGGGTCGGTCTTGAGCTTCTCCGCCGTGAGGTCCGCCGGCTGCGCGTAGACCGTGACGCCGTCCTGGCCGCGGAGCTGCGAGTCGTACTGGGCCTGGAGACCGCTCGCCCCGGTCGTGTCCCCCGCCTGGATCGCGCCCCCGGAGTTCTGGACCTGCTCCGCGGTGGCCTGCCCGACCACGCCCAGCACCGGCCGGGCGAACGTGCGCGTCGGAGCGAGCGGCATCGTGTCCTTGACGGTGATCGCGCCGGGGATGGCGGCGATCTGGTCATCGGTGGGGGTGCGGCCGGGCTCGTCGCGCAGCGTGATCGCCTCGACGAACGCCTTGTCCCCCGCCGCCGCGACCTGCTTCGCGTACTCCGCGGGGTCCGCCTGCACGAGCGCGGCGAGCTTCGCGGCCGAGTCCGCTTGCAGGTCCTTCACCACGATCGTCTTGTCGATCCCCACGTGAAGCACGGGCCGCGCCGTGACGAGCTTGGCGTCCCCGGCGCCGAGGATGTCCGCGCGAGGCGGGGCCTGGGTCGCCACCGTGAGGACCTCCGACTCGGCCAGCCGCGGCGCGAGCATCTCCGGCCGCCACTGCGTGAGCCAGCGGTCGCCGTCCCGGGCGAGCTGCGCCGTCGTCGTGTAGGTCCAGTCCTGCCCGGCGAGCTTCCAGTGGTAGCTGAGCACGACGGCGGCCCTGTCGCCGTCGACCTTCGGCTCACCGGCGGTGACGGCGGGCTTCACGTCGCCGAGGCCCTTGAGGGCGGCCTCGAGCTGGGTCTGGGCCGCGGCGGGCTCGTTGCCCTGCATCGGCACCCCGCCGACGTCGCGCGCGGCGAGGGCCAAGGCGAGCTGGCCGGCGGCCTGCTTCGCGGCGGCCTGGCGTCCGTCGTCGCAGGAGGTGAGCCCGGCGCCCATGAGGGCGGCAGCAAGGAGGAGGGAGACCACGCGGAGTGTTGCCACCCGACCAGCCTATGCGGCGGTTGCTCGGGGCTCCTTGTCACAGACTGCGCAACTCAGGGCCGTTTGGGGGCCACAGGGCTCCCCTGCGCGCCCGAGTTGTGCAGTTGTGAGCCCATTCCACGGCGTCACAGCCTGAGTTCGAGCAGCACGGTGTCCCGCCATGACCCCGCGAGCGGCCCGTGGCCCATGAGCGCGATCCGCTCGCGCCGGCCCACCTCGCGGAAGCCGAACTTGCGGTGCAGTGCCAGACTCGGGACGTTCTCGGGGAACACCGTGGCCTGGACCGTCCACATCCCGCGGGCACGGCACTCGTCGAGGAGGGCCCGCATGAGAAGGCTCCCGACGCCGCGGCCGCCCGCCGCCGGGTCCACGTAGAGCGAGTGCTCGACGACGCCGCGGTACACCTCCCGCGCAGACACGCGGCCCGCACCGGCCCAGCCGACGACGCGCGCTGCCTCGGCGGAGGTGTTCTCGCGTCCTTCCTCGGCCACGAGCACGAACTCCTTGCGCGCGGAGAACTCCTCCCAAGTGGCCGGAGGCGCCGACTCGAACGTCGCGTCGCCGGGCTCGATCCCGGCCGCGTAGATGTCGCGGATGCGAGGCCAGTCTGCGGCGGTGGCAGGGCGCGTGGTCAGGGCCGGCCTGACCTCAGCCGCTTGGGGATCCATGCGCCGATGCTACGCGCCCCACCCGCATGCCGCAGTCCTGTCCGGGACTCCGCCTACCGCGCGCGGTCCACGCGCCCCTCGTCCCACACGGGCTCGGACGCCTCTCGGACCGTGCCGTCGGAGCCGAACACGAGGAACCGGTCGAAGGACTTGGCGAACCACCGGTCGTGGGTCACTGCGAGGACGGTCCCCTCGAAGGCGTCGATCGCCCGCTCGAGCGCCTCGCCCGAGTGCAGGTCGAGGTTGTCCGTCGGCTCGTCGAGGAGAAGGAGCGTGGCGCCGGAGAGCTGGAGCAGGAGGATCTGGAAGCGGGCCTGCTGGCCACCCGAGAGGGACTCGTACTTCTGCTCCGACTGCCCCGCGAGCCCGTACCCGTCCAGCGCGCCGGCCGCCGCCTCGCGGGCCAGACCGGAGCGGTGCTCGTCGCCGCGGTGCAGGATCTCAAGGAGCGTCCGACCGGCGAGGTCCGCCCGGGAGTGGGTCTGGGCGAAATACCCTGGCCGGATCCTGGCACCGAGCTTGACAGTCCCCTCGTGCGGGACCGGCGCGATCACGACGTCGGAGACTGGCAGGTGCTCGCGCTCCGGGTCGGTGCCGCCGAGCGCGAGGAGCCGGAGGAAGTGGCTCTTCCCCGATCCGTTGGACCCGAGGACGGCGACGCGGTCGCCAAACCAGATCTCGGCGTCGAACGGCTTCATGAGCCCCGTGAGCTCGAGCCTCTCGGCCACGACGGCGCGCTTGCCCGTCCGCCCTCCCCGCAGCCGCATCTTGACGTTCTGCTCGACAGGGAGCGCCTCGGGCGGCCCGGCGACGAGGAACTTCTCGAGCCGGGTTTGGGCGGCGTGGTACCGGTTCGCCATGTCGGACCGGAACGCGGCCTTCGTCTTGTACATGGTCACGAGTTCCTTGAGCTTCGCGTGCTCCTCGTCCCAGCGCTTGCGCAGCTCCTCGAACCGCGCGTTGCGCTCGGCCCGCGCTTCGACGTAGGAGGCGAATCCGCCGCCATGGACCCACGCTCCCGCGCCGTTGATGCCGGGCTCGAGCGTGACGATGCGCTCGGCGGCGTTGTTGAGGAGCTCGCGGTCGTGGCTGATGAAGAACACCGTCTTGCGGGAGGCGTTGAGGGTGTCCTCAAGCCAGCGCTTGCCCGGCACGTCGAGGTAGTTGTCCGGCTCGTCGAGAAGCAGGAGGTCGTCGGGGCCGGCGAACAGCGCCTCGAGCACCAGGCGCTTCTGCTCGCCGCCCGAGAGGGACGACGCCGCCCGGTGCTGTGCGCGCTCGAACGGCACCCCGAGCGCGGCCATCGTGACCTCGTCCCACACTGTCTCCCACTCGTACCCGCCGGCGTCGCCCCACTCGGCGATGGCGTGGGCGTAGGCCATCTGGGTGGCCTCGCCGTCGTCCTCCATCATGGCCAGCTCGGCGGCGTCGAGCGCGCGGCCGGCGGCAGCGACATCACGCGGCGCGGCACCCAAGAGGAGGTCCCGCACCGTCGACTCGTCCCGGACATGGCCGATGAACTGCCGCATCACGCCCATCGAACCAGAGCGGCCGACAACGCCCTCATCCGGGGTGAGGTCGCCGGCGATGATCTTGAACAGCGTCGTCTTGCCGGTGCCGTTGGGGCCGATGAGGGCCGTCTTGGAACCCTCGGGGACCTTGAACGTGACGCCGTTCAGGAGCGGGGTGCCGTCGGAGAGGACGTAGTCGATGCCGGAGAGGTCGAGGTGGGCCACTCATCAAGGGTAGTGGCTGCCCCGGCGGCCACCCGTGTGCGCACGCTACATCCGCCGCTTCGTCTTCGCCGTCGCCACCGCGGTCCACGGGTCCTCGGGCCACGGGTGCTTGGGGTAGCGCCCGCGCATTTCGGCCCGCACCTGCGCGTACGGCCCCGACCAGAACGATGCGAGGTCGTCCGTCACCGCCAGTGGCCGCCCCGCCGGTGAGAGCAGGTGGAACAGCACCGGCACACGCCCGTCCACGAGCCGCGGCGTCTCGGCCCAGCCGAAGCACTCCTGGAGCTTGACCGCCACAACCGGCCGCTCGTGCGCCCCGTGCGAAGCGGCCGGGTACTCGATCCGCACCCGCGACCCGCTCGGCACCTCGAGCCGCTCGGGGGCGAGCTCGTCGAACCGCGACGCCTCGGGCCACGGCAGCAGCCGGCGCAGCGGCTCTGCGAGGTCGACGCCGCGCACCGAAGCACCCCCGGCGAGTGCGTCGACCTCCGGCGCGAGCCAGTCGTCGAGCCGCGCCAGCAGCACGGACTCCGACACGTCGGGCCACGGATCGCCGATCTCCCGACGCACCAAGGCAAGCCGCCGCCGCAGCCCGTCCGCCGCCTCGGACCATCCGATGACTCCGAGCCCCTCCGCGTTGAGCGCGCGCACGACGGAGGGGTGCCCCTCCTCGCGCGTCGGCCGCACGGGCGTCGATTCGAGCAGGATCGCGCCGAGCCGCCGCTCGCGCCGCGCGGCGACACGGCCGCCCTCGAACCGTGCCTCGACCCGGTCGGCGAGCAGGTGCCCCGCGGCGAGCTCCGCGACCTCCTGGCTGATCGGGGCGGCCGCGCGCACGACAGCGCCCGTCCCCGCCGCGTCCCTGCCCGCGGCCCGCGCGGCGTCGGCGATCGCGAGCCATTCGTGCCCCGCGAGGGTGCTGCCGGCAGGGAGGCCGGCGCGGGTGCCGGAGGCCAGCAGGTACTGCTCGCGGTCGCCGGGGACGCGGCGGGCCACGAAGCGCGGGAACGCAAGCGCGACGACGGCCCCCACTCCCGCTGAGGGGTCATGTCCCAGCGTTGACGGGTCATGTCCCCGCGAGGACCCGGTCGGAGCGTCTCTGGCGATCCGCTCGAACCGCCGGACGTCCTCGGCCCACGCCCGCGCCTGCGGATCCCGACCGGAACGGAGAGTCCCGAGGAGCCGGCTCAAATCCGCCCCCGCGGGGCGCAGGTCCCGCGCCACCATCGCCACGGCCTCAGCGGCCGCCCTCGGCCCCACGAGCCCAGACCCCTCAAGCAGTGCACGGCCGAGCCGCGGATCGGCCGGGATGCGCGCGAGGGTGCGTCCGAGCGGAGTCGCGTGGCCGGCGTCGTCCACGGCACCGATCGCCGAGAGCACCGCCACCGCATCGGCGAGCGCGGCAGCGGGCGGCGCGTCCGGCAGCGCGAGCCCGGCCCCGCCGGGCGCACCCCAGCACGCGAGCACGAGGGCTGCCTCGGCCAAGTCCGCAGAGGCGATCTCGGGTGTCGAGTGCGCGGGCGCGGCGGCGAAGGCGCGCTCGTCGTAGCACCGCACCACGCGGCCCGGTCCCTGCCGGGCGGCGCGCCCTGCCCGCTGCTCCGCCGATGCCCGCGAGCACGAGACCGTCACGAGCCCCGACATCCCCCGAGACGCGTCCCGCCGCGGCTCCCGCGCGAGCCCCGAGTCGACCACGAGCCGCACCCCCGGCACCGTGAGGGAGGACTCGGCCAGCGCCGTCGAGACCACGATTCGCGGCCCGTCCCCGGCCCCGCGCCCAGACACGGCACGGTCCTGCTCGGCCGCTGGCGCCTGCCCGTGCAGCTCGAGGACGTCGATCCGGTCCCGGCCGCCCCCAGCCCGCGACCGCAGCCGTTCGGCCACGTGCCGCACCTCCCGGACCCCGGGCACGAACACGAGCGCGTCCACGTCCCGCCCCGCAGCGTGCTCGCCGACGAACTCGGCTGTGTACTCGGCCAGGGCCACGTCCGCGACATAATCGAGGAACCCGCGGGTCACCCCGCGCTCGTCGAGCCTCGGAGCGGACGACGGCGCCCACCGCACCGCGAGCGGGTGGAGCGCGGACGGGCAGTCGACCACTGGCACAGGGCCGTCGTCGCCGCCGAGCAATGCGGCGAACCGCGGGGCGTCCAGCGTGGCGGACATGGCCACGAGCGTGAGGTCGCCACGGAGCTGCCGGACCTCCGCGAGCATGCCGATGAGCAGGTCGGTCTCGAGTCCGCGCTCGTGGACCTCGTCAAGGACCACGGCGGAGACACCATCCAGGCCCGGAGCGGCGAGGAGCCGGCGCACGAGGATCCCGGGAGTCACGAACTCGACCACCAAGGCTGCACCGGCTTGCCGCTCGCCGCGGACCGTGTAGCCGACCCGGTTGCCCAACGCGGTCCTGTCCAGCGCGGCGAGCCTCTTGGCGCCGGCCCGGACCGCGACCCGCCGCGGCTGGGTGACGACGACCCGCGGCGGGGCGGCGCCGTCGTGCGCACTCCGCCCACTCGGCTCCACCGAGGAAAGGGCGAGGTTCGCCACGAGCGGCGGCACGAGCGTCGTCTTGCCTGTCCCGGGTGGCGCCTGCACCACCGCTGCGGCGCCGGGATCAGCCAAGGCCGCCGAGAGCTCCCCGAGCGACCCAGCGAACGGCAACCCAGCCCCGATGCGGTCGAGGTCGAAGGGCTGCACGGCCGGACGGAGTCTCACCGGTCCATTCTGCCGCGCCCCGGCGTACCGTTATGCTCAAGTACACCGTCGGAATGCGCTTACCGGCTGAGTGAAGCCCCGTTTGCCAGTCCAGTCTGAGCAGAATCGCCCTCGACCCGCGCCGGGCACGCCACAGATCAGGCACACACACCGCAAGAGCCGAGAAGCGCCGGTGATCGTGGTCATTGCCGCAGTGCGGCGCCCCCCTACTCCCGGATGATGCGCCGCCGCCGGGCCTCGGCGATCGCGGCCGTTCTGTTGTCCACGCCGAGCTTGGCGTAGATGTGCACGAGGTGCGTCTTGACGGTGGCCTCCGAGATGAACAGCGTCCTGGCGAGCTGCCGGTTCGTCGCCCCGCCGGCGAGCAGCTCAAGCAGCTCGAGCTCGCGGTCTGAGAGTGCGTCCTCGCCGCGCGTCCGCTCGATCCGCGCCTCCACCCCGGGCGCGAGCACCCGAGACCCGGCTGCCGCGCCGAGCACGGCCCGCCGGATGTCCTCGGGCGGCGCGTCCTTGAGCATGTACCCGGCGGCGCCCGCGTCGAGGGCGGCGCGGATGTCCGCGTCCGTGTCGTAGGTGGTGAGGATGAGGACGGGCGGGGCACCATCCAGCGCGCGGATGCGACAGGTCGCGGTGACGCCGTCCATGCCGGCCATCTGGAGGTCCATGAGCACCACGTCGATGGCCTCGCCGAGCGTGCGGGCCTTCTCGAGCTCGGCGAGGGCGGCTGTGCCGTCGGACGCCTCGGCAGCGACCTCGACGCCCTCGAAGTCCGTGAGCATGGCGCGCAGTCCCGCGCGCACCACGGGGTGGTCGTCCACGAGCAGTACGCGGATCATGGCGTTCCTCCTGCAGCCAGCCTGACAGCCACGACGGTGCCCTCCCCGGGCGCCGACTCGACCGCGAGCGTCCCGCCGATCCCCTCGACGCGCTCCCGCAGCCCGCGCAGCCCGAACCCGGTCCCGTCCGCGCGCTGCTCCTCGGGCACCGCGGCCGGATCGAATCCGGTGCCGTCGTCGAACACGTCGAGGGTCACCTCGCCGTCGAGGTACGCCAGACTCACGACGGCGGTACTCGCCTTCGCGTGCGCCCACACGTTCGCAAGGGCCACCTGGGCGGCGCGCAGGAGCGTCTCCTCCGCGGCGGCCGCGACGAGGCGTGGCTCGCCGTCGAGCTCGAAGCGGCACGCGAGGCCGGCGCCTCGGGCCGTGGACTCTGCGGCGGTCCGCTCGCACAGGGCGCGAAGGGCGTCGGGGAGGCGCTCGCGCCGTGCGGTGCGGGCGCTGGGAGGAGTCGACGCCTGCGCCTCCGCCTCGCTGTGCTCGCCCACGGCCCCGAGCGCCGGCGAGGACAGTCCCCGCACGAAGGCCCGCGCCTCCGCGAGCGAGTCCGCGGCCGTCGTCTGGACGATCCCGAGCCGCTCACGCGCGGCGGGCGCGTCACCGTCGTCGAGCGCCTTGGCCACGGAGCGGCCCACGAGCACGATCGACGAGAACCCCTGCGCGAGCGTGTCATGGATCTCGCGGGCCAGACGCTCACGCTCCGCGAGTACGCCGGCCCGGTGCTGGGTCTCGGCGAGCTCGGCGCGGGTGCGGCGCAGCTCGTCGGCGGCGGCGCGCTGGGTCTCCGCCTCGCCGTAGAGGGCGCGGTACGCGGCGGCGGTCACCACCGCGAACGCGGCCCCGAACAGCGGCCCGAGCAGCATGGCCGGTGCGAGGGGCCCGCCCCCGCTGTGCCGCCAGAGGGCGAGGACCACGATCGCGGCCGTGACCACCACCGCCCCGACGCCCCACCACCGCGGCAGCAGGTGCATCTGGAGGAAGAACAGCGCGAACGCGACCCACGCGAACTCCCCGCTGAGTGCCACGAGCGCGAGCCACAGCCCGCACACCACCCCGAGCCACGGCAGCGCGTACCGGGCGGGGTCGGGCGCCGCCGATCCCTGCGCGTGGCGCTTTTCGAGCACGGTCCCCGTCAGGTACACCGCGGCCAGGACCGTCGCGAGGACAAGCACGACGCCGGCCTGGGCGCCGGCACTCCGGCCCCCCTCCGGCGTCGTCCCCGGCACAGTCAGGGAGGTCACGAGCGCGCGGACGGTCCCGACGAGCAGGAGCGCGGCGAACCCGACGTGGAGGGCCACACGAAGCCAGCGCAGGATCTGCTCGGTGCTCGTCGCCGCCCCTCCGTCCGCCGCCGTCGGTTCGGCTGCTGGGCCTGTGTGGGGACTCATCATGTTGGATGCTCGGCAGTCGACGAGGAGCCGCGAGGAGAGAACCGCGCCCCCAGCCGAGCCCGCAGCGTGCCCCACGTGAGGGCGTCGGGCGCGCCGTCGAAGGCACCGCCCTGGGGGTCGTCCTGCCGGCTGCGGCGGATCGGGTCGCCCGAGGGTTCGTAGATGTCCACGATGATCCGCACGCACAGGTACACGACCGCCCCCATGTGGGCCAGGACGGCACCGACGTAATAGGGCGAGTCGATGTTGTTCGTCGCGGGTCCGCCGCTGGTCGAGGCCCCGAGGTACATCCACACGGCCCACCAGTGCAGAGCCTCGACGGCCATCCAGATGAGGAAGTCCCGCCACCGCGGCCGAGCAAGGGCCAGCAGCGGGATGAGCCACACGACGTACTGCGGCGAGTAGACCTTGTTGGTGAGGATGAGCGCGGCGACCGCGAGGAACGCGAGTTGGGCGAGACGCGGGCGGCGGGGCGCGTGCAGGGCCACGAAGGCGATCCCGAGGCACGCGACCACGAACGCGACAGCCGCGATCGCGTTGACCTCGGGAGTTTCGAGGGCCGGCAGCCTCAGGCGCCCGGCGATGAGGTTCCACGCATAGTAGACGGAGGAGAACCCGGCTGCGCGGTCCCGGGTGAACTCGAGGAAGTATGCCCAGCCGCGCGGGTCGAGCAGCATGAACGGCAAGTTCACGGCGAACCACGTGACGGCGGCGCCGCCCGCGGTGAGCCACAGCGGCCGGTACCGGCCCGTGCGGACCGCAAGGAGCAGGATCGCCCCGAGCACGAGGATCGGGTACAGCTTGGTGGCCACGCCGAGCCCGATCAGCACGCCCGCCCACACAGGCTTGTTCCGTGCGAACAGCCAGATCCCCACGGCGAGGAGGGCCACGGTCCACAGGTCCCAGTTGATGAACCCGGCCAGGATCGCGCCGGGTGCGATCGCGAGCATCGCGGCGTCCCAGGGGCGGCGCCGGTTGGACCGCGCCGTCGCGATGACCGCGACGAGCCACATGACCGCCAGCAGCACGGCGTTGAGGTCGAAGTACCCGAGGATCCGGGCTGGCCCGGCCCCGGTGCCGGGCACGAACAGGGCGGTGATCCCCGCGATCAGGCTCGTGAGCACCGGATACTCGAACGGGTGGCCCTGACTGAGGAAGGGCATGATCCCGTCGGCGAGGCCGCGCTCTGAGAACAGGCTCGGGAAATCGGAGTAGCAGGTCGAGTAGAACTGCTGGGGAGTGCTCCAGCCGTACGTGCGGCAGTAGCCCTTGAGCGCCACGCCGGCCACGGCCGCAAGGGCCGTGAGGACGATGAGGACGCGCTCGGGTGTCCAGAACCCGCTGCGCACGAGGCCCGGCGCGGCGTGGTCGCCGAGCGGCCCGCCGATCGACTCGGAGAGGGTGTGCAGGAGGGGGTCGTTGCGGGTGGGCGAGATGACCGCCTGCCGTGCTTCCGGCTTCTCGTCGTGGCGCAGCACCATGCCCCGAGCCTACCGGCTTGGCGCCTGCCCGCCCGGGCGGACGGGCAGGCGCTCAGTTCCGCGGCCGGCGATCAGGACGTGACGCCGAAGCCGGCCAGGAAGTCCTGCGACGCGGCGATGTCGACGCGCTGGTAGCCGCCCACACCCCGGCAGACCTCGGTCATGCCGTAGCTCGTGACGCCCACGATCACGCCGTCGAGGAACACCGGGCCGCCCGAATCGCCGAAGCACGTGGCGCCCGTTCCCTGGGGCGTGTTGACGTTGCCGTGTGTCTGGAACACCTGCGTGTCCAGCTTCTGGAAGCGCATGTCGACGCTACGGCGAATGAGCGGGTAGCTCATGGGCGTGGGCTTCTGCGCGCCCACGTCAGCCTTGCGTACCTCGGTCCCGTAGCCCACGGCGGTCACCGTCAACTTGGCCAGATCGCCGGGACGGACCGTGTCAAGCAGTCCGGCGCCGGCGATGGGGTACACAGGCAGCACGGTCACCGGCTCGTCGAGGACCACGACGCCGAGGTCATTCCAGTTCTTCAGGTCCGTGAAGTTGGAGTAGTCGGGGTGGGTGTGGGCGGTGCCGGACGTGAAGCCCGCAGCGGCCAGCTCGTCCCCGGTGTAGCCCGCGCTGGGATTGCCGGCGACAGGCAGCGGGGACGGCCCCTTCTCGGCGATCACGGAATCGAAGTCCACGAGCACCTTGCCAAGCACTCCATCGGTGCAGTGTGCGGCGGTGAGGAGCACGGTAGGCGAGACGAGAGCCGCCGAGCAGCGGTACCTGCCCGTCGCATCGTAGAACGCGATCATCGCGACCCCCGGGTGGGCGTCGCCGTCGGGGGTACCGCCGGTGCTCGCCTGTGCGGGGGCCGCGATGAAGGCCAGGCTGAAGACTGTTGCGAAGGCCGCCAGGAGGGCGGCGAGTTTCCTGCGCATGGATTCTCCTTCCCGTACACGGGTGCAGTGCACGTGAAGGAGATTCTTCACGAATCACACCTCGCTGAGAAGAGGCTGCACAGAATCTGCAAGCCAACCGAAAGTTTCCAGCGGGCCGGCTGTCACAGGATCGGCCGGGACAGGCCGAGTTCGCGCTGCACGGCGTCGCGATGGGCGTCGATGCGAGCCCCGTCGATGCTGAACCCGATCGTGCTGCGCAGGATGCGGCGGATGCGCTGGGCCATGGTGGTCACCTCCTTGCGGGATGTCGGGGTCGCGGTGGTGGAGTGAGCGGACGACGGCGGACTGGTCGCCTCGGTCGCCGCGCTCGGGGTGGGCTGGGGTTGGATCAGGGTCTGGCGCGAGGACACGGGAGTCTCCTGGTCAGCGGGCAGCGCGGCGTGGCGCGGCCGATAGGCGTATGGTCGGTCGACCGAGGAAGGGCATGCGTCATTGCCGAAAGGGATCCGGCAATCGAAATGCGCCGCAACAGACAACAAAGACGGCGCAATGACAATGTGCAGCGACAGGGAAATGCGCGCACATGATGACGCAGAATTGACCAGGGAATAACTTGCCTAGGAAAGGCAAGGATTCCGCAGGACGTGCCGCCGGCGCGAGGGGACGCTCAAAGGGCGCTGGCCCCAGGCGGGCGGGGTGGCATACGGGCGGTTCAACGGGTCAACGTCGCAACGATCGGCCAGACGGCTCCAGGACATGGAGTCCTGAGACCGTGCGGGCGCGGGTCGTCGCGGAGACTTCCTTCCGAGGAACTCAGGCGCCCATGGCGCCAAAGACCGGCAGGAGGCCCCGGTGACCGCCCATCAGAAACGCGGTCCAACCACGGTTGAGAACCTTGGTGATCGTCATCGGTCCAGCCTCCTTCTGTCATCCGGTCTGGTGATCTGCCCCCTGAGGGGCCGATCGGTGAGCTTTCATAAGTCCTCAAGGACTCATGAATAAAGGTAGCCCAACGTCCTGATAAACCGCAAGCGTAAGATCAGCATTCTTTGAAGGAATCTTCAGGGAATTGTTGAAGCGGGCAGTCAGAGCCCCCACGCCTCGATCGCGGGCGTCTTCTTGTCCCATCCGAGTCGGCACACCTCGGCGGTCCCGAGCACAAAATGGCGTCCCATGTCCGCGGGGAGGCCCATCCAGCGGGCAGCCAGGATGCGGCAGAAGTGGCCGTGGGCCACGACCAGAGCGTTCTCCACGCCGGCCGTGCGCACCCGCTCGACGATCCGGTCGGCACGCTCCCCCACGTGGTCGAGCGCCTCGCCGTTCGGCACTCCGTCCTTCCAGATGAGGTAGTCCGGGTTCTCCCGGCGGACGTCGGCGGACCGGACGCCCTCGTAGTCGCCGTAGTCCCACTCGACGGCATTGGGCTCCGGCTGCGCCTCGGGGTATCCCGCGAGCTCGGCGGTCCGGCGGGCCCGCTGCAGCGGCGAGGTCAGCACGAGGCCGAAGTCGACGCCGTAGAGCGTCTTGCCGGCCGTCCTAGCCTGCTCCTCGCCGACAGGAGTCAGGGGAAGGTCCGTCAGGCCGGTGTACTGGCCGCTCTTCGACCACTCCGTCTCGCCGTGCCGCAGGAGCCAGAGCCGCGTGAGCCCGAAGTCCTCCATGCCGGGAAGGCCCATGCCGTTCATCTAGTGCCCCTCGCTCTCGACGGCGCCGCTCTCGGGCGTGCTGCCCTCCGGCTGCTCCGCCCACCATTGAAGCAGTCGCTCGCGCGCCGTGTCGTGGGGCAGCGGGCCGTTCTCCATCCGCTCATTGAGCAGGAACTGGTAGGCCCGCCCCACGAGCGGCCCCGGCCGGATGCCCAGGATGTCCATGATCTGGGCGCCGTCCAGGTCTGGACGGATCGCGGCCAGCTCCTCACGCTCGGCGAGCTCGGCGATGCGTTGTTCGAGGTCGTCGTAGGCGAAGGAGAGGCGGTCCGCCTTGCGCTGGTTGCGGGTCGTGACGTCCGAGCGCGTGAGCCGGTGCAGCCTTTCCAGGAGGGGCCCGGCATCCGTCACGTAGCGGCGAACGGCAGAGTCGGTCCAGCCCGCGTCTCCGTACCCATAGAACCGCATGTGCAGCTCGACGAGCCGCGCCACCGCCTTGATCGTGTCGTTGTCGAAGCGCAGCGCCTTCATGCGTTTCTTGACGATCTTCGCGCCGACCACGTCATGGTGGCGAAAGGAGACCCCGCCGCCAGGTTCGAACCGGCGCGTTGCCGGCTTGCCGGCGTCGTGCATCAGCGCCGCGAACCGCAGCACGAAATCGGGGCCGGGCACCGGCCCGTCCGGGCCCGTCTCGAGGCCGATGGCCTGCTCGAGGACCGTGAGCGAGTGCTGGTAGACGTCCTTGTGGCGGTGGTGCTCGTCCGCCTCGAGGCGGAGCGCGGGGATCTCGGGGATCACCCGCTCGGCGAGGCCCGTCTCGACGAGCAGGTCGATCCCTGCCCGCGGCGCCGCACCGTTGACGAGCTTCACGAGCTCGTCCCGCACGCGCTCGGCGGAGATGATCTCAATCCGATCGGCCATGTCCGTCATGGCCTTCTTGACCTCCGGCGCCACGCCGACTCCGAGCTGGGACGCGAACCGCGCCGCCCGCATCATCCGCAGCGGGTCGTCCGAGAAGGACAGCTCGGGGGCGCCCGGGGTGCGCAGGAGGCGGGCATGGAGGTCGGTGAGGCCGCCGAATGGATCCACGAGTTCGAGATCGGGCAGGCGCAGTGCCATGGCATTCATGCTGAAGTCCCGGCGCTCGAGATCCGCCACGAGATCCGTGCCGAACGCGACCGCGGGCTTGCGGGAGTCGGGGTCGTACGCCTCGGCGCGGTATGTCGTGACCTCGATCTGGTGGCCGCCCTTGCGCAGGCCGATCGTGCCGTACTCCCGCCCGATGTCCCAGTGTGCGTCCGCCCAGCCCTTGATCACCGAGATGGTCTCGTCGGGGCTCGCGTCCGTGGTGAAGTCCAGATCCGGCGAGGTGCGGCCCAGGAAGAGGTCGCGCACCGGCCCGCCGACGAGGGAGAGCTCGAAGCCCGCGCCGGCAAACCGCCGTCCGAGTTCGAGGACCACGGGGTCCACCGCGAATCGCGCTTCCTGCACTGCCGTCTTGTCTGCTCCCATAGTCCTTAAAGCTTGGCAGATCCCGGCGCGGGCCCGTTCCACCCCCAGAGGTGCCGTCCGGGGCGGGGGCTCTTTCGTTAGAGTGGTCTGCATGGTCATCCCGTTGCCGAGCGATCCTCAGAAGAGGAGGAGTGCGCCCCTGCCGTCGGCCGTCGGGCCGCACATCGCCCCGGCCGGTCATGCCTACCCCTCGTCGCTGCCCACCGTGGAGGAGGTCTCGGCCGGCGGCGTCGTCGTCGACACCTCGGATCTGAACCTGCCGGTGGCGATCATCGCGCGCCTCAACCGCGGGGGACGCCTCGAGTGGTGCCTGCCCAAGGGCCACCCGGAGGGCCGCGAATCGAACGAGCGCGCCGCCGTGCGGGAGATCAACGAGGAGACGGGCATCATGGGCGAGATCCTCGCCCCGCTCGGCAGCATCGACTACTGGTTCACGGTCACGGGCCATCGGGTCCACAAGACGGTGCACCATTACCTCCTGCGCGCCACGGGCGGGCACCTGACCATCGAGAACGACCCGGACCACGAGGCGATCGACGTCGCGTGGGTCCCCATCTCCGAGCTCGCCCGTCGCCTCTCCTTCCCGAACGAGCGCCGCATCGCGGACCTGGCCCGCGAGGTGCTGCCCGAGCACCTGCTCGCGTGAGGTAGCCGTGGCCACGCCCAAGTCCGCACCGGTCTCCGAGGCCCGCTCGAGCGCGATCATGGCGGCAGGCACCCTCGTCTCGAGGGCGCTCGGCTTCATCCGCTCCTGGATGCTGATCCTCGCCCTGGGCCTGGGCTCGACCGTCGCGGACACGTTCGTCAACGCGAACAACCTGCCGAACCTGATCTTCCTGCTCGTGGCCGGCGGCGTGTTCAACTCGGTCCTCGTCCCGCAGATCATCAAGGCGAGCAAGGCCGCGGACGGGGGCGCCGACTACATCAGCCGCCTCCTGACCCTCGGCGTGCTCGTGATGCTTGTGCTGACGGCCGCCGTGACCGTGGCCGCGCCATGGGTCATGAGACTGACCACCTCCGGATACAGCCCCCCGCAGCTCGAACTCGCCACGGTGTTCGCGTACTGGTGCCTGCCCCAGATCTTCTTCTACGGCCTCTACGCGCTCCTGACGCAGGTGCTCAATGCGCACGGGGCATTCGGTCCGGCCATGTGGGCTCCAATCGTGAACAACATCGTGGCGATCGCCGGCCTGGGCATGTTCGTGTGGATCTTCGGGGCGAACCGGGCCAACCCGCACAGCCTCGACAACTGGACCGGCGCCCACACGTTCTTCATCGCCGCGATGTCCACGATCGGCGTCGTGATCCAGACGGCGCTCCTCTTCATCCCCGTCATGCGGCTGCGGCTCGGACTGGCGCCGCGATTCGGCTGGCGCGGGGTGGGACTCGGTGCGGCCGCGCGGCTGGGCATCTGGACGCTCGCGACCACCGCCGTGGGGCAGCTGACGTTCCTCTATGTCATGAAGATCGCGTCCCAGCCGGGCGCCGAGCGCGAGCGGCTCCAAGAGGCCGGCAACCCGCTGTGGCAGCAGGTTCCCGGCAATACCGTGCTCGAGATCGCCTCGCAGCTCTACCTGCTGCCGCACTCGATCATCGCGCTCTCCCTCGCCACGGTCCTCTTCAACCGGATGACCGAGGCCTCCCAGGCCGGGGACCGCTCCGGCGTCCGAGAGGCGCTTTCGCACGGCCTCCGGACGATGGCCGTCGCGACGGTCTTCGCCGCGCTCGCGCTGTTCGCGCTGGCCGCGCCGCTGGGCATGTTCTTTTCCGGAGGGCGCGCCTCGGACGGCGTCATGCTCGCCCAGACCCTGAGCATCCTCGCGCTCAGCACGCCCTTCATGAGCGCGAACTTCATGATGGCCCGCGTCTTCTACGCCAACGAGGACGCCCGCACCCCGTTCAAGATCCAGCTGTGGCTCGCGATCCTCAACGTGGTCGGCGCGTTCGCGATCCAGTTCCTGGCGGCGCGCTACATCATCTTCGCGATCGCCGGCCTGTACACGGTGGGCAACATCCTCTCGGTCTTCCTCAGCAGCCACTACCTCCGCCGCCTGCTAGGTCACCTCGACGGTGCGCACGTGGCCCGCTCGTACATCCGCATGGGGTACGCAGCGACGGGCTCCGCCGTGGTGGGGGCCGCCGCCGTCGGGCTCCTCGGCGGGTACAGCCCGAGCGGGTTCATCTGGAGCTCCAACTTCGCGGCCCTCGGCGCGATCATGATCATCGCCGTGCCCATGCTGATCGTGTACTTCGTGCTTCTGCGCGTCTTCCGCGTCACCGAGCTGCGCGATCTCCTCGCGCCGATCCTGGGGCGCCTCGGCGGGCGGCTCGGCGGAGGCGCGGCCGCGCCGTCGTCCGCGGGCGCCTCCACCGCCCCCACGCACGACGGCGCCGGTGCCGCCGCCTCCCGTTCGGAGCCCGCCGAGGCCCCCATCACCGCCGCGATCACGATCTCCGACGACACGGGCATCATCCCCCGCATCTCGGGCCAGTTCGACCCGGTCATGTACCGCGCGCGCCCCTCGGCCCCGCCCGCCGAACGGCTCCCGGGACGGCGGTCCTTCCAGGGCCCTCCGGGCCAGAATCCGCATTTCCCCGAAGACTGAGAACGGGCATGCCCCGCGACTTGACAGCCCCGTCCGCTAGGATCACTACCAGCACAAGGCGCGGCCATGGGTCGTGCCCGCGCGAACGACCAGGAGGTTTTCCGTGTCCCAGTCCATCGACGTCGGCACCGTGATCGGGGGACGGTACAAGGTCACGTCCTCGATCGTGACGTCCCAGGGGGGCGATCTCGTCCTCGACGGCGTGGACCAGGTCCTGAATCGGCCCGTGAGCATCCTCGTTGCCGGGCGAGCCAACGCCGACCAGCTCGCGCAGAGCGCCCGAGAAGTCGCCATGGGCGAGCGGCACGGCTCAGTCCAGGTCTTGGACCTCGGCATCAGCCATGGATCGACGTACCTCATCACGAACCACACCTCTCCCGCCGATCTGTTGGACCTGATCGTGCCGCAGGAAAGCCCCTACGTGGAGCCGTTCTTCACCGACACCCTCGGCAGCGAACTGTTCGGCGAGTCTCGCTCACACGAGCCGGAAACCTACGACGGCACTGTCGACCCCGGCCGCCCGGGCGAGTACATCCGGTACGACGAACACGAGGAACCCTCACCCCGTGAGCCGGTTCAGGGTGGCCCGACCCAAGGATTCCCCCAAGCCCGCCCCGCCCAGGCCGGGCCAACCCAAGCGGCTCCGACCCAAGCCCGGCCTGCGCAGAACGCACCTGGCCGTGTCACGGGCACAGCGGCCGGGGCGGCCGCAGCCGGGGCCGCCGCGATTCCGCCACCGCCCGCCGCGCCGCCGCGTTCGTCCCCGGGTTCGGCCGGCCCAGGTGCCGCTGGCCCTGGTCAGGTGGGGCCGGCGGCAACGGGTCCCGCCTCTGCAGGTGCTGGGGCAGCCCGAGTCACGCCGTGGCCCGCCTCACAGACCAGCCAGGCCGCGGGCCCGGCGCCCACCGCGGCTTCCCCCGTCCAGCAGAGTCAGCCCGCGGCGTCTTCACGCGAACACTGGCCGTCGCATCGCCCTGCAGCAGTCATGCCCGAGGCGGCGCGGCCCAAGCCGTCGTCGTCATCCGGGTACACCGACTACGAAGACGAGGAGTCGACGCGCCCGCGGTCCATGCCGTGGTTGGTCGGTGGGGTACTCGCGGTGGTCCTGATCGCCGCGCTCATCTTCGCCTTCACCACCCTCGGGGGGCTGTTCCAGCCCCAGCAGACGGGCACAGCGAACGGAACGCACCAGCCAACCGGGCAGTCACAGACATCGCCGAGCTCTGAAGCGAGCAACGCGCAGACCACTCCGCCGCCGGCTCCCACCGCACCGCCCGTCATCGACTCGGTGACCCGTCTGAACCCTGACGAGCTCACCTTCGCCAATTCCTTCGACAGCAAATTGCCGCTCACATTTGATGGCAATCCCGCCACGTTCTGGTCGGGAATGGAGTTCGCACGGGAGGATTGGGGCGGATTCACCAAGAGCGTCGTCCTCGCCGTCAAGCTCAAAGACCCTGCACAGGTCAAGCAGGTGACCCTCATCCAGTCGGGCGGCTCAGGCGGCAACTTCAGCATCTACACGAACAACCAGCCGAGCCTGACTGGCGCGGCGCTTGCGGGCACCTCGTCGTTCACAGGTCCTCAGGTGATGGTTCCGGTCAGCGCATCACCGACCGCCCAGTATGTGCTGATCCAGATCAACTCGCTTCCCCGGCTCTCAGCGCCGCAGACGCAGTATCCGTTCGGACTGCGGCTCGCGGAGATCAAGGTGGAATAGGCGCCGGTGCCTTGGGGAGGGGCCACGGACGAGAGTCCGTGGCCCCTCCTGCGTCGTCCCTCACGTCGTCGCCTTCGGGGCGCCGTGCATCCCTTCGGTACCCTTGGATGAGACGGCGGCACGGAATATCGAACCTCATCGATATGTTGTGGCTGCTGACACCACCTGTTGTGACCGCCCAAGGAAGAGGTACGCATCCCGTGAGCACCGTTGAGACCGCCGCCGACGTCCGCGACGTCATCATCGTCGGTTCTGGACCGGCGGGGTACACCGCAGCCATCTACACCGCCCGAGCCAACCTTAACCCGTTGATTTTCGCCGGTTCGGTCACCGCAGGTGGCGAGCTCATGAACACGACCGAGGTAGAGAACTTCCCGGGCTTCCCGGAGGGCGTCCAGGGTCCCGAGCTGATGGACAAGCTGGAGCAGCAGGCCTCGAAGTTCGGCGCGCAGATCGAATACGAGGACGTCGAGTCGGTCGAGTTGGAAGGCGAGACCAAGACCGTCACCCTGACGAACGGCGAGTCCTACAAGGCCCGTTCCGTGATCATCGCTACCGGGTCGGCCTACCGCGAACTCGGCCTTCCCAATGAGAAGCGACTCTCTGGACACGGCGTGAGCTGGTGCGCTACGTGTGACGGGTTCTTCTTCAAGGACCAGGACATCGCGGTGATCGGTGGCGGTGACTCGGCCATGGAGGAGGCACTCTTCTTGACCAAGTTCGCCCGGTCCGTCACCGTGGTCCACCGTCGTGACAGCCTTCGTGCCTCGAAGATCATGGCCGACCGTGCACTTGCCCACGAGAAGATCTCCTTTGCCTGGAACTCCGAGGTCGCGGACGTCGTCGGCGGCGAGAAGGTCAGTGCGCTCCGCCTGCGCAGCACCGTCGACGGCACCGAGTCGGAGATCCCCGTGACTGGCATCTTCGTCGCGATCGGCAACGATCCCCGCACGCAGCTCGTCAAGGACGTCCTCGACCTCACCGCCGAGGGAACCATCGCCGTCGAGAGACGCTCCTCGAGAACCAGCCTTCCCGGGGTCTTCGCGGCGGGCGACGTCGTTGACCCCACCTATCGCCAGGCCATTACGGCAGCCGGTTCGGGTTGTGTTGCCGCACTCGACGTCGAGCATTACCTGGCCGACGTCGAGGCGCGCGCATTGGCTGCCAAGGCATAATCCAACTCAAGAGATCGGATCGCATCAGATGAGCAACGCCAAGAACGTCACCGACGCCGAGTTCACCGACAAGGTGATCATGTCCGAGAAGCCCGTCATCGTCGATTTCTGGGCTGAATGGTGCGGCCCCTGCCGCAAGCTCGGACCGATCCTCGACGACATCTCAGTCGAGTACGCCGACAAGGTCGACGTGGTCAAGGTCGACGTCGACAACAATCCCAACATCGCTGCCGAATACGGCATCACCTCGATCCCTGCGGTCTACCTGTTTGAGAAGGGCAAGGTCACCGGCACAGTGATCGGCGCACGGCCCAAGCAGTACTTCGAGAAAGAGTGGAACGAGGTACTCGCCAAGTAGGCGTTGACCAGAGGTTCTCCCGAGGGGAGGGCGCGGCAGATGCCACGCCCTCCCTTTTCTCTTGAGCACTAGGTCCGCCGCCCTCATCGCCACACTCTCCTGTCAGGATCTCCCGGTTACACGTGAAACGATGCCGCTCTATAACCTGAGTTTGGTCATTTGCTTAGTGCCTGAGATTTCCCGGTGGTGAGGGCGTCGATGATGGCCTGCCGGTCGGGGTCGATGTGGGGCGCGATGGTCTGGGTGGTGCCGTTGGAGGCGACGGTGGCTGAGCGCAGGGGCCTGAGCTGGCGGACGATGTTGCGGATCGCGAGGCCGGTGCGGGTCTGGGCCTCGCGGGAGACTGCGAGGGCGGTGAAGACGATGGTCAGGTGGGCCTCGATCGCGTCGCGGGTGCGGACGAACATGGGTCGCGCGGCGAGGTCGGTCTTGGACATCCGGAAGGACTGCTCGACATGCCAGAGCTCGTGGTACGAGGCGATGACCTCGCCGGCGGGCATGAGGTGCGCGGGGATGTTGGTCACGTAGCCCTTGAGCCCGACCAGGCGGCGGGCGCGGGCCAGGGCGGCTTCGTCCAGGGTGTGCCCGTCGCCGCTGGTCTTGACGAACCGCGGGGCGCGGGCGGCCTTCTCGCCGGCGATGACCGCCCGGGCGCGGTCCTCCTGCAGTGTCAGGGTCTTGCCGTCCCGCACGGCCCGCTTGGCCGAGTAGGCCCACACGGCCCGCCAGGAGCCGGGGTGCGTCTCGGGGTCCCAGACGGGTTCGGCGCGCAGGAGCTCGTTGTTCTCGCTGCGCCGGCCGGTCCTGGGCGTGATGGTGTCGATGACCTGCGCGTCGGTGAACGCGTCGCCGTGCCAGCGGAAGTGGGAGGCCAGGTCCAGCGGGGCCTTGACGGCGCGGGAGCCGACGATGAAGCGCAGGCCCGCCTCCTCGAGCGCGGTGAGGTTGGCCGCGGAGAGCATGCCGGCGTCGGCGACCACGACCATGTCCCCGATGCCATGCCTGTCCTGGAACTGCTTCACGATCGGGATGATCGTGGTCTGCTCGGCCCTGTTGCCCTCGTAGCAGCCGATCTCCAGCGGGAACCCTTCCCGGTCCACGAGCAGGCCGACGACGATCTGCGGGTCGACCCGGCGTTCCTTGGAGTAGCCGACCTTCCGCAGCCCGTCTTCCTTCTCGGCCTCGAAGTACAGGGTCGTCACGTCGTACAGGCACAGCGAGACATCGCCGCTGGCCGCGGCGTGCTCGAAGCACGCCCTGGCGATCTGGTCCCGGTAGCTGCCCCTGTGCGCGCGGGACAGGGTGCGCCGCATCGTCTTCTCGCTCGCCGGGCGCACGCCCAGGTCGCCCAGCACGCGGGCGGTGTCCAGGATGGAGGTCGGCTCCACGATCCGGGCGACCACCAGGTCCCGGAACACCTCGTCGGCGAGGGCGTCGAAGCCGAGGTCGTCGAACACCGCCGCGAGCGTGTCGAAGAGGACCCGTGAGGCGGTGGCGACCACCCGTGGCGGGGCAACCGCCGATCGCCCTGGCACCGGTGTCCCCGGGTTCTCGAAGAGCGCCGGCTCCCCGGGCGGGCCGATCAGTGCAGTCCTGGGCGCAGCAGGGGCCAGGCCCAAGTCGAGCTCGCCCTGGCCGGGGTCGTCCAGCAGCTCCCGCGCCCGCTCGACCAGGAGCCCGAGCTCAGCCTCGGTATGGGCCGAGCCGACGTGGGCCACGATCCGCCGCCGCCCGTCGACGGACTCGGCGATCTGCACGGCCGTCGCCCCGGAGGCCGTCCGAACCCGCCGAATCCATGCCACAGCCACCACAGTAGAGCACCAATTAGTGCCTCAGAACCGCTCCCGCGACAGCGTTACCGCAGGTCAGCAGGCAGTCCTCTCGAAACCGACCGCAAAGTGACCAAACTCAGGAGGGGAGGGCGCGGCAGATGCCACGCCCTCCCTTTTCTCTTGAGCACTAGGTCCGCCGCCCTCATCGCCACACTCTCCTGTCAGGATCTCCCGGTTACACGTGAAACGATGCCGCTCTATAACGCCGGCACGAAACGTGCAGGCCTGGCACTCCCGATTGCTGGATTCCTCTCTGCTTTCTGACGTTCGCCTGTGGTGCCGTCGCTCGCGGTTTCACGTGAAACCGCGCCGCCTTCAGACCGGCGCCCGCAGTACGCGGTCCACAGCAGAGATAACCCTTCGGCTGCTACATTCGGGGGCCGCACGGTGTCCGCACGCGTGGAACTGGCGTGCCGTGCAGCCGCGAACGGTCCTGGACGCCGCGGATTATCATCCGAGCCTTCCCGGAACGTGTAGGAAGGCCATTCGTAGTGAGCACAACTCGAGCAGTGTCTGACGCATTCTCAGAAGTGTGGCACGAGTACACAACCGCGAATCGAATCCTGCTCACTACCACCGGACTTCCGGAAGGGAATTCGCTGTGCCCAAGAGATCATGTTTCACGTGAAACTAAGGCAGCGTTGCGCGGGTTCTACGCATCACTACCAAGTGAGGAACAGAGCGATGGTGGACACCAACCCTAGCTCAACGGGGATCTTAGCTTCCAGAACGTTGACTGACGGCTCACCAGTGTGCCCCACAAAGAACTACTTGAACACCCAGAGAATCCCTCATCCTCGCGACTCGTGGCATGGCGGTATCGAGTGATAGATCACATTCCACGATCACATAAGCGGGACTGCACTTGCCTCTCGAGCCGGGCCCGCCGACAGCGTTGTGGACACACTAAGAGTAGGCACCGCGAATACTCCGCGCGCAGTCCCACCACGCGGAACCAGCGACAGACTGACAGTACAGCGGACCAACCGGTCCCATGACACTATGTCCGCCGATCGACGCCCATGCTGATCCTGCTGAGAGGAGGCGCCGCCGAATCTCTATCCTGTCCTCTTGGGGGCTGCAGGGCAGCCCTGGGAGGAGTAGAGCAAGGCATAACTACGACCACCACCCGGCGCGCCGAACCACCGCCGAACCGCGGGCCCACGATGGTCTCCCCTGTCCGCCGAATAGCATGACAGATGTCCGCAGACGCATGACCCTGTCCGTTCACTATCGATCTGTACCTATCGCCAGAGATGCTGGCCACTCAGTGCGTGACCGCCGAGGGAGGTGAAGCAGCTCGACGCACTCGCCCCGGCGACAACCGGACACGCTAACCTGGAGAAGGGCGGGTCCCAGAGGACGCTCGCCTAGCCGGTGCGACCAACTTGGCTCATGGCCACGGTAGACGTTGCCTTCCGCTCGTCGAGGTGAGGGCAAACCTTCCCGGAAGAGTCGGCTGTTTCACGTGAAACAATATGGCCGACGATAGCCAATCTTGGGCCGCGGGATAGCGAAGGGCCACAGCACCTGACGGCTCTCACGATGACTCGGATAGTCTGATGAGGGCCTCCGCGTCGCCTCCGCGGTCCGCAAGTTGGGGCACAAAGAGCTGCTGCACACGCCACGGCCGGCAGCGCAATCACGACCCACTCCTCTGGGCCCTGCGACCCCCCAGCCCGTCGGGCGCCCTACCGCCCGGCATCCGCGGATGCCGGACGCCCTATCATCGCATACGGACCGTCGGAAGCACGGACCAATCCTTCATGGCGCGGCACACTTCTGGGTCGCGCGAAACAGGTGCATCAGATTCTGACCGCCGGCACGGACTCGGTGCCTATTCAGACTGTCAGAGCGCGTCCGGTGATCCATCACGAAGACGGGCCGAGGTGTCGTCGGAGAGCCAACATTCACCACTCCGGCTCCACACTGGCGAGTTCCACCACGCCAACCTCCCATCACGATGACCGACCCTCCACACGGTTATCCACAGGACTATCAACAACCGTCATCCACAAGAGCCCCCATCTATCCACAGACAATCCACGCTGCTCAGCGACAGTGTCGCAGGCAACAACGCACGGGCGAGCGCCGTTTGACTGCCCCCAAGGCTCCGAGCACCGAGCTGTGTCGTGCTCGCGCGGTCGATCACGCAACAATTGTGCAAGTCGGACAAACCCGTATTTTGGCTGTACTAAGCCGTCTCCGGTGGCGTACCCGCACAGTGCTATGTTCCGAGCGTCGCATAGGTGGCTTCTCCGAGGACCCATCGAGGTCAAGGGGCACTTCAGCCGGCCCTGCATCGACTCATCAGGCACCGAATCATCGAGTCCACTGTGACCGATCAGGCGGATGAGGATGCCGCTCGAACGGTTCGTAACCTCGGACCTGTGGCAATCGCCAACCTTTGTCCACATGATTATCCACAGGCAATATCCACAGCAAGGTCCACAGCGCGCGCCGCCGATGCTTACGCTTCGCAAGCACGAAAGACACCACCGATTCCTCTCCCGAACCGCCGGTCGTCAGCGCGCAGAGCCACTACATGGGTGACCAGCCCGGGACGAGGGATGAGTCTCCTGTCCTGCGCCGTGACCGATGAAGGACACGTTTGCGTCCTGCGCATGCCTGTACAGACCACACCGTCTCACCTGGATCGGTCCTCCAGGTCACATACACGCCCACGGTCGAGGGATGACGCCCCGAACAGACGTCGAATAGCCTCACCCACGTCCCTTCTTGCCTGAGATCAAGGGACCTGCGAGGATCAAGACATCCACCGAGGATCACCGTGGTACCGCCGCCTCCGACTCCCGCCCTCTAGCCGGTCGACGTTATCTGTTCCGAATCTGGCCCCGGCGCACAACACAGCTCTCGGTCAGCTACCGTTTCCTCCTCGAGATCTAGGACTGGTCGCTCCTCGCCAGCAGGTATCAGAGCCGGACATGCCAACGGTCTCGAGAAATGCGGTGAGCGCTCTGCAAGCAAGTGTTGTGGAGTCTGCGGGGAATGCATCGATGATTGGTAGGCCCCCGCGAAGCCTCAGTTCCGATCAATACGCGCTGTGGCCCACACGGCGACCAGCACCGGGCTATCCGCCCCCCTCCGGAGGAATCTCTCGGCTAACCCTGCTCATAAGTAGACGACACCGGCCCACGACGCGAGTCGCTCAGGCCAGGCGCGGCCGGCGTCGACGCAGGGTGGATGGGAACCTGCTGGCCCAGTTCTCGTTTCACGTGAAACAAGGAGATGGCCAAAGGGTAGGCATGTGCCAGCGCTCGGCAGACGTATCGAACTCACGGAAGAGTCGCTCGAGCGATAAGGGGTCGGCCTCGGTTCAGATCTTCGCTAGGCGGCACGTGCATCAGCCCGCCGAAGGGATACATTCGTATCAGCGAGTCATCCCGGCCAGCCCGCTCGCTGGATCGCACGGTCTAGCATGCGCCAACGCCGAACACCCGGCACCATTCACGGCGACGGACGGCGTCATTTCTGAGTTGCCTCCAGATCTTGCCGGATAAGCTGCTACGCCAGGCGCCGCGGTGCTATTCGGGCGCAGCGACGCGGGCCGGACGCGCGATCGAATTTGACCTGTCGGATAGCGGTCCTTTATACCGACTGACGGTCTCGGCTCGGACGCACTAGGCAAGCTCGCGAGTCGCCCCTCATGTGCGGGATAGGACTGCTTTACACCGCGCACAGATATGATCCGACCCGGCCGCCTGAGGGGTCTCGCTGCGTTGGAAGCCCAACACCAATTCTTGTTTCACGTGAAACCGGATGGGCGCATTCCGGCCACACAAGAATCGGCTCAGCGTTCACGTGAAACATCGAACGTAACACTGGGCCCCGCACGCCAACTGCCGATCACCGCCGGCATTCGGTCGATAGAACCTTCGAACCCAGCTCTTGCCCACCCCCGGGCCCGCTCACAGATGAGGCAGTCTCATATGACGGCAACTGCTCAAGACAGTCTCACCTCTCTCTGTTCAGCCATGACGCCCGCACGGATGACGAGGAGATGCGCAAGATGTCCTAGCTGGATCGGAACGGTCGAGACCACGACGTTTCCGCGCTGGCGCACGAGCCACGTCCCACACTGTCACTGCGAAGTCCCGACTATGTCTCACCCGATCTTCAGCGCGAGACGGTGCTGGCGGCGAAGGAGACTCCCCCGCACCGCAGGCATCCAGCCCCCACGCCGCGAGCGAACCACCATTTCGGCCAGTCAGATGCCGATCAACCCGGGGTACGAGGCGGGGCCAGGTCGCAACCGTGCAGACCACACGTCGGCACAGCGAGTACGACGTTCAATGCAAGACATCGGTCATCGAAGATGGATGTACGGAGCCATTGGGACGAACTCGATGGTCGCCCTCCACAACGTCAATGAAATCTCGACAGCGCTACCGCCCCTCCGGTGTCTCATCAGTTCACGTGCCGAGCCCAAGAAGACAATCGGCGTCACCGAGACCCTGCCGTGCTCGTCGTCTACCCAATGCGGCCGACACTCGCTGCCGAGAAACCATATGTCGACGCGGGTTCGGCGCATTCATCCAAAGCCCGCCCGATCGAAGGCAGCACCCGTGAGATACGCAGCGTGGCGTGGTGGGCGCGGCCCCAACAAGAACGGATGAACCCCACGGCGAACGGCGAATGGCAGCTGGCGATGGTCAGTGCATCTGTGAATCAGGTACTCCCTTACTCCGGGCCCTGCCGGTCCGCAGGATACCAGGGCTCCCTTCCTGCATCTCATACCAGATGAGTTCACTGATCGGCCGGCCGGCCTCGAGTCCCGTGAGAGCTTTTGGGACCAGGCAGCCCCGAACCCTATCACGCAAAGAGCGGGTCCCGTTTCACGTGAAACGGGACCCGCTCAAGAGGTGCGGCAAGTCAGGTCACTCGTGTGCCTAGCCATCCTCGGGGTTGATGAGAGTCATGATCCGGTTGAGATCCTCAACAGAGGCGAACTCGATGCTCACCTTTCCCTTGCGCGCACCGAGGGTGATCTTCACATTCGTATCGAGACGGTCCGCGAGAGAGGACGCCAAGAAGTCGAGTCGCTCGTGGCGGGCATTGGTGCGGGCCGACGGTCGCCGCGCTTCCTCCGGCTCCTGATAGAGGGCGACAGCCTCTTCAGTGGCTCGAACCGACAGCCCCTCAGACACAATCTTCTGCGCCATGCGCTCGATCGCCGCGTCGTCCGGCAGCGAGAGGAGGGCACGCGCGTGACCAGCCGACAGCACGCCGGCAGCCACACGGCGCTGAACCAACGGGGGCAGTCGGAGCAAACGGATGGTGTTGGAGACTTGGGGGCGCGAGCGGCCGATGCGGTCGGCAAGCTCCTCGTGGGTGGTGCCGAAGTCCTCGAGCAGCTGCTGGTAGGCCGCGGCTTCCTCGAGTGGATTGAGCTGGCTTCGGTGCAGGTTCTCAAGGAGGGCGTCGCGAAGCAGCGCGTCGTCCCCGGTATCCCGGATGATCGCGGGAAGCACGTCGAGCCCCGCTGCCATGGCGGCCCGCCACCGGCGCTCGCCCATCACCAACTCATAGGGCTGGCTACCGGATTCGGTTGATTTCCGAATGACGATCGGCTGGAGAATGCCGATCTCGCGCACCGAGTGGACGAGCTCAGCCATCTCGTCCTCATCGAACACAGTGCGGGGCTGCTTCCGGTTCGGATGGATGTCCCCCACCGCAACCTCGGCAAACTGCGCCCCGGGAACCTCGACCAGATCGAGCTCATCCGTGTCCCGCTCCTTGGCCCGCGAGCGGGACGGCCGCGCCGTCTTCGTCTCGGCGGCGCCCCCCGTCTCCGGTGATGCCGAAGCGGTGGGAGCGGAATCGTCGTCGGAGGCGCCCGCCTCAACAGGCGACGCCGGCCCCGGCGTCTCCGCCTCGGACTCACCACGGCGTCCTGCGTCAGGGAAGAAGAGGTCCACAGGGCGTGACGGCGTCGTCGAGCCGCTGGTCGCCGGGGCGGAGCTGGGAATGAGGGCCCCCAGGCCCCGGCCCAGTCCTCGGCGCTTCTCGCTCATAGCGGTATCCTCCCTCAGGCCCTTCGCCGGGCACCTGGCTGTTCGAGTGGTGGTGACGGGTATGCGGGCCGCCTATCGCTCCGCGATCTCGGCGGCGGCTTCGAGGTAGGACAGCGCTCCGGTCGACGTCGGGTCGTACGTCATTACGGTCTGCTGGTAGCTGGGGGCCTCAGAAATGCGCACGGACCGCGGCACCACAGCGTCGAGGACCTGCTCCGGGAAGTGCTCGCGAACCTCGGCGGCGACCTGGGCCGCCAGATTCGTCCTCCCGTCATACATGGTGAGGAGAATCGTCGACACCCTCAGATCAGCGTTGAGGTGCTTCTGGATCATCTCGATGTTCTTGAGGAGCTGGCTGAGTCCCTCGAGCGCGTAGTACTCGCACTGGATCGGGATCAATACCTCCGTCGCGGCGCAGAAGGCGTTCACCGTGAGGAGGCCTAGGCTCGGCGGGCAGTCCACGAAGATGTAGTCGAGCCGCGGAAGCCCAGCCTCCTTGCGGGCCACGGCGTAGTTGTCGATCGCACGGCGGAGCCGCTGTTCGCGGGCGACGAGCGAGACCAACTCAATCTCCGCCCCCGCGAGATGGATGGTCGCCGGGGCACACACAAGGTTGTCCACGTCGGGGCACGGCGCCACTACGTCAACCAGAGGAGCATCGTTGATGAGCACGTCGTAGATGCTCTCGACCTCGGCGTGATGCTCGATCCCTAGCGCGGTCGACGCGTTGCCCTGCGGATCGATGTCGATGACCAAGACCTGCAGGCCGGCCGAGGCGAGTGCCGCAGCGATGTTCACCGTCGTCGTCGTCTTGCCGACGCCGCCCTTCTGGTTCGAGACCGTGAACACGCGGGTGGAGTCTGGCTTGCGCAGTGTGCGTCCTTGGAGGCGCTCCCGGCGCCTGGCCTCATTCGCGAGCTGCGAGGCGATCGGGCTGCCCTCGTCTACCGTCTTCAGGAACCCCTGGCCGTCACGCGTGGTGCCCTGGGCCGGTGAAGACTGGGCCACGGGTGCGGGGTCGGGAGCGGTACTGGGCGCCTCGTCAGAGGCGGCACGGGCGGAACCGAGCGTCAGGAAGGGAGGGATCCGTTGGGCCGACGTCTCACCACTGTTCACTGGTCAACTCACTCTCGATTCGCGTCGATTGCCTCACACTAGACTAACGGCTGAAGATGCTCTCCCGAGGTACTTCAGGCCTCTCCGACAGCGATCCTCACCACGGTTGTGGGCTCCGCGAGAAGCCCCTCGCCCACCAGATGCACCTGCGGCGAATGCCCCTTGAACTTCCGGATCACCTTCGCGGCCTTCTCTACTTCCTCAGCGGCGCTGCGCCCCTTGATGGCCACGAGGGTCCCCGTCCCGCCGAGCAGCGGGAGGGTCATGGGGACGAGGGTCGAGAGGGCGGACACCGCGCGCGCGGTGACGAACGCGACGTCGACCGTTCCCGCCACCTGCTCGGCACGCCCCCGGACCACCGCGACGTTCTCCAGCCCCAGATCCGCGATCACTTCCTCGAGCCAGACCACGCGCCGCTCGAGCGGTTCGATGAGCGTCAGCCGCAGGTCGGGCCGGGCAATGGCCAGGCAGAGCCCCGGGAGTCCCGCGCCGCTTCCGACGTCCGCGACCGTGGCCCCGGTCGGGAACTCGGATTCGATGACCGCGCAGTTGAGGACGTGCCGGCTCCAGAGCCGCGGGACCTCGCGCGGGCCGATGAGCCCGCGCTCGAGCCCGGAGCTCGCAAGGTGGCCCACATACCGGCGGGCGAGATCCAGACGGTCACCGAAGAGCCGCTCGGCGGCGGCCAGCTCGGGACCCTCGAGGTCCGGGACCTCCACGGACGTGGCGTCGGCTGGCTTCTCCGCCATCGTCAGTCGGCCGAGACGACGATGTGACGGGAAGCGCCCTCGCCCTCCGACTCGCTGACGAAACCCAGGTCGGCGACGGCGTCGTGCACGATCTTGCGCTCGTACGAGCTCATAGGCTCGAGATGCACCGAGGCCTCGCCGGCCTTGACGCGCTCCACCGCCTTCTCCGCGATGTCGGCCAGATGCACGGAACGCTCGCCCCGGTACCCATTGATGTCGAGTACGAGCCGCGAGCGGTTGCCGGTCGCAGCGAGGACGGAGAGCCGAGTCAGTTCCTGGAGTGCCTCGAGGACCTCCCCGTCGCGGCCCACGAGGATGTCGAGGCCCTCGGCCTCCTCGTCGCCGACCACGGAGAGATAGGAGCGGCCGTTGCGCACCTCGATGTCGATATCGCCGTCGATGTCCGCAATGTCGAGAAGTTCCTCGAGGTAGTCCGCGGCAATGTCGCCCTCCTCCTCGAGCCGGCTGAGCGGCATCGTGGCCGGCTCCTGGGAGTCGGTGTCCGCGGCCGTGCTGGGATCAGCCTCCTCGGGCGCGGAGGCGTTCGCCTCGGCACCGGGGGCCCCGGCGTTCTCGGCGGGGTCGCTGTCAGGCAGGTTCACGGCAGTGCTCTCGGAGGTCATGACTTCTTCTTCCTGTTCTTCCGCTGCGGCTGCTCGCGCTGGACCTTCGGCGGCGGCGGGGGCGGCATGTCCTCGGGCTTGACGACCTTGCCCGTGGTGACGTCGATCGGGGCGAGACCCTTGGCGGCCCGGCGCGCGTTCAACTCCTTGGCCGCCGGTGAACCGGGGGCAGGCATGCGGCGGATCACGTAGAACTGCTGGCCCATGGTCCAGAGGTTGGAGATGGTCCAGTAGATGAGGACGCCGATGGGGAAGTTGATGCCACCGATGCCGAAGACGAGCGGGAGGATGTAGAGCAGGATCTTCTGCTGCTTCATGAACGGGCTCTGCATCGCAGCCTCGGTCATGTTCTTCGCCATGATCTGCTTCTGCGTGATGAACTGCGACGCCGTCATCGCCACGATCATGAAGATCGACAGGATCCACACGGCGATCTGGTAGTCACCGCCGCCGCCGTGGAGGAGGGACGCGGAGAGTGGCGCGCCGAAGATGCTCGAGTTGTGGAACTGCTCGACCTGGTCGTGGGTCATCGCGCCGATGCCGGTGTTGTTGGCCTGGGCGTTGCTGATGCCCGAGAGGACGCGGAAGAGGCCGAAGAAGAACGGCATCTGGATGAGCATGGGCAAGCACGCAGAGAACGGGTTGGTCCCGTGCTGCTTGTACAGCGCCATCTGCTCCTGAGCCATGGCCTGGCGCGAGAGCTGGTCGGTCTTGCCCTTGTACTTGGCCTGAAGCTTCTGCAGGTCAGGCTGGAGCAGCTGCATGCCGCGCTGGGCCTTGATCTGCTTGACGAACACGGGGATGAGGGCCGCTCGGATCACGAGCACGAGCCCGATGATCGATGCCGTCCACGTCCACCCGCTCGCGGCTGGCAGGCCGATGAACGAGAGGGCCTCGTGGAAGGCCACCATCACAAAAGAGACCAGCCACTCGAAGGGCAGCAGTATGGCGCTTAACGGGTCCATGCGTTTCCCTAGTTCCTCACGTCATTCTCGTTGTCAGTCCAGTAGCGGTCCGGGTGGTTGAGCACCAGGATTCGTGGAAGTCGGTCCTCCGGCCAGTGCCGGTGCCCCTCGGGGACATGGTCGATTCCCCCGGGATTCCAGGGATGGCATCTCAGGAGCCGGTGCACGGCCAGATACGATCCTCGCACAGCCCCGTGCACCGTGACCGCCTCGAGGGCGTAGGCCGAGCAGGAGGGGAAGAACCGGCACACCTGGCCGTACAGCGGGGACACGATCGCCCGGTACACCTTGAGCAGCAGGACGAGGATGTTCCGCGGGAGCGTCCAGACGAAGCGCACGACGGCGGCCACCCACCGGGGCACGGCGACGTGGCCTTTGGCTCCGGGCATCTCAGCCGTGGCCGCCATGGGCGCTCCTCTCCCCGCCGCTGGGCAATCCGCCCGGCTGCGCGTCTCGGTCGAGGCGTCGCAGGGCTCCGCCTAGCGCCGACTCGTAGTCCTTGCTGAGATCGGCCCAGCTCGCCTGGGCAGAGGCAGGAAGGGCGCGCACCACGACGTCGAGCCCTTCGGGCTGTGCACGGACCGTCGAAGCCGCGGCTTCCCTCAGCCTCCGTTTAACGAGGTTGCGGGTGACTGCGTTCCCCACGGCCTTCGAAACGATGAAGCCGAACCGCGAGGGCCGGCCCTCCGAACGGACCGCATACAGCACGACGTTCCGGCGCCCTTGGCGGACGCCGGAACGTACGGTATGCGTAAAATCGGCGGCGGAGCGCAGGCGATGGGTTGTGGCGAGCATCAGGTCACCCTCAGCGCGCTGCCTGCGACGTCTCCGCCGTCCGGATCAGAACTCAGGCCGAGAGCTCAGTACGGCCCTTGGACCGGCGGGCCGCCAGGATGGCACGGCCGGCACGGGTACGCATGCGAAGACGGAAGCCGTGCTTCTTGGCACGACGGCGGTTATTCGGCTGAAAAGTCCGCTTGCTCACTTCTCTCACTCCAGTAGATCGAGCGCGTCTGCCGAACGAAGTCGAAGTGCGGGCGGACGCTACGTTATAGGGCCTGCCGCCCCGCCGCGCCTCATGCCGGCCGCCTCGTCGGGTCCCCAGATCGAGGGCACCGCGTGGCGTCGGAGGGCATGCGACAGGACAGTAAGCAGACACAAAGGACTTAACGACGTTAGGTCACGACGGGGCCCAGCGTCAATTCGGGCGCGCGCGGAGATGCCTCGCCACACGGGCCGATGCGGCCGCCGTGCACTTTCCCCAGCCTGTGGCCAACTCCACTCACAGCCCTGTGGACAGCGTATCGGCGCGGGTAGCCGGGTGAACTCCATCAGTGTAATTCATCGGGCCCCTGAGGCCAGCTATCTTCTGGGTTGTCCCATCATCTAATCT